>CAKPMX010000001.1 GCA_934168205.1 uncultured Bacilli bacterium
ACAAAAAAACTAACTATTTCTAGTTAGCATTTATTACTTAAACTCGAAAAGTTCGAGTTTCCTATCAATCTGGAGCGAACGAGGGGAATCGAACCCCCATCACAACCTTGGCAAGGTCGTATTCTAACCATTAAACCACATTCGCACAGATGACTTTTCAAATTAAATGGAGGGGCCTACCGGATTTGAACCGGTGATCAGGGTGTTGCAGACCCACGCCTTACCACTTGGCTAAAGCCCCGTTGCAATTAAGATTATACCAAACACTAGCGATAATTTCAATAAAATTATTGCATTTTTAATATTTTATGATAAAAAAAGAAGCAATATACTAAAAACACATCACTTCTCTCCTACATAAATAATTTATTTAACATAAAAATCACAAATATTTTTATAGTTATAAATAAATTCATTACTAGTAACAATAGGCAACAAGCCATACACATCATCATAGTAATACATCGTATCACCAGAAACAACCATAACATTATCACCTTTTACCTTCCATTCTGAAACAGAATCAAAATGAAATAACAATACAGAGTTCTTCAAATTAAGCTTATCAGTTTTATAAAAGTCCCCTGCATCTGTAACAAAATAGTACATATCATTACTTTTCTTTACCTCTTTTGCACCATACATATTACCAAGTACATTATTAACTACATCATTTGTCCAAATATCATTAGACTTTAAATATTCCTTTGAAGAAACCGTAACTAACTTTTTCCCTTGAATACTCTTAAACCCATCTTTAACATTGCCTACTTCTTTTACCGTTTCCTTATCAGGATCTAAAGCATACTGTTTCTTAGTATTCAAATCAGTATAATAAAACTTTCCATCATATGAACCATTAATGTACATATTAAATGAAATTTGTTCATCTAAATCTACTCTACCTTTTCCACCATTCAAAATATCATATAAATAAAATGATGCATACATATTACCAGAGTTTAAATCCGTATTAATAGAAACATAATAATTATCAGTCAAATAAGACAAATTATTTTCATATTGATCATGATTTAAAAAGTCCTTTTTAATTACCTTTTTATCATTAATAATATAAAATCCTCTATAATCCCATACTGTAAAAATAGTATCATCTTTAACATTATCTCTATAAATATCATATACTGTATCTTTTTTAGGTAAAGTATCCCTAGCCCAAGACTTAGCTATATAGCCAGACTTCTTTAACTTTTTAATATAATTATCTAGCGAACTATTATCAGTTTGTCTCAAATAAGAATAACTAACTTGTTGTTTCTTGTACTTACAATATATATCACTAGTTATACCCTTCTTAAAAATAGGAAATATACATCTTAAGTTTTCATCATCAAAATACTTAACATCTTTAACGATTTCATCTTGCCTATTATAATCATGTTCCAAATTAAAAATATAAGTATCTTGATTATCATCAACCAATTTAAAATAATAAGTATTTTTCTTTCCATCAACTTTTAACTTCTCATGTATTAAATAAGAATTATCTTTTGTAATAATTGAATAATCTATTTCATGGTGTCTCATAAAAAACTGGACAAAAATTTGAAAAATCAAAGTTGCTGCACCAAGTAAAAATAATATTGGTAGTAACTTTTTCATACCTTATCACCATCTAAATTATAGCAAAAAAAAAAGTTAAAATAAAGACTTTAACTTTCTTAATCATCTTTTCGCGAATGATACGCTTTTTTCATTTCCATCATATAACTACTTATTTCTGTTTCAATTTCTGGAAGTGCCTCAACACCAATATTAGAAAGTGTAATAAATTCCTTTACAGTATCAATGTAAACCTTTCCCCAAATTAAGCCACCCTTTACTTTTAAATCGTTAAATAAATCAGGTGTAACAGAATCTAAAAAGTAGCCAAAGACAACTCTTTTTCTTCCTATTAAAATTCTTTTATCTGTAAGAGCAATAACTGCCGTACCTAAAATATCCAAAGGATTATCATTCTTTTGAGCAACAAAAACATAAAGAACCTTTTCATCCGGATTTAAATGTTTTTCCACAATACTAGCATTCTGCTTTATACGCCATCCAATTGTAGAAGGATGTAACTTCTTAAATTTCATTGCTCTTCTATAAACTTCACCCATATAGCCATAGACCTCCTATACACCAAATATTATACCATACTAAATATTAATATCACAATTAAAATAATCACAAAAGGGTCTAACAAAAGAGACAAAAAGGAAATAAATGTCGATTTAAATAAATAATACATAAAAACAAAAGTACATATCCTTAAATAAGGATGTGATATTATTACAAAAACAATAGGAATACCAAGAGCTCTACTATACTACTATGACTATGATTTCTGGGAAGCATTCTTTTCTAAACTTAACTACAAAACTATAACCAGTTCCAAAAGCAATAAAAAAATACTTCAAAATGGTATAAAAAAAGCTCAAGATGAAGCGTGTTTATCTTTAAAACTATACCTAGGTCACATAATGGACTTAGAAAATAAATGTGACTACATCTTAGTACCAAGACTCTACTCTATAAAAAAGAATGAACAAGTATGTACAAACTTTAACTGTTTATATGACTTAGTTAATAATTTATTTGATATAAAAATTCTAAACTACAACATTGATTTAACACAAGGCAAAACAAAACTAATTGCCTTTTTAAAATTAGGAGAAAGTCTAGGAATACCCTACATCGAAAGTTATAAAGCCTACAAGTATGCCGAAAAAATAAGTTTAGAAAAAAGACTAGAAAAAGAAAAAGCTCAAGAAGAAAACTTAAAAACAAATAATATAAAAATCTTACTAGCAGGACACCCGTACAATTTATATGACGACTTAATAGGAAATACAATTACAAAATATCTTTTAAAAAATAACATTTCCGTTATCTATAGTGATAGAATCGATCACAACATAATTGATGAAGAATGTAGAAAACTTTCAACAGATATTCACTGGACACACAGTAAAGAAGTCGTTGCCAGTATAAACTATTACCGCGACAAAGTAGATGGAATTATCATAATCTCATCATTCCCATGTGGCCCAGACTCTCTAAGTAATGAACTAATTACTAGAAAAATAAAAGAAATACCTATCATTAATTTAATCTTTGAAGACTTAAACAGCGAAGTCGGTATTATTACCCGTCTAGAAAGTTTTATTGATATTCTAACCAATATAAAAGAAGGTGAAAAAAATGACTAAAATAATTAGCTTTCCTCATATGGCTGACTACTACATACCAATAAAAACATTTCTATCTCGAACTACAAAATTAAAAGTG
Organism: uncultured Bacilli bacterium; assembly: GCA_934168205.1. GTDB lineage: Bacteria > Bacillota_I > Bacilli_A > RF39 > UBA660 > CAG-877. The sequence continues at coordinate 3,295 of CAKPMX010000001.1, forward strand.
AAACCCGCTCCTACTATCACTAAAAAAACAATTACCTTAGGAGCTAAATACGCACCAGACTCCGTTTGTCTACCTTTCAAATATAATCTAGGAAACTTTATTGAATCATTAGAAGACGGAGCCAACATTTTATTCACAGCTGGTGGTGGATGTCGTTATAGATACTATGCAGAAGTAACTGAAACAATTTTAAAAGACTTAGGATACGACTTCAAATTCTATAACCTAATCTCAAATGGAAAACTAAAAATAACAAAAGTATACAAAGAATTTAAAGAACTAAATCCAAATCTTAAATTCACCTATTTCATACACCAACTTTTATATACCCTTCTATTTATCTGGAACATGGATAAAATCGATAAAATAATAAGACTACGAATAGGTTTTGAAATAGAAAAAGATTCATACATCAAAGAAAAGAAAAGAATGTTAAAAGACTTTACATCTACAAGTTCCATAATAAAAATGTATTACTACTATTTTAAACATAAAAAACTAACCAAAAAAATTCCCTATGCCAAACCTAAAAACTGTCTAAAAGTAGGCATCATTGGTGAACTATATACCGCCATGGAACCATTTGCCACCTACTTTCTTGAAAAAGAATTAGCCAAGATGCATGTAGAAATTAAACGCTATACAAATTTGAGTTACCTACTATGGCAAAAAAAGTTCATGCAAAGACACATGCTACGAACTACTAAAAACTACTGTAAATACTCATTAGGTGCCGATGGACTGGATAACGTCTATCGTACCATTAAGCTAATAAACAAATCATATGATGGAATTATTCATACTAAACCCTTTGGCTGTACTCCAGAAATAGGAGCTATACCAATAATTCAAAAAATATGCCAAGAAAAAGAAATGCCTATTATCTTCTTTTCCTACGACGTTGAAACATCTGATGAAGGAATTAAAACTAGACTAGAAGCTTTTGAAGATCTAATAAAAATAAGGAGAATGAAAAAATGATTAAAAGTTATTTAGGAATAGACATTGGATCAATTTCCACCAAAGGAGTAATAATAGATGAAAACAACAATATTCTAGCAAGTTCATATCTTTGGACTAAAGGTAATCCAATAAATGCTGTAAAAGAAGTAATTAACGAACTACATAAAAAAATAAAAGGAAAAGCTATAAAAATCGTATCAGTCGGTACAACAGGTTCAGCTAGAAAACTCATTGGTACAATTCTAAATGCTAGTATCATAAAAAATGAAATAACAGCTCATGCCATTGGTACTCTTTCAAAATACCCAGATATCAAAACCATTATTGAAATCGGTGGCCAAGACTCCAAAATAATCTTAATAAGAGATGGTATCGTTGTAGACTACGCTATGAATACATTATGTGCAGCCGGTACTGGTGCCTTCCTAACTAGTCAAGCTAAACGACTAGATATCCCTATTGAAGACTTTGGAAAAATTGCCCTAACAAGCACTAATCCTGCTCTAATTGCCGCTAGATGTACCGTGTTTGCGGAAAGTGATTTAGTTCATAAAGCTCAACTTGGCTACGAAAAAAAAGATATCGTTGCCGGACTTTGTAGAAGTATAGCCTTAAACTACTTAAATAACGTTGCGAAAGGCAAAAAAATTGAAGGACCAGTGATCTTTCAAGGTGGGGTTTCAAAAAATATCGGCGTGAAAAAAGCCTTTGAAGAAATACTACAAACAGAAGTGATAACCGATCCAGCTGGACACTTACTAGGTGCCTTAGGAGTAGCCATACTATCCAAAAAAGAAAAAGAAATAGATTTCTCATTTGATATAGTCGAAAATATTTTTAAAACCGAAAGCCACAACTGTCCAGGCTGTCCAAACAACTGTGAAATAATAACCGTAAAAAGAAATGAACATCTAATAGATTCCTGGGGCAACCGTTGTGAAAGAGGCAAAGTAAAAATAAGCTAAAAAAGATAAGACCAAAAATCTTATCTTTTACTTTCTATATATTCCTCATATGGAACACATCTATCTATAATAGAACCATCATCTAATATCTCAATAACACGATTAGTAACAGTACTATTAAGTTCATAATCACGAGAAGTAAATAATACTTCACCTTGGAAATTAATTAATCCTTTATTTAAAGATGTAATACTTTCCAAATCTAAATGGTTAGTAGGTTCATCTAATATTAAGAAGTTAGGTCCTTCTAACATTAATTTAGATAACATACAACGCATCTTTTCTCCACCTGATAAAACAGATACCTTTTTAAATACATCATCACCAGAGAATAACATTCTACCTAAGAATCCACGAAGAACTGTTTCATCCTTAATATCATAATATTGCCCTATCCATTCCATAATGTTCTTATCAACATTGAAATACTCTGTATTATCTTGAGGCAAATAAGCATAATTAATTGTCTTACCAAATTCTATAGTACCAGCATCATATTTTTCTTTACCAGTTAAAATATTAAATAAAGTTGTTTTAACCATGTCATTATTCGCAATAAAAGTAATTTTATCTCCTTTAAGAACTGTAAATGATACTTTATTTAAAATCTTTTTACCATCAACCATTTTAGTAAGATTTTCTACTTTTAATATTTCTTTACCAGCCGGTTTTTCAATTTTAAAATCTATATAAGGATACTTTCTAGAAGAAGGTACAATTTCATCAAGTTGAATCTTATCTAACATTTTCTTTCTAGAAGTCGCTTGTTTTGACTTAGAAGCATTGGCTGAGAATCTCGCAATAAATGCTTGTAACTCTTTAATTTTTTCTTCCTTTTTCTTATTAGATTCACGCATTTGTTTTTGTAACAATTCAGATGACTCATACCAGAAATCATAGTTACCAACATATAGCTTAATCTTACCATAATCAATATCAGCAATATGTGTACAAACCTTATTTAAGAAATGTCTATCATGAGATACAAGAATAACTGTATTATTAAAGTTTATTAAAAACTCCTCTAACCAGCGAATAGCATCTAAATCCAAACTGTTTGTAGGTTCATCCAAAAGTAAAATATCTGGATTACCAAATAAAGCTTGAGCAAGTAAAACTTTTACACGGTCCTTAACAGGAAGCTCACTCATTAAAACATAATGATATTTTTCATCTATTCCTAAATTATTTAAAAGTGTACAAGCATCAGACTCAGCATTCCATCCATCTAAATCCATAAATTCAGCTTCTAAATTAGCTAATTTCATACCATCTTCTTCACTGAACTCAGTTTGCTCATACATCTTATTCTTTTCTTCCATGATTTTATAAAGTTTATCATTACCCATGATTACAACATCAATAACTCTATTATTATCATATTGATAATGATCCTGTCTTAAAATAGAAAGTCTCTCATTTTTAGATATAACTATCTCTCCTGTTGTAGTTTCTATCTCACCTGACAATAACTTTAAAAATGTAGATTTACCAGATCCATTCGCACCAATTAATCCATAACAATTACCATCAGTAAATTTAATATTAACATCTTCAAACAAAGTTCTCTTTCCAAACTTTAAACTAACATTATTAACTTGAATCATTATCTCACCTCAAACAAAGTATTTAAATATACACAAAAACTGTGTACTTGCATTTACCATTATACTATTTAATAAACATATAAGTCAAAGTAAATTATTTTCCCTTATAAAAATGTGACACAGTCTTTGCAAATTCATATAAAATAATATCACTTTTATTAATTGCAAAACCTTTACCTAAAGCTTTACCGCCAATAGTAAGAGCTGCAACTATTGCCGCTACAAATAATCCTGTAAATAATAAGCTCCAATTAAACTGATTAGCCAAAATTGTCGCAATAGCTGTAGCGGCTGTACCAGAAATAATTCCACAAACATCACCTACAACATCACAACAAAAGTTAGATACTTTAGAAGCATTCTTCTTAAATTTAACAGCAATATCAGCACCTGGTACTTTACGAGAATTCATCGAATGAAAAACTGTCTCATCACTACTAGTAACACTAACACCAATGATATCAAATAATATACCTATACCTATAAATAACAAAGTAATAAGTATACCAAAAAACAATGATAAATTAGGTATTGTAACTTGTGAAACGTATGATAAACCAAATGACAATGCAAATGCTATTAAAACTATTTTAAGTATCCATTTATACTCTGTTTTCTTTTTACTAATTTTTTCTCTTCTTTTAGTCTCAATGACTAATTCCTTAAATTCATCTCTTTCTAATTTTTTCTTATCTTTCATATAATACCTCACTAATTTATTTATGAAAAAAATAGTATCCTAAAATACTATTTTAAATTACTTAAACTAATGGCTATTAACATAGTAAACTTTGAATCTTAGGTCAAGTAGGATTTCCCTCATGTCTATAAATCCGTTACCAGATTTATGGTTCCCCTTTAAAGATATGAGTATGACGTCACCGTTCATACGACTTGATTACCACTTAGTATCCACTGCAATCCTATGCTAACGGCACTCTAGGAGATTTCCCCACCAATAACACTTTATTATTAGTTCTCTTTTGCAACAGCAATTTCATAAAGCAATACTTATTATATTTGGCCAAACATTAATAAGCAAGTTCTTTAATCCCAAGACCATCACTCAAGACAAGCTACGCTGTACATAACTTTCGCCACAATACAGGTTTTATCCCATTTCGTAATGAGTCCATCAGTTAACACGTATAGGCTCACCACAATAATAGGTCTCCACAAATACTGGGTCGTTTGTCGTATGCCATTACGAGCGCCCAACATTTTTCATCTCCAGCATCCACCCTAAACTGGGCGTATAAAGCAAACACCAGAGGTTTCACAGATATGCTCTTATAACGGTTGTTTAATCCCGTCTTCCTAATAAAGTGATTGACTAGAATAATGTGCCATCAATCAGTACATATTATATCATATGTAACTAAAAATGTCAAATTTACACTTTTTAACTATTTCTAATTTTCTCAACAAAACTATTAATTTTTGCAGGCCAAGAACTTCCTTCAGCATATCTTGGTGCTATTTTTTCAACAGTATCTAAACCTTGACTATAATAGTTTTTATATAAGTTATTAACAAAACCAGTAATACCCTCTTCTAAACTATTAAATCTTTTATAACTACCACCATTACATCCCGGTGCACCTTTTTGTCCACCAACGTTGTAGCAACTTCTAGCTAAGTTTGAACATCTACTTCCACAACCAGTTTCATGTAACATTATAGCTGTTGCGACATAAGGATCGATTCCAAGTTCAATACATTTAGTCGCAATAAAGTAACCTTGTCCAGCTAATATATCTGTACCTAAATTTCTATCTAACTTCGCTGCCAACTCTTCTATTGTTAAACCATCAAACACTTCAATTCTAGGTGGAACAATAACAGATGCTGGTGCAGCTTCCATCTCAATAGCTGTAATAGAAGAATTATCCTCGCGTAAATCTGATTCGCTATTATTAACTAGCGCATTTTCAGAAGCTGTTATATTATTTATATTTACTTCATTATATGAATATGATAAATCATCATTAATCTCATAAGCTTTTTCTTGTAGTTTTATTCCCATTGAAACCATTAAAACAGATATTATTAGTAAGACAACACTAATAATTTTTGTTTTTTTCATTGAAATTCACCTCATCATTGAATAATAATCAATGTATCCATTTTACACTATTATACATAAAAAGTCAAATTTGAGCCCTAAGCATGAATCCTAAAAGTACTAGGTGCATACTTATAAACAAGTTTTAAAGAAACTATAATATAAGCTCCTGTAAGTACAATTCCTAAGATAGAAAAATACAATGAAGACATTACTAAATTAGATAAAATATAAGTCAAAACAAGTGTAATAAATGATACAAATGTATAAGAAATACCCTTTACCTGTAAGTCCTTATTATATGGTTGTAACAAATAATAAATAACTAAATAATGTACTGAGAAAAACACACTAAGTACAATAATAAATAATGGTATCATAATATAATTAATAACTAAACTGCCATCAGTAGTAATACCAAGTAAAACTATAGAACCTATCGCAATAACTATAGCCGGCAACAAATTAATCTTAATTAACATCGTAAGTCTTTTCTTAAATAGTCCAAGTATAACATCAGGCTCTCTATAAAAATTATATCTAAGCATAGCATGATCACAATTATAAAACATTGCTTGAGTAACAACAGAACCTCTATTAATAAGATACATAATTAGTACAAACCAACCTAATCTATTAAGTAAAAAATCATGTATATTATTATAAATATCATTATTATAAAAAGATAAAACACCAAGTACAATAATTATAATTAAGATAATCAAACTAAAATTCTTAGCACTTCTCATTAATATTTCTTTATGTCTTTCAAAAAATATTGTATTAAATAAATCATAGCCTTTCTTATCCTTTAATTTACGACCATCAATATTCTTATCTTTATCCTTAATTCTAATCATTTCTTGTCTAGCATACAAGTCACCAGCATCACTATTAATAGCAGCCTTAAAAGTATTTATTTTCTTATAAATAAGTTTATAATCTTTAATCCTCATTAAATATATATAACAAAATACACTAGCAAATAAAAATATAAATAAAGTCCAATAAATTACCATATCTGGTACAAAAATATTAAAGAAAGGTAAACTTCCTATCGCAAAAAACACTCCAATAACAACAAGTGTATGTCTATAATCAGTAGTAAATGTAATACCATGCTTCTTATAATAATAAACACTAAATGCATCTCCTACAATTCTAGCTGTTGTACTAAATAAAATAAGACATAAAGCTTCAAGAACAGAATAATTTAAAAAACTAGATAACGTTAAAAATCCTAAAGAGTTCAATATGAATGATAAAAACAAAGTCCATATAAATGAAGCTTTCATAAACTTTTTAGCATCCATATTAAATAATATTATAGAAAAGTATTTTTTTGTACTAGTACTTAAAATACTAGGATTAATAAACATACCAATAAAAGTAAAAACAAAATAAATAAATATAAAAGTTCTAGTAATATCATTTTTATTAATAAAACTACTAATATAATATATTACAAAGAAATAAAGTAATCTAAAAAATATAGCCCTACATGCCGACATTAAAATACTAAATGTTCTAGCAAACTTCTTAACTCTATCATTTTTATAAGCATTATCACCTATTATATTTTTTAATATCGGTAACTTTTTAAATTGATAAATATTAGCATTTATAGCGTATGTTAAATCTATCTTTAAAGCCATTTTCAAAGTATTAAGCATTTTTCTTATCCTTTAAGCTACTAATAATTTTATCTTTATATTTTTTAGTATTTAAATTACTTTTCTCTATAAGTTCTAATTTACCATTATTCAATATAATAATTTCATCACATAAATCCATTGCTATTTCTAAAATATGTGTTGAAAATATAATAATATGTTTATTTTTCAATGATTTAAATAACTTTTTCATCTCATCTTGAACAACAACATCTAATGATGTCAATGGCTCATCTAATAAAATAACTCTAGGATGAGCAATAACATTTATAAGTATTTGCATCTTATTCTTCATACCATGAGAATAATCTTTTAATAACTTATCTTGATCTTCTCTACTTATTTGAACTAATGAAAAATAATCATCTACTGTTTTATCTTTATCAACTTTATCTTTATTTATTTCCATAAAAAACTCTAAGAATTCTCTTGCTGTTAAAAACTCTGGAACTATAGGAGTAGATACAACATAGCCAATATCATTTGTAGAAAGACTATTCTTACCATATTCATCTTCTAAATAAAAACTACCAGAATCAATGTCAATATCAGAGTTTAACGAATTAAAAAATGTCGTTTTACCAGCACCATTACGACCAATAAGGCCATAAATTTTACCAGATTCAAATGAAAAATCTATATCATCTAAAACTAACTTTTCACCGTAACTTTTCTTTAAATTATTAACTTCAAGCTTCATCAACTTCACCTCACCCAATATTATAGCAAGAAAAAAGAATAAATACTATTCATTTATTCTTCTAATCATTTAATCCTTTTTTAAAATTTTCTTGATAAAGATATGAATCTCGACACATCTCTTCTATACCAAGTTCTGCTTTCCAACCTAACTCTTCATAAGCCTTAGTAGGATCTGCATAACATGCATCTATATCACCAGCACGTCTGCCAACAATTTTATAAGGAACTTTTACATTATTAACCTTTTCATATGTTGTAACCAAATCTAAAACACTATAACCAGTACCAGTACCAAGATTATAATATTTAACACCAGGTTCCTCCATAGCTTTTTCAATAGCTTTTAAGTGACCTTTAGCTAAGTCAACTACGTGAATATAATCTCTAACTCCTGTACCATCATGAGTATTATAATCATTACCAAATACATTTAAACACTCTAATTCGCCAGCCGCAACCTTAACAATATAAGGCATTAAGTTATTAGGAATACCTTTAGGATCCTCACCAATTAAAGCTGAATGATGTGCACCAATTGGATTAAAATAACGTAATATTATTACAGAGAATTTATCATCTGAAATACTAACATCTTTTAAAATTCCTTCATTATACAACTTAGTTGAACCATATGGATTAGTTGTAGATAAAGGAAAATCTTCCTTAATAGGTAAAGCTTTAGGTGAACCATAAACTGTTGCACTAGATGAGAATACAAATGCATTAACTTTATGTCTCTTCATGACTTTACAAAGTTTAATTGTTGAAGTTAAGTTATTTTCATAATAATTCAAAGGTAACTTAACAGATTCACCAACTGCTTTATATGCTGCAAAATGAATAACTGCATCTATCTTATTTTCAGAAAAAATCTTTTCTAGAGCATCTTCATCACAAACATCATTCTCATAAAACTTAAAAGTCTTACCAGTAATCTTCTCTATTCTATCTTTAACACTAATATCTGAATTATATAAATTGTCAACAACAACAATGTCATAACCAGCATCAAGTAACTCAACACATGTATGACTCCCAATATAGCCTAAGCCCCCAGTAACTAAAATTTTCATTATAAAACACCTCCAAATAAATAGTTATATTCTTCTAATGCTAAAAGCATCTCTCTGCCTATGCTTACATCTATTGTACCATTTTCTAAACAATTGTGCAAAAAATGTTCCAAATCATCAATATGTACATAAAAAAGCCCAAATTCAGACTGTCTTTCAAGTTCATCATAATTAGTTTCTTCTAAATTAGGAGTATCATCACTTAATACCCTATAATAAAATATTCTATTACAGACATTTTTATCAGAACCAAAGTATCTTTTTGCATAAGTAACTATTTCCATAAAAGGACCAGATACATCTTTTATACCAATACCAGTCTCTTCTTTTATTTCTCTAATTAATGCCTCTTCCTTGTCTTCATCAAGTTCAACATGTCCTCCCGGAAACTGATAAGTATTATTATTAAAAGCTATTAAAACTTCATTCTTACTATTAACAACAAGTCCTTTAACTCTAATAACTTCATAATCTAAATCTTCAATTTCTAAATTATCATCATTTATAAATATTTTCTTCATATAATTCCCTTCTAGTAAACATATCTCTCCCAGTAATCAATAACTTCAGGAGTAACAGTATTAAAATAAGTATCTATCATTCTTGATAAGTAATCAGATTTCTGCCATATTGGATATCCATGTGAATCAAAACAACTATATCTTTTACTAGCCGTCATATATTCAAAGGTAGAAGCCCTGTCTTCACTTTGACTAACCTGTGCATAATTATTAACAAAGTATGAAGAAGCATTTCCTGTAACACTATAAGAATAATCTTTATTTTCACTACCATACGAAAAGTCAGCCGGATTAAAACTATTCCAAGAAGTGAACTTACCGCCAGATCTTTCAATATAGTATTCTATCGCATGTAAAACCTCATGATGAAAACTCTCATCAAAAGGAAAATCCATTGCTATAGAAATATTAATCCTCTTAAATGAAGTATCCGTAACACCCGTAACATTATTAGCACTATAATTCTTTATAAGATAAACATTTACATTTATATTTTTATTTAAAAACTCTTGAAAAAATCCTACTGGATATGTTGCTAAAGCATCATTAAGTTGTGTTAAAGCAGAAGAAATAGAAGAATCAGGTATAACTGTTGTACTCATACCACCAACATTATAACCAGATGTTTCATTACCATAGAAAACTTTTACACCATAAGTATCTTCAATACTCTTTCTAAAAACTACATTCTGATCAACAACAGGAGCTGGCTCTGGCTCTGGCTCAGGTGCGGGACTAGGACCAGGAGTTGAATTGGTATTAGTACCAGAAGTATTACCAGTACTACCTGTATTACCAGATGTAGTTGTATTATTAGGAACTGTAGTACCAGAAGAAGTTGAATCATTAGGAACTACAGTAGTATTATCATTATTATCCGTTTTATTAGGATTAGAATCATCATTATCGTTTGTTGTTGCTGGAGGCATACCATCATCAGTAGTAATTATAACACCATCATTATCTGGAGTAGTAACATCGGAAACAGGATCAATAATAGGTTTAGTTTCTTGAAGATTCAAGTAAACACCAGAGCCAATTAAAATGACTGAACAAAAAATCATAACTCTTGCCAAAATAATACGTGATTTATTACTCATATGACTCAATCCTCCACTATAATTTGATTATAGCAAATACCCATAAAAAAAGCCAGCAAAAGCCGACTCTTTACAATTACATAAGTAAACTCTAATTACTATTTTTATTTAATTCACTAATCTTTGCATATAACTCTTGTGCTTCTTGCATCTTACCTTCTTTATATAAAGCACTAGCTTGTGCCATAAGACTTTCTATTTGAGCCTGTACGCTAGCATTAGGAGTATTATTAGATGTATTCATACCTTCAGAAATACCAAAATCTAAAGCTGATTTTTGTAAATCCTTAGAAGCTTTAAGTTTAGCTATTTGTTTTTGACTAACTAAAATAGCTTTAACACGATCAGGTTTCATCTTTAAAATTCTCATACTTACTTTAATATTATCATTTGTAGCAGGAGAATTATTTACTACACCAGAAGAAACTTCATTAGGAACATTTTCTTCTACTCCCTTATTTGCATTTTTAAATATCTCTGAAAAAGCATTGTTATTTTCTGAAGGAGCAATTTTTTCTAACGGTTTATTCTGTAAAGGCACATCTGTAGCCAAAGGTGCTTGAGGTATAACATCATTAGAAGAGCTCTCTTCACTACTAGAAATAAAAGGATTAGTAGTAGGAATAGTTGCAGCATTATTCATATTATTCGAAGTATCATCTACTTTACCTGAATCATTACTTTGTGTTGTAGTAATATTCATAAAAGGTAAAGGTGTAGTCTTAACATCAATATTATTAGAATCAACTGACGCAGTCTCACCTATATCTTTTTTATCACCAGTAGATTCTTCAGTACTAACTTTAGTATCATCAGTAGCCTTTCCTATTGGAATAACTAAATCAACCGGTGGAATCTTAATATCAGAAACTTTATCAGTAGAAACAGCAGCAGTACCAGATGAAACTTCACTACCTAAAGTTACAGTAGGTTCAGGTTTTGTCTCCTCTTTAGTTTCAACAACATGCTCAGATTTTTCTTCAGTCTTAACCTCAGCTTCAGGCTTCTCTTCAACAACTGGAGTCTCAGTTTTAACTTCTTCTTTTGCCTCAGAAACAGTATCTGCTTTTTCACCAGTACCCGTAGATTCTTCTTTTTTCAAAGGTATAACAACCTTTTCTTCTTCTACAGCATCTTTCTCTGCTGTATCAGGAACACTTTTCTCACTACTAGTTTGAACTTCTACAAGAGTATTATCAACAGGTACCTCAGTAGGTCCACCATTAACAGTCTCACTAACTACCTCATCAGAAGTAGTACCAGTAGCATTAACATTTTTATTAGTTTCTCCAACAAAATTATTATTAGAAACAACCATATGATTAAAACCAAGTATTTCATCAACTTTTTCAAATTGTGAAAATAAACGTGTTAAATTCTCTATTTGATTAGAAGCATCTACAACCATACTTATATATACTTCTCTATCTTCCATATTTTGAATATTTGCTAAATTTTTAGTTCTTGCAGAAAGAAAATCACATAATTCTGCTTTTATAATTGTAGTATCATTCATATTACCAAAACTCCTATACTAAGCATTCGCAATTCTTTTCAATAGTTGTTGAACCTCAGTCCATTCACTATCTTCAAGAATCTCTTGAATCTTATACCCTTCATTATCTTTAAATAATTTTGAAATATAAATGACTTGGTCATTACCTTCACCTTTAATTTCTCCCTTAGTATAAACAATATATTGCTTAAGTCTATCATCAGAAATTAAATATGTGATAAGTTCTACCATTGTATTATTGCCATTAGTATCAACAATTTCGATCATTTCTTTCGCATTCATAGCAAACACCCTCTATTCTAATCATAATTATAACTAATTTTAAAATAGAAGTAAAGAAGCAAAAAGAACTTTTTAGTATTATCTAGAAAGTTCTTTTAATTTATTAATATTTTTTTCAAATGATTTTAAAAATCCATCTATTTCTTCTTTTGTTGTCAAATAAGATAAACTAATTCTAATACTATGACTAGCTCTTTCTTTATCTTTAGTGACAGCATAAACAGCTAATGAATAATTACCAGTAGAACATGCGGTTTGGGTTGATATATAAATATCATCTTGTTCCAAAGCATGTAGCATAGTCTCTGACTTAATCTTTTTTAAACTAATATTAACAATATGTGGCACGCAATAATCATTACTATTAATATCTACATCTAATAAAGGTAGTTTTTCCAAAAGATAATCATGTAACTCTACTACTTTATTATATTTCTTATCAAAATCAACATAACATAATCTTAATGCCTTTGATAAAGAAACAATTAAAGCTAAAGCTGGCGTACCAGATCTAAAAGCAGTAGTAGATTTACCACCATGTATTAATGGTTCTAATGTAATGTTTCTCTTCTTAATTAGACAGCCAATGCCCTTCATTCCATAAAACTTTTGTCCTGAAATGCTGGCAAGATCAACACATGATAAATCAACTTTTAACTTACCAATAGCTTGTGTCATATCACTATGAAAATATACTTTAGGATAATCTTTTAAAATCTTACTAATTGCCTTTATATCTTGACAAATTCCTACTTCACTGTTTACAGCAGCAATAGTTACAAGAATAGTATCATCTCTAATAAGACCCTTCAAGTCACCTAAATCAACTAAACCATTAGAATCTAGTTTAACATAACTAACTTCATAACCAAGCGTTTCTAAATATTTAACAGTTTCACTAACTGAAGAATGTTCAAGTTCTGTTGTAATAATATGTTTTCCATGATGTTTAAAGCAAATTCCTTTAATAGCTAAATTATTAGCTTCACTAGCTCCAGATGTATAAATAACCTCACTACTATCAACATTTAAAATATCAGCAATTTGTTTAGTAGCGGCATCAATTAACTTCTTAGCATCTGTTCCCAATTTATGTAAAGAATTAGGATTACCTATATAATTTCTAGTGACCAAGTCAAAAGTATTTAAAACCTCTTCATTAACAGGAGTAGTAGCACTATAATCTAAATATATCATTTCGATATCCTAACTATTTATCTCCTGAAACATTGTAAAGATCATAATTAAGCTTAGCCATAGCTAATTCTATAGTCATAAGTTTTTCACTATTATCTAACTTTTCATCATCCATTAAAACTTTAATTAATTCATCAGCAACTTTCATTATTTCTTCCTTGTTCTTATGTAAAACTATTTTATCCATCATATAGTTCACAAAAATCACCTCACATTCATTATACTTATTTTACAACTTCTAATAATTCTAACATCATTTGTTTGAATTTTGATAATAATCTCTTTCGGCAATACTAGCCGAAACACTATCTAACTCATCAGGATTATCAACTTCTTCATAATTGAATTTTTCATCTATCAACATTAATACTTCTTTTAAACTACTACAAGATTTATACTTAATATTATATTTATTAAGTACATCAATCTCATTATTAGTAAGGACTAATCCATTACTAAGATTATTAAGCTTTGAAGATTTAAAATCTAAACTAGAAATAATCTCATCAATATTATACTCCATTTTCCCCTTCTTTCACAAAAACAGAACTTAAAAGTCCTATTTACACGTATAACCGTTATTTTTCATATGAGTCATTAATTCTCCCTCAGTATATTTATCCTTTATACTCAAAGTAACTACGTCACTGCTCTTAGTATTTGGATTAATTTTAATCTGTAAACCATTATTCTCATAAAATTCAATATTATTAAGAATTAACGTCTCTTTACTACTAGCATTTATTGTAACTAAAATGTAGTTATCACCAGAAGTAACCTTGACATCAGTATCATCTAAATACTCATATGACTTCTTTATGGCAAACTTAAAAGCTTCTAAGTACTTGTCATCACTTAAATATTTATCAGGTAATATTATCGTTTTAGATAATGTCATTTTACTAATCTTATTACTATCTAATTCAGTTTTTAATTCCTCTTTAATAGTAATACCAAAGTCATCAACTGTCTTTTTACTACACTCAACATAAGGTTGTTTAACAGTTGCAAACAAATAAATTATAATTATAATTATTATTGCTGTAATAATTGTAGGAAAAACCATACTTCTCTTTTTAGCCATAACACCCTCACCTCATAAACTTATTATATCAATAACAAAATAATAGTCAAGCAAAAGAAAAGCACTTCATCAAAAGTGCCTTACAATTATTTAATTTCAATAACTTTTTTATTTTCTACTTCTTCTTTTTTAGGAACAGTAATTTTTAAGCATCCATTATTGAATTCAGCATCAATTTTATCTTGATCTAAATCTCCAACATAGAATGATCTTTCATACTTACCATAAACCCTTTCACGACGAATATAGTTCTTTTTCTCATCCTCTTCGTTAACTTCATTCTTTTTCTCTGCTGAAATAGTTAAATAACCATCTTTTGCCTCAACAGAAATATCTTCTTTTGAAAAACCAGGAACATCCATTTCAATATGGTAACTTCCATCTTTTTCATAAATATCGCATTTCATTGTTTGTTCCTTCTTTGTACTTAAGAAATCATCAAAAATATCATCTAAATAAAATTTTCTTGGAATTAAATCCATACTTATCATCTTCCTTTCAATTATTGTTATACCATTATCTTTAGCACTTGTCAATAGAAAGTGCTAATTATATTATTAATATACTAATAATTGTAAAAAATATGCAAAATTTTTATAAAAAAATAAAAGACATATTTAATAAAATATGCTATACTATAATAAATGATAAGATAATAAGAGTGAGGTTGTGTGACATATATGGGAAAAAGTGAAGCAAAACTAGAATTAGTAGATAAAATCATAATAGCAGCAATTGGAGTAGCAATATTAATTGCAATTGCTGGAACGGTTATCTGGGTTAATTACAAACATTCACCAGATAATAAAGACAATATGTATAAAGAATTTCCAGGAAACAAAACTTATAAATATACAATTGAATCTAACAAAATAAATTTATATCAAAACAAAAAAATGGTTGATTCATATACTTGTATAAATAATTGTAAGATTGAAGACAATAAAGAAGATCAATTCACAATTGAATATGATTCATTTATATCTATATACGACAATAATAAATATTTACTATATAACACAGAAATAAAAGCAACATATTATACATTTGATACTTATCCAAAAAAGACAAAAAATAATAGTCATGGTCTTGTAGTTAAAGATAATAAATATGGAATTATAAATAAATCAGGTGGCTTAATATTAAATACAGAATATGATTACATAGAAGCAACAGAAAGTGATTTAGTAACATTAAAGGATTATGTAATAAACGTATATGATTATTCAGGAAAGAAACTAACAAATGATGAATACACAAATATAAAAGAAATAGTAGTATTAGAAAAAGAAAAAACATTATATATCTATATAACTGATATAAACGGAAATAGAAATATAATTCCATTTGATCTAGTAACAAATACATATGCAGGAAGAGCAAATTAATTGCTCTTTTTATTTTAGATAAATTAAAACGAATAAGCTAAATTGCCTATTCGTTATTTTTTATCCTAGCTGATATCTTGCTATATAAGTTTTAACAAATTTAATTACTTTATTATATTCGTTAACTAACTCATCAAAATGTTCATTAACAAAGTTAACATCATTTTCTTTACTCTTTAACTCATGTTGATAACTAATATCTGCTAACTCCATAAATCCTAAGTACTTACAATCACTCTTTAATGAATGAACTTCAATTGCATAATTTGGCATATCAGAAGCTTCTTTAAATTGATTAATTCTATCCCATTTAGCTTCTACATCAGCAATAAAGTCACCCATGGTCATATTATACATTTCCATATCGCCAAGAAGTTCTAATGAGTTGTCCATATTAACACCATGTTCTTTTAAATAAGCGAGCATAGCATCATCACTCTTATCAGTAGCAATTTCAACAGTATCAGTTGAAACATCATTATTTGAAGCCTCAGTAGTTTCAGGCTTAGCCTCTTCTTTAACCTCAGTAACAGGTGCAACAGGCTTTTCTTCTACCTTGGTTTCTTCTTTAACTTCAGGCTCTGTAGTAACTTCAGCTTTTTCCTCTACCTTTTCTTCAGGTTTAACATCTTCCTTAGCCTCAGTAACAGGTTCAACAGGCTTTTCTTCTACCTTAGTTTCTTCTTTAACTTCAGGCTCTGTAGTAGCTTCAGCTTTTTCCTCTACCTTTTCTTCAGGTTGAACCTCTTCCTTAGTCTCAGTAGCAACCTCAGGCTTTTCTTCTACCTTAGTTTCTTCTTTAACTTCAGGTTCTGTAGTAACTTCAGCTTTTTCCTCTACCTTTTCTTCAGGTTGAACCTCTTCCTTAGTCTCAGTAGCAGGTTCAGCAGGTTTTTCTTCTACCTTAGTTTCTTCTTTAACTTCAGGCTCTGTAGTAACTTCAGCTTTTTCCTCTACCTTTTCTTCAGATTTAACCTCTTCCTTAACCTCAGGCTTATCTGCAACTACGGGAGTTTCTACTTTTTCTTCAACTTTAGTTTCAACTTCAACAACTGGTTTAACCTCTTCTTTAACCTCTACTGGTTTTTCTTCAACTACAGCTGGAGACTCAGTCTTAACTTCATTATCTTGATGAGGTTTAACAGTTTCAATATCGATATGTTTGATTTCTTCAACTACTTTTGAAGGTCTCTCAACTTGTTTATCAACTTTAACTTCAGGCACTACACTAACATTTTCATGATGTGTCTTAACATTATCATCAACTATAGTAACAGTTTTATTTTCAAAAAATCTATGTATTATTTTATCCAATTCCTGTGTATTAATAGGCATTGGTAAATAATAATCAAATCCTTCACTTAAATATTTTTCTTCCATGCCATTCATAGCATTAGCAGTTAAAGCTATTATTGGTGGAGTTTCATAATCATCTAATCTTCTAAGTATACGAGCAGTTTCAATACCATCCATTTCTGGCATCATATGATCTAAGAAAATTATATCATAATGATTACCATACTTATACTTATAAATACAATCTTTACCAGATTGGGCAACATCAACATTAAAGTTATACTTCTTAAGTAATCTTTCAGCAACTTTTAAATTAAGTCTACTATCATCAACTACTAAAGCTGTAAAATCTGAACAATCCAAGAAATTTCTTACTCTTTGAACAGATGTATCTTGAGTAACACTACCTATAGGAGTAGGATCAATAACCTTTAATGGTAAATCAACATAGAAAGTAGTACCTACTTCAAACTCACTAGTAAACCAAATCTTACCACCCATCAAATCCACAAACTTTTTAGTAATCACAAGACCTAATCCAGTACCTTCAATTTCTTTTGAAACTGCACTATCAAGCCTTGAAAACTTCTCAAATATTTTACCAAAGTCTTCCTTCTTAATACCGTAGCCAGTATCAGAAATCTTAATATGTAAAAGAACGGCATCATTACCAGTTTTCTCAGGAACTACTGAAAGCTTAATCTTACCAACTTCTGTATACTTAACAGCGTTATTAGTAATATTAAGTAATATCTGATAAATCTTAGTAGAGTCACCATAAACCTTAGAAGGAATTTGTTCATCCAATTCGATATATAACTTAACTGGATTATTACCAATTCTTGATTCAATAATACTACCAAGTTCCTTAACTATCTTCGCAATACTACATTCCTTATTATCCAACGTGTCATTACCAGACTCTATCTTAGATATATCTAAGATATTATTAATTATATCAACAAGGTTAGTACCAGCAGTAGCAATACTTTGAATATCATTACGAGCTGTATTCTCATCAAACTTTGGACTATTAAGTAATGAATCAGAAAAACCTATAATTGCATTCATTGGAGTTCTAATTTCATGAGACATATTCGATAAAAAGTCTGTCTTAGATTTATTAGACTTATCAATATCAGCCTTTAGTCCTTCTATCTCTCTCGCTAAATGAATATCCGGGTTTTCTATAATAAAGTATAAGAAGAATACTTGTAATGAACAACAAATTACATATACAGATATATTATTAAACATTACTTGTAAAACTAACATAACTAGCATTACAAACATAATCAATGTTATTGCTATTTTTCTTCTCAATGGATATTGTTTATACAAAGTATACGAACATACCAAAACATAAGTACACATACATGTTAAAAATACTAAAACAATATAATCAGCATGACTTGCAATACATTTTATTAAATTGAGATCTATAGTTTCCTTGGGTGCAATAGCATAACCTAATAATAATATACAAGTAATAATTAACAAAGCCTTGCTATTTTTACTTTCTCTAAATAATTCGCCAAAGTTGTTATATTGAAGCTTTTGCATATAAACAACACAATATATACAATAAACACCAACCCATAATATAAATGACAGCCAGTGAACAAACTTAACACTAGTAATCAAAAATTCAGAATTGGAATATCCTAAACATAATAAATATATAAATTCTGTAGACAAAATAAATATAACTAAACTTAAAATAATTCTGTATAGTTTACTTCTCAAATCACTTTGTTTTTCCTTTGAAAAATAAATAATAGAAAGGAAAATAGTAAACAATAAACAACCAAATGAAAACAATATACTAGTAGAAAGATTTTCTGCTAAACTAAATACATCCTTCATTTTCCACACTCCCTTTCTAATTATTCAAATACTTTTCAAGTATTTTGTGTAAATCTTTATATTTAAATGGTTTTGCTAAGTAATCAGTAAATCCTTCACTAACATATCTATCTCTAGAACCTGAATATGAATTAGCTGTTAAAGCAATAATAGGAAGTGCACATCCATCATCACGTAGTATATGTACCGTAGCAATACCATCTAATTCTGGCATCATATGATCTAAGAAAATTATGTCATAATGATTTCTCTTAACTAAATCAATACAGTCTCTACCATTAGAAGCACTGCTTAACTCTAAATTAAATTGTCCTAACAAACGCATTGCTAATTTAACATTAACTGCATTATCATCAACAATTAAAGCCTTTTTACCAGTTAAATCTAATAGTTTCTTTTCAACAACATTAGAATTGTCAATTGATACAGCACCAATTTTCATATCATCAATAACATCTTGGTCAATACTTATAAGATATCTAGTACCTTTACCTTTTTCATTTCTAAAATCAATTGATCCACCAAGTATTTCAATAAGTCTTTTAGCAACAATCAAACCAAGTTTAATACTATCAGTACCTATTGTAGAACCTTCTTCAGAAAAATCTTCAAAACTTCTATTAAATTCACTTTCAGTCATTTCATGACCTGTATTAGCAATAATCAAACTAAGTTTAAATGTTTCACCAACGTATGCACCACCAACATCAAGTGATACACTACCAAATTTAGTATGACTAATTGCGTTAGCTAAAATATTTACTAAAATCTTAAATAGCTTATCAGAATCACCCTTATACTTAGTAGGAATATTTCCATCTACATTAATCTTAAAGTCTAAAACATCTCTACTTACTTTTGAAACTATAACACTGTTAACTTCAAATAATAAGTCTTCAATTTTATATTCTTTTACATCGACTGTCTCCTTACCAGATTCAATTCTAGATATATCCAAAATATTATTAATTAATTCAAGTAAATCAGCACTAGCCTCTTTAATATCTTTTGTATCTCTTTTAACAATATCTTCAGTCAAATGTTTCTCTTCTAACATAGCTTGACTAAATCCTAAAATTGTATTCATTGGAGTCCTAATCTCATGAGAAATACTTGATAAGAAATCACTCTTTGCTTGATTTGCCTTTTCAGCCTCTTGTCTACTTTCTTCTGCCTGAGATAATAATCTAGTATCCTGACTTTCAACTGTAAAATACATTGCGATAAGTAAGTAAGCATATAAGAAATAAATATAATTAACTCTATAATTAAAGAAAATAAATTCCAAACCTGTGATAACTACAAATGATATACCAAAGAAAATAATTGGAAGATTTAATTCTTTAGGTTTAGTTTTTCTATACCTTAACATCATTATCAGTATCGCAATTGATCCAATACCACCTAAAGCATACACCGGATATAATGCGGGTCCACCAATGACAAGATAATTAGGATTAACTGCCGAATGGAACGTTACATTTAATGCACAAGATAATATGTAAACCAAGGAATCAAAAATAATTAATACTATCCCCAAAATCCTACGCGTTTTTACATATGCACCAATGATATTAGAATCTACTGTAACAGCATAAATATAAACAAGAACAATAGTCATCCAAACAATATCAGCTAAAATATGAAGTCTACATACAACCTCCGTAAGAATAGGATGCTGGTTAATAGTAACAATAGACCAAATACAACCTATTTCAATAAAGCCTAGTATTGCTAAAGATACAACTAAAATTTTAAACAACAAAGTCGTTAAACGACCTTCTATATTAGCTCTCTTTTTCCAAAAATATAAACATAAAATAACAATTGAATAACATAATCCAACTATTCCTAATGCTGAACTAAAAATCATCTAGCTCCACTCCCTCTTTCTCAATCAAACAAAAAACATTTGTTATGATTGTCTCACTATCATCTATAATAATTTTACACTAAAGATATAAAAAATACAATAAATTAATATTGTATTTTTAAATTTTTACATCAGAATATTTTATTTAATATCCCATTTCCAATTTTGAATATATGGCATATCTTCACCATATTCATGAATATAATCTTTATGTTTCTTTAACATATCTAAACACCAATCTACTAAAGCTTTACTAACATCTTTATATCTTGGTATTTCTTTTAAAGTAGCAATAACTAAATTGAATCTATCAATTTCATTTTGTACTCTGATATCAAAAGTAGTAGTAATTGTACCTTCTTCTTTATATCCATGTACATGCATATTACGATTATGTCTTTTATATGTTAACTGATGAATCAATGATGGATAACCATGGAAGTTAAATATTATTGGCTTGTCTTTTGTAAATATCGTGTCATACTCTTGATCACTCATACCATGCGGATGAGTTTCAGGAGACTGTAGCTTCATTAAATCCACTACATTAACAACTCTAATTTTTATACCCTTAACTGTTTTTCTTAAAATATCTACAGCTGCTAAAGTTTCTAATGTAGGAGTTTCTCCACAACAAGCCATAATAACATCTGGATTTCCACCATCATTACTAGCAAAGTCCCAAACACCTAATCCTTTAGTACAATGAATCTTAGCTTGTTCTTTAGTTAACCATTGTGGTCTAGGATGTTTAGAAGCAACTATTACATTTACATAATTTTTAGTTTTAATACAATGTTCAAAACAAGATAGTAAACAGTTAGTATCAGGCGGCAAATACATTCTAATAACATCAGCTTTCTTAGTTACTAAATGATTTAAGAAACCTGGATCCTGATGTGTATATCCATTATGATCTTGTTGAAAAACATGTGAAACTAATAAATAGTTTAAAGATGCAATTGGTGCTCTCCAAGGAATCTGATTACAAACCTTTAACCATTTAGCATGTTGACTAGCCATAGAATCAACTATTCTAACGAATGCCTCATAACTATGAATAAATCCATATCTACCAGTAAGTAAATATCCTTCTAACATTCCTTGACATAAATGTTCAGATAAATAAGAATCCATTACTCTACCAGTATTAGATAAAAATTCATCATCTGGTCTAATCTTCTTAAAATTCCAAGTTCTATTTTCAACTTCAAAAATATGATTAAATCTATTAGATAAAGCTTCATCCGGACCAAAGATTCTAAAGTTCTTATTTTCTTTATTTAAACTAAATACATCTCTTATATATTTACCAAGTTCCATAGTATCTTGTAAAACTATACTACCTGGTGCTTTAACTTCAACAGCATAATCCTGCCAATTAGGAGTAATAATATCTTTTAATAACAATCCACCATTAGCATAAGGACTATTCCCCATGCATTTACTTGGTGTAGGGCATAAATCTCTAAGTTCTTTAATAAGTCTACCATTAGAATCAAATAATTCCTCCGGATGATAACTAAGTAACCATTTTTCTAATGTCTTAATATTTTCCTGATTATCTCTAGTAATTGCTACGGGAACTTGATGAGCTCTAAAACTACCCTCAATTTTCTTAAAAGCTATCTCTTTAGGACCAGTCCAACCTTTAGGTGTAGTTAAAACTATTACTGGATAATTTCCAACACCAGTCTTTTTTATTTTCTTTATATCTTTAACAACTTTATCCAAAGTCTCAGCCATTTTTTCATGCATCCTCATAGGATCAGATCCAGATACAAAATATGGTTTCCAACTAAGTCCATAGAAAAAGTCTTCCATTTCCTCTTCGCTCATTCTACCAAAAATAGTAGGATTAGCTATCTTATATCCATTACGATGTAATATTGGCAAAACAACACCATCATTTTTAAAGTTTAAGAATTTATTAATATTCCAAGATGTTGCTAAAGGACCAGTTTCTGCTTCACCATCGCCAACAACACAAGCTGCTATTAAATCAGGATTATCTAATACAGCCCCAGCTGCATGAGCTAAACTATATCCTAATTCTCCACCCTCATGAATAGAACCAGGTGTCTCAGGAGCAACATGTGAAGAAACACCGCCAGGGAAACTAAATTGTTTACAAAGTTTCTTTAAACCGGCTTCATCTTCAGTTATTTCTGGATAGAATTTAGTATAAACTCCTTCTAAATAATTATTAGCAATCATTGCTTGTCCACCATGTCCTGGGCCAGATAAATAAATCATCTTTAAATCATACTTTTTTATGATTCTATTCAAATGCATATAAATAAAATTTTGTCCAGGAGCAGTACCCCAATGTCCTACTACATTAGGTTTTATATCTGTAATAACTAATCCTCTTCTAACTAAAGGATTATCTAATAAATATAATTGAGCAACAGATAAGTAATTTAAAGCTCTAAAATACTTATTCATTTTATTTAATTCTTTTTTTGATAACACTGGCATAAACACCCTCCTATTCTTAATATATTATAACTTAAAATCACATAAAAAAAAAGGACAAAAGAAACAAATTTTCTCTTATCCAAATAATCAAATTATATTAAATCATCATTCCTAGAAACATCATTAACTGGATTAGGAACATTAGTTAAAGAAGCAGGTTCTACTCCATTATTAACACCTTCAGATTGAACAGATGTAACAGGTACTTCAACACTAGACCCAGTACTAGGCATAACAGTATTAGCATTAACTGTATTGTTCATAGTAACATCATTATTAAATCCTGTGCTGGTACTCGTATTCATATTGCTCATATTATTCATGCTGTTTACACTATTAACATTATTCATATTATTATTTGTCTCTGTAGGCATCACTGTAACACCAGTATTATTTATTGGAAAATTATTTCCAAACATATCTTGAGGTCCATTTGTTGGATTTACCATATTATTATTAGTATTCATATTAGTAACACCAGTAACATTTTTCTTTTTTTTCTTCATAAAGAATATTACACCAATTGCTATTAAAGCAATTACTATAACAACAAGAATTGCTATATTACTTATATTATACACAGGAAAATCTAGCTTAATATCAGAATCATCATTTTGATATAAATTCATAAGATTCCAAGTTAAATGCTTATCACCATCTTTTTCACTAGTAGCGTTACTACTAATTGCCTTATATGGAAGTTTAACTTCAAACTTCAAATCCATGCCCTTCATAGCTGTAGTATAGTCTATATCAGATGAATCAAATAAATCATCACTATCATCGTCATCATCATAATAATAGTCATCATCATCATAGTCATGATCATCGTCATCATCATAATCATCATCAAGCCTATAACTATCATCACCAGACATTAAATCATCAGAAGATGAACTCGAATCAATTTTCAATGTATAAATATTCTTAAAAAATCCTTTTTTTACTTGAAATAATTTAACATTTTCATCTGTTAAAATTTCTTCCACATCAACTTCTTCAATTGCTCCTTCACTACTTAAATCATCAATATTTGGAAATTTACATAAAATACTTGCTCCAACCATATTTGATTCATTATAATCAGATACAGAACAATACTTATTCTTAACTTCATCCTTCAAACTAGAAATATCAGAATCATCACCATCAGTATTCATACTTTCATCAACTGCTACAATCATGCTGAAATCCATAGATTTGTCTTTCTTTATATCCATAGTCATATTATACTTAACACAACCAGTAGACAACATCAACATAACAGCAATTAATAATAATTTAAATGTTTTAAAATTTTTTTTCATAATACACTCCTCTACTTTACTAAAAGTATAAAACATTTTAAATGAAAAGTAAAACAAAAAAAGAGAAATTTCTCTCTCTTTACTTATTTAGAAATAACTTCACAAATTAAAGTGCTTATCTCTGTTGGATTTTCAATAGGAAGTCCAGCTATCATCTTAGCTTCTGCATAAAGTATCTTTGTATATTTGTCAAATTCTTCTTTATCATTTTCATATAAATACTTTAATTTTTCAGCGATTTGATGTTTCTCATTTATTTCTAATACTTTTTCAGCTTTAATACCCATGTCATTAGGCATAGCGTCAAATACTTTTTGCATTTCAATAGAAACATCACCTTTAGTAGTTAAACATACAGGATGTTTTTTTAATTTATTACTAAATTTAACTTCACTAACATCTCCTATTTCTTCCTTCATACGTTTTAAAAGTTCACTATTATCTTCATTAGCCTTCTTAATAGCGTCTTTTTCTTCTTCTGTTTCTAAACTTAAATCTTCACTCTCAACATTAGCAAACTTTTTACCATCATATTCTTGTATAGCTGTAATAGCGAACTCATCAACATAATCAGTTAAATATAATATATCATAGTCATGATCTTTAACTTGTTCTACTTGAGGAAGTGAATCAATTTTAGTAACAGATGCTCCTGCTGCATAATAAATTTTTTCTTGTCCTTCCTTCATATTATCAACATATTCTTTTAAAGTAATAAGTTTTTCCTCTTTAGCTGAATAAAACATAATTAAATCTTTTAACTTATCTTTATCAGCACCAAAGTTATTATAAACACCATATTTTAATTGAACACCAAATGTCTTAAAAAATGAAATATAATTTTCACGATCACTTTTTAACATTTCTTCTAATTCTTTACGAATCTTACTTTCAATATTTTTAGCAATTAATTTTAAATTATGACTTTCTTGTAATACCTCTCTAGAAATATTTAATGATAAGTCTTCACTATCAACCACGCCTTTAACAAAACTAAAGTAATCTGGTAACAAGTCAGCACACTTTTCCATTATCATAACGCCATTTGCATATAAACTAAGACCCTTTTCGTAATCCTGTGTATAAAAATCATATGGTGCATGACTTGGTATAAATAATAATGATTTATATGAACACATTCCTTCAACTGAAGAAGTAATTATTTTTAATGGTTTATCATAGTCATTAAACTTATCCATATAGAAGTTTTCATAATCAGCATCTTCTACTTCACTCTTACTCTTCTTCCATATTGGAACCATACTATTTAATGTTTCTACTTCTTTTTTATCTTCATACTCATGTTTCTTCTCATCTTTTAATTCATGATGAGTAACTTCCATCTTAATAGGAAAACTTATATAATCAGAATATTTTTTAACTAATCCTTTAATTTGATATTCATCTAAATACTTACAATAATCTTCCTCATCTGTATCTTCTTTAATATGTAATACTATCTTAGTACCAATATCACTCTTCTTAGCTTTCTTAATAGTATAACCATCTGCTCCTTCACTTTCCCAAGTATAAGCTTCATCACTATCAATTGATTTAGAGGTAACCGTTATTTTATCACTAACCATAAAAGCTGAATAAAAACCAACACCAAATTGACCTATCATATTAGTCTTTTCCTCATTACTCATATTTTCTTTAAAAGAAAGTGTTCCTGATTTAGCAATAGTACCTAAATTATTTTCTAATTCATCTTTTGTCATACCACAACCAGTATCAGTAATAGTAAGAGTACGTTTATCATTATCAATATCTAAACGTATATATAAGTCATCTTTCTTTACCTTAACATTTTTATCAGTTAAAGAACGATAATATAACTTATCTAGTGCATCTGATGCATTAGAAATTAACTCTCTTAAAAATATATCTTTATTAGTATAAATTGAATTAATCATTAAATCTAAAAGTCTCTTAGATTCAGATTTAAATTCATGTTTTTCCATGTAATCATCTCCCTACATTTTACTTATAACACTATTTTTAGCAGTTGTCAATAATGAGTGCCAATTTAATTTTTTACTTACATCAAAAATTAAAAAATATTATAATATAATTACAAATAACCACTAATTAGGAGGCAATATGTATAAAATAAATGACTATCTAGTCTATGGAAAAGACGTATGTAAAGTATATGAAATAAATGAAAAAAGATTTAATAATACAGATTACTATTTATTAAAACCAATTAAAGATTCATCTTTAAAAATTGAAGTACCAGTAACATCTAATAAAATAAGACCTGTAATAACAAAAGAAGAATTAACCAAAATAATAAAAGAAATTCCAAGTATTAAACCTATCGAAGCAAATGATAAATTCATTGAAAATGAATATAAAAGATTATTATCAACACCAACTCATGAAAATTTAATAAGAATCATTAAAACAACTTATTTACGAAACAAGGAAAGATTAGAAAATAATAAAAAGGTAGCTGAAAAAGATAAAAGCTACTTTGAACTAGCAGAAGAATATTTATACAATGAATTTTCTGTAGTATTAGGATACACTTTTGAAGAAACAAAAGCTTATGTAATAAATGAAGTATTACAAAATGAAAAAAAGCGGTAAACTAAACCGCCTTTTTGTTTAACTTAATAATGCTATCAAAATACCAGCAATAAAGAAACTACTTGAAATAATCATTACAACTGTACCAATTACTTCAGCATATCCAAACTCATTTAATTTATTTTTATTTTCATCTTTCATACTGCAACCTCACTATCATCATTTACTATAATAAGTATATCATATTGCCAAAAAATATCAAACTACTTCTTTATGAATTCTTTCACCAGTTTCAATCAGTTAACATTATAGTAAATTTATATATTACACAGAATATTATATTATTATGTCTTAACATACTATTATTATCATATCTTAAAACTTCAGCAATAACAGAATACTTTTTACAATCTAAATCTTTACTATCAATATCATTTATAATATAAGCTATATACACAATTTCTATAAGAGCACCTAATTTCATATTTTTGTTCCAAAAAAAGAAAAGAGAAACTCTTTTCCTTAATAAGAACTACCTAAATAAGTTATAACAATAGCACCACCTGTACTACTTGGATTAGCACCAACTAATTTAGCCGTCGTACTAGCAGATAATCCTGTAAAGAAGCACTTATTAGAGATTAGCGATGAGCCTCCTCCAGCTCCACCAGCTTGGTTTGATGAAAGTGTACCAGCACCGCCGCCGCCACCGCCACCGAAGTAGCCGCCACCGCCACCGCCTCCGTTACCAGTTCCATCTCCTCCTGCTAACAGAGTTCCGGCTTTACCAGCACCAGAATTTGCTCTAGCAACATATGTACCTCCAAGACCATTTTTTCCTTGTTTAGCCTGATTTAATGTACCATCTTCACCATGAAATACTGTACCAATGGTAATAACTGTACTAGTACTATTCATATTACCAGCATCTCCACCATCTCCAGGTTTACCAGCAACAAGTGATGAACCAGAGCCGCCACCGCCGCCACCGACAATCATTAAAACATTGCCAGAATTAATCGTAGCTTCACTAATTGAAGTAGTATCTATCGCAAAAGCAGAATAGCCACCGCCACCACCAGGATAAGTTTGAGCACCATAACCGCCGCCATTCGCACCACCACGAGAACTGCCAGATGCTTCACCATTACGAGCATTACCACCAAGAGTAAAGTATATCTTTTGATTATAATCTAAATTTGCAACAGCATAAATATAGCCAGCTTCACCACGATAACCTGTGTTTTTGCTTGAGGCTCGATAATACTCTCCACCTTTACCACCCCACATCTCAATTAAATAATATCCAGGATGATAAACAGTGTCTTCTTTTGTTGTTGCCACCTTTCTATCAGTATTTACAAAAGTACCTGTAACCCAAGGCATCATTTCAAGTGAAACATTTTCAGTATAATCACTACCGTTTAAAGTATAATTACCAGTTTTATCATAATATTCCAGCTTGGAAACAGTATAACTAAGTTCAGTTAAATCATCAGTAGTAACACTTTGTTGACCAATACCTGATACCAAAGTTTCTCCATCTTTCTTTTTGATTGAAACTAAAGCATCTGTTGGAGTTGGAGAAACAGTAAATGTATATTCTCTTTTTTGAACCAATTCTATACTTTTTGATAAAGGTCCAGTGACAATTTCAGTACCAGTCTGTGAATAATATCCATCTTTTGAAACAGACCAAGTAACTTCAGTCCCTTCATCTATTAACTTACTAACATAACCAGTTCCTGTTGCAAGTACTGTATCACCTTTTTGAAGAACTATTAAAGAATCATCTGGTATAGCAGAAATTTCATATACGTATTGTGGAATCTTATAAAACGTAAATTCCAAAGTAGATTTTAAATTAGAACTACTTCCATCAAAAAATTCTTTTAGCACTTCATATGAGGAACCAAGCAATTTACCAATGGTATCATTAGAAAATTTAAACTTAACTTGAAAAGTATACTCAGATGCAGCTGGTATAACAGTCTTATTAATTTCCATATTTATAAGCTCATAAGTAATAAGATTATTGCTAAAAACTTTATTTGCAATATTAGTTACTAAAACATTACTAGAAGACAAATTAGTAACTGTAATATCAAAAGTTACATAAGAATAAATAGCTCTTAACTGTATATCAGAGCTAAAATCTTTAACTGCATAAGAAGAGTTACTATTTACTCTACCTAAATTACCAGTTTCGGCAACCTGAGCATTAGTAATACGAATATCAGAAATAGCTCTAATTAGTCCTTCACCATTAATTGCCAAGGATGAAGAATAAGCAGAATATCCCAAAGTTACTAACAAAATAAAAAAAGAGGTAATGATAAAAACAAAAGACCCAAGAAATTTAGAATTACTTTTTTTTGATCTTCTATTCCTTCTCATACTTACCTCCTACTATTTTTCATCATTTTTATCACTTTTTAAAACATATCTATATAAAATATCATCATTAATAATTATAAAATGACTACAATAACCAGGAACAACTTCTTTAAATAATATTGGAGCTCCCACATTATCATGTACATCTAATAACTCCTCAAAAGAGGCTACTTTTACAAACTGATAATTGCTTGTATCAACATTACTTTCTACATTAGCAATGACACTATCATATTCTCTCAATATTTTATTAAGTTTCTTTTCATATTTAGTTATACTTTTTAAATACTTATCTATCATTAACACTAATTTATAAATAATGAATATATCAACTAATAAAATTATAATAAATACTGCAATATATATAAGATTAATAAGGTCAAAACTAGCTCTTTTACTTAATGAGCCATGGTCATTAATATTATTACTATCTATAACAACAGAAAGCGTTTGTTCTGATAAAGGTATAACTACTTTAGCTTCTCCGTTAACACTAATTTCATCACTAAATTCTGAATTATTAGCATTACCAATAACATGTAAAATAATTGTTACATCACTTTCAGAAGTTAATCCATATGATGTTTTAAATGCATTAACAAAACTATTAAATCTAGCATAATCTATAGTTACTGTTTTCCTAAAAGCTGAATACTGTGCACCCATTTTACTAATTGTTTTCTTAGGTGTAATATTCTCTTTCTTTTCAAATAAAATAGTTGCTTTATCTTTATCACCATATACTCTAGTAATAGCTTCTACATAATAAACAAAATTATAATTAACTTCTTTGTTAGTTGAAAATGAATAATCAAAATCAACTTCTATATTTTTAATTAAAGAAGCAATATAATTCATACCAGATGGTAAATGATCTACTTCATAATAATCATTTGGCTTTAAATTAACTCTATAATCAGTTTTACTGACTTCAGTATAATTCAAATAATCAAATGATCTACTATAAAATACTTTAATTACTAATATTAAAGCAATACATGAAAGAACAGCAACAAAACAAAATCCAAAGATTAATTTAAATGCATTACTTCCGAATTTAGTTTCTATAAATTTTTCAATTCTAGTTACCAAAGAATTAAACTTTTCCTTGACAAGTCTCATAATACACCTCCACTACCCATTCATCTTTTCATATAGCATAACAGTAGGATAACCAATGTATCTAATCTTATGATCAGTAGTACCAAGTACTTGACTAACTTCTATCAAATAATTATCTTCATCATTATTATGATCGCCTTTAGTCTTAAAAAACATTTCTTTACCAGACTTATATATTTTTGAGATTCTATGAACAACTATTTTTCCTTCTTGTCGAAAGATTAATACCTGACCTACTTTCAACTGTTTAATTTCCTCTTCACTAAGTTTTCTAAGTAAAACAACATCACCTTTATTAATATTTGGCGTCATTGAACCTGTTGCGATAACCAAAAGTTGATATTTAAAAAATCCAGATGTTAAGCCAACAAGAATTCCTAGTAAAACTGTAGCTATTCCTTTTATAATTAATCCAGTATGTTTAGGCCTAGATAATAATATTTCCTTTTTATCAGCCCTATCAAACAGCCTCTTAACCATAGCAAAAATAAATACTGGCACAATTATATATACAACCGAATTAACATAATTACCAAAGTCAGGTATTATTGGTAAAATATATAATGGTACTTCCATTAATAACCTATAAATCATGGTAGACTTATACCCAACTTTATAAGATAAATATGTAAGTAAAAAGTTTTTACTTAAACTTGGTAATACATATAATCCTAGCAGTATTAAAAGTGATGAAAGTTTAGCATAATCAAATGAATTAATAGTAAATGTTGTATCTATTAATGTAAACACAAAAACAGAGTATACTAAAATCCATACTTTATCCTTTATCTTAGAATTAATTGTATTTCTTAATAACTCAGTAGAAATTATCAACAACAACGCCGGTACAATATTATCAAAAATATTATATATTTTAAAAGTATATACATTTTTACTAAATCCAAAGAAAAAACCAGCTACATATGTTAATATATAATAAGATAAAATACCTATTAAAATTGTTAAAATAATATCTTTATTATGTCTACTCTTATCATTAGTAAATCCTACTAAAAATGATAGTATAACTAATAATAAAGATATAAAAATAAATAATGTATATTTATTTAATATAGGAATAAGAAAGCTATTTAAAAGTAAAATAATCATAGTAAATAGCAAACTAAGAACTATTATTAAATGACTTCTTTTCATAGCTTTCAACTCCTTATTAATTTAAATTAAGCTTGTGTATATATTAAAGTTGTTTCGCCAACAGTAATAGCAATATCATCAGATGCTACTGCAGTTCCTGTTGAAGCCCAGTCAAGCTTTAAAGTAAGATCTTTGCTTTCTCCAGCAGCTAATCTATCATTAGCAGTAACGCCAGTTAAAGTATAAGATAATTCATTACAAATTGCATTAGCTTCTACAGTAGTAGCGTTGCTTCCTACTGCTGGTGCACAACTTATAGTACCCATAGTAAATGTAGATAATTCAGCATCAAGTGAACCAGAGTTAGTTACTACGAAATTATAAGTAATTGAATCTCCAGGAGCTTTTAAAGTAGCGTTAAATCCTGAAACTTGTGTATCGCTTAAAGTAGCTTCTGTATTTACTAAAGCATTACCAGTTTTAGTAGCAACTAAAGAAGTACCAGTTTTATAAGCAAACTTAACACTCCAACTAGATGGATCAACGTTTGCTGCACCAGTGATTTTTAATGTTGATGAATAAGCAGCATAACCTATTGTTAAACCTACTACAGCAACCATCAAAGCAATAACAGCAATAATTCTAAATCCTCTTTCTTTTTGCATTTTCCATATCCTCCTATCTTAGTTTTACTATTTAATTATATCCAACATTTTATAAGTAGTCAACTATTAAACAACAGAAAAATATGAAAATCAGGCAAAAAAACACGATATATAGCATATAACAAAAGCAAATTAACTACTCAAAAATTTAAAGAAAACATAAGTTATAACAAGGAGGTCAATATGAACAGCAACAATAAAAAAATGTGTATACCAAATAATTGTTTTATACCAGGTCCTACTGGACCAACTGGTCCTAAAGGAAATGGCATAAACATTTTAGGAAGTTATGATACATATGAAGAATTAATAAAGAACCATCCCACCGGTTCGAAAGATGATGCTTATATAATTAACGGTGATCTATTCATCTGGTCAGACAAAGAAAAGAACTGGATTAACACCGGTAAAGTTCAAGGTCCCAAGGGAGATCCGGGTCCTAAAGGAGACCAAGGTGAAAAAGGAGATCCCGGTCCTAATACCGTTAGAGCAGCATACCTAGTAACATTTAATGGTACCGAATCAAAAACTGGTATAACTATAGATTCAAACGGAACATTACCAATTGAAAGAAAAGAATTAGATTTAACAAATCTTGTTAATCTAAATCAAACTGAAAACACAATCAGTTTCAATGTCATAGGTTGCTACCGAATAAGTATAATTGTATCTGCTTATGTAAAAGGTATAGAAACGCCATATAACAAAACAAAAGACTTTGTCACTCTCGGATTAAGAGAAAAAGATACTGACAATATCTACATTGGAACAAGTTCTTGGTATGAAACAGAAACAGCTAAACAAAATATAATGGAAGGAATGCTTGCTATAACAGATACAAAAAAAGAATTTGAATTAGTAAACATAGGCAGTAAAAGCATCTGCTTAATAACACCAGACATAGAAAATATAAAATCAAAGTCATACTTCACAAATTCACTTGTAACAGTATTCATAGAATACTTAGGAAAACAAGTAATATAAATTAAAAAGATAGCCAAAGCTATCTTTTATCTTGAATAAGTTTTATATCATTAATATCATCATCAAAAGTATATTTACCACCAGTTTCTACTTGTCTGAAATAAATACTTGCTAAATAATTTTTATCAAAAGGAACATTATTAAATGTTGCATTTTCAAATGTATCATTGTTATACCAAGACCATATGTAATACCAAAAGAAATATTCATAATTAATTACCTATAAATCTATAATAAATTATGATAATAATAACAATATGAAAATGACTATAACCTAAATACAAGTAAAAAAACTACCTATTTAATTCACCAGTATTTTCTTCTAATATTTCAAATATTATATCTTTTACTGAATTCCAAGTGTTTTTTAAACTATCATAACTCAAAGTCTCTTCAACTTTATCAAATGGAGTCCAAATAAGATCATGTGTATCTTCACTTTGATTATCACTTTCTCCATTATCTATCGCAAAAAACATATAACAAGCACAATCCTCTCCACTTGGTGTAGTATATTTTTCTAAAAAAGGATCATATTTATCTATTATTTCAGCTACTCTTCTTGTTTCCTCTGCGGTTTCTCTAATAGCCGCTTCTTTTGATGTTTCGCCTTCTTCAACATGTCCCTTTGGAAATGAATAATCATTTTGTTTTTTCCTATAAATCAATGCAACCTCTTTTGTTTCTCTTCTTATTAAAAAACATCCCGCCTTTTTAGTAATCATATAATTTCCTCTTTTCTTTAATTTAACTAAAAATAAGTAGAAATTCTACTTATTTTACACTTTCAATACTATAAAAACTATATAAATTATCATCAGACATCTTAAATGTATAAAGATATTTAGCACTTTCAACTATAGAACCAGTTTTGTCTTCTACATCTAATGATTCATATACCCTAACAGTATCTCCTTCTCTTTCAGCTTTATATATATCATAGTTATATGTAAAGTCTTTAGAGAATAAATTATCTTTTTTACCCTTAGAATATAAAACATAAGAATCAATATCTTCATTATATACATATGTATCATTATCTGGATTTACTTTAATATTAACACCAGTACTCATTTGGAATTTATCTCCAAATACTTCTTGATATGATCTTTCAACATCTTCTCTTTTAATAATAGTTTTATCACTACATACTAATTTTCCAAAGGCATTTTCACTAGGTAAAGTAGTACAATCATCTGCTGCTAAAAAATCTACTCCCTTAAGATTTAAATAAGCTAAAACCATTTTATTTCCTTCAGTCATATCAGCAATTATACTACTGCTTTCTCCATCATACATCCAATAAGGAGAAGTAGATTTAAAATCATGTACTGTAGTATATAAACTTTGTACTAATCTACTATTCTTATCTAGGCTAACTACTGTAACTTTCTCTTTACCAGAAAAAATTGCTTTAAATACAAATATTACAACAATAATACCAACTATTCCAATTATTGCTAAAAGTAACATTTTATTATTAAAAGATTTTTTAGTACTTTTACTTTTTGAAACCATTTCATCAAATTTCATAATTAATCACCATCAATTCTATTTATTAGGATCAACTAGTATTTTAACAGCGTCGTCTTTACCAGATGTTAATCTTTCGTATGCTTTTTGAACATCTTCCAATGAAACTACATCATCAACAAATTTTAATGTTTCTATTTTCTTACTTGCCATTAAATCAATACAAGTTTGGAACTCTTCTTTTGTATAAGCAATTGAACCTTTAATAGTTAATTCTCTCATAACTGAAACAATTGTAGGTATTGTAACTGTTCCTAAAGAAACACCAACTAAGATAACTCTACCGCCCGGTCTAACAGCCATTAAAGCTGAACTAACTGCAGGTGAGTTTCCACAGCATTCAATAACAACATCAAAACCACCATTAGTAATTTGTGTAGTTTTTTCTAACATCTTAGTATCCTTAGCATCAAACCATTCGTCTGCAACTCCAAGTCTAACACTCTTCTTACCACGAGCATCATTCGTCTCTGATAAAGCTACATAACTAGCTCCTTCCATCTTCGCAAACATTGCTGAAACAAGTCCAATGATACCTCCACCGATAACTAATACCTTCTCACCTATTTTTATATCAGCTAAATGTATAGCATGTAATCCAACAGCACTAGGTTCAACCATCGCAACTTCATCATCACTAACACTATCAGGTACTTTTAATACCATATCTGGTCTAATAGCCATTTTAGGTGCTAAAGCTCCAGGATTAGTTAAAGAAAGACCAGTAGCTTTAGTCCAAGTTTCAGGACAATATTGTGGATTACCTGTTAAACATGCACTACAATGTCCACATGGAGAAATAGGTAAAGCAGTTACTCTGTCTCCTACTTTTAAATCTTCTCTACTACCAGGATTATAAACAACTCCACAATACTCATGACCCATGACTAATCCAGCTGGCTCACCAGTATCCCAGTAATGAATATCAGATCCACAAATACCAGATTTTTTAACATCAATCAAAACACTTCCATCAACACTAACTGGCTCATCTATTTCACTAATTTCAAATTTTTTTACATCTTTTAACTTAACACATCTCATAAATGAACTCCTCCTATCATCTAATATAATAATACCATAAATAAAGAAAAAATAAATATTTTTATGACAAAATCTGTCTATAAGAAAGGAAAAAAATGAAAATATGTGTTTATGCCATTTCTAAAAATGAAGAAAAATTTGTCAAACGTTGGACCGAATCCATGAAAGAAGCAGATGAAATATACGTTTTAGATACTGGCTCAACTGATAATACTGTAAAGCTTTTAAAAGAAAATAATGTCCATGTCAAAATAAAAGAAATAATACCTTGGCGTTTTGATGCAGCCCGTAATGAATCTTTAAACTTAGTCCCTCTCGATACAGATATATGTGTTTGCACAGATTTAGACGAAGTCTTTGAAAAAGGTTGGAGAAAACGTCTAGAAGAAGCCTGGCAAAAAGATACAACTAGAGCTAGATATACATATAACTGGAGTCTTAATAAAAATAATATCCCAAAAGTTACTTTTTATACAGAAAAAATACATACCAGAAATAACTACACTTGGATAAACCCAGTTCATGAAGTATTATCCTGTTCAACAAATGAAAACTCCATAATAATAAATGACATAGTTTTAAACCATTATCCAGATATTACAAAAAGCCGTAGTAGTTATTTACCATTATTAGAACTAGCTATAAAAGAAGATCCAAGCAATGACCGAAATATGCACTATTTAGGTAGAGAATATATGTACTATGGCTACTGGAAAAAAAGTATTAAAACATTAAAAAAACATCTCTCACTAAAAAGCGCTACTTGGAAAGATGAACGTTCTGCATCAATGCGTTATATCAGTCGCTGTTACAAAAATTTAAAAAAATATGATCAAGCTAAACTCTGGCTAGATAAAGCTATTAAAGAAACTCCATACTTAAGAGAACCATATGTCGAAAAAGCTCTTCTAGCCTACTTACAAGAAAACTATTTAGAAGTAGAAACATACTGTCTAAAAGCTCTAACCATAACATATCATCCCAAAACTTATATAAATGAAGTATTTGCCTGGGATGAAACAATATATGACCTACTATCAATAAGTAACTATTATCAAAGAAGATATAACTACGCTATTTACTTTGTAAATTTAGCTTTAGAAATATCTAAAGATAATAAAAGACTTCTAAATAATAAAAAAATCTTCATTGAAAAAGAAAAAAATTAATCTCCCGTATAAAGATTAATTTTTTTTGCTTTATAAGCCAAATAAATTTTATTCCAAATAACACTCTCTATATATCTAGCTTTTTTAGGATGCATTAAAAATCTAACATTAAGTTCTACATGGTCATCAACTATCTTAGTATAAATAATAGGATCAAACTTATTAAAATATATTCTATTAGTAGTATTAACATCATCTATTAAATTCTTCATCTTCTTAGGAATACTCTTAATAGTATCTAAACTATTAACTATCTTATATATTTCTTTCTTATTACTTTCTAAATCAGCATCTAAAGAAACTTTTACTACAATTTCATCCCATATATATTTAAATCCTTTATTAATATTTTTAACCGGTTTAGAAACAATAATAGAATTAGGATAATGAATAACTATACCAGTAGACTGTCCATTATCCTCTTTAGTAGATACTTCAAGTATTTCAAAACTAAAAGCTGAAATACTCATAACATCTCCTTTTGTATCTTCTATTTGTATACGATCTTCTACTTTAAAAGGCTTCTTAAATTTAATATAAATACCACAGAAAAAATTAAGTATAAAGTCTCTTAAAGCAATAGTCATTGCTGCTGAAATAACACTAATAAAAGTCATTAACCCTTTAATATAATCATTAAATAAAAATATAAATACTAATATTTCTAAAATATTCAAAGTAACTTGATAAGCCTGATTAGAAACAAATTCTCTTCTACCTGTTGTAATTTTTTGTATTACTTTTTTACCTAACACTTTTAAAATACGAAAAATAAATATCACAACTAAACTAGTTAGTAATAAAACAATATATTTTTCTTCTAAAGTAGTAGCTTTAGCTAAAGTACTACATATTTCTTCATATAATTTCATAAAATCCCTCCTTAAAAGTCAAGAATATAAAATATAGCACAAATACTCAATAATTAAAAGCACTAAGTATAACATATGTAAAACTTTACACAAAGTTTACAAAAAAAGATATCCTAAGATACCTTTTTCTTTAAAATATTACCAGTAACAATTAATCCAATACCAATAACCAGTAATACAATGGAATATATTAATCCTGACATGTAGTTAACTGATACTTCTACTTCAGCCACACTTTGAACAAGATAAGTTAATAACATCATAGCACCAGCTGTTACTACTGAAGATATAATTGAACAAATTCCAAATACTTTCATTGTTTTAAAGTAAGCTTTTTGTAACAACCAAATAAGTAAAGTTAATACACAAATAGTAATAAACATCTTAACTTTAAATGATGTAGAAATTAAATTTGTATAAGCTTTAGCAACTTGTACACTCTCCTCATCTTCTTGTTCAGTAAATGAACTATAAAGTTCTTCTGTAATATTATCTAATTCTTGACTACTTTTAAATGCATCTAATACTTCATCTGTAACTTTAAGTTTTTCTTTAAAGAATTCTTTATTATTATCAATAACTTCAATTATATCTTTTCTAATATCCTCTCTTGTCAAATTATTAGAACCAGCCATTCCATAAATAAATGCATCTATATATTTATCAATGAGATTAGATACATCTTCATTAGCAAAAAACTCATCAACTTCTTCTTTTGTAACATCTAAGTCCTCCGCTATATCTTCTTTACTTTCTTCAATTACAACCGTTTTTAATTCTTTAACTAAAGCAAAACGTGCAGAAAACGAAAAAACAAATACTGAAATACTACTTATTAACGCAATGGATAATAATACTACACCTATTTTTTTTAATACATTCATAAATTTTCTCCTTTCATTTTTTTATTTTTAACAATAAATGTACCTAATAAAGATATTGAAATAATAGCCAAAGCTACACATAAAGCTGAAGATGTCTTAGGATTAGTAAGAATATTTTCTATTCTTTTCTCATAAATAACTTCAATACTAACATCATCATCAGGCATTACAAATGTTCCATCATCACTAACTTCTATCTCCTTACCAGAACTATCTTTAACAACAATTCTCTTAACTACATAACCTGTTTTCTCTTTAGTCTTAACTGTAACAGTTTTACCAGGATAGGCGTCATTGATAACTTCAACATCACTATTTTTACTCTCAATTACTTTTTTAGGATAAGTAAACTTAGTAATATATCCCTTTTTATTAACTCTATCATAGCCAGTAACAATATATCCGTTAAATTCGCCAGTCTCATCATAACTTTCAGCTATAAAAGAAGGCTCATACGAAAGTTCCTTTTTCCATATCAAGTTTCCATCATAGTCATAACTTGTAAAAGCATAACCAAAATCATCAAAATAAAGCCCCATTAAAATACCAACAGGCGTACCATCAGATAACTTATTATTAATAACAGCACTTGGAAAGAAATCAAAGTCAAGATTTCTTTCAAATGTTTTTATACCAGTAATATCAAATTTTAACATTTTTGATTTCACATCTGAAGTATAAAATAATCCACCAACGACCACAACAATAAGTTCATTGTCATGCACTAACATATTAGTTGAATTTCTGTCACCAATACTTTCACAATTAATTTCGGTTCCTGACAAAATATTATTGGCACAAACATAGCAAGAGCCATGATTACCATATTTAGCATAAAATTCAATAGACTGATTTGCAACATTTAAAAATCTATAAGACCCATTGTCATAATTTTTAGACCAAAGAACATTACCATTCAAATCATACTTGATTATATAATTTCCAGGTATCAAAAAAGAATATTTAGAATTGGCAGCAAAATGCATTAAATAACCATCAACAGTACCAGAATCATTGTAACTATAAAAATATCTATAAATATATCCATTAACTTTTTTTTGCCAAAGGACTTCATTAGTATCAGGATTTATTCTTTTTATTAAAAAATCATTACTATTTATAGTAACATCCAAATCTTTAACTGTAATATTAAATTTATCCCAAATATTTTTATTATCCAAATCATATTTTCTATAGATTTTTCTATCTTTAGAATAAAGAATATATCCATCTACATTACCAGAATCATCATAACTAGTCATAGAATAAATATCACTATAAAAATCAAGTAAATCAAAACTAGTCTCAAAACTCTTCTCTAACTCCGATGCATTTACACTCACTGGCAAAACTAAACATAATGAAATAATTAAAGCTAGAACAAACTTCTTCATCATATCACATCCTACTCTAAAAAAATTATAACATACAAAATAAAATTTTACACAAAAAAGAAGGATAATTACTTATCCTCCGTTTGAAGAACATATTGATCATTTTTATAATCAACAAAAACTGTATTATTAGGTTTAACTTTACCTTCAATAATCATTCTAGCAAGCAATGTCTCAATAGTACGACTTACTAATCTTTTTAAAGGTCTAGCTCCATAATTAATATCATAACCTTCTTCTATTAATTGACTTCTTGCTTTATCACTTAAAGCTATTTTTATATTAACATCGCTTAAACGTTTTTCAATATCAGCAAGTATTTTATCAAGTATAGAGTTAATTGCTTCTTTTGACAATGGATCAAATACAATAATTTCATCAATTCTGTTAATGAACTCTGGTCTAAAATAACTTCTAACTTCATCCATTACTTTAGAAGAATCTCCATTTAAAATATGTTCACTACCCAAATTAGATGTCATTATAATAATTGTATTTTTAAAGTCAACTGTACGACCATTAGAATCAGTAATTCTACCATCATCTAGTACTTGTAAAAGTAAGTTTAAAACTTCTGGATGAGCTTTTTCAATTTCATCAAATAAAACTATACTATATGGATTACGTCTAACAGCTTCTGTTAATTGTCCTCCTTCTTCATATCCAACATATCCTGGAGGAGAACCAATTAATCTAGACACACTAAACTTCTCCATATATTCACTCATATCAATTCTAATCATATGAGACTCATCATCAAATAACTCATAAGCTAAAGTTCTTGCTATTTCTGTTTTACCAACACCAGTAGGCCCTAAAAACATAAATGACGCTATTGGTCTATTAGGATCTTTTATACCAGCACGTGACTTAATAATTGCATCACTTACAAGTTTTATAGCTTTGTCTTGACCCTTGACACGTTTTTTCATATTTTCATCTAACGCTAAAAGCTTTTCTTTTTCACTACTTACAAGTTTCGCAACTGGAATATTAGTCCATTTAGCAATAACACCTGCTATATCATCACTAGTAACAGTATCACTTAATATTTTATTTTTCTCTGTATTATTTAACTCTTCCAACTCTTTTTCAAGTCTTGGAATTTCACCATGTCTAAGTACTGCCGCTCTTTCCAAGTCATATTTATTTTCAGCTTGATCAAGTTCAAACTTAGCTTCTTCTATCTCAGCTTTTTTCTTCTTAATATCACTATTTAAGTTCTTTTCTTTATTCCAAGCCTCAGTTAATTCTTTTTCTTTTAATTGTAATTTTTCAACTTCAGCATCAATTTCTTCTCTACGTTTCTTAGAAATTTCATCTTTTTCTTTTTTTATAGCTTCTCTTTCTATTTGTAAACGCATAATTTTATGAGTCAAATTATCCAAATTAACTGG
Organism: uncultured Bacilli bacterium; assembly: GCA_934168205.1. Classification (GTDB taxonomy): domain Bacteria; phylum Bacillota_I; class Bacilli_A; order RF39; family UBA660; genus CAG-877. The sequence continues at coordinate 45,345 of CAKPMX010000001.1, forward strand.
AACTGAATCCATTTGTACTCTAATAGTAGCACAAGCTTCATCTACTAAATCAATTGCCTTATCTGGCAAATAACGATCTGTAATATAACGATTAGATAAAGTAGCAGCAGAAACTAAAGCCTTATCTTGAATAGAAACACCATGATGTATTTCAAATCTTTCTTTCAAACCACGTAAAATCGTAATAGTATCCTCAACTGTAGGTTCAGACACTTTAATCTTTTGAAAACGTCTTTCTAGTGCACCATCTTTTTCAATATATTGACGATACTCATTTAAAGTAGTAGCACCAATTACATGAATTTCTCCACGAGCAAGCATAGGTTTCAAAATATTAGAAGTATCCATTGCTCCTTCAGTTCTACCAGTACCAACAATCATATGTATTTCATCAATAAACATGATTATATCGCCTTCGCTTTTTTTAACTTCGTTTAACACTTTCTTTAAACGTTCCTCAAATTCACCACGATATTTAGCACCAGCTACTAAAGCAGCCATATCAAGTTCCCATATAGTTTTATTCTTTAAACTAGAAGGAACATCTCCTTTAATAATTCTTAAAGCAAGTCCTTCAACTATTGCTGTTTTACCAACACCTGGTTCACCTATTAAAACTGGATTGTTTTTTGTTTTTCTTGATAATACTCTAGTGATACTACGTATTTCTTCATCTCTACCAATAACTGGATCAATTTTACCCTTTTTAGCGGCTTCAGTTATATCACGACCATATTTTTCTAATACATTTTCGTCTTGTTCTTCTTGATAATTATTATACATATTCTATCACCTCTTCGATACTTATTTTACACCAATTTTTAGCACTTGTCAATATAGAGTGCTAATAATTAAAAATAATAAAACGTAAGTTGTCTTACGCCATATTTATTCATCAGTTTTAACTAATTCTTTATACTCTCCAACAGTACTTTTATTACTACCATCACTTCTAATCTCATCCATTACTCTACTTTGCCAATTACCTCTATGAATTACTCTTTTACATTGTCCACTTTCAATTAATTCTCTCTTACTTAATTGTGATAACCTATGGAAATCATCTGAATCCATAATATATATTGCATCCCCTGTAGAAACCCTACCAGTATTAGCATTTTCAAAATACTTTTCTAATACTATTTTTCCATTAGAATGTACATAAGCAACATATCCATCAAAAGTATTTAATCCTCTAAGTGTACACACTGGATCAGAAGATTCATGAAAAGTCTTCTTCTCTAAATAAAGTTCAGTTAAATGTTCACGATAGCGAGCCTTTTCTTCTTCACTCATTTCTCTTGTTTTTCTACTAATACTATTAGTAAATGCTTCATCTAAAGTCTTACCATCAGGTATCATTTCCCAATTAGCAGATAAATCTTTTAAATAATCTTTCATAAATTCTTCTACTTCATTAGGACTCATAGTAGAAAAATCATAACTGTTAAGAGTTACTGTCTTTAACTCTGGATAATTAATTAATAATTGTTTATATCTTTCTTTTAATGACTTAGGTGTCACAACATAGCCGTCTTTATTAGGAATACCAGGTATAGTAGATTTAAATTCATCAACAACTATTTCTAAGTCACTATCAACTTTATCACCTAATCCTAAAAGATAATTAGAAACATAAAATAAATATCTTTGTTTAGACTCAGGAGATACGCTTTCTGCATATTGTAAATGTTGATGAGCAACATAAAGCTCAAATCTACTCATGTCTTCTTTATCTAAAGAAGATAAATCAACTGGATGTTCACGTAAAAAATCCATAACATCATCAAGATTATCAATCATATATGCAAGTATATCTGCACAAGCATTAGCGTATATTGCCGGATTCAATTTAATATCAGCTAATTTTAAAAATCTATCTACACTTTTTTTATCACCAAGACTTGCTACTAAATCTTCTTGTAATAGTCTTTTTTGCGCAAAAGTAAGCTTTGGACTTGTCAAATATTCTTTAACTTCCTTAGCTCTTTTTTGATCTCTTAAAGCTCTCTCATATGCTTGATATATAAATGGGAAATTCTTAGACAATTTTTTATCAGTAGACACCATTCTCAAATTAGCAACAAACCTCTTACAACCAGTTTCTTCATCTAATAAGAAATCATTTAAATCCTCTCCATCTAAAAATCTACCATCATGTTCTTTAGTAATATTTAAATTATAAATAATTGTAGAAACAATTGCTGTAACAGAAAAACATAACTTTTTACTAATATTTTCCTTATCCTGTACTATACCTAAAGTTTGAAATATTTGCATATTTGGATAATAATCTACTTTACTAGCCAAAAAATCCATAAATTCTTCCAAAGATTTATTAAGAGCAATTTTTATTCTTTTCTTATTACTACATAAATTTAAAAGATCTCTTGATAACAAAGTAACAGGTGTATTGACAGGTATACCTTTATTAATTACTTCATCTACATTTTCTAACATAATTACACTTCCCTATAAGTACCAACTGGCTAAATATATTATCATAAAACTCAACAAAAGTCTAATAAAAAGACCAGAGTTCATCACTCTAGTCAATTAAATAATTTACACTCATAAAGATTATTAATCCGCTTCAATTACATACCTTATCTACGGACAGTTTTTTATTTTTTAATAAGTAATGATTTATACTATTAACACAAAAAGTCTCTTATAATTAATAAAACGACCCTTTTATGCTACAATCAATATAGAATAAAAAACCCGAAAGTAGCGTAAGTCGTTTTATGAATAAATTATATAATACACAAAAAACAATCACAAGCAAAATTGAACTTTTTTTTGCAAGAAAATATTTCCTGTTTACATAGACCTCAAGAAAAAATGATTCCTTCTATTATTTTTGGAATGATTATGAGCGAATCTGTTGTTACCCAAGATATTGCCAGAATTTTAAAAGATGATTTTTCTTTAGTTCAATTAGATTCCGTTTCTAGAAGAATTAGAAGACTCCTTAATAACAGTAGATTTGATGGCTACCTATTTTATAAAGAAACTATTACTCATGTTATTAACAATTATAAAATTAAACATTCTTCTAACACAGTTCATCTAACAATTGATCACATGTATTCTAAGGAAAATTATACTGTACTTTTTGTCTCAATAAGAGTTGGCAAACAAGGAATTCCTATTTATTTTGAATGTTTTAAAGGCATTAAAAATCCAGAAGCATTTTATGATAGAACCGTCATAAAAGCAATAGATTATGTTTTTGATTTATTTAAAAACAAAAATCTAAATATTATTTTTCTGGCTGATCGCTGGTTTTCCAAAAAAGTATTTGAACACATTGATAAGTTAGGAGCAACTTATTGTTTTAGACTTAAAAGCAATTTAAAAATTTCTGTTTATGATAAAAACGAAGGACATTATATAAGAAAATATACTGGTGATTTACTTTCTTGGAAACACCATTCTATTTACTATAATGATGTCAATATGTATGAAGAATTAAATTATAAAACCAATATCGTGATTAGTAGAAAATGTTGTACTGACGAACCTTGGATCATTGCGACAAATGGTGAAGCAAAAGAATCTATTAGACACTATTCACACAGATTTGGCTCAATAGAAAGTGTTTTTAAAAATCAGAAATCAAATAGATTTTATCTAGAAGATATTTGCACTGCATCCTTAACTTCTTTCATTAATTTATACTCTTTAGTTTGTTTTTCAACGTTATTTTTAACTATTGTTGGAACAGATTATTCCAAAAATTCTAGATGTTACAAAAATGTAAAAATTACAGCACATAAAACATATAAAAATAAAGGTAAAATAAGAGTTATGTCATTATTTAATACAGGACTAACATTCTTCAAATTAGCATTTAATTCTTATAAATATATAAGGATTCCATTTAGATTAATTTTATACGACATATAATTTCATCAATTCATAATAAGCTTAAATTTCATTTATGAATGAAATCCTTTTTGTGTGTTCAAAATTTCAAACAAAAAAATACAACCAGTAAATAGTATTGATTGGTCGTATTTTTTTGTCATTTTTTCCACGTCTTTTTCTTTATTTTCAATGGTTTATCAAAAACTGTCAGTCAGTGAGAATCACATAAGGATTACTAGACGTTCCATTTCCGGAAGAATACACGGTACCAGGAGCGAGTGAAATCGCAGGTCGAACACCTGAAGAACCGTTAAAATATAAGCTTATAGCACCTCCAGAATCAACAAAATAACCAGCTAAAAGTCCAAGATATTCTTGTGGAGACATTGTAAAAAATGGTTGGCCAGTATACAAATAATAATTAGAATTTGAAGATTCAGTACCCCCAGCCAACATTATTTCATCAATTGTCAATAAGCCAATCGGATAATTCAAAGAGCCGTTTCCACCAGCACCAGTTGAGACTGTAAATCCATCTCTTTTTTGATTTGAACAAACAACACTCGGATTATGAGTATTGTGTATTCTATCATAAGTACTAAAATAAGAATAATTTTCCCCAGCATCAACATCTTTCCCAGCTAATGATCCTGCAGAAAAAGTCCTATCATTACACCAAGGAGTATCTTCCAATTTTTCCACATATGAAGCCATATTTACCTCATACCAAGAATCTATTTTGTTTTTTATTGTAGAAGATTCAACATTAGAAAACATATCATCAATAGCAGTTTCAATATTCTTACCGTCATCTAATATAAGATACTCAATATAATCACTTTCATAGAAACCTAATATATAATATACCTGTGAACACTTACCCGTCTTATTAAAACAAGTATAATGATATTTTTTAGCAACATCTAATCTATCACTTGTCCAATAAGAAGAAGAAAAAGTATCTTTTAAAGTATATGTTGTTCCATCCCAAGAAACATCATTTCCATATAAATAATTATAAGTAAAATCATAATGTAATTCATAATTAGAAGTTGAGGTAACAATTATCTTATTATCACAAACTGTACTAGTCAAATCAGAACAGATATAATATCCTTTATACTTACTATAATCATTATACCAATTTTTTTTAGCTATAGTCACAGTATTTTTTAAAGTGTATGTACCATCACTATTTTCTGTTGCATTTTTACCCAAGGTTATTGTTTGAGAACTCACAGAAGTTACGCCGTTTCTCAAATCTAAGTAATATTGATAACTACTATCTCCTCCTACTATATAATAAGCACGCGAACAAGTAGTAGAAAAATTATTACATGTATAATATCCAGCCAGACTACTATAACTATCAGGCCAATTTTTTTGCGAAGTATTATTTAACGTATACGTTCCATTAGAATAGCTAATTGAAGTTCCATAATAATAATATCCCGTTCCCATCCGTTTTTTCTCAAAAATAGTAGAAACTAATTCCCTATAATAATACCTATATATTGCATCATACATATACCCAGAATAAGCAACAGAATCAAATTTTGGATTAAATTCACTCGTACCAATTTGGCTTTTACTTCCAGTATTATTGCATTTCTTTATAGTGTTGCCAGTTGCTTTACCTATTGAAAAAGTTACAGAATCAGTACCAGAAGAATTAGAACTATCCTTTGTATACTTAACCATAATAACATTGCTAGACGTTAAACTACCTAAAGATATTGTACCAGAAGTAGTACCAGAATATACACCTATTTCAGTTCCATCTTTATAGAAATAAGCTTTATCGTAATTGGCTTCAGACGATACAGAATAAGATAATATATATGTTCCATCTTCAACTACTGAAAATGATATCGTACCTGTTTTAGAATTTGTTTTATTAGTACTTGTCCATTCATTAGTTGCACTATTATATGAATACGGATATGTAGAATCATTTGAAACTTTTGTATAATCATCTCTCATTATTGTAACTGATTCATTAATGTCTTCTGCTGTACCATTATATATCAATTTTACACCACCAGTTGATGTTGTTCTTACCATTTTCCAACAAAGCCCTGCAAAATATACATTATTATTACTAACACTTCCTCGATAATAATAAACAGGATATTCATCATTTTCTGTACCTTTTCTAGTATAAATTCCAGAATTAGCTGAAGTTGGCGAAGTACTAAAGTCAACATTTGTATCCAATCCAATCGAATCATTAGCAATTAAAGTATACAAAGATTTTCCTTTATGTACTGTTCCATCCATTGATTTTGTAATACTTAGCTTTTTCCAAGTAGCTCTTAAAGTTACATTTTTCTCGGGCATTATAAATGTATCTTCATTTACTTCTTTTACTCCTGCTGTAACTATTTTCCAACCTTGAAATTGATATCCTGCACATACTGGTATAGTATTTTCTTTTTGTACTGTATCAAAGACAAAGTAATTACTTGTACCTGGCACATTAGAAACAACACATCCTGCTGGAGTATTTCCTTCATATATAACTGTATATTTATCTTTTAATATAGTTGTTTTTGTCGTAGATTCTGTTGTAGATATATTACCTATTTTATAAGTAATATCTGTCTTTGTATGTGTTGGATATATTCCTCCTACTCCAATTAAATCATTATTAAAATTAATATCTATTGTTAATATTGCGTCTGTTCCTGATTTTAATCCTGATAAATCCCAGATAACTTTATTACTTTGAGTAGTAGCTTCGCCAAACGTCGTATTAATATCTGTTATATTATTTAGATTAAAATAATTAGTATCTACGTAATCAGTTAAAGTAAACTCATCATAAGTAGCAGTAGTTAAAGATGCTTTATATAAAAACTCATTTAAGTTATCTTTATTAGCTAAATACTGAGTATCTGTTATATTCTTAATACCAGTTAATACTGTGTCCCCTAGTTCATACTGTATACCAGATATATCTAAATAGTTATATTTACTCTTTAAGTATTTATATTGTGATACTTCATTAGGTGTATCAATTGTAGGAAGACCATCTGTTAAGAATAATACTACACAGTCTCTATTAGACTCTTTATTGTATGTACTTAGTACATCATCTACTTTAATTAAGGCTTGATAATAATTTGTTTCTCCTGATACTGTTAAATTATTTATACTTTTTTGTAATAAAGTTGTATCATTTGTAAAATCATTTATTACAGTAGCACTATCATTAAAAGTAATTAAAGCTATCTTATTACCTTTTGGTATAGTATCATTAATAAGTTCATTAACATCATTTTGTACTTGTGTTAACTTACTACCTAACATACTACCAGATGTATCTAATACTAATATAACATCAGTGTAATCTGCTCTTTTCTTTTTAAGTGTATCTACTTTTATATTTATTCTAGCTTTATTTTTACTTAGCCAGTAAGCAGACTTTGTATATTGCCAAGCACCTTCTTCTTTATTAAGATAAGACAATGTAGTTGAAGGTACTGTTATACTTGGAGTTGGAGTTAAAGCAGCAAATGAATAAGATATAAATACTATTAAAAGCCCTATTAAAACAATAGAGCTTATTATATATTTTTTATTACTTAAAAGTTTGGCACAATTAAAACGTTTAATTTGTTGAAAAGACTTTATAAATTTCTTTTTCATTACACATCACCAAACTTTATCTATTTTTTACATTTTAAGTATATCAATCATTTACAATATTTACAAGTTTCAAAATAAAAACTAATTATCCAATATATTTTCTATATAATTCTTTTAAATTCTTTTTATTAATTACTTTCTTAACACCTTCAGAACTTATATCTGTAAAAATCTTCGTTAATAAGAAATCTAACTTTGGATTAATTTTACATTCTTCTCTTTTATTCATCCAATAATTAAGTTCATATTCATTACTCCATTTTTTACCTTGATAAGTCATACCTGCAGCTAACATATCACACACCATTTCAACAAAATAACTATAAGGAATTATTGGCGTTTTCTCTGGTGCTACATAATCATACCAATATTCATGATGATGTTTGTTTCTTCCTTTATGATGTAACCAGGCTTTAGAGTAACCATTTACTTTCTTGCAAACCATAATAGGACTACGATCACCTACAAAGTATCTTACACTTTCAAAAAATTCTGTAAATGAATATTTTGACAAATCATGTGTTAAACCTCTCCAAACAACACCAGCTCTACAACATAAACAAAATACTTTAAACCTATGTTTATTAACAACATGTAAATGCCCAAAAAACTTACGTACTGTAATTTTATATTTATTATTTTTCTTCTTTTTTTTCATACTTCCACCTTCAATGATTATAACATACGAAAAGAGAATTTTTAATCAATTCTCTTACTTTTTATTAATAAGTTGTTCCGCCCCATTCAACTGCTGTAAAACCAACTCTTCTAAACTTTGATAAACTTTGTTTAGGAATATTTACTTTCTTATCAACTTTCTTAATATGAATAACTAAACGTAACATTGAGTCTGGTTTAGGACTTATTAATAATTTATTATAACTTTCTCTTTCCTCAGTTAATTCAAAATAAACTAAATTCTTACCATTCTTCTCCATAACTGGTAACCAGTACATAATAAATTCATTTCTTTCTTTATCATTAAGACCTATATAACTTAATTTCTTTTCTAAAAAATCAATTGCGTCATCTTTATCTACATAGAATCCTTCACTAAAATCTACACTATGTACCTTCTTCTCATCCCAGTATAAAGCATAATAATATTTACCAGACTTATCATACAAATCACCATTACTCTTAGCTTTAACTTCCCATTTACCATTAAACTTAGGATAAGTAGTCTCTAATATCTCTGGATTAGAAAATTTAACTGTAACGTCTGTTTCCTTTTCTGGATACAAGTAAAGTATAGGTTTCGCAATACCAGCACATTCTGTGTCGTTAACTTCACCTTTTTTAGTTGTTAAATCATAACTATATTCTACGCATTGTTTTTCATCATTAGTTTGAGTTGCCTTTGTAAATTGTATTAATAGTTTTCCATCATACTCAAAGAAATAATAAACATCAGCTATATTATCAGCACCATCAAAACTATATATTATTTTTCCATTAATATTTGTTAGTAATACTTTATTACCTTGTTTAGCTATAACATAATCACCAGCAGTAATACCATAAATAACATCAAATTCATTATTTAAATAAGTTTTACCATTAAAGTCGTATATATAACCTGTATCACCAGTACTTGCAAATAAATAATTAGTACCAAGAGATAATTTTTGATATTGAACAGGAATAATAGATTTTCCATTTTTATAGTTTATAACACCTACATTATTATTTCTAGAAACTGCCACATATGAACCATTAATTACCGCTATTGATGGACTTGGTCCAGAAACAGAAGCATTTAAATTAGTAGTAATATAATCATATATATTCGCAACAACTGCTTTAGAAGTATCTATATTATAAATTGCCCATTTATCATTAATTAGTAATGCTACATATGAAGTATCATATTTTTCATTATTAGTAAATACTCTTATATCTTTAGGATTAAGTTCAGAAAATATATCTTTACCAGTAACATAATTTTTCATGTGTGCCGCATATTCTGAATCAAAATAAAGAACATATTCTGTTTTACCAAATAAATCTACATCTTGATATTTTATTCCAGTATCAACAGTATAAACATCATAGTTTGAAATATCACTTGGCTTTTCTAATGTTGCAACTTTACTACTTTTATTAACATAAACAGCTATTGTTTTTGACTCATCAATTTGTTTAGGTTCTTGTTTTTTTCCATATGAATATTTTGTTCTTTTACCTGCATAAGAACATTCGTTCAAATATACTTTTCCATCTTCATATATTTCATGAATATTACAAACTATATCATCACTATTATGAATAAGTTTAACAGCCTCTTCATAAGTTAAAATCTTATTTTCTTTTGTATATGAAATAGAAATAACTTTTTCCATAGCTTCTCCATAAGTTTTAATTTTCTTTTCTATTTCTTTCTCTGTTAACTTTTCTTCTTTATATACTTCATCTTTTATTTTTTCTTCTTTTTTAGACTCTTTCCATGATAAGAAAGCCCAAGTAGCTAAAATTAAAACTATTAAAACAGCTAAAACTATAATTATTATCTTCTTCTTTTTATTTGTTTTTTCTTTTTCTTCTAATTCTTTATTCTCTAGCTTTTCTTTTTCTACATTTTCTTCTTTAACAGAATATTCTTTACTTTCTTCAATATTTACAACATCTTCTATTTTTTCAACTTCTTTAGTAATTTCCTGTACTTCAAGTTCTTTTGTTTTTTCATCTTCACTCTTCATATACTCACCTCTACTTTTAACATAAGTATATCAAAAATTATAAATAAATAAAAAAGAAAATGTAGAATTAATTACATTTTACATAGGATATAGACAGAATACTAAAATAGATTTAACAAACTTAATGTAATCTAACTGCCGTTCCATAAGCAAAAATTTCAACAACCTGTTTTGAACCACCAAATCCTTGAGTTACAGCAATTCTATATTCAAACTGACAATTAATCACAGCATGACCGCCCAATTCTTTTGCTTTAAGTCTTAAACCTTCCTTTACCTTTTCAAACGCTTTATTAGGGTCGGCTCCTTTAAAGAAACCCTCTTGGCAAGAATCAATTGAAAAGACTGCATCAATTATTTCATAATCTTCCTTTATATCACCAGTAGTAATAAGAATATTACCCATTTTTTTACCTCCTTCATATTTGCATTGTATCATTTTTTGTAATTAAATGATATAATATTTTTGAAAATATCAAAATAGGAAGTGAATACATGGTAAAACTAATAAGTGCCAAGTGTCCAAACTGTGGGGCTATATTAAAACTATCAAAAGAAGAAGATAAAGTAAAATGTGAATACTGTAAAAGCACAATTATAGTTGATGATGCAATTGCATGTTTCAAATTAAAGGTTAGCGGTAATATTAGCATAGATGGCATCACCACAAATGCAGAATTAATAGAATCAGCAAATGAGTTATTAAATATGAATGAATACCTTAAGGCAAAAAGAAAATTTTCAGAATTTAGTGAAAAATGTCCAGATAACTATCAAGGATGGCTTGGGCTATTAATATGTCGTACAAGAAACTTTTCAATTAAAGACAATAATATAATGTTTGAAAATGATGTAAATAAGTATTATGAACATTTTTCAAAAACGGCTCCTGAAGATATAAAAAATGAATATTTTGAAATAATTGATAGATATTTCGACCCGGAAAAATACCTAAAAATTGAAGAGCAAGAGAAAGAAGAAAAGCGAAAACAAGAAATTGAAGAACAAAAAAGAAAAAGATTAGAGGAAAAAGAAAAAAAGAAATCAGAAAGACTTAAAAATCATACATATAAAAAAATATATGACTTTGAAAATAAATTCAAAATAATTTCGCATAAATTTGGAAATGGATTTTTATATTTTATTGGTATTACACTAATAATATCATATATTATATCGTTTAAAGAAGATGTAACATCAAGTATTTTTGGAATACTATTTGCATTAAGCTTATTTAAAGTATTTTATACAAATATAGAAAATAAATTTAATCAAATTGATAAAAAATATATAAAGATTGCCAGATTTGTCATTCCACTTTTATTATTAACAATATGGATGGCATGCACACCGATAGAAAATACCGAAAATACCAAAAATACCGAGAAAGCTGAAAACAATGAAACAGTTGGAAAAACAACATATTATATAGAATATAATAAATTAGGAAGCATTGGAAAATATATGGAATTTGAAAAAAAGAATGTAATATTTTATTATTTGCCAGAAGACAAATATAAAATTGAAGCAACTAATTTAAACGAAAATGTATGCTTTTTATGGATTGATTATAATGACGGATATCAAAACGGAGATTATGGAACAGCTTACAATACGAAAGAAACACTAAAATTTACAAATTCATCAAAAATCAACACAATATATATAGATAGTTCTGTTCATATTTATAGTCCAAACAATTGCGACTACAAAATAACATTAATTAGTTAACAAAACAAGGAAAAAAACTCTTGTTTCTTAAATTTTTCAACAAAAAATATGCTATCAAAAATAAGTAGCATATTTTTTAATTTGAATCATCAAATAATTGCCTAATATCTATTTCTAAAGCATCAGCAAATTTTCCTATTGTTTCTAGTAACGGAGTTTTATCTATTGATAAACACTCTAAGTCTCTCACATAGCCATGAGTAAGACCAGTTAAATCAGCAAGTTCTTGAAGTGTGTACTTTCTCATCAAGCGATATTTCTTTATATTTTTTCTAACAATTAGTGATAATTGTTCTTTAGAATATCTACTAGTCAAAGTACCTCACTTCCTTTCTCATAAAATTATTTCATAAAAACTTCAAAAAATATGTCGTCTGTGTAAAGTTTATATGATATAATCAAAATTGAAAGGAGATAAGATTTATATGAAGACTAAAAAATGTAAACATTGCCAAGAAGAAATTGCCAAAAGTGCAAAGAGATGTCCTAAATGTGGTGGAAAATTAGGAATGCCAGGCTGGGCTAAAGCTTTAATCATAGTTGTAATTATATTTGGATGTATCATTGGATGTGTTAATAGTTGTTCAACTGCAGTAAATGACGCTGTTGAAGATACTAAAAATTCTTATAAAGATATAAATGGAAAAACTTCATTTAAAGTAAATGAAACTTTCCAAAACAAATATGAAAAAATTACTATGACTGAAGTAAATACTAATGTAACTGATTACAGCGAATATTTAGGGCCAAAAGATGGCAATAAAATCATTGCATTAAAATTCGAAGTTGAAAACATTAATGAAGATAAAGATGAATTATATGTTAGCAGCATGAGTTTTAATGCCTATGCTGATGGTGAAGCAGTTGATTCATATATGTATGGAAGTGATAAATACAAAGACCTATCCGCAACTATCGGAAAAGGAAAAAAAGCTGTAGGTTATGTACTATATGAAGTTCCCATAAATGCACAAAAGATTACTGTTGAGTATAATGCTGATTTCTGGACTGATGGTAACGCTATTGAATTTGTAGTTCAATAGAAGTTTAAAAACTGGCTATTTTCTAGCCAGTTTTATAGTGTAATTTATTATATAAAAGCAAAAGGAAGAGATAAACTCTTCCTTTTGAAATACATCTAACCAAGTGTATAAATACACCTGCAACAATCTAAAGTACTTTAATTATATCATAATTTTATGAAATAGCGTACTTTTTAATAAAAAATCCCTTATAAACAAAAAAAAATCGAACTAAACTAGTTCGACTAAATATCAATATGGGGCGTCGTAAGGGAATCGAACCCTTGCATACTAGTGCCACAAACTAGCGTGTTAACCACTTCACCAACGGCGCCATGTCACATTTGACTTCTTTATTTTATTATAGAAAGTAAAAAAAAGCAAGAGTTTTTTGATAATTAGGTATTTAACTATACACAGATACCTATCTTTTCATAGATTAAAAAGAAGGGAGATATTATGTATAATTATAATTATGATACTTGGTATCAAAATATGATGAGAAACTCTAATAGTAACAATAATATGACCGCTAGTTCTTTATTTACACCCGAAGTTGCCTATAATAATGGAAATTTATTTTCTAATCTATATAGCCAATATAAAAGTTATAGGCCAACACAACTATCAGCTAATACTGAAAAAGAAAAATTACTATTAGATATTGGGAGATTAGCTTTTGCGGCTCATGATTTAAATTTATACTTAGATTTAAATCCTAATGATGAAACTATGCTTACTCTATTTAATGATTATAGAAAACAAGCAGATAGTATGATTAGTGAATATGAATCAAAATTTGGACCATTGAACATTAGCAGTAACAGTTTAGAAACAGGTCCATTTAAATGGATTAATAGTCCATGGCCTTGGGAGGTGATGAAGTAATGTTTAGTTACAATAAAAGATTACAATATCCAGTTGACATCAAGAAAAAAGATTTAAAAATGGCTAAATATCTAGTAACACAATATGGCGGTTCAAATGGCGAGCTAGCAGCGTCACTTCGTTACTTGAATCAAAGATTTACCATGCCTGATGATAAAGGAAAAGCTCTTCTTACTGATATAGGTACAGAAGAACTTGCTCATGTTGAAATGATTTCAACAATGATTTATCAATTAATGAAAGATGCTACTTTAGCTGAAATAAAAGAAGCGGGACTTGATACTCATTACGCCGAACATGCCAAAGCCTTATATCCAACTGATGCCTCTGGTAATCCTTTTACAGTAGCCTACTTTGCCTCAACTGGTGATCCATTAGCGGATTTATCAGAAGACATGGCTGCCGAACAAAAAGCACGTGCCGTATATGAAAACTTAATAGATTTAACTAATGACCCAGATGTTATAGGACCATTACTATGGCTAAGACAAAGAGAAATAGTTCACTACACTAGATTTAAAGAACTATTTGAATACTATGAAAAACAACTAAATAACAACATAAATAATCTTAATACTAACAATAATATGAATAATCAAATTATAAATGGAATGCCTAATAATCAATTAAATAGTCAATACATAAACCAATATGGACAGATAATGTAAAATGTAGAAAACTCTACATTTTATTTTTGTTTTTATTTACTATTTTTTGGTATACTAAAATTGACAAGTAAGATTTAATAAACTATACTTTTAGTAGTCAAGGATGTGATAAGTTTGAAACTAGTAAAACTAGAAAAAGATAAATACGATTCATTCGTTAGAAACAACAAATATAAAAGTCATTTTTTACAGTCTGCTTCTTGGGCAGAACTTTGTAAAGAAAAAAGAGGCCTAACACCATACTGTTTAGGTTTAGTTGAAGATAACAAAATTCTAGCAGCTACTCTTTTACTGAAAAAAAATCTCCCTCTAGGACTATGTTACTTATATTCTCCAAGAGGATATGTAATTGATTTTAATGACTTTAAACTACTAGATAAATTTACCGAAGAATTAGTAAATTTTGCTAAAAAACAAAACGCCATTTACTTAAAGTTAGATCCAGATATAATTTGGAAAAGAGAAAATTATCTTGGTGAAATAACTTTAGAAGAAGCTAAAGATCAAAAAATATTTAAAGAATTAAAACGTCTAGGTTATAAACATTTAGGTTTCACTAAAAACTTTGAAACTATGCAACCAAGATATACATTTAGAATTGACCTAAATCAAGATTTAGAAACAATAGAAAGTCATTTTTCTAAAACTACTAAACAAAGAATTCAAAAGTCTTTAAAATTACAAACTGAAGTAGAAATAGGAACAGAAAAAGACTTACCTACTTTCTATCATTTAATGATGTTAACTGAATCAAGAAAAGATTTTGTTTCATATAAAATAGATTACTATAAAACATTATATAAACTATTTAATGAAAATGATAAAGCTACTCTATTCTTAGGAAAAGTAAACTTAGAAAAAACATTAAAAGTATTAAATGATGAATTAAAAGAAGTTACTGAAAAAATAAATGAACTTCCAAAAGAAAATCTCTCAAAAAGTAATAAAAATAAATTGAAAGAACTAGAAAGACAAAGAGATAAAACTACTGAAGAAATTGAAAAGTATGAAAAATACAAACAAGAATATGGCAATGTTGTTACTTTATCAGCGCATATGATTTTAGAATATGGTGACAAAGCCTGGGTGTTATATGCAGGAAACCATAACATCTTAACAGAAACATATGTAAATTATAATACTTACTATGAACATTTAAAATTCTGTAAAGAACGCGGTCTAAAAATATATGATCAATTTGGTACCATTGGTGATTTATCAAAAGACAATCCTCGTCTAGGGCTTCACGAATTCAAAAAAAAGTTTGGCGGTGACTACATAGAATTTATGGGTGAATTCGACTATGTCATTAAGCCAGTATACTATTTCCTATTTACAAAATTAGTACCAATATATAGAAATATAGTAAAGAAGAAAAATAAAAAAGAACTAAAAAATACTGTAAATAAAGAAAGGTAAGAAAAACTCTTACCTTTTTATTTTACTCATAATTTTATCCATAAATTCTTTACCAAAGACTTCATCAAATAAATTTAACTTTTTAGAAATTAAGAAATAAGTACCAGCACCAAGCAATGTATATACAATAATAATTGGTATATTAAGAAGTCTTCTTGTAACATTCATTGGAATAATAAATTTAAATAATAAAATTACAACTATCATAGCTAAATTAGCTAATGCAATTTTCCATAATATCTTTAAAGTATCAGAATACTTAACATCACACTTCTTCTTCAAGAAGAATAAACATAAGATAATACCAACACCATAACCTATAATTGTCGCTGTAATAGAGCCATAAACAGGAACAAATCCTAACTTAGCAAATAAATTAATTAAGAAAATATTTAATCCTAGTTTTAAGCAAACACCAACTACTAAAGATATTAATACTTCTTTATAATATTTTAATACCTGAACAATAGATACTAAAGCTGTATAACTAGAAATAATCAAAGCAACAAATACAAAGTATTTTAAAATATCAGCACCATATGCAGATTTACTTCCATAAAATACATTCCATACTGGAATTGATAATAATGATAATCCAATAGTCATTGGAACTGAAATAAATAAAAGCACTTTTAATGTCTGGTTAATCTTTAAATTTACATCTTTTTTATCACCTTTTACAGAAGCCGATGTTAAATTAGGAATTAAACTAATAATCATACCTGTTGATATAGAAACAATTATCATATTAATCTTATTACCCCAAGTAGAAATAACACTCATAACATTTTCTGCTTGAACTGTTGTATATCCAATATCATTAACCATTGTTTTTACTAAAGTAATCATGTCAATAAAGTCATAACATGATTTAAATACATCAATCATGATAAAAGGTAATGCATACCAAAATATTTTCTTTAATATTTCTTTTCCTGTAATTTTAGGAATATCTTTACTATCAACATTTTTAGTAATCGCAAAAGCTTCTTTATTCTTCTTCATTTTATCAAGCAAATATAAGTATGCAACAAATGCACCAGCTGTTGCACCAAAGACCGCAACACCTATACCTGTTTGTAATGATAAGTTAAATACTTTAATTGTAAGAAAACTTCCAAGCACAATAATAAACACTCTTACTATTTGTTCAACAATTTGACTTAATGAGGGTAAAGTTATAAATTTATGTCCCTCAAAATATCCTCTATATATACTAAGTGTTGGAACTATCAATATTGCTGTTGCTATAACTCTAACAACCATTGTAACATCTTCTAAAGTATTACCACCTTGTAAATCTCCTAAAATTGCCTTAGATATAATCGGTGCAAAGACAAATAAAATAATAAATATTGTAAAGCCCATAATAATAGCTAACCGTCTTCCTATCATAAAAGCCTTTTCTTTTGCGTCCTCATAACCTAAAGTATGATATTCACTAATTATCTTACTAATAGCGTTAGGAATACCCGCACAAGATAATGATTGAAATAGATTATATATTGTATATGCATATCCATATAAAGCTCCACCAGTACCACCAATAATTGCATAAAATGGAATAACATAAACCATACCAAGTATTTTACTTATAACAATACCAAAAGTTGCGATAAAAGCACCATTTAAAAACGAGTTTTGTTTAAGTTTTTTCTTTTTTGACATAAAAATCCTCTCTCTTTACTTATTAATAATAGCACATTATCAAACACTTTAAAAGAAACTATCCGAGAAAATACCTTATACTTGACAATAAATAAGAATAAAAATTAAAAAGAATAAATAATTTAGGTATCCATTATGTCAATTACTAATCATATTAAATATAATATATTGAAAGGAGAATATTTATGATGTACGGATATCCAATGTATAATTATAATGAAACTAATGGAACTTCTTCTTGGTTTTGGATTATAATTATTGTATTAATTATCTTCTTTATACTATTCTGGAGTAATGGCAATAATAATTGTTATTCTTCTGGTCACAACAATTCAAAATGCTGCTAAAAAAAGAGTGTCAACAAACACTCTTATTTTTTATTTCTAAGTAAATATGCTTTATATGTATTTCTACCAAGTTCAGCAACAGTCATTTGCCCAACACCACCAGGTACTGGAGTAATATATGAAACTTTTTTCTTAACAGATTCAAAGTTCACATCACCCTTCAAAGTACCATCTTCCATTCTATTGATTCCAACATCAATAACAACGCAACCTTTCCTTATATCATCAGCACCAATGAAATTAGCCTGACCTATCGCTACAACTAAAATATCCGCTTTTTTAGTAATCTTACTAATATCTTCAGTTTTAGAATGACACAACGTAACAGTAGCATCAGCATTCATCATAAGATTAAAGATAGGTTTTCCTACCAAGTCACTTCTTCCTACAACAACAACTCTCTTACCTTTAACTTCAATATTATAATATTTCAATAAATCCATAATACCTAAAGGTGTACAAGGAACTAATGATTCTTCATTATGAACTAATCTACCCATATTAATATCAGTTAATCCATCAACATCTTTTAAAGGGTCTATTGCATTCTGAATTACCTTTGGATTTAAATGTTTAGGAACAGGCATTTGTACCAATATTCCATCTACTGTATCATCGCTATTTAACTGATAAATTTTATCTAGTAAAGTCTCTTGACTAACATCACTATCAAACTTTATATGCAAAAAGTTAAATCCTAAAGATAAAGCCATCTTTTCTTTTTGTCTAACATAAACAACACTAGCTGGATCTTCACCAACTTGAATAACAACTAAACCTAATGGTCTCTCTAATTTACTTATTTTTTCCTTTAATTCACTAAGAACTTGTTTTTTAACTACCTTACCATCTAATAGCTTCATGTATCTCATCTCCTATTATAAATTATAACAGACCAGGATACTAAAAAACAATTATTTTTACATCTACTCGACAGTAACACTTTTAGCTAAGTTCTTAGGCTTATCAATATCACAACCTCTTAGTTTAGCAACTTCATATGCAATTAACTGTAAACAAGCTACAACTAACATAGGTTGTAAAAACTCATCTATCTTAGGTACACAAATTAAATAATCACAATCAGTCTCTTCTTTGTTACTAATAATTATTGTAACAGCACCTCTTGCTTTAACTTCACAAACATTAGAAATAGTTTTATCTCTAATATCTTCATCTGTAATAATCGCAAAAACCGGTGTACCTTTATCTATCAAAGAAATAGTTCCATGTTTTAATTCTCCAGCTTGATAAGCTTCACTATGTATATAAGAAACTTCTTTTAATTTTAAACTACCTTCTAACGATATAGCGTAATCTATTTTTCTACCTATGAAGAAAATATCCTCACGTTTATATATCTTTTTAGCTATTTTTAGATACATTTCTCTTCTATCAATTACTTCTTTTAAAAGTCTAGGTAATAATTTTAAATCATTTACTATATCCTTTTTACCAGCAACTCTAGCACTTAATAAAGCCATAATCGCAACTTGTAAAATATATGCTTTAGTAGTCGCAACAGCTATTTCTGGACCAGCTTCTATAAATATTTGTTGATCAGATTCACGAGCTATAGTTGAACCTTTTACATTAACTATTGCTAGAGTCAAAGCTCCATGTTCTTTTGCTTTTCTCATAGCGGCAATAGTATCAGCAGTTTCTCCAGACTGAGAAATAACTATAACAATTGTCTTTCTATCATATAAAACTTTCTTATAACGATATTCACTCGCAACTTCACAAGTAACTCTAATATTTGAATGTTCTTCTAATAAAGTCTTACCTATCATTCCAGCATACATTGCTGAGCCACAGGCTACTATATGAATTTCTTCATAACTACTTAAATCAGGAATTTTATCAAAATCATCTAAAAATGGTTTAATAGTCTTTTCAAGTACAATTGGCTCTTCCATTATTTCTTTTAACATATAATGTTCATAACCATTTTTTTCTCTATCTTCTGCTGTTAAATCTGTAACTAAAATTTCTTTCTTAATTTTTTTGCCATTTTTAGTAACTTTAATTCCATCAAAATCTAAAACAGCTATTTCATTTTCCTCAAGTAAAGAATATTTATTTGTATATTTAATAATTGCACTTATATCAGAAGCTATAAAAAATTCTTTATTACCATAGCCAATAATCAATGGTAAATCTTTTCTAACTGCAAATAATTTATCTTGATCTTCAAAAATAATTGCTAAAGCATAAGAACCTTTAACGTCTTTAATAGCTTTTTCTATTGCTAAAACAGGATCACCATCATAATAATAATTAATTAAAGCTGTCATTACTTCTGAATCAGTATCACTATTAAACTTAACTCCTTCTTTAAGTAATCTTTCTTTAAGTTCGCTAAAGTTTTCTATAATACCATTATGAACTAATGTAACTTTACCAGATTTATGAGGATGTGCATTAGCCTCATTTGGCTCTCCATGAGTAGCCCATCTAGTATGAGCAATACCCATATTAGCTTTAATAACATCCATATTATTAATTTTTTCTTCTAAACAAGATATTCTTCCTAAACCACGAATAACTTGTACTTGACTATCATTTCTTAGAGCTATACCAGCTGAATCATACCCTCTATACTCTAAGTTTTTAAGTCCTTCCAATAAAATATTTTTCGGTTCTTTTGAACCTATATAACCTACAATTCCACACATATTGTAAAAATACTCCTTAAAAAATATAGTTACGATATATCATTTGTTGTAATCTTGATTTTACTCTTTAAAATATATCTAACGAACAACTTATATCCGTAGTAGAACCCGCCGAATTTTCGATAAACTACTAACCTCGTCATCCTAAAAGGATCAGGCGCTAAAATGAATCAATACAACCTTTCTACATTCATTCTAATAATATTATACTAAAAAAAAAGAAGTTTGTAACCTCTTTTATATATCTTCTCCCAACTTCTCATAAACATCATTACTAGCATTATAATCTGCTAACTGATCAGAAAACATTGTATTAAATGTTGGCTCAGACTTTTTCTTAACATCTTCATAAATATTTTTACTATTTGTAATAGCGTTTTTTATATCCATAATATTTACTTCTTTTCTATTATCAAATAAAGCATTAGAAAAAGCTTGTTGAACTATTGTTAAAGAAACATCTGGATATCTAGAACCTATTTCATAAATACGTTTATATTCACTTGTGATATCTGTAATAAACTCCATTATTTTTCTTTGTACATATGAAGAATACATAAGTTTAGCACCAGTTCTTTTCTCTATCTTTGGCAAAGTTCCAATTAATATTTCCACATTTTCGTCTCTTGTAGGCTCAGCCACATCTATTTTTTGAAAACGTCTAACAAACGCTTTATCACGTAAAATATATCTTTCATATTCTTCAGTAGTAGTAGCACCAATGACTTTTATATCACCACGATCTAATGCTGGCTTAAACATATTAGCAAAATCTAAAGACTCACCCTTACCAATTAAAGTATGTATCTCATCAATAAAAAGTATCAAATTAATCTTACTTTTAAGTTCATCAATCAAAGTTTGTACCTTTGCTTCACCAGTAACAGGATCAACTCCAAGCAAAGCTGATGTATTTACTTTAATTACTTGATAATTAGCTAAACCATCAGGTACTAAATTATTTTGTATACAATATGCAAGTCCTTCAACAATAGCGGTTTTACCAACACCAGGTTTACCAACTAATACAGCTGATTTATCAGGAGTAAGCAAAATAAGAATCAATTCCTTTATTTGTTGATCACGTCCAATAGCTGGATTTGTAATATATTTTTTATTTAAAAAATTCTCACCATAGGTATCTAGTATACTTAATCTTTTTTTCTTTATATCAAATTCTTCATTCATAAACATTTCTCCCAACAAATTAATTATAACACAAAATTAATTACTTTACATCTATAGGATTAACATGTATAACAGTTAAATATATTTCTGGAAACTTTTTATCAATTTCTTTCTCCAAATTATTCGCAATTTTATGACTATCAAAAGTAGATAAATTTCCATCAACAAAAATCGTAAAAGAAATTTGATACATATAGCCAACGGGTGTTGAATTAAAATGATTAATCTTTTTTATCTCTTCATGTGCTGAAATTACTTTATACACTTTTTCTTTTGTTTCATCATCAATAGATTTATCCATTAAAACATCATAGCTTTCTATAAATATTTTATAAGCTACAATAAATATCCAAACAGAAATAAATATACCCGCAACACTATCAACAAAATATATTCCATAATAACCAAGTACACAAGCAATTAAGTTTAAACTAGTAAGAATACAATCATTTCTATGATCATTTCTATTAGCTTTTAATAATAAACTTTTATTTTTTTTATATAATCTATTAGTGTATAGAAAAAGACCAATCTTTATTATAATTGTCATAATACAAACAACTATTAGCCAAGGTGTAAAAGTAGCTTTCTCTAAAGTAAATAAATTAACAATTGAATCTTTAAATACTTTAAATACCATTATTATCATAATAATACTAATTAGCATTGAATAAATATATTCTGCTTTACCATGTCCTAAATTATGATCATCGTCTTTTGGTTTAGAAGCTATTCTTTGCCCAAAGAAAGTCATTATTGATGACAAAATATCTGAAGCACTATTAAAAGCATCAGCAATCATTGCCTGACTACCAGAAATAAATCCCACTATTCCTTTTATCAATAGTAAAAATAAATTACCAAAAACGCCAAGCAAACTGGCTTTTTTTATTTCTTTAAATTTCATATATCTCTACCTAACTTTATATTTTTTCTACTCTAATACTTTTTTCATCAATTATATTAAAGTCTCCAGGATAAATAATAGTCTTTTCATTATATAAATCACTTTGTTTTATATCAAGAACTCTCTCTATTGTAGGAGAAGTATTAACTGTTACAATTTTAGAATTAACTTTCTTAATAAACATCGATGCATTATTCATATTCTTAGTAAATATAGCGGCTCCATACGATGATTTACTCATATTTATCTGACCTATTGCCTCTTCACAATCACTAACATATATTGCCATATCAGCTTCTATTCCTACATATTCTTTTACATATAAAGTAAAATTAATTCCTAAAGATATAATTTCATTAATAAATGAAACATTATCACTATCTTCCACATAAATATTATAATTAGTATAATCAAGTAATAAAACTGGATAATGACTATTAATTAAAACTTCTTTTTGTCTTTCCTCTTCGCAACAACTAACAACTAAAGAAAAACTATTAGTACAATTAAGTATTTCTAAAGAAGAAGAAACATATTGTTGTATCTGTAATGGATTAAAATTAGACTTTTCTAAAACACTTTGTATAAAAGTAATAAATAAAGTATTAAGAGCGAAGTTATAAGAAGGATAATTAAAAATAACTGAATTGTTTGCTAAAATATTTCTAATAATTAATTCAAGTAAAACATAAAAGTCTCCATCAAAAACAACTAATATATTTCCTTTGTTATATATTTGCCTACCATAAATTATCTTTCTATTTTTATCATGTTTAGACAAAGTAACAGTACCATATACTAAATCCTCTAAAAGAACTCTTTCAAATATATTATCTATTACTTTAAAATCTATTTTTTTACCAGTTTCATTTTTAATATCAATATCATTAGTCGTAAGTATTAAATCTTTATTTTCATCTATTGTCTTTTTAAAAGCTAAAACAATATTTTTATAATTAATATCATTATTATAATTAATACTATTCAAACTATTTTTAACGATCGTTACATAATTATCTTGTTGCATTTTTTATTTCACCTTCTTTACTTTTAGCAATTGACTTACTAATCATTTGTTCCTGTTTTTCATTCATAGAAGAATCAAATGTAATATTTCCATATTCAGAAGAAAGTTGTCTAAATGCATTACCTATTTGTTCAGAAACTTTATCTTCTACATCAACAGAGTCGTTTAAGAAGTTTACATTTGTATTAAAGAATAAATCATGTACTTTCACTCCATCACTATCAACATCATAAATAATAGCGAAGTTAGGATTCATTACAACTTTAACTGTATTTCTCGCTCTATAATAAAATGTCAATGTATCACACGGATGATCTTTAGATAAAATATCTTCAGTAGCGTCCAGTTCTCCTTTAGTTTCTCTTTCTAAATCACAAAGAGTTAAAATTAAAGATCTATTATTTATAAAATCATTATCTGTATACTCTTCATATGAATCATTATAGTTAAGGAGATCACTAGCAGAAGATATCTCTTCTTCTCTACCAGTATCACTCAAAACAAATTGTTCCTGAGCATCAGTATAAGGTTTATAAGAAAATACTTCTGGTATCTTATCAAGTATTGGAGGTCTTCTTGGTGTTGAATCTTTTAAAGTATTACGTTTAACAGCGGCTTCACTTTCATTAAAACCTTTACCAACAGTAACTTTAGATACTCTTAATTTATATTGTTCACTATCAATTTTTCCTTCTTCATACAACTTATCAAAAGTCTCATTATCAATTTTAATCAATTCAGATGCAGCTTCTTTATAAACATCTAAAATCTTATCTGTAAAGTTAGCGACACTACCAGCTTTTTTAGCTGCCAAGCTAGCAAAATGTGAAGTTTTTGGAAATTCAATATCATCAAAACAAATTAAATCTTTATCTCTCCATACCCAACTTTGTGCTACTAAATTATTCTCATCATCTCTAACGATCATAACTCTACCATTATCATTAGTAACACTATGAACCATACACCAAGCGCCATTTTCACCAATGTCTTGACAACATCCAGTATGATATCCAACTGTTAAAGCTAAAGGATCATCAAGCCTCAACATCTCATATGTAAAACCATTTTTACTTCCAACAACTCTCGGTATACTACTATGACTTCTCAACTTACCATAATTATATACATACTGATAATGTTCAAAAAATTCTTCTGGATAACCAGTAATTGTTACAGTTTGAGCAAGACCTATATTACCAGTATCAACATTGACATAATTTCCTGTTCCTAAAGAAGAAAAGATACCTTCTAAATTATAATGACCTGATATATACGTATTTCTATAAGTATCAAATCTCTTTTGTAAAATAGATAATCGCTTATAATAACTAGGATTATTAACAATATCACTCAAGTTATCTAATAGAAAATCCCTAAAATCAGGATCATACTTCATTTCAAGTCTACCAAAGGCAAGATGCGCAGCTGTAGCCGTTACAACTTTATCAAAGTTAATAGTTTCCATAAATGTCCTAATAGCTTCAACCGTTTGCGGATACTTACCAGCATTTATTTTTAATCTTGATAAATCTCCTTCAGAATAAACTTGCTTAAATATAGATGTCTCTTTATCAACTACTAAACCTTCCTTTTCCATAGCACTTAAAATATTATAATATTCATAAAATCCAATAGGTGCCGTAGCATCATCAGAAATAACTTGATCAGATTCTTTAAGTATATCGTTAACCATTCTATTTAAATTAAACTTATCATTTAAATTCAAAGTATTAGGTATACCAGATATAACACTATTAATCTTATTCATAGCCTTTCTATCACCATCAAAAACACCAAATACATAAGATAATCTTAACAAAGCTTCTAAAGATTCATTCGTAAAAGAATATCTTGGATTTTTAGCCAAAACAGCCCAGTCTTTTCTATATTCAAAAAATTTATCAGCCTCATTAAAATCAAAATTCAACATTACAACAGAACTAGGTATAAAAGTTCTACCTGTTTTTAAATACCAATCATACATTAAATCTATTTTTTCTCTAATAAACATATCATCAATTGTATAAGCTTTATGTACTAAAAATTTATTAGCCTTATCGCCAAACAACTTATAAAATTTATCTATTGAATCACTATAATAGGCCATATTATGAGAAAGAACTAATCTTAAATCTACATTTTCTAAATATGGTATCCAAGCAGGATTTGAAGCAATAAAATCAAAGTCCAACTGATCAGAATAAAATATATTCTTCAAATCATCAGGAGCATCATTGCTCAAAAACATAGATTCATAACCTGGTCCAAGTAAAGCCTTATCTTCTGCCGTGTAAGTGATTTCACCATCTAAAATTCGTTTCCTAATTTCATTATTTAAGGCTTCTCTTATCTCTGGAATATTACCATTTCTAATGAGTTCGTGTAAACCATAAGGAGGACCTATTTCCATAAAACGATTACCATATGTCAAAATTAGTTCCATAATTTTTCTACTTGTACCAAAATTTTCATAAATAAGACTATAATCAATAGAAACATCTATATTTTTATCAATTAAATATTCAACATATTCTGGATGTTCTTTAATAGTATCTAAAGTCAATTCTCTTTTATAAAATAAATCTTTTAATTCACTAGGAGCATTATCATCTAAAAAAACATCTATATGATTATTTTTAAATTCATCCGGAAGAAAACGATTCCAATTTATTATTCTCCTATTTTCTCTTACAAAGTCATATACATTAACATCCATATATGTCTCAAAATCAGGAAAATAATCTAAATCATTATGAAGAACAAATGAGTATTTAGTAGCATTGAAAAATGAAGAATATTTAGCTAAATTCCTAAGTACTTTATCATTTCCAAATTTTGTTGAAAAATTTATTAATGCATCAGTTGGAAAAGAATTTGAAAATAAATAACGTTCAATAAAACAACATGGCAAATATGTATTCTTTAAATATGGTATCCATTCTGGATTATGTCGTAAATTACTTAATGATAAAGACCTAGTATAAAATAAATCTCTAAGCGCTTTTGGCGCATCATCAGGAAGAAATAAATTAGATAATTCTTCTCTTACTGGTCCTTTTAAAAATTCATAAGATAAAACATACTCATTTCTTCTAACAAGCCTTTCACTCAAACGACGAAGAAACTGTTTGTAACTAGGTTCATAAAAAAAAGATAAATCATCTGAATCACTATATAAATAATCAAAAAAGTCTCCTCTTAAACCGCCAAACTCTTTATCAAAAGCATTGTTTTCTGAAGCAAATCTTTTAAGATTAGAAAGTCCATAATGACCTATAATATTATTAATTTTCTTATCAATAACAACAGTATTCTCATCTATTTTATATAAATCATCTAAGTCATCAACATCCAAAAATGAAAATCCAAACTTAGAAAAAAGCTTGGAATATTCTTCTTCTGTAAAACAAATATCAAGTTTTGGCAAAGTATACATAATACATCTTCTAAATATTGTATCAATATCATCATTACTTTCTCTTCTTATATCAGTGCTTGGTCCTACAGAAAGAGTTAACTCTCTAAGGAAATAGGGTACTGGAATTTTTTCATTGATTGTATCAAAAAACTCCTCATATTCATTTAGTAACCTTACTAAATTATTATATCCAAGACTTAAAGATAATGATCTTAAACCATGATCATAACTAATTAATGTTAAATTAAAGTCACCAAAATCTTTAGAATATTCAAGTATCTCTTTATAACCTAAAGAATTATCAAATATTTTTGGGTATTTATTTCTAAAAGCTTCTGAAAAGTTAGCTGTATCATGATAATCAAAATCATATGATGCATTATCTTTTATAAATTTTCTCTGTAACTCAAAATCATCTTCTTCTGCAATTGCCACACTCATAAACTCATTCCTTTACTTACTACTTTTTCCTCTATAATCACTAATATTAACTACGTTACTTTTTGCAATATCACTATGAGAAAAGCTACCATTAATTACATTTGTTTCAAATAAAATCTTGCAAAAATCCAATGCAAACTTCTTTGATTTCTCAACAATTGCGTCTCCATTATCAAATACAGTAATATCAGCTGTATCATCATACATAACATCATGTTCTAAAAATACATCTCTAAGTTGTAAAGTATCTGTAGCGTACTTTACTAAAGCATCTCCAGAAACAACTGAATATCTATCATCAATAGCTAAATAAGAAGAAATTACATCTTCAAAAAGCATAGTACGTTTTCTATTAAGACTAGTCATGTATTTGTCCCAGTTATCAAAAACAAAACCTAATTCATCCTTGATACCATTCAATAATGACAAATCATTTTGTAAATACGCAAGTAAATACATATCTTTCTTTCCAATAATATCTAAAAGAAAATTATTAACGCCATTTTCCATAACAAGATTAGGGTCAACACAATTTCTATGAATCAATTCTTCAAAACTATCATCCTCATTACAATAAAATATTTTTCTTAATAATCTATCAGCAAAAAAATCTGTAATAATTTTACTAGATGCATATCTATCAATAATCAATAAAAATCCTAAACCAAAATCTTTAAACTCTCCAGTTTCCATAAATTTATTTCTCATTCTTTCCATAAGAGCTTCTTCTTTTGAAGCCATCAATACTCGAGAAACAGTAAATCTATTAACCTCTTCTTTTTTACTAGAAACTAATATATCTACTTCCATATGTCTTATTCTATTATAAAACTCTTCTTCACTCTCATTACTTTCTCTCTTACCAAGTTTTAAAGAATCTAAATAACTACCCGCTACTTCTTTTACAAAATCAAAATCAATATCCGAAAAACAATCAATTACTCCAAGTACAAAATCATAATTATTTTTAACATTATCAGAACACAAGCTATACATATTAGGGTCTCTTGAAAGTCTTAACACATTAAGCATAAATCTTGGATTATTTTCAAGTTCATCAACATCATAATCAATATCTTCACCATTAATATAATCTCTAACTAATTTTAAATCAACTATAGCCATATTCATCAAATCCTCTTAAGAATTATTATTTTTTATTTTTCAAAACTTTTTTCTTTTTATCTTTTTTTAAAATTGTATCATTATTATCATCATTTGTTTTTTTCTTAACAACATCCGCAACACTTTCAGCAGAAATTGCTGTAACATTACTAGCAGTAACTGGCTCATCTTTTGTCTCTTCTTTTACTTCTTCACTCTTTTTGTTAACTAATTCACTTACTTCTGGTGGAAGAATATCTCTTGCATTTATATTTTTTTCTTCTTTTACCACTTCCTCTTTTACTTCATCCTTACTATTAACTAGTGCACTTACTTCTGGTGGAAGAATATCTTTTGCGTTTATATCATCTTTTCCTTTTTCTGTTTTAGTTTGATCATTACTATTAGTCTCTGACGAAAGAACAGCTTCTGCAGCCATATCTTTTTTCTCATTCTTTTCCTTTTCTCCCTTTTGCTCAACTACTTCTTCTACATCATCAACTTTTTTAGCATCAATTACTTCTTCTTCTCCTCTTTTACCCTCATCTCTTTTTTCTAAAATATCTTTATCAATTTCTTCTTCTATTTTTTCCTTGGTAATTTCTTCTAAAGGAATAGGAGCTTCTTCCTCTTCTTTAGCCTGAGGAATCATAGCTAATCTATTTTGAAGTTCAACCTCTAAAAGTTGAAGTTTATTTTTCTCTTCATCTAGTTGAGCTAATACTTTTTTCTTATATTTATTTCTACCAACTAACAATAAAACTATTACAATTGCCGATATAACAAACAAAGCTGATGAAATAATTAACATTAAATACGTAAGTGAACTAGTAGAAACTTCATTTGTATCACTACTATTTGTATTATTTACATATAAAATATAATCTTTATAATTACCAGCTTCTGCTGTAACTCTGATGACAATAACTCCATCTTTACCAATATTATTATTACCAAATATTTTAATTTTAGCATTGCTATCTATTGCCGTCGCGCTAATATCTAATTTACTAGTATTAATATTACCTATTTTATATTCAAAGACATCACTTGAAAAATTTATTGTATGGCCAGAAATATTCAAACTAGAAAGTAAGGCATTCTCTGATATAATATCTTCTAATTTATTAACATTAATCTTATATGTAGTAATGCTACCATCTTCAGCAGTAACTACAATCGTAAAAGTATTAAGACCGGTTACTAAAGATAATTTATCAGGTAATTTAACTGTAGCTTTAGTATCATTCGGTACTGCTTGAATCTCAATAGTAGAAACACTACTAGAAACTTCTAAATTATATTCTAAAGTACTAGGAACAAAATCAATTGATCCAGAACTAACTGTAAGAGACTTTAATGATGAATCATTGCTTTTAACAACAGGTGCAGGTTCAGGTGTAGGTGTTGGAGTTGGATTATCACTAATAACTGATATTGAAACACTCTTATTAGCTACAGAAACTGTCTCCCCAGAATCTCCTGTAAAAGTAATACCCGACATAACAAAATTACCAGTACCTGCACTATTAGCTTTTAAATATACTGTACCAATTTCAAAAATACCAGGTTTCTTATCATTAGATGATAAAGAAAGATTAGGCCATTCTGTTTTTACATCCCATATTCTTTCAGCTCTAAATTTATCTATTGAAATACTACCATTTGCTGAAATATTCGCAAAAACCATAGATATTTGTCCATCAGAACTACCAGATACACTACATTTAATTTGTTGTCCGGGTTTAACAGATGTCGTGTTACAACTAATTGAAAGATCTCCAGATAAAGCTAATAAATTAACAGGCAATAATAACATAAAAACCGTAACTAAATAAAATATAAACTTCTTCATAAATAGCCTCCTACTTATCCTATTATATCAATTATATCAAACATCAAAAAAAAAGAATAGTTAAAACTATTCTAAAAATTATAAATTTTCTTGAGCAACTATATTCTTAACGGTAAATCGTCTATTCAAATCATATACTATAGCGTTTAAAAGCATTAGTATCAATAATATAAATGTAAAAGCCAAAGCTATTCCAAATGATTTATATAATAAATAACATAATCCAGCTAATACAATAAACACAAATATTGAAATACCCATAACTATAAAGTTATTAGAATTTTCTCTTAATGCATTAAGTTCATCATCCCAAACTAACTTTGGATTAATAGAATCAATTATAATACCTAAACTACAAATAAATAAGATTGCTAAAAAGCTAATAATTAAGAATATGAACGAAAGAGACACTTTTAATCCTATAACTAAATAAAATATTAAACTAAATACATTAACACCAATAAAAGCTATTATAAAACTAACTAATAATTTTACATAAACTTGACTACTATAATCCATTGGAATATATTTCATAAAGTAAAAGTTCTTTCCTTCCCTAGAAAAAGAAGATGACGCAATACTGTTAAGTGCTGGTAATAAAATTGAAACACCTATTACAAACATAAATATTATGATTAAAGTATTATTATCAGTAGAAGTAACAAGATTCTTTAATTTACTCAATGTAAGATCTGGAAACTTCAACTTACAAATAACATAAACAAATATTGGCCAGATAAAGTTAATCAAAATACAGTTCAAGAAATATGAAGAAGTTCTAAATAAAGTAAAAAGTTCTTTCTTAAAATATGAATTAGTAGGATTCTCAGCTTTAATATTATTTAAAATATTACTGCTATGCTTCTTAGATTCTGTATCTTTAGAACTTAATCCAACAACACCTTTAAAATAACAAACATCAGCTAATCCTAAAAGTACTACTATAAATCCAATATTAACTAGAATATAAAGAAGCAATGATCTAATACTACCTGTAACAAGAATATCTATAAATAAGTTAATATGAGGAAGAATTCCTCTCATAACATGTAAAAATGTTTGATCACCATTAACAAATCCTTCTATATAAAGCTCTAAATCAAAATTTTGTAATGCCCCTAAAAAGTATACAAATAACATTAAAACTGCTAATACAAATACTAGCCCTACTTTTCTAATAGTCTCTTTATTTTTAATAAATCTTGTAAAACTCATAATTAATAAACTAATAATAGAACAATATATAATTGGTATCATTGGCAAAGTAATCATTCCAAGAATTCCCAATAAAAAATTTTTAAAAGAAAGTCCAAGAGCAAAGAAGAATCCAATAACACTAAAAAATATAACTAAAAGTTGCACCAAACTCTCTGCACAAAATATTGAAGCTATTTTTGCACCAACAATTTCACGAGGTTTAAGCGGCAATGGTAACAAGTTTTCAATATCACCAGTAAAATAAAGTTCATTGAGTATTACATTAAAAGAAAATATAAAAGTAAATACACAAAGTAAAATACACATAAATTCTAATCCAATAGTTTCATAATTATATTCAACTAAAGAATTAGTAACAGTATAAACAAATAAACCTGAAACTACAACAAATGGTAATATAATAAGCAAACTAACAAGTACCAACAAAAGTTTAGTAACAATCATTTGTTGTTTCGTACTTGGCTTAGTCATAGAAAGTGACCTTATAAATACTTTCGCTAAAGACCAGTAATTAGTCATTTTTAATTACCTCCATAAATAATTTTTCCAAGTCTTTTTTATCATATTTATCTTTTAATTCTTTTAGAGTACCTACAAAAACAATTTTTCCTTTATCAATAATCGCTATTCTATCACATAACTTTTCAGCAACTTCTAAAACATGTGTAGAGAAAAATACAGCATTACCCTTATCAGCATGTTCTCTCATCATCTTCTTAAGTTCAAATGCTGACGTTGGATCAAGTCCAATCAATGGTTCGTCCAATATCCAAACTGCTGGATCATGTACTAAAGCTGCAACCACCATCATTTTTTGTCTTGTACCATGAGAATATCCTTGCATAGGTTTATCTAAAACATCACTTAAACCAAAACGTTCGCCAAACAACTTAATACGTTTTTTTCTAATAGTAACAGGTACTTTATAAATATTAGCAATAAAATTAATAAACTCTATTCCTGTAAGTTTTAAAAACATATCTGGATTATCCGCAATATAGCCAATAATTTGTTTAGCTTTTAAGCTATCTTTAACTATATCATAACCATTAATTGTAATAGTCCCAGTATCCGGAACTAAAATACCAGTCATCATCTTAATAGCCGTAGTCTTACCTGCACCATTAAGTCCAATGAAACCAACTATTTCACCATCATTAATTTTTAAATTTAAATTATCAATAGCCTTAATATTACCATTATAAGTCTTACTAACATTCTTAATTTCTATCATATAAAAGTCTCCTATCTTACGAGAATAAATATAACACAAAAAAACTATAAATACAAAAGTATTACATCATAGCGAATAAAATAATCGAAATATGTAATTTAATAGAAAAATATCACTACAACAACAATTATAGTGATATTAGTAATATTACTTATTTTCTAAGTATTCCATAATTGAATAAGCTGCATCTCTTCCTTTACGACAGGCCCAAGCTACAGTAGATTTTGTTCCTGTTAAGTCACCTGCTGCAAATATTTTTTCATCAGAAGTCTGATCTTTATCATTAGTAGATAAATATCCATTCTCTTTTCTTTCTAAATCAAGATTATCTAAAACATCATCATCCGCCTTAGATCCTATTGCCATTACTACATAATCAGCATCAAGTATAAAGTTGCTATCATCTATGTCAACATACTTTTCTTCATCATTTAATTTAGTCTTTATACATTCAATTTTTTGAACTTTATCTTTACCTAATATTTTAACAAGTTTTGTTTTATATAAAAATTTAACATCATCAAGAACAGTTTCTTTAATTTCTACCTCTTCAGCAGGCATATCTTCTTTATCTCTTCTATAAAGAATTGTTACTTCTTTTGCTCCTAATCTTTTAACAGTACGAGCAACATCCATCGCGACATTTCCACCACCAATAACAAATACTTTCTTATCAGTGTAATCTGGATAAATTGCTTTTTCTAATAACTCATTACCACCATAAACACCAGTCAAATCCTCACCTGGAATTTCCATCATTTTAGAAACATTTGCCCCAATGCCTAAAAATATTGCATCATATTTATCTTTAACTTCATCTAAACCAAAGTCTTTTCCTAAAGTCATATTTGTATGAACTTCTATTCCTAAATCTAGAATCTTATCAATGGCCTTTTTAACTAAATCCTTATTAAGTCTAAAAGCTGGTATACCATGATACAAAAGTCCCCCTAAATAATCATGTTTTTCATACAACGTAACTTGATAACCTTCTTTAGCTAAAAATGCTGCACAAGTAAGTCCCGCCGGTCCCGCTCCAACAACTAATACTTTTTTATTTTTCTTACCTTTCTTTAAAAATTTCCAATCATTTTCAATTGCTAAATCACCAATGAAACTTTCAATATCACCTATTTTTACCGCTTCATAAGAAACTCTTTTTACACAAGAACCTTGACATTGTTTTTCATGTGGACATATTTTTCCACAAATAGCTGGCATAACAGTAGTATTAGAAAGTGTTTTAAAAGCTTCTTCATAATTATCATTCTTAACATTCTTTATAAAACTAGTTATATCATTATTTAAAGGGCATCCCAATTGACAAGGTTTAGTAACACAAGAAACACAAAAATCAGCTAACTTTTTTATTTCTAATTCTCTTTTCATTACTTATCCTCACCTCTTAATAAATATGATTTATTCTTATAACTTGTATGTAAATATTGATGTGCTAAACTACTACCAACTTCACCATAAAAATCTTTATAAATTTTAATAATATCAGGATTTTTATAACTAACTCTTTTCTTCATTTTTTCATCTTCACTATATAATCCATCTATTCTTTTTAATTTACTATCTTTCATTTCTAACAAAGTAAGTTTAGGTTGCCCACCACCAGCAATACATCCACCAATACAATTCATTACTTCTATAAACTGATAATCCAACTTTTCTTCTTTCATCTTATCAATTAAATTTTTAGCATTCTTCATACCATTTAGTACTGCTACTTTAATCACTTTGCCTTCTATTTCAATTTGTGCTTCTTTTACACCAGCTATTCCTCTAACTGAAGAAAAAACCAAATCATCATCTTTTAAATCTTTATTTGTAATAAAATGATACGCAGTACGTAATGCAGCTTCGGTAACACCACCAGTATTACCAAAAATAACTCCTGCACTACTACCAAGTCCTAATGGAGAATCAAATTCACTATCTTCTAAATTTAAAAAATTAATATCATTTTCTTTTATCATTCTAGCAAGTTCTCTAGTAGTTAAAACAAAATCAGTATCTCTCTTAGTAACATTTAATTCATCCCTTCTTATTTCATATTTCTTAGCTGTACAAGGTGCAATAACTACATTAACCAAGTCCTCTGGATTAATATTTTTCATCTTTGCAAAATAAGTTTTAATAGTTGATCCTTGCATCGCAATAGGACTTTTACAAGTTGATAAATTAGGAATAAGTTCTGGATAAAATATTTCAACATACTTTATCCAAGCTGGGCAACAAGAAGTAAACATAGGTAAATTTTTATTTTCTTGTATTCGATTAACTAGTTCCATAGCTTCTTCCATAATAGTTAAATCAGCACTAAAAGTAATATCAAAAACATATTTAGCACCAAGTTTTTTCAAAGCACTAATAATTTTCTTATCAACATTGACACCAGGTTCAAGACCAAACTCTTCACCCAAAGCCACTCTAACAGCAGGAGCAAAACTAAATACAACAGTCTTATCCTTATTTTTCAACAATTTCAAAACCTTCATATAGTCTAACTTTTCAGAAATAGCCTCTGTAGGGCAATAATTAGCACACTGTCCACAGTTGATACAAATAGGCTTTTTAGTAATACCTAATTCATACATTCTAGAAACCGTAACATCATTTCTACATACTCTAACACAATAGCCACATTTTATACATTTATCCTCATCTTTTACAATTGCTACATTATCAGGACTTACTTGTAATGTTAAATCATCATTATTCATAAACTACCACCAAGCTTTCTTCTATATCTTTACTAATTATAACTAATTATCCATTCTTTGAAAATAGAAAATCAATAAATTGTCACTTCGAATATGTTATAATACTTATTGAGGTGATAACGTGTTAACTTTATATATTCCAAAATTAAAAGACTACTGGTATGAGAAAAAATTAAATGAAGATCCAGATACTATGAGTTACAATGCGGGATATGACGTATCTTATCAAGGATATCATTATGATACTGGCGCCATAGACTTTCCAGAAGAGAATTGGCAAAAAACATATGATAAAAGAAAAAATGAAAATAGGTTTTTTGCTTACTTAAAAGATGAGGAAACAAATGAATTCGTTGGCTATGTAAATTATCAATTTGACACTTCTAAAAAACAGTATGACTGTGGCATTTTAATAGAAGCCATAAAAAGAGGCAAAGGCTATTCAAAAAAAGGTTTAAAATTACTTTGCGAAGCAGCAAAAAGCAACGGCGTAAAAGAATTATATGATTCTTTTGAAAAGAATCGTTATCATACAGAAATATTTGAAGACATTGGCTTTAAAGTAGTTAAAGAAACAACTTGGAAAAAGTTCGGTAAAAATGTAGAAGGAGTAATTGTAAAAATAGATTTATAATATGAAAAAAGAAATATTAGAATATAAAAATATATTAAGAAAATGTTTTAAAAAAGACACTGCTCATAGTAGTTGTCAAAATAATTATGAAAATTTAGACTCATCCGCTGGTCATTGTGCCGTAACAGCAATCTTAGCCCAAGAAAAGTTTTCTGGAACAATTCATAAAATTAATTTAGGAGATAATACTCATTACTTTAACATCATAGATAATGAAATAGTAGATTTAACAAAAGAACAATTCGAAAAACCTATAGACTACTCAAACAGTAAAGAAAAGACAAAAGAAGATTTACTTAAAAATAAAGATACAAATAAAAGATATCTTCTTCTAAAAGAAAGAGTAAATTTAGCTTTAATTGATGAAGAAATTTCAAAATGTAATCTTTGTAAAGATTTAGTAGAACACTTTCCAAATAGTAAAACAATATCCATCGGTAAAACAAAAGACATCATAATTTTAGGAGAGGCACCAGCTAATAATGGTTGGCGTAAATCAGGTATAGCTTGGTATGATCAAAATAAAAAATTACTACCATCAGGAGTAGTAATGCAAAAGCTTTTAGATATTATAAATATTAAACTTGAAGATACTTACTTTTTAGAAGCTATAAAATGTTTTCCAAAAGAAAGAAAAAACCTAAATACTTGTAGTAAAAATTGTAAACAATATTTAATGAGACAATTAGAAGAAATAAAACCCAAAGTAGTTTTATCATTAGGTGATGCTGCTACTAAAACAATACTTGATATAAAATACAAAAAATTTAATGAAGTTGTTGGTAAAGAATTTATAGTAAATGACATCAAAGTTATACCAATTTATCATCCTTCACCTATATCCCCATTAAGTTTTAAAGGAAATGTACCTATATTCGAAAACTTAAAAAAGACAATATAAAAACTAGAGTTTGCAAAACGTCAAATATAAAACTCTAGTTTTTAATTTACAATTTTTCCATTCTTTTCTAGTACTTTTATTATAGCTAAATTACCATGAATCTTATATAAAATATCTTTATAAATATTTTTCTTAAATAAAGCTTTTCCCATTTGACTATTTAAAGATATTTCTTGGATATCACTTTCCAAATCAGGTAAGTATTTGCCAGTAAGTTTTATTTCAAAAACCTCTACATCTGACTCATCATAAATGACTTCAATTTTAAGTATATCCCCAATATTAATAAGTTCATCTTTCTTTAAGGTATTATCAATTACTTTTAAATGTTTTTTCTCACCAAGCATCTTTTCTATTTGAGCACTAACTTTTTTCTCATCACGCATTAACTCTTCATAAGCAAAGTTATCATGCCAGCCATCTCCTACAGCGTTTCTATACTCTTCACTTCCAGATGTCGCAATATTATTCATAGAATTTTTGAGTTTTTCAAAAACATTCATAAATTGTTCATACCCATCTCTATCAACTAATATTTCCATTTATCTCACCTCCTTTCAATATCAGTATGTTATATCATAAGAAAGTTTAAATTATCATTAGAAATATTAATTATAGAAATCTATAAGCGTTAGAAACATTTTATCACACAAAATGCTATTTTTGTCTAAGATATTAAAAGTTTTTCCTAATAATAAATTAGGGAATACATTAATGATTAAGTGCTTACCTCTTTGAAAGGAGGTGATGTAAATGACTAAGAAAGATTTATTAATCACTAGTCAAATCA
Source organism: uncultured Bacilli bacterium (assembly GCA_934168205.1). Classification (GTDB taxonomy): domain Bacteria; phylum Bacillota_I; class Bacilli_A; order RF39; family UBA660; genus CAG-877. The sequence goes on from CAKPMX010000001.1 coordinate 83,441, forward strand.
TTATCATCATCTTGCTTATAGCTACACTACTATTCAAATGATGATGAAAAACAAAAAAGCACTTAATCAATGATGTGATTAAGTGCTAACCAAACAAACAAAATTTGAGATAAGTACTTAACACGCCAATATTAAGTATTCCCTATTTTTATTTTAATCAAGTTTCCTTGACACATTCATCGTACCATAATTTTTTTCTTTTTACAATACATAACAAATATATAAGTAACTACTCTTCTCTTAAATTAGCTCCACATTTTTTATTAAGAGTTTTAATAATACTATCTAATTTAGCGTTAATTTCATCAGAAGTCATTGTAACATCACCATTATCAATAACCATGCGTAACATTATAGACTTCTTACCTTCTGGAACTTGGTTACCTCTGTATTCCTCAACGAATTTAACTTCTTTTACTTTATTCTTGATAGCTGAAGTTATTTCTTTCCAAGTAATATTATCATCAACTAAGATAGATAAGTCTTTTTCTACTAATGGTAATTGTGGAATATGAACAAATTTATTATCACGAGAAGCAAATGGTACTAATTCACCAGTATCTAATTCAAATATCGCAACATTACTACGTTTAATTTTAGCCTCACTCATTGTTCTAATTGAAAGAAGTCCTAATTTACCAATAACCTTATCTCTAAATTTAATATCTAAATATACATTAACATCAGCCCAAGCTGGCTTATCATCAGTTACTTCTAATCTAATATCTTCCATTTGACAATATCTAGATATGTTTTCTAAAACACCCTTTAATTCATAAAATACTTTCTTAGCATCTTTACCAGTAATACTTCCTGTTAAAAGTTTCTTATGTACAGGTAATGTTTCATCTTCAGATGATTCATGATAAACTCCCTTTTCAAAAACTTGAGCAATTTCGAATAATTTGAAATTATCAAAATATCTTAAGTTTTTAGATATTGTGCTTAACATTCCAGGTACAAGTGAATTTCTTAAATAAGCTTCATCTGGTGAAGGTGGTGTTGCTAACTTAATAGCATTTTCCTTACTGATACCTGAAGCATCAAAATACTTTTCTTCTACCCAAGGATAAGTAAATATTTCATTAAATCCGCATCTACAAGCTAAATATTCTTTTAATCTACGTTCAAGAGAAACTGACGTTTGCAAAACAGCTTTCTCAAAAGTTATAGTTAATGGTTTAGCCTCAAAACTTTCAAAACTTAAAAGTCTCGCAATATCACCCATAACATCATCTTTTAAATAAACATCTCCTGTAGATCTCCATACTGGAACAACAACATGATAAATTCCATCTTTATAATTAACATCATATCCTAATGATTTTAAAACTCTCTCAATTGTTTCTCTACCTAAAACTTTACCAAGTCTAACATTTAAAAATTCTTCCGGTACATCAATTTTTTCTCTTTCAGTCTTTATTGGATAAACATCATTATAAGAAACGATTCTACTTTCAGGAAATAATTCTTTAAATAGTTCTAATGCCCTAGCAATACCTTGATCAACTCTTTCTGTATCAAGATTCTTTTCATATCTAATAGATGCATCAGTTTTTTCATCAAATCTTTTTCCTGATTTTCTAATAGTACCAGCTGTAAAATTAGCGATTTCTAATACAATACCTGTTGTATCATCTAATATTGAATCCTTCTTACCACCACGAATACCAGCTAAAGCCATTGCGTCTTTACTATCACAAATTACTAAATCATCCTCCGTAAGACTAATAGAGTTATTATCAAGAAGAAGTAATTCTTCATCCTTCTTAGCATTTCTAACGATTATTTCTTCACCTACAACATGAGTCTTATCAAAAGCATGTAAAGGTTGTCCAACATCCATCATAACATAATTAGTAATATCAACTATAGCGTTTATTGGTCTCATTCCAGCTTTAATTAAGTCAGCCTTCATCCATAAAGGAGACTCTTTAACATAAACTCCATCCATCTCTATTGCTGCATATCTATTACATTTTTCAGGTTCTTTGATTTCAACTTTATATTTAGGAAGACTAGAATCAATTTTAACAGTAGGTGATTCTTTTAAAGGTACATTATATATAGCTGCAATTTCTCTAGCTATACCATAGTGTCCCCATAAATCTGGTCTATTTGTTAAAGACTTATTATCAATTTCTAAAACAACATCATCCATATCAATAACATCAGCAATATTTTGACCTGGCTTACATTCAATACCTTTTAAGTCAACAATTTCTTTTTCATCTTTTGCCGGAAATAAATTTTCTAAATAAACTTCTTCAGCTCCACAAATCATACCATAAGAAGATTCTCCACGCATATTAGTTTTCTTAATCTTAACAAGTTCTGCTTCACCATGCCAATAAACTTCAGCACCAGGTTTTGAAACAACTACATATTCACCTTCATATAAGTTTGATCCACCACAAACGATTTGTACATTCTCTGCCTCACCAATATCTACCATACATACTCTTAATTTATCAGCATTAGGATGTTCACGAACTTCTACTATTTTACCAACTATAATATCATGAAATTTATCCTTAGTATTAACAACATTTTCAACTTCTACAGTTCTTAATGTTAAATCATACGCTATTTGTTTAGTTGTAACCTCGCTTGGTAAATCAACATATTTTTTTACCCAATTTAACGATACTTTCATTCTATTTCCTCCTTACTTAAATTGCTCCAAGAATCTTAAATCTCCAGAATGGAATAATCTAACATCATCTACTCCATAACGCATCATAACTAATCTATCTAATCCAATATTAATATAGAATCCTGTCCATTCTTCTGGATCAAGTCCTGCAGATTTTAATACATTAGGATGAATTACACCACCTGGCATTACTTCTATCCAACCGTTATGATTACATACTTTACATCCTTTACCATTACATACTAAACATTCCATATCAATTTCATATCCAGGTTCTGTAAATGGGAAGAATCCTTCTCTCATACGAACATTAATTTTTCTACCAAATACTTTTTCAAGTATTGTTTGTATCATAACCATTCCTGATGAAAATGAAATATCCTTATCAACTATTAAAGCTTCATATTGGAAGAAAGCTCTTTCATGTCTAGCATCAGTAGTTTCATTCCTATAAACTCTACCAGGATAAACAAATCTAGCTGGAGCTCCATGTTGTAATAAATATCTAACAGATCCACCTGTTAAATGTGGTCTTAAACATAAACGTTCATTGCCAGATAATTCTTCTGTTCCATCTATCCAGAATGTATCCATAGACTGTCGAGCCGGATGATCAGCAGGGAAATTTAAATTATCAAAAGCATATTTTTCACTACTAATATCATCTTCACTATACACTTCAAATCCAAGTGATAAAAAGGCATCATTCAAGTCATAGCACATTTGTGTAATTGGATGAAGAGAACCAGATTTTACCTCAGTACCAGGTAAAGTTAAATCAATTGGCTCTGAAACTACACTTTTGGCATTAATTAATTCAGTTTCTTTTTCTTTTAATTTATCAGCAAATAACTTCTTAATTTCTGTAGCTTGCATACCAATTGTTTTCTTCATTTCAACCGATAATTCACTAAGTGATTTCAAAGCTTCAGTTAATTCACTTTTCTTACCAGTAATTTCTCTTGATATTTCTTGCAAATCTTCAAGTTTCTTAACCTCTTCTATTTTCTTTAATCCTTTGCTTCTTATTTCTTCTAACTTTTCTTTCATATTGCATCCCTCTCTAACAATAAATAAAAAATAGTGATCATCCATAAAAGGACGAATCACTATTAAATCCGCGGTACCACCTTTGTTCTAATTACTTAGCACTCTATAGAATAACGCTCATCACGATTTGACTCCATTATTGAAATTCATTATTTAGACTCTCTAAAATGGCTCTCAGTTTCTAACCATAATTCCCTGTATAGAATTCCAAATAACTACTTAGATAACTTCTTCATCAACAAAAACTGTTTAAATTATAACGCTATAATAAAAGTTTGTCAAACATTATCTATTATTATAAGCTTCTTTCATCTCATCTAATTTTTGTTCCATTTCTTCTTTAATCTGCTCATATTCAGAAGAACTTATATCAATGTCATCAACAGATGGGATTTGAACACTACTATTATTGTTTGAAGTATTAGTATTTGATTCAGTAGCAATTTTATTAGATTCAATATCTTCTATTGTAAATTTATTTACATATCCATTACTATCATAATCAAGCGATACATCATAATCCTTATTCTCACTTAACATATTTCTAATTTCTTTAATACTTTTTTCCTCAGTAGCTGTAATACCATTATATACAACTGTAATAACATGACTTTTATTAGTTTTATTATTAGTAACTATATCATCCAAAGTTCTAACTATGAAGAAACCAGATCTTTTACCAGCATCAGTTTCATATGGTGTATTGAAAGAATTAACTTCAAAACTATCATGAGTAGTTTCAGCTTCATTGTCAGTAAAAGTCGTATATATACCATATCCAATAAAACCAAATATCAAAATAAATATTGCAACAAACACAATAGAAAACACTCTTGAAGACTTGCCAATAGAACTATTTTTTATTAAATCTTGTGCCTTATTAAAATCCTCTTCCATTTGTTCACTACGAGCTTTTAATACACCCTTAGTATACTTATATCCTTCATTATAAGCATCATCAACTGAAAAAGTTGACCCACAAAATTCACATTTTACTTGTGAAGTACCTTCCTCAACTTTTAACTGAGCTCCACAATTTTTACATTTTAATTCTACCAATTTCACTTAACATCACCTAAAAATATTATAACTTAAAATCTAAGTATAGTAAATCCTATGATTATCTTTTTAACATATTCTTAATTGTTTTAACAGCCTTCATTATTGTTTTCTTATTTTTATTAATTGTAACAGCTACTAAACCAACTGAAGCAACCGCTCCAGTTACTGCACCAACAGTTTTAGAAATAACATTAGACATTTTAACTACTTTACCAGATGTTCTTTCCAATAAATTTTCTCCTGTTTTTATCTTAATTATTTCTTCAATAATTAATTTAGCCTCAATAACACTACCACAAACGAATTTATAAATTTTAGTATTTGCCTCAATCACAACAGTTGAACCAGTATTTTTAATTAACAGTTTATTTTTATTTAATCTAATATCACTAATATTAATTTCATCAACAATTTTATACTGCTTATTAAATAAACCTTTTTTTCTCTCAAATATTATTCTTTTATCAGTCAAAATAAGTTTAGTATCAAACTTACTACCGATATATTTAACTAACACTTCATATGATATTTTTTCATCAATTTCAATTTTTCCCATAGATATTTTTCACTCCTACAACTACGCCATCATTTCTAAAAATATTATATCTTAGAATTAAATGTTAGTAAATCAAATTATTATTACTTTTTACTCTTCTTCTTTTTATATAAATACACTCCACCAGATATAGCACCTAAACCTACAATTGTACCAAGTGTATCATCATCACTACTATTAGATTCCTTATCATTATTATTTTCATCAGATTCTTTACTGCTAGGTAATACACAACTCCCATCATCTTTCTCAGCTTCTGGATTATAATTAGTTGCTAATGAATTAGTACATCCAAGTATGTAATACTCACAAGTTCCATCATCCTTATTAGCCTCTGAATTATAGTTTTTAGCATTTACATCTGTACATCCATATACATAATAAATACAACTTCCATCATCTCTATTAGCACTAGAATTATAGTTACTAGCATTTACATCTGTACATCCATATGTATAAGAAACGGCTGGAGTACAAGTACAAGATGGACTTAAACTACCATCTCTACAAATTTGTCTTCCCGAACTGCTACAACCAGAAACACCACCATGATGTGAACAACACCCTCTTGCTGCATGAACACTAAAAGGACTAAATACTACAACTAATAATACAAACATTGAAATTATCTTTTTCATTTACCTATACCTCTTTACTTTTAATTTATATTTACTACTATACTAACCTATATAAATCAATTCCTAATACATAGACTTCAACTCCCAACAAAAAAACGCCAATACAAAATCTATCAATTATAGACCTGTACTAGCGCCCATTTTCATTAACTAACTACATTATATACCAAAATGCGCACTTTTTTCAATATAACCATATAATTTAATTAAATTGAATTTTCATGAATAAAACTAAAATTCATCAGCGTTCATTTTTATAACTAAAATATATCTGTATCAACAACCAAACCATATTACAAAACCATATAAATTCATTTCAAAACAAAAAGTGGAGCCTTTCGGCTCCTTCAGGGGGTTCGGTTGAATATACTCTCACACATAACCGTGAGAGATATCGGCGTGACATGCATCACGCATCTTAATAATAAATTAATTTTCATGAATTGTCAATTGATTCAAAATAAATATTTTTACTTTACACTAGAAAGAATCAATCTCAAAAATTTTAGTAAGTACCCTAGAGCTAAATTTTTCAATAAATTTAGCAGTTTTTTTATCAAAATGCCATGCACAAAATTCTACTCTTTTGACACGTCTCTTTTTAGCTAATAAAATCACATAATTAACAAGTTCCGTACCAATTCCTCTTCCTCGATATTCTTCTTTAACATAAATATTCTCAATCTCAATATAAGAGAAACTAGTAAATTTACTATAGCCAACAAGCATATTATATTTAATTCGTATAAGTCCAACAATTTCATCACTAATAGTATAAACATAACATGTATCAGGCTTATTTTTATCACAATAATTATTAAATTCAGACCTAGAGAAATTTGGTCCCGCCATAAATATATCCTTTCTATTTCGATACATAAACTTATGACAATCAGCAAGTATTTCAAAAACAACTTTATAATCACTTTCAATAACTCTTCTAATTCCATCTTTAAAAGGCTTCTTTTTTACAACTATCAATGGAACTAACATTTCCTTCTCTGTTAAGCCAGAACAACTAGCCATACATATAGAATCATTTTCTTCATTTACTAAATAATATTTATCGACTGAAACAGCTATAAAGTCACAAGGTAAGTCTTTTAAGTATTTATGTTCTATTCCGTCACCAAACATTTTATTATCAATTGCCTCATTATAATTCATAAGTAAAAAATAATCACCTAATTTTTTTTCAAAAAGTGTTCTAAATTTTTCTTTATACCCTTCCCTAACTTTAATACCAACACATCTATTTTCAATGTAGAAAGTTTTATCAATAAGTTCATACATCAAACTATGCTCTTTTAAAACAATAGGACTACAATTTACATTACCATGATCAGCTGTAATAAAAATAATAGAATCTTGTAATTCACTGCATAATTTTCTAGTCTCTTCCTCTATTTTTACTATCTCATCATGAGCTTTATCTTTAACTATACCATTGTCACGTATCGAATAATTAGGTTCTTCAAAATAAGCATATATTAATTTCTTTCCGGAATTTTTACTTAAATTAATAATTCTATTATATGCCTCTTCTCTACTTTCATAAGCACCAATACCAAAAGGAAAAATACCATAAGCTTTATTATCACCAGTTGCATTAATCTTATCAATTATACTCTCATATCCCAGATTTTCCTTTAAAAATTCCTTACTAATAACTTCATCGGTTCCATTAACACATCCAGTTATAACATTAACAGTCTTACCTAAATCATTAAAATACATATTCTCACCAAGCATACCATGTTCATAAGGAGACTTAGCACTTAAAAAAGAAGTAGTCGCTGATACTGACGTAGAAGGAAATACCGAAGTAAGATCAGACATTCTATTAGTAAGTAAAAAACTATTCTCTTCCAAATTCCTATCTAACATTCTAGTTCCTAATCCAGAATAAAATAAAACAACAATATTTTTATACTTTTCCTCTCTAAATAACTTATCAACTCTTCTTAAAGTTCCATATCGACATTCTATACCAAACTCTTTTAATATAGAAGAAGACAAATTAATTAAACTCTTCTCATAATTAGGATACAGCTTTAACATAAAAACACTCCCATCTAAAAAAATTATAACATAAAAGGATAGATTAATTCTATCCTTCAGTAATATCAGCTATTAATTTTTTCTTTAAATCATCTTCATCGGTATTTTTATCTAATAAATACTCTTTAGAATCTTTCTTAGCCTGTAATAAAATCTTATAATCCTCTCTTATATTAGCAATTTTAAAAGACATATCACCAGATTGTTTAGTACCAAATAAATCACCATGTCCTCTTAATTTGAAATCAGCTTCACTAATAACAAATCCATCATCAACAGTTTCCATTATCTTTAATCTTTCAGCGTCACTATCACTAATTAAAATACATTGTGATTTAAAACTACCTCTTCCTACTCTACCTCTTAATTGGTGTAATGTAGAAAGTCCAAATCTATCAGCATCAAATATAACCATAGTAGTAGCGTTAGAAACATCAACACCAACTTCAACTACAGTTGTAGATATAAGTATTTGAATTTTATTTTCTTTGAATTGTTCCATTATAACGTCTTTAGCTCCAGTAGCCATTTTACCATGTACAATATCAATTTTATATTTATCGCCAAAGGCCAATTTCATTTGATCTTTTAAATTACAAACTGTTGCTAGATCGGAATTTTCACTATCTTCAATTAAAGGAGCAATAACATATACCTGATGTCCTTCTTTTAACTCTTTATACATAAGTTCTAAAACATCTTTAATTTCACTATTTTTCTTAACAAAAGTATCTATTTTTTGTCTACCTTTAGGTCTCATCTTAATAGTAGAAACGTCCATATCTCCAAAAATAGTTAATGCATAAGTTCTAGGTATAGGTGTAGCACTCATATATAAAACATCAGGTTTTACACCCTTATTTTGTAAATTAGCTCTTTGATGAACTCCAAATCTATGTTGTTCATCAGTTATAACTAAACCTAAATTATTATAAACAACATCATCCTGAATCAAAGCATGAGTACCAACTACCATTGAAATACTTCCATCCTTTAAACCAGAATATATTCTTAATTTATCTTTTTTAGAAGTAGAACCAGTAAGAAGTTCTATTTTTATATCACTATCATTTATAAAATTAACTAAATTTTTGTAATGTTGTGTTGCTAGTATTTCTGTAGGAGCCATTAAAGCACTCTGATATCCAGAAAAATAATTAGCAAGCATCGCAATAAAAGACACAATTGTCTTACCAGAACCAACATCACCTTGTAATAATCTATTCATTCTACTAGGAGATTCTAAGTCATTAAGAATCTCATCAATTGCTTTCTTTTGATCATCAGTTAATTCAAAAGATAATTTTTTAATAAACTTATCGATTTTACTTCTATCAATTTTTCTAGTCAAACCATTATTCTTCTTTTTATTTTGAACCTTTAAATAATTAATCTTAAACATAAAAGCAAATAATTCTTCATATTTAAGTCTAATTGTTACTTCCTTTAACTTATCCATAGTTGAAGGATTATGAACAATATTTAAAGATGTCTTCTTATTTAAAAAATTATATTTTTCCAAATAACTACTTGGTATATAATCAGGTATTTCTTTTCCAAACATCAATAAAGCCATATTAATATATGTAGACATATTTTTATTAGTAAGACCAGAAGTGCAATGATATACTGGCTCTATTTTTACTTTATTCATCAATGTCTCTAATTTTATATCTGATGCTGTTATAACATTTTTAGCTTTATCTAATTTACCAATGACAGTAACTCCAGTACCAACTGTAAGTTGTGACTTTAAAAAAGCTCTATTAAATATAGAAACACCAACAACACCAGATGCTGTTACTAATCTAAAATTCATTTTATTAAGTCCAGCTTTAAAGTGCATTAAAATAGGAACACTTTCGATTTTTCCATCTATTATTATTTTTCCCCCATCTTCCACCTCATTAAGATTACATCTTTCAAGAATTTCATAACGAAATGGATAATGTGTAACTAAGTCTTCAACAGTATAAATATTAATTTTATTTAATAAAGAAAGAGATTTAGGACCAATGCCTTTTACATCTTTTAACTGCATGATAGTATCACTTCCTTCTTGGCATATTATAGCATATTTAATCAAAAACTTCTATCAAAAATCATCATAAATCTACAAAGTTTTTCATTTCTAAAAATTTCCAGCAATTTTTTTCAATTTTTTTATATTTTTTGTTGACAAATATCAAACTTTCGATTAGTATAAGAACTACCAATTCGGAATTAGGCGAATTGGTCGCTAGTATCACACTAGCCAACCCCTTTTTATTCTTTTTGGAAGCTGTCCAATAGGATGGCTTCTTATATAGGAAACTAAAAAAGACGTTTGCCGACGTCTTTTTTTGTACTTAATTTATAAACTACTCTTCATTTTTAGATAGTTTTTCATAATATTGATAACGCTTCATAGCGTTCTTTTTATTTTTATCTAATAATTCCTTAGCATTTTTATTAAGATTTTTCAAAGAGCGATATCTATCTTCACCAAGAATAAATTCTTCATATTTAGAAAAATCAGCCTTGCTATCCATCTTAAATTCCAAACTAGCTGGATTATAATGGAATAATGGGAAGTATCCTGACTCAGTAGCACCCTTCTCTTCATTAATACTATTTTTCATTCCTTTAATTATTCCTTGCGCAATACATGGTGCATAAGCAATAACAATAGAAGGTCCATTATATTCATCAGCTTCTTTTAATACTTTAATAGCTTGATTTGGATTAGCTCCAAGTGAAATAGTACCAACATAAACATGATCATATGTAAGAGCTATTTTAGCTAAATCTTTTTTAGCAGTTTCTTTACCCGAAGAAGCAAATTTCGCAACAGCACCAGTTCTAGTAGATTTAGATGACTGTCCACCAGTATTAGAATATACTTCTGTATCAAGAACTAAAATATTAATATTTTCTTTATTAGCTAAAACATGATCAATTCCATTATAGCCAATGTCATAAGCCCAACCATCTCCACCTACTAGCCAGATAGATTTAGGAGAAATAAATCTTTTTAACTTAACAAGATCAGTAATTTTAGAATTATCAATAACTTCTAACAAATCTTTAGCAGTATCATCATTAATATCATTAGCATAAGCCTTATATATATCTAATTCACTTTTTTTAACATCTTTAATATTATTCTTTATCAAACTAACAATTCTATTCTTCATAGCCATATCAGCTATTCTCATACCAAAACCAAATTCAGCATTATCTTCAAATAAAGAATTAGCCCAAGGTACAGAATATGGCATAGAAGGAGTTGAAGCACCATATATAGAAGAACATCCTGTAGCGTTAGAAATAATAAGTTTATCACCAAATAATTGTGTTAATAGTTTTAAATAAGGAGTTTCTCCACAACCAGCACAAGCCCCAGGAAACTCAAACCTTGGCTTCTTAAATTGACTACCTTTAACCGTATTAGTTGGCATAACGTCTTTCTTTTCACTAACTTCATTAAATAAATACTGATATTCCTCATCTTTTTTATCTTCAAGTAAAGCATCTTTCATTTTCATGACAAGAGCTTTAGCACCCTTTTTACCAGGACAAACTTCACTACATAATGAACATCCAGTACAATCTGGCAAACTAACACCTACTGTAAATTTATAATCTTTGTCCTTAATACTAGCGGGAATCAAATTACGGTTAACAGATTCAGGCGCATCTATTTGTTCTTTTTCATTCAATAAGAATGGTCTTATAACACCATGTGGACAAACTAAAGAACATAAGTTACAAGAAATACAATTATTAGAATTATAACTTGGAGCCATATCAGAAGAATCTCTCTTATCTAACTTAGATGTACCAGCTTCAAAAGAACCATCTGGTCTCTTAATAAAACTACTTACAGGTAAGCTATCACCTTCCATACTATCAATAGTTTCAAAGAAACTCTTTTGTTTACCGAAAGACTCAACATAATCAACATATGGAACCTTTACAGGAACAAGGCCATCTAAACTAGCTTCAATTGCCTTAATATTTTTAGTAACTAAGTCGCCACCCTTATTAGCAAACTTAACAGCTAAATTTTCTTTAATTTTACCAAGAGCAAAATTAAAATCAATAATTTTACCAAGTTTAAATATTAATGATTCAATGATTGCACTAATCTTACCAGGAATACCAGCATCCTCTGCCATCTTAGTAGCGTTAATTATAAACATCTTAATATTTCTATCTTGTAAAATCTTCTTATCATGAGCACTCATACTAGCTAAAACTTCATCAGGAGTCTTAGTAGTATTTAAAACAAATACACCTTTATTCTTAATTTTCTCTAACATCTTCAATCGTTTTAAATAAGAATCCTTAGTACAAACAATTAAAGATGCTTTTTCTACATAATAAGTAGATCTAATAGGTCTCTTACCAAATCTTAAATTAGAAATAGTAACTCCACCAGACTTCTTAGAATCATATTGAAAATATCCTTGTACATAAGCATTTGTATAAGTACCAGTAATCTTCATAATATCCTTAGAAGCACTAACCATACCATCACTGCCAAAGCCATATATCAAAAATTCTATATTATTACTTGGTATTCTAAAAGTCTTATCATACTTAACAGATAAATTAGTAACATCATCAACAATACCTAAAGTAAAGTTATTATGAACTTCCCTAGTATCCAAAAAGTCATATAAACCTTTTATCATAGCTGGTGTTGTATTCTTACTAGATAAACCATATCTACCACCATAAACACTAACTTTAGCATCTATTTCTTTAATAGTCTTAACAACATCTAAATACAATGGTTCTCCTGCAGAACCAGCCTCTTTAGTTCTATCTAAAACAGCTATCTTTTTAACTGATTTAGGCAAAGCCTTTAAGAAGTATTTAGAACTAAATGGTCTATATAAATGAACCTCTAATAATCCAACATTTTCATTTTTCTCTTCTATTAAATAATCAATTGTTTCTTTAATAGTCTCACAAACTGATCCCATCGCCACGATTACTTTATTAGCAGTCTTACTACCATAATAATTAAATGGTTGATAATCTTTACCAGTTATCTTATTAATTTCTTCCATATATTTAGAAACAATATCTGGAAGTTTATTATAGTACTCATTTCTAACTTCTGTAGCTTGGAAATAAATATCTTCATTTTGTGCTGTACCTTTAATAACTGGATTATCAGATCCTAATGCTCTTTCTCTAAATTCATTAAGAGCTCTTTCATCTATAAGATTTTTTAATTTGTCAGTATCAATAACTTCTACTTTTTGTAATTCATGACTAGTTCTAAAACCATCAAAGAAGTTAATAAATGGCACTCTTCCTTTTATAGCCGACAAATGAGCAACACCTGTCAAATCCATAACTTGTTGTACAGAAGAAGATGCAAGCATTGCAAATCCTGTAGAACGTGTTGCGTATATATCCTGATGATCTCCAAATATAGATAAAGCATGTGTTGCAAGACTTCTAGCCGCGACATTTATAACACAAGGTAATAATTCTCCTGCAATTTTATACATATTAGGAATCATTAATAATAACCCTTGACTAGCTGTATAAGTAGTAGTTAAACATCCTGCTTGTAGTGAACCATGTACCATACCAGCAGCACCTGCCTCTGATTCCATTTCTACAACTTTTACAGGTGTCCCAAAATAATTAAGTTTACCTTCACTGCTCCATTTATCAGTAACCTCAGCCATAGGTGAAGCTGGTGTTATTGGATAAATTCCCGCTACCTCTGTAAAATTATAAGAAACATAACTACACGCCTCATTACCATCCATTATTTTCTTCATAAGTTATCATCCTCCTACTAAAATATATTATATACCAAACCTAGAAAAAAAGTCTACTCTCTAGTAGACTTTAAGAAACATAATTTATATATGAATTTAAACTAGTATCTTTATGAATTGTAATTCTTGGTATCTTAAATTTATCTATTCCCTTAGTAACTTTTCTTCCACCACCAATAAATGCCATTTCAAAACCAGCCTCTTTTAAAACTGAAATTGCATAGTCATTATATTCATAGAATGGGAAACAAAAAGCTTTAGTCCCAGAAAGAGTTTCTCTACTCTTCCTCAAGTCATCTAATAATAAATTTTTATCTGAACATTTTAAAGGACTACCCTGTCCACCAGGACAACGACCAGGCCAATGTAAATCATGAGTATGACTAGCAATTTCCATATATGGAGATTTAAATTGTTCTAAATCATACCAACTAGATACTAAAAATAATGTAGCGTTAATACCATACTCCTCTAATATAGGAACGAAGTTCCAAGCCCTAGCTCCATCATCAATTGTAACTAAAATTGACTTCTCTGGTAATCTAATTTTCCCATCAATAAACTTACCAAGTTCTGTAGTAGTCAAAGTAAAATAATTATTAGACTTTAAATAATTAAACTCTTCTCTTATTTGATTCTCACTATGACAAATCGACTCATTACAAGTATTATCTCCATTCAAATAAATAAAATGATAACAAGTAACTGGAACACTAACAGATTCAACTAAAGTAGTATTGTTCGCCTCATGTGTACTTAAAACGTCTTCTTTTTTAACTAAATATTCCTCATCATTAAATTCAATAATATATCCAGAATCATCTAACTCTATAACTGGAGTATCTAAACTATAATATAATTCGTAAATAGCTTTATCACCTTGATACAAAGTAACTTTATCATTAGTAACTATATTATAATTAAATGGTAAATAATTCTTATAACGTAAGTCTTTCGCAGTAAGTTTGTCCATCTTAGAAACATCTTGATATCTAACATAATACCCTAATTCATCTATTAAAAAATATTTAGTATTTTTATCAATTTTAGTATCTTTCAAAGTAAATTCTTTTTCAGCTGAAACCTTCATAATTTTACTATAATTATTATCAATTTTCTTATATAAAAATGCATTACTTACAACTACATACTTACTATAACTATTCTTTATTTTTTCTACTAATGCTTTTTCTTCTCTTATTAACTTCTTTTTTTGTTCCTCTTTGTCTTTAAAATACAAAAAAGTACCGGCACAAATACCAAGTACAACTACTATCAAAACTATTATTAAAATGGCCTTCTTTTTCTTAATCATAGATTTCTCCTATAAACTTTTTAATATATAATTATATATTTTTTTATAAGTATCATTTGTATAATGTAAACCATCGGCAGTCTTAAAACCATCAGATACTAAATAACTATATGTATCTATAAATTTTATTTTACTATTTAAAGAACTTTTTATTTTCTGGTTAAAGTCTTTTATACCATCTCCCAAATATGCATAATTACCATTAGTTGGATTAACAGAGACAAAATAGAAATAAGCTCCTTTATTTGCATATTGATTATATAAACTATTAATATATGATGCATAATTTGATACATTATATAAGTCATTAACACCTAAAAGTATTATAACAGCACTCCCATTACCTATTTGTCCTTGTACTGTTTGAAAACCAGTTTCCTTCATCCATTTTAAGCCAGAGCCTATAAGACAACTCCAAGTATCTTCAGAACTATTTACTGCACTTCTCATACCAACAGTTCTAGAATCACCTATAAAGATTCTTTTTGAAACATTATTTGTTGTAGACTGTGCTATAGAAGTTGAACCAGTACTTGTACCCGAAGATGAATAAGATTCATTATTAGATATAGATCCAGAAAAGAAATTAGTCTTATCTTTACCATCATCGACATAATTAGATTTACCAGCTGTATTTTTTTGACCAGCATACTTCCAACAAGCAGCAAGTGTAAAACTATCATCAAAAAGTCCAACAACAAGATTAATAATAACAGGTATCAAAAACAACATAAAAATCGCAATAACCCAGTTTCTAATAGAATTCTTAGTCTTTTTATCTTCTGGATTCATCATTAGTTTTATTAAAGCAAGAATCAACCCTACAATACTTAAAATAGGGCCAACGAGTTGAATAAGATTTAAAACACGTTTAATTATACCAAGAATGCGGGCAATTTCCGGACTACCACACATCTCAACTAAATCCAATATAAACATTTAATCACATCCTATATATTATTTAACTCTACAATAATCAGCAGATTGAACAGAAGTTAACACTTCATTTGCCGAAAACCAACCAGTTTGTCCATATGTATAAGTTGCATAACCATTACCAACAAATATTCTATCACCAGAAATATCAATTAAAGCCATATAATGTTGTGAACCAGTAAATTTACTAGAACCCTTTTTAGAACTATTAGCACCACCACCATACACCATAATAACGACAATTTGGCCCTGTCTCAAAGCACTAATTATTGAAGAGCTAGACGTTGAACCAGCTGAACAACTAAATTTACTACCGGCAAATCCAGTGATACCATCCCTAGGATAACTGGATCTATATCTACTATCAAAAACCGTTTCTGGTGTAACAGTTTTATCATAACCTGAAGAAACAACAGCCGTAGAAGTAAGCATACATCCATACTCACCAAGAGTACCACCAGTATTAAATACTCTACCAGTCCAGCGTGAATCTGTTTGACTATACAAATTAAATGTAATACCATTAATACTATTTGTATGAGTAGCATTACTTCCATAAGTAGAGCCAGAGCCAGAGCCAGATCCTGATCCAGAACTAGAACCAGTAGTAGTATTATTTGATAAAGCACCTGCAAAAAAGTTCTTCTTTTGCTCATTTGAAGTAGAATAATATTTTGAACTAGTTGAATTATAACTATTTACTCCAGCATTTTTCCAACATACAGCAAGTTGGAATTTTTCATTTGAATTACCTATAGTAGAAAGAAGCATACTCATAGTAACATCTATTATTACTGGTATCAAAAATAACATAACTATTGATATAGTCCAGTTTCTAATAGAAGTCTTTAATTTTTTTTCTTCTGGATTAGCCATTAATTTAATCAAGTTTATTATAAGTGCAATTATACCAAGTATAGGTCCAATTAATTGTATTTTACCAAGTACATTTTTAATTATACCTAATACTCTAGCTAAAACTGGATCACTACAAAATGACACAAGATCCAAAATCATAGTAAAACCTCCTTCTCCTATTATTTATTGTTTATTATTTCACTACCCAAAAAGTAGGCATATCTCTTAAACCATATGAACCAGCAGCCACTGGTGTATTAACAATTTTTTGATTAATGACAAGTTCAGATGAAGAACCACCATCCAAGTTAGCTGCATTATAAGCCCCATAGTTTTCCATAATTTCAGTCAAATCAACCATGTCAGCACCAATACTTGAAGGTATTCTACCATTAATAACAAGCATTAAAACGATACCATCTTTTCTTTGTCCAATAGCAGTTCTAGGAGCAATACCCCATCCACCATTACCTTTTATAAATGAACTCTTACCATTAACTATTAAGTATGGACCAAATTCAATTGCATCACGACAACCTTTTGCTAAAGCTTGTTCCTTAGTCATTCTACCTAAAATAAGTTTGTTTTCATTTGTAAAACAAATAAAACCTCCACCCATTCTAGCATCTTCATAATCAGAAACTACCTTACCATTAGATATAACTGTACCATGAGGAATAGCACCATTAGAATTCCAGTCTGGATCATAAAAACCTCCAGCGTTCATCGCAATGATTGCATTCTCTCTTTTAGAAACTGTTAAAATAGATTCTCCTCTTACATTTAAATATTTAGTAGTCGCAACAGAAATCCTTGAAGGATCATATACAGCAACCAAAAAGCCTTGATAAGAAGAACCAGAAACTTCTATAACCTTATACAAGTCATTACCAGGATCTTTAGTCAATACAGCTTTTTCATATTCATTTTTATATATTGTTTTAGAAGTATACTTTCTTAACTTAATCATATCAGGATCAGTATCTTCTGTAACTTCAATTACTTTGTTATTAGCAAGAACTTTTTGTATAGTCTCATCACTATAAAACCAAGTCGCTAAATATTGATGATTCATAGTTGTCATAGCACTAGTAATCCAAAAATTTCTAAATCCAGCCCAAGGACCATAAAAAAGAAACAAAAAGGCGCTAAGACCTAGTACAAAAAAGCTTCCGCCAAATACTAAAATTTTCTTTTTTAAAGACCATTTCTTTTTACTCAACATAAACTACTCTTCCTTACCTTCATATTTCTTATCATTATTATAGTCAATAAACTTCTTACTAGTCTTATATTTATTTAGACTAAGCCCAGAATTTAATTCTTTCTGATATTTATTATAACTATCTATACTCTTATTATATAAGTTAACATCTGAAACAAATGCATTAACAATTTGTTCATAAACACTACCATAACTACTACATTTATTATTAGTAGAAGTATCTGTAAAGTATATATCACCACACATACTTTTCATATTATTAGCTGACTTTGAAACGTCATCAACTGCAACTTCATAATTCTTTAAAGCTTGCTGAACATTAGCATCTATTTGTGATAAAGTATCATAATATAATTGATCAAAGTATGTTAAATATAAATCATTTCTAAGATCATTAAAATTATCTACGTATTCACTAAACTTCTTATAAACATCAGCTACTTCAACCGTACGCTGTTTAGTTGCTACCTGATCTCTTTTAACACTAACAACAAGTGAAGAAACAAATCCAGCACTAATCATTAAACACCCTGAAATAATTAAAATTTTAATAGTTCTACTTTTGTTTTTCATATACATTACCACCTACTAATAAATAATATCAAATTTTAGCAATTTTGTACATGCTAAAACAAGATATAATTTACAATTATTGCAAATCTTTTTCTGTTTCTTTAACTATGTAAATTGGTCTTTTTTTAACTTCCAAATATGTCTTAGATAAATACATTCCAATGACTCCTAAGAAGAATAATTGTATACCTGAGAAAAACACAACAATACAAGCTAAACTTGGCCATCCAGACACAGCATCGCCCCATATCAATGTCTTAACTATAATTACTATTAAAAGTATAAAAGCAACTAAGCAAAACAAAAGTCCAATTAATGCTGATAAAACCAATGGTGTTGTTGAAAATGACACAATTCCTTCCATTGCATATTTAAATAACTTCCAAAAACTATACTTGCTAGTTCCTGCTACTCTATCTCCAGTTTCAAACTCTATCCAAAAGGTATTAAAACCAACAAAACTAAATATTCCTTTAGTATATCTATTATACTCTTTCATTTCTAATACAGCATTAACCATTGGTCTTCTCATTAATCTAAAATCTCTAACCCCAGGCACTTGTCTATTATTAGAAATTTTAGCAATTATCTTATACCAGATATTAGTACAAAGTTTTCTAAAGAATGAGTAATCCTTATGATTTACCGTATATAGTCCTACACAATCATAGTCTTTTTCTGTTATCAATATATTATACATTTCTTTAATTTTACTTGGTGGATCCTGCATATCAGCATCCATTATCGCAACATAGTCACCCGTTGCATTTTCAAGTCCTGCCCACATACCAGCCTCTTTACCAAAGTTTCTAGAAAATGAAATGTACCTTACTCTATCATCTTTTTTTGCCATATCTCTTAATATTTCAAGAGTCTTATCACGACTTCCATCATTAATAAATAAAAATTCAAAAATAACCTCTTTCATATCTTTAGATATTCTATCTATTTCTTTATAAAATATTGGTAATGATTCTTCCTCATTATAACAAGGAACTATAATAGATATTTTTTCTTTTTTCATCTTAAACCTCACTACTTTTCTTCTTGAATATAAATAACTTACTAAAAATGTAATTAGCAACAATCACAACAACATTAACAATAATTTTAGAAATCATCTTATTAAGTTTAATCGCTTCTAAACATATATACATACCAGCCATATCAATACCTAATGAAACTATTCTAAAGAAGAAAAATGACACTAGTTCTTTAAAAAAAACTTTAAAAGTAAAATCTTTTGAATCAAATACAAATAACTTATTAGTAATAAAAGCAAAAAGCACTGATAAAAACCAAGCTAATAAATTAGAAAAATAAACATTAAGTCCTGTTTTATCAAACAAAGCAAAACTGACGATATTAATAAGCGTTGTTAAAACTCCAAAGAAACCATACCATAAGATTTCACTATACTTATTATACCAAGAAATATTATCTGCCTCTTCTATATAGTCAGAAATAAGTTTTACCATATTAGATGTATTACTAACAAATTTTTTAGGTTTAAAAGTTTTACTTTTTTCTAATAATTTACCAAGTTTTTGAAAATCTCTAAGCTCCAAAATATATCCCGCATCAGCAAATTCTTTTGCTATTTGTAACTGATGATCATTAGTGTGTTCTCCATATTTTTTTAATCTGGGAGCGGCTATAACTACTTTTCCTTTTTTTACAGCGCTTAAAATTGAACCAGCTCCAGCATGAGTAATTATTAATCTAGCCTTAGAAACCAAGTCATCAAATTTATCAGCCGGTATTAAATCAAAAATTTCCATATTAGGAGACTCATATTTAGTATAACCAGCTTGAACTACAACTTTTTCTCTTATATTACCCTTCTTTATTTCTTCATCTACTTGCTTTAATAATCTTTCAAACCCTTTATCTTGAGTTCCTAACGTAACTAAAATCAAAAGATCCAACCTCCCACAACAGCATCAGGATAAAGTTTTTTCATACTATCCCATTGTACTATAAACTTATCAGCAATTGGATATAAACACTTTCCTGTAATAGTTTTTGTCGTTATATTAGCAAAACTCTCAATATAAATTATCTTACTACCAAGTAATTTACCAATACAACACATAGGACCAGCCGTATGAGCACCAGTAGTTATAATATAATCAGGATGAGCTTTTAAATATATAAATAAACTCTTAAAACAATTATAAAGTAACTTAAATGGATAAACTAACATATGATCCTTAGTTCCAAAAACTAAAAAGCTTACTCTTCCCTTATATTTATCTTTTAAATACAAATTAGACTTAGTCTTTTCTGTAACTATATAATAATCATATTTATTAAATAGTTCCTTCAACTGCATCATCTCATTAAGATGACCACCAGTAGAAGATATAAACATAACTCTTCTTTTCAATTTACTCACTTCTTTTCAATTAAATTATACCATTGCTCACTGACTACTTCACTAGTATATTTTTTTATACTATTTCTACCAGCCATACCAACTCTTTTTCTTGTCTCTCTACTACCCATTAAATCTTCTATTTTTTTAATCATCGCAACATAACTTCTATTTTTAATTAAGTAACCATTCATACCAGAATCAATTAAGTCTCTAGCACCTTCAGCAGAATCGAAAGCAATACAAGGTAATCCATGAGACATAGCTTCTAGTAAAACAATACCAAATGATTCAGTATAAGAAGTCATAACATAAATAGAAGATTTATGCATAACTTTATCTATATATTCTTTATTTTGAAAACCATGTAAGGTAACTTTATCATTTAAATTATGATTATCAATAAATTTCTCTAAACGTTCTTTTTCAGATCCATCACCTATAATATCTAAAAACCAGTCAGGATGTTTATTAGCTAAAACAGAATATATTTTAAGTAAATCCATGTATCCTTTTTCTGGAGAAAGTCTTCCAACTGAAATAAGTCTTTTTTCAGTAAGTTCAGAAGTAACTCTAGGAATTTTATCAATAATGTTTGGAATATAAACACATCTACAATTAGAATTAATTAAACGTCCAGCATAAAAATCTCGTAAGTTTTCAGAAACCAATACAAAATAATCTAAGTAATATGCTGATCTACTAACATTCCTTGCATATCGATAATCATCATGATAATGATTATGTTCCCAACCTATTTTTAAAGTCTTTTCCTTTGCATAATCTCCAAGCCAGAAATTAAATATATCTCTAGTAGAAATAATAATTGAAGCATTACTATTTTTGATATAATCAACCATTGTTTTTCTACGTAATTTTAATATCTTAATACTTTTAAGACCTTCTTTAAAAGCTGTAAAAAATCTATGTTTTTTTAATGCAGTTTTAAATTCTTTTCTATTTGGCTTTAGGTCTTTAATCAAATATTTAACTTTAACACGTTCATCTAAAGAAAATACAGGTTCATCATATAATTTATAACTACAAATAATTTCAACCTTATATTTATCACATAATAAGTTAGCTAGTGCAGTTATAGATTTTTCAATACCACCATAACCAAGATGTAAAGCTAATATCGCAACTTTTTTCATACATAAACCACCTAAAAACATTATAACATAAAGTTTTTTCAATAGGAAATAAAGTCAAAAAAAAACTATAATTTCTTATAGTTTTAAAAATCATTATTGAATAACCTCAACTGCAGGTACAGCTTCAACAACAGGAGCTTGAGGTACTGCTACAGGTTCCATTACAGGAGCTGCAGGAACTTCTGGTGCTGCTGGAGCAACAGGTGCAACAGGTTCCATAACTGGAACAGCTGGCTCCATAACAGGAGTCTCAACTACTGGTGTTGCTGGTACAGGAGTTTCCATAATCGGAATTGATTGTGTATTTTCTAAAGGATTAGCTCCTCCATAAATTTGATGTGTTTGATTTTGTTGTAAATCTAAATTAGATACAACTGGACTAGCCCCTCCATAAATAACAGGAGCAGGTGCTACTGGAGTTGGAACTGGTGTTTCTTCTACTGCAGGTACTACTGCTGGTGCAACAGGCTCTACTACTGGCGCTGCCTCTACTACTGGCATAGCTGGCGCAACAGGCTCAACTACAGGTGCTGCTTCTACTACTGGCATAGCTGGTGCAACAGGTTCAACTACAGGTGCTGCTTCTACTACTGGCATAGCTGGTGCAACAGGCTCAACTACAGGTGCTGCTTCTACTACTGGCATAGCTGGCGCAACAGGTTCAACTACAGGTGCTGCTTCTACTACTGGCATAGCTGGTGCAACAGGCTCAACTACAGGTGTTGCCTCTACTACTGGAGTAGCTGGTGCAACAGGTTCAACTACAGGTGCTGCTTCTACTACTGGAGTAGCTGGCGCAACAGGTTCAACTACCGCTGGTGTTTCTACTGCTTCTACTGCTGGTGCAGGAGTAACAACCTCAGGTTGAACAGGTGCAATACTAGGTGTCACAACCGGTGCTGGATTCTCAACAACCGGTGCTGGACTTTCAACAGCAACAGGTGCAGCTTCTACTGTAGGTGTAGCTTGAGCTACCTCTGGAACTGCATTTGTAGGATTACTAGCCTCTGGAGTAGTACTAGGAGCTGCTGGAGCATTTTCCTGTAAAGGATTCTTCTCCTTTTTGCTCTTAACACTAGAAACTATCCATAAAATTAATCCCACTAATAAAATCAAAACTCCGCATGTCATTAACATGCCTGGAACTGAAACAAACCATTTTAAATCAAATAACATAAGCATAAGTATCTAACTCCCTTTATTCTAATCTATAAATATGATAACAAAAAAAGTTTACAAATGCAAACTTTTTATTTTATATACACTTTTTTACAATGTAAATTCTGTCCAGTATGAATAGTTCGGTTTTTCTAACTTAAACTTCATTCTTTCTTTAGACACTGGATGTGTAAACTCAAGCTCATTAGCAAACAAAGCTAATTGCTTGTTATTTAAAGGTCCATAACGTTGATCGCCACATAAATGATGACCTCTACTAGCAAATTGAACTCGTATTTGATGGTGTCTACCAGTTAACAGTCTAATTGACACTAAACTATGATTTGTCTCATGATTTTCACTTAAAACTTCATAATCTAAAATAGCTTCTTTACCATCATTTGACACTATCGTATTACCATTATCTAACTTCTTCAATTTATCAACAAGTCTACCCTTTTTCTCATCCATAAAACCATCAATTACAGCTAAATAATTTTTCTTAAAACCATGTTCCAATTGTTCCTTATTAAGTCTGGCAGCCGCTTTAGAACTTCTAGCAAAAACCATAATTCCACCAACCGGTCTATCTAATCTATGAACTAAACCAATATAAACATTCCCAGGTTTATTATATTTTACTTTTACATATTGTTTTACCATAGTAAGTAAATCCAAATCTCCCGTTGCATCTCCTTGACTCAATACATTAGCTGGCTTTTCAACAACAATTATATGATTATCTTCATACAAAACATTAAGTTTACTCATTACTTTCCCATCTTCCATAAATACCACAAGGTAATACTAAATCACTATTCTTAACAGGTATACCAACTTCACCCGATGTTATCTTACCCTTAAACTTCTGATTAACAGTTAAACTTAAAATATTAGAAAGTACAGTAGAAGATAATCCTGTTGTATAAGAGTTAATTAAGAAGAACAAAGGATCATCAGAAAGAACTTCACAACATAATTTAACCAAGTAATTTAAATTCTTTTCAATATCCCAGACTTCTCCATTTGTACCTCTACCATAACTAGGAGGATCCATAACAATAGCGTCATAATGATTACCTCTTCTAATCTCTCTTTGTACAAATTTAACAACATCATCAACTATATATCTAATTTCAGTACTTGGTAAATTAGAAGAACTGATATTTTCCTTACACCAATCAACCATACCACGTGAAGAATCAACATGTGTAACATGAGCACCTGCCGCTACACAGCTAACACTAGCGCCACCTGTATAAGCAAATAAATTAAGAACTCTTATCTTACGATTAGACTTATTAATCTTATCCATCATAAATTCCCAGTTCACAGCCTGTTCAGGAAATAAACCAGTATGTTTAAAGCCCATTTGTTTTATATTAAAAGTTAAATTCTTATAATTTATCTTCCAACTACCAGGTACATTACGAAGATTATCCCAATGACCTCCACCTTTATTATTTCTATAATATACAGCGTCTATTTTCCCATGATACTTTTCTAATAAATCACCATTATCCCAAACAGCCATTGGATCAGGTCTAAGTAAATAAACTTTTCCCCAACGTTCAAACTTTTGTCCAGAAGAAGCATCTATAAGTTCATAATCTTTCCATTCATCTGCAAGTAACATCAAATCACCTCTATCTAACTAACATTAAATACCTTACCATATGAAGTAATTAATGTTTTTCCATTATATCCTAAAATATAATTTTCATATTTCATCAAATCTGTATCTTCTTTTAATTCAAAATGACACTCAATATCTGCATACTTATTACATTCATCTTTATTTGTTTTAAGCATTCTATAAATATTGTCTGTTGTAAAAATATAAGTCGATATATTTTCTGAATCAATATTAAAATCTAATATTTCTCCATAACGACCCTTACTATATACAATTTCACTACTAGATAATGTATAAGGAGATCTAGAATCACTTCTAGTAATAATTAATTTATATACATTACCATCACTTTTCAAAGCATAATAAATTCCAGCATTACTATCTGCTGTTATCACTTTTTTAATAGCCGAATCTGAAAACAAAATGCTATAAATGCTATACGCTTGATCGTTTTCTGTAACCTCTGGATATTTATTTTTATTAGAAGCATCATTAGAGCTTAGATAATAATACTTATCATCAGCAGCCTTCACAACATTATCATCGATTATCGCAACAACTTTCTTAGTAAAGTCAGATACTTTACAATTCTGCTCATTAGAAAAATGTTGTCCTAAAGATAAATCATAAACTTTACCGGACTCCGTAATTGCCTTATTAGTAGTTGTAATATATCTTATCTTTTCATAATCAAGATTATCCTTACCAGGAACTAATAAACTACATACAAATTCTGCATCAGATAATGTAAAACCAGCATGTCTAATACCTCTTGTTACATTACCAACACAACCAGTACATAAAAAACAAAAACCAGCAATTAATAACAGTAGTAAAACTTTCTTTTTCATCACACATAACCTACCTTACAGTAAAAATATACCATAATTTATACGTTTTGAAAAGAAACTAATTATAAATTACAAAACTTATTTAACTCTTCATATATATAATTCAAAGTATCACAATTTTCCTTATCATAAGACTTAAATATTTCTTTATAAGAATTCTTACCAGTTTTACACTTCTCAGAAATCTTACCAATTTTCTTACATACTAATTCAATTCCATCATAATCAGTAATAAACTTCTTAGAGTTAATCTGCATAATACTTAATTTTCTAGGCTTTAAACTTAACTTAAAAATTAAGTTATCTATTTTACGTAAAAATTCTCCTCTACGATAATCACCAAGTATCATAATACTATAAACTATAAGTTTTAGATTAGCCTCTTTTAAAGTGATTTCTTCACCAAATCTAATTTTAAATTTAGCGTAATTAATTACAATCTTTTCTTTTGATATAACTCTTTCATCTACATCAGTAACATTTTTAACATCAGTATTTTTAAAGAACTTATAAAGATATAAAATTATAAGAACCCAGATAATTAATTTTAAATCATTACCTGATAAAAACACATCATTAACTTTATTAATAAGTTCTTGATTAATTATAAAACCCAAAATAACTTCACCAAGTAAATATAAATTTGCTTTACTTTTAAAAACATCCTCTTCTAAATAATATCCAGAATATACTAATTCACATAAAAACTTAAAAACTAAAACAACAAAAATATTATCAGTAAACTTTGTCCAACCTAGTCTTAAAGTAATACCTGAAACCACAAGAATTATAAGTATTGAAAAAATTATACTTTGTATTCGACTTAAAGAATACTTTCTTCTACAATAATTAACACCATAAAACATTAATAATCCAAGTATAAAATAAATAATCCAAATCAAAATATTCACCTAAACCACCTCTAAATACCATTTATTATAGTATAAACAAAGAGATTTGTAAAAACAAATTTCACAAATCTCTCTTTCTCTTTTCTTTTTCTTCTTCCTCTTTTAAATGTTTCTTTACAAGTAAAATAACTTCCATAGGAGCTTTAATCTTATGTAAAACAATTAATGTATCTTGTAACTTAGTCTTTTTACTACTCTCACTCTCATATTTTAAAGCCATTTCTTTATAATCAAAATCTTTAATTGGATTATTTTTTATAAATGCTTTAATATATTCTTCTATATCCTTTAATATATAGACTTTTAAATCGTAATCATCTAAATACATCATACCATAGTAACCTAATACTAATAATTTATATTGATTTTCTAATTCCATAAAATCACCTAATAATATAATATCACATTTTCTTTATTTGACAATTAGCTTGTTTATGATAAAATTAAAATGGTGATAGTATGAAAAACATAAATAAAGATATTCGCTTTATTTTAATATTTATCTTTATTGTATCTTTCTCATTTATATATCTATTTCAAGCATCTTTAGCCAAGTATCGTAAACAAATAACTGGTAATGTTGATTTACAAATTGCTAAATGGAATATTAAAATAAATGATGAAGATGTCGAAAACAAAAGTGTTTTAACTAATAACATTATCCCAGTATTTGAAGGAAATGAATATACAAAAGATTCTGTAATTGCTCCTGGATCTAAAGGTTATTGTGATATTATTATTGATGCTACTAATGTTGATGTAGATTTCACCTACGAACTTGGTATATCTATAGGTGAAGAAAATCAAATATCAGACTTAAGGACTTCAGGATATATAATAAATCCAACGGATACTACTGAAGATGTTGTTATAGAACTATCAGGTGAAGCAATAAAGGGTGAAATTGCTCATAATACCAAGCAAACCAAAATAAGACTTTACTTCGAATGGTATGATAAAGCTGACAATAACATGGATAATAAAACTGATACTGATGTTGCTATAGATGAAAATTCAAAAGCGGTTATCGCTGCCAGTATAAGATTCTCACAAAAGAAAAGTGCTTAACAAAGCACTTTTCTTTACTCATTAATTTGTGTAACAGTTAATACTAAATGAAATTTAAAACAACTTTGTGCAGTATTCTCTTTATAAGTCTTACAACTATATCCCAAATAACTATCAGCATCATCTTTCTCTAAATAAAGATTCAACTTATTAGAATCAAAATTTGCAGAAGTAATACCAGCATCAACATAACTATTATTAACAAGTTTATAATAAATAACTGAATCATCATATTTATACTGATTAGTCAACTTATAATACTCTCTAGCTAAAGCATCAGTCTTTTCATAGGGCCAATCAATAGTAATAACTAAATCCATTGAATCATTTTTATCTAAAATATCTTTAGGATAAGTAATATTAACAATAAATGGATAAGTATTTTTTAAATAATCAACCTTCTCTTCATAAGTGTTACTAAAATTAGAAACCTCTTCGCCTAAAACACTAATACTATCAATATTAGCTTCAAACTTAGCTCTTAAGTCACTGTTATTTTTAATCTTAATAGTCTTAGTATAAGTATCCATACCAGGATATAAATCAGAAGTAAGTATTTGTAAATCTTTAACTTCAGAATTCTCATCTAAGAAATTAACATCCCAAGAAATAACATTAGATCTAACATTAACACTTGCACTAGATATAAATACAAACCAAGCATATGCATTAACACCCAAAACAAACAAAGCTAAAAAGATACTTCGCCTCTTTAATCTTTTTCTTTGTTTCTGCAAAGCATTATAAACTTTAGTAACATCTTTTTTATATAATGTCTTCTTCTTCACTTATCTCCTCAACACCTTTAGTCTTTTTCTTCTTATCTTCTTTTTCAATTAAACGCAATTCGTTTTTCTCAACCTTAGCTTCTATTATAGTATCAGCTATTTCTAAAAATATAACTAAAACTAAAGGACAGAATACTAAGAAGAAAAATCCATATATATTTTTAACTACATGATTAATAAAATTAACTACATAAACTTTACCAAGTACTTTTCCTAATATTTGATCCTCAGTAATACTAGGATCTTCATACTTATTATTAACACCTTTTAAAGTATAATGAACTTTATTATCATCTAAAGTCTCTATTCTAATAATTCTATGGGTAACAACTAATCCTTTAACCGCATCTCTATTACCTAAGTAAGCAATATCATCCCCTACTTTTAAAGTACTAGGATCTGTATCCTTAACCAAAATAACATCATTAACATTATATACAGGTTCCATTGATCCAGTCGCAACAGTAAACATTCTATAACCAAAAATACTAGAATTATTAGTAACACGTTGAATTATTACAAATAACAAATATATTACTAAAAAAGAAACTATAAAAGTCTTAATAATACCATATATAATTTTAAAAGCTTTATTTTCAAGTAGTTTCTGCATATTATACCCTTTCTAATAAAGAAAAATCATCAAGTAATTTACTCTTATCTTTATCCATTCTATCTTTAAGTATTTTCAAAATAACTTTTCTCTTATTATTATTATTTAACTTAGTCTTTTTTATCTGTTTAATAAACACATCTTTTAACTCATCCTCAGTCAATTCATCATCTGAATCTAACAAATTAGAAATAAGTCTATCAATTACATTACTAAGCATAGAAACTTCATCCAACTTAGTACTATCACTATTTAATGATTTATTTGCGATATAAGTCATTAAAATGGCTTGATTATATTCATCTTTTAAATCACCATCATCATAGTAATTCTTTTTATCAACAACATTCTTATCTTTATTAACATAAGTCTGTATATAATTCCATAACTCTTCTGCTTTCCTAAAGTTTGGATTCTTTAAAATTACATTAGTCTTCCTAATTGGTGAACGTACCTTTTCAACATGAAGCTTACTTAAAGTTACCATTAACTCTGTACCAAAGAATCCATCTAATTGAACTTTTACTTTTGCTAGTCTTTCAGCATACGATAAGTCACTACCATTATTTACTTCCTTAATACTCCTATTAGTAGAATTAATAACTAATGAAAAATTAATATCTTCATTACCTACTTTAGAATTTCCTTCATACTTAATATCTTTAATATCTTGATATGTAGAATTAGCACCAGTCATTTCAACTCTTTGTTCAAAAAAGGCTCTTAGATTATTAATCAAAGTATAAATAAATCTATTTTCATAAGTATCCAAACTTTCTTCTTTATTAATATTTAATACTTTAGTAGGTTTAACATCACCGGTTTTTTGATTATAATCCTGTATCAAATTAGTATGTTGAGTTAAATGAATAACACTTTCAACGGTAATTTTTTTAGATAATTCTACTTTAACAATATCCTCTTCATTAACAATGAATCTCTTCGGATTACGTAAAATATTATCTATATAAGGTAAAACATCTTCTATAATCTCCAGCCAATAATAATCATACTCATGCAACTCATAATCTCTTTTTACAGATAAGGTAGAATTAAGATGATTCATAAAGGAATCGTTCTTTAAATCTTCAACATCTATCTTAATATCTGCATCAGCCATAAAATTCTACCTCCTATACCATTTTCTTAAGTCTTAATAAATATTCCTTACATTCATTAAAGTTTTCTTTACCAAAAGTCTTATCCAAGTACTCAATAAACCCGTCTAACTCATCTCTGATATACGCTAAATTCAATTGTTCAAATTTACGTAATATTTTTCTAGCTATGTAATAATCAACTGCATCTACTTCTTTACCACCACATTCAACATATGTTGCAACAAAGTCTTTCATCTGTTTAACAATACGGTTACCAAAGGCAATACGGAAATGTTTAATAACATAGTCATCCATTTCATCTATCTTCTTAGCCATTTCATCAGTTAATGGATGTCTCTCTTTTGCTTGCTTGAATAATCCTTCCAAATAAGAACTATTAATATTCATAGAATCAGTATCAATTGGATCAAAAACTTGACCTTTATCATTAATATCAATTGGCATAGCACGGTCATACACTTTATCAGTAACAGCAAAAGTAGAATCATCGTTATTGATTGTACCAATGTACCACATATTACCAGGAATCTGTAATTTTCCACCCTTTAACTTAACTGGATCTGTATCCCAAACACTAGGAACAAGTTCAATTATCCATTCATCTCTAGTAGGCATTTCAAGAATAGATAACATTTCAGCAAAGTAGTACTCAACACGCGCTATATTCATTTCATCTAGTACAGTTACATAAACATCATCATTATAGCCGGCTTCATACATTTTCTTTAAAACTTCTGTTTCATTAAATTTCTTTGTAAACTCATTGAAATAGCCGAAAAGCTCAGTTCTATCTCTCCAAGAAGGTTGAACAGAAGCAATAATTGCGTCTTTTCTAATAAATTTTCCCCATGCATAAGCAAGCGAAGTTTTACCAGTACCAGAAATACCTTGTAATATAACAAGCTTTGTAGCAGATAAAGCTGATATAAATAATCTAATCATATTAGTTGTATAATATAAACGTAGTTTAGAAGCCGCAAAGTTTCTAAATAACTCAACCAATTCTTCCAAAGTAAATGTATTATTATATACCTGAACCTTATAATCTTTATAAGCAACATCAATAGCGTGTAACTTAGAGAATCTAATATTACTATCATCAAGTTTAGTAGGATCTTGTTCTTTAACTTCTTCCTCTTCTAATACTTCAGCCTCTTCATCAGGTTTAAGTCCAAGTTGTGAAACCTTCATCGCAAGAATTCTTTCTTTCTCTTGTACAAGAGTCGCAACCTCTTTATTTAAAGCACCAATTTCTTCTAACATAGATTCTTGTTCAACTAAAGTTTTTCTAAATTTTAAATATTTTTTAATAAGGAAATAGAAAAGTAAAACAATTAAAGTCAACATAATTATTAAAACTACAATTGCCAATATTACTAATACCCATTCACCAATTTTAAAATCATTCTTATAAACTTGAATAATATAAGCATATTCTTTAACATTAAATATTTGTACAAGTCCTAAAAAGAATCCTTTAAATATCATGCCTATACCAACAAAGAACACAGACATAAACTCAAATAAGAATCTTGTAAAAGTCTGCATAATTATCACTCCCTATTAAATAAAATACCTTCTAAATTAACCATTGCGTACTTAACAAAACTATCATAGTCCTTATCTTTAAAACCATCTACTAATATATAATCAAATAAATTACTATTATCTAAATTAGTAAGTTTAGTACTAACATCATTAATATGAGAAAAGTCTTGAATACAAGCTATACTAAAATTATACTTTCTAATAAATGCCTGATTACTATAATAATTATCAGAAACAATTCCAAGTACAACATAACGTTTAATTAACGGATTATCAAATAAATCTAAAATTTTATTTAAATCCTTCTTATCTTCAAATATAAACTCTGGTATCAAAATAAAATATTTATCATACAATAATGAACTATTATAAACATCAAATAACAACTGTTTAATAAACTTAATTCCTAATAAATAAACCTTTTCAAACTGAATCTTCTTATCCCTATAGCATCTTTCCACTAAAGAATCCTTATAATTATCACGTAATACTTTTACATCATTATTAATAACTACTTTTACATAATTATCAACATCTTTAAATAACAAATAATCAAGTGAAAAGTAAGTATCTTTTTTCTCAAAGAAATTACTAAGTACCTTATTAGTATCAATAACCAAACTAATTAGTTTTAAAATATCTGTACCAAGCTTCCCTTTAACAAAACTATCTTGATCAACTAAAGCCTTAATACCAGTATTAGCCTCTTCTTTATCATTGAATCTAAATAAATCTAACTTTATTAGAAATGGGATTATTTTACTACAATCATTAATATAATTTTTCTTATTTTTATACTCTTCATTACTATCTATAAGCTCATAATTAGAAAGGTCATCTAACATTTCTAATCTTTTACCTTCAATTTCTTCCCTCATTACTTTATCATCATAAATTTTAGAATTAACTGTATCAAAAATAAGATAGTAACAACTATTAACATATGTTTTTAAATAATTACCCAAACAATCAGAAAGGAATTCATCAGTTGAATGCATAATTAACAATCCATATTTTAAAAGATAATTAACTTTATAATTCATATAAGTAACTACTAAATTATCACTCACCATACCTCATCCTTTCTAGTCTAGTAAAATTATAACATATAATATTTTTTATTTAAAGATTTAATCTGCTAATAAAACACTAACATCTATAATTGATGAATCATTAACTATTGGATATGTATAATCTTTACTTATATCATTTTTATAAAATAAAATCTTTTCACTAGCCGTAGCGTCCAGTAAAAATGTATAACTTTTTACATATTTATATCCATCACTTAAAGTAGTATCAACTTGACTATTTTCCGTCATATGTAAATACGATTTGGCAGTCATATCAAGGGCTAATACATCTGCCGGCAACGTAACAGTTACTTTGGCTGAAAAACACTTTTTCTTATTTTCATCACTTAAATTAACATAGTCATCTAAAGATACTTTATCACCAACCTTATAATTAAGAAAAGCTTCCTCTACTTCATAATAGGCAACAGAATTAGTAACATTTAATATTAAATATTTAGAATTAACACTATCTTCTATACTATAAGTAAAGTTACTCTTTAAAACTCCAACATGATAAACTGCTGACAATGACTTTGTATATGGTGAATTAGAAGTAGCAATTACTTCTATTCTAACCTCTTGTCCTTCTGGAATAGCTTCATTGGGTATCATTGTAACCTGAAAACTATCCGTCTTTTTGTCTTGATAAATAATACCAGATTCTTTACTAAGTTCACATCTAACATTATCTGGACATTTACAAGTAATATCATAATTAATATCATGCGTAGTATATTTTTCTTCATTCTTTTTACTATTAACATCTACCATTAATGTATAACTATTAACACCATCCCAGTTATTAATATTATAATTCTTTCCATTAATAGACATAACACTACTATTAAAGTAAAAACCTTTAGTTTCTAAAATATAACTATCAACAATATTATAAACATACTTAGCATAACTAAGTCCAAATAACAATAAAAGTACCAAAAGAATTAATAGAACTGTACTAGCTTTTTTATGTTTTCTAATAAACTCCATCAAAACACCTCTAATCTACTTTTTGAGACGACTCAATTCTTACTTCAATACTTTCTATACAATCTGCATAAGTAGTACTACTACTATAGCTTTTAGGAAAGTTTACAACTAAAGTATAAATATCTGTAATTTTATTTTTATAGTCCATAGTATAAGAGTTATTAGTATCATAAATATTATACCAAGAACCATCTTCATCTTGTACAGTTCTAGCACCAGTTAATAAAGGTGTAGCCTGACTATCATCATAATTTTCATTACGATACAATTGAATAGATATAGGTAAATTAGTTGTGGTGATAACTTTAACTGTATATAAAAGACTAACTTCTCCCTGCCTAGAACTATTAAAATTTGAAACACTAAACTTATAAGTATAAGGTTCTAGTGAAGGAACAATTTGTTCCGGATCAATGTTAAAAGACATTTTATCAGTATCAATTAAATAAAGTGCCTTATCAATATTAGTAACCAATTTAGCAGATGATTTATATGAAGCATAAGCTCCCTTAAATAAATAATAAGCTAAAAACAAAGCTAAAAGCAACATAACTGAAAAAAGAAGAAATCTCTTTTTTTCTTCATAAAATTTAATATTATTAAGTTTTGCTTTTAGTTTATTAAACATTATAACACCTACCCAGTAGTATAAGGAGTTATTACCTCACCTTTATATTGTTCTACTGAAAAATTTATTTCTAAAAAATTACTACTTGAATTAACCTCATCACTATAAGGATCTATATCATCACCTAATGGCCATAAAACATCAAATGTTAAAGTAGTAATAGTTTTATTCTTTAACTCATCTAAAGTAATAACGCCAACATAAGTATTTTCACCAGTTTGTATTAATGAATTAGTTGAATTATTGATATTAGAAACTTCTAAGAACTTATTACTATCTACATTCTTATCAACAACTTCTAATGTATATTTAATAGAAACATCTGTATCCATAGGATCTATTTTCACAGTCGCAATACCATGAGAACCAGGAACAGCTTTAGTCACAACAGCATTATTACTAACCCAGTTAATATTAGAAAGACCAATGGTAACAACATCACTAGTAGTAACTTCTATTCCATCTACTTTGATATTCCATTTAGCTATTTTAGGAGTAATTTTTCCATTAGTTAATGTTTCATATGAAGTATATGTACCTTTAGAATACAAGTAAAATAAAGACCCTAATACAACTAAACAAACAACTATAATTTGGATTGCTTTCTTATTCTTTTTCATAACTATTCTCCTAGCATAAATTATATCAAAACAAATGAATTAAGTAAACCAAATTTATTGATTTGAAAGCACTATTAAGTAGTTTCTATACAAATTCTTTTATGGTCAACAATTTAATGACTCTGATATATTCTGTACACGCTGCGGTAATAAAAGATAAAAAAAGCAACACAAAAAAATGGAAGATTCACTTCTTCCATTTTTATTTTATAGTAATTCTACATCGTCATCTTTTTGTTGTTTTTCTTCTACTATTTTCTTATCTTTAGGGCTTTCCATAACTTCATCAAATTTATCTGTTGCTGAAGTTTTAATTTTTTCAACCTTTTCCTCTGTTTTTTCCTCTTTAACTAGAGTTTTATCATCTTTCTTAGGAAGTTCTTTTTTCTTAGGTTTTTCTCCTTCATCATCTTCAACAACTTCGTATCTAGCAACAATAACTAGTTGATATACTTGATAAATAAAGACAACAAGTATTGGTAATAATACTAAGAATAAGAAACCAAATCTACTCTCTAAAACCTCTAAAACACTACCTTTTCCAGGATGTGTAGATACATATTTACCAATTACTCTATTACTTGCAACAGAAGTTTTTTCCTCATCATTTAAAACATATAAAGCTGAATAATCATCCTCAGTTTTAGAACCAATAACACCAGTTCTAACAACATACTTCTCATCAACAGTTATATAATAGTAAATTAAGTCACCCTTATCAAGACCTGTTTGTTGTCCTCTAACAATCAATAAATCCCCAGGCTTACTCCCTTGAATAAACTTAGTATTACTATCATTTACCGTTATAAAAGTCATATCACTAAACTGTGTATAACCGAACTTGTTTCGACATAAAATACACGAAGTAATAAATATAACATAAATAATAATTAAAACTTCAACAAACTCCCATAACCATTTTAGTATTCTTTTTAACATACACAACCACCTTTTATAATTTTATCATATTAAATATTCAAATACAAGATAACTCTACAAAACTTTTTTCTTAACTATTACATATTTAAAGTCTTCATCAATAAGCTGGTTATTATCATATAATTTGAATACTAATTTATAAGTACCTGAAATTAAATTATTATTAAAGTTAAAATATAAAGTATTAGAAACACCAGCATTAACTTTTAACATTTTTTCATATGTTGATTTAGCAGAATATGATGATTCACCAGGTGAAGTAAGTTCATTACTAAACAATGTATTAAAATCAATCTCTGTATAAACTGTTGTATCCTTATTATCCGTATTTCTCTTATAAAGACTTACTCTAACATTAGGATTAGTTAAAACTGTAGTATATGAAACTACATATGTATTGTATTTTAAGTTTAATTCATTTACTCCTTCTTCACCATATACTAGTTTAGTCTCATCACTAGTCCTTACTTTAATACTGTTATCAGCACCAACTAAAATAACTGGTATTTCTGTCTCACCTGACTCCAAAGCATGTGAGTTGTGTCTACCATCAGCCGATGCAAACAAAGTAAATTTTAAAGTATAATTACCAGCCGGTAACAAGGCATCACTATAAATAGAAACTGTTCTTTTAATAGTAGCGACTTTACCAGTTAGTTTTATCCTATAAACTCCATCACTATCCGCAAAATATGGAACATGATCAATTACTATATTAGTACCGGACAATAAACTCGAACTAACTTGAGTACCAGAACTATCAAATATAGAAACATTAAGGCCCATACTACTAGATTCATAATTAGTATTAATAATTGACTCTCTTCCTTCAGTTTGATCATAACCAATGGCTGTTGAGTAATCAATATTAAATGGTATATCATAATACATATAATTACCAGATGGATTAACAGTTTGTTTTAAAACAGCATTAGAACTATCGTATAAACTATAATTCATTAAAGACTGACGAATACCAAGCACTGATATCAAAGTACGATCTTCATTATTTCTAAGCTCAAATAACATAGAATTATCAGTATGAGTACCAGTAGTTGTAGTTTCTTTAAAATCAAATATAAATATAAACTCTTCTACTACTCGACCATATTCATCAGTAAAATATTTCCTATTATTTAAAGCATCACTATAAGTATTATTATTACTTATACTACCCATTTTTACAAAATCACTAAGTCTATAAGTGACCTCTCTATCAGTAGCGAGCTGATTAACAGCCGCCTGATAACTATCTTCTGTAACAGTGTAGTAATAATACTCAGGCTTATCCTGATCAACTCCATAATCAAGCATCGTAATTTGTGTACCAACAGGTAATGCATAATTAGTTACTAAAGCATGGTAGTAATCATTATTAAGACCATAGAATGACTCAAAATTATCTGCATAACTAAATAATGAATAATACGTTGTAAATTGACTTTGATTAGTTATATTAACAGAAGTAGCCGAAGGCATATCATATCTTTTATCATAAGTAATACTTGCATCATACGCATCACCATCTTGATAATTACTAGCCGATAAATTAACTGTAATAGTAACAAGTTGAGCCTTATACTCTATCTCATTTATTGGAGTAAGTACTTGTAAACTAATAATAGCTGTACCTAAATCTTGATTAACAGTTACATTTTTAGCATGATACAAATAAAACATAAATGATGGAACTAAAGACTGACTATCAGTTTTATAAGTAGTAGTACCAGTATATTTACCAGCATCCTGACTTAAATACTTTGTAGTACCATAACTTGTCCATTCACGAGTTTCAGCCTTCATTGCTAAACCTAACTTTTGATTAGCATCAGTAGCCGTATTAGCAATTTTAGGAACATTATCTGGATCAATTAACTGAACACCATCAGCTAATCCTTCACTATTAAATCCTACTACATTAAATACTGTATCTCCTGATGAGAAGTCCATTAAAGATAAGTTACCAGTACCAAGAGATGAATACTTAGAAGCATTTAAATCAATAGTATAATTTATCGCATCAAGTCCAATAATCCAACGATAACCAGTTTCACCTACTTCAGTAGGATCAATATATTTAGTACTAACTAAAGTATAATCATCATTTAAGAAGTTAGAATAGAATCCATCCTTAGTAATATCATGATTCAAACTATGTAGTCCTAAAACATAACTACCACCAACAATAACGTCTCCAGCATCAGCACTATCACCATTATTAACAGAAGAATCATATACACCATATGAGAAAGATCCAGATGAATATGAATTATACATTCCAAAGAAAGTCATACCCGTAACTTTACCATATGCCGTAGCTGTTTGATTAGTTGTAACATTTAAGTTATTATTAGGAGCCATATAAATACGATTATCAACATTTCTTGTATAATTACCATCATCATCTATCGTAACAGTAGCTGGAACTAACTCACCAGATACATCTACTCCAGAATATAATGACTCTAACATATTAGCATTTCTCTTTAAAAGTAAAACTGTATTATTTTTTATAACTAAAGACTTAATCTGGTTAAATGAATAAGGAATTTCTGAATATTCATTAGTTCTATCCTTTATACCAGAAAGTTCTATACAACTATTATCAATAACTAAT
The DNA here is from genome assembly GCA_934168205.1 of uncultured Bacilli bacterium. Lineage (GTDB taxonomy): Bacteria > Bacillota_I > Bacilli_A > RF39 > UBA660 > CAG-877. The sequence continues at coordinate 122,255 of CAKPMX010000001.1, forward strand.
TTATCAGTTCTTTGTACTGAAACATTTCTACTAGGTAAACTTCTTGTACCTAAGTTTTTAATATTAATATTAGATACACCAGATGAAGTAGATGCATTTCCTGAACCAAAGATAGAACCATTCATTAAAAATGTATGATTATTATCAATATAACCAGTACCATTAATATTAACATTAATTGCCGCCGTAACAGATATAAATGTCCAGTCATATACTTCAGATCCAGATGCATTAGCTTCTCCTCCACCAAAGACTGTTCCTTTTATATAAATGTTATCTTCAATTAAAGTATCATCATTAACAGCCTTTGTACCTATATTAGTCTCAGTACTACCATAAACAACGGATGTATTAGCACCACCATAGACGTTTCCATATATTGTAGCACCAACAATATTAACAGTTGCAACAGAATTACCGGTATTTTCAGTACCAGTTGCAGCAGCATTGCCTCCTGCAAAAAGAGAACCGGTTGCTGGTGGAATAGACTCTTCAGTTCCAATAACAGTCTTACCATCAACACTAATTAAAGTATTCTTATAAACTACCGCTGTCTTACCATTGCCACCTGCATAAGCACTACCTAAAATTTTAGCATCAGTAATTAATACCTTTGTATTACCAGAAACAATTCCTTCATTTCCACCACCGTAAACATTATTATTTATAGTAGCACCATCTATATCTAAGAATGTATCTCCTGTAACACCAGCAGCATTACCACCGCCATAAACATAATTAATAGTAGCGCCTTTTATAGTAACATCAGTAGTCCCAACAGAAGCTTTATTTCCACCACCATACAAATTACCAATAATTCCCGAATTAACTTTAATAACAGGCGTAGAAGTAATTCCACCTTCATTATTACCACCAAATAAATTATCTATATTAATATTAGATGTCGTAACCTCACTTACCGGTTTAATAACTTTAGAAGTAACATTAAAATCAGAAACTGAAGTATTAGTAAGAATTGCAAAAGTAAATGAATAAGTACCAGAATTAGCCGCTAATTTATTAGGATTATTAGAATCGTACTTATTAACAGAAGTTACACTGGCAACACCATTTTCTATTGAAAAATCTGTATTAGACCAGTTAGAGTAAATTACTGCGTCTTCTGGCATATTAAGTCTAACTTCCCAATCACTTATTTCAGCATCTGTTAAATTAGTAAGTGTAACCGTAACATCTGCATAAGTTGCATATTCAGAAGACTGCCATGTAGCTTCAACTGGAGAAGAATTAATATTAACATCAACTAATGGTGTACTATTAGTATCATCTCCTACTAAAATATTAGCGTCTACTATATTTCCTGATTTATTAGATCCACCAAATACATTAGTAATAGTCCCAGAATTAACTGTCACATTTGCAGTATCAAGTCCTGCTTCATTTCCACCAGCATAAACATTAGTAATAACACCATTATTAATATTTACATTTGAAGTAGTAGAACTAGCATTATCTCCTCCACCAAAGACATTTGTAATAGTTCCAGAATTAATATCTACATTAGTAGTCTTAGTAGTACCACCTTGATTATTACCACCATATACTCCTTCTATTTTAGAAGTATTAATTGTAACTTTACTAGTATCAACTTCACCAGAGTAATTAGATCCGCCAAAGACTTTATTAGCGACAGCTCCATTACAAGTAACATTAGTAGTTGTAACACTAGCTCTTTCTCCACCTGCATAAACATCATTAACAGTAGTAGAATCAACTAAAACTATAGAAGTAGAACTATCAGCTAAACTACCACCACCGTAAATATCACCAGTAAATTCAGCACCAGTCACTAAAACATTATTAACATCAGTATTACCACCGATATTATTACCACCATAAACATTACCTACTTTACCAGACTTAATATAAACATTAGTAGTTGTAACTGTACCAGATTTATTAGATCCACCAAAGACATTATTAACAGTAGCCCCTTGTAAATAAATATTTGTAACTTCTTGGCCAGTGTTATTTCCACCACCATAGCTATTACCAATAACACCGCCATTTAAATAAACAAAATCAGTTCCATTCGGACTACCTTTAGCATCATTTCCACCAAAGACATTACCAATATTTCCACCATTTATATTAACAGTAACATTTCCAAGAACAAATGGTGTATAAGTATTATCACCCTTTCCACCACCAAAGACTGACTGTGTTATAGTTCCTCTATTAACAGTAACATTTGTACCAAAATTAGAAACAATAGTGCCAACACTACTACCATTAACAGTACCATAGGCACTTCCACCATAGACATTACCATTAATTAATAACTCATTAGAAATACTATTATCTCCAATAACAACATCTACATTTTTAGTAACAAAAGTATTATTACCTTCGCCACCTCCATAAACATCATTAACGATATTTCCACCTAAAACACTAACATTAGCATTTCCATAAACCGTTCCCTGTGTCTTAGATCCACCAAAGACATTACCAATATTACCATCATAAATAGAAATATTAATAGTTGCCTCAACCGAAGAACTACCAGAACCATTATTATTTCCACCACCATATAATGACCCAGCTACAGTTCCACCTAATACTTTAATAGTTGTACTAGTACTAGTTGTTGCATCAATTCCAACTGCTCCATAGTTACCACCACCATAAACATTACGTTTAATAGTTGCATTACCATTTATAACAATACTAGAACTATTAGCAGTACCTATCTTAGATGAATTACTGTTTCCATTTCCTATACCAAAAATAGAACCAGACTCAGCACCAAAGAGCTTACTATTATTATTAATTAATGTATCATCACCAACAACTGCTGTACCAGCAACATATATAAATGTACTTCCATCTAAAGTTCCACGATAACTACCTGTATCAGAACCAGTATATCCATTAGAACCACCAAAGACAGCGTAATTAACAACTCCACCAGTAAGGTTAACAATTCTATTTCCATAAGTTGCTGAAGCACCAGCACCAGCAACAATCATATCAATTGAACCTCCCTTAACATTAATATATGTATCATTATAGTTACGCTTAGAACTATCTGTCAAAGGTCCACCAATTAAGTTATAAATCCAGCCACCTTCAATAGTAGCTTCTCTTGCTGAATAGTGAGTACCACCTCCACGGCCACCAGCATAAACACCCGCAGAATAATCATACTTACCTGTCCCAAATTTACCAGATTTAATATTAGTATGAATAGCTATACTATTAGTTGTATTAGAACCATATACAGAACCACCCCAAGAGCCAGATGCACAATAATAAATTATTAAAGAATCATTATCACCTTTTATACGATCATAATCATTACCATATACAGCCAAACCATTTACATATATTCTAGCTCCTGTATCTCCCCACCATTGAGAAGTATATTCCTCAACAGAGCCATTAGTTGCGGCTAACGTATTATAAAATCCAGACTCTACTACTGTCCTATATTCAGTAGGAGAACCAGAAGAACCAGTAGATGCATTAGAACCAGCAATTACACCGAACGCTGTAATATAATTACTATATTGTTTTATTCCTTTACCAATTTTTAAATTATGCCAATTACCATAGATATAAGATGACTGATTAGTATTTGCAGTAGAATCAGAATTACTATAATTTCTTTCAGACGTTAAAGTAATATTTTCAATTCTTAAATCTGCACCAGCACTAATATGAGAACTTCTAATATTATAAGTTGCACGATTTCTATAATCATTACCATTATTAATACTAGTTAAAGTAAAAGGTTTACTATTAGAAATACTAGATGAAATGTCTCCTCTTAAAACAACAATATTAGTATCTCTTGTAACTAAGTAATAATAAGTATCATTTTCATCATAAACATTTTCATTATTATTAGCATCATAATATTGTAAATATTGATAATAAGTACAACCAGTTCTACTAGTACAAGTACCAGATAAATAATTACCAGAATTATCATAATATCCTTCAATAGAGTTAGAATAGGAAACAGTTACTCGCTTAAATAATCCAGCTGAACTAGCCATATCTAAAAAAGCATTGTTTTCTTCATAGCCTACAATAGTTCTACTATATTCTCTCATACTACCATTAACTAACTCATAATAAGTAACACCAGGATCATACACACTACTAGTAGGATGATAATAATATGTACAACCACCCCATGTATTACACCTATTACCAGAAATATTATTACCATAGTAGTCATATGATTCAGCCGGAAAGTAACTACGTCTATTAACAGTACCAGTAACATAGTAATCCCTCATATCATCTTCTCGATAAATAGGAGTTCCCTTACTTACTTCCTTCATACCAGCACTATTAATATTGTTATAAACCGTATTCCAACTAGTGCCCGAAGAAGTAATTTCATATGTTGTAGCATTGACCCAGCTAGCTCTAAAATTAATCGAAATTACTTGATTAACATCTGTAACAGGTATTCTTACATATCTAACATAAGTATCAGTATCTAAATAAATATAAGCCCCTGGATAATCAGTAACCCAACCATTAAAAGCTAAATTATCAGGTCTATTACCATAAGGATTATCAATAAGTTCAAAAGTAACGTAGCCAGATTCAACTGGATAATATTTATAATATATAAACTTACTTTGTCTAGAATCAGCATCTAATCCAACATAACCAGTATAACTATCATTATGAACAGAAACACCATCATACTTAGCATATACTTTAACTAAATTATTACTATTATAGATATTTTGATCATTACCAGTAGGAAGTCTTCCTGTACTAGAAAAATCAGTATAATTAAGACCAATATAATTATTATAATCTGCAACTAAATCATTAACATAAACAGTATCACCATCTATTGCTGAATCATGTAAAACTATAGACTCATTAGCAGAAAACGAAAATGTTGTAATTAAAGGTAAAGTACTAACATCTTCATTTCTTTTAATAGTTAAAACAGAAGAATCATTATTCCAATAATAATCATTATCTAAATTATTATTAAGTAAATACAATAAATCAATAGCAGAAATCATATTATTATTACTATTATTAATATAATTAGCTCCGTCATATGAATATTGATTAGTATGTTTACTATCAGAACTAATATAATTAGAGTTTGTATCATTAAATAACGAATTACTCTTAATGTTAGTAACAATATAATCAGTATCACAATTAACAGTATGACCGATTTTACCTACTGATAAAATATTATTAGTAGTAAATTCTAAATTGGCATAAATATTAAAGAATTTACTTTCTTTAGAAATACTACCTACAACACCAGCCAAAATATTATCTGTTGACTCTGTAATATTCCTTAAGTCAATACTACTAGTAGTAATAGATATATTAGAAATATTACTTTTTCCTTTAACAACACCAGCAATAGTACCAAGTCTATAATTTAATGTTGAACTGCTAGGACTAACAACAATATTATTTAAATTAGTATTTATAAATTCTCCATTTTCTATAATTGAAAATATACCATAATAATTATAATTATCAATAACTGAAGCATTAATTATTTTAATGTTTTTAAGAGTATATCCATTGCCATCAAATACTCCAGAAAACACTCCAACAATTGCCTGTATCTCATGATTATCAAAATTTATACTGCTACCAAGTTTATAATATTTATCATTATATAAATTGGCATTTTCTCCTTCAATTAACTTTTTAAAGTAAGCAAATTCTGCACCGGATTTAATAATGTAAGGATTATCTAAAGTTCCATTACCAGCAGAAAAAGACGAAGCAACTGTTACTCCATCCCACTTTTCTTCGGGATCATTACTAAAACTATTTTTAGCAGTAAGTAAACTAATTATACTAAAACAAGCTATTAAAATAATTAAAGTATAAAATATATAAAATATTAACTTGTTATTAATTTTTCTACTTCCTGCCAAAGCAAATCCCTCCATTAATTATTTACATAACTTTTTAGTTTTACGTATTTTTCAATCCTTTCAAGTTCAAAAACATTTTTATTATCAAATTTCATTGGTATTTTTTGCATAAAAGTAATTAAAGACTTTAATTGTTTTCTACCATAAGTATCATTCTTTTTTACTTCTTTAAAATAGCCAAGTTTATCTATTTGTATTTTATATTTCATAATCTTATAAATACCATCAAAGAATTCCTCATCATTATATAAAATAGCAAAAGTTAAAATTCTTAAAAATACATAAATTGGCATATCATATATTTTATTACGAAGATTTTCATATAATCCTGCTCTATCTAAATCATAATCATATATTTCTTTAAATGTTGGATGATTGATGGCTTCTTCTAATTCTATCAAATCACCAGTATTAACAATAAGAGCAAGCTTATAAACATATTGATATTTTGTTAACCATTTTTTATTAATTCTTGTAGTTGTCAAACTATCATTTTTAATTCTTAATAAATTAGATATTTGTTCTAATAATTCCCTTTCTCTCTCTCTCGCCGTATTTCTTTCTTTTGTAACAATACTGTTATTATCAATATCTATAACATCCTCTACTTCTAATATTTCAATTTCTTCTTCACTTTCGAGTTCTTTTTCTTGAGCTTTTTCTATATTAGCAATTTCGTTTAAAGGTATTGTAACTGTAAGACCGGATTTTTCTTCCTTCTTATGTTCTTTAGTAACGAATATTTCTTCTGGAACAGTACCAGAAACAACCTTCTTTTTTTCTTTTATAATATATTTTTGAATAATATTATCAAAATTAATTAGAGCTAGAAATATAAATAAAATCAAAAAAGTTGCGACTAGCTTAAGTATAAAACTAGGTGAAATAGCAAGTTTTACAACACCTACAAGTTGATCATTAGTAATTGGATTATCTTCAGCATTATTAACATCTCCTTGAGCAATTAATTTACCAGATACTTTTCTTACTAATCTATGTGTAATAATTTCACCATCATCATTAACATAAGTAATAATATCATTTAAATTTGCATCCTTAGAAAGTTTTACTATTATTATATCGTCAACTTCTAATGTACCTGACATACTCCCAGTTTTAACAACAAAATAAGTATAACCAAAGACATTTACATAGTCTTTTTTCATAATATCAGTTACTACAAAAGTATATATACACAAACTTACTAATAAAACTAAAAAAGTATAAGCAATAGACTTAAATATTTTTTTTAAGTAAGTCATTAAACCACCACTCTATCTATTCTTTCATTATCAATTATAACATAGTAAAATGCAAAATACCATACAAAAAGCCATGGAATTTTCATTCCATGGCTAAATAAAATATTAATTTTATAAATCATCATCAATTATTTTATTCTTAAAGTCAACAACACTTTCTAGAGCATCATTGCTAATAGGATTTTGTTGTTGTTCATCTAAATTTTCAAACTCAAAATCGTCAAATTTATTATCATCATCGTTTTTCTTTTTATCCATATAAACTTTACCACCAACTACACCAGCAGAGGCAACGCCAACACCTGCTATTGCTGGAATAGCAATACTAGATCCAGATTTTCCCTCTACATTTTTACCATTAATAGTAGTATTAGGAACATCAGGTGTAACGATTGAAGTAACAGTAGAAACAACATCATCAAATAAATTATCTTCATCTTCATCTAAATTAGGAATTGGCTCTTCCGGCTCAATAATATCATCAATTTTTTCCGCCTCAAGTTTAGAATCAATTTTGTTTCTACTTTCAACTCCTTTAGAAAAAGCATTTCCAAGCACAGAAGTAGCTCCAGCTGAAACTATACCATTTGAGTTCTTTACAGCATCAATTAATAAGTCTTTAGCTGAAATATTAGTAATATTATCTGTAACACTATCTTCCATAGGGATATTATCGGCACCATCAAGTTCATCATTTTTCTCAATATCAGTAGAAAATATAGGTGTGACATCTTCATTTTTTGGAATTTCAACAGTTTTGGTAGGCTCAATAGATTCAATGTCTGGCGCAGAAAGAGTTCCTGCAGAAGCAGCTCCATAATAAGATGAATTTCCAAGAAAACTATCATCACCTTCACCAATATTTATCAAAGTAGATAAAATGTCTCTAGCAGCATATACATTAGTACCATTAGAATAATCAATAATAGCCTGTCTTAATTCTTCAATAGCACTAATAAGATGACTAAAATTAGGTGCATCATTAAATCCTTTCAAACCACCAGTTTCCTTACCATCATCATAAAAAATATTTTTTAAAGTTTCCGCTTCAAAACCAGCACCATTTATAACATTGTTCCATACATGATCATAAAATTCAGAATCACCAGTAGCTGTATTATACCAACTGCAATATATAATATCGTTTTCTGCTTTAGAAAAACTGCTGTGAAAATTCTCTGCACTATCTCGCAAATCTCTCAAACTTTCAAGTACAAATTCGATATCATCATCAGACCACATAGAAAGAGAATCTGAATAAGAAACACTTTTTTTATTAGCAATAGTATTCTCTAAAGTACCAGCACCAACAATTGCACCTTGTGCTACTGCTGCACCATCAATATCAGCCATAAAAAACCTCCTTACCCAATATTAGCTTGACGTATGCTTCGCTCTGCAAGTTCTTTTTCCCTAACTTTAGCTTGATAAGCCTGAAATTCAGCTTCTTGCTTAGCTTTCAATTTTTTAAAGTATTCACGTCTATCCTCAGTATATTTATTTATAGCATCTTTAAAAATATCCAATTCTTCAAGTAATTTTTCAAATAATACTCTAGAACCAACATCACCAACATTCATAATATCATTTTCCGTAAGTAAATCAATATAAGATTTAGCTTTAGAATAAAAATTACTACATTCAGTATTGATTATACCTTTATCTTTACCATAGAATTTATACACATCATTCATATTAACAATCTGACTCTCACTAGTTATTGCCAAACAAATCACCAACTTTCATATTCTAATTATATTATATACTAAAATATCAATTAAACACTAAGTATTTAACACTACTTTACACTAAATAACATCTTCAATAACATCATCATCTATTTCAACAGGGTCAAAATTTTTAAATTTAATAATAAAATTAATATTTTCCAAAGACAATTTACTTTTAGAAATATCATAAACAGTCTTTACATAATTAACTGTATCCATAAAAGCATCCAATGAATCATTATTAATATCATCAGCAGTAACATTAATACCTAATAATCTATATTTGTCAACTATTACTAAAGGAACAGAAGAATTAGTAAATGCGTAAATCTTAGTTAAAAATTCATTATATGGACTATAAATAAAATCAAAATATTTATCTAGTTCTTCATCAAAAGAAAAATTAACATCTTCAGCAAAATGTTCTTTAAACATCTTCTCTAAATAATAATAAGAACTATAGCTTAAAGAAAACAAATCATATAAACTAGAAACATTAGTAGTATTTTTATTAATCATATCAACTATTTCTAAATCATGTAATTCATCATATAATGTAACAAGTTTTAATATTTCTTCATTTATTTCTAATTTAGTACTCTTCTCTTCTTGTGGATTTACTCGGTGAAATAATCCTTTCTTACCAGTAGCTTTAAGATAATCATTATAAATCTTACTTCTTTTAGCTTCTTCGGTTTTAACTTCCTTAAGTTTTTGTTCATACAAAGTCTTATTTTCATTACGTTTATTATATTTATCTTGCATATCTTTAATAATAAACTCATATCTATAATACATCTTTAAAACACCAAGAGTATGAGATAAATCAACCATATCATTATAATATTTAGATTTATCAGTTAATTCTTCAAAAGTACCATCTATTACAAATTGATCAAAATTTTTAATTCTCGTAGATGAATCCTTTAAATAATCCAAAATATTTTTCTTTTTAGACATAAACGTCTCTAAATTATAATAATCATCTCTCGCTATTTTAATCTCTAAATTACTAATATCATTCAAATACTTATTAAGTAATTCATTCTTAGATAAACCAGTTGAATTTAAAAGATCAATTGCCTTAGAGTTACTATAAATATCTAACTTTTCTTTATATTTATCCATAAGAAACCATAAATTAAGTTTAATATGTTTAATAATATCAGGACATTCCCAATAAATATTATCAAAAGACTTTTTCATGATATCATTAAAATCATTATTGCCAAAAGAATTAATAAATAATGACATATATTCATAAGTAAACATTGAATAAGTAAAATCTTCAGCATTAAGACTAACACCTGCATCCTTAAATATATTAAAAATCTTACTCAAAATATCATTAACATCATTTAAAGAAACACTATCATCTATATCAATTTTACTAATCAAACTAAAAATATTAAGTTTAAAGAAAGAACTGTATTTATCATTATTAAATATAATAGTCTTTTTATAATTAGATAATTTTTCACGATACTTATCATATTCTAATGTATTATCTTTTGGATATATCTCATTAACTTTCTTCTTAATTAATTTATATATATCTTTTTCGTATCTCATAAATTTATCAATTTCTTTATTTATATAAGCATTTCTTTCTTTGATAGCTTTATTATGAAATTTTTCTTTCATTTTTTTAGTACCAGATTTAAGTTCTAATTCAAATTCATCAATATGTTTAGTATTAATAGAAATATCTTTATTAATAACCGTTAATCTATTCATTAGTAGTACCTTCGCTTTCTTCAAGAATGCTATCATTTAAATATTTAATATGCTTAAGTATTTCTTCATATAATTCAACTAATTCTTCGTTATTTAATTCTAAAATATCAACTATATCTTCTTTCATATAATCACACCTTATAATAGAATAAAAGACCTTCAACTGAAGGTCTTACTTTTTTTATAAAATATTATGCCTTATCTAATGTACTGAATTGTAAGTTATAAGCAACTGCACCACCAGAAGCATTATCTTCACAGTCAACATCTTGACCTTCAACCCACATATAAATTCTAACCTTTGTAACACCTGCTTTTAAATCGAATAATCTTTCATATTTTGTTGTAGGTATTCCAGCAGCAGTAGTTGAAATGTTTGGCGTAACATCAGCAAAATAATCAGCTTCAGCAGAATTCAAAGGAATGTTTGCTGTATCAGAAATATCTTTTTTTACACCTTTATAGGCAAGTTTAGGTGCGCCTGCTTGTTGTGTAGAAATTTGATAAACATCGGCAGCGTGTTTAACAGCAGCAGCTGTATGAACATCATTATTTGGTTCCCAAATAATAGGTGCTACAGTACCATCATTCTTTAAAGCCCTAATAGTATCAGCATCAGCACCAGCAGCAAGATTTCCTTGTTCAACAAAAGCAACACGAGCAGCATTTTGAATACCAGTAGCTGTTTTTGAAGCAGCAACGCTTGAACTAGAAGTTAAATATACAGTAGCAGCAGCATTTGTTTGAAAGAATAAATCGAATACTACAAAATCACCAGAAGTAGTTGATTTAGTTTCAGTACTTTGTTGAGCAGTTAAAATATAATTACCTGCTGCATTAGATTCTACAGTACCAACAAACATTTTCATAAACCCAGTCGTTCCATCAATTTCACCAATGGTAGAAGTTGGTTTAATAGTAGCTGTTTCTCTAGGTAACTGATTCGTATTTCCAGTATAAGTAACACCAGTAATATCATCATTTGAAATTACCGTTTTCCAAGTAGCAGCATCTGTTGAAATTTGTAATCCTTCAGATGTAGTAACATTAACGTCGATCTCACTAACAGTAACTGTCTTATTAGCAGTAAACCAAGCATAAGTACTTGCTGTTAAAATGACACCAGTAAATAAGATCATCAATATTGCTATAAATATTTTCTTACTTTTTTTTCTTTTTTTAGAATTTCTTTTTTCCATATTCCTCTTCACTCCTTATTTATCGACATGTTCTTCTGTGAAATCCATGTGTAATTTAATCTCACCGCCAAGTAAATCATTCTTACACTCAGGATCATCTCCCTCAATCCAAACAACGACCGTATATCGATCTTTACTACTTGGCTTAAAATTCTTTCTCTGTTCGAGAATAGCAATTTTCGATGAAATAAATTTCTTAGTACCAGGCTCAGCTTGACCAGTTTCTTTGCTTTTCTTCGCATAAACTGTTCTTTCACCATTACGATAAATCATAATTCGGATAGCCTCATCAACATTTTTAATAGTATCATCAATATCTATCTCATACCAATAATTGACCTTTTCTTTTCCAGAATTAATCACATAGAAAGTATATGCAATATAATTATCTCCATTATGACCACCAGTTTTCTCAATATCGATATTATCAGGTAACCAGTTAATTGATATATTATCCATATATTCAATAGTATCTGCAGATAACTTTCTTGCCTTGTTTTTTACATTACCGTTCTCCGATAAAAATACATTCTTACGATTAGACATATTCTTATCCAGTGAAACAGTAAAACGACCACCAGCATAAATGATATATAAAAACAAATAAATAATTGAAATCAAAATCAATAATAGTAAAAAAGCAATCTTAACTACTTTAACAAATAGTTTACGCTTATATATCTTCTGTGCTTCTACTTCTACACCATTATTTTTCATATTCTTCACCAATCATTTCTGTTAAATGTATCACCCGCCACCTTTCCTACTATGTCTATTTAATTATAATAAACTTTTTCATCTTTAGCAATACATAAAAATAATTTTTTTTCTTTTCATTATAAAACATCCATATATACCGTTTAATTTACGTCAAAGAAAAGATACATATTATTAATATGTACCTATTCATTTCCTTTTAAACTACTAACCATATCAATACTTTTAACTCTTCTCGCCAAGTACTTAGAAACTAAATACGAAACTATAAAAGTCATCACACTAGCAATAATATAAGTACTAGCATTTATATGTACTGAAAAATCAAATGCCTCATCTAAACATTCCTTAAATAACCAAGCTGTCAAAAAGTATCCAGATGGCAATCCTATAATAATTGATATAACTGTAATCCAAATATTCTGTTCTATAAAAATATTTTTAATTTTTTTATCATCAAATCCTAATACTTTTAAAGTGGCAAACTGATACTGCTTTTCACTATAAGATAAAATTCCCATATTATAAATAATAATCACACCAAGCAATACTGCAAAGAAAATAATCAATACAATCATTTCACGCATCATAGATAACATAGATGAAACTCCATCTTTTAAAGAATCTATATCCTGAATAGACTTTACATTTTTTAGTTCTTTAATACCAGCAAGATTATAATCAGTATATAATGAATCAGCTTTATATTTTAATCCTAAACTCTCCATATATTTTCTAGTCATCGTAACATTCTGACTCTGAGGATCCTTATTAAAACCAATAATCTTAGATTTATAATAAGTCTTATCACCATATACATGCCAAGTAAGTGTATCACCTATTTTATAACCCTCAATATCAGCCATTTTATAAGTAATATAAACACCTTCATCACTATTTAGTTCAATAAACTTCCCTTTATCATTTTGAAACTTTATCATACCATTACTATCATCAACAAAAATAGTATGTGCAACTCTTTTTCCAGAATCTTCTTTTGTTTCTATACCCAATGTCTGACTAGTATTATCACCATATTTATCTTCTAATACACTTATTTCTTCATTAGAGATATTTTCCTTTAAACTCAACTTATAATCAAAGCTATACAAATCATCAAATTGTAATTTTATAAAATGATTCATACTATTAAGCATTCCAAGCGCACAAACAATCAATGTACAGCAGCCAACAATTCCAAGTACACCAGTTATAGTTCTAAATTTATTTCTAATAACATCTCTTAAATTCCACTTTGTTGAAAAACCAAGTTTTTTAAAAATTCCCTTTGTTGTAATATTTAAACTTCTAGATTTTACACTAGGTATTTCATTTCTTAAAGATTCTGCAGGATTTTTTCCTAATTCCCTTCTACAAGTAAAATAAGCAATAATTGAAATAATTAAAATTACAAGAGCTGCCATCAAATAGCTTTCAGGAACAATAACTGGAACACCATTAGGAACTTCAAAAAAAGACATTTCTAGATTTAAAAATACACTACCAATAAAATATCTTCCCAATAATATTCCACATACAGAGCCAAACAAAGAAACCCAAAAAGCATAACCAATATAATGTAATACTATTTTTCTATTTTTAAAACCTAAAGCTTTTAAAGTACCTATCTGCAATTTTTGCTTTTTAATTACCCTAGCCATAGTAGTAATAACCGAAAGTAAAGCAATAAACAAAAATAGTCCAGAGAATATTCCTACATAAGCACTACCTTCATCAATTTCTCCTTGATACATAAGATAAGACGCAGTATCCTCTATTTTTATTATTGCTAAAACACTTGAAACACTATCTTCTATATCATTTTTAACACTTTCTACATTACTTTTCTTATCAACATCAACCATGATGTAATTATATGGAATATACTCTAAATAATTAAATCCATCTAAAGTAACATCTCCATACATCATTTTTTCTATTTGTTTTAAATATAAATCCTTAACGTAATCTTCTGGTATTTCTTTATATGAAAGATAAACAAAACCAAAGATACTTCTATCAGGAACAATATCAGACTCATTTTTAACATCATATATATGATCTGGTACATTAATTAATCCAAGTATTTTTTCTTCTAACACAAACGAATCATACTTAATTTTGATACTATCTCCTACTTTAAGATTATTCTTATCTGCATAAAACTTATCTAGCCAAACACCCTTCTTTGAAGCATTAAATTCTTCACCATCAAAAACATAAAATTTAGATATATCATTAGACTCAATAAAACTAACTAAATATGATTTATTTTTATCATCAGCATCAATTGCATTAATAACAAGTTTTCTTTCAGCATTACTAACATGATCTAATGATTTAATATTTTCTAAATCATCATTACTAAAAGAAGTACCTAATACATTTAAATCCTGTAAATTATTTTTCTCATAAAAACTATCCGCAGCATTAATCATACCAGCCATATATGCTTCAATACCAACATATACCATTACACCAATAAGAACCATTAAAAATATAGTTAAAAACTGCGATTTATTTTGCGAAATATCTCGCCACATCTTTCTTCTTAACATACTACCATACAACCTCATCTATATCCTTAGGTTTTTTATTCACTTCATTACTTTCAACTTTTCCATTTTTCAAGCGAATAACTCTATCAGCAACTTCCGCAATCAATGAATTATGTGTAACAATAATAACTGTATTCTCACCATTATTAGCATCACACTGCTCTTTCAAAAGTTTTAATACTTCTACTCCTGTCTTAGAATCTAATGCTCCAGTTGGCTCATCACATAGTAATAATAATGGATCCTTCGTTATAGCCCTCGCAATAGAAACTCTTTGCTGCTCTCCACCAGATAATTGATTAGGAAATTTATTATAATGACTAGAAAGTCCCACTTGTTTTAATATATCCTTTGCTTTCTTAGGTTTTTTAACTATATCATTAACAATTTGTACATTTTCTAAAACTGTAAGTGTTGGTAATATATTATAAAACTGAAATATAAATCCAACATCCTCCGCCCTATAATTAGTAAGTTCACTATCTGCATAATTAGAAATAATTTTATCCCCAACTTTAATGGTACCAGATGTAACCTTATCCATTCATCCTAATAAATTCAGAAGCGTACTCTTTCCTGCCCCAGATGGTCCTAGCACAACAACAAACTCTCCTTTATTGATATTAAAACTAACACCATTCAATGCATTAAACTTAGTATCACCCACAACATAAGTTTTTTTTACATTTTTAAAACTAATTAATTCTCCCATAAAATATCCTTCCTAAATATGATACTTTTTTCACATTTCGATACAATTATAACCAAATAAAAAATATAAATCAATAAAATATGATAATTTTATCACATTTTATTGAAAAAAGAGCCTCTAACATGTATAATCTTTAATAAAAGGACGTGATATAATGTCAGAAACAAGAATACCAAAGCAAAAAAGATCAATTGAAAAAAGAAACAAAATAATATCTGAAGGATTTAAACTCATGTGTGAACAAGGATATTATAACGTTAATACAAATGATATAGCTAAATATGCCGGAGTATCAACTGGCATTATTTATCAATATTTTAACGATAAAAAAGAAATTTTCATTGAAGGTATAAAAACATATTCAGATAATATAATGTTTCCTATATTAGAAGTATTGAAAAATAATGTCATCAAAATAGATAACTTAGAAGAACTTTTAAATCAAATGTTAGATATTTTTATAAAAAAACATACTTTATCAAAAAAGGCCCATGAAGAAATGCTTGCTATGTCACATCTAGATCAAGATATTGCTAACATTTTCAAAAAAAGAGAAATTGATACAACAAAGGCAATCATTAATACTCTTAATGAAAATAACTTAACATCAGAAAATATCTTTGAAAAAGTTCATATCATCATTGGCATAGTTGAAAACTATTGTCACGAAGTTGTATATCACCATCATCAAACAATGAACTACGACATTATGAAAAAAGAAATAATTAAAATTATTACTAATGTTTTAACCCAGTAAAAAAGATATTCTAAATTGAATATCTTTTTACTTTTGTATCTTTAGAAGCATTCTCTTCAATAACACCAGCAGCCCTCAAAACATCACTACGACTAAATAAAGAGCTAGCCTTCTCTATCAACATAGAAAGTTCTTTATCATCAAAATCAAATTGGCTATAATAACTACTATTATCACAAAGATTAGAACTAATTTTAAGCTTACCATTAAAGTCACCATTGTCAAATCTATTACCTAAATCAATCCAATCATTATCTTCAGTAAATAAAAACAAATCATCTTCACTAACATCATCAAAAAGGCATTCAAATTCAGTCATACAAGTATCCATTCCTTTCATAATTGCAGTGCCTATAATATCACAAAAAATACTCCCTGTCAAAAAGTTAACTTTTTCCAATAAAAAACGAACTATAAAAGTTCGAATAATGCAATCTGGTGCTCGTATCCGGACTTGAACCGGAACTCTATCGCTAGAAGTAGATTTTGAGTCTACCGCGTCTACCAATTCCGCCATACGAGCAAGACAATCTAATTATAGCAACTTTTTAATTAGACATCAACATTTTTTATTAAACTTCTACTTCTTCTTTATATTTAGAAGTATATAAATCAGACTCATCGGAATCTTCTTTTTCACTTTCTTCAATGAAACTATTCATATCAGGTAAATCATCTATAGTAGATAAACCAAAGTAATCTAAAAATTCACTAGTAGTTTCATATAAAATAGGCCTACCAGGTAAATCACTTCTACCCACTTCTTTTATGAATCCTTTCGCAACAAGTTTCCTAATTATTTGCGTAGAACCAACACCTCTCATAGAATCAACTTGTATTCTAGTAACAGGTTCATTATAAGCAATAATTGCTAAAGTCTCTAAAGCGGCCTGACTTAAAGTATTGGTTTCAGGATTCTCAAGTAACTTTTGATAATATTCACGATGTTCATACTTAGTAGTTAATTTAAATCTATTACCTAAAAAATCTATTCTAAGACCTCTAGACTCGTCTTCATAATCATGTTTAAGTTCAAACAATAATTCTTTAGCTTCACTCTCTTCTATTTTTAAAACATCTTCTATTTGATCTAAAGTAAGTCCTTCCTCACCCACAACAAATAAAAGGCCTTCCAAAACTGCTTTTTTCATATCCTACACCGCCTCACAAATAATATCATCAAAAGTATCATTTTGACTAATCTTAAGTTCCTTATTTTTAGCCATTTCTAATATTGCTAGAAAAGTCGCCACTACATACTCTCTAGAAACAACTGGAAAAAGTTCAAAAAATGATATTTTTTTCTTATCCTTTAATATTTTCTTTATCTCATACCTTCTAGAAGAAACTGATATTTCATTAACTGTGATCTTAGTTTGTAAAGGTTTGTTATCACTTTTTCTTTCTAAAAACTTTTTAAAGGCATCAACCAAGTCATCTAATGTAACATCAGTCGTAATAGCTGTATTTTCTTCTATATAATTTCTTATATTTTCAGGTGACTTAGTATATATTTCTTTTCTTAAGTTTTCTTTATCCTGGAAAACCTTAGTTATCTCCTTATAAGCTTGATATTCCAACAACCTATTTACAAGTTCTTCTCTAGGGTCTTCCTCTTCTCCCTCTTCATTCTTAACATTCGGCAATAACAACTTAGATTTTAGTTCTATAAGTTCAGAAGCCATAACTAAATATTCAGAAGCAATTTCTAAATTAAGTTTTTCCTGTAAATCTAAATAATTCATATATTGTTCTGTTATCTTTTCAATTTCAATATCCATTATATCCATCTTACTCTCTTTAATAAGATGAAGTAATAAATCCAATGGCCCTTCAAATTCATTAATTCTAAAATCCATGTTATCACTCATTTCTAACTTATATCCATTACAAGTATAACAAATTTTTAACATTAATAAAAATATATTTTTCTTTTTTCCTAAAAAGTTTATAATATATTTAGGTGATTTTATGAAACAATTTACAATGCGTGATGAAAGTTTTACTTGTGAGAACTGCCATAAAGAAGTAAAACCTCTAGGCTATACAGCTAGAGATCATTGTCCATACTGTCTATATTCAAAACATGTAGACATAAATCCAGGAGATAGACAAAATACTTGCAAAGGCTTATTAAAACCTACTGGTATTGAAAAATATAAAGATACCTATAAAATTCTTTATAAATGTGAAAAATGTCATAAAGACCATAAAAATATTGTCGCAACAGATGATAATATGGAAAAAATAATAGAAATATCAAAAGTCAACTAATAACAGTTGACTTTATTTTTTATAACTTAATTTTAACAGCGTTAGTAGTATATCTATTACCTTGACTATCACTTATATAAAATAATATATAATATTCTTTACTTACATCAAGATCTCTAAATTCTAGTTCGAATTTCTTAGATAAATCAAATTCAAAACCATTCATAGTACCAGCACTTTCCCAGTTAGTAGTATAATTACCGGCATCATCAAAAATTTTATAAGAAAAGTTCCATAACTGTACCAATTTGAAATCTTTAAGATTATAGCTTATTTTAGGAGCAACCAAGTTATCATCCGAAATAATTGGCACGGCTGAAGATATATATCCTTTAGGATGATCTTTATCAACAACAAACTCAATATAAGCTGACTTCATTTCAAAATTATCTGAAATACTGTCGCCCCAGTTTTGTAATATTGATGGAATTGAATATTTAACATAACCTTTTCCTTTTTCAGATTCCAATACAGTTAAGTAAACAGTATCCGTATCATCAGAAGCAACCAAACCTTTTTTTGAAACTGTTGTACTAAAAGTATTTCCAGAAACAGTTACATCAGTACCTTTATATCTAGGAATATAATAATTATTATCAGACTTTTCAAAAATAACATAACTTGCCGAACTATAATTTTCAGAAACATCACTAGGTACATTAACACTAACAACATTATCTTTTTCAACTACAGGAACATTATCACTAAGTCTCCAATTACTTATCTTATTTCCTGTAAGCTTAGAAGAAAAGTTAGTAATAAAATTAGTATATTCATTAGCAAAGCCAAATCCTTTATATAAAGTAATTATTTCATTTATATATTGTTTATTTTCATATGGAAAATATATTGATACACCATAAGTACTCTCTAAATCAGTAGTCTGATATACA
The DNA here is from genome assembly GCA_934168205.1 of uncultured Bacilli bacterium. Classification (GTDB taxonomy): domain Bacteria; phylum Bacillota_I; class Bacilli_A; order RF39; family UBA660; genus CAG-877. Next base: position 142,006 of record CAKPMX010000001.1, read on the forward strand.
ACAAAGTCATTAAGTACACCTTGTAAAGACTCTATTTTAGTATCATACTTACTAGGCATTTTATCAACAAGATCATATAAATCAACTAAGTCATAAGATGTATTAACACTAACTTTTCCAAATGATTTAGCGGAGTTTCTAGTACGAGAAACAGTCGAATAATCAATGGTTAAATTATCATCAACATCTTTAAATAAATCATTAATTTTAGACTCAACCGCGTTAATTTTAGAAAGATCAAGTAATGATAAAGTGATTCCTTTGGCACCATTCATACCTTTATAATAATTACCATAATAATCAATTATAGCCGTTCCCATCTCAACCGTACTAGTTTTATTAGTAACAGTAGAAAGGAAAGAATAATCCCAACCAAAACCAGGCTCTACCTCTTGAGACGCTAACATATAATTTGCATAATCAGATAATGCATCAGCAACCTCAACACTAGACATTAAACAGGCATCAAAGCCAATCATTTCTAACTTTTTGCCATTAAATTTACTATTACTTAATCCTTGTTTAAGTTTAGCTAAAGTTAAAGTACCAACATAATTTTCATCAAATCCATAACCAAGAATAGGTCCGCCACCATGATCCCAAAGAATCAAACTATATTTTGAAGACTTAAACTTGTCATGGCCATAATTTAAAAAATTAGTTAAATTGCTAGGATCAGTCATACTACTTTTTTCATATTCTTCCAACTTTACAAGTCCTGAACTTGTCACTTTAAATATAGCGTTTTTATCATCAGGAATTTCTCCATTAATCCATTTTTTAGTTCCACCAGTATAAATTAAAACATTGACCTCATCAAAGTCCAAACCAGAAGATTTAATTTCTTCAATATCAGAACTAGCTGCTGCATATTGAGACTCCAAATCAGATCCTATCATATAAATCATTATTGTTCTCTTACCAGAAAGAAGAGCCGGTACATCAAATACAAAAACAAAAATTACAACCGCAACAATGCAAGCCATAATAATACCAAGTTTATTAAATTTCTTATTACTAGTACGATTATTGTTAATATTAGGTACACTACCAATATTTAAACTTTGATTAGAATTATACTGTCCATATCCAAATCCAGTATTTCCATTCAAATTATTAAAAACATTAATATTATTCTGATTACTAGTATTAGTATTATTCATATTATTATTTTGATTATTAACACCTACATTATTATCAAAACCTTGAATATTATTAGTACTCTGATAATTAGAAACATTAGTATTATTAAATCCAGCATTTACACTATTAAAACTAGTATTATTTAAATTATTTTGAACACCAGCATTTTGATATCCCGTACCAGAAAAAGCACTAGAAGAATCATTACCATTATCAGTAGTATCATTACTAGACTGAACATTAACATTAGTAATATTAGAATTAATATCATTGACATTAAAGCCATTATTGTGTGTAGCAGTATTATTAACACAATCATTAGAATATCCAGTAGGATTATTTAATTGAATACGACTATCACTAAAAACATCAGAAAAACCATCATTACCATTATTACTAACATTCTTTGAATTACTTACAGTAGAGCCAGTATCATTAGTAGCTATCTTTCCACCACAAAAAGCACAAAATACACTACCATCTTTATTTTCAGAACCACATCTATTACATCTCATTAAATTCACCTACTTTATTATCTAGTAATATAATATCACATTTTTCACTAAACAAAAAGAGATAACTATTTATTAAAATAATTAATCCCTTGGTTTAAAAATAAGCGCAAATACAAACGAAAATATAATAGCCGAAGTAATACCAGTTGCTGTTAAATCAAACATTCCCATTAAAATACCAACTAGTCCTTGACTATTAGCTTTAGCTAAAGCTCCATGAATTAAGGAATGACCAAAACTAGTAATTGGAACTAAGGCACCAGCACCAACTGTCTTAATTATACTATCGTACCAACTAAAACAGTCTAAGAATGCGCCAAACACTACTAAAATACTCGTAATATGTCCAGGTGTTAATTTACTATTATCCAGAATAATCTGTGAAATCATACAAATAAATCCACAAAATAGAAATGAATTAATAAGTAACAACTACACCACCTCCAAACTAATAGCGTGAGCAATAGAATTAATATTTTCTTTCTGATACAAAAGACTTGGCGAAAATAAAGCCCCAGTTGCAATTAATAAAACTCGTTTTATTTTTTTACTTTTCAATTGATTATAAACATAACCATAATTAACAAGAGCACTACAAACAGGACCAGAGCCACCTGCTAAAACTTCTTTTTGATTTTCTAAATCATACAATAAAACTCCACAATCATTATAATTATCATTTAAATCTAAATTTTCTTTAGCAAGCATATAATCTTTAACAATATCTTTGCCATAAACTCCTAAGTCACCAGTTAAAATTAAATCATAATAATCAGGATCTCTACCAGTTTCTTCAAAATGTCTTTTCAAAGTATCAATTGCACTAGGTGCCATTACTCTACCCATATCATTAGGATCATTTTCTTCCATATCAATTATTTTTCCTAACGTGGCTGATTCTACTCGCACCTCACTTTTTTCATTTGTAAGTAATATAGAAGCAGCACCTGTCGCTGTAAAAGTTGCACTTCTAGGTTTAGGCGCACCATATTCAGTAGGATTTCTAAATTGTTTTTCACTACTCATATTATGAGAAGATACAACACATAAAGCATTATTAGCCTGTTTACTCTCAATAAAATTAGAAGCTATTATCATTTCCAAGACACTACTACTACAGGCTCCATAAACACCTATAAATCCTTTACCATAATCAACTGTCCCATAAGTAGAAGCCGTAATTTGATTAAGTAAATCACCTGCTAGTACCAAGTCAAATTCTTTTTTTAATACTCCAGATTTTTTCACCATTAAACTCAAACAATCTTTAACTAATTTTATTTCCGCTTTTTCCCAAGAATCTTCTCCAAAATATAAATCATTATAAGTCTTATCAAAATATTTTTTTAAAGGTCCTTTTTTCTCATACGGTCCAGCAACAGTAGAAGTTTCTTTTATATAAACGTTTTCATATTTAAATGTCATGATCCACCTCCTATAAGAAATCTAATCATTCCAAAAAACCAAGCTGAAACTATTCCATATAAAATAACTGATCCCGCTAATTTAAATATATTAGAACCCAGTCCATATATTGGACCTTCTTTTCTATAATCAAGTGCTGCACTAGTCATAGAATGAGCAAATCCTGTAATAGGTATTAGTAATCCCGCTTTAAATTTTGTAACTAACTTATCAAAAAAACCTAAAGCTGTAGATAAACTCGCTACAAAGATCATAATAATAATCATGTACGTAGAAGCATCAGTCCTAGATATATGAGAGATGCAACATAACCCTTCAATTATTGTCTCACCTAGTAAACCAACAATACCACCAACAACAAAAGCTGTAATTGCATTTCCTACTCTATTCTCTTCGGCTTTATGCATATCAGCAATTTTTTTATAACTTTTTTTATCCATATTCTTCACCAGTAATATTTTTACCAGTAATTAAAAATTAATACAAAAAACTTAAGAAATCTCTTAAGCTTATAAATTACATCTTAATTTTTCTAAAATTTTACCTTCTTTTCTAGAAACTTGTACTTGACTAATACCAAGTTCACGACTAGCTTCACTTTGAGTCATATCATCAAAATATCTAGCAACAATTAAATGTTTTTCTTCCTCAGGTAATTTTGAAATTTCTGTTTTTAAATCTAAAACTCTAGGATCTGTATCTCTATCATATGAAGCAACAGAATTATAAAGTTCAGTCGCATCATCTTCAAAACTATAATCTAAACTCTTAACATCTAATGCCGCGACTCTAGCTTCTTCTATTTTTTCTTCATCAACTTCTAAAAACAAAGAAAGTTCTGTAATACTTGGTTCCCTACCAAGTTTTTGACTCATATGTTCTCTAACTTTTTCAATACTTTGATTAAGTTTAATTAAATCACTAGAAACTTTAATAAGTCCCGATTCTCTTACATATTTTTTAACTTCACCTTGTACATAATAATAGGCATAAGTTGAAAACTTAGTACCCTGACTACTATCAAAATTATGATACGCATTAATTAGTCCAATCATTGCTACTTGATACAAATCATCTCTATCAAAATAATTTGTATATCTTTGAATAATACCATATACTAAACCCTCATAATTTAGTAGTTCTTCCATATTCTCCTTTCTTAAATACTAAAACATTTCAAAGCCTCTATCTCATCTTTAGCATAAAATAATCTCGTAGAATCTTTAATGTTTTTAAATACACATTTAATACCATAAATAACTACTTTTCCATAATTTAAAAATATTTCAATTATTTTACTTTGTATTTCATCAAAAACTTTTTCTTCAATTTTATCAACATCTTTAAAATCAAAAACAAAATAATGCATACCCTGACTATATAACAAATAGTCTACCTCTTCGTTAAACTTACAAAAAGTATTGCTAGTTAATTCACCTGTTAACTTTACTATAGTCATTCCTTTAACTACACCAAAATCCATTTCTAACATGAATACACCTCTCTACTATAATATAAGTAAAGAAATAGAATTTATCTACAAATTCGACAAAACATGTCAAAATATTTGTTCGACAAATATCGACAAAAAAAGGAAAGATTTCTCTTTCCATATCAATTAGTATCTAAATCAACAACATAAGGATTTTCCATAGAACCATCTCCAGATGTATATCCAGTACCAGAAGCTAATGATATAGCTGGTCTAACACCATTATTATATTCCACATAATCACTAGAAATACCAGAAGTAGATATTTCCTTCTGCCTTGCTCCAGAAATATAGAAAGAATCTGGAGACATTAACCAGTAACCATTGAAATAATCAATTATTCTTGCTTTATCATTATTAAGCAAATTCATTTCGGCACTTGTCATCAAACCGATTGGATATTTTAATTTGGCTTTTTCATTAGAAATACTAAATCTATCCGTAATATTAGGACAATATAAATTACTACTAGAATCAAATTCTGCGAATTCTAAATAATCAGATTCTGTAACACTACCATTATTAGCGTTCCAACCATGTAAATTACGAATATTTCTATTATTACAATATATAGTATCCTCTAAATATTGTGTATAATTACTTAAATTATCTTTATACCAAGATTCAATAGATTTCTTAACAGTAGAATCGTACTTATTAACATCATCAGCATATAACATCTTATTTAAAGCTGTATTAATATCTTCACCAGAATTCAAATTAATATAGAAATAATTTGTATCAAAATAACCTCCTTGGGCTGGTTTTACATTATATATATAAGCAACAGAACTACAAGTACCAGTAGAATTTAAACATGTATAATGTGCATTATTAAGTTTATTATAATTATTACTATCGGAGATATTCCAAAAAGTAGTAGATTCTCCCGTTAAAACATATTGTCCATTTTGATAAGTAAAACTATTTGCATACTTATAATTCATAGCATTAACATCGATATAGTTAAATTTATTAGCAGTAACAAGTGTAACATACCATAATGAACTACATGTATTATTACTAGCATTTTTACATAAATATTTGCCATTTATATTACTATAATTAGAATACCAATCTGTGTTCCTTATAGTAGTAGGATTATTGATTGTATAAGTACCATTACCATTGTCTTTATAAGAACTACCATATGTATAATTACTTTGATAACTACTCAAAGAATTACCATTAGTAATTTCAATATATAACATAGTAGAACCAGATACATCAGCAATATAATACAGACTAGTTCTAGTTGAAGAGCTACCGGTTTTCATCAAAGTATACTTACCTTTTAAACTAGCATAATCATCAGTTGAAGATACTTTATATGCATTAGTTAATTTATATTTACCAGTGCTTGCTGTATAAGTATAATTACTGGCATAATAATATGAAGTTGATAATGAACTAGCACTTAATGTTTTTTCAGTATCAGAAGTATATTTTTTAAACGGATATACACTATTATACATATAACCAGCATAACTAGGTGAATCATTAGCTAAATTATATTGCATTAATCCAGAATAAGAATAATGAACTGATGATGTAAACTGAACTAAATGTGCCGTAGTAGAATCAATATATGAATCAACATAATATACTCCAGAGCAATTACTAGAAGAAGTATTACTTAAACAAGTGTACTTACCTACTATTGAATTATATGTTGAATCAGACCAAGTAGCTTGTATAACATTGCCAGTTAAACTATAAGTACTAGTACTAGAATCATAAGTATAGCCAGTTCCATAATAAACATTGGCTGGCATTGGACCATATTTTATCATACCGGCAGTGCCAAAATGATATCCTCTATCCGTACCACAACTACCATTTACATCAGGCTCACCATTATAAATCATCTTTACGCCACCGGTATCAGTAGTTCTTATCATCTGCCAACACATACCAGCAAATAAAACATTATTCTTATTAAGAATTGCTGTTCCCTCATCATCAGAAGTTGCATAATAATGATATATTTTATTACGTCCTACTCCCGCAATAGAATCTTGATGTTCACCAGTATATTCTTTAGCTAATCCTAAAGACTCTGCCTCATTTTTAATTACTTTATAAAGTGTAGCCGACTCACTTATTGTACCAGTTGAACTCTTATTTAATGATAATTTTGACCAAGTAGCTTTTAATTCGATATGAAATCCAGGCATCACAAAACTGTTATCTCCTATTTTTTCAACATTCTTAGTAACTATTTTCCAACCTTTAAATTGATATCCAAAACAAACCGGTATATTACTAGAAATACCAACAGTATCAAACACTAAATATTTTTTCGCAACAGGTACATTAGTAACACTGCAACCAGCTGGAGCATTACCTAAATAAGAAACTGTATAAGAACTAGCCAAAACGGGTGTCTTAGAAGAATTAATATTTTCTTCTGTACTATCAATTTTAGATAATATACTTTCACTACTATTGGTCTCATATAAACTAACATTACCAGTTGAATCTTTTAAAGTTATATCAATAGTCAATTTAGCGCTATCACCCGAATCAAATACTGAATCAGTTATATTCCATACAACCTTACCATCAGTAACATCAACATTACCTAAAGAAGCTTCAGCCTTTTCAGCACTAAAATATAAACTATTAATGTTATCAGTTATTTGAAAATTATCATACTCAATAGCTCCAAACATCGCTCTATGAAAAATATTTTCTATATTATCTTTATTAGCCAAGTATTGCTTATCACTTATGCCTTTAACACAAGATAAAACAATTTCAGTCTCACCATATTGAATAGCCTTTACATTTAAATATGAATATTGTGACTTCAAATAAGCATACTGTGTTTTCTCGTTAGGCATATCAACATTTGGAAAACCATCAGTTAAAAACACAACACTAACATTTTTACTACTATCATATTTATAATTTGTTAAAACATCATCAACTTTTACTAATGCTTGATAATAATTTGTATTTCCAGATGGAACTATATTATTAACTAAAGTAGAAATAGAATCTAAATCAGTTGTAAAATCTGACAAAACTCTAGCTTCATCATTAAAATCAATTAACGCCACTCTATTTGTCTTAGTATCTTTTTTTAATAAAGTTAATACACTCGCTATATTTTTTTTTATTTGATCAAATTCACCATTATACATAGAAGCAGAACTATCAACAACAAATATTATATCTCTATTTCTATCATAGTTTTTTTCAATAGTATTAACTTCAAAAGTAATTCTAGCTTTACCTTTACTAATCCAATGGGCAGACTTAGTAATTTTCCATGAGCCAGGATCATTTTTATCATAATCTAAATTTTCAGACTTTATCTCAACAGATTCTACTGGTACAGTTGCCGCAAATGAATAAGAAATTAAAAAGACCAAAAGAAAGGCAACAAAAAAAGAGCCAAGTATTACTTTGCAACGATTATCATTAATAAGTTTCACTACTCTTTTCATACACATTCCTCCAGTCTAAAATCTCTTCTCCCATCCTGTTAATTTAGCATGTACAACTAATTTTTGCCAGTTATTATAACATGTAGTCAAAGTTAATATTTTATCTCCAGAATCAAATTTAGAAATATTAGAATCACTAACACTACTACTCTTAATAATACTTCTACTTTTAATTAAATCAACAAACTTTAAAAATTCTCCGTTGCTATTAAATCCAGTAGTTAAATAATCATTTGTACCAGAAATTAAATAAATACTAAAAGTCTCAAATATATAATTATTATAAGGAGTAGAAATATTAATAATATGTCTCTCACTATCTGAATTTAGTAAATTTCTCAAACTTCCAAACATCGTACCATCTGTCCTACCATGTCCATACATAATATTATTACTAGTTAAATCATTAATATCATTTCTATAATCTAAAAAAGGCCATCCAGAACTATTCCAAGATTTATCATATGAATGATTTAAATAATAACTATTATTACTATGTTTAACTATTGGATAATTAACATTAGTATCCAAAACCTGTACCCAGGCAACAACTTCATCATTAGCTTTTGAAAGTTCATCAAAATCAACTGATAAAAATTTGCTGTCTTTAACAACACTAACTTTAGTTATTTTTTCTATCTTTTCTGTTACTTCTTTAGTTTTTTTACTATCAACACACCAAGTAACAATATTAAATATAGAAAAGAGCATAACACAAAATGAACAAACTAATATAACTTTAAATATTAATGTTTTTTTCATAAATATACTCCCTTCTATATTCCTTTTGTATCTTCATTAGTATCTTCAGTTTTTGCTTCATCAAAAGTATTTTGTTCTACATTATTTATAACAGTATTATTACTCGGTACTTCCAAAGTCTCAATAACATTAGTATTAGAAACGGTTTGTGAGGTGTTTACTACACTTGCGTTATTAAGTTCTTCTACAGTACTAGGATTAGTAGTATTAGTACTATTATTGGATACGTTTGAAGTACTAACTACATTAACAGGTGTTTGCACTGTACTAACTTCATTATTAACAGATGCTTGAGGTATGATAGTAGCACTATTAATATCAACATTAGTATCAGCAACAACTACTTGTTTTTTCTTTTTATCTTTAATACTAAAGATAACAACTAAAAGTAATATTACAAATACTATAAATAAACTTGAATATAAAATAATATCATCAGAACCAAGTTTCTTTTCAACAGAAATACTTTCTAAAACTTCAGGACTATATTCAACTCTAGTCCCACGTACTAATAATCGGTGTGTATTTACAGCATATGGTGTACAAGTAACTAGTGTTACATAATCCTCTCCTTTCTGAAGATCTAATGCATCAACATCAGCTGGCTCAACAACAAGTACTTGATCAACTTTATAAGCAAATACTTGATCTAAAATATAGATATAAAACATATCTCCAACTTTAAGTTGATTCAAATCAGTAAATAATCTTGCTGAAGGAAGACCAGAATGTGCAGACAATACAGAATGAGTACTCTCACCACCTACTGGAAAAGAACTACCTTCTAAATGACCTACACCCTTTTGTAAAACTTCATTACTCGTACCATGATAGATAGGAACTTTAATATCTATCTTTGGTATATCTAAATAACCCATCATTCCATTATCATTAATATTTAAAATACTCTTATATTCCTCAGACTCATTCTCTTTAGGATTAGTAAAAGCATCAACAATATCAACAGTAGATAAACCCTTATTATAATTTCTAGCTTCTTCTATTAAAACTTCATTTTTATTAACCGTATTTGAAGCAATCTCACTAGAATAATCATTAATAACTACTCCAGCTTTACTAGAATTCATAACATTAGAAATAACAGGATATAACATTATAAGTAAGCCAATAATTATAAGTAAAATAAATATAATTATAGGACCAAATTTCTTAATGGATTTACTCGTTTAAAATACCTTCATTCTTAAAATTAACACCAATAATAATAAAAGATACAATAATAAGTAAATTAATAATTAAATTACTAATAACAGTATTTAAAACCAAAATCAAAGTTAATAACCAAATTACTTTATTATTCATCAAAACCATCTCCTTATTAAGATAATTCTCAAATATTAAAAGGGTAAACCTAATAATATTTGAGAAATATATCTATTTAATTAAGCAGCTTGTTCTTGTTTTTTCTTTCTTGCATAAAGAACAAAAAGTAATACGGCACTAACAACAGTAATCATACCGATAACTGTATATAAGATAGTACCAGGTCCACCAGTAAATGGTAATGTACCAGCTTCAAATGCTGCTACTTCTGCTTCATAATAACCTTCAACAGTACCAGGAGTAGAACCTTCTAGTTTAACTTTTACAGTAACTGCATCTTTAGGTAAAGTATAACCTGATGCTGTAGATACTTGTTTTAAGTAATATGTACCTTCAGCAAGACCAGATAAACGACCTCTACCAGTAGTATCAGTAGTTATTTCTCCTAATTTATTAGTTAATGAAGCATCTGAATAAACTTCAAATTTAACTCCTGATAATACTTTAGATTTGTCTCCATTAGCATAAATCAATACTTCAACACCATAAGTAAATACTGATGTTTGTGTAACATTAGAAGTAACTGTTCCAGTACCATATGGATCATTTGAATATGTTAATGTAGCACTATTTAAGTTTCCTGTATCACCTAATGCAGCACTATTATTTAATTTAGCTTTATATTCTACTGTTACAGTAGTACTAGTAACATAATCAACATTAAATGCAATTGTTAAATTTTTACCTGAAATAGTAATTGTTGCTACTGTATTACCAGCGGCATTAACAACAGTACCATCATTCTTTACAAGTAGAGATGTTTCACCATCTTTAACAACAAAACTACTAATTGCTGAAAAATCAAGTCCAGCACCTATAATATCTTTCATAGTATATACTTTATTAGTAGCATTAGTTGGATATTGTGGAACTCCACCTACTAAGAAATATGAAAATTCTTTGCCAACACCATAAGTACCCTCTGCATGTCCAATAGAACCTACTGATTTAGTAACTGAAGCATTAGCTACTTTAGCAACAATAGTTGCATCATTAATAGTCCAGTCATTTCCATTAGCTGTTGGAATAATATTACCAACCATTACAGCATATACACTATTAGTAACTTTAGGTAATACTAAATAAGCTCCAGCTGGAAGAACTGTACCAGTAGCACCTTCTCCTGCATCATAAGTTAAATCAGTACCAGTAACGGAGTTAGTTTTAACATAACTTGCATAAGCACTAGCTAACTTATCTAATGTAGAACTTGTTCTAGTAGAACCAGATGTAATATCACCAGATGTTAACTTATAATACTCATCTACAGTAAGATTTTTATAAGTAGATGAACTAGCTAAGAAAGCTTTAAAATTACTAGTGAACTCATAAGTAATAACATTAGTAGATGCATTATAGAAAATATCTAGAATTTTATAAGCAGCTAAAGTATCACTTGCAGGTGCATTAGTAACCATTAAGGCAGCATCATTAGTTACAATATAACTATTAGTATCAACAGTACCTTTAGTTGAACCTGTAGTAATTGCCGCTGCATCAACATTAAGTACTAAACCAAATGTAAAAATAGTAACTAATAAGCCAATTATTTTTTTCTTCATTTTTTATACATCCTTTCTTTATATATATAACAAACCATACTCAAATACCATTAAAATATTTACGAGTTGAAGCTACTCATATTCACCTAAACAACATCCGAATATAGGTTGTGTTACCAAACTTAAAATTAATTATTTTTTATTCTTTCTTCTATATAAAACATAACCAGATACACCAGTAACCACTATAACTAATCCTAATATTGAATAAATAATAGTACCAGAACCTCCAGTAAATGGTAACGCACTAGTCTCTTCTGCTTCTAATTCCACTACATAACATGGCTTAGTGCCAGAATCGAGAGAACTAAGATCTAGTGTAATAGTATCATTTATTAGTCTATAACCAGATGGAGCTTTAACTTGTTTCAAATAGTATATATTACTTGCTGTACCAATGAAACTAGCATAAGTAAGCATACTACTAGTAGTAACTTGAGTGATTAATTTACCAGTTTTATCTGTCAAGTCAAATACCCCATTAGCCAGTAGTTTTGAATGATCATTTTTATCATAAAGTCTTATTGTAAAACAAGTAGTATAAATATTAGATGTTGAATTAATTGTTGTAGTTCCAGTACTATAAGGATCATTAGAATACTTAAGAGTTGATGTTGAAGTCATATTTTCAAAAGGAACACTATTAGATTCAATAATACCAGAATAATTAAATTTTAATGTATTACTTAAAACATTATCAATATTAACTGTTGCTGTCATTTGTTTATTAGTTGTATTAACAGTAACAACAACTTGTCCATTAGAATTAATATAAGTACCGTTAGAGCTCTTTGTTAATTGAATTTCACCATCATAAATTGTTAACTCACTAAAATCAAATGAAAGATTAGAATTACTTGTTGAATCAGTAATAACATAAGTTTTATTAGTTGCATTACTCGGGTACTTTGGAAGAGTAGCAATAATTGTATAATTATGATTATTAAAACTTTCAACAGACGTAATAGTATCATTACCATTAACAAGTCTTTTTATTGATACATCAGAAACTTTCGCAACTATACTTGTATCATTTAATGTCCAATTATTATCAACACCAGTAGGCTCCATTTGTAAATTACCAACCATAACTGCATAAACTTTAGAAGTTGTCTTAGGTAAAACTAAATATGTACCAGCCGTAAGATTTGCTGTTGCAGTATTACCGGTAGTTGTCATATCAGTACCAGTAACAGATTTAGTTTTAATATAATTAGCATATAAACTAACTACTTTATCCAAAGTAGATGATGTAATTGTAGAACCCGATGTAATATCACCAGAAGTTAGCTTCATATAATCAGAAATTGAAAGATTATTATACGCCGTACTAGAAGTTAAAAATGATTTAAAATCATCAGTAAAATCATAACTCATAGTATTACTAGTAGCATCATAAAGAACATCTAATATCTTATAAGCAATAAATTCATCATTAGAGCTAACATTCGTTATATTTAAGTTGGCTGAATTAACAACAATAAGACTTTTACCTGTTTCCTTCCATTCCGTACTTAATCCAAGAGAATAAAACGGTTCCGGCTCAGCAACTACTACATCCGTACATGATAACGAAAACACTGCTATTACAACAACTAAACACTTAATTATCTTATTTTTCATGTAAAGATCATCTTCCTTTTATAGTCAATTATTTTTTCTTACTCTTCTTTATGCATATATAACAAACTATAAATATAATTAAAGAAACACCAAGTAATAAAATATATAAATATAATGGATCAAATGTATTTGGAACATTTGTAGTATTACCAGGATTAACATTTAATGATTTAGCCTCAGTCTTCATTACAACACTTAAATCATACATAAATACATTATCTATTTCATTAAAATTAGGTACACTTAACAAAACCGGTCCAGATGAATATTCATAATCTTTAGTCTTTTTAGAATCAGCTTTTAATAAATATAAACCTGTTTTCATATTACTAAAAGTAAACTTACCAGTACTATCAGTAACAGCCTCATCTATATATTTAATATTTTTATTATCAATATACTTACTTAACTCTTTAGCATAATTATTCCATTCTGTATTAGCTAAACCATTAACATCAATATCAAATGAAGAGAAATCAGATACATAAGTATATTTAGCAATATTACTTATATCAGCAATACGATATAGATAAATCTTTGTATCACTAATACTTACATCGCTATAATTATACTTACCAGTAATACTACATATTTTATTAACATCTATTTCTTTAGCAAAACAATTAGTTACTGAAATAAAGAATGAAATTACAATGATTAATAATATTTTAATTTTTTTCATTAGATCAAACTTCCTTTCTTTTTTGTATAACTAACATACCCTACTGATGATATTAAGATTATCAAAATACCAATAATCATATATGGAATATTACCAGGACCACCAGTATTAGGTAACATATTAATCTCTTCATTTACCAAGTTAACATCAACCGTACCTGTAGTATTAGGAATATTTGTACCATTAAATGTAATGCTACCATCATTACCCACAACAGCAGTATAAATATCAGGAAGAATTTGATATCCAGAATCTACTTTTGTTTGTTTTAAATAATATGTCTTTCCTGGAACTAATCCTTTAAAGTTCATGCCTGAGCCAAACGTTGTACTTAAATTAGCATCTTCATATAATGTAAATTGTGAATTAGTTAAACTATTTCCAGAAGTATTTTTTAAAATAACATTTAAAGCTACATTTGAGACTTTAAAGTTAACAGATACTTTATAATCGTTTGTCGTATCTAAATAATAACCTGAATCAGCTAAAGCACCAGTTAACTCAACAACATTTAAATAGTCTTTAACAATATCATTCGAAACTACATATTTAGCTAAAATTGTTACACTAGCATTGGCTGCTAAAGTATTAAGTTTTACAAAGCTATCATTCATAACCGTATAACTAGTACCATTATTTACAAATGTAGCTCCATCTAATTTTTCTTGTATCATAACATCTTTAATAGCAAATGATGCAGTATTAGTAACTACAATATTAAAATTAACAACATCGCCAGCTTGATAAGTATCTTTTTTATTAGCTATATCAATAGAAATACTTGGAGTAAAATAGCCAGAGAATTGCATCCATTCACCAGTAATAACAACATTCTCTTCTGGCATAACAAATGTTTTTGGCTTATACCAACCTAAGAATTTATATCCTGTAGTAACAGGATCAGCAGCAACTGTAACTGTCTCACCTGGCTCATACGAAACTGTTGCTGGTAATAAACTACTAGCATTAGAAGGAATCACTGAACCTTGGAATTGATAAGAAACTGTATATTTAATTTTTTCAAAAGAACCTGTAATAGTAATATTAGTATTTGGCATTTGAAAAATACCATCATCACTAACCGTTACCGTACTTGGTATATTCCAACCTAAGAATCGATACCCTGAAACAACATCACCAGGTTTTAAAGAATCAAGTTTTACATCACTTCCATAACTATAACTTTTAGTACTTGGAGGAACAAATCCTTGAGGAGCATCACCTGTAATTGAATAAATAACATTATAAGTAGTTTTCTGCGTAAAACTACCAGTAAATACTACATTTTTAGCCGGCATTGTAAATGATCCATTAGTAACTGTAACATCAGTACTACTCCAACCAGAGAATGTATAATTTGAAACATTAGGTTCAGCTTCAACTCCTACTGTTGCTCCTTCATTATAACTACTAACTGCTGGAGCAGCCGGAACATTATCTGGAACTGTACCAGTATATTTATAAGTAACTGAGTACAAAGTCGCTTCTTCATCACCCATAAAAGCATGAACTGTATTAGATTTAGTTGAAAAATCATTTTCTCTCGCAAAAGCTGTATTATAAAAATCCATTCTCTTACCAGTTAAAGCTGGTGTTGTTGTAACTATTCCAACTGTTAACTTACAACCTGCTTGTAAGTTCTTAACTTTAAAAGAAACTGTTCTAGTAGACTCGTTATAAACAAGTCCTGCAAAATCACCCACAACTGAACCAGGACAACTTGTACCATCACTTCTTTTAACAGCACCAATAGTTCCATCCTCTGTTGAAACAAATTCTTTAAAAATTAAACCATCAGGAATTTTATCCTCAACATATATGTAATCACTATGTACATCAGCTGTAGCTGTATCACTAGAAGTAACAGCTTTAGCATCAGTTCCATCATAAATAACATCGATATAATAAGTTAAGTCACTATTAGGAGCTACTCTTGCATCATTATCTAATGTAGCTGCAAAAGAACCATTAATTAACATAACAAAAAGTGACGCAAAACCAATAAAAAGAGCTACAGCAAAAATATAAGTCAAATTTTTCTTTTTCAAAAATGTCACCACCCAACAACAAAATATATAAAAATATCCATCATAATCATAGCATTACTATCATACAATGATTATATCAGTTTTTCTTTTCAAGTTCAACAATTTAAAATAAATTAAAAGGATATTATCACTAATATCCCTAAATAAACATATATTCTGGTTTTTTATAACCTAAAGAGTAATCCTTTTCTTCCATATACTGCGAAAGCCAGATAACTTTTTCTTCTTCAAGACTCTTTTTAACATCAATTATTCTTTGATTTCTAGAACCTCTAAAGTATATATCAAAACTCTTTTCTTCTAACACAAATTTACCATCAACTAAAACATCTATATATTGAAGTAAAGCTTTTTGTTTTGGATTATTAAGAATCTTTTCATAAGTAAAACCAGTATAACACCAAACATTAAGGCCTAGCTCTTTAGCAGCTTTACAAATTTCTAAACAAGCTTCACTTTGACACATCGGATCTCCACCAGATAAGGTAATTCCATCTTGACCTTCTATTTTTTTTAACTCTTCAATTACTTCATCAACATCTACTAAAAATCCACCATTAAAATCATGTGTTCCCGGGTTATGACAGCCTTTACAGTTATGTGGACACCCTTGAGTCCATATAACTGTTCTTATTCCTTCTCCATCAACAATAGAATCAGGTTGTAAATCTGCGGCTAATCTAATTTCCATTTACTTTGTCTCTTTTAATAGTTCTTTAACACCAGAATGTTTAACACGATCTCTCTCTTCTGCTCTTTTACCGTTATTAAATCTAGAAACATCTCCTGCTAAATATCCAGTAACTCTTCTAATTCTTTCGAATTTTTCTCCTTCACCAACTATTTTTTCCATAAAATATTCCTCCTATCTTTTTATTTTTTATTTTTATCTTCCACAACACTCAGGTGCTGTAATTTGTTCTACTGGTATTCCTTCAAATTCATGTCTTCCACAACCTGGACAAACATCATTGATTACACCAACATACCCACATACTGGATCTCTATCTACCGGATGGTTAACTGCACCATATCCAATACCAGATTCTTTCATTATACGAATAACTTTTTCAAAAGCATCAACGTTACTAGCAACATCTCCATCTAATTCGATATATGAAATATGTCCACCATTAGTAAGTTCATGATAAGGAGCTTCTGTTTTTAACTTATCAGAAATACTAATATTATAATAAACTGGTACATGGAATGAATTTGTATAATATTCTCTATCAGTAACACCTTTTATTTTTCCATAAATAGCTCTATCAATAGATGTAAACCTTCCAGATAGTCCCTCAGCAGGTGTAGCCAAACAAGTAAAGTTCAAATTATATTTTTGTGAATTTTCATCACACCTTTTTCTCATAAACTTAATAATTTCAAGTCCAAGTTTTTGACTAGCTTTACTTTCACCATGATGTTCACCAGTTAAAGCCTTTAAGCATTCTGCAAGGCCAATGAATCCAGTTGATAATGAACCATGTTTCCATACTTTTCTTAATCTATCTGTTGGCTTTAATTTTTCGCCATTAGTCCAAACTCCTTGTCCTAATAAGAATGGAAAGTTATATGAGTGTTTACTGCATTGAACTTCGAATCTTTCAAGTAGTTGATCACGAACCTTATCCATAATCTCTCCGAGTTCTTCATAGAAACCTTTCATATCAGCTTTATCTCTTTCTTTTAAAGCTATACCATATTTAATACCAAGTCTAGGTAAGTTAATTGTTGTAAACGATAAATTTCCTCTTCCTGTAACCACCTGGTTATCTGGTGAAGTAACATCAGCTAAAACTCTTGTACGGCATCCCATATAAGCTATCTCAGTATTAACATCTCCTGGTTTATAATATTGTAAATTAAATGGAGCATCAACAAATGCAAAGTTAGGGAAAAGTCTCTTAGCTGATACTTTACAAGCTAATCTAAATAAATCATAGTTAGGATCTTCTTTATTATAATTAACTCCCTCTTTTACCTTAAATATTGAAACTGGGAATATCGGAGTTTCACCATTACCTAATCCCCTATCTGTTGCTAAAAGTAAATTCTTAGTAACCATTCTTCCTTCTGGTGATATATCTGTACCAAAGTTTACTGAAGAAAATGGTACTTGAGCACCAGCCCTAGAATGCATCGTATTTAAATTATGTACAAAAGCTTCCATTGCTTGTTGTGTAGCTCTATCAGTCTTTTGTAAAGCTTTCTCACTTGCTAATTTAAATATTTCTTTTACTCTGTTAGATCCTTTTTGATAATCAGAAAATTCTTCTAAATTGACATCGATACTTTCAATTTTATCAATTTCTCGAATAATTCTATCTATATTAATAACACCAATAAAACCTTCTAAATCTAAAAAGTCATATATAGTTTGTTTAAATTGTTTCTTAAATGTTTTTAAAACTCCTGGAGCTAAATAATAATCAAGCGCAGGTATTGATTGACCACCGTGTTGATCATTTTGATTAGCTTGAATAACTATCGCAGCTAATGAACTATAAGTAGAAATATCTTGTGGAGGTCTTACATATCCATGACCTGTATCAAACCCATTTTTAAATAATCTTGATAAATCTATTTGACAACAAGTAGTAGTACCCATTGCTAAAAAGTCCATATCATGAATGTGAATTTCACCTTCATCATGCATTTTTGCATATTCTGGTTTCATTAAATATGCTTTTGCAAATTCTCTTGAAACAGTAGATCCGTATTGAAGCATAGTACCCATTGGACTATTACCATCAATATTAGCATTTTCTCTTTTAGCATCTTCTTCGTTTGCTGATTTTAATCCTAAGTTTTCTAAAGATTTTAAAAATTTATGAGTCTTCTTATCATCAAAGAATGATTGACGAGATTGAGCTCTTCTTTCACGATATTCAGAAAATGATTTATAAACATCTTCATATCCTTTTGAAGATAATTCTTCTTCAATAAAATCTTGAATTTGTTCAATTTGAAATTTATCAGTTTTCTTAGCTTCTTTCTCGATTTTCTTTAAAACTGCTTGATAAACTTTTTGAATATCCTTAGAGTCATATTTACGAAGCTTTTCATCTTCTCCATTATCAACTGAAACACTATCAAAACCTTTTTTTATTGCTAAAGCTATTTTAGTTTCATCAAACGGAACTTTTTTTCCATTTCGCTTAATAACCATTAATTGTTCTAATTTGTCGCTTACTTCTACCATAATTTAACCTCCACCATTAAGTAACTTCTAAATTCATTTTAAGAATTAAAGACGCAAAAATCAATACTAAAATCGACACTTTTTTTGCCATTTTTTTCAATACGTTGATATATAAAGAAAACACCCAAAAAATATTTTTGTTCGATTTACGACAATTTACATTTTTATACATTTGAAAAAATTAAAATATTAAAAAAATGAATTTTTCTCAAATTAAAAAACACTAATTCCTTATAAAATAAAGGAACTAGTGATTTACAAAATATAAAAAATTAAAAAATGTAAAAAATCATTTTTTACATTTTTCTAATTTTTGTATCAGTTGAACCAAAACCACCGTTTCTAGTACCAGTAGCTTCATCGTTATCTACAGTTAAAAACTTAGTAAAAACAACCTGCCCAATAACATCACCTTTTTTAACCTCAATATCATGGTCACTACAATTAAAATAAGCAAAGTAAAAATGCCCATCATTATCTGGATTACCATAATAATCAGAATCAATTAATCCTACACTATTTGCCATTAAAAATCCTTTTTTAGGTCCAGAACTTCTATTAAGTAATAAGAAACACTCATCATCCATACAATAACCCTTTAAACCAGTTGGAATAAGTGTTGGTTTAATACCAGGTTTATACATCGGAATAACTACATCCTCTGCAGCTTCTACATCATAGCCAGCTGAATGAGCAGTCTTTCTAGCTGGCAAATTTATCCCTTTATCTTCATATCCTTTAACAATTTCAAATCCACGTCTTTTCATTAAACTTCTCCTTTTAAAATATTACTATTATCAATATACAAATTAATTTTATTATTATCAAGACTTTTTTTAACATCAATTATTCTCTGATTACTACTTCCAACATAATGAAGTTTTTCTAAAGCAAGTCCAAGTACAAATCTACCTTCAAGTAAAACATCAACACAATCTAAAATATTTTTTAAGTTCTTATCATCTTTAACTTGCTTCATCAATTCTTCCCAAGTATAGCCAGTATAACACCAAATATTTTTATCTGGAAATTTTTCTTTAATCTCCATCATTAAAGAACTTAAATCTTCTCTATTGCCTAAATATAATGGATCTCCTCCAGAAAAAGTAATACCAGAGCACCAGTCTTTTTCTAATTCATCAAATATCTCCTTTTTGGCAACATCATCAAAAATAAGTCCATCATTAGCGTCCCAAGTAATTGGATTCTGACAAGCATGACAGTGATGAGAACATCCAGCAAGCCATAAAACAACTCTAAGCCCTTCACCATTTAACATATCTGCTTTTGTAATATTATGATATCTCATACTACATTGACTTCCTTTCAGATATTTCCACCATTTTAGCGTTACTTAACATTGTATCTCCATGTACCCTAGAATATGATAAATAACCATTCATTCTATCTATTTTAGTAAGATCACTACTTCCACATTTAGGACAAACATCCATTTCTAATTCCTCGTGTCCACAGTTATTACAATAAGCTAAACTTAAATTAACTCCTTCATAAAAACCTAATTTCATAGCTCTTTCTATATATGTAAGCATAGCTTCTTTATTATAACTCAAGTTATAACGTACATATTGAATTCTTCCACCTTTAAATAGTTCCCAAAAACGATTTTCTAAATCCTGTTTTTCTATACCAGTAATATCTTCCCATACACCACAATGAAAACTATTAGAAACATATTCTCTAGAACTTACTCCTTCAATAACACCATATTTCTTTCTAAATTGTTTTATCTGTAATCCACATAAATTCTCTGCAGGAGTACCATATATAGCGTATAAAATATGATCTTCATTCTTAAATTCTAAAGTCTTTTCATTTATATATTTTAAAACTTCAACTGCAAATTCTCCATCTTCAACAATACTTTTTCCATTATATAAAACCTGTAATTCATTTAAAGCAGTTATTCCAAAAGACGCTGTTGAAGATCTAAGTACTGGCTCAATTGCTTCATCTGGCTTTAAATTGCCTCCATAAAAACCACCTTGACAATAAGCTAAAGGATTAGTAGAAGCCTTTCTTTTAGCTAAATAGCGATAAGTTCTAATATGTATCTTTCTAATCATTTCTAAGTAATAATCTAAAACTTCATAAAAATCTCTTTGTTCTTCTCTAGCCTTAGCTAAAATCATAGGTAAATGTAATGATATAGCTCCTATATTAAATCTTCCTATATAAACAGGTTTATCATTTTTATCAGCTGGATTCATACCACCTTTTTCATACCAAGGTGATAAAAATGCTCTACAGCCCATCGGACTAACAACTCTTCCATACTTTTTATAAATATCACAAACATAACCTTCTCCAGATAATGATAAATAATCTGGATACATTGTCTTTTGACTACACTTTATCGCAGCTAAAAAATTATCTCTTAATTCCATTCCCTTGCCATGTAATTTCTCATCATATAAAAATACTAATTTAGGAAATAATGTTGGCTTCTTAAACCCTTTCTTACCTTGACCTTCTTTATGTACATCTAATATAACTCTACTTATAAGTCTTGCAAATTCATCGGTATCAATACCAAAAGTAAATGTAACAAAAGGATAATCTCCTCTACTAGAACTAACTGTATTAAGTTTATATTCAATCCCCTGATATCCTTGTTCACACTCTCTTTTTACTTTACTCCAAGCATATTTATCAGCTTCATCTTTAAAAGAATCTCCCTTAATACTTAAATACTCATCATAATACTTTTTATAAGTAAGCCTAGCGTACTTTTTCAAAACAGTATCAACCTCTGGTACTGTAAATCCACCATATTGCATAGCCGTAGTATTAATAATAACATCACCCATGACATTAAAAGCAGTTTGTAATGTTTTGGGTTCTGTATACCAAATATTACTCATCTCAAATCCATCTTTTAATACATTAGCCATATCAAATAAACAACAATTCATTGTATCGCGTCTTGCACTCATATCATGTATATAAATATATCCATCTTTACAAGCCTCTATTTCATTAGCTGTTAAAAAGAATTTTTTATAAAGTTCCTTATTCAAACTATTATATATTAAACATCTTTGTGTAGTAACTAAAGCACTATCCATATTAGCACATTCTTTATCACCAATATAAGTAATTACCTGTGCCTTTTTATATACTTTATCTAAAATATGAACTACTTCTTTTTTATAGTCTCTATATTCTCTATAACTTCTCGCTACTAACGGATTAACTTGATCTAAAGCAGATTCTACAAAACTATGAACCTGATCAACAGTAGGATTAGTAGTTTGAGTATTAATCATATTCTTAACTATATCTATAATTTTATCAACAGATTCATCTGTTAAATTAACCATTACTCTCTCAGCACTAGTAGTAACAGCTTTTCTTATTCTTTCAGAGTCAAACTTTTCTAAATTACCATTTTTTTTAATAATTTTAATCTCACGCATAATAACTTCTCCTATTCTATGTATTAAACTATAACCCAGATAATCAAAATTAACTGTTGCATTTGCAACAAAAACTAAAAAATGTTAAAATTATTACATAAGGAGTGTGTTAAAATGTTTGAAACCATTGAAAAAGAAAAGATTAATAGTTTTAAAAATAATTTGTCAAAGTGTGTAAATGTAACCCGTAAAGTATTTACAAACAAACAGTTAATAATAAGTAACTTTTCTAGAAAAAGTCTTATTGGATTTATAACATACGGAAAAGCTTCTATTATAAAAACTGATATTAACGGTAACACTACTATCATGCGTGAATTAAAAGAGAATGATATTTTTTCTAATTTATTCTTCCAGCATTCTGAAGATGAAATATATATCATAAGTAATAATCAAACTGAAGTTATTTTTATAGATTATTTTAACATATTAAAAACCTGTAATAAGAATTGTCCTTTTCATAATAATTTAGTAATCACATTATTTGATTTATTAATAAAAGATAATCGTAAACAAAATGAAAAAATAGAATTATTATCTCAAAAAACAGTAAGAGATAAAATTCTATATTTCTTAAAACAAAGAATGAATAAAGACAATGTATTCAAAGTAACAACTTCATACAAAGCCATTGCTGAATACATTGTTGTAGATAGAAGTAATCTAATGCGTGAATTAAACAAATTAGAAAAGGAAGGCTTAATAGAACGTAACAAAAATACTATATACATAAAATAAGAAGGAATATTCCTTCTTATTATTTGAAACAAATTTAATCTACTAAAATGGTACAAATAATACCAAATCGATATAATCATCATGTCTAATGCATTCAAGATAAACATACCTAATATTTTTAATCAACATGAACGAGTTCTATAACTAGAAGAATTTCCAGCCTCATCATAAACTTTAAATGTAACAGGAGTATTCTTATTAGTAGTAAAAGCGGTAGTTATATAACCAGAATATATATCATTACAATCAAGTTCCTTTCCGTTCTTACGTTTATTAATCCTTTTAACACTAGGAAGAGAACATAATTCATCCTGTTCTTCACCATTATCATATGTATAAGTAATTTTATTAACTTTAGAATCATCAGTAAAGAAAATTTGTAAACGGCAAGCAATAGTATCGGCTTTTTTGATATTAGAAATTACAGGTGGCGTGTTATCAATCTTAATAGTAAAATTAGATTTTTTATTTTCCGAAATTTGATTACCTGCCAAGTCTGCAATACGTCCTTCACTTGCAAGTAAAACAAAATAAAATTCACCAGTTAGGTCAGCAATATCTATAGTTCGTTTTATTGACTTAACACCTAATGCATTACCAAAATTAATTCTTTGCCTAGAACCTTCTACACATACATCAGGTTTATCAGCTTTTGTTAAACAATATGCTGAAAAATTATTTGGAACAAGACCGGCATCAGAACCAATTTCAACATTAATTTGTTTTGTCTTAGTCCATTTATCTCTTTCAGTATCGGAAGCAGCAGTAATATTAAAAGTCATACTTCCTTGAACTTCAACATTTTCACATCTATTTACAACATCAGGCGTTTGATATACTATCTTTCCAGTTTTATCAGTACATGTTATATAAGGCTGATAAACATATTTATTATTCTTTTTTTCAACGTGAATAAACGTATCATCTCTTAGATCAGCATTAGTCATATTTCCAACACAAGTAATTCCATTAGTTTCATAATCTTTTGCTAAAGTTTTTGCTTCCAAATCACTAAAAGAAATATCCGCACAGCCAGATACTGCATACCCAAAAATATCTTCTTCATTAGAATCAACATAAAGTTTAGCTGATGAAACCAAAGATTCACCATATTTTTCAAACTTTCTTTCTCTATTTTTAGATTGTAATTGTTGAACACCCGGTAATGCCATAACCGTTATAATACCCATAATTGTTATCGCAACTAAAACTTCAATCAAAGTAAAACCTTTATTATTCTTTCTCATATACAAAACCTCTACCATATTATATTATATTAAAATTATAACATACAAAAAAAAATATTACCATAGAAAAAAGTATGCCTAAAGCATACTAATTAAATATTCCAAAATATATCATAGCTAAACCAGCAACAGCAAGTAGCCAGGTAAAAATTTTACTAAGTAAATATGTATAACATTTCTTTGTCTTACCATCAATAATCATAGAATTAATTTCAACGTATGGTACTGGACTACGTCTATACCAACCTTTAACAATAATATTTTTATTAAAATATTGTGATGATCTAAATAAAGCAAATATTTTATTAATAATATGAACTGGCTGATTATAATCTAAAAATACAATTCCTGTACTATCTCTAATAACAAAGTCTTCATTAAATATACAACCAGGATTACCTCTACCAATAATCTCCCCTGATAAAACACAAGGTATAGCTGTTACTCCAGAAACTTTTACTTCACCTAATAAATTAGCAACAGTAGTTTCCTTATAATTAGAATTAGGATACTTTCTTCTTAAAGGAATAAATGAAGATAAAGCCGTTAATAATAACACACCACCAAAGGCAGCCAATCCATAATTACCTATTTCTCCTTCAAAAAATAATGCAAATGAAATACTAACAATAAATACAGTTAATGGTAAATACTTAATTAAAATTTCTACCAAGAAATCATCAACATAAGATTCCGTTTTTTGTAAATCAAATTTAATATAAGGTTCCATTCCATATTTACTGCTCATCTCAGAAAGAGCTTTTAAACGCTTAGATATTAATGGATGTGTAGAATTTAATTCATACCATTTAGCCCAAACATTCCACATTTCCCATTTCATAGCGTTCTTAATATTATCTTTTGAAACTTCACCATTATTATAACTACTAACAATAAGTGTCTTTGAAGTTCTAGAATCAAATATACCTAAAGCATTTTTTGAAGAAACTGAAATCTTACCATCCCTACCAGTACTAGCACTAAGTCCATAACCTATTTTTACTAATGCTGAAGCTAGTAAATTAGGATTCTTTAACTCCTCCGCTGAAAAACTATCCGCATAATATTCTCTAACTCTAGATAACCATAAAATTATATACTGACAAATTATATATAATATATAAGCAACATAGCCAATTGCCGCTAACTTAGAATTATCATCATCACTTGTATCAACATGTTCTGCAAACGTCTCATAAACAGCATATAAAATTAAAGGAACTAATTGAGCAATTGTCATAAGTGCCATATCATAATGAACGGCATGGCCAAGTTCATGACCAACTACAGCTTTTACTTCATCTTCACTCAATAACTCAAATGTACCTCTAGTCAAAACAATTCTAGCATCATTTTTAGTATGACCATATGTAAAAGCATTAGGCGCTCCATCATTAATATATCCAATTCTAGGATATTTCATATTATGTTCCTGACATACTTTTATAATAAAATCTTTTAAGTAAGCAGGCATTTCCATATCAAATCTAGCCCTATAAAACCATTTCATTGATATGTCAGTCAAAAATGGAGAAATTAAAAATTGTAACACTATAACAGCAATCAAAACTAATATTGTAAATAAAATTGATACTCCTGAATAATAACATATTGGAATAATTATAATTGCTAAAATACCATATAAAACAGACATTGTAATTAATGATACTCCAGCTAAACCTCTCTTCATCACACTTCACCTCTATAAAACAATAATATCATGAAAGATAAAATAATATACTAAAATATTAATAAATAATAAATGTTACTGTAAACCTATCTAGGTAATAAACTCAAACTAACTTTTCCCTTTTCTAAAGAAATATCATCAACATAACAATCCACTATATCTCCAACACTAACAACTTCACTCGGATGTTTAATATATTTAGTAGTTAATTTAGAAATATGAGCAAGTCCATCATTATGAAGACCAATATCAATAAAAGCACCAAAGTCAACAACATTTCTAACCGTACCTTGTAACTTCATACCAACACTTAAATCTTTTATATCTAAAATATCACTTTTAAGTAAAGGTTGTGGCATCTCATCTCTAGGATCTAAATTAGGTTTTTTTAATGATGCAACAACATCTTCTAAAGTATAAATATCAGTATTAAGTTTTTCTTTATATTCATCTAAATTAATAGTATCAAGTTTTTTAATTAATTCACTCTTACCTATCATATCTTTAGAATAACCCAAGTCATCTAATAATTTTAAAGCAATATCATAACTTTCAGGATGAATAGCAGTTGAATCTAATATATTATCACCATCTACTACTCTTAAGAAACCAATTGCTTGTTCATAAGCTTTATCAGATAATAGTTTTTTCTTCTTTATTTCTTCTCTAGAAGTAATCTTACCTATTTTTTCACGATACTCTATAATCTTTTCTATTGCTTTCTTAGTAATACCAGAAACATACTTCAATAATGAAGGCGAAGCTGTATTAATATTAACTCCTACACTATTAACACATTTTTCAACTACAAAGTCTAATGAACTAGACAATTTCTTTTGTGATACATCATGTTGATACAAACCAACACCTATACCATCAGGTGGAATTTTAACAAGTTCAGCTAAAGGATCTTGAAGTCTTCTTCCAATACTAACCGCACTTCTTTTTTCAACTGCCAAATCTGGAAATTCCTCTATCGCAATAGGAGAAGCACTATATATTGAAGCTCCAGCTTCTGAAACAATTACATATTTACAGTCTAAATTATATTCCTTAATCATATCAGCACAAAACTTTTCAGACTCACGAGAAGCAGTACCATTACCTATCGCAATAATTGATACATTATATCTTTTTATAAGTTGTACAACAACTTCTTTAGATAAGCGTACTCTTTCTTCTGTATTATTATTTAAAAATGGTTTAATAACTGTTGAATCTAAATACTTTCCATTTTTATCAACAACAGCTAATTTACATCCATTAACAAACCCAGGGTCAAACGCTAAAACAACTCTTTCTTTCATTGGCGGAGTTAAAAGTAAAGCTTCCAAATTCTTACCAAAATTATCTATTGCTGCCTCTTCTCCTACTTCAGTTAAATCACTTCTAATTTCTCTTTCAATAGAAGGAGCAATTAATCTCTTATAAGAATCATTTATAGCGTCTTTTACAACATCAACAACAAAGGATTTATCATTCTTAATAATTTTCTTTTCCAAATAAGAAATAATTCTCTCCTTATCTATATCAATACTAACACTAAGTACTTTTTCATTTTCTCCTCTATTTAAAGCAAGTATTCTATGAGCTTTAATCCATTTAATAGGTTCTTGATAAGAATAATACATTTCATATGTCTTATTAGGATCTATATCATCACCTTTTTTCTTACTAGAACAAATAATACCATTTTTATAAAAATAACTACGTATCCATTTACGATAACTAGCATTATCACTAATCCATTCCGCAATAATATATTTAGCTCCCTCAAGACATTTATCCATTGGTAAATCATCTTTTACAAATTTCTTTGTAATATCTTCTAAACTACTATTAGTAGGAAAACTCATAATTATTTTAGCTAAAGGTTCAAGCCCTAAAGCAATAGCTTCAGTTGCTTTAGTCTTTTTCTTCTCCTTATATGGTCTATATAAATCTTCAACTTCTACTAACTTTGAACAATTAAGAATAGAGTTTTTTAATTCTTCAGTAAGAAGTCCTTTTTCATCTATTAAACGTATAACATCTTCTTTTCTTTTAAGTAAATTAACTTGATACTCATAAACTTCATTAATTTTTCTAATAGACTCTTCATCTAATGCCCCAGTTGCTTCCTTTCTATATCTTGCAATAAAAGGAATAGTATTACCATCACTAAGTAATTCAAGTACAGTTATAACTTGCTTATCAGAAATACCTAAATCTGAAGCAATACTTTTAATTATCATTTCATTCATTATGTCTAACCTCTTTCAAATTTTATATATTAATTATATCGCAAAACAAGCCAAGAAAAAAGAGAGTTTACACTCCCTTCATAATTTTAACTGCTACATCTTTTGCTTCTTCTAAATCTTTAAAATGTTTATCTACATATTCCTTATCTTTATCTTTACTCTTTAATTCATGTAAGAAACTTACATTTGCTAGTTTTGTAAATCCTAAGTATTTACAGTCACTCTTTAATGAATGTACTTCAATGGCATAATTCTCTAAGTCCCCTGACTCTTTATATTTCTTTATTCTTTCCCATCTACTATCTATTTCACTTAAAAAGTCTTTTAATGTAACTTCATACATATTCATATCTCCAAGTAATTCTAATGCTTTATCTACATTTACACCATTACTTCTTAAATACTCTTCATGACTCTGTTCATCTTTTTCGATTTTCTCATTCTCTACTACTGTTACATTTGTAACAGTTTCTTCTTTTTCAGCTAATACTTTATTTAAGACTTTTATTAAAGCTTCTTTTTCGATAGGTTTAGCTAAGTATTCATCAAATCCTAACTCTAAATAATTCTCTCTCATTCCAGATATAGCGTTAGCCGTTAAAGCTACTACTGGCGTAATAAATCCAGGCATCTCTTTTAACTTAGCAAATGTTTCAGCTCCAGACATCTTAGGCATCATATCATCCATAAATATTAAATCATACTTCTCGCCTGATGATATCTTATCCAAACATTCAAATCCAGAATTAACTGTAGTTATATTATTAGCGTTATATCTTTCTAATAACTTAGAAGCCACTTTTAGATTCAAGTTATTATCATCTACTATTAATATTTTAACATCAGTTAAATTAACATCTTTCTTTAATACTTTTACTTCTTTTTTAACTTCTGGCTCTACTTCTATTACCTCATTACTAATCTTTTGAGGTATCATAGCTGTAAACTTAGATCCAGATCCATAAACTGTATGAACTACTATTTTACCGCCCATTAAGTCAACTAATTGTTTAGTAATCGCAAGTCCTAATCCAGTTCCTTCAATAGTAGTATTTTTATCTTCATCAAGTCTTTGAAACTTCGTAAATAATTGATCAACTGCCTCTTTCTTTATTCCTCTACCAGAGTCTTCAACAGATACAATTAATCTACACATATCATCAGTATTAACACAAGTTATTTCATACCTAATAAAACCTTTATCAGTATATTTAACAGCATTAGATAACAAGTTAGTTATTATCTTCTTAACATTATTATAATCTCCATATAAAACTTTAGGAACATTAGGATCAATATAATAAGTAAACTTAATATCTTTCTCTTTAGCTTTAACCTCTATTAAAGTAGCTAACTCTTCAAAAGTACTTCTAGCGTCATATGAAGAACAATTTAATTCTAACTTACCAGATTCAATTTTAGAAATATCCAAAATACCATTAACTATTTCAAGCAATGTCTTAGAAGCATTAACTATGTCTTTAGCGTTTTCTTTAGCTTCATCCAAAGTAGTAGCGTTATTAACACAGTCAGAAAAACCAACAATTGCGTTCAATGGAGTTCTAATCTCATGAGACATACTAGATAAAAAGTCAGTCTTAGCATGATTAGCCCTATCAGCCTCATCTTTAGCTTTCTGTAAAGCTTCAACCAGTTTCATATCTGGGTTTTCAATTGTATGATACATGATTGACGTTATAAAAAATTCGAACGGAACAATTAAAAACAATTCTGGAACAAACATCTGGATAATCATTACAACTGTACCAAAGATTATAAAAAACCATAAAGGAATATATTTCTTGCTAAAATTCTTTACATTAGAAAATGCCGAAACAACCATTATTATGATATAAACAGTCGATATCAAATAGCTTGCATAAACACCTACACCATAACTATAAAGACCTCCAGTTTCTAAAGTTTTAAACTTCAAACTAGAAAATAAAATTATAAATGAAAAAATTAAATTTAATAACAATATAGTTTTGGAAAATTTATTCTTCTTATTTTCGTCAAGTCTTTTTGAAATACAAATAACATAAACTGTGAATAACGCAGTCCACGAAATCATAGAAATTAAATAAATTTTACCAAGCAAAACATTTATAATAGATAAAACGTTTCCTTTCAAACATAAATAAGAAGCGATTCCTGTTACAGACTCCAATATAGTAACAATTATCAAATATCCATATATAGTATTTTCTTTACTTTTTATTTTCTTCTTAAAAAAGAAACAGCAACAAATTAATATCGTATATAATAATCCAGAAACGTTAAGAAAAATCATAGCATCCACATAGCATCACCATATTATAAATTATAACACTAACACTACTTTTCAGCAATAATAAAGAGAACATCAAATGTTCTCTCAAATACATTATTTAATTAATTTTTTTCCGGAAGATTCAGGATACACTATCTCAAAATTTTTAACACCCATATTATCAGATTCAATTTTTAAATTGATAGAAACACCAGGAATACCATTTTGCATTATTTCATGAAAATCATGTTTACCCATTGTATTTTTTGGTATCTCATCAACAAAAGTCCAAATTTCAGGTATATCCCTAAAATTCGCTTGATAAAAATCATTAACTTTTCCATCAATAAAGTAATCCTTTACATGACGAGTTATAAAATCTTCTAAATCGATATTTTTAAATTTTTCGCCCAACTTAACATATGCTCTCGGAACATTTCCTCCTTGTTTCTCATCATAACTTGGAACAAGAATACAATCATCAACTTCAGTAAAACTAGAAATTAAACTTTCTATATTAGCAGGATATATATTATAAGCGTCTTTTCTATTAAACATTCTATCCATACGTTCAACAAATTCTAAACTTCCATCCGGAAGCTTCCTTACAATATCTTTTGTTGGCAAGTAACGAATGCCATCAATTGTTTCAGTTTGAACAACAATGTTATCATCTAATATGCCAGAAGTTAAATTAGGACTAGAAACCATAGCTTCACCCTCAATAGAATTGCCATCTTCAACAATAATTTGCTTTGATTTCGGATCCCTAATCAAATATGTTGTTAAAGGAAGAGGTACTCCCATTCCACCTATATGGTTGTAATCGTCCAACGTAAAAGTACCACATCCACAAAGTTGAGATAAACCATGACCTTTTTTTAAAACAATATCCGCACCATGTTTTTTAAAAAAATCATTAATCAATTCTTCATCACCTGAAACAGTAGGAGTTCCGCCACTTACTGCCTGCTTTAAAAAAGACAAATCAGCTTCTTCAAGTGTTGAATCTTTTAGCATTGAAACCCAAGCCGGATGATTTGCCATAACAATAGCCGGTTTATAAGCTAACAAATATTTACCAAAATTTTCCGGTTGAAATAGAGGTAATTGTACTAACTCCATTCCTTGACTAAAACCTAAATGCACCGTATTAACAGAACCATAAGCAGCAAAATACGGAATAAAATGCAATATTCTTTGTCCAGGTTCAAAAACTATATTTGCCAAATCATGCTGCTTTATCAACGCATTTCTATTAAAGTCAGTTATTGGGATTGGTTTACCCATACCAGTAGTAGTTCCAGAAGTATGAGTGATTAATGATAAATAAGAAGGAGTCATAGTATCATAATCAATTTGTTGATATCTACTATTTCTTAAAGCATCACCAATTCTAACAACATTTCCATCAAATCTATTAAAATGATGAACAATTTTTCCAATTCTCTGAATTTTCTTTGGCATTTGTGAATTCATAAAAGAAGAATGATATAAAACTATATTTCTAACTTTAAATTCATCCTTTAATCTTGAAGATATACTTTTTAAACTCTGTGCATATAGCAAATCTAAAGAAATTATATCTGTGATTTTTTCATCATTAATATATCTCTCGATTTTTTCAGAACTCGTCGTAGGATCAATAAAATCGCAAACAGCGCCAGTCATATCTAAAGCATAATCAATAATAGCAGTTTCTGCAACATTAGGCATTAATACTAAAGCCCTAGAATTGTTATTTCTAGATATACCTAACGCTGAAAAAGCCTTAGCTGTATCATCCCAAGCCTCAAACATTTCACCATATGAAATTTTATGTTCATCTTCTGATATGGCTACATTATCAAGTCTAGAACTGTTTCTGTCTTTTATCAATTTCCAACTTTTAACATCAGGAATGCTAGTATTTTTACCAGCTAATAATTCCTTATAATACTCATCTATATTAATTTTATACACAGACATAACATCACCATATATGCTAACTGCATACCCTTTCCAATTGCCGCCTATTATAACACAAAACCTATTTTTTTTCAAGATAAAAGAAGTAAATTACTACTTCACTTTAATTTTATAATAAACCCAATTGTTAATCAATACTAAAATCCATATCTAAGTATTTCAAATTTAGTATTATAATTGACTCCATCCCTATTAGCTAAATATTCATTAGGATAAAGTAAATCAAATAACGCTTTACCATTAAAGCCTATTGAACCTCCTCTATCCAATACAATTCCTAAAAAAGACTCCATATCATAACTAACCCTAACAATAGTTCCAAAAGGATAAGACTTATCTCCTGCTAGTATTCTAACATTTCCATAATAATTATCATTATAGTAAATTGTACCAGATTCAACATAAAGACCATATGCTAAATAACCAGTACATAAATAACAGTCAGATCCATATCTAGATAATTTACCAAGTTGAATTTCTAATACATCATCAACTACCTTTTCATCACTATTATCAAATATTTCTTCAACATCACTATCTAATTCATCATCTATAATTATTTCATTAGAAGCATATACATATTCTTTATAGACATCTTTCTTATCAACATCTATATAAGTCATTATTAATAAAGCTATTAAACAAACAATAGCGTATTTATAAATTTTCATAAAAAAACTCCCTGTAAATACAAAGATAACATATTTACAAAGAGTTTACAATACTTTACATATATTGGCAATTATGATGCTGATCTTTCACACTTATAACCAGATGCACTCATATTCTTTTCAATTACATCTATATTTTGTTCATTTTCAAATTCAGGATAAACACCACCAGCTTCTATATAAGCAGAATTAATGCTTTCCTTATTAATTAATGAATAAGTAAAATCTTGTGTTTCAACAACAGTACCTTCAGACTGATTACAACTAACTCTTACTCCAGCTAATGAATCAACCTCATTTTGAAGTAATTTACATTTACTTAAAACAGCATCCAATTGATCACTATCAACAATAGCGTCACCTTCAGTAGAAGTAACATAAGACAATTTATTTAATTTACTATCAGTAAAACTAAATTGTGCTGTATAACTAATATTAAAAATATCTGTAGTTCTATCAAGTCTACAAGTTAATAACCCTGTTGTAATAGCGGGAGCATTTTCTTGTGCCTTTAAATCTTTCTTAATATTAATATAATTAGTTATATCAGGTAAAAAGAAAACTAAAGCAAACATAAATATAAAGAAAATAATCATTAAAGCATACTTAAACTTACTAACTGGCTTAGCTTCATACTTTTCATTTTCTTCTCTTTGCTTTCTTCTTTCAGCCTCTAATTTATCAGACATCTGTTTAGACATAATAACTGGAGTTGTTTTCTTATCATCTTTTTGTTTAAATAAACTAAATCTTTCATCAGCTTTTTTTGCATTATCTGTATTTTCTATTTGTTCAGTATTAGCCTCAGCAGTTGTAGTATTAACAGTACTAACAGGAACAGTAGTATCATTAGAAACACCAACACCAGTATTAACACTAGTATTTGTATCAGTAACACTCTGAACTACACCAGGATTATTATTAACAGCAGTTGGAACACTATTAGTAGAGCCTTGTGCCAAATTATTATTTTGATTCAAATTTTCATTAGGATTAACATTATTATTCATCACTAACCAGCCTCCTATTGTCTTCATTATAACACATAATAAAATGACTTTCCATACTAAAAAACAAAATAAAAGTACCAATATAGGTACTATCTTAAACTATCTATTTTTTCTTGAAAATCATCACTTCTTACGATATAACTACCAGAAGTAACTATATCAACACCATCACATAAACTTCTACTCTTATCATTAACTCCACCATCTATATTAATAACAGCCTTAGAATTATATGCATCAAGTAAAGCTCTAACTTCTTTTATCTTATTACTTGTCTCAACAATAAACTCTTGCCCACCTTTACCAGGTTCAACACTCATAATTAAAACCAAATCTATATATGGCAAATATGGAACCAATTCACTTACTTTAGTATCGGGTTTTATTGCCAAACCAGCCTTAATAGAATACTTATGAATAAGCTCTAAACACTCCTCAATATTTTGATCAACTTCGACATGAAAAGTTATATATTCTGTATTCAACTCTGCATATAAAGGAATATATTTACTTGGATCCGCTACCATTAAATGAACATCTAATCTCTTAGAAGTATATTTATAAATATTTCTCATCTCACTAAATGGCATAGTTTTATTCTTTACAAACTTCCCATCCATAATATCAACATGAATATAATCAACATCAGTCTCATTTAATTTAACTAAATCTTTAATCAAGTCTTTGCAACTTAAAAACGAAGCACTTACTTTCATTTCTTATCCTCCCCAATAAAATTTAAATAATTAGTATATCTACTATCTAATATATTATTAGAAATTACTTCCTGTTTTACTATACACTCTTTTTCTTTTGTATGCATACAGTCTTTAAAAGGACAAGGATACATAGAAAACTCAATAAAAGCATCCCTTATTTCTTCTTTACTATATTTATTAAAATCTAATGCTGAAAAGCCAGGTGTATCCATAACTTTACCATCAAATAAAGAAAATAGTTCAACAACTCTTGTCGTATGTCTACCACGACCTAACGCTAATGAAACTTCTCCTGTTTCTAAATTCCAATTAGGATTAAGTTTATTTAACAAAGTACTTTTTCCCGCACCAGTTTGTCCTGTAAAAACACTAGTTTTTCCTTTAATTAAAGCCTTAATCTTATCTATTTCTTGATTAGAAACAACTTCATAACCTAAACTTTTGTAATACTCTAAAGTTTCCCTAATTTTCTCTAACTCTAAGTCAGAAACTAAATCCTCTTTTGTAATACAAATAATAGCTTTTACATTATGTAACTCCATAAGTACTAACATTTTATCTAATAGATTTAAAGAAAAATTCGGATTAACTAAACTTGTAACTATAAAGGCTTGATCAATATTACTAACTTTAGGTCTTTCAAACTCATTTTTCCTTGGTAATATTTCTTCAACTAATTTTTTTTCTATACTGAAAAGAACATAGTCACCAACTACGGGTGTAATATGCTCTTTTCTAAATATACCTCTACATTTACAAGGATAAACCTCATCATTACAACTAACATAATGTAAATCAGAAACTATTTTAATTATTTGTCCTTGCATAAAATCAACACCTAACTATTTGAATCTGTCTTATCTTTATCTTTATCAGTAGTTGTATTACTAGCTGGCTCTGGCTCAGTAGCAATAGTTACTGTTAAAGTTCTTCCTTCATAAATAGGACTACCTGGAGCTCTAGATTGAGAAATAATCTTACCAGGAGCATCTTTTGTTGAAGCCTGATATTTCTTCTCTAAAACTAAATTATACTTATCGCAGAAAGCTTCAACGTCTTCTATTGACCAACCTTCAGCGTTCATATCTGGGAACTTATCAACTATATCAGGAATATATAATATAATTGAGTCACCTTTTTTAACTTCTGAACCAGCTGCTAAAGACTGACCAATGATTTCTTGTTCATCATATTCTTTATCAGAATCAGTAGGTTCTTTTTTCTCAACTGTAACATTTAAACCATAATTTCTTTCCAAAATTGTTTGTACTTCAATATAGTTTTTACCAGTATAATCTTCTATTTCATAAACTTCTTCACCAGCAGATTTATAAATAGTTACTACAGTACCAGGTTTAACACTTCTACCTTCTTCTGGATCAGTTCTTGTTACTCTATTTTTATCTATTTCAGAAGATGATTCTGTCTTTATCTTAGTATTAACTTCTAATCCTAAAGCTTGTAATTTTTTCTCACAAGTACTTACCTTTTCTCCTTCACATTCAGGAATAGTTACTGGTTTCTCATTAGAAAAAGCAGGAACTATAAAGAAAACTGTAATTAAAGCTAAAGCTAATACACCAAAGACAATTGCTAGAATAATAATTACACGATTACTTTTCTTATCTTCTAAATCTTCTTCATCTATCTTCTTCGCAACTTCATCAGTTTTATCTTCCTCTGCCTCTTTTTTATCTTCTATATTTTCTAACTTCTTAATACGCTTAGTATTATCAGTCTCATGTTCTGGATATTTATATTGATAAACTGGCTCATCCATTCTATCATCATCTAATGCTGTTAATAAATCTTCATGCATACTTCTTGCATCTTCATATCTATTTTTTGGATTTTTTGCTGTTGCTTTTCTAATGATATTTTCTATACTTTGTGGAATAGCTGGATTTTCTTCCCTTAAACTAGGTAAAGGATCTCTCATATGCTTTAAAGCTATTTCAACAGCGTTATCTCCTCTAAATGGTAAACTTCCTGACAATAACTCATAAAAGATAATACCCATAGAATAAATATCACTCTTAATTGTACATCCTTTTCCAGAAGCTTGTTCTGGTGGCAAATAATGAACACTACCCATAACAGAATTAGTCTGAGTTAATTGTGTTGAATTAAGAGCCATCGCAATACCAAAATCTGTTATTTTGATTTGACCATCATCTTTAATCATAATATTTTGAGGTTTTAAATCTCTATGTATTATATAAGAATCATGTGCATGAGCCATACCATCAGTAAGTTGTAACATAATATCAATTGCCTCAGATAATGTAAGAGTACCTCTCTTTTTCAACAATTGTTTTAAAGTCTTACCTTCGATATATTCCATTACTATATAGTAAAGTCCATTATCTTCGCCAACATCATACACTTCAACTATATTAGGATGTGCAAGTGAAGAAGCTGATAAAGCCTCTCTTTGAAACCTTCTAACAAATTTCTCATCATTTGATAAATCTCCACGCAATACTTTTATCGCAACATTTCTATCTAGTATCGTATCATAGCCAAGATAAACATTGGCCATTCCACCTTCACCAATTGATCTTATTATTTCATAACGATCATTTATTTTTTGTCCTTTCGCAATCACTATTTGTCACCTTCTTCTTCTAAAGTCAAATAAGCAACCGAAATATTATCTGTACCCCCACGATTATTCGCTTTTCTAATCAATTTTTCTACCTTATCCTCTACACTACCTTCACCAAGTAATACTTTCTCAATTTGTTCTTTATCTAACATATTAGTAAGTCCATCACTACATAATAGAACTTCTCTAATATTCATATTCATATCACATTCAAATATATCAACATCAACATTTAATGCAGCTCCTAAAGCTTTCATCAAAACATTTTTCTTCGGATGACTACTAGCTTCTTCCTTTGTAAGTTCTCCTGCACTAACTAATAAATTAACTAAAGTATGATCATAAGTAACTTTTCTTAATTCATCATCTTTTAATACAAAACCAGAAGAATCTCCTACATTACCAAACAATAAGTAATCTTTAGTATAAACTGCAAGTACTAATGTTGTACCCATACCTTTACTCTCTGGATGAGTCTTTTCATGTTGAAATATTAAAGTATTAATTTCATCAACAGCATCTCTTATCCAGTTTATAGCACTAACTTTATTTAAATGAATAAATGTTTCTTTAAAATGCTTTCCTAAATAACCTATAGCTATTGAACTAGCAACTTCTCCAGCAGAATGTCCACCCATTCCATCAGCAATAGCCATTAAGTATTCATTATCACTATTTTTAATAATAATAACACTATCTTCATTATGGTCTCTTACTTTACCGGCATCAGTCAAATAAAATGATCTCATACTTCCTCCTTCTTACTTCTAAGTTGTCCACAAGCAGCACTTATTTTACCACCAAATTCTTTTCGTATTGTTACACTAATATTATTTTTCTTAAGTATATCATAGAATTTCATAATTTGAACAGTACTACTTCTCTTAAAATTCAAATTATTTGTCTCATTATAAGGAATAAGATTAATATAACAGTTCATTCCTCTAACTAAATTACTTAACTCTATTGCACATTCTACACTATCATTAATTCCTGCTAATAATACGTATTCAAAGGTAATTCTTCTATTTGTCTTATTATAATATTCTTTTAAAGCAGGTATAAGTTTATCTAAAGGATAAGCTTTATTAATTGGCATAATTTTATCTCTAATTTCATTATTAGGAGCATGTAAACTAACTGCCAAGTTAAACTGTAAATCCAATTCACTAAACTCTTTTATTTTAGGAACAATTCCACAAGTAGAAACTGTAATATGTCTAGCACCAATTGCCATTCCTTTAGGATGATTTATTATTTTTAAGAATCTAACTAAATTATCATAGTTATCAAAAGGTTCTCCTATACCCATCACAACAACATGACTAATTCTTTCTCCTAACTCTTCTTCAATCATTAATAGTTGCAACACCATTTCATATGTTTCTAGATTTCTAACTTTTTTTCTTCTACCCGACTCACAAAATCTACATCCCATGTTACAACCAACTTCAGAAGAAACACATACACTATTACCATAATCATGTCTCATTAAAACAGCTTCAATATGTTCTCCATCATTAAGTTCAAATAAATATTTACAAACATCTATATCTTTTTCAACACTAACTATTTTTAATCTATTAATACTATATTCTTTAGAAACCCTATCTAATAACTCTTTCTTTATATTAGTTATTTCACTATAATCATGAATTCTCCTTTCATATAGCCAAGAAAACAACTGATCCGCATGAAACTTCTTAGAACCAAGTTCATTTACAAAGTATTCTTCTAACATTTCTAATGTTAATCCATATATATTCAAAAAACATCACCTAACATTTCATATCTATTATACAATATTTAAAGAAAAAGAAAAAGAATTGTTAATCTATTGGACTAACAATTTCTTTAATACCTGAAAAGTCACTATAATTTAAAGTAATTACAAATGTATTAACACATAATCCTTTATATTTACCATAACTATTAAGTATTAATTCTATTTTCTTAACAGTACCAGTACTATCAGTAGTAAAAATCAAATCATTTGGTACTTCTTCTATATCTATATCAATATTTTCTAACATCTTAACAATAGTTTCTGTTGCCAATTTATAGTTATAGCCAAAATCTTTGTTTTCATACTCAGTCTTAGAAATATAAGTTGACAAAGTATACATATCATTAATACTTTTTATATTTAAAAAATCACTAAATAAATAAGGATTTTCTGCTCTAACCCAGACTTCATTAATCTTACTAAAGTAATTATCATTTTTCTTATAATAATCTAAATTATTAAATGAAAATAACTCATCATCATCTTTTCTTTTTCCAGTGTAATTATAAACTAATCCATCTATATTAACTGTATAATTAAATGAATAATTATTTTTTTCTATACTAGCAAATGAAAAAGCATCCTTCTTTATATAATCATCAACCGTATATACTTGACCTCTAGGAAGTACTCTAGCCATTATTGCTACTACTAAAAAGAAAAGACCCCAAAAACTGAAAAACAAAATAGATTTTCCTTTTTCAGTTTTCTTCAACTCCTTAATTAAATCTTGAAACTTTTTAAAACTATTTAATACTTTTTTCATCTACTTTAACACCTTACCAATTAAGTTATTATCATGTATACCATTAATATAACTACGAGCATCCATTCTCTTCTTACCAAATGGTTTAATATCAGTTAAAACTATCTCACCAGTAGAAGTCATAACTCCAATACCATTTTTATATAAACCAACTACTTCACCTATTTTTTTATCATTAAATTTTTTATCAGTAATGATCGCATTATAAACTTTAAATACTTGATCATCCAATAATAAATAAGCACCAGGTTCAGGAGATAACCCTCTAATATGATCATAAACTTCTCTACTACTTTTAGATAAGTCTAAATGTTCTTCTTCACTTTTTATATTATAAGCATAAGTTGCCTCATCATTATTTTGCTTTATTCTCTCATTTGTACCAGCTATAATACTAGGTAAAGTATCTAATAATAATTCTTTACCAAGCATACTAAGTTTATTTTGTAACGTCTCCAAATTATCATTATCTAAAATATCTAATTCTCTAGTACTTATAATATCACCAGTATCCATCTTCTCATCCATATACATTATTGTAATACCAGTCTTTTTATATCCTTCTATAATAGCTCTATGTATAGGAGCTCCCCCTCTTAATTTAGGAAGTAATGAAGCATGTACATTAATACAACCAAGTCTAGGATAAGAAAGTATTTCTTTAGGAATAATTTGTCCGTATGCACAAGTAACAATAATATCTGG
Organism: uncultured Bacilli bacterium; assembly: GCA_934168205.1. GTDB lineage: Bacteria > Bacillota_I > Bacilli_A > RF39 > UBA660 > CAG-877. The sequence continues at coordinate 183,122 of CAKPMX010000001.1, forward strand.
TTTCAAATCTAATATATCTTTATAATCTTCTTTTATATTACTAGGTTGAAAAACTAAAATATCATGTTTTAATGCACACTCTTTAACAGGAGTATTAACAAGTACTTGTTTTCTTCCAACTTTTCTATCTGGCTGACTAACAACACCAACAACATTGTAATTTTCTATTAACCCTTCTAATATGTTAACAGCAAACACTGGTGTACCCATAAAAACAACTTTTAAACTATTCATCCTCATCACCCTTTATAAAACATAACAATAGTTGCTATAACGCCTAAAGTAATAAGAAGAGATCCTAATATCATCAATATAGAAACCTTCCCATAAGCATTAATTATCTTATCACTATTATAAGCCTCTTGTCTATTTTTAATATCATTAAGTTTCATATCTCTAATACTTTTTAATTCTTTATAATTATTTAAATTAATAATATTAACATCATTAGAATTAATCTTCTCTGTAACAAGTATCTCATTATCACAATAATTAAATATTTTACCAATGGAATTACCTAAATCACAAAAAGAAGTCTTAGCTAAAATATCATCAATATTTTTTAAATAATTAAGTCCTACACTACTTCTTTTAATTGCTAAAATACTAACATTAGTACTATTCTTTATTAATTTCCATTCTTCAAAACAAGTCTTAATAACAAACTTTTTCTCAGTTTCTGTTAATTTAGCTTTTCTCATCAACAAACTAAGATTATTAAAACTAGCAAAATAATCATTATTTAAATATGCTTTATCATCATAATTACTAATATCAAAACTGTTACATCCTAATAATCTATAAAAATACATAGGTGCTGAAAAAGCATAAAAACAACCCAGTATAAAACTATCAGTAAAATAAATTCCTTTTACTTTAAAATCTTTACCAAGCACATTATAAAAACCATGTCTTTCAAATATCTTATTAATTTCAATAAATTTATCGTACATATGATGACAATTATCTGGTACTAATCCATACTTACAAATATCATCTTTATAAATACTAGGGAAACCATGGAATACATACCCTGAAACTATATATTTATCATAAACATATTTAACTATATATTTTCTAGCAATAACATCTTCTCTATCAGAAAGTCCTAATTTTAAAGCACATATCTTACCTATTATTTTATTGATACCTTCATTAATATCATTAAAATTTTCAAACTTTTTAATTACTTTTCTAACTTGCATAATATACTCAGTAAAATAAGCTTCATCTTCAATAATAATAGCGAATTTATATATTGCATCAAAAAAAGTAAATAGTGCTTGTGAAGAGTCAACAAAAACTTCATAGCTATCATAGACACTATTTTTCTTTTTACTATATAGAGAATTAGAAATTACTTCATCAATAAACTCAGTAACATCTCTTCGTTTAAAAAAACGTTCTAACACTATTACCTCACCAACCTAAAAACAAGTAAACTAGTTATTACCAAACCATAAAATTGCATAATATAAGCATCCTAAAATTACAAAAGCTAATATGCAAAATAAAACAATTTTAACAAAAACATTATTTCTATCTAAATAAGAATCATATTTCTTAGCTGCATTATCCATTACCTTTTCAAATTCCATAGAGTTTTTCTTATTAGTTTCTAACTCACTAAAATTACTTGTTTCATTACTAGACCAAGTGGAATCATTTGTAACGTTATTGTTATTATTATTTTCATCCTGATTAACTATATTATTAAAAAAATTATTTTCCATACAAACAACTCCCTATTCTATTAATAGAATAACATAATTTTTTAAAAATGACTAGGATTAAAATTAATATCTATCTTAATCTTACTATTATCTTTATAATGATCTATTATTTTATTAAGAACTTCTCGTAAATCAGCATCACTTTTATATTTTAAAATTATTCCATATCTATATATATTATTTAATTTAAAAATATTACAAGTAGAAGGTCCTAATATAATAGTATTATTTAATTTATTATCAAGAACTTTTCTTATTTTATTTGACTCATCAAATATATATTTACTATCTTTTCCTGATATTCTTATATAACAAATATAATAAAATGGTGGATATTTTAACTCTCTTCTAATAAACATCTCTTTATTATAAAATCCTATATAATCATGATTTTTAGTATATTGAATTGCGTAATGATCTGGATTAAATGTTTGAATAATAACCTGTCCTTCTTTGTCACTTCTACCAGCTCTTCCAGCAACTTGCGCTAATAAGGAAAAGGTATTCTCACTACTTCTAAAGTCTGGAATATTTAAACTAGTATCGGCGTTTATTACTCCAACTAAAGTAACATTATCGAAATCAAGTCCTTTACTAACTATTTGTGTTCCGAGTAAAATATCGTATTCATGATTTTTAAAAGCTCTAATCATTTTCTCATGCATACCTTTTCTACTAGTTGTATCAAAATCCATTCTTAAAATTTTACTATCTGGAAAAAGTTTATTTAATTCTTCTTCTATTTTTTCTGTGCCAACACCTAAATCATTAATAGACTCTTCCTTACATTCTGGACAAGTTTTATATACTTTTGTACCATATCCACAATAATGACATCTTAAAGTATTACTTGTTTTGTGATAAGTAAGAGTAATATCACAATTAGGACATTTAAATGTATAACCACAATTCTTACAAGTTACAAATGATGAATATCCTCTCCTATTAAGAAGTAAAATAACTTGTTCACACTTTTCAATTCGCTCTCTTATCGCATCAAGTAAATCTAAAGAAAAATGTCCTCTAGTTTTTTTCATCATCTCATTCATATCAATTATCTTAATACTAGGAAGTTTCTTTCCATTAATTCTATTAGGTAATTCTAAAAGTTTAAAAACTCCCTTTTTAGCTCTCGCAAAAGCTTCTAATGATGGTGTAGCGCTTCCAAATATAACTGGACAATTATGATATTTTGCTCTGGCGATTGCTATTTCTTTTGCGTTATATCTAGGATTAGAATCATCTTGTTTATAAGAATCACTATGTTCCTCATCTACAATTATCATTCCTATATTATCTAATGGTGCAAATATAGCGCTTCTAGCACCAATGACAATTTTAGCTTCCTTTTTTACGATACGCCTCCATTCATCATACTTTTCTCCGTCAGATAAAGCTGAATGAATTGCCGCAATATTATCACCAAAACGTTTTTGAAAACGTAAAACCATCTGTGGCGTCAAACTAATTTCTGGAACTAATACAATACTAGTTTTGCCTCTTTTTAAAGCATCTTCAATTAATTCCATATAAACTTCTGTTTTTCCAGAACCAGTAACACCATACAACAAATATGGAAAAGACTCATTAGAACTTAAAACTTCATTAACTATTCGTTTTTGATCAGCAGTTAATTCCTTTTTAGGTTCAATCTTTTCATTATAACTAACCCTATAATGATCTATTTTTTCTTCAACTAAAATATTTTTCTTAACCAAAGTATTTAAAGAACAACTAGATATATCAACCAATTCTTTTCTTATAACCTTTTTCTTTTCTAAACACAAATTAACAATTTCCATCTGTTTAGGAGTCAATTTAGAATAATCAATATTATCATTTAAGTAATAATAAGTATCTAACTTCTTATTAATAACTCTTCCATTCTTAGCTTTTAAAGCTTTAGGTAACATCACTTGGTAACAACTAATTAAAGTAGACAAAGTATTTTCTTGCATTCTTTTACCAAGTTCTAACAATTCCTCATTTAAAATAATATCTTCATCAACAACACCAAGTATATCTTTTACCTCAATAGAACTTCCATTCTTTATCTCAACAATAAATCCTTCTAGTTCCATAAAACCAAATGGTACTTTTACTCTAATACCAAGTTTGATTTTATCTCGTAAATTACTAGGTACCGAATAATCAAAAACTCGATCTATATTTTTATTTGATAATTCTACTAATACACCTATAATCAAAGTACCATCTCCTCACAATTTAACGTAACAGAAAAATCAAATCCTGTCAATACAACTAAAAAAGCCTTAATAAAGGCTTAATTATTTTTACTTAAATAAGTTATCAGGCTTAATCATCTTTATTTCATCTGAAGTTAATTTATATTCACCATTATATTTAGCATTTGCTAATAAAGAAACTGTAGTTTTCATATCTTTATAATCGATAATATACTTGTTATTTGCTGAAAAACCATAGAATAAATATCCAGCATCAGCCTCCATTAAATACCATATAACCTTAATTCCTTCTGGACTTGTTATCTCAAAAGTATAAGCTTTCTTATCATTATAACTGTCACTTTTAGCATTAGTTGCACTATAGCCATCAGTTTGATATTCTTTAATAGATTCGTTTACAATAGCCTCCGCATTAGCCATATCTCCATAAGCAATTGATACCATAGTAGCAAAAGTATCATTACCAATACCTAAAACATCAGAATTAATTTCATATTCATATCCTTTTTGCTTTGGTATACTAAATCCCTTATATGTAATAGAGCCATTGCTAACGTAACTGTCGTCATCATCATCATCATCATAATCATCGTCATCATCATTGCTTACTTGCCCTTGATTATTACTTCCATTATTATCAAAATCATTAATTGTATTTCCTTTTGATTTATTACTGCTAGTTACATTAATTAAAACAACAGCCGCAATAACAACTAATATTGCTACACCAATAACAATAAATAATGTCTTATTGTTTTTTTGATTAGGATTAGGCATAAGATTACCATTAAAGTTTTGATTATTCATCATAGGTTGTTGATTATTAGTAGGCATACCCATAGACTGACTATTCATAGGTTGATTTCCCATATTCATTGCTTGACCGTTATTTGCCTGTTGACTATTATCAACAGTTTGTCCATTATTTACCGGTTGACCATTATCAACTGTTTGTTCATTGTTTACCATTACTGGCTGATTATTCGTATTGTTATCAACTACTTGACCAGTATTAGTATTATTTGTTACATTATTCATTTCATTATTCATTATTTTTCCCTCCATCCTATTTTAATTTTATTAATTTTGAATAATATACATTATTATTAACGTCATAAATTCTAAATACACAATAGTAATCATATCCATCACTATAATCTTGTAAGTCAAATTCCAACTCATCAATACTAGCTTTAACACCTTGCATTACTCCATCACTTTCCAAATTCGGATTATATGTTCCATCTCCATTATTGATTTTATAACTACTACTAGCAAATATAACTGCTGTATAATCATTTATATCTACCATTACTCTACCAGGCAAATCATTATCTTTTGATAATAATCTAACTCCTGAAATATTAACTTTATTAGTCTTTCTATTTAATAAGAAAGACATAGCTGCACTTTCGATTTTCCATTCACTTAAATCATTTGAAGCTGTATTTTCCAAAATAACATAACTAGTATATTTAATATAATCATCGCCAACTTCATCTTCAATTAAAGTTACATTATTATTAATTTCATCAGATTTTAGTTTTAGTTGTCTATCTCTTATTCTAGCCTTTAAAGTATTTTTATCTAGTTTTACTTCAATACCTTTATAAACTGGCAAATATGTTCCATCTCGATTATCTCTAAATACTAAGTATTCTGCCTTAGCATAATTTTCAACTTGTTCTTCTGTCAATTCTAATTCAAAATCAGATTCACTATCTTCTGAAGTTACTGTACTAACATTATTCTTAAATACTAGTTTATTAGAAGCATTTGTAGTCTTTAATGAATTAAACTTACTAATGAAGTTATTATAATTATTAATTTTACTAATATCACCATATATACTAAGAAATTTTGTTTGTGCTATACTTTGACCATTATAAGGAAAATATATACTCATTCCTCTAGATGATGGATCAGTCGCATAATTATAAATAACTGTTTTTTCCATTTCATTTAAAACCTGTTCTGCCTCTTTTGGTGCTAATTCCTTTAATTCTGATACCAAGTTATATAAATCAACCGTGTCATAACTAGACTCTCCAGACATCACATATGCATATTGATATAAATTACTTCTGATTTTAGCAATATCATTATAATTTTTTACTACATCAACTTTTCCAAAAAAGTTATCAACAGCTTTATTCAAATCATTTAAATTATTTAAATCAACCATTGAATATGTAGAATAGATATCATAACTAAGATCATGGATTTTATAAACATCTTTAAGATATTTCATTTTTTCTTTATATTTTTCTATAAACATCTTACCAATGTCTAAACTTTCAGTCTCTAGTTTAACATTATTTATAAAACTAAAGTCACTCGTATCTTTAACAGACATAGATACTTCTTCTGAAGCAACAAAGTAATCAGCATAATCCTTAAATACATTAGCATTTTCAATTGTTCCATTTAAACAAGTACTAAATATTACTGTTTCTATTTTATTCTTTTTATTAAATGAAGTTTTTTCTAAAGCTTTAGAAACTTCTTCAAGTGTTAAATTATCATTGCTATTCAATTCATCAAACTCACTACCCAAGATAGCTCCACCATGATTCCAAAATAACAATTCATATTTATCAGTAACATAATGATCTGTTACAAAATTAATAAAATCACTTAATGTTGATGTATCACCCATGTTTTTTATTGGTTGTTGCTTTACTTTAGTAAAACCATTTTCAGTTAATTGATATATAGATGTTTCATCAACGTCAATATAATCATTACCCCATTTCTTTGATCCACCAGCAATCAAAACAACATTAACATTTTCTAAATCTACTAATTTTGGATCTATTCCATTCAATTCGTAAGTACCCATTGAACTTTTGGATTCCAAGTCCGATCCAACCATATATATCATAAATGTTCTAGTTGAAATATCTTTCTTATTTACTAAAAATACAGCAATTAAAATTATCAATAAAGCTAAAACACCTATTAATACATAAAGTACTTTCTTTAAATCCGGCTGTTTTTTCATAGTATCAACACTACTATAATTAGGAATAGTAGTATTAATTTCATTGTTCATAATTACCTCCTTTTTAAACAAGAAAACAGTACTTATAATTTAAACATTAATTATAAAAATACCTCTCACTAACAGTACTCTACCATTACGTATAATTGTAACATATATTTCGACATTTAGCACAAAAAAAAGAAAAGTATAATAATTAGTTATAAATTGTCATATTCAACAACAAAAACAAACGTAAATATAAACACAAAACCTTTACATATATAAGTCAAAATATGCTGTAAACTAATATGTAAAGCTCAAAATAATTTTACATAAAACAAATTATTTTAAATGTACTATAATTATATATGTTATACTCAAAATAGGAGGATGATATTTTGAATACAAATTATATAGAACTTAATAATATTGTTAAAAAGTATGGGAAATTCGTAGCACTTAACAATGTTAATTTAACACTTACTCCAGGCAAAATCGTAGGATTACTTGGACCAAATGGTTCTGGAAAAACAACACTTTTAAAAACACTTATGCACATAATAAGACAACAATATGGTACTGCTAAAATCTTTGGCTACGATGTATGTTATGGAACTAGACAATTTATTTCATTTATGCCAGATAAAGATTTCTTATATAAAACGATGACAGGTAGAGACGCAATAACTTATTATTGTGAATTATTTAAAGACTTTGATATGAATCGCTGCAACTATCTAATTCAAGCATTAGGAATAGATATAAATAATAATATTGAGAAATTATCAAAAGGTAATAGAGAAAAATTAATATTAATGCTTACCCTGTCAAGAAATGTTCCTATTTATCTACTTGATGAACCATTAGGAAGCCTAGACCCAGTTATTAAACACGAGATGTTAACAGTAATAAAAAAATGTAGTAACCCAAATAATTTAATATTAATTTCCACACATTTAATAAAAGATACAGAAGAAATTTTAGATGAAGTTATCTTTTTAAAACAAGGAAATATAGTTGAATACACTTCAAAAGATTCAATTATAAAATCTAATAAAACAATAGAGCAACATTATTTGGAGGTGTTTAGTAATGTCTAAATATATTAAATGGGAATTAATAAATGAATTTAAAAGTAAAACAATTTTACTTGGTGTCATTGCATCAGTTTATTTATTAGCTGCTATTTTAAATCCTGGAACTGGATTCTTTACTGGTTGTATTTATTTAGGATTTGCCATAATAATAGGAATTGCCTTCTTTCTTACATTTATCTATGGAGCAAAAAGAACAATGGATTCATATAAAAATCAAACATTCCTATTAGAAAGTATGATTCCATTATCACCAAAAAAATTATTATTAGCAAAATATGTTCTAGCAATCATATTTGATTTTGTTTTTTGTCTTATATTTATCATAGGAGTATCAATTTGGCTTTCCAAAGCCGATATTAATATGCTAGAAGTTATAAGTCAATTTTTACTTAATACTACCTTCGAACAAAAAACTATAATAGCAAAGACATTTGTATTAATCATTAGTTCAACCATTGCATTTACTTCACTATGTTCATTAATTTTTATAACTTTAAAAAGTTTTTTTCCAAATGGAAAAGCACAAAAGATTATATCTTACATAATATGTTTCCTTATTCAATACATAATATCATATATCATTGGTAAAGTTGTAAATCAAAATCCTAGTATTAATGTTTTAATGATATACTCTATTATTATGCTAGCCCTTTCCACAGCCTATTTCTTCGGTAGTGCCTGGTTAATTGAAAACAAATTAGAAGTATATAATTAATATAAAATTAAAATTACACATAAAAAATATCCATAATCGTTATATGGATATTTTTATTATTTCTTAATAAACCGCAACTAATTTAGCGTGAACTACTTTCCTACCAGTATTATCATCAGAACATGTAGATAAAGTAATTATCTTATCATTAACATTAACACTATTATCAATATTTAATATATTTCTAGAGCTAATAGTATTTAAAAACTCTTGATAAGTTTCAGTATCATAAAAAACGTTTTGTAAATAGTACACTTCTGGTGCCACATAATATGCAGAAAAAATAGTATAATAATATTTTTTATTTTCTGTAATTATCATAATTGATTTATTAGAATTCTTTTGCCAATTAACACTAAATATATCTGCAATACTACCAAAGGCAGTTTTATTAAATAAATTATGACCATAAAATATTGTATTATTATCACTCATATTAGGATCATTTCTATAATCCATAAAAGTCCAACCAGTTTTCTTTTTGCTTCTATCATAAGAATGACTCAAATAATAATCATTATCGGTAGTTTGAACAATAGGATAATTAATTGTTGTACCATCTACACTAAGCCAAGCAACTGTATCAGGATTACTTCCCTTTAGTTGACTTATATTTACTTGGTCTAAAGGAGTTTTCGCAAATCTTCTAAATAAGTTACTATCTTGAGTAATAGATACACCAATATTAGTAGAATTAGAATTATTGGAATTGTTTGTATTATTATCAGTATTATTATCTACAGAATCTTTATTATCCGGCGTTTTAGTAATACTATCAAAATCATTATGTACAACATCAACTGGTTTAACATATAAAATTTTAGCCAAGGTACAAGCCGCTAAAAAATATAAAATTATTAATAAACAAAATTCTGGTTGCAACTGCCTTTTCTCATAATGTTTTACACACTTTTCCAAAAATTTAGATTTTTTAAATATCTTACTTAAAAACACAAAAAACTGCTTTGGATAAAAGAAAAAACCCTTAGACAGTATAGAACAAAGAAAACAAAATCCTTTTGATGTAGTTTTAAATATATAAACGAAAAACCTAGCTATTTTTTTCATAAAACACCATCACTACTTACAGGAACTGGATTTGTAACTGGAACAGTACTTGGCACTTGTACAGTCTGCGTAACAACTGGAACACTTTGTTGAATTACAGGTTGACTAACTGGAGTACTAGGTTGTACTACAGGTGCAGTTTGAGTACTAACTACGGGTTGAGAAACAGCTACTGGCTGTACAGTTTGTTGTACTACTGGAGTAACTGGAACTGGACTAACACTAGGTACTTGTGCAACAGTATTAGGACTAACAGTATTATCAGAAACAACACTAGTAGTTTGAATATTCTCAGTTACAGGAACATTAGTAACAGGAGCCATAGTAACAGAAGAAACAGCACTCGGCACCTCTACTTTCATAACAGGAGCAGCTACCGAATTTTGCGTAACTACCGGTGTAACTTGTACACTAGGAACTACAGTAGTTTGACTAGCCTGAACAACAGAACTAGGTACAGTTTGAACAGAAGGAGTATCATCATTAAACACAGTAGCATTATTAACTGCACTCTTATCAACAATATCACTAGATTTTTGTTTCTTCTCTTTTGAAGTAAGAACAACACCAGTAATAAAAGACACAACAAGTATGCAACCCAAAGCAATATAAAGTAATGTCATAACTATCCCTCTATTCTTTCTTTGTTTATTAAAATAATCTTAAAATATCATTAACCGTAACAACAACCATTAATAACATCAATAACATTAATCCAATAGTATGTATCTTACCTTCAAGTTCAGAATCAACTGGAGAACCTTTAATCTTCTCTATAATTATAAATAATATATGTCCACCATCAAAAGCAGGTAATGGAAGTAAATTAATAAATCCAACATTAATACTTAAAAAAGCAACCAAGTATAAAATACTAGCAATTCCAGCCTTACTTTGTTCACCAACAACAGAGTAAATTCCAACTGGACCAGATAATTGACTTAACTTAATTCCACCAGTAAATAAATAGCCAACAGTAATTGCCATTTGCTTAAATATAGAAGCAGTCTTTTTACCTGTATAAATTAAAGCATTAACAAAACCATGTTGTTTTTCTTGCTTCATTCCAATACCATATCGATAAACTTCTTGTCCATTTTCTTTAACCTTCATAGGTTTAAACTTATAAGTTTCTATACTACCATTTTCTTTTTCAACTTTAATAGTAGTATTCTTAGTAGGATCACTAACAGCTAAATATAAAGTTATATCATCAACATAAGAAATCTTATGTCCATTAATCTCTTTAACTACATCTCCTGCTGAAATACCAGCTTCATATGCAGGATAACCTTTCTCAGCTGTTGTAATAACTGGTTTCATAGAAGTACTACCAAAGAATAATCCAATAATAAAGATTATTAATATAGCTGAAATAAAGTTATTACCAGCTCCAAAAAACATTATTAAAAATCTTTGAAAAGCAGTCTTTGATTGTAATCTTCTCTTTTTAGGAACCTTTTGTAAATCATCTTCCCCTACATCTTCACCAGCCAACTGACAAAACCCACCAATTGGAATAGCTCTAATAGAATACTCAGTTTCCTTACCTTTTTTACTAAATAACTTAGGACCCATACCTATCGCAAACTCATAAACATAAACACCATTCATTTTCGCAAATATAAAGTGTCCAAATTCATGAACTAACACAATGAATCCCAAAATAACTATAAACAATAATAAATTCAATATAAAGCTCATAACTTCCTCCTAAATAATTCCAAGAACTAAAATAAATGCTAAGAAAACAAATATTAGACTATCAAATCTATCTAAAATTCCACCATGTCCAGGAATCAAATTAGAAAAGTCCTTCATACCATATTCTCTTTTAATTGATGAAAAAACTAAATCTCCCAATTGTCCAATACATGATAAGAATAAAGTTATAAAAATAACTAAAACCAATGAGCAGTTTTGATTAATAACTGTTACATAAAATGATGTTGCGATAAAAGTACCCATTAAAGCACCACCAACAAATCCTTCTATTGTTTTATTAGGAGAAATTGTAGGTGCCAATTTATTTTTTCCAATGAACATTCCTGTAAAAAGTGCAAAACTATCAGTCATTGTAGTTATCAATAATAAATATATGACATATTTAATATCATAATTACGTGTTATTGTCATTAAATTAAAACTAAGTCCAACAAAAAGTACCGAACCTATTAAAAATAATGCATCAGAAGAATTATATTTCTCTCTATCTTTAATAAAAATCATAGAAGCTAAGAATGCAAATATTACAAAAGACATAACTCTATAATCCAAACTACATACAAATTCAATAGAATCAAAATTATTCATAGCCATAAAAATAACTAATAAATATGCAAACACTTTAATTAAAAATGGAAACTTTCTAACAGATTCTCTAATATGAATTAATTCATACAATCCTAATACAGCAAGTAAAGCCATAAAAACAGAAAATGCTTCTCCACCAATGATTAGTAATGGAAAGGCAATCAATATCATTACAATAGCGCTTAAAACTCTTGTTTTCATAATTTATCCTCCAAACTTTCTATCTCTATTATTAAATTCTAAAATAGCTTTATCAAATTCTTTTTCATTAAAATCAGGAAACAATACTTTAGTAAAATAAAACTCAGCATAACTAGACTGATAAAGCATAAAATTACTTACTCTAAATTCTCCAGAAGTTCTAATAACTAAATCAATATCTGGCAAATCCTGATATAAATTTTTAGAAACCAAATCATAATCTATATCATCAATACTTATTTTATTTTCACTATATAACTTACAAAGTTTCTTAGTCATATCAACTATTTCAGCTCTACCACCATAGTTTATACAAATATTTAAAACTAAACCTGTATTATTAGCCGTATCTTTTGTAACAACATCCATTGCTTTTAATACTTTATCTGGCAAAGGATAACCTCTTCCTGAAAAAATAACTTTAACATTATCTTTAGATAGTTGTTTTAATTTAGAATTAAAGCATTCAACAAATAAATTCATTAAATATCCAACCTCTTCTTCTGATCTTTTAAAGTTCTCGGTAGAAAAGGCATATAAAGATAAATATTTAACACCAGTTTTAGAAATATATTTACATAAAGTTAGTAAATTATCTGCACCAGCTTTATGTCCAAGACTTCTTGAAAGACCTCTTCTTTGAGCCCATCTTCCATTACCGTCCATTATAATACCAACATGTGTAGGTATATTTAATTTATTATCCATAACATAACCTCTATATCATTATATAACAAACGAAAAAAAAAAGAAAGTATTAACACTCTCTTAAAATTTATCTATATCTATTTTAACATACTTATTATCTTTTAAGCTACTACTAGCTTGAATCAATGTCCTAATAGCATTGGCACATCTTCCATTCTTACCAATAACTCTTCCCATATCTTCTTCAGCTATCATAACTTGAATAAGTATAACGTTATCTTCTTCAGTAGGAAATTCCTTAACGCTAACTGCCTCGGTATTTTTAACTAAAGATTTAACTATTTCTTCTGTCAATGTTACTAAATCCATATTACTTATCCTTCTTTACTTTAGAATCTGCATATTTTTTCATAATACCAGCTTTACTAAATAAATTTTTAACAGTATCAGTTGGAATAGCTCCATTATTTAGCCATTTCATAGCTAATTCTTCATTAATTCTTACTTCACATTCTCCAACAGGTTGATAAATACCAATTAGTTCAAGATATTTTCCATCTCTTGGACTTCTAGAGTCAGTCGCAACAATTCTATAAGTAGGTTTCTTTTTAGCACCCATTCTTGTTAATCTAATTTTAACAGCCATCTTTTTCCCTCCATTTCTTTAATAGACTGCACTTATTATATAATAATAAAAATAAGATGTCAACCATTTATTGATAACATTATTTTTTCACATAAACGTATGACGCCGGAACTGATTTAGTTGGATGAAATGGATTAGAATAATTACTTCCTTCAACAACTTCAAAACTCTTAGAGAAAATATCATCTTGAAGCATAGTTTTACTACCTGTATCTCCATAACCAGATAATACATAACTACAAATAACTATACCATTATCACTTAAATGGTCAACTAAATTATCACGACAGGTAGCAAGAGCAGTCGGAGTTGATGCATAATCTAAAATATTAGAAAGAACAACAACATCAAAAGTTCTATCATAATCAAAAAAATCAAATACATTAATTTTAGAAAAATCAATATCTCTATCCCCAATAATAGAAGCCATACCTTCTAAATCATTTTCATAAGGAACCCTTCTATTAAATGAAATTCCACCCATGAATAATTTACTTGTATAACTAGATGCCTTCCTATTTAAATATTTCCAAAAAGAAAGAGCTTCTTCTTCTAATTCACTTTTAGTTGAAACTTCACTTAATAATTCAAGAAACCATTCTTTACTATTACCATATGGTACATCAACACCTCTATAAATTAAAGACCATTTTCTAAGATAATAATAATATTTTGTTAATTCATTAACATCAAAAGCAGTAACACTTTTAGCGCCCAAATAACACTCCGAAAAAACATGATCAGAAGATCCTAATACACTTAAAACATCTTTATCTTTAAGATCAAAATCTCTAAAAACAGCATCTAATTGTTCATTAGAAGTAGTATATATTCTCCTAAACGGTACAAAGCCAATTCTATTATTACAAATATCAATAGCTAACTTTTCATCTTCTCTTAATCCCATAACAAATCATCACCAATGGAATTTATTCTAACTTGTTAGGTAATAAAAGTCAATAAAAGAATAACACCTGTATAATCAAGTGTTATTCTAAGTATAATTATTCATTTTCTTGAAGAAACTCCCCATTAACCTCATCTATTTTTTTATCGATTTCTTCATCAGCTTGTTTTTCTTCTACAATTTCATCCCAAGGATCCTCATCATCATTAGCTTCAACTTTCATTTTTATATCACCAACTAATTCAATACCAAGTTCTTTTTCAATTGTATAATTAATATTGTTACCATCTATATCAACCTTAACACAACTAGGTTGTTTTAAACTTCTAACAATAATTTCTTCATTAGTTGTTTCTTCTTCTCTTTCTCTTAAACGAACAACTTCACTATAATTATTAGTTTCTTTAATAACTTGTGTCTTTGTATCATTATCATAAGAATACCAAATATTAACATCATAGCTACCATTTATTCTAATACTATCTCCTGATTTAACACCATTAAAATTATGATTAATAACCCAACAACCTAAAATAGTAGAAGGACTATTCTCAACATTTACTTTATTTTCAGTAGTAAAAAGTTTTTTTCCCTTCGCAATTACTGCCTTAGTAACAATTTCTCTATAATTAGCCATACGTAAACCTCCTAATTTAATTTATGCTAAAGATATAAAATATTACCAAAAAACACATAATTTTTTTCAAACAAAAACTACATTCCAAACTAGAATGTAATTTTTACTTATTTAAAACCTCATAAAAATAATTATTAAGCTCATCTTTTACAAATTCAATTTTTTCATTAACCTTCTCTAAATACTGCATATAAATAACATAAATAGGTATATTATTTAATTCTTCTTCTAACTTTTCAAGTTCAACAAGTATCTCTTGGTCATTTGTATTAACATATTTTTTTTGTAATTTTTTTATTTTTTCAATTAATGATACTAATTCTTCATTAGAGGACATAGTATTTTTTAATTCAATACATTTTTTATAATCATCGCTATTAATAATGGTATTAATAACTTCATTTAATGCTTCATTCAAATAGCTTCACCATCTAAACTCCAAGTTTTAGCCGCAACTACCTTTACCTTAATAATATCTCCGGGTACAACTTCTTTTTCACTTGAAAAATTTATAAGTTTATTAGTATCTGTATATCCATAAAACATATTATCTTTTTCAGAAACACCTTCTACTAATACTTCAACTATTTTATTTTCTAATTTTTTATTATTTTCCAAAAAATATTTATTAACAACTTTATTAAGTCTTTGTAATCTATTTTCTTTTTCCTCCTCACTAGTCTCATCTTTTAATAAACAAGCAGGAGTTCCTTCTCTTTTAGAAAATATAAATGTAAAGGCATTATCATATTTACACTCTTCAGCTAAACTTAAAGTTTCTAAAAAGTCTTCTTCAGTTTCTCCAGGAAAACCTACAATTATATCAGTAGAAATCGCAACACCCGGAACAGTATTTTTAATTTTATTAAATAATTCCAAATAACTTTTCCTAGTATAACGTCTTCCCATTAGCTTTAATATTCTACTAGAACCAGACTGTACTGGTAAATGAACGCTTGGCATAATGTTTTTATATTTACCAATAACTTCTACCATGTTATCTGTAAAATCCCAAGGATGAGAAGTCATAAATCTAACTCTTGGTATATCCTTTTTCGCTATATCTTCTAATAAATTACCAAGTGTATAGTCATCATATAAATCTTTTCCATAAGCATTAACATTTTGTCCAAGTAAAGTAATTTCTTTATATCCGTCTTTTATAAGTTCATCTACTTCTTTTAAAATATCTTCTTTAGCTCTACTTCTTTCTCTTCCTCTAGTATAAGGAACTATGCAATATGTACAAAATTTGTTACAACCATAAATAATATTAACATAAGCTTTATAATTATTAGTTCTAATAACAGGTAATCCTTCTACTAAATCACCCTCTTTAGAAAATACTTCTATTTGTTGTTTATTTTCTTCTATTGCTCTATCAATAATATTAGGTAATTGATACATATTATGAGTACCAAATACAAAGTTAACCCATGGGTATTTCTTAATAATTTTTTCAACTACACTAGCTTCTTGTGCCATACATCCACAAAGTCCAACTATTAAGTCTTTTTTTTGTGCCTTTAAATGTTTAAGTCTACCTAGCATACCAAATGCCTTATTATGTGCATTTTCTCTAATAGAACAAGTATTTAAAAGTACTAAATCAGCATCTTCATAATTATCAACTTTTTTAAATCCAAGGCCAGTAAGTAAAGCCTCTATATTTTCACTATCATGTTCATTCATTTGGCATCCATAAGTCTTCAAATAAAAAGTCTTACCATTATATTTATCCTTGATCTTATTATCAAATTTAAAATCAACTCTTTTATAATCTTTATCTTCTCTACGTCTAGCATCCTTATAATTTGGTAAATGCATAAATACCACTTCCATTCCTAAAATATAATAACTTAATAAAAGAAAAAAAGCAACTAGCCATTACTTTTTTACATATTGAATAACCTTTTCCCCATTATAATCTATCTTGCTTTTTAAATCCCTATAACAAGGAGCAACATATTGTCCTTTATTACCAGCAACCGTCAAATAATCAATTGCTCTTTTATAATCATCTTCGCTTGCTGCTCTCCTAGAATATGCATAACCAAGTTTTTTATAAATATAAGGATCAGGTCTTTCTGTCTTAGCACAAATTGTACTAAGACATTCTATACAGTAATCATAATCACCAATGTCATAAGCCGTTCTGCTTTCTTCAAGCAACACTCTAAAATCAACCCAAGATTTATTAGTATCAATATATCTTAAAACCAAGTCATCTCCAGATAATTCAATCATAATATTAGAAAAACTATTAGCAATATTAACAACGTTCCTTCTATCTTCTAAAGATAATTTTTCAATTACTCTTAGACCCTTAGTATCCAAAATATCATGAATAACATCACCAAGCATAGAATATTTTTCTAAAGAGTTTGAAAAACGAGCACGTTCTAACTTTTCTTCTAATTCTAAAACATCAACTCTAGCTCCACCAAGTTCACAAGACTGTGAAATTATATTTAAATATATTTGTGCCTTTTCTAATTCATTAGTTCTTAAAGCTTGAAAATAGTCCTGTATGTAAGAACCAACATCAAAATCAAAATCATCAAAACAAATACTATTAAAAGCAACAATTGGACGTGTAAAAGTCTTATCATCTTCTAATAAACTTAGTCTAACTAGATCACATATATATTTTTTATATTGAGAAAAACCATTACTTTCTAAATAGGTGTCCAAATTTTCATAATCATCATCTAAATTACCATCTAAAAATGCATAAACAAGTTCAGAAAAACATTTTTCTCTAGAAATACTCTTATTTAAATCAGAAAGTAATCTATATACTATATTTTCATGTAAACATTTATTATATCTGCTCATAGAAATACTCAAAGCTTTTTGATAATCTCGTAATTTAACAGCATCGGTAACATTTTGAACAGGTCCAGGCATAGGATCAGGAACTCTTTTTTTGCATGCAATAACATCACGAGCCAAATTAAGCGTCAAATCTTCAGCTTTAGAAATAGGTCTATAAGTTTTAATTTTCTCAATTTCAGAAACAAGCCATTCATATCTTTTATCAATTACATAATTTAGCCAGTAATTATTTCTATCTATCCTTGCTTCATATATATTATCAAGTAAAGATTGAAGTATTTTCATTGAATCAGATGTATCATGAATATTTAAACAACACTTTCTGGCAAGTGCAAATTTATGATTAAAAGCTAAAAATCTAACTTTACTATATTGTTCAATAGAATCCAAGTCACTAGCGATATTACAAACGTCTCCAAATTCAAACTTGAATAATCTTTCTCTATACTCCGATGGAATTTCAATAATTTGTGAAAGAAGAAATAACCATAAATTATTATCTTGTTTTTTACCCAAATCAGAAGATTTATCCATTCCTTTAAAATATTTAAAAATATCATCATAATCTTTATTCTCAATTTTCTTTAAAAACATTTTTGTACAAACTTCATCATTATCAAGATTCAAGCAATAATAACCTCTTTTTGCTCTACTTAAGTAACCAGACTCCAACAATTTTTCTAAATCATATTTTGAAAAACCAATATCAGAAAGAAAAGAAGTTGTAGCCAAATCACAATGCATAAAAATTGAATACAAATAGTTCATTTTTTCTTGTGTTAACATAAGAACCTCCCAAAGCTATTATATATTTTGAATACAAAAAAAGCAACTAAGCAGTTGCCTCTATTGAAGAATTAATTATTTGTTCTAAAGTCTTAAAACCATTTTTCTTCATTAATTCACTTTTAATTTCATCTAAACGTTCAACTATTATTTCTAAAAGTCTAGTCATACTAGGAACAAGTTCTTTCTTCTCCAAGTTTTCAACTATTACTTCTAAATTATTTAGTTTAGAATATTTACCATAGTAAACATTATTTATACATGCATTACATAACTTCTTAAAAGATGAAACATCAATATTATTAAATCTTTTATCTTCTAAAATCTTAAATGCACAACAAATATAATTACTATTGATAGCTTTATCTAATACTGTTTCTCCCTTATTATTCTTAATATTAGGAAGATAGTTTTTCTTTTTTACTAATTGTTCAACTATTTTAATAGTCGCAACAGAACTATCACAAACTAGAATATGTCCAAAGGTATCTCCTTCAACATTTTGATGATTAACATCCCAATTTCTCTTCTTCATTAAACGAAGAACTAAATCATACTGTCTAGCCTTCAACAATCTTGTAACAACATCGTTGCCAGCCCCATCACAAACATTTACGTCAACCTTATTTTTATCTATTAATATTTCAACCACATCGTAGTATCCGTGCTTAATAACATTAAAAATCAGGGACGGATCTGTAGAACAAGCATTTATAGCTTGTTGCTTGTCATAAAACATTTCAAACACCTCTTTGTTCACGTGACAGTTATATATTCTACCAGAACAATTGCTTTTTGTCAAATTTAACCCTTCTTTCTACTTATTCTAATTATGTAAAAAACACTAAAATTTTATACAGTAAAAAGAAAAAAACGGTTAAACCGTTTACTAAATTCTATTATTTTTCTCCAAAGTTTTATTAATAAAAGTATCTTCTATAATTTCTGATTTAAGTTTATTTCTAACTAAATACTTACGATATGAGTCACTACCAACAACTACTTTTTTATTTTGTATCAAAAGAACTATCAAAATAACAGTAGTTACCAAAGAAAAAGATAAAATACCAGGCCATGGTAAAACTTCCAATAGTTTAATACCTTTTCTTTTAGGTTCAGAACCATCTTTTAAAGGATAACCAAGTTCACTAAATGAAGAAGCCTTATCAATAAAAGAAACAGTAGATTCATAATAGCCAGTTTTAATATTATCAGAAATAACTTTTTTTAATTCTTCTATACGCCTATTATGATACATATCATTAGCCCTACCAGTAGTAACTATTGAAACTCTATTATAATAAAAATCATATAATAACAAAATACCATCATGGCTATCAGAAATACCAAAAGTATTATAATCATAAAAGTCCTGTCCATATGCAGTAGCACTCTCTTTAGGATTATCATTAATAGTAACAATTACCATATCCATATTATAAGTATCAATATATTTAGAAACAAGTTTATATAAACGTTTCTCTTCAGAGGAAGAAAACTTACCGGCAAAGTCATAAATTTTCTCACTACTATCAACTAAAGGAGTACTTAAAACAGCTTCTTTATTACTATCAGTAACATGTACATAACTAGGAACACCATAATCATCCTCTGTTCTTACCTGATACTTATCAGAAGCATAAACATCTAAAACACAAAAGCTAAAAATAAAAACAGATATAAATATAATAAATTTCTTCATCTAAAACACCCTATATACAAAATACACAATTAGACTTGTTATTAAAAAAAGTACTATAAATAACAAAATACTAAAAATAACGACTTCTTTAATTCCATAAATCACATTATCAGTACTAAATATAACCTTACCCGTTTGCCCATTTACAATTATCATATAATTTTTATCTCTATATTTTTTATTAAGGATAAAAAATGGTAATAAAATACTTTTAGTAGAAACACTAGTAACATTAATACTATTATTATTCAATACATTTTCTTGATGTTTAATACGATTAGAAACAGCAGAAATACTAGCATCTATACAGTTAGACTTAACTTCATCCAACGTACTTTCACTATCTAAATCACCAAGACCTACTAAAATATCATCAACACCCTCAAAATAGCTAAGTTCATCATAATGAAAAGGAGATTTTAAAAAAACATCAGGTAACGAAGAAATACTGGAAGACATAATATTATTAAATTCTAAATGATTATTATTTCTAACTAAATAACTAGAAGTCTCTTTATGATCATAATTTTTATCTTTAAAATAACGATAATCATTAGAATTAAAAGCCAATTCACCATCAACAACAACATCATAAATAAAAAAAGGTAAATAAATCTGCACTATATCCTTAACATTAGTATTTTTTTTAAAAGCAATAGGTACAAGCGTTTTTTCAAAAAACTCTTTAATAAAACGATTAGCTTGAACTTTATCGTACTTAAAAGGTATATATTGTTTTACTGGTAGTTCATAATTTTCATCCACAATATCAACTTTTTCACAACAATTAGGGCAACTAGTAAAAGTATTATTTGTCGTCACAAATTTAAAAGAACAAGTATTATTACTACATTTATAAAGATACACCATTATTACCACACTCTTCTCTTATAAAGATTATATCAAAAGAAAAAGACGCTATCAAGCGTCCTTAAAATTAATTACTTTATATTGATATTAATGTTATCAACTATTGTATTAATAATATTGCCTGAGCCAAAAGAACCATTTACAGAAGTATTATTAGCACCAGACATATGAGAATTTTGTAATTCTGTAAGTCTTTTTACATAATTATCTGTTCTTTGTAAATTACGCACTTCATTTTTAGTTTCTAATTCATGTTTATGTCTAGCACCAGAATTACGATATCTAGAATACATAATAATGAAATATAAAATACCAGATGATAGGAATATATAATTATAGTCAAAATCTATATAAGTCATTCCCAAATATCCTAAAAATTCTACAAAAAGTGAAACTAAAATCAATAATGGCATATGTATTGGTACACTACCCATAGTCTCTTTAGTTCTAGCATTAACTGCCACATAATGTAAAATACTTTTATTTCCTTTTATCTGTTGATAACTATATAACCAAACTGGTAAATATGAAGCTTTCCATTGCTGTCCTTTAACATCAAAATCTTCTTGACTCCAAGCAACACCTCTATTATATTCTGTTAAAGATTCATTAGCTGCAAATCTTGCAATATCTTGTGCTTGTTCCTTAACTAAAGGTTTTAATTGCTCAATATTAATATCTCTTCTTTCAGAAGTATAACCTCTTAAAAAGTTAGCATTATATTTAACACAGTTTTCTATATCAAATGGCATTATAGCGTTGATAACATTATTAGTCTTAGCAGCTGATGTATTATTAAGTCTATCAGAATTAGATTCAACTGTTAACCCTTCAATAGAAAAATCAAATTCTCTTTTTACATTAAATAAATCAGCATCATAATAAGTTCTAGAATTTTCATCAGAACCTCTTGTATAAGTTCTAACTAATTTTTCTCCTTGTCCTACTAATTTTACATGTGAATTAATATCTACCAACATATATGGAAAATATACACCCATGATATTTTGAGTAGTAAACTCTTTTTTAAACTTTGGATGAGCAAAGAACTTTCTAGAACCAACAAATTTTTCTATCTGACCTTTCGCAACATCTTTAGTTACTGAAAAAGGTAAAACAACATCTGGAATAGCTCCATTTGGAATTTGTTGATTAACTGATAATATATTACGACACCAGTGACATCTAGCTTGTGTAGAAGAAGCAGTGTCAACAACTACTTCTGCTCCACAACTACTACATTTAAATGTAAGTACATCTTTAGTATCAGCAATTATATCTTTTGCTCCAGATCCTAAAATTTCGCCAGACAACTCTTTAATATCTGTTTGCATACCAGATATTTTTTCACTTTCAAATTCATGACGACAGAAATTACATCTTAATTTACCTGTCGAAACATTTAAACTAATATCAGTAGAACCACATTTCGGACATTTTTCTTGTCCATCTTTAGCACCAACATCAGTTTGAACTATCGTAGGAGAAGAATTATTAACTTCAGGCACACCCTTCTTTTCTTCATCCTGCATAGACTAAATACCTAATAAACTTTTCTTTTTAGCATCAAAATCTGCTTGAGAAATAACTCCAGCATCTAATAATTCTTTAGCTTTTTTTAATTCCTCATAAGGATCAGCTGCAGGAGTAGCAGTAGCTTGTGCAGCACCTACATTAATAAATGGATTGGTACCAGTTGCTTCTTGTTGAGTACTTTGTGCCATTCCATTAGCAGCATTCATTCCCATACCCATAAATGCCATTGTTGCTCCAGCACCAGCAGGATTCTCACCAGCTGCTTGTACACCACGAGCAATAGATTGTTGCATGAATGAATTACCTCTATTACCAGATAAAGCATCAGCTTTCTTAACATCACTAAGTAATTTCTTAGTATCTTCATCGTATTCAATAGCAAGAATTGCAGTCTTAACAATTTCTAAACCTCTAGAAGCCTTCCATTGATATGCATCTTCAACTGCCTTAGCCATTGCTTGAGCAAATCCAATTTGATCAGCTTGAATTTTAGAAATACGATTACCCTTGCTTGGATCATTAGTATAATTAGCAAAAGCTGCTGATAAAGTACCAACTACCTCACTAAATAATTGATTACTAGCATCATTATCCATATCATTAAAATCAAATGCAGGAGCTCCTGGTTGTAAGAATTTAACAGGAACAAAGTTTTTAACAAATAGTATTGGATCAACTATTTTAATACTATAAGTTCCTCTAGTAATTGCTCCAACCTGTGCATTTAGATATGCATCATCCCAATAAATTTCAGATTGAGTACCAAATTTATTATTTGGTATTTCTTTTAAGTTAACATAAAATGCTAATTGTTGAGAACCTGGTTGTCCACCAAATTTAAATCTTTCCCAAGATTGTCCTAATGTAGATGATAAAATACCATCACCAGCAAATAATGATTTAGAGTTAACATCATCACTCTTAAATTCATAACCACCAGCTTCAGCAATTAAACCAGTAATTTGTCCATCTTGAACTGTGATTAATGCAGTTCCTTCTGGAACAATCATCTTGCTTCCGTTAGTAATAATATTTTCAGAACCTTTGTAGTTTTCACCACGTCCAGCATTTGTACCAGATGGTACTGCTTGAAATAATGCTGCTGTTGCAGGTACATCAGTTCTTGGTACATAAAAATCTTTCCATTGATCAGCAAAAGATCCAGATAAAGCACCAGTAAAAGCTTTAATAAATCCCATAAAATACCTCTTTCTTATTTTATATATTCGATAGAAATTTTCAAAGTTTCTCCTATCTAATCTAATTATAACAAAAAAAAGCGTAGATAACTACACTTTTATTTTATATATTCTTTACCACCCATATATTTTTGCAAAGCTTTAGGTATTTTTATACTTCCATCTTCTTGATAATTGTTTTCAATTACAGCAATTAATCCTCTAGGAGTAGCAACAACAGTATTATTTAAAGTATGTAAGTAATATGTTCCTTTTTCCCCTTTAGTACGAATACCTAAACGTCTAGCTTGAGCATCTCCTAATGTTGAACAACTTCCAACCTCGAAATATTTCTTTTGTCTAGGACTCCAAGCTTCAATATCACAAGATTTAACTTTTAAATCAGCTAAGTCTCCAGAGCAACACTCAAGTTGTCTAACAGGAACATCTAAACTTCTAAAGAAATCAACTGTAAGCTTCCACATTTTATTATACCAATCCATACTTTCTTCTGGCTCACATATAACAATCATTTCTTGTTTTTCAAATTGATGAACACGGTAAAGTCCTCTTTCCTCTAAACCGTGACTTCCACCTTCTTTCCTAAAACAAGGAGAATAACTTGTCATATGTACTGGTAACTCTTCTTTCTTAATAATTTGATCTTTAAACTTACCTATCATACTATGTTCACTAGTTCCAATTAAGTATAAATCTTCACCTTCAATTTTATACATCATAGCTTCCATTTCTGGAAAAGACATAACACCAGTAACAACATCAGAATGTATCATAAATGGTGGAATTGCATAAGTAAAACCAGCATCTATCATAAAGTCTCTTGCATAAGCAAGCATTGCTTCATGAAGTCTCGCAATATCTCCAAGTAAATAATAAAATCCTTGTCCAGATGTTCTACCAGCAGCATCCTTATCCATCCCTTTTAACTTTTCAATAATATCAGCATGATATGGGATTTCATAATCAGGAACAACTGGCTCACCAAATTTTTCTACTTCAACATTACAACTATCATCCTCACCTATAGGTACAGAAGGATCCATAATTTGTGGAATAACTAACATTTTATCTCTTATTTCACTTGTTAATTTTACTTGTTCTTCTTCTAATTTCTTAATTTCATCAGCACTTTCAGCTATCTTTTCTTTTACTTTATTAGCCTCATCTACTTTTTTCTCACTCATTAGTTTTCCAATTTCACTTGATAATTTATTCTTATCACCTTTTAATCCATCAACTGTAGTTTGTACTTCACGTACTCTTTTATCAAGTTCATAAACCTCATCTACTAATGGTAATTTCTCATCTTGAAACTTCTTCTTAATATTTTCTTTAACTAAATCCCTATTTTCTCTTATTAATTTAATATCTATCATATCTATTCCTCATTTCTTTTTTCTATTTTAATAACATATTTACAATGTCTTACCCGAGACAAAATAACTAATCATATAAAATCCTCCTAAAAATAAAAAGAATGACACTATAAGGAGTGCTAAATAGCACGGTGCCATCCTTTATTTAACTTAATTAGATAACGGTATTAACCGGATAAAATATCATCTATAGAGTAGATAAATAAGTATTTAACAGTCATTTTCACCAAACATGACTTCTCTTCGCTTAAATAGTCTTATTATTAGTTCTAATTATCGACTTGCTAATATTATATGTCATATTTAAAAAAATATCAACAACAATTTTATTAGTGCATACTATAACAAATTTTATTTAGTGCATACTATAACATCATTAGGTATAGTAATCTTTTTACTATCTTCAAAATCAACTTTAAACTTTTTTAAGCTATCAAACTTTACGTCAGATATACTAAAATAATCATTTGCTGAAGTAATATAAAAATCCCTTTTATCATTATTTATTTTAACTTTAACATATCCAAAATATTTTACTTTTTCAGAATCATCAAAAACAGAACTATTAGAAAAGTCAATATAAAGAACTGAATCATCTGAAGCTAAATCTGCTGAAGTACAAGAGTATTTTCCTGATAAGTAATCCTTCTTTATTTCATTAACAATCTTAGTATTATCTTTTATAAAAATAAACTTTCTAACACCAGAAACAATATCATCATAATTAAAATATATCAAAGAAACAAAACTAATAAACATTAAACCCAAAGTAAGACTTAGTATTAACTTATTTCCCTGATAATTATTAACAAGAGCAACTTTTTCATCAACTTGGGTACTAGTACTTTGTATATAATAATTATTTTCATAAGCTGTAGCTGTATCAAAGGCTAATGCTGGTAAAACAATAGGATAAAAAATAAAACAAAGTATTCCTGAAATCCTAAATTTACTAGCAAATTTAAATATAGAAACAATAAAAAGAATTTGACCAATGATAGGTATTAAGCCAACTAAAAATAGCCAAGGGGACTTCATTGTTATATCAAAGTAAACATAACTATTATAAAAAGGAATAAAGAAACCCCACCAAGGTTTATTAGCCTTCATATATATAAACTGCATAGAAAGAGATTCTAAAAAGAATAATAAAAGTAAAATAAGTAAAATATTAAACCATGGATTTATTAAAGTACTTAAAGTATCATAACTATCAGTATAAAAATATACAAAAGAAGCAATTATACCAATAATCAACAAACAGATATTAACTAAAACGCATGTTTTTTTATAACCAATATTCTTAGTAAAAATATAATTCTTACTAAGATCAGTTGTAATAGTACTTCCAGAACCAACAACATATGTATCTTTTTTAGAATTATTTTCAAACTTTCTCATAGAAGCATTTTCCGGATTACTATAATTAATATTTCCACATTTAATACAACATCTTTGATTTTTCTTCATTTCTGCACCACAACGATCACAGAAAATAATATCATCTCTTGAAGCCATGTAATCATCTCCTATTATGATAATTTTACCATACAAAAGCACAAAAAAAAAGAGACTATTTAGCCTCTATAATTAATTTAATAGCCGTTCTTTCTTCACCATCAATAGCTATATCCTGAAAAGCCGGAATACAAACTAAATTTTTTCCAGATGGCGCTACAAATCCTCTCGCTATTGCTACTGCTTTTATAGCTTGATTTAAAGCACCAGCTCCAACAGCTTGAATTTCAACAGCTCCTTTTTCTCTAAATACATTAGCAAGAGCCCCTGCTACACTATTAGGATTAGATTTACTGCTTACTTTAAGTGTTTCCATATATATTATTCATTCCTTTCTACACTTAAATATATGCAGTCATAACTTTAAAAATAACAATTAATCTTTAATATATTTCATTAACTCTTTTGTAATACATTCATACCCTTCAGAAGAAATATGTAAACCATCTTTAGTATAAGAAATATTTAAATTACCATCATTATCAACTAATTTGTTATATAAATCAACATAAGTAATTTTCTCATCTTTAGCCAAGTCTTTTAATAAATCATTAACCTCAATAATTTTTTCATTATCAAATTCTATATCCTTAACACTATCAGAAATCTTATCATCATCTGTTTTATTAATAGGATAAATGGACTCTAAATAAATTTCACTATAAGGTCTATTCTCTTTAATAAGTTTAATTATCTCTTTAGTATTAGAAACTATTTCAGAAACATCTTTTCCATTTCTTAAATCATTAATACCTATTAATAAAAATACTTTAGAAGGATTATAATCATACACTCGTTTTTTCATATTTTCAACTATACTGCTAGTAAAGTCCCCAGAAACACCAGAATTAACTACTGGATACCCTTCATAATATTCTTTTAAATCATATTGCTCAGTAATTGAGTCCCCCAAGAACAAATAGTTATTATCAACTACTTTTTCCACAATATCTTCTTTCTTAGTAATAACTTTTATTTTTTCACTATGATCAAAAAATAAATAATGATATGCGATAAAAAGAATAAAACATAAACAAGAAATAGACAAAAGAACAATAATAAGAGTTGATTTATTCTTTTCTTCATAAACGTCATCAACTTTAGGTACTGGAACAACTTCATCAACTATCTTTTTAACTTTCTTCTTATCCTTTTTCTCCATAAAACTTGTATCTAAATTTATAGTAGCATCCAAATCAACATCATCAAATACTAATTGTTGTTGCTGTGTTTTAGACAAATCTAAATCATCATAATTATCTTTAAGTTTTTCATAACGACTAAATTTACTATCAGTACTTATATATTTAGAGTTACTTTTATTCTTATTTTTATTCTTTGACATATACATCCTCCTACTACAAAAACAATTATAACAAAGAAAAAGAAGAAATACATCTATATTTCCTCTAAAATCAAAATATTTACATTACAATTGACCAGATACAATACTCTTAATACTACTATAAAATAATTCTATAAAGCTTAACTCTTTAACATTTTTTTTAACAATCAAATCAGTAGAAGAAATTTCCTTATCATTTTCTAATACCATCATTTTACCAACTGTACTTCCTGCCTTAATAGGTAATTTAATATTATCCAAAACTATATTATATTTGTAATTATGTTTTTTATCATCAACTAATTCAACAACACCCAAATCGTTTTTTAATGAAACATCAACCATAGAACGATTTGATTTATCTAATTTAATTTTTTCCACAACCTGACCAGACTTTTTTAACAAATTAAACTTTGTATTCATAAATCCATAATCTAAAAGAGCCATAGTCTCACTATTTCTAATCTTACTATTTTCTTCACCTAAAACTATAGCAATCAAACGCATATTATTCTTCTTAGCAGTTGCTGCTAAACAATAACCAGCATTATCAGTATGTCCAGTTTTTAATCCGTCTGCTCCCTCATAAAAACGTACAAGTTTAGTCGTATGTTAATTAACGTAAAAAAAAATATGAAGCTTAACAATACTTTTAAATATACAAAATAATTGCTTTTTTAGTTCAAGTTTAAATATATCAAAAAAAAATCAGTTATATTGCAAACTAATCCTATAAGTAAATTATATATATTATTCATATGTTTTTCTATTACGAACTATTATATTTTTAAACAAACGCAAGATTATTCTTATAATAGCAAAAGTCAAGGTATAACAATATAAATCTTTTAAAACATCTTCTCTTAATGAAAAATAATCAGATTTAACAACAAATTTTTGTCTTATACTTAAAACTTTTAATATTTTTAAATCTTCATATTTTATTACTTTTCTTCTTGAACACACCTCTGAACAATTAAATAATTTACAAGCCAAATTACTAGTTGGACAACCAGTATCAGATTTATATTTACATAATCTACAACAACCATATTTATATTTGGTATTTTGATTAAGATAACACTGACAATTTTTAAATCCACATATATTTTCAAAAGCATTATAATCATCTATAATTTTACAAGCAGAATCATAAATATAAGTTATTCTTTTTTTTCGATTTTTGATATTTAAAGCATTTACTATTATCTGGTCTTGAAGTTCTTCAGAATCAGTAGTAAAAGTTACAAAACGGTATAAAAAGCTTTTATATAAAAACAAAAATCTAGTCGTTTTATAATAATTTTTAGCTATTTTCTTCATTACTACACATCTTTCTTCAAAAACTTAATAAATTCATTTTTTAATTCTGGATATAAATCATAAAATTTATTAACATCGAAACCAGTTTTTGTCCATTTTATAACTTTAGGAAGTAAGTCACTATTATCGTCCGGAACCTTACTAGGTCTATTAGGATACAAATACAATTTAATTTTATTTAAATCATTAAGTTTAATTAATTCATCATATACATTATCTATATATTCACAAGATATTACTTTTTCTTCCTTCATACTAACTAATTCTGCAGTCCAGGCAGTAAATTCAGAAGTAAAATTTACCGAATCAAGTTTATATATGTATCCAGAACAATTAAATATTTTTTTAAACATTCCAGCTTTTCTTTCTACTAATTCAATAGGATAATCTACTCCATCACCAAATAATGAATAATATAAATCAGAACCAAGCGGTGATATAAATATAATAGCAATTTCCCTTACTGGTGTTGCATATACGAATTTATTTATTGGCTTAATGGCTTTTAAATTTTTAACAGATGATCCGTGATAAACATATTTCATCATAAGCTTCCTAACTATCTAATAATAACCGATTCAAAAAATCTTTCCTGAAACTCTGTAAGTGCTTTTATTGCCTCATCCGAATATTCTTTTCCTTCAGGTACAACAACCAATTTATCGTCATCATCATTAGTTCTATGTACTATCGCAATAACCTTTCCAGTAAATGTCGAAACCGGCTCAAAAACCCCTAAAACATAAGCATCAAGTTCTTCACCATCAGCAGAAATAGTATTAGGAATATACCCGTAATTTATCAGGTATATAAATCCATGTTTTGGATGTTTTGTACCCAAGGGTCTATCCATATGTACTTCCACTACTTTTCCTAAAAAATCTTTAGCATTACTCATAATATCACCTCTAACATAATTCTAATATAATAAAAGGCAAAACTCAACTATTTACCTCCCTTCCTATCAAACTTTTTTTGAACTTTAAAAAAAACTTCTTTATCAACAATAGGAACTATATCTTTACCAGGAACTTCAAACTTATTCTTTTTTCTAAGCCCATATCTAACATTACCTATATAAATAGGATTAGTAAGAATTGATTTAATAGTAGACTGTCTCCAGACTCCACCTCTTTTAGTAGGAATCTCTCTATCTTGTAACATATTAGAAATAGCTAACATCGAATTATCTTCTAAATACCATCGATATATATCTTTAACAACAACAGCTTCTTCTTCATTTATTTTAAGTCCAACACCAAGCACATAATCATATCCATAAACTCCATTACAATTTGTATAATTACCTTCTCTTGTCTTTTGCTCATAACCTAAAGAGACTCTTTCTGCTAAATTTTCTCTTTCAAATTCTGCAAAAATACCAATAATCTTCACAAACATTCTTCCAACAGCATTAGAAGTATCTATTTTTTCTGTTTGAGAATTAAATGTACAATTATTATCACTAAATAACTCAATTAAATATATTAAATCTTTTACACTTCTTGTTAATCTATCAAGCTTATAAACCAAAACATTTTTAACTCTACCTGTTTTAACATCCTGAATTAATCTTAAAACCTCCGGTCGTTCTTTTAAACTCTTTCCAGAAATACCATCATCTATATAATAATCAACAATTTTCCAGTCATTTACTTCAGCATACTTCGTTAACTTATCCATTTGAGCATGAATACTAAAACCATCCCTTGCTTGTTCCTCTGTAGAAACTCTTACATAAATAGCTGTATCCAAAAATATATCCTTAAAAATATATAACTAAAAAATCGTCTCATTAATATCTCCTAAATAAACATTCATCTAATTATATGAAATATTTATTAAAAAATACTAAAACACTATAGCTACTTACTATAGTGCTTATTAAAAATAATATAAACCAATAAACTAATATATGAAACAATTGATAATATTAATCCAAGTTTTAAACCAGGAGGATAATAAATAAATTTAATATTATTAATACCCTTATTTATCTTAACAGCCATTAAACCATTATCAACTTTTTCAATTTTAACTTCCTTTTTATTAACAAAAGCCTTCCATCCTTTATCATATGGAACAGTATACAAAACTAAAGTATCTCTAGAAACATCAATTTTTGCATTAAAACCATTATTAACAAATTTAAAAGTATTTGAATAAACTTCAACATCATCATTATACAGTTCTTTATACTTATCAATTTGTTTATCACCAAGTATAATCATATCATTTATAATCTTAAATTTTTCTTCAGTATTTTTACTCAAAAATTTATTATTACTAATATAATTATTAAATACAAATCCTAACTCTTTATAATTTTTATTTAAATAAATCTGATAATTTTTAGTCTTCTTATAAAGTTCATAGTCTTCTCTTTTTTCATTAGTACATGAAATAAAATATTTAACGGAT
Organism: uncultured Bacilli bacterium; assembly: GCA_934168205.1. Lineage (GTDB taxonomy): Bacteria > Bacillota_I > Bacilli_A > RF39 > UBA660 > CAG-877. Next base: position 215,194 of record CAKPMX010000001.1, read on the forward strand.
AAAAAATTATTTAAAGGATTATCGAGCATAATATTAGTAGAAACAAGTCTTGGATAATCAACACTATTATAAAATTCAAATGCGGATCCAGATATATTAGTATTAAAAGATAACAAATTACTATTCTTAAAAATCAATCCCTGATTAGAATAACATCCTAAAAATGAATTACTTCTAACTAACTCATCAAATTTTATTTCTTTATAACTATTTATAAAATCATAATATTTCTTATTATACTCAAAACTATTATTTCTATATTTATAAATCGTATAATTAGACCAGATACCTGAAAATAGTATTACAAAAACAAATAAATACTTAAGTCTATTTTTAGATTTATATATAAATATAAGTACAACTAAATTAATAACCATAAAACTAATCATCATAACAATATACTTAATATCATGAATATACTCTACACCTGGATGTCTATATGTTAATACAAAGTATGATAAAATCATCACTAATAAACTTGAAAATGAAATAATAATACCCGTTTTAACACTAATATTTTCTTCTATACATTTTATAGAAAGTAAAGATAAAACAAGTGTAGGCATATAAAACCATCTTGCATAATACTTAGTTGTAAACATAAAAAATGAACTATTAAGCACTGGTACAAACATAAATAAAATACATATAAATATCAATATACTAAGCCAATTTTTTCTCCTTTTAAATGCATAAGAAATTGCTAGAACAGAACCAATAAATGGTAAATATAAATCAACACTATCATAATTAGCAATATCTAAATAAGCTCTTGGAGTCATAACTTCTGAAGGGAAGAAAAACGACCTAAATATTTCAATGTAATTAATTAAACTACTATATTTTAAAGAACTAATCAAAGTAAAATTACTATTAATTCTAGGATTAGAAATTGTAAATAATAATGATGGTATTAAAACAACGCTAGCAAGTAATGTTCCAAGTACTCCTTCTAATAAAATAGAAAAGAACTTTTTAACATTAAAACCATAACTCTTACAAATAACTTTAACAATATAATAAATAACAACAAAAACAATTTCTCCTATAAACATAAACCAGTTTGTAAAAGCTAGTAAAGAAACAGTAAGAGCAAAATAACCCTTTTTATTATCATAAACTAAATTGTCTAAAGTATATAAAAGCAAAGGAAATAAAACGACAGAATCATAGAAATGAAATAACATATTTGTGAGTTGAAAACCCGAAAAAGAATATAATAAAGATCCAAGTAATACTAATTTTTTATCTTTAACATAACGCCTCATAAATAAATATGAAGTTAAACCAGCTACTCCAAATTTGATAATCATTAAAAATGAACATAAATAAGGATACCAAGTAGCAGGAAACAAATACGAAATAATATTAAAAGGACTAAATAAATTATAAAAGCTAAATGTTCCTATAAAATTACTTCCTAAATCATTAAACCAAGTCCATAAATAACTACCATCTTTTAATGAGTAATTAATAACTTCACCAAATATCATTTGTTGCAAATTAAAATCAGGGCCCAAAAAGAATAATCCTTTTCCCAAAATTGTATTAGGTAAAACGACTATACATCCCACTAAAAATGAAAGTAAAAATGCTAGCATCCCATACCTATATTTTCTAACTACTTTACTCATTTATAATCACCAACAAAATTATACCAAAAAAAACAAAAGAGTATCAACCATTAAGGAAAAACGTTTAATCACAGAAACATAAAAAAATTAACATACGACTTTATTAGTATTGACAAGCCAAAACTTATCATCAGTATTTTCTCTTAAATAGTCTTCATACATCGAAGAAAATCTTAATATCTCCGAATGATTCACAACTAATTCTCTAGCTATCATAGCCATATCATAAGCACTAGAATAATGTCCATCTTCATCCAAACCAGTACAATTTTTAAAGTAAGTATTTTTAAGTCCTAATTCCCTAACCTTTTTATTCATCATTTTAACAAACTTTTCTTCACTTCCAGCTATAACTTCAGCCATTGCTACCGTCGCATCATTACCTGATGCCATAGAAATACCTTTCATTAAATCCTCAATAGAAATTTTTTCCCCTTCGCTAATATAAATTTGTGAACCACCCATATCAGCTGCATTTTTACTAACCGTAACAATATCATTCCATTTAATTTTACCAGCCTCAACTTGCTCCAAAATAATTATTTGAGCAACCATTTTAGTCATAGACGCTATTGCTACCTTCTCGTTTTTATTTTTTTCAAAAATAATTTTGCCTGTATTAGCCTCAATTAAAATACCAGATTTTGCATTGCCTATCGGATCACTATCCAAAGCAAAAACTGAAAAAGGACAAACTAATATCAATAATAAACCTAAAAATTTACATAAAAATTTCATGTCTACCTCCTACAACTTTCTATGTAAAGAAATACAAAATTATACATAAATTGTCAGTTTAATGGTATTATATTCTAAAATGATTTTTCATGGTAAACACTAAAGAAAGAATTCAAAAAAATTGCTAGACTTATATTGTGATAATGATATTGAAAAAACACCATATAAAAAAGATGAACATTCTCACCTTAATTATAATTTATTTTTACTCTTAACTTTAATCATCAGTTTTATCAATATTTTCTCTCAAAGCATTTAAATATTTTTCTAAATAATAATCCTTGTTTTTAGAGTTATATTGCATTATAAATCTTGGATGTTCCAAAGGAATTATCTTATCAAAAAATTTAAACTCATCATTTATTTTACATAAAAATTTGTAATTTTCACCAGAACCAATACAATAACATATAGACCTATCTATATTGAATTCAATTTGCATCTTTAGTGTTTCTACAATAAAATCATATAAACTCATCATTAATTTTTTATTTTCATAATAATTACAATTTACATCATTATCTTTTGAATTAACTCTTACAATTCCCAATGGACAAACAAAGTTCATATAAAAATCATTATAAAATTTTTTACATCCACCATAGTTTCCTATAACATCATATAAAAAATTAGATGAAGCCTTATTAACATAAAAATCATCAATATATATTCCAGTTTCTTTTTGTAAATGTGCTGCATCTTCAAAAGGAACTCCAGTTACAGCTGTTCCTTTCCTTGCTGGAGAACTTCCTAAAATCATACGTCTTTTTTTATTATCACTATAAAACTTATGATAAAAAGCTTCTACAACTTGATTAGTTTTATATTTAGAGTCACTATTAAATGGATTAATTATTTTAAAATTATCAGGTACATCTATTTTAACATTCGCCAAGTACTTATCAAATTCAATAATCTTATCACAAACAAATTGTTTCTTATTCATCACATCACCCTTATTTTTAACTCTACATATTAATAAACAATTCAACAATATTACTTTCAAATATTTTCTTAAAAATAGACCAAGAAACTTCTTTTTCTGTTAAACCTTCATAATTATTATTTATCCTGTTTATTATTTCATCTTTAGAAAAGTATTTTGCATCAGACACTTCTTCCTTCCGTAATATTAAATCTTTTATATCAACATCTTTAGTAATTAAATAACACTCATCATAATGATTATTAATATAGCCATTTTTATTATAAACAGACGTCGTACCAACTATATATTTAATTTCACTATCATCAACATCTATTCCTAATTCTTCTTTACATTCTCTAATTAAAGCTTGTCTTCCAAATTCTCTAGACTTTACATGACCGCCAACTGTCACATCCCATTTTCCCGGCCATAGTTTTTTATTACCACTCCTCTTTTGAAGTAACACATTTAAATCTTTATCAACTATAAAAGCATAAACTGCTCTATGCCAATAACCAGTACTATGACATTCATCAATAGTTGCAACGTCACCAGTAAATTCACCTAGTTCATTTAAAACATCAATTTTTTCATTCATATTCTAACCTCAACTCTTCAATTTCTAATTCCAATATAACATATTATTTTACTATTAAAAACAAATTTCAATACAATAATTGATATTTTTATTTTATTCATTCAAACTTAACCTTAACTATTACCCTATCATTAGCTAAATTTTCTGTCTACATCATACATTTCTCATGTAAAGAACTACAAAATTATACATAAATTGTCAGTTTAATGATATTATATTATTAGGTGAGAATATGAAAAAAAACAAAAAGTTAAAAACAAAAAACTTTCTAGTATTTATCATCATAATAATACTAATAATAACTAGTATAATTTATGGAATAAATAAAAGTAAAAATAATAACACGAATTCAAAGGAGCAAAACAAAATAGAAAACAAAGACAAAGTAAATAATACAAAAGAATTAACTGAATTAGAAAAAGCAAAAAAAGATTTAGCTTATTATAAAGATGAGTATGAAGACGTCTATAAAGAGTACCGTGAAAAAAATAAGGACTTATCAATAGAAAAAGTAATAACAAACGTAAACATTGGTCTAAATTACGATTATTATACACATACTAAAGCTACAAAAGATCTAAATACAAATACTATTCTTGTAAACAAATATAATTATTTAACAGAAGATTATGTACCAGAAAATCTTCAAACAGTTGATAAAAAATATTCATCTAAGACATTACAATTAGTAGACTATGCTAAAGAAGCTTTTGAAGAATTATCAGAAGCTGCCTCAAAAGAAAATTACACAGTACTAGCTATGTCAAGTTATAGAAGTTATCAATATCAATATAATTTATATAATAGATATGTTAGTACTGATGGAGTTGAAGCAGCCGATACCTATTCAGCAAGACCTGGATACTCAGAACATCAAACTGGTCTAGCCGTAGATGTATATAATGGTAAAGAAGACTTTACAAATTTTGAAAAAACAAAAGAATACAATTGGATGCAAGATAATGCTTATAAATTTGGATTCATCTTAAGATTTCCAAAAGATAAAGTATTAGAAACTGGCTATCAATATGAATCTTGGCACTATAGATATGTAGGTAAAGAAATAGCTAAATACATTCATGATAACAACTTATGTTTTGAAGAGTACTATGCAACTCATCTAATTAAATAAACTAAAAAGTGTAGTGAATTAAATCACTACACTTCTTTTTGTTTTTGAACTTCATTTTCTAACATAGAATAAATTTTTTCATTACCAATATATTGTTTAGACATTTCTAAAAACATATCATATTTTTTAAACAAATTATTTTTAACATCAACATCAGCAACTAAATTAACATATTTAATATTATCCAATAAATCAGCACATTTAACAATTAAAGCTTCATTACCAAACTTGATACAATTTAAAAACATCTTTCGCGCCTGCTCTAACTTATCAGTTATTTTAGAATCAAAAGTTGCTGCTAAAACACATCCAGCAATTTTCTCGCCAAATGAATCACAAATATCTTCATAAGAAATATCAGTATCTTCTAATAAATCATGTAATATTCCTGAAATAACAATATCTTTAGAATAACCAAGTTCATAAAGTATTGTACTAACTTTAAAACAGTGAAATAACACAGGCTTAGAATTATGACCGGATTCATCTAAATTTCTAGAAACAAAATGTAAAGCCATATCCATTTCTTTTTCCAAATTAACATCCTTCAAACTAAACAAATTAAAACCTCCAACAAAATAAGAGATACAAAATATCTCTTACTCCAAAATTTCTATTTTCTCATCGTACTTATTCTTAAAATAATTATATAGCTTATAAAACAAAATAACTATTATCCAGATAACAAAAACCAAATTACTTATCTGTACAATTGAAAGAACAAGATTATTACTATATAAAGAAACCTTATCAGCCAAATCCAACTTATACTGACCAATAGCAGCAATAAAGTTAAAGAATAAAAAATATATTATTGAAAAAAAGCTAATATCTAAAACCCTTTTATAATATGGCATCTTACTAAAATTAGATATCAAAATAAATACTAGAGATAAGACAACAATTAAAAAGTATACTACAGTAGATGGAAAATAAATATATTTCATTATAGCCTTAAGTAAATAATCGATTGAATAAATAGCATAGTCAAAATTTATAACTATAATTACTGCCATAAAAACAATGAAACCTATAACAAAAGACCATTTAACAATTTTATTATTTCTTTTAATATTTAATATTAAAAATAAACATAGTAGAAGTATAATCAAAAATATTTCTATTCCCATAAAAGATGAAAAAGCATTTTTAAAAACTAATCCTATCTTTTCTATTAGAGATAAAAACAAAGACTACCACCTCCACACTAACTAAACTAACTCTAAAATATAAACAGTTTGACTTGTAGGATCATTATTTGTACAAGTAATCAAAGTTAAAGTTGTTCTATCAAAATTTCTAGTAATTGTAACAGAACCTGTTTTTGGAACACTATAAACATTTACTAATTTATATTGATACTTATTACCTTTATAAGTAACATAAGCACTATTACCTACATCTAATCGGTATAAATAGTTAAAATAACTATTATAAGCATCACCAGAATGAGCCATTAAAATTAAATTTCCATTAGGAACATCTGGCATTGTAGAACCTTTAACTAATGTAACGTTATACTGAATATCATTATATCTAGAATCAGTACCATGAAACCCTCTTTTTAATCCTATCTTTGGTATTTCTAAAACTCCTAAATACTTATCATAATTAATAACAGGAGGCTCTTCCGGAGTTGGAGCATTCTGATTATCGTTACTATTAGTAATTTCCACTTCCGGAGTAGTAACAACAGTCTCTCCTGTTGAATCAGGTATACTATCAGAAATAGCTATTTGCATATCTGAAAAAACACTGTTTTTAATTGCTTTCAGATGATTAAAAGATAAAACAACTATTCCTAAAAATACAAGGAAAGAGCCAATTATAAGTAACTGACTCTTTCTAAAACTCTTTTTACTTACTTTCTGATGGTTTAACATTTGCATAAATAATACCAATACCAGATAATAGAACTATCAAACCAATGAAGTAAACAGTTTGAGCAGTAGATAAACCAGTATCAGGAACCTCAGGAGTATAATTCAAAGGAATCTCTGCACCGGTTTGAACATTATTTGTAACTGTTTGAACAGTTGCAATAGTTTGCGCACCTGTTGCTTTATAATAATTTCCTTCAAGAGTTGTAAATGAACCAGTAACACTAAACTTAATAGTTTTATTATTTTCATTTACTTTATTAATAGGAACTCTTATATAAAATTTGTCAGTACCGGACATATTTGCAAGCTTAGTATCCTCAATCTTATTACCATTTTCATCAACAATAAATGATCCTTCTGGTGCACCCTCTAATTTTATTGAATAACCATTAAAGTTCTCCGTAGGTGTAGCAACAACAGATATTTGAGCAGTTTGATAATACTTTTCATCAGAAGTTACAGAAATAGTATCTGTTTTATTAACTTTTAATATCTTGTTAGGCTTATTTCTATGAGCCAAAGCCTCTGTTATTAAAGGCTCAATATATTCATCATAAAAAGTAGAATCTTCAGCAGTAATGTTATTGTTAATTGCATCATACTTAGTACCATTAACTTTATATCCCATAGTTTCGGCATCAGTACGAATTACTTGAGCAGTTTTAATTTTTTCCATTGTAGCATCATCTAATGAATTATTAGGAGCGTTTACCTTGTATAAATATACCCAAATTGCAACTTGTGAAACCCAAGTTTGAACAGCATCATTTATTGAAGCATTAAAGTTATTACCTTGAGAATCTTTAAAAATCTTGTTTGGCGAAATATTAGCCATTAAGTATAATAAACCGTAATCATTTATCTCTTCTGCTTTATTAAAATTAGTATCAGCTGCAAAATCAATATTACGTTCCATACAAAATACTGTTACACCAGTAGTAGTCTTATAAGGAAAAACACTAAAACCAGTATTTGTATAAATTTCATTTCCTATAGTAGCCGTAGTAAATGTATCTGGCAACTTATTAGTCACTTCCGGTATAGCATAAGATGATTGATTTACACCAACTATTACAATAGCAATAACTGCAATAATTGCTAAAGCAAAAGTTCCAAGTATAGACTTAGAGTGTAAAAAGTTTTTATTGTTATTTTGTTTATTATTTTCAATATAAATTTTTTCCATAAAAATCTCCCTACCTTTATATAAATTATTATACCATAATTTTAATATTTTCAAACTGTTTTTTTATTTTATAGTAAAAATCTTATCAAAACAGTTTAAATCAACTTTCTTATTTAAGTAAACAGTTGCTAAAACGTCTCCCTTTTTAACCGTATCACCAACTAACTTATTTAAATAAATTCCAACTTCATAATCAATCTTAGCTTCTTTATTAACTCTTCCAGCACCAAGTTGTACTGACAATTTACCTAATTCTAAAGCATCTATCTTTTGAACAACACCAGCTTCTGTAGATTTAATTTCAACAACATTATCAGCTAAAGTTAAAGAATCGATTTTACCATGTTGTTCTTTAACGAATTCCAAAAATTTAGCATATGCCTTACCAGATTTAATACTATCAACAACTTCTTTATATGCCTCATTATAACTAATATTTTTACCCATACTTACCATTTCACTAGCAAGTTCAACACATAAATCTACTAAGTTATTATTTTTCTCTTTTCCCTTAAGTACATCCATAGCTTCCATTACTTCAATACTATTTCCTACTGCATGACCTAAAGGTACATTCATATCACTAATTATAGTTCTTACTTCTCTATCATAAAACTTACCGATTTTCTTCATTAAGTCACTTAATTTATTAGCTTCTGATTTCTTTTGTAATAAAGCGCCTGAGCCTACTTTTATATCTATTAAAATCTTATCAGCACCAGCAGCTATTTTTTTACTCATAATACTTGAAGCAATTAATGGAATTGATGAAACAGTACCAGTAACATCTCTTAAAGCATAAATTGCTTTATCCATAGGGGCCAAGTCAGCAGTTTGACCAGTAACAACCATACCTATTTTTTTAACCTGATTAAATACTTGATTATCATCTAGTGCTATATTAAAACCTTTAATACTTTCCAATTTATCAATAGTGCCACCTGTATAACCTAATCCTCTACCAGACATCTTAATTACTGGAACACCTAAAGAAGCAACTATAGGAGCAATAATCAAAGTAGTTTTATCACCAACACCACCTGTAGAATGTTTATCAACTTTAATTCCTGGTATCTCTGAAAAATCAAGTATATCTCCAGAATCGATAAATATCTTAGTTAAAGAAAATATTTCTTCATCAGTCATACCATTAATACAAATAGCCATAAGTAAACTAGACATTTGATAATCCTTAACATCTCCATTTAAATATCCATTAAAGAAAAATGAAAGTTCTTTATAAGTTAATTCTAATCCTAATCTCTTTTTATTAATAATATCTACTATCATTGTAAAGTCCTCCTATAAATATAAGAATCACGTTTTTCAAAACCAACTTTTTCATATAAATGATGCGCTGCCACTCTATCCTTTCTAGAAGTTAGTTCTATATATAAAGCTTTTTCTTTTCTAGCAACTTCTAATACTCTTTCCATAAGTAGTTGCCCTAATCCAAGATTTCTATAAGACTTAGCTACACAAACATAATCAACTAAATAGTATGGTCTACCTTTAACTAAATCTAAAACTCTAGTAAGAACTAAGTATCCAGCCACTACATCATTAACTACCGCAACATATTCTTTATAGTTATTATCTGGATTAACATTAGCTTTAGTAACTCCAAAAGCTTCTTCTAAAATTCTACTGACATCAAAATAATCAGTCATTCTATATTCTCTAACGCCTATCACATTATCACCCTATCATAAATATAACACAACTTAAAAAAAAATACTAGTTTCCTAGTATTAAATCGTTATTTTACAAGTATTTTCAAAGTAGTTTTATCCTCAATTTTATCAATTACATCAAGTTCAGACTTTGCAAATTTTTCTTTATCAGACAATATATCTTGAATTGTACTTAAATAATTTTTATATTTTTCATCTGGAAAATACATTTTTGCATATCCGCCTTTTCCATATTTACTTGATAATTTTTTATATGAATAATCAATTACTTGCTCCAAAGAAGGATTCTCATCTTTATGTTTAGCAACTTGAAACAAAATAGATCTTTTTAACATATTATGAACAGATATTTCACGATCTGCCGATGAGACTAACTTTCCATAAACACTTCTTGCTTCATATTCAAGAGAAGCTCTATGATCAACTATTGCATCAGCCATTATATCAATTTGTTCTGCAGTAAAATATTTAGGCATGACCTCATCTTCTTTAAAAATCCTACTAGATACTTCTTCATGATTATCAGGATCTTCCTTATAGCCAATATCGTGAAAAACAGCAATAACATAAACCATATTTAAATCTACATCTAAATCAAATTCTCTTGCTAATTCAAAGCTTCTTTCAATAACAAACTCTATATGTTCTCTACCATGACCGGCTATATTAGTATCATATAAAGGTAACACCGATTTTTCAATATACTTTTTTAAATCACCATTAATTTTCATAAATATCACCCTGAAGTGAGTATAACAAAGAAAATATTACAAATCAAGTTCTTAACTATCAGACAACAAGTATCTTAATAATCTTCACCCAAAAAAGCGAAAAGCAGATTACTCTGCCTTATCTTACTACGTCAAAAACTACTCCGCTTCTTTTTTTCTACTAGATAGAAACGTTACTTTTTCCGCAACTATATCCATCAAATATTCTTTCTTTCCCTCCTTTTCCACAACTCTAGACTGTACTCTTCCCTTAACACCAACAATATCACCTTTAGAACAATAGGAAGCTGTATTCTCTGCAATATTTTCAAAAGCTACACAGTCTATAAAATCAGTATCATAAGTTCCCTCCATATTCTTAAAACTTCTAGGTATAGCTAAACTTATATTAGCGATTTTTTTACCATTTTCAGACTTGTTAATCTTAATATTCCTAGTAAGTCTACCAACTAAAACTATTTGATTTAGCATATTTCACCTCCCTTCGAGCGTTATATTATTAAAAGAAAATAAAAAAGACAAATCGCTAAAATTAACATTTCTCAAAATAAAACAGCACAAAAAAAGAGATTCATCCATAGAAAAACTCTTTTTATAAATAACACATATATTGAAATAACAACTTTATAAGTATTATAAATTTCTTTTTATTAGTTGATTTAATTCAACAGCATACTCCATTGGTAACTCTTCTCTAAACTTTTCCAAGAAACCTAAAACAATTAATTCCATAGCTCTCTCTTCAGAAATACCTTTACTCATCATATAGAATAAATTATCATCACTTATTTTAGAAACAGTCGCTTCATGTTCAATACTACTACTCAAATTAAAACAAGAATTAACCGGTATTGTATCACTCTTAGAAATATCATCTAAAATCAAAGTATCACATTTAACATTACCAATACTATTACTAGCTGAAGAATTAATTAAAACCTTACCTCTATAAGTAGCATTTCCACCATTTCTAGCAATACTCTTAGAAATAATATTACTCTTCGTATTTTTACCAAGATGAATCATTCTAGCACCTGAATCTTGTTCCTGACCTTTTGACGCTACACTAATAGTAATACAAGTCCCATTAGAATTATCTCCCTTAAGTACACAACATGGATACTTCATTGTAACCTTACTACCTATATTACCATCTATCCATTCCATAGTACCATTCTCATCAACCAAAGCTCTTTTAGTAACTAAATTATAAACATTAGGAGCCCAGTTTTGAATAGTTGAATAACGACATTTACTATTCTTACCAACATATATTTCAACAACCGCAGCATGTAGAGATGATTCACTATAAGTAGGAGCTGTACATCCTTCTATATAATGTAAATCACTATTATCATCAACAATTATCAAAGTTCTTTCAAATTGACCCATGTTCTTACTATTAATTCTAAAATAACTTTGTAATGGCCTATCTAATTTAGTATTCTTAGGTACATAGATGAAACTTCCTCCTGAAAATACTGCTCCATTTAAAGCCGCAAACTTATTTTCACCAGCATTAACTATTTTACCAAAATACTTTTCTACTAATTCTGGATACTTTTTCATAGCCATTTCAATAGAAGTAAAAATAACCTTTTTCTTTTCAAGTTCCTCTAACATACTATGATAGATTACTTCACTCTCATATTGAACACCCATACCACCAAGATGTTTTTCACTTTCTAAAACTCCAAGTGAATCAAGTTCATCAACAACAGGCTTCAATACATTATTCCAGTCACTTTTAATAGTTTCATCTTGTTCATTAGCCTTATAGTAAATAATAGAAGAAAAATCTAAATCAATTTCTGGACCAAACTCTGGCATTCCTAATTTTTCAAACTTTTCATAACTATCAAGTCTAAATTTTTTTACCCAGGAATCTTCTTTTTTTATATTAGAAATTAACTCTACCTTTTCTTTATCTATTCCTTTGATTTCCATATCATCATCAACCTTTTTTTACTTTTTGTATACCTCTTTCAGCAAAATACTCATTTAATCTTGCATCATCTTTTTTATCTCTATCCATTACTCTTAACATCTTAACAGGATTTCTAAAAGCAAGAAGTCTTTCTTTCGCAATACTTTCACGATCCATAAAGTATTTATCTGACTTCAAAATATAAGTTTGTAAAGCTTCATAACTTACTTCTGGGCCAAATACTTCTGAAAAATCAACATCTGTTAAAACCCAACAAGGTCCAGTCTTTGCTTCTCCTGCAACTAATTCCATTTTAGTACCATAATCATTACCAGCCGAATCGCAACAACCATAAAACTTACTTCTTCTTAAAACTAAATCAAAATCATTTAATCCAAACATATTAATATATTTAGTGCCATTAAATACTGGAACATGTTCTTCATCAATTTCATACAACAATGCATATGATAACGGACTACCAAATTCAACTCCGTTACAATTCTTATCAAAATATCTAAGTTCAGCCAACCTAATTCCTTCACTTTTGATTTTCATTACCTAAACCCTCCAAAATTTTTTCTATTGCCTTATATGGAATAAGAGCACAACCTTTTCTATTAGGTTGCTTACAAACCTCATCATAAACTGTAAGCTCACCTAGTAAATCCCTATCATATTCTTTTTCGTTTATCATATTTCGGTAATTAGACAAAATTTTTTCAGCTTCCTCAACACTCTTACCTAGTAAACTCCTGATCATAATAGAAGTTGCTGAAGTACTAATAGCGCAAGCTTCTCCATCAAAACGAATATCTTCAATTTTTCCATCAACAATTTTCATCATTACATCCAAATCATCAATACAACTTTCACTATTAGTATTAACTTTAATATAACTATCATCTTCAACTAATCCTCTATTCATAGGATCTTGATAATTATCTAAGATTATCTCTCTTTTCAAATTGTTATCCATGCCAAAACCTCCTAAAGTACGATTTTAAAAATATCATGACTATTTTTCAAAGCCTCAACTAATTTTAAAACATCTTCTTTAGTGTTGTACAAATACATACTAACTCTAACTGTATTCTTAATATTAATTTCATCTTTAAGCATCTTAGCACAATGATTTCCTGCTCTAACATAAATATGATAATGATTTAAATATATAGAACTCTCTTGAGCAAAAACACCATCTATATTAAATGCTAATATACCAGACTTTGAATTTTTATTATATAAAACTATATTAGGTATCTTTTCTAATTCACTAATTAAGAACTCTTTTAATTCTTGTTCATGTTTCTCAATTTTTTCCATACCTATACTCATTAAATATTCAACAGCTCTTCTTAAACCAATAACTTCAGCAATAGCTGGAGTACCAGCCTCAAACTTAGTAGGTGCATTTTTTAATTCATAACTATTATCAGCTTCAAATGACTGATTCATTCCACCACCGTAGCATAAAGGTTCCATCTCCTGCAACAAATTATACTTTCCTACTAATACTCCAACACCCGTTGGACCAAGCATTTTATGTCCAGAAAAACTTAAGAAATCCATATTAGCCTTTTTAAAATCAACTTTTAAATGTGGCACACTTTGAGCTCCATCTACACAAAAGTAAATATTCTTATTTTTACATATCTCACCAATGGCATAAACGTCTCTAATATCACCAATTACATTAGTAACATGAGCAATTGATATAACCTTTGTTTTATCAGTAATACTATTTTTAACACTAGAAACAGGTAATGAATAATCATCATCTAAATCCATATATTTAATAACTATCCCAATTTCTTCACTTAACTTTATCCAAGGTAAAACATTAGACGCATGTTCTGACTTAGTAAGTAAAACTTCATCCCCTGCTTTTAAATGTTTTCTCATAAAACCAAAGACAACCATATTAATAGACATAGTAGTACCAGAAGTAAAAACAACTTCATCTGGCGAATTACAATTAATAAATTCTTTTACTACATCTCTTGTCCCATCATATAACTGATTAGTAACAATAGCGGCATCATAATCACCTCTATGAATATTAGAAGTATGTTCTTGATAATATTTAACCATGCTATCAACTACACACTTTGGCTTTAATGTTGTAGCTCCATTATCAAAATAAACAATATCTTCCTTCAACATTGGAAAATCTTCTCTATTCAAAATATCACCTCCTAAATCTTTTCAATTTCTTGTACAAATTCATCTATTTTAGATAAATCAATACTATCAGAATTAATTAAAAATCCATTTAACAATAATCTATAAGCTACACCTAAAGAAATACCTCTACTCATCATATAGAACAATACTTCATCTTTAAATTTACCAATGTACGCTGCATGATTACTTAAAACATCATAATTATCAATAAGCAAATTTGGGCATATTGTACTCTTACCATTATTCATATTAATAATTTGATTTTCTTGATTACAAATACATTTACTACTACTCTTTGGCACAACTCCATCAACAAGATAAGAAAGTTTATTATCTGAAATATTAACACCATGATTAAATACCTCACTATGTGTATTACTAACATTATGATTAATTCTAATTTTAAAAGTATTATCATCATAATTAATATTATTGTAATAATAATAAAGATTAACTCCTGAAACATCTAAATTAAGAGTAACTTCACTACTACTATTTATTGAAAAATGATATATAATTGTATCTTCTTCTATATTATATTTATAATTACTATTCTTGTTATTATCCACAATATATAATATCTTACTCATTTTCTTCATTTCCTATCATAACATTAATACCATTATAACCATTTTTTTCTATATCATAAGCTAAATCCATAGTACCAGTCTTAACAATTTTACCATCTCTCATAACATGTACATAACTAGGCTTAATATACTTTAAAACTCTTGTATAATGAGTAATAATCAAAACAGAAACATCAGGATTTTCTTTTAAATAATCATTAATATTTTCACAAACTATTCTTAAACTATCTACGTCTAATCCAGAATCTAATTCATCTAAAATAATAAACTTAGGTTTTAAAAGAATCATTTGTAATATTTCATTTTTCTTTTTTTCTCCACCGGAAAATCCTTTATTTAAAGATCTATGTAACATACTACTATCAAGTTCTACTTTTTTCATAGTATCTTCCATACTCTTTATAAATGTATATAAATTAACTTTTTCTCCATTAACTTCTCCTAAAGCAGTTCTTAAAAACTCACTATTAGAAACACCATCTATAACTGTTGGATCCTGCATACATAAAAATATCCCTTTTCTTGCTCTTTCATAAACGGGTAATTTTACAATGCTTTCTCCTGAAAATAAAATATCTCCATCTGTAACTTCATACATATAATTACCTAATATAACTTTTGAAAGCGTACTCTTTCCAGTACCATTAGGACCCATGATAGCGTGAACTTCACCTGGTTTAATATTTAATGAAACTCCTTTAAGTATCTCTTTATCTGTATCTTTTATTTTTGCACATAAATTATTAATTTCTATCATAAATGCATCTCTCCAGTCAACAACATATATTATACCAAAAAAACTAAAAATTTGTTGAAAAATGGTTAAAAATAGAAAAAATTAAAAAAGAGCTTATGCAGCTCTTCCTAATCCTTTATCATTAATATTATTATCATCACCTAACAAGTTTTTAGCATCAGCTATTAATTTAGCTAAATCTCCTTTACCAGCAACTTGTCCTTTTAAAGCACTAATCTCAGCTTCTAGCCTTGAAACAGTATCATTAAGTCTATCATTTTCTTTTTCTAAAACTCTAACTTTTTTTCTTAAAGCCTCACCAGATTCAACTAAAGTTCTATTCTCTTCAAATGCTTTTCTCTTAAATTTCATTAAGCTTTCAATCTGTTCATCTTGACTAGCAATAATTTCTTTTTGTTCTTTATTTTGACTTATTAAACTAGACATAACTTCAGCTGTATCCTCTATAATGTTATCTCCTAAATCCATATCATTATCATCATTACTTAGTGACATACCAGTAAATAATGAATGACTATCATCAACATCTACTTTTTCATCATTATCTTCTTCTATTTCTTTAGCTTTATTTTTAAATAATGAAACTCTTTTAGTCTCAACTGCTGGTACTATATCCTCAGGTATAACAATTTTTTCTTCTTTTTCTACAAAGTCATCATTAGTATCAGTTTCTTCTTCAACTTCTTCAGTACTTTCTTCTACTGCCTTTTCTGGAAAATCATTATTTTCAACTAATGTTTCTTTAAAATCAACTGGATGAAGTAAATCTTCTTCATTATTTTCTCCAGCCTCATCCATAGCGGCATCAATTTCTTCTTTTGGAACAGCTAAAGATTTAACATCTAAATTTTCTACATCAGGAGTATTTTCCTCTTCCGGAACAACTTCTTCAGGAGTTACTTCTTCAACTTTAAACGAATAAGTAACAACCTCAGTATCAACAGTATTACCTGCTAAATATAAAACATCATTATTATATCCTATAAAACTATATAGTTTATTATCTAATAAATTATTACCATCTAAATCATAAACAGTAGCTTCTGAAAACTGATCATTGAAAAGGAATCTTCCATTAGGACCCATTTTCGCATTAATCTTTTCCTTAATAGCGGCAGGTGTTGTAACTAATTTAGTAGCTGCTAAAGGATCTCTTCTCATACCAGCAGCCTCAATAACACTTTGAGTTACTGGTTTAGAAACTTCAACTAACATTGCATCTTCACCAATTGGCTTAACTGCCTTATTCTCAAATGGAATAATAACATTACCATCACTATCAATAACACCAATATTAGATGCTAAAACTAATGGATCAATAGCTTCCACTAATGCTGTAGATGCAACAATACGGCCTTTACCTAATTTTTCTCCATCTAAAAAATAATACTGCTTGCCATCTTCCATACATCCATACGTACAAACAATATCACTACGATCTTTATATTTAACTTGACCCTTTTGAACTTGCATCATAATTTAACACCACCTATTTTATTCTCATCATAATAATAGCATAAATAAACTTTCAAAACAATACCAAAGAACAAAATATCCTAAAATTTTAGATTATGAATAATTGAAATTTAACTATTTATAATATAAAATATAATTGGTGATACAATGAAAGAACAAAAGAAACTAACAATAAAAATGGCTATTTTCACATTTATTATCTTTGTCTGCTTTGGAATCATAATATTAAATGAAAAATCAGCTCCTTACTATGCCTCAAGAATACATAAAAAACTACTTACTTATCTAAATGAGACATATAAAGATGAAATAAATACCTTTTCTATTGATGCTACTAAATACAAAAATACAAAATACACTCTAAAAGTAAAATCAAAAGAGAATAAAAATTTATACTTCATAGTAACCTACAACAGTAAAAAAATAACTGATACCTATAAAGAAGACTATCTTGAAGGTAAAACATTAATAAATACTTTAGAACAAAATCTAGAAAAAGAACTAAAGGACTCATATCATCAAGACTTCAACATCACATTTTTAAAAAGCTTTGATAAATATAGTGAGCAAGTAAAAAAACATATAATCTCAAAAAATAGTTTTAAAGACTTAAAAGTATATACACTAGAAACAACTATAAATAGCAAATGGAATACTAGTGCCATTGGTAAAAGCCTAATCGACTTAAATACCAAACTAAAAGATAAAAATATTACTCCTAAAAACTATCAAATAACTCTAACAAACACAAATGATTTAACTAAAAGTGTAAAAGTAAATAACCTAACTTCAGAACAAATAGAAAATATTACATTACTAAATGATATCATTGGTGCTATAATAAAAAATGAAAACAGTAATATTTTAAAAGAAAACAATATTACTTATAAATATTTAAATTAAGGAGGAACAAAATGACTGATTGTTTATTTTGTAAAATAATTGCTGGTGAAATACCATCAAGAACTGTATATGAAGATGATTTAATAAAAGTAATAATGAATATCAATCCAAATACTAATGGACATTTATTAATATTACCTAAAAAACATTATACTAATATCATGGATATTGATGAAAAAATAGTAACTCATAGTTTAGAAGTAACAAGAAATACTTTATATGACTTATTAAAAGAACGTCTTAATTGTGAAGGACTAACTATTGCTGAAAATAATTTCCTTGGTCAAGAAATAAAACATTTCCATATTCATCTAATACCAAGATATAAAGATGATAATGCAGACTTTGTTTATGATGAAAGTAAAGTATTACCTGTAGAAGAAGTATTTTCTAAATTAGAAAACAAGTAACGACAATATCAATAATAAATACAATCAATACCAAAACTACTAGCTTGTTTGGTATTTTTTTTATAAATTTATCTATTAAAGGCCTAATAACATACATAAATATAAAGATAAAAATAAGCCAAACTAAACTAATTTCCAATGCTATATAATGTCCAAAATTAAATTTAAGTCTACTATAATCCCAAAATATTTTACCAGTTAAAACTTCAATCAAATTACCAGCTACCCATTCCATAACAGTTAAAACAACAACAGAAATAATAGCTGTCAAAAATATTTTAGTCCATCTCTTATACTTAGTTTCTTTAAAAATATAATCTGTAATAAAAACTATAATTACCGCACCAAGTCCATAAATTGGTATCCAAGGTCCAAAAAGTATTCCATTATTCATACCATGAAAAACAAATGTTTTTAAAAAGGTCTCCATTATATATCCAAGAAAAGAACAAATAAAAAACATATCTAAATAATACATTAATATCACCAGTATTATTATGTACAAAAAATAAAAAAAGATAAGAATATAAATTCTTACCTCCAAAAATTAATAACTAACTATTCCTCCAAGTATAATAGCAAGTAAAATATAAAGAATAATTATTATTAAATAACCGTTATTGCCTCTTCTGCAACCGGTTACTGTATTATTTTCAGGACAAGACATCAAAACACCTCCTTAAATATAAGCACCTAAAATAATAATTAAAAGAATAAATAATACTAAAATGATAGCTGATGAAGATACACAATTATTCATGTTTTTTCCTCCTTTTTTTATGCTTTCATCTTATTTTATGGTAAAACCCTAATTTGTGTGATTATATCTATCATATTTATTGCACGAAATTATTTTTTTTGTTATTATAAATAAGTGTATAGGGAGGAAAAATATGAAAAACAATAAATTATTTTTAGCATTAAGTTCTCTTGCGGCTATTTCATTAGTCCTAACAGGATGTGGAAAAAAGGTTGAGCTTAAGGATGGAGAAAATACTGCAGTATCAATAAAAGGTACCAAAATAACATCAAATCAATATTATGATGAAATTAAAGAAGATAATATCGCAACATTAATTGATATGATTGATCACAAATTATTAGACAAAACTTATAAAACAGATGATGAGGAAGATAAATCAGTTGAGTCACAATTATCACAAATGAAAAAGAACTATGGCTCTGATGAAAAAACATACAAAAAGATTCTTCAACAATACTTTGGTGTAAGTTCTGAAGAAGAACTAGAAGAAATGCTAAGACTAGAATATAAAAGAAATAAAGCTGTAAAAGAATATATCAGTGATAACTTAACTGATAAAGAAATTAAAAAATATTATGAAGATAATATCTATGGTGAAATTAAAGCTAGTCACATATTAATATCAGTAGATGTTGATGATAAAGCTACAGATGATGAAAAGAAAGAAGCAGAAGAAAACGCTTTAAAGAAAGCAAAAGAAGTAATTAAAAAGTTAGATGATGGCAAAGACTTTGCAAAACTTGCTAAAGAATATTCAACAGATGAAGCTACTAAAGAAAAAGGTGGAGATTTAGGATACTTCCAACCTAGTGATATGGTAGATGAATTCTCAAACGCAGTTAGAGAATTAAAGAAAGGTAAATATACTACCGAGCCAGTTAAAACAAAATTTGGTTACCATATAATTCTAAAAGTAGATGAAAAAGAAAAAGCAGAATTAAAAGATGTTAAATCAGAGATTAAAGAAAAATTAACAGCTCAAAAATTACAAGAAGACAATTCACTATATTACCAAACACTAGTTAAATATAGAGAAAAACAAAAAATAACTTGGAAAGATGATTCCTTAAAAAAACAATATAACGAATACATGGACAAGTTAATTAATAATTCTAAATCATCAAATTAAAAAGTGCTAAAAAGCACTTTTTTCTTTATACAAAGCAAAAATCTTATCCTTATTCTCATAAACAAGCTCATACTTATCAGAATATTTCAAATAGGTATTTATTGGATAATTAGTAGAGACTAAGAAATAATCAAAATTATATTTTTCAATTAACTTAGGATAATCTCCATTTAATTTAGAAATATTTAAATAATCCCTATAATTATATTTAGAATATAAGTCTGCCCTACCATCTACAAAAACTAAAATATCATTATAAATAAGAATACCACCATAATTATACATGTTATATAGCCGTTCCGGTTTTTTCTCCTTTAAAATACTAATTACTTTATCATCTAAAAAATATGCATTATCTTCATAATCCCTACAATAATTACCTATAGAAAACAACAATAATAAAATTGAAATAAGACCTATGCATAAATTAGTACCTGAATCCATTTTTCTCTTACCAATATAATTAAAGATAACAAAACTCATAATTATATATGTATATGGCCAAAATCTAATACTCTTAAGTCCTAAAAATAATGATACTCCAAATAAAACAAAATCCATTAATTCTATTTTTTTCTTACTAAAGATAAATACAAATAATATCAAAACAGCTAAAACAAAATATGGATAATTATTTACATTATTAAGTGTAGTCGGCATCCATTCAGATATATTAGAAATCATCAAACTATCCATCATATTTTGATATGGATATAAAAACATCTTAAAACCATGAATATTTATACATACAGAAATCATTGATAAAAGAGCCATAGACAGATACTTAGTTATCTGTTTCTTACTAATTCTATTAGCTTCTATTTTTGAAAACTTAAATGAAAATAAACCCGTAATCAAAAAGATAAAACAAAATATATATCCTAAATTACTAGAACCACCATGAATATTAGACCAAAGAACAGATAGTACTGGTAAAAAGTATATTTTTCTAGACTCCTCATTTTTATACAAATCATATAAAAACCAAATGGTTAAAGCTAAAAATATATAACTAACTAAATGAGGTCTAATCTGTACATAAAAGATTAAAATAAAGCCAAACATAATCCATAATAAACTAAACAAAATATTCTTTAAATAATTATTTTTATTGTAAAGAAACAAAATCAATTCTAAAGTCCAAATACAAATAAAACTAAATACTAGATAAAAGCTCTTTCCTAACAAATTACTTAAATTATAAATAACGATTTCAAATAACCATTCATGTGACATCCAACTTTTACCATACATATACCAAGAAAATACATCAGTATTTAAAATACCATGTTTCATCATATATTCCCCTGCTTTCACATGCCATAAAAAATCTGTATCAACCTTTACACAACTAGCCAAAGCTAAAGTAAAAGCAAACATTAGAATTCCAAGTAAAATCAGCGTAGAATTTTTCTTAATAATCTTTTTCATAACTAAGTCCTTTTTGATATAATTTTTCTTTAATTTTATATTCTAATTCCTTACCAGAATACTTTCTGCTTAATCTTGTATATAACTTCTCATATTCCCTCTTCGCAATATCAGAAGTATCATTAAAATTATAATTATCTATTACTTTAGAAATAACTTCATAAGAATATCCAGAAATAATTAAATCATTTACTATTTTATTTTTTAAAACATTTCCACCCTTATTTCTATTACTCTTTATTGTCGTTCTAATAATCTTATTAATCTTTTCAATTTGTATATCCTCTTCAAAAATACCTATCTCATCTAAAATAACACTCATATCGATTCCTTTTACAGATAAATCTTTAATTATCCTATTTGGTCCTTTAGAAGAAGTAATTATTTGATTATTGATATATGCCTTTGTAAAACTACGATCATTTAAATATCCTTGTTTTTCTAATTTTTCTATAGCCATATCAACAGAAGAACTAGGATATCCTTTAGAAAGTAACATTTTTCTTAATTCCAAAGAACTCTTAAATCTAGACTTAAGTGCCTTTAAAGCAACATAATAAACATCACACTCATTATTATAGGCTTCTATTTCTGGAAGCATATCATCTGAAATATCTTTTTTCAACAATAATTCATACTTTAAAATTACATCTTCATATAATTTTAGTTCTCTATTATCATCTAAAGTAATTTGATATTTACCTGAACTTATTTTTTTATACTTTAATATTCTCATGTATATCACCCACCTACCTACATTATAGCAAAAAAAAAGAAAAGAAAGAAGCTACTCACTCTTTCTCTTAACTTCAATCAATCCCTCAGAAACCTCTTCAAGAGCTCTTCCAATATTTTTTGCACATTTATAGTCTTTTTCAGGCATTTGTAAATATCCGTCTTTAGAAATTTGTTTACTTCTTCTTGCTGCTATATGAACAAGCTCGTATTTAGAGTCAACTATATTAAGTAGTTTGTCAATAGAAGGATAAATCATGCGTATCACACTCCCTACTATTAGAATAAACCCTCAATATAAATTAATCAATAAATGTGACAAAATTAGACACTTTTCTTGACAACATCATTGACTGACAAATTGACATGTTATGAGAAAAGAGCTAACACAGCCTTTTCATAAATTTCTTTCGCATAATTATAACCCAAATCATTACCTTTAATTAAGTTTTTCATCATTACCCCAGAATTAATTTCCATAACTAAATATTCGTTTTCAATAGTCTTTATAATGTCAATACTACAAAAACCAAGATCAAGTTGATTTAAAATTCTATAAATCATTTCTAATATATTATCATTATCAACCATATCGATAGAAAAACTAGGTTTAGAACCATTAGATAAATTGAACTTCCAACTATAAATATATTCATCGCCAAAATCTAAAACTCTATCAAGTTTTTTATCATCTATATTTTTAAAGTACTCATAATTAAACTCTTCCAACAATTGTTTAATAGAAGATGAACCATCTCCATAAACAATAGGAAGTTCCTTTTTATAAATAGTTTGCACTACTCCACCCAAAACAATTACTCTATATTCATTGACAATATTATAAAAAGGACAAACACTATAAGAACTCTTAGTATTTAAATTTTCAAAAAATTCTCTAAGTACTTCTAAATCCCTAAACCTATTAACATTAATACCACATGTACCATTATTAATTTTGATAACTATATCTTCGTTATATTTATTAAATAATTCCTCAACATAAGAAAACGTATTACATCCAATTGCATAAGTACTATGATTATTTCTACTATATAAAATATTATGTTCACATACTGGTATATCGCAACTTCTTAACAATTCATAAGTTCCAAATTTATCATCAAGTATTTGTCCTAATGCATGTCCATTACTATCAAATTTATATCCAGAAATAAACCGTCTAACTCCGTTCTTACTTAAAGATAAAATCCAACCTGATGATAAAACATCACATTCAATATTATTTTCTTTACATATTTCTTTTATTAATGAACAAAACTCATTATTCATAAACAACAACTCCAGTAAAATTATAACAGAAAAAATGGTTATAGTTAATTAATATTTTACCTATTTCACTTTTCTAAAATAGACAATTAATTAATAGATAGCATAATTATAAAAATTTGAAAAGTAAAAAACAAATTCCTTATAAACAAAAAATGTAGAATAAAAATTCTACATTTTTTCTTTATTGTAATTTCAACCGCACCATTTTATCTATATTTTAATTCTATATCATATGAGCACTTATAGTCAAATAATTTACGTGGCATACTGTTTATTTCAAAGCAAATATTATCTAAATAATATTGCGTTACAAACTTCATTGAATTTCCTTTTGGAATAAACCTTCTTACTAATGCATTTGTTCTTTCATTTGTACCTCGTTGGAATGAACAGTAAGGATCGCATTTATAAAGCTTCACTCCAAGTTTTTTTGCAGTTAAACCTAATGCTTGGAATTCTAGTCCATTATCTACGGTAATGGATTTTACTTTTATTTCATTTCTTATTATGTAATCATAAATTATTTTATCTGTATAATATTCATTTTTATATTGTGACTTTATTAACCAAACTCTTCTGGAACATCTATCAACTATAGAAATTATAGAATCATATTCATTCCTTTTGCCCAAAATAGAATCAATTTCTAAATGCCCTAATTCATCTCTTTTATTGATATACTTAGGTCTGAGACTTATTGGGAGTACTGTTTTATGATAAATATTCCATTTTGTATGATTTAGCATAGTTGTCTTTTTACCACGTCTTTTTTTATAACATAAATCTTTCTTAGTTATCTTTATTTTACCTTCATTTATCCAATTATAAACTTGCTTAACTGATGGACAATTGGCAGTTAAATGACTCTTTTTAAACTTCATAATACATATTTCTATAGAACATGTTTTGTAGTCATAATGGGTATATAAATATCTAAAGAACACATCATATTTTTTATTAATATCTATGTGCCGTTTTTTATAAATATTAGCTTTGTATCTAGAAATCGTTGAATGACTAATTTCTAATATTTCAGCTGTCTTTCTCATAGAAAGACCTTGTTTAAGCAAAATATCTATTTGTGCTTTCTTTTCTTTTGTTAATTGTTTATAATTCATATAGGAGCCTCCTTGCCGGGATTTGGCTCCTTTTATTGTATCAAAAAGCCGCACCAGGTGGTGCGGTTGAAATTTCAATAAAGAGTCAACGCATAGTTACATTGACTACATAAATAATTATCACTTATTTGTATCTACACACATTATTTGACAATTATCCGCTCTAATTTGCCCTTTTTCTTTATTATCAATCTTTATAGTCGAACAATTTTTAATATATACCCATCATCTATAATCTGATTTTTCCTTATGCTACCATCCTTTCTTTATTCCTCATATCTAACCTCACTCATACTATTAAATCCGCTTAAATAATAATCATCTGAATAATCTCTTACTCTATTTTCCATAACATCATTTATAGGTATAAGTGTATGATCTTTTAATACTACATACTTATATGTAAATGTTAATATTTCATCGTAGTATTTAGTTAACATATTAATTTTAACTGTTGTAGTAACTTTCTTGTTTGAATTAGTATTAAAATAGCTCATTAATTCATAAAAACCTTTATCAGTTTTTACTATTCTCTCATTGTAGATTCTAATTACTTTTTCTCCCTCATAATTACCACTTATTTTTTCAATAGTTGGATATTTTTCATTTTCATAGTTTTTACTATATAAAATATTATCTTTTACATAAGCATATTCAGACATAAAATCATAATCATTTTTTTTACCAAGGAATTTTGTTGAATATTCCCATTTAAGATAATCGCTAAGACTATAATTTGCATTCAAATACATATCATAACTATCTGTAACTTTATTATCCGTATTGTCATCATGCAATGTGTATATAGTGTCATTATAATCATAAAACTTTATATCTGCTCCAGAATTTGGAGTAATATTCATAACCTTAATATTCTTATCTATATCATATACTTTTTTATAAACAAATTCTCCATTATCTAATTTTTGTGAATTAAAAATATAAATAGAATTATTGGTTATAAATGAATATTTACTAAATGAAGTATCTTCAGTTAATATTTCTCCACCCTTTAGTTTTTGATACTCTTTATCAGGATATTTTTTCTTAAGTTCATCCATTATTGAACTTGCTTCTGGAGGAGTATGATCATTTAATTCTTGTTTTCTATTTTTAATAATAATTATAGAAACAATACCTATTAATACGATGAAAGCAATAATGATATAAATAATTTTCTTATTCTTCATATTGCACCTACTTCTCTATATATCCACTTGTTTTTTGTGAATACATATCATCAGTTATAGATTTATATCTTTTGCCATCATAATCATCTGTAAATCCATTATATGCTTTATATATTTCATTAGTTTCAGTATCATATACTCTTTCATAGCCAAGTGTTGCATCACTTTGCTTTTGACTCATAATATCAAAAGATTTATTTCTCTTATTCCATGAATCCATTATTCCATCACTTATTTCGTTCCCTATAGCTCTAATTTCTTGGAAATTCTTCATAACTGCATCTTGTTCTTTATAAAATCCGTTTATAAATGTATCAGTAAATGTAAGTGAAGAACATATAGTATTTAATATCTCTTCCCAATCAATAAATTCATCTTTTGGAGTTGTAATAAAGATAGCGTCATATACATTCAAATATTGAATATCTATTTTTTTACCTGACATTATATTTTCATTAACATAGTATGGTCCTGGATCATATACATAGGCCGTAAATATTCCTTCTCCTTCTTTACCATTTACATCTTTAAAAGTTGCCCTTAACATATCTCCACCTAAACTGCCTTTACCTAAATTCTCACTTACAGTAAAATCAGTTAATGTTGGAAATGTAAATGTACTAGTATTATTTAAAGTACCTATGTCATTAAATATTTTATAAAATCCTAAAGTATCTTTAGTAGCTATTACACTAGTTTTAGCAAACATATCATTTGGATAGTATTTTTGTTGCCATTTTTTAGCATCATCTGATTTATTATATCCTTCTGTTTTCATATTAAAGAAAAATTGATATAAAGGATTATTTGGATTATATACTTTAATTGTATAATGAATATAATCTCCTAATGTTTCAACTTTCCATCCCTTTGGTTTCTTAATAGAAAAATCATTAGTTGAATAATCTTCTAGTTCTATTTGGCTTGCCTCTGATTTAACTATTTTAATGTTTTTATCTGGATTGTATAGTATTCCTTTACCTTTATTACCACCCTTAATAAGTAAAATAGTGCCACCAATAACAGCAAGAACAACAACACCAATTATAATTAGATTTTTTTTTGAAATATTTAATTTTCCATTCTTCATAAAATCGCATCCTCTCTAACTATCATTATATGTTAAAAATTTGAACAAAACAATAGGCTTTCCATCAAAATCAATGTTTTTGATGGAAAGCTGTTTTGGTTAATTACAAAATATAGTATAATAGTTTTCAGGAAGTGTTGTATCATGAAATTTAAAGACGTTTTAAATGAATATTTAAAAGAATTAAATTGCTCTTCAAAAAAATTATCAAACGAATCAGGATTATCTGAATCAGTTATATGCAGATATAGAAACGGCGAAAGAACTCCCATTAAAAAAAGTGAACAAATAAATAAACTAACTATAGCACTTTTTAATATTGCCCAAGAAACTAATAAAAACAAATATACCTTTAATAAAATAGTAAATGATCTTAATTCTACTTTACCAAACGATGATTTTGACTACACTGCATTTAGTAATAATCTAAATACTATAATAACATCACTTAACATAAATACTCATGAAATGTCAAAGTATATTATATTTGATGCTTCTCACATTTCAAGAATAAGATACGGTAAAGCAAGGCCATCTAATCCAATAGAATTTTCCAATAAAATATGTACCTATATATTTAACAAATATAAAAGTCCTGATGATATAAATAACTTATCTGCCATTATTGGTTGCAAAAAAAGTGATTTAACAAGTAGCAAATTCTATAACACTTTATTTGCTTGGTTAACAAGTGAAGCGACTCCAATTAAAAATCAAGCCTCTGATTTTTTATATAATCTTGATTCCTTTAATTTAGATGATTACATAAAAGTAATAAAGTTTGATGAATTAAAAGTTCCTAGTATCCCTTTTTATAAAACTAAATCAAGACATTATTACGGGCTGGAAGAAATGAAAGAAGGAGAACTTAACTTCTTTAAAGCAACGGTTTTATCAAAATCAAAAGAAGATATTTTCATGTGTAGTTATATGCCAATGGAAGATATGGCTGAAGATGTTAACTTTGGAAAAAAATGGATGTTTGCAATCGCACTATGTTTAAAAAAGGGACATCACTTAAATATTATTCATAATGTTGATAGACCTTTTAATGAAATGATGTTAGGACTGGAAAGTTGGATACCTATTTACATGACTGGTCAAATATCACCATATTATTTAAAAGACTCAAAAAACAGTGTATATAGTCATTTAGACTATGTTTCCGGAACTGTAGCATTAACTGGAGAATGTATTAAAGGTTATCATAATAAAGGAATGTATTATTTAACGACTAATAAAAATGAAATTAAATACTATAAGGAAAAATGTGATTTACTTCTAAAAAAAGCAAAACCATTAATGGAAATTTATAAAGAAAATAATATAAGAGAATATAAAATATTTCTAAAAAAAGATGAGAGTATGATTTGTGATAGAACAAGATATCTTTCAGTACTACCATTATTTACAATTTCGGATGAATTACTAATTAAAATCTTAAAAAGAAATCAACTAGCAAAACCAGACATTGATAAAATAATTAAATACAAAAAAGAAGAATTAAAATATATGAATAACATTCTTAATAAGAATAAGGTAAACGATTATATTTATATAATTAAAGAAAATGAGTTTAAAAATGATACTCCATTGGTTTCACTAAATAATTTATTCATAGATAAAAAAATAAATTATACCTATAAAGAGTATACGGAGCATTTAAAACAAACAAATGAATATTCAAAAAAAGTAAATAATTATGAAATAAACTATATAAATAATAAAACATTCAAAAACATAACTATAACATTTATTAAAAATCATTATGTAATTATTTCAAAAAGTTCTAATCCAGCAATACACTTTGTTATTGAACATCCAAAGTTAGTTGAAGCTATTGAAAATTTTAATCCAATTGTAAAAGAATAGTTCTCAATTAAAATTTTATTTATAAAAAATTAAATAAAGTTTTTTACGTATATGTTGAAAAGAAAAATAATTATTTATTTTAATTTAAAATTCATATAATATGAGTTGCTTTTGAAGTGGACAAATGTTCACTTCTTTTCTGTTCTTTGTAGTGAGAAAATTAATTATAAACAAAAAAGAGAGAACTGTCTCTCTATTATCTAAATTGGCAACAAGAACCAACTTGTACATTGCTTACAGTGTTTTCTTCTGAACAAGAATAAGCTGGTCTGTAAGTATGTTTATATACATGATGATTTATAATTCTTGTATGTACTGGGCAAACATGTGGCACTTCATGTACTATTGTTCTGTGAATACATTTTTCTTGAACAGCTTCATTTATTGGACTAGAACAGCATCCAGCAGTAGCTTGTGGCATATTTTGATAACCCATCATATTAATATCAACATTCATATCGTTATCAACAACATTATTATTACCAACAACATTACTATCAAAATCGAAATTTGGCATATTCATATTTTGATCAAACATAATAAAATACCTCCTCTAATCTATCATATGATAAAAGGGATATTTAGCTACTAATAACGCCCAAAAAAGAATTATAAAACTTTAAAATGGTAACTTCATATTTCCATTAGACATCTGTTTCATCATTTTTTTCATTTGATCAAATTGTTGAAGCAATCTATTGACTTCTTGTACAGAAGTACCAGACCCTGAAGCGATTCTTGTTTTACGACTTGCTTTGATTATATCTGGATTTCTTCTTTCTTTAGGTGTCATAGATAAAACAATTGCTTCAATATGAGCCATTTGTTTAGGATCTATTTTTATATCATTAATTCCCATCTTTTTAGCACCAGGAATTAGTTTCAATAAGTTTTCCAATGGTCCTAATTTTTTAATTTGTTTCATTGTTGATAAAAAGTCTTCCAAATCAAACTTACCTTGTTGCA
The DNA here is from genome assembly GCA_934168205.1 of uncultured Bacilli bacterium. Lineage (GTDB taxonomy): Bacteria > Bacillota_I > Bacilli_A > RF39 > UBA660 > CAG-877. The sequence goes on from CAKPMX010000001.1 coordinate 245,552, forward strand.
TCCTTTTCGCAGCCTTTTCGGCTTCTTTTTCATCAATAGCTTCTGTTGCCTTTTCAACTAAAGAAACTATATCACCCATTCCAAGTATTCTACCAGCAGCTCTTTCTGGGTCAAAGAAATCAAGACCGTCTAATTTTTCAGAAACACCAATAAACTTAATTGGAACATTAGTTAAATGTCTAACAGATAAAGCAACTCCACCCTTAGTATCACCATCTAACTTAGTAAGAATTACCCCAGATAAAGGTAACGTTTCATTAAAACCAGTAATAACATTAATAGCGTCTTGTCCCATCATAGCGTCAATTACCAAAAGTATTTCATCTGGCTCAACGGTATTTTTAATTCTAACAAGTTCACCCATTAATTCATCATCAATATGTAATCTACCAGCAGTATCAATTAATACATAATCAAATCCATTTTCTTTGGCATACTTAAAAGCATTACTAGCTATTTCAACGGGATCTTTTTTACCCTCTTCATAAACTTCAATATTCAATTGTTTACCAAGTTGTTTTAATTGATCTATTGCGGCTGGTCTATAAACATCACAAGCTACCAATAAAGGTTTTTTTGAATGTTTCTTACGTAAAAAATTAGCTAACTTAGCAATTGTCGTAGTTTTACCAGAGCCTTGCAAACCAACAAGCATCAAACTAGCTGGATTACCTTTTAGATTTAAAGGCTTACTTTCGCCACCTAACAATTCGACTAATTCATCCTTTACAATTTTAACAAATAAATCACCTGGATTAATACTACTAGCAACTTCTTCACCAAGTGCTTTTTCCTTAACAGAATTAGTAAATTCTTTAACAACTTTATAATTAACATCAGCCTCAAGTAAAGCTAATCTAATTTCTCTCATCATATCAGAAATATTATCTTCTGTTATTTTCCCATAACCTTTTACTTTATGTAAAACGTTTTGTAATCTATCTCCTAAACTTTCAAACATAAATATCACCAACACTATTATAAATAATTTTTAGGGATTTTGTCAAAAGATAAGCAACAAGAAATCATTTACATACCCAAATTAGTCATATAAATCATTATTTGCTTTTTATACATATACAAAAATTAACAATTATCCACAATTACTAAGACTATCATAAAAATCTTCCATTGATTTAGTAAAGTAAACCAAAGCAATAATACCAATAGCAAAATATAATAGTTTAATCTTTTTACTATCGGGCATTTCAAATTTAGCAAAAATCACTACAGCCAAAGGAGAAATAGTAAGCCAAGGACTAACAGCCGAAAAAATACTATTTTCTCCAAGAAGATCATCTATAGAAGGAACAAAAACTGATAATAGAAATAAAAAAATTACAATTATGACATATATGTTTTCTTTTTTCTTATACGCCGGTGTATTAACTATATTTTTAACGTCACAAGTAGAATTAGTACTTTCACCAATTTCCAAAACTTCAGCACCACATTTAGAACATACTTTTGCATTAGATTCTAATTTATTTCCACAATTTTCACAATAATTATTCATTTACTTCACCATCCTATTATACCTAGTATAATATATTTAATTATTAAAAACAAAAAATTCATTGTACCCTTTTACACATACTTCTCCTCATACCTATAAATATCATAATTATACCTATAAAAACAAAAATTATACTTATCAATTGATTAATTGAAAATAATCCATCTGTATTATTCATTCGTAAGTAATCAAGTAGGAATTTAGCTACACCAGATATTACAAAAGTCTGTCCAATAGCAATTATTTTATCAGTTTTTTTGTTCTTAATTTTATTATTTATATATATAAATATTACAAAAAAAACAATTGTCTCCAATAACTGAACAGGAAACAGGCTTATTCCTTTGATAGCATCATAAGAATAATTATATGAAACACTTAAAGGACCATTATATTCTATACCATAACAACAGCCAGCTAGAAAACAGCCAATTTTACCTATACTATACATTAACGGAATTGAAGGTAACAAAACATAAATCAAATCCCTAAAGCTTTTTTTATATTGTTTTGAAAACAAAAATAATAAAATTATTATCCCAATAACAGCCCCATACGATGATAATCCTACTTTCATAAAATCAAATATTCCGGCATAGTTTCTAAAATTAATTAAAAACGTAAAATATTTAGCCCCAAAAATAGCACCAATAGCTATATAAATCAATAATCCTATAGTTTCTTCTCTTCTAAAGTTTAAATATATTGTGTTCTTATATACAACAAATAGTCCCATAAAAATTGAAAACATTATAAAAATTCCATACAATGATATCTTTGTAGCAAACATACTAATAACAATTACTCATAGTATTCATACAAGTTATAGTAAACGCTACAACAAGAAAAATACCTAACAACATTAAAGTCATAAAAACATTAAATAATATTTCAATTTTTCTACTTTGATGCATAGTAATTCTAGCAAAAATCAATGTAATCATAGTAGCAACAGTAAACAAGGGACTAATAGATGAAAAAAAACTATTTTTTCCAAGAAGATTATCTATAGAAGGAGCAAAAACAGATAATAGAAATAAAGCAATTACAATTATGACATATATATTTTCCTTTTTCTTATATTCAGGTGTATTAATTATATTTTTAACATCATCAGTAGAATCAATTTTCAAGACTTCGAAGCCACATTTAGAGCATACTTTTGCATTAGATTCTAATTTGTTTCCACAATTTCTACAATAATTATTCACTTACTTCACCAACCTATAACTATGATAAGTATAGCATATTCTTTTATCAATAAAAATATTAAAACCATAGAAAAAGAGAAATTTCAATATTCTACTTTGACCGTCACCAAACAAAACTCCTATTTCACAGATAGAAAAATTCCAATTTTTAATAGATTTAAATTCCCGTAGTCGTTGTTAAACTAAGTCTTTTATAAACAAATAAAGATATAGACAAACTATATCTTTATTCGACAATATTAATTAATGGAACACCCTTATCTGTAGTAGGTACCATTGATGAGTTATTATTAGGTGTATTCATATTTTGATTTTGAACAAAATTACTATTGTTATTGTTATTGTCAGCAGGTCCAATCTGACTAAAACCATCATTCATATTTAAATTTGAATTATTTCCAAAGTCAAAATTATTACCTAAATTATTACTAACATTATTTTCCGTCGGTGGTGCAATTCTTACACTACCATAATCATCTTTATTATTTTCAAGTTGCACGGTTGGACTAACTGTACTATTATTAGAAACCATATCCAAAGTACTAGGAACACTTAAAAATTGATTAGGATCAAAGCTAGATTCACTACTACTTGGCTGACTTGGAGCCGAAAAGTCAGGTAACGCCGATTGAACCATACTATTATCAAGTGAATAACCAGCTATAGTAGGAACTGGAGTATTACTAGTATTATTAATCATATTGTCAGTCATATTAGTACTAGGAGCATTTAAATTCATCATATTGTTCTGATTAAAATTATTTACCTGAGGCACATTATTATTACTTGTTTGTGCTGCATTTGTAGAATTAGGAACAGTAGGAACTGTCAAAGTACTCTTTTCCTCTACTTTTTCTTGCTCTAAAAATGGATTAACAGGTACACTATTGTTGACAAATTGATTAGGTTGTGGACTAGTAGGAGCTGGTGCAACTTCTTTCACCTCATTAACCATTTTATTAGCAGGAGTGCTTGTATTAACACTAGCATTACCATTTCCATTCCAAATAGTAACTACATCACAGTTACCAGACCAAGGAGCTGGATTTGGCATTTCCATTTTAACAATTAAAGGAATTCTAAAAGCCATACCAAAGCCTAAACAAGTACCGGCCTGTAAAGTCTTTTGCTTTTCAACTATTTCATCACTAATATTAGGAACCATTTTTCTAATATATTCAACATCAACTGGATGGTTCATTTTAAATATTAAGAAGTTAGAACATTGTGAAATAACAGTATCAGAAAGTTCTACTGGTCTTTGTGATATAAGACCTAAAATAACTGCGTATTTTCTACCTTCCTTAGCAATTCTTTCAAATATATTATATCCAATTAAGAATCTATCGGTATCGTTTTGAATATATCTATGAGCCTCTTCAACAATAATATGAAAAGGTATACTTGCTCTTTCTTTTAATCCTTTTGCAAATTCAAAAATTAATCTAGAATAAATTTTTGTAATAACTTTAGCAAAGTCATCATCAACATCATCCAAGTTAATATTAACAATTTGGTATTTATTACCATTATTGATTAACATAGAAGATAAATAAGTCTCTAAAGAAACAAAGTCAGGATAATCAAAGAACTTAGAGTTTTGACCAACTATTAAAGCATGTAATCTTACTTTAATAGTAACTGCATCACCATAAGTATTTTCATTACGTAACCAACCTTCACTAATTAAAGTAAAGTTAAGAGCCTTCTCTAATGTATCTAACGAATAATAAACACCCTTCTGTGGCTCATAATTATCATATTCATTCTTAATAAATGAAGAAACATACTCAGTAAGTAAAACACTTTCTGAAAATTGTCCTTGACTATCTATTAAGAAACATTCTCTAAACTTTCTAGTATAACCAACACCTTGTACAACTGCTTCCAAGTTAAATTCTGGTGTAGAACAACTAGCTAAAATTGAAAATATTTCATTTCTCTTATTAGGAGATGTTTCATTAGTATATAAAATTGTCATGATAGCTTTAGCAATTAAATGATTCTTATAATTATTAGCGTCCATGTCAGTCTGTGAAAACACTAAAGCTAGTTTTAACATTCTTTCAATTATTGGTAATTGTGAATGATTTGTAGCTTGTAATAACAAAGCTAAATCACTTTCATTAAGTAAAAATACCGGTATTCTAAGTTTTTCACCTTTACCATCAACTTCATTAGTACTATAAAACCGATAATGGTAATTAGAATTAATACTATTGATATCTTTAAATGCGTTATAGTACTCACCAGACGAATCAAATAAAACTATATTTGCTTTATATGGAAATAGTCGCTGATCATGAAACATATTTTGAAACAATCGTGAAATACCACAACTCTTACCAGAACCAGAATTACCAAAAATTGCAAAATGGTTACTGAAAAAATTATTAACATCTAAGAAAACCGGATAATCATTGTAAAAGGGACTAACTCCAAGACGTAAATATCCTTGAGCATCTGTACCACAAATCATTGGGATTTCATTTTGTTCAATAACTCGAATCTTAGCATCTAAAGAAGGTTTACGTATAACACCACCTAATAACCTGCCATTAACAATTTCACCTAAAAATCTAACTCTAACAAGATTTCCATCCAAGTCATCAACTTCACCAAGTATTTTTTTCATATTATCTTCAAAAATAATATGTAAATTCATTAGATTCATAGTTACGTTATAACCATCAACTAACTTAACATTAGCAGAATGATCACTAATATAAACAATTCGCTCAAACATACTAGTTCTCTCCCATCTTATTCCTTTTACCCTATATAAATTATACAAACAATTTATCAAATTTACAAGAAAAAAAAAGAAGATTAACTCTTCTTAATTAAAATAACTCTAAAATTTCATCACGTAGTTTTTTATCATTGATTTTTTGAACTAATTCTTCAGCCTTTTTGGACTTTTCCAACAACTCCAAATTTTCTTCATAATATTTTAATCTTTCTTCAACAATTTTTAACTGTTTATGAATAGCGTTTCTACTAACTCCATAGTTTTCTGCCATTTCTCCAAGACTTAAGTTATTAAAATAATAATTTTCAAAATAATCTCTTTGTTTATCAGTTAATAAAGAACCATAAAAGTCATACAATTCATTTAAATAAATAACCTCTTCCATACTACCACCTACATTAAATCCTTGAATAATCCATAAATATACTTTTCAATATCAAATACTTGTAAATCTTCTTTTCTTTCACCAAGTCCGATAAACTTAACTGGTATTCCAACTGTTTCTTTTATAGCTAAAACTATTCCACCTTTTGCAGTACCATCAAGTTTAGTAAGCACTATTCCTGTAATATTAGTAATTTCTTTAAATGCATTAGCCTGACTAATACCATTTTGACCAGTAGTAGCGTCAATAACAAGTAAAGTTTCACTAGGGCCATTTGGAACTAAATTAGAAATTACTTTATTCATCTTTTCTAATTCTTTCATTAAATTAACCTTATTTTGAAGTCTACCAGCAGTATCAATAAGAACAACATCGAAACCCTCATCTATTGCCTTCTGTACACCATCATAAACAACACTGGCTGGGTCAGAGCCTTCATCTTTTCCATAAAATGAAACTCCGACTTTATCACTCCATTCTCTAAGCTGCGTTACAGCACCAGCTCTAAAAGTATCAGCACCAACAAGTAATACTTTGTGTCCTTCATTTTTTAACTTCCATCCTACTTTAGCGATACTAGTAGTTTTACCAACTCCATTAACACCAACAAACAATATAACAGTAGGACCCGATTCATTATAATTAATCTTATTTACTAAGACACTATCATCAACATAAATAATAAATAATTCATCAACTATAATCTCTTTAAGTAATTCCGGACTATCAATTTTTTCACTATATACACGTTTCTTTAAGCGATCAATAAAATCCATTACTGTATTAACACCAATATCAGCCATTATAAGTATTTCTTCTAACTCATCAAAATACTCATCATCTACATTTTTATGTCTTTTAGTAAGTTCCGCTAATTTTGAAACAAAACCTTCACGAGATTTAGTCAAACCTTTTTCATATACTTTTACTTCTTTTTTTACTTCTTCCTTTACATTATCCTCATCTACTTCATTAGACGATTCAGTCGCCAAATTATCTTTTTCCTCAACTGAAGTATCATTATTTTTAAACATATTTTTAATTTTGTTAAATAATCCCATTATAATCACCTACTAAAAATTATATCAAAAAAAATGTAAAAAGAAAACACACTTGACGTTGTAAACTAGACAAAAATAGAAAATTATAGTATAATTTCATAGTTAGTTCTTTACAAATAAAAAAGAAAGGAGTTTTTATGAATAAAAAACAAACCAATGAAACAAAAATAATTGTTTTAGGAGGTTTAGGAGAAGTCGGAAAAAATATGTATTGTGTAATGCATAAAGACGCAATTGTTATTATTGATGCCGGAGTTAGTTTCCCAGAAAGTGAACTTATGGGAATTGACTATGTTTTACCTGATTTTACATTCTTAAAAGAAAACGAAGATAAAATTAAAGCTCTATTAATTACTCATGGTCATGAAGATCATATTGGAAGTATTCCATTTTTACTACAAAGTATTAATATACCTGCCATTTATGCTCCAAATCATGCCAAGGAATTAATAGCTGTAAAATTACAAGATAAAAATATCAGATATAACAATTTATTTGTCTATACCGAAAATACTAAATTAAAATTTAAGCAAATAGAAGTTGAGTTTTTCAGAACAACACACTCTATACCAGATTCACATGGAATCAGTATAACAACACCAGATGGTACAATTGTTACAACTGGAGATTACAAATTCGATTTAACACCCATTGGTCCCATGGCTGACTTATACAAAATGGCTTCTATCGGTGAAAAAGGTGTTGACCTATTAATTGGTGACTCTACAAATGCTTTAAATGAAGGATTTTCTAATAGTGAATCCGTTGTAGATGAACAATTAGGAGAAATGTTTGATAAATGGAAAACAAGCAGAATCATAATCGCAACATTTGCTTCAAATATATACCGAGTAAAACATATTTTTGAAACATGTTATAAACATAATAGAAAAATCTGTATCTTTGGTAGAAGTATGGAAAATAATATTAATATTTCAATTAATGGTGGATATATAGATCACAAAGAACTATTAGTAACTCCAGAAGAAGCTAATAATTTAAAACCTGGAGAAGTAACAATTTTATGTACCGGTAGTCAAGGTGAGCCTTTAGCGGCTTTATCAAGAATAGCCAATGGTACTCATAAACAAATCAAATTAAGACCAGATGACGTTGTTATATTTTCATCTAGTGCAATACCAGGTAACGCTTTAAGTATTTCGAAAACAATCAACAAACTTTACTTAAAAGGTGTTAAGGTCTATACCAATAATGTCTTAACAGATTTACATACATCAGGACACGCTAATGAAGAAGAAATTAAGTTAATGATTCGTTTAATAAGGCCAAAATACTTAATGCCATTCCATGGTGATTACAGAATGTTAAAAAAACAAGCTGATATTGGTATAAACTGTGGAATACCTAAAGAAAATACTTTTATATTGAAAAATGGTGATTCTCTAATTTTAAAGAACCATGTCATAACAAGAGGAGAAAGTATGCCCGGTGCTGATATATACGTCGATGGTAATAGAATTGGCGAAGTTGGAAGTGCAGTTTTAAAAGATCGTAAAATAATGGCTAATGATGGTATTCTTGTAGTTATCGCAAATATCGATATGAAAAATAGAGAATTACTAATCAAACCAAATATTACAACTAGAGGCTTTATACTAGTAAATGAAAATGAAGAACTAATAAAGAAAATTGAAAATAAAGCTGAGCAAATAATTAAAACTGGTTTAGCTGAGCCAAGATTAAATTATAATAATTTAAAATCAAGTATTTCTGAACAATTATATCCATACATAAATGAATTAACAGGAAGAAAGCCTATAATTTTACCAATAATATTAGATATCAAGAGATAGCGTTTGTTATCTCTTTTTTATATTCTTTCAATTATTCTATTAGAAATAGCTTTTTCAAATTTTGAAAACTCACATTCTGAAAAAATCACTACTCTAAAATAAATCATTCTAAGGTCAGCATCATCAAATAAAATAAGTTTTTCATAAAACCTCCAGTCGAGTCTTTCAAGAACCTCTGTATAAACTGGAAAAGACACATAGAATTTCTCCATATTTTTAATACTAGATATCGAAAACATATCCGTAAAACCAAAGTAATATTTCAAAGTCGACGATATTTCCCTATAACTTTTAAATTTATTTTTACGACTTTGATAAGCATATTTACCAATGTGCCAAAACAAAATAAGTCGATTTTTCTTATAATAATATTTCAATAATAATCATCTCCTAATATATTATTATAAAAAAAAGAGAAAGTCCTATTTGGCTTCCTCTTGAGCTCTTGTTTCACGAACAACAGTAATTTTAATTGTACCAGGATATTTCATATTTGCTTCGATTTGTTCCTTAACTTCTCTAGCAATTTTATGAGCACCTAAATCATCAACTTCTTCAGGTTTAACAACAACACGTAATTCCCTACCAGCTTGTACTGCAAATGTTTTTTCAACACCAGGGATATTATTACCAACCTCTTCAAGTTGAGATAAACGTTTAATATAATTTTCTAAAGAGTCATTTCTAGCTCCCGGACGTGATGCAGATAAAGCATCTGCTATCGCAACGATAATTGAAATAACACTAGTAGCTTCTGTATCACCATGATGAGAAGCAATTGCATTAATAACAACAGGGTCTTCATTATATTTTTTAGCTAAGTCGACTCCAATTTCAACATGACTACCTTCAATTTCATGATCAATAGCTTTACCTATATCATGTAACAAACCAGCTCTTTTAGCTAATGTAATATTCTCACCTAATTCAGCAGCTAAAAGTCCGGATAAATGAGCAACTTCTATGGAATGTTGCAAAGCATTTTGACCATAACTAGTTCTAAAATGTAATTTACCAATTATTTCAATTAATGCTGGATCAAATTTTGTAAGTCCTAATTCAAAAGTTGCTTCTTGACCATATTCAATAATCTTTTGTCTCATGTCTTTACAAACTTTATCGTATAACTCCTCGATTCTTGTTGGATGAATACGTCCATCCTTAATTAAATTTTCTAAAGTAACACGAGCGATTTCTCTACGTAATGGATCAAAACTAGAAATAACAACAGCTTCAGGAGTATCATCAATAATTAAATCAACACCAGTTATGGCTTCAATTGTTCTAATATTTCTACCTTCACGACCTATTATTCTACCTTTCATTTCATCAGTAGGTAAATCAACAACAGTAACAGTTTGATCATTAGCTATATCAGCGGCATACTTTTGCATAGAAGTAACAATAAGTTCTCTTGCGGTTTTATCTGCATTTAATTTAGCTTCATTTTCAGCTTCTTTTATATACTCTGCAATTTCTTTACTCATACTATCTTTTACTTGACTCATAACTAAGTCTTTGGCTTTTTCCTTGCTAAAACCGGAAATTTTTTCTAACAATTCTAATTGTTCTCTTTTTATTTCCTCCACTTTACTTTTTTCATTTTGGATTTCAATTTGTTTTTCAGAAAGTTTTTCGTCACGTTCATCTAATGCAGCTTCACGTTTTTGAAACATTTCATCTCTTTTATCTATACTAGCTTCGCGTTGAAGCAAACGCTTTTCAGAGTCTTTTAATTCTTCTTTCTTTTCACGAATTTCTTTATCCAAATCCATTTTTAATTTATGAGCTTCTTCTTTTTGTTCAATAGCTGCATCTCTTTTAATCTTTTCTACATCTTTTTTTGCTTGATTAATAAGAGCCTCAGCTTTCTTAGTTGCTTTATTTACTTTTAAACTATTTATAACAAACGCTACAATAAATCCAATTAGCAATCCAAGTGCTACAAGTAAAATGGAGAATAATGTATTATCATTCATAACATTCCTCCATCTAGACCATATACATAATAATCTAATTCTATTGTAGAGTTATTTTAAAAGCTTGTCAAGAAAAACCAAGAAACAAACAAAATAAAAAGCTCACCAAAATAATAGTGAACTTTTATAGATTAAATTATTTAAAATAATCACAAATTACATCATAATCACAATAAGGAACTTTTCCTTCAGCAAGAGCCATATAGTCATCTCGACCTTTGCCAATAACTAAAACTGCATCTCCTTCTTCAGCCATATCAAAAGCTTTATAAATTGCTTTAACACGGTCAACTTCACGAATATAATTAGTTTTAGTAGAATCACCTATCATGTCATCAATAATAGAATTAACATCTTCATATCTAGGATCATCCATTGTAAATACAACAATATCAGATTTGTTTAGTAATACGTCACCTATTTTAGAACGCTTTTCTTTCTCTCTACCGCCAGCAGCACCAGTAACAGTAATGATTCTCTTATATTTATCCTTAACAGAATTTAATAAGTTATTAATTGAATTATAAGTATGAGCATAATCTAAAATAATATCGTAATCTTGCCCAAATCTAAGTACTTCACCACGACCTGCAACAAAATTAATATTTGCAAGTGCTTTAATTAAATCATCAACTGGTATCTTCTTGCACAAGCCAATGATAAATCCTAAACAAATATTATAAGCATTATACTTACCAAATAAAGAACTACTTATATCATAAACATTATCATTGTTTCTAACTTTAAATTTCAAACCATTTCTATCTTCTTCGTAATCAAAAATAACATAGTCATTATCCTCATTAAAACCAAATGTAATTAAATTATCAGTATGTAAAGATTTACAAATTTCATCATCACCATTGACAATAACAATGCCTTCATCTTTTAAGTAATTGACTATAGATAGTTTACACTTTCGATAATTTTCAAGTGTTTTATGAATATTCAAATGATCCTCAGTAATATTTGTAATTGCAACAATGTCATATTTTAATCCCTTTACTCTACCATGTAAAAGTGCTTCACTTGACACTTCCATTACAAGTTCTTTACAATTATTGTTTTCAGCAATTGACAGTGAGCTATACAATTCCGATATACAAGGAGTAGTATTATTAGTATGATAAACTTCATCCTCAATAGAAAGACCATTAGTACCTAAGCAAGCACATTTCATTGAATCATTCAAAACCTTTTGTACGATAGTAGCACTAGTTGTCTTTCCATCAGTACCTGTAATACCAATTAAAGAAAGTTCATCCAACTTAACATTATAAAACTTTTTACATAATTCTAAATAAGTACTATTAATATCATCAACAATAACAAGAGGTAAATCCGTATCATATTTTCTATCAGTTACTAAAGCTACAGCGCCATTTTTAATAGCCGAATCAATATAATCAAAATGATCAACATTGAATCCTTTAGTCGCAACAAATAAGTAACCTGGTTTAATATCACGAGAATCTTCATTTATACCTGTAATTTCCACATCAAAATCACAGTCAATTATATCTTTAAGTTTTTTCATAAATCCTCCTAACAAGCTATATATTAATATATATCAATTTTAAATACAAAATATATCTATTTTTTAGAAGAACTATCTTCATCTTTCTTTAAAGATATATCATAATACTCACGTACTTTTTGCTCTATCTCATTACGTAATTCAACATTTTCTTTTAATAAAAGTTTAACATTTTCTTTACCCTGTCCCAGTTTTTCACCATTATAAGCATACCATGCACCAGTTTTATCGACAATACCAGCCTCAACTGCTAAATCAATAATTTCACCTTCTCTAGATACACCTTCACCATACATAATATCAACAACAGCAGTCTTAAATGGTGGAGCGACTTTATTCTTAACAACTTTAATTGTTGTTCTATTACCAACAACACCATCGCCCATTTTTAATTGTTCATTACGACGTATATCAAGTCTAACAGAAGAATAGAACTTTAATGCTCTACCACCAGGTGTTGTTTCAGGATTTCCAAACATAACACCAACTTTTTCACGTAATTGATTTATAAAAATACAAGTTGTATTTGTTTTATTAATAGTTCCAGATAATTTTCTTAAAGCTTGAGACATAAGTCTTGCTTGAAGACCAACATGTGAGTCACCCATTTCACCATCAATTTCAGCTTGTGGTACTAATGCTGCAACTGAATCAATTACGATAATACTTACAGCCTCACTTCTAACTAAAGCATCACATATTTCTAGAGCTTGTTCACCAGTATCAGGTTGAGATAATAATAACTCATCTATATCTACACCCAAACGTTCAGCATAAACTGGATCAAGCGCATGTTCAGCATCAATAAATGCCGCTCTACCACCTAATTTTTGATGTTCAGCAATTGCCTGTAAAGCAAAAGTAGTTTTACCAGAAGATTCAGGACCATAGATTTCAATTATTCTTCCTCTTGGATATCCACCTACACCTAAAGCTATATCTAAAGATAGGCATCCAGAAGAACATACATCAACTTTCATATGTTCCTTATCGCCAAGTTTCATAATAGATCCTTTTCCAAATTGTTTTTCAATATCATTTAATACTTGTTCTAAAGCTTTATCTTTAGACACTTCTTTATTAACCGCTTTCATATTTCCTCCTAGTTAAATAACTTACAACACTATTGTATAATAATAAAAAATAAAATGCAAGCATTTTTACGAACAATTGTTTTACTTTTTTTACCAATTAATTTTATTGAAAAAGAAAAAATCCTTATACAGAAAAGGATTTTTCAACTATTTTCTTCGACTAATCTATATTTTTTTGCTCTGGAAAAATTATTTTTTTATTCATATTAAAATATTGAACAGCTGATATTATTGACATAACACAAGCAAAATATAAAAGTAACTCATTAACATTTATATTAATAAGTTCAAATGGCCAGTTATAAAAGAATGTTAAAGCAACACCTGTCATTAATGCCGCTGTTTTAATTTTACCAGCACCAATGGCAGCAACTACTTTTCCTTTACTAGCAGCTTCCATTTTAATAGCATTAACAACTATATCTCTTAAAACAATTATTACTGGAATGATTTCATTAATAAAACCATGAGCAGCCAAAATAATTAAAACTGAGTTTACTAAAACTTTATCAGCAATAGCATCTAGCATTTTGCCAGTATCAGTAATTAAATTATATTTACGAGCTATTCTTCCATCTAAAAAATCTGTAACACTAGCAATTATAAATATTATACCTGCTATAAAATACTGTGATTCCACTGGTGAAGATATACCAGAAATATTGAAAGTCGGAAATTGAATTCCTACTGCATAAAATGGAAAAACTAATAAAATAATAATCACAACAGATAAAATCAAACGTAAAACCGTAAGTTTATTAGGCAAATTCATAAATAACATTCCCTCTTTCTTTTGACATTAATTCAGTAGTTCTCTCTGGAGCTTTATTAATTGTGCTAATAATTAAATATAATATAATAAAAATAAATACTATAAGAACAATAGCTATAATAAAAGGCCAAGGACCAACTTTCTTTTTATATTCCTTTGTATATGGAGAAGTTGCTCCTTTTTCTTCTTCTTCCATCTTTTTTTGAGCCATTTTTATATCTTCTAATGAAATTTTAGAAGTATGTTCAAATAAAAAACCATTAAATTCATCAATAACTTTTTCTGGATTAAGTCCTAAGTATTTAGCATATTGTCTCACATCTTCTTTTAAAGCATAAACATCTTTAAAAGCTTTAACATTACCAGATTCTATATTTTCGAGTTGTACTGTCGAAAGATCTAAATCTTCAGCTGCCTCAGCAATACTAACACCATTACTGATACGAGTTCGCTTCAAATAATCGCCTAACTCTTTCACATTAACACCTCACATAATAAACAATAATATAAATAAGCCATGTTCTGTTCTTAGTTACCTAAGCGACAAACATTTATCTACCAGCTATTAACTGGTCTCTAATCAGATTCAATTCTCCTCATAGAACTCCCCTACCAAATTATTTGGGTTTCTCGCTCGTTGGGTTTACCGCGTTTCACTTTTTTGTTTCCAAAAAAATCGTCACTGTGGCACTTTATGGTTTTGTATCATATCAGAGACTTAGATACAAACTCCGCCGTTAGCAAAAGCTACCCTAGGTTATTTATTCCCTAGGAACGATCACTACAGTCATCGCAGACTGTGCGAGCATGGACTTTCCTCAAGGACCTCAAGAGTCCCAGCGTTTGTCTATATATTAATTGTTTTCCCTTTCTTCTTTTTCTCTCATATTAGCATAAACCAATTTTTCAAGTTGAGATAATCTACGAATAACATCAACATTACTAACTTCTGCATTATCGTTATTACGAACAACGTCCATACTCAACTTAGAATTACGAAGTTCTTGCTTTAAATTGACAATTTCTGCCATCAAATCAGCTTTTTCCTTCTCTAAGTTGTTTATTATATCATAAAATTGCTCATAGTCACCAATAATTATATCTAAAAATTGATCTACTTCTTTTAATCTATAACCACGAGTATCAATTTTGAATTCCTTCTCCAAAATATCTTGTGGCTTAAGTGTAATTCTATTTTGATACATTAAATCACCAATCCCTTACAGTAATATTATGTCATTAATGCTTATTTTTGTCAATTGCTAACCTATTCAAAGCATAAGTTAATTTTGTATTAATTTTAACATATTCAGTATTATCTATCATTTTATTAAGTAATCTAATAATTTCAAAGTTATTCATCTATATCACCAACACCATAATACTACAAAAAAAATTAGTAATCATAAATTCGACAATAAAAGTCAAAATAACTCATAAAATTAAAGATAAATTATAGAAAAATTCACCATATTATAGTATAATGAACAATAGGTGATGTGATGAACTATCCAAATGGCATTACGAAAAATAGTAATCATGAAATTATATTTGGTAACAGAGGAATGGCTTTAGAAAATGACCTAAATGCAACCAATGAATATTATCGAAGTATTGATAAAGCATACATATATAAAAAGCCAACACCTGTAAAGATAACAAAAGTAAATTATCCATCTAGAGATAAAGCTGTCATAACGCAAGCTTTCTTCACTGTACCATCGACTACAGATTACAATGGTATATATGATGGAAAATATATTGATTTTGAGGCAAAAGAAACAAAAAATAAAACTTCATTTTCATTAAGAAATATTCATCCTCATCAAATACAACATTTAAGAAACATATATAACCATAAAGGAATTGCTTTTTTAATTGTCCGTTTCACTAGTTTAAATGAAACATATCTATTAATGGCAAATGACTTAATTGAGTTTATAGAAAGTAATAAAAGAGAATCAATACCGATATCTTTCTTCAAAGAAAAAGCTCATCAAATAAAAGAAGGTTATATACCAAGGGTCGATTATTTAAAAGTAATTGATCAAATCATTGGAGGTATTTAAAATGCAAAAAAAAGAAATAAAAAGACGAAGACCTAATAATAAGAAACCAAGTACTGCAAGACGTAGCACAAATAATACAAAAAATATAAAGAAGCGTGTAACCAATGTATCTTCTAAAGAAGAAAAACAAGCAAAATTAATTTTTGCAATAATTTTTGTAGCCATTGTACTATTATGTTATTTTACGCTTGGAACATTCTTTGCACTACTAACTGGTGTTGGTATTGCCATAATTATTGGTGTTGCTAAAATACTAGAAAAATGCAAAGATGGCAAAAAAGCTAGAAAAACTGTAAAAATAATTTTAATGATTATTTTAGGACTAGGAATTCTATTATTATGTGCATTCACAGCATTCCTAATATATATAAAGATAGATGCTGATCCTAAATATGTTACATCTAAACTTGAAACACAAGAAAACACAACATTCTTGGATATAAATAATCAAGAGTATGCAAAACTTGGAAGCGAGATGCGTGAAAAAGTTAAATATGAAGATTTACCAGAAGTACTAGTTGACGCTATTATCGCAACAGAAGATTCAAGATTCTTCCAACATAATGGATTTGATGCTCCAAGATTTTTAAAGGCTTCCATTGGCCAGGTTGCTTCTAAACTTTTACATAGAGGCTCAAATGCTGGTGGTGCTTCTACCTTAACAATGCAAGTTGTAAAAAACAGTTTAACAAACGCTTATGCCACAGAAGGAATTACTGGTATTGTTCGTAAATTTGAAGATATCTACCTAGCAATATTTAAACTAGAAAAAAATTGCAGTAAAGAACAAATAATTGAATATTATGTAAATAACCATTATCTATCTGGAAATGTATATGGAGTTCAAGAAGCAGCAGAAACCTACTTTGGAAAAACAGTTAGTGAATTGAATTTGAGTGAAGCAGCAACCCTAGCCGGTATGTTCAAATCCCCTAACTACTACAACCCAGAAGAACATCCTGATAGAGCACAAGAAAGAAGAAAAACCGTTTTATATTTAATGAGAAGACACGGTTACATTACTGCAGAAGAAGAAAAAATTGCTAATAGTATTCCAGTTTCTTCACTAATTGCAACCTCTAGCGAAAGCACTTATAATAGTGAATATTCTGGATATATTGATACAGTCGTTGATGAAATTAAAAATAAATACGGGGTTAATCCATATACTACACCATTAGTTGTCTATACAAATTTAGATACAGCTAAACAAAAAGCCGTAAACAGTGTTATGAATGGTGAAAGTTATACTTGGATAAATGATAAAGTACAAGCTGGTGTTGCTGTATTAGATACAGAAACTGGTAAAATACTAGCAATTGGAAATGGTCGTAACATTGGAGATCGTTCCGCTAACAAAAAAGGTCAATGGAACTATGCAACAAAGAATAAAAGACAGCCTGGTTCAACAGCAAAACCATTATTTGATTATGGTCCAGGAATAGAATACAATAACTGGTCAACATATACTCTATTTGAAGATGCACCATATTCTTATTCTGATGGAAGAAAGATTAACAACTGGGATGGTAAATTCTTTGGTACTATAACATTACGCCGAGCATTATCAACATCACGTAACATTCCAGCCTTAAAAGCATTCCAACAAGTTGAGAACAAAAAAATATTAGAATTTGTTTCTAATTTAGGAATAAGCCCAGAAGTATGTTCTTCTGGATATACATATGATACTAATACTTTAAAATGTGTTAATAAAAATGGTGATACAGAAGAACCTTCAAAAGTACATGAAGCTCATTCAATCGGAGCTTTCTCTGGTACAAACCCATTACAAATGAGTGCTGCATATGCTGCCTTCTCAAACGGTGGATATTATAATGAGCCATACAGCGTTAGTAAAATCATATTCAAAAACACAAATGAAACAAAAGAACATAACAGTGATAATTATGTAATAAAAAGAAAAGCAATGTCTGATTCAACTGCCTACATGATTACAAGTGTCTTACAAGACGTTAACTTAAACGGCGGTAATCCAAGTAATGTTGCTCGCAAAACAGGAACAACAAACTATGATTCAAAAACAATGTCAGATAAAAACTTACCATGGGATGCTATTAGAGATTCCTGGGTAGTTGGATATTCAACTAAAACAGCAATTGGCTTATGGTATGGATATGACTTTATCGATAGTGAATATTGCTTGCATAACATACCAGCAACTGTTCAAAAAGATAAAATATTTAATGCATTGATAAATTCAGGAGCAATGGAATCAAACAGAGAAACTTTCAAACAACCAAGTAGTGTTGTTAAAGTTGGAGTAGTTCAAGGATCTAATCCTCCAAAATTAGCTGGCAACTATACAGGAACTGTAGTATATGAATACTTCAAAAAAGGCTTTGAACCAGAAGAAACATATACAGAAGAAAAACTTGCTGCGCCTGAAGATTTCAGTGCAAAATACAATAAATTAACTAAAAAAGTTACGTTAAACTGGAAAGCAGTAAGTACATCAGGTATTGATGATAAAGACTATGGAACATTTGGATACAATATTTACTATAATAATACACTAATAGGATTTACCGAAAAAACATCATTCACATATACACCTACATCAAGTCCATATGGCACATATAAAGTTATGGCAACCTATAAGAGTTATTCCGGCATTCAAAGTCAATCTGCTACTTATACTCTAAAAGAAGAGGAAGAAGACAACTTAGAACTTGAATATACTGGTTCAACAGTAATTCCAGCATCAGGTTCCTTAGTCTTCAATCTAGCAACAGACTTTATAGTTAAAAATAATGGTTCAACAGTAACCGCGACAATTGAATCATGCACACCAAGTTCAATCCTATTACCAGGTGATAAACTAATTACATGTACTGTTAACTACCAAAATTATAGAAAAGTATTATCAACAACAATTACCGCAACAAAAGAATCAACAG
Source organism: uncultured Bacilli bacterium (assembly GCA_934168205.1). GTDB lineage: Bacteria > Bacillota_I > Bacilli_A > RF39 > UBA660 > CAG-877. The sequence goes on from CAKPMX010000001.1 coordinate 264,663, forward strand.
AATAGAAAAAATACTAGCAGTTTTTATTGCTAGTATTTTTTTCTACATATATCTTTTAATTTACAGTCACCACACAAAGGCTTAACTGCCTTACAATAATATCTTCCAAATAAAACCATTTGTAAATGTCTTTTAGCCCAAGATTCTTTAGGAAACTTTTTCATAAGTTTCTTTTCTATTGTAAGAACATTATCTTTAGCATAAGCAAGTCTTAATCTTTTAGAAACTCTTTCAACATGGGTATCAACCGCAATAGCTGGCTCATTATAAAATTCACTCAAAAAAACATTTGCTGTCTTTCTACCAACGCCTTGAAATGACTCTAATATTTCCCTATCTCTTGGAACTTTACCATTATATTCATCACATAATTTTTCAGCAATATTTAAGACGTATAAAGACTTTTTATGATAAGACCCTACAGGTCTAATAATTAACTCTAAATCATTAACAGAAGCATTCTTTAAGACCTCTAAAGAAGGATACTTTGAAAATAATATAGGAGTTACAGAATTAACTCGTTTATCAGTAGACTGAGCACTCAAAACTACTGCAATAAGTAACTCATAATCTTTATTATAATTAAGTTCACACTTAGGATCAGGAAATAAAGAATCAAGATACTCTTCAATTCTATTCATCATCATCAAACCAGTCCCAATCCATAATATCCATATCAACATCACTAGAAGCTTCTTCTTTAGTCTTAGCCCTTTTCTTTTTATTATCAGAAACATCTTTAGCAGTCTTTATACCAAGCTTAGACCATTCATATAAAATCTTATCAATATATCTCAAATTAGAAACGCCATTATAAGTAGCCTCTTTAATAGCTTCTTGAATAAGTTCCTCACTAATATCATTATCTAACCAAGCTCTAATAATTTCATATTCCATCGGACTAAGTGTTCTACCAAATTCCTTTTCTATAACTTCATAAATATTAGAACTATCAGTAGAAGAAACATTATTAATTTCATCCATAGTAATAAGAGATAACTTACTATAAAAGTCATCCATCAAAACCATTTCTTCCATAAGACCCTTATCATTTTTCATAACCTCTACTCTAATAAAATGTTTATCAGAAAGAGTACCTATATAATTCATAACATCTTTAATATCTAAATTTAAATCATCAGCAAACTTACTAGGATCAAATATAAACTTATTACCTAAATTATATAAATACATTAAAAATAGAAATTCACCTATTTCTAATTTCAATTCTTTATAATGCTGTAACATAAAAAGAGGAATAACAATATGTCCCTGCTTAAAAATATCTATCAATTTAGCACTTTTCAATATATATCACCTCTTTTAAGTATATATAATAACATTAATTAGTATATTTACCAACAATATATTTTAATATATCTTCTTCTTCATTCTTAACTCTTCTATACAATACAGCATGAATTAAATCATCATATAACTCTTTTAAATAACTACCCGGCTTCTTATTTAAAGCTTTAAGTATCTTTTCACAAGAAATATTTAAATCCTTCTTAGAATGAATAACTAAATTAGCATAAGACTCTGTAATTCTTTTTTTATCAAGTCCTTTTATGCCACCAGCAACACTATTAACATAAAGACCATATTTATATAAAGCCATAGGATCTAAATTATTTAATTTTAAAGCTTCATTAACATTACCAATAAGTTCTCTTTCATTACTAGTAAAAGGATATTTATCAACAACATTTAAAATACTCCATACTGCTATTAAATCATCAGTGTTTTTAACATCTTTTAACTTAGGAAGTTCTAATTCTACATCAAGTCCAAGGTCTAATAAAAGCTTAATTCCTTTCATACTATTACTACAAGTAAATATCTTATCTAACTCTTCCTTTTTTCTATAATAAGACAAATTCTTAAGTAAATATTTATATGAATAAATTGCTTCAACTACATCATCATCTAAATCAAAGTCTAATATAGTAGCAAATCTTACAGCTCTTAAAATTCTCAGACAATCTTCCTCAAACTTATGATTAGCGTCCCCTATAGTTCTAATAACTTTTTTCTCTATATCATCTTTACCAGATAATAAATCAATTATTTCACCAGACTCGTCCATACAAATAGCGTTAATAGTAAAGTCTCTTCTTAATAAATCATCTTTTAAATTATCTATATATTTAACCTCTGCTGGTCTTCTATTATTAATATAACTAATATCTTTTCTATATGTTGTTATTTCAAAGCGAATACCCTTACTTATGACAGTAACAGAACCATAATCTTCAGCAGGCAAACAACTATCTTCAAATATTTCTTTTATTTTTTTAGGTGTTGCATTAGTAGCTATATCGATATCATGTGATTCAATACCCAATAAATAATCTCTAACAAAACCACCTACTATATAAGACTCATAGCCATGTGAGTTTATTTCTTTAATAAATTTTAACGCAGCTTCTTGCATATTATCACCATCTCATAAATATTATATCAAATAACTTTTTATCTAACAATAAAACATTCCGACAAAAACAAAAGGTAAGTATCAAAAACCCTAAAAAAAAGAACCATATATGATAAACAATATGGTTCTAAACTACTATAATTAGTTTACTGCGTCTTTTAATGCAGTTCCAGCTTTGAAAGTAACAGCTTTTCTAGCAGCAATTTTAACTGTTTCACCAGTTCTAGGATTACGTCCTTCACGAGCAGCTCTTTCAGATACAGCGAAAGTACCAAATCCAACTAATGGAACCTTATCTCCTTTTACTAATGCTTCTGTAATTGTAGCAAAAGTAGCATCAATTGCTCTAGTAGCATCTGCTTTAGTTAATCCTGTAGCAGTAGCAACAGCTTCTACTAATTCAACTTTTTTCATAAAATTTATACCTCCCAATTGTTAATTAAGCATAACTTATGCTTACATATAAAACTTATCATGTTTTAATGTAAAAAGCAAGAAATATCAAAGAAATTTACAAAGTTTTACTTCATCTTTTCGTTAATAGAAGCAAGTATCGCAATAATATGTCCTATCGCAAAGAAGAATAAACAAAATAGAAAACTTACAAACCAGAATAATATCATCAAGAAAAAGTTAAATTCTGTCGCAACACAAGTATCACTATATAAAGTCGCTGTAGAACTACAAGCAGGAAATAAGTTTCCAAGTATTATACCAAAAGCAAAACAAAGGATATATGTAATAATAGCGAACTTTTGATAACCATTAAATTGATATTTACCAACTTCCTTTTCAATAGTTTTCAATCTAGGAAGATCTTTTTTAGTATCATTAATCTCATCAAACATATTCATAACTATTTACTTCCTTTCTTTTCTGTTTTCTTAGTAGCCTTACTATTTTCTTTTTCTTTATCTTCTTTTTCAGCAGTAGTAACTTCATTTATTTTTTTAGTAGCTTGCTCAGTAACATCTTCTATCTTTTCACCTATATCAGATGCAATATCACTAACCTTTTCTTTATACTTATCAAAGTTACCAGTATTTTTATTATTTACCTTTTTAAAATCTAAATAAGTACCATATAAATAGATATATCTAGCAAACAATATAATATATATACAGTCAAATGTTGCTAAAACAGTACCATTAAATGTAGCTGTTGAAATAAGATTAACTGTAAATAATATAACTTCTATTATTACTAATGCATAAAAGAACCATTCATTAGTAAGCTCATTAAATGGTGACTTACTTAAGTTAAATTCCTTCCAAAGTCTAGTTCCTCTCATAAATATATGAAAGAAATAAACAAGCAATAAAGTATGAATAGTTAAAGATAACAATGTAGCTAAACTAAAACTTTGAAAAACTGTTAAAATAGATGTAATAAATGTAATAAAGAATACAATTATCATAAATATATTAGAATAATCAAAGTATTTTTTACCAAGTTTAGTCTTCAATGAAACAAAATAAACTAAAGCTATCATATAAGTAATATTATGATTAAGTATATCTTGAAACATTCTAATAGGATCTATATTACTATTAATTGAAAAAGATTGACTACTTAATATAATAACTGAAATAATAAAAATGATTAGCCAAGTAATAATTGTTGGATTATCATACCATTCTATGTTATTCTTTTTCTCTTCTAAATTCATCAAATCACCTTCCCATAATAAGTATATCACAAAACAAAACAGTTACTATAAATAAAGCGAATTTTCTTTGAAAGTTTACAAATATATGCTATAATTAAGGCTGAATTAGGGAGGGATACTATGTCATTGCCTACAGTAGCTTTAGTTGGAAGACCAAATGTTGGTAAATCAACTTTATTTAATAAAATTGTTGGTAAGAAGATTTCTATAATAGAAGATACTCCTGGAGTAACAAGGGATCGTATTTATCAAGAAGCAATATACAATCAAAAGAAATTCTACTTAGTAGATACCGGTGGAATAGATACTAGCAATGAAAAATTTAATGATGAGATCAAAATGCAAGCTGAAATAGCTATCAAAGAAGCTAATATTGTTATTTTTATGGTAGATGGTAAAGAAGGATTAACTAGTAATGATTTAATTATCAAAGAGATATTGAGAAAAAGTCAAAAAAAAGTAATTGTCGCTATAAACAAAATGGATGTTAAAGAAGCTGAAAATAATATCTATGACTTTTATGAATTAGGATTTGATACTTATATACCAATTAGTAGTATTCATAACATTGGCTATATAGAATTAATGGATACAGTTACAAATGACTTTAAAGAAAAAGAAGAGCAAGAAGATAACAGATTACGTTTTTCAATTATCGGTAGACCAAATGTTGGTAAAAGTAGTCTTATGAATGCACTTTTAAATGAAGAAAGAGTTGTAGTATCTGATATAGCAGGAACAACAAGAGACTCAATAGATTCTGTTTTAAAATATCATAATAAAGAATATATCTTAGTAGATACAGCTGGTATGAGAAAAAAAGGTAAAGTATTTGAAAGCATTGAAAAATACAGTCTTTTTAGATCTTTAAAATCAATTGATAATAGTGATATATGTTTAGTAGTAATAAATGCTGAAGAAGGTATAACAGAACACGATAAACATATTGCTGGATACGCTATAGAAAAAGGTAAAGGCTTAATATTTGTTGTTAATAAATGGGACACTGTAAAAGATACAACAATACAAGAGTTTGAAAAATTAATGCGTGCTGAATTCCAATTCGCAACATATGCACCTATCGTTTACTTATCAGCATTAACTAAAAAAAGAATTCATACACTAATGCCAGAAGTAATAAAAGTTGCTGAAAACATCAAAAAAGAAATTAAAACCAGTCTTATAAATGAAGTTATTTTAGACGCGTATCAATTAAATATACCACCATCATATAAAGGAAAACGTTTAAAAATATATTTCACATCTCAAACTGGAACTAAGCCACCAAAGTTTACTTTTAGAGTAAACAGTAAAGGTTTAGTACACTTCTCATATGAAAGATACTTAGAAAACAAAATTAGAGAAAACTTTGACTTTACTGGAACACCAATTGTCTTACAATTTAAAAATAGAAACGATGAAAATTAGAGGTAAATTATGATAATAGGAAATAATTTTAATCCAGATCCAAGAAAAAACTTTGAAAACTCAAATTTCAATAGAAATCAAAAACAACAAGGAGTAACACCAGAAAAAAAGCCATTTCAACAACCTAACATAAATAATAATTTTTCTAATAACATGTTAACTAAAGAGATTTCAGAATTTAAATACACAAACATTGAAAATAATAATGAAGTATATGATAAATCTTTAGCTATTTTACATAGCAGATTAAAAAATAACGCTATAACATTAGAAGAATTTAATAAACAATGTCAGGCTCTAGCAAATAAAAGAAATAAAAGACAATAAGAACAAAATATAAACCTCCACATATAATTATGTAGGAGGTTTTTTATGTTTGGAGATAGTTTTTTCAAAAGAGTTGAAAAAAAGACAAATATAAATAAAGAAACTATATTATCTTTAGCTGACAAATTACAAAGAAGTAATATGAAAGATGAAAATACTTTAAGAGAGGTTATAAAAGACATAAGTAATATGACCGGAAAAGAAGTTTCTAAAGAAAAAGAACAAAGAATAATTGATGCCATAAAAAAAGACAATATCCCGAAGGATATTGGCAATATGTTTTAAAGAGAATAGTTCTCTTTTTTATTTTACTTCTATTTTATCTCTATCAAAAACTATAGCAGTCGCAAAAGTTAAAACTAATATTAAAGCCCCAAGTACATAAGCAATTGATATACCAGTCTCAGGATTATCACTAGGTGTACTTTTAGCAGTAACAGCAGTAGCACTATAAACATCACTTAATTTATTACTACCAACAACACTTGCTTTATAAAAATATTTTTTACCCTTAACAACATCTTTATCATATAAATAATTAGAACCATCACAAGCAACTGTACCTATGAGCTTATATTCACCGTCTTCACTTTCTGATTTATAAATATTACAGTTCTTAGCTTCCTCTGAATCATAAATATCAAAAATATCAGCAGCTATTGTAATATAATCGGCTGATGTTGTACCAAAAGAAATACTAGGTGTAAATTTTTCTTTATCATTATCAACATAATTAGGGTTTTCAATACTACTAAAATCATTAATTACATTCTGTAACTTTTCCTTTTCAAAGGAAAATTTAAAATACTTAACATATGTCCCAGTAGCTTCACCGGTATCATCAGAAAAAGTATAGTCACCACCCTCAAGAACAACACCATATTTATCATAGTTAGTAGAATTAACTATGCCACTATCTTCATCAAACCAAGAAAGTATATTTCTAACTTGATCATCTGTACAGCCTAGACTTTTATAAGCTCCAATCATAATCAACTCTATAACAAGCGAATCTGTTAAAGTATCAGAAATCTCATCCATCTTAGTAACACCCTTATCATTACTATACTCAAAATATTCAGTTTCATATGGATAATAAAGACTTTCTTTATCACCATCAGTAACTACAAATTGCTTCTTAGCAGAATCATTTTTTAAAGGAGCATAGGTAGTATCAGAAATATCAAAAGCATATCTAAGAAACTCATTACTTTTTGCCACAACATCATCAAGATTGATTAATCCACCAGCCGCAAAAACATTAGTAATCATAAATTGACAAGCTAATATTCCAGCCATTAAAAAAATAAATAACTTTCTTCATATAAACACCTCTCTACTGTACCAAATATATCATAATATCTATTAAAAGTAAAATTATAAATATAAAAAGTTCTTTTTTTACAAAAAACATCATAATCTTTACTGTATAAGGAGAATGTATATGGATAAACAAGAAATAATAAAAAATATTGCGAAAAGAACAAATGGAGATATCTACTTAGGTGTCGTTGGTGCCGTAAGAACTGGTAAATCAACTTTTATAAAGCGTATGGTAGAAACATTAATTGTTCCAAATATTGAAGATGAATACGAAAGAAAAAGAGCCTTAGACGAAATTCCCCAAAGTGCTGCCGGTAAAACAATTATGACTACTGAGCCAAAGTTTGTTCCTAATAATGCTGCCAATATTAAAATAGATGACTTTACATGTAATATTAGATTAATAGACTGTGTTGGATACATGATTGATAAAGCCCAAGGAGCAGCAGATGAAAATGGACCTAGAATGGTAAAAACTCCATGGTACACAGAAGAAATACCATTTGTAGAAGCCGCTGAAATAGGAACTGAAAAAGTTATAAAAGACCATTCTACCATTGGTATCGTTGTAACAACAGATGGTTCTATCGGTGAATTTGAAAGAAATGACTACGTAGAAGCCGAATCAAGAGTAATAGAAGAATTAAAAAATATAGGTAAACCATTCATAATAGTTCTAAATACAACTCATCCTACTCTTCCAGAAACAGAAAAATTAGCTGACAAGTTAAAAGAAGAATACAATGTTCCAGTACTACCAATTAGTGTAGAAGCTATGAACGAAAAAGACATGTATAACATCTTAAAAGAAGCATTATATGAATTCCCAGTTCTAGAAGTAAAAGTAAATATGCCTGAATGGATTGCAATATTAAACCCTGAACATGAAGTTAAAAAAAGCTACATTGAATCAATAAAAGAAAGTGTTGTTGAAATAGATAAATTAAGAGATATAGACAACATAATAAGTCATTTTCTAACTAATCCTATGATCGAAAAAAGTTATTTATCAGATGTTGATCCTTCAACTGGAATAATTACTGTAAATCTAACTGCCAATGCCGAACTTTATAATAAAACATTGACAGATATCATTAAAATAGATGTAAAAAACAAAGCCGACTTATTATCATTGTTCCAAGACTATAACATAGCAAAAAAAGAGTATGACCAAATAAAATATGCTTTGAAAATGGTCAAACAAACTGGTTACGGTGTCGCAACTCCATCTATTGAAGATATGAAATTAGATAAACCAGAAATAATAAAACAAGGTCCAAGATATGGTGTTAAACTAAAAGCCGTTGCGCCATCAATTCATATGATAAGAGTCGATGTCGAGTCAACTTTTGAGCCAATAATAGGTAGTGAAGTTCAATGTAAAGAACTAATAGATTATCTAATGAAAGATCATGATAATAATCCAAATGAAATATGGAAAAGTGAAATCTTTGGTAGAAGTCTAGACTCAATAGTTCAAGAAGGTATTCAGTCAAAAATAAGTCTGATGCCAGATAACATACGCTTTAAACTTCAAACTACTTTAACAAAAGTTGTAAATAAAGGATCAAATAACATGATCGCAATAGTAATTTAAAGAATCTTATGAGATTCTTTTTTTATACCAAAATACTCCCATTTAACATTTTAGATACTTCATCACCATAAATAAACTTTCCAAATTCAATAACTCTATCAACTAAAACATCACTTGCTAAACAATAATATTTATTATTAAAATATCTAACATTATCAACATTATCTAGAACAAAATAGTCATCTGTTTCAAAATAAAAAGTATCATCATAAAAAATTAATATTCTTAAGTCTAATGAATTAGAATATTCTATATCATCTATTTTATATATATCTATAAACAGTCCAATATCCTCTCCCACATGAACTTTAACTTTATAAAACCCTTTCATATTAAGTTTACTCTTATACTTTATAATTAAATCTTTAACTTGTTTAATCAAGTCATCTTTTTCCAAACTATAAACATTATATATATTAAGGAAAATAAAAATATTATTAGAATTCATTTCAATATGCAAAGATATCACCTAGTAATAATATATGAAAAAGACTCAGTAAGTTTACTTAACCTACTAAGTCTTCTATTTTTTTCAAAACTTCTTTTACACCAAGTCTAGTCACACTAGAAAATACTACCAAGTCATCACCAACAACTAAATCTAAAGTATCAAGTATTACTTTAAGATTTTTTTCTTTCTTACTACCGCCTACTTTATCAGCCTTAGTCGCAATAACTGTAACTGGCAAATTATAATACTTTAAAAAATTATACATAAGTAAATCATCTTCTGTAGGCTTCATTCTAAAGTCTATCAACATAAATACTCTTTTTAAAGTATCTCTTTTTTCTAAATACTCCTCTATCATCATTCCAAATTTAGCTTGTGTCTTTTTATCAGTTGCTGCATATCCATAACCTGGAACATCAATTAAATAGAACTTATCATTTACTTTATAAAAATTAAGAGTTTGAGTCTTACCAGGTTTAGAAGAAGTATGTGCTAAATTCTTTCTAGAAAGTATTGAATTTATAAAACTACTTTTACCAACATTACTACGACCAACTAGTAAAAACTCAGCCTTTCCATCTTCTGGATATTGACTTCTCCTAGTCGCAATAATATCCAAATTCGCCTCTTTAATCACCATTTTCCAACGTCTCCTCTTTACTATTATATTCAGCTAAGAACTTATCTAAGTCATTCATTAATTCCATAGCCTCATCAAATGTCTTTAATTTAACACCAGAAGCTTGTTTATGTCCACCACCATGATACTTCTCAGCTATATGATTTATTCCTGGGCCACGAGATCTAATAGAAACTCTAATCTGATCATTTTTTAAATCCTCAGTAATAGTAGCCCAAACCAAAACTTCATTGATAAAGTTAAAATTATTAACCAAGTTACCAGCAGAAGCACTATCAACACCAAACTTATTAATAATTTCATCTGTTATTTTAATATACCCTAGTTTATTTTCTGTAACTGTCATATTAAGTGATATATATCCTTCTAATCTAACTTCATTCAAAGGTCTAGAATAAAGCTGTTGATACAATGGAGAAATATCAAACTTATACTCATCTAAATATTCAGAAACTAAATTAAATGTTTCTGCCGTACAACTACTAAATAAGAAACGGTTAGAATCAGATACAAGTCCCATAAATAATACTTCTGCTATTTCTTTATTGCATTTTAATCCTGTATTTTTTATTAATTTCATAATAACTTCACAAGCAGATGTTGCTGTATCTTCAATTAATTCTAAATCACAAAACTTTTCAATAAAAGGATGATGATCAATTTTAATAGCGTAATCAAAATCATCTACATTAGGTCCATCAACACGTCTTCTATCAGGTGTATCAGTAACTATAAGTAAAGCATTATTAAACTTCTCTAACTTATCTAACTTTCCTAAAAAAGTAAACTTTGCACTACCAGTACCAACTGCAATTACCTTCTTCTCTGGAAAAGTAAGTTTAATTGAATCCCTAAGAGCTATTTGACTAGCCATAGCATCAGGGTCAACACCTATATGTCTAGCAATTACAATTGTTTTATATTTTTTTATTTCCTTAAATATTTTCTTATACATTAAACATTTCCTATCTATTTATTAAATTATAAGTATCTTTAGCAATAACAGTTTCCTCATCAACTGAAACAACATATACTAAAACTTTAGATTTTTTACTACTAATCTTCTCTACGGAGTTAGATAACTCTGATATATTACTATCAATTTCTACCCCTAAACAAGATAATCTATTACAAATTCTTTGAAGTATATCAAAATTATTAACTAAAACATCAGAAGTAAAAGTAATAATATCAGCACCATTTAATAAAACATAATATTGCGCAATATAATCAACAATTCTTCTAATAAACTTATCTATCGCAACACTTGCCTTATGATTACCAGAATTACTTTCTCTAACAATATCATTTATATTATCAGATACTTCACTCATTCCAAATAATCCTGATCTATTATTTAAGTCATCTATAACTTCAGAAGCATTTTTACCTTCACGTTCCATTATATATGGAATTATAGAAGTATCAACATCACCAGACTTAGTACTCATTATTAAACCAGATAAAGGTGTAAATCCCATCGAATTATCAACACATTTACCATTTTTAATAGCTGATATAGAACCAGTCATATCATTAATACGACAACTTATTAATTTATACTCATCACTACCAATAATTTTCCCTACTTCTTTAGAAACATATTTGTGACTTATTGCATGAAATCCATATTTTCTTAAACCATATTCACTATACCAAAAATAAGGAACTGGATACAAATAAGTACTCTCTTCCATATCAGTAGCAAAAGAAGTATCAAAAAATGCTGCTTGCATAGTATCTGGCATAGCTCTTTTAAAAGATTTAATAGTACTAACACTACTATTATCATACATTGGAAACTCATCTTTTAACTTTTCCAACTTTTCCATCACATTTTCACCAAGTAAAACACCATTATCAAATAAATCTTTACCATGAATTACTTTATGACCAACAGCATTTATTTCAAATGAAGACTTAATAATATCTAAACTAATTAATTTATCTAATAAAATATTCGCAACATCATCAAAACTAGCACAGTCAATTTCTTGTACAAACCTTTCATCATTATACATAATTGAACAAGTACTACCTTCCATACCTATTCTTTCAAATAACCCTTTCGCTAATAAAGAATTACTATCTATATCAAATAAACAAAATTTTAAATAATCATTAACTGCATTAATAGATAGAATTTTCATAATAAGTACCTCATTTCTAAATCTATTAATATTATACTACACCATATCAAAAATTACAAAACAAAAGATAGACCAGTAAGATCTATCTTTTAAGCTATAAATTATTTAACTTATTTATTTATTATAGCTTCCAGAAACTTGGTTTAAACCGTTTTGTACTAAACGTCTAGTGATTTCACCACCAACTGAACCATTTGCACGGCTAGTAGCATCAGCACCTAATTTTACACCAAATTCGTTAGCTATTTCATATTTCATTTTATCAATAGCTTCTTTAGCACCTGGAACTCTCATTTTCATAGAAGAATTCTTTGTATTATTCATCATTTCACCTCCTATACACTAATAGGTTGCGAATTTTTTTACAAATAATACATATTTTTCATTGGAAATTTATAACAATTTTTCAAACTCTTCTTCAACTTTATCAGAAACTTTAATTGTTGCTATAGTATCAACAGCTTCATTAATCATATTTTCATAATCAAACTTATTTTCTTCTTTTATAGAAACATCTATTCTAGGATTAATAACAGGATGAACTGGTACAAAAACAGTACAACAGTCTTCAAATGGTAAAATACTAGTTTCATATGTATCTATTTTTTTAGCAATATCAATTATTTCTAATTTATCCAAACAAGCAACTGGTCTAATAACAGGAACATTAGTAACACTATTAATGACAAACATACTTGTTAATGTTTGACTAGCAACTTGTCCAACACTTTCTCCATTAATTATTACATAACCATTATGACTCTTAACAATTCTTTCCATAATACGATACATCATTCTACGCATAATAGTAATACAATAATCCGCTCTACAATTTTTATAAATTGCTTCTTGAATAGGCGTAAAATTAACAATATGCAAATTAATATAATTAGTATAATTACTAAGTTTTTTAGTAAGAGTAATAACTTTATTTCTAGCTTCTAAACTAGTATGAGGAATAGCTTCAAAATAAACTGCTTCTAATTTTATACCTCGCTTCATTGCTAAATATCCAGCAACAGGAGAATCGATTCCACCAGATAACATTAACATACCTTTAGGTTGTGTCCCAACTGGATATCCACCAGCACCAGAGTAACTATTTAAATAAATATAAGAGTGTTTTTCCCTAATTTCAACTTGAACTAAAACTTCAGGATTATGAACATCTACTTTAATATCATTTATATTTTTAAGAATTACTCCACCTAATTTTTTACTAAATTCCACACTATCTAATGGAAAAGCTTTAAAACTTCTCTTAGTTTCCACTTTAAAACTAGAAAAAGATATATTTTTTAAAATTTCCACAGCTTTATTACAAATATCCTCAATATTAGTATTAACAATATAAGCAATATGATACATATGAATACCAAAGATACCATCAATACATTTCTTTATATCATCAAGTTCACTATCTTTAAATTCAATATACATTCTAGCTCTATCTTTACTAATTTTAACATCATATTTAGATAACTTATTTCTAACATTATTATACAAAGTATTAATAAAAAAATTTCTATTTCCTTTTTTAGTACTAAGTTCACCATATTTAATTAATATAACTCGATCCATTTACATCACCAGCGCTATTTTATCATAAAAAGCCATAAAAAAACAAGAACTAATGTTCCTGTTAATAACCTTCACTATTAAATAACTTTTTAGAAATATCATTATCTATTAAAGAAATAGTTCTAATTGCTATATCTAATGACTTTTTATAATCTCCCATAAAGAATTTATCTCTTGCATCATTAAGTCCAGCATCTACTTCTTCATAATCACGATATCTATTTCCATACACAATAGCAATTTCTGCACATTGTGCCATTCTAATCATTTCATTAGTAGTATTATATAGTTTTAAAACTAAATCTCTTGCTGTATCAACTCTTGTATTTAAAGTTTTAATAACAATAGGTTTTTTCTCTAATTCTTTAATAACTTCATATATTGCTTCATTTGCTTCTGATAATTGTACAAAATAATTATCTGTAATAACTGGCAATTTATAAGTTCTCATTCTATATTTACATTGTTTTAAGAATTCTTGAATTTCATTTAATTGCTCTCTAGCTCTAACTTCATCATCATACATATTACCAAGTGATTTTAAAGACTTATCTAACTCTTCTTCCATATTTTTTAAACGTACAGTTAAATCTTCTATCTCTTTATTTAACATAGTATAAGGTGTAGAATTAGCCGTCACTTTAGCAACCAATTTCTTATAATCATCATTAATTACAACTAAACTCTTATTAACTTTATGAATTATATCAACATCTTCATCATTTAAATCATATAAGTTTTTAATATCATCAAGTTGTAAATACACATCATTTACTAATTTATTTGTCTTCTCAATTTTCTTAGAAAAATCACTTTCTACTTCTTCATATACTTTTCTAGCTAATCTTTCTTTTTCAAAATCAATAAATAATGAATCTAAGTATTCTAACATAGTTTTTAAATCAAACATACACCCTTCAAGATTTAAAACATTTACTTTATCTAAAATACCATCTATATTTTTCTTAATTTCATCCAAGTTATAATCAATATTTAAATAATCTAATGGATATCCTTGGCTAACTAATTCATCATAATTATCTTTAACTTCTTCTAATCTCTTAGGAATAATTTGATTAGCCATTAATAAAACATCTGGAACTTCTTTGACTATAATATCGATATGTTCTATCATAGTATCCAATGCTTTAACAACATGAACAACTTCTGCATAATCATTATCTTCCATTACTTTTTCAAAGTCCAAAAATCTTCTTTCAATATTCTCTAGTTGCAAAGTAATAGGTTCTTGCATTTGTTCATATAATTGTTTATGATCTTGAAATTCTTTATTAAGAACTCTATATTTTGTTTTTAATTTTGTTACTATAGCTCTATATTTTTCTTCACTCAAAGTAATATCTTTAATTTCTTCTAATAAACTATCAGCGGCTTCTCTAACTTTATAGATTTCCATTTCTATTTTAGCCATAGAATAACTACAAGACTTATAGTCTCTTTTATCAACATAAATATCTAAGTCTATTAACATATCATCAATTAATGTTAATCTATTTTCTTTAAGAGAAATAAACTCATCATGCCATTTATTATATTTTTCTTCCATCTTATCATTCTTGATAATTGGCTCTACTTTAGATAATTCTAAAAGAACAGGAGTTGACGCAACTATATTTCTTTGCTTTTCTAGTTCTTTAATTTTATCTCGATAATACTTCATTTCAAATTGTTTAATAAAGTGAAGAATAATAATAACAATAACAAGCGCAATAACAACAGCTGAACCGATAATTAAATATTGTCCTTGCATATCCTCACCTCTTATTCTAGTATAAGAATATTTTAACACAAGAATACACTTTTTATCTACATTTTTATAAAAGATTTGTCGAAAAACATATTGATTAATTTCATTATAGAATAGATAAGTGTAAAGTAAAAAAATAATTAATTGATTAAAATTGAAATAAATCATAAAAAATAATACAATAAATTCAAAGTATGGAGGTAAAGAAATGAGTAAAAAGAAATTGCTTACTATAATGCTAATTATTATCGGAATTATAATAATCAGTATTGCTGGATATGCAATTATACAAGGTAAAAACACTAAGGAAAGCAAAAAAAATAAGGAACCAGAAAAAGCAGAACAAATTGAAGAAACGGAAGAAAACACAAATACACCAATTGAAAAATTAAATGAAAATGAAGACTGGATAATTGAAGCACAATATGAAAGAAATATAGTAAACCATGAAAAAAGATTAATAAGCGCTGATGAAATCAAAGTACCATATATTAATGTTAATTCCGAATACGCAAAAAAAGCAAATGAAGAAATCAAAGCAACATTTGATGAAGCCATAAGAACTTATAATAATGAAGTCAATGATTATGCATTCACTTTAGACGAATGCGATTACTACAAATACATAGGAAAAAACCTAGCTTCAACAATAACGATATATGCATACCATCTTACAGATGTACCAAAACCAAATTATAAAACATATAACATAAGTTTAAAAACAGGTAAAGAGATGACTTACGAAGAAGTATATAAGGAATTAGGATATAATAAAGACAATATAGAACAATTTGCAGAAAAGGCAATAATAAGTAAACTAAAAGAATATATAGATAAAATGGATTTTGTAACAGAGGATGAATACAAAAACTATAAAAATGAAAGCATAAATAACTACAAAAAGTCACTAAAAGATAAAACATTACAATATTTTGTAAATGAAGATGGAAAATTATCAATCGTTGTAAGATTAATCATCCCAGCTGGTGTAGGAAAGTTTGATAGAATAGTAACCATAAATTAGATAAAAATATAGAGGTAAGAAATGAATAAAAATAAAAAGCTAATTATTGTATTACTAATAATTATTGGAATTTTACTAACTACCATTGGCGAATATATAAATACACAAAGAAAAAACACAGTAGAAAATGAAAATAACAGTACAACAGAAGAAACAAGCAAAGAAGATGATAGTGTATTAAAACCAATTGAAGAGGTAAGAATAGATCAATTTGTAAATATAGCGAAAACATACGGAAATGCAGGAAAAACACTCTGGGCAGCGGACGGCTTAACCTGCAATGGAACAGTATCATCAGAAATAACTGATGGAGAATACTATATTGAAATTAATACAGCAGAAACAAAACTTGACCAGGAAACTAATACATTTTCTACCAATGAAGCTATTACAGTACCAGAATTAATTAATGTAAAAGATGCTGGCAAATCCCCATGGAATAAACGCGAAATAGTCGGCTATGTTAAAATTAATGTTACAGCGAGCAAACCAATATTTTCGGTAAAAATAACAGATGATATACATTATATATTAGATAACAAAGAATATCTTTCATTAAATAGTGAAGATGTAAAAACAGATTCAAATGTAAAATACAAAGACGCTCTTATTGACTCTACAGCTATAAAATGTATAGAAAATTACTAAAATAATAGACAAACCATATGGAAAAGTTCCTAAATTCATTGACATATCAACAAATTTACCATATAATTATAAATGCAAATTTACTTGAAACAGCAGATTTAGAATATTTTAAAGTGTTTTTCATATAGTGTTTAGTAACTATTGCTGTTTATGCGAAAAAAAAAGAAAAACTCCCTAAGGTATGACTAAATCATTTCAATAAGTTGCGAAAATATGAAAGGAGATATATTATGGCAAGATACACAGGTTCTAGTTATAAGCAAGCTCGTCGTGTTGGTTTCTCTATTACAGAAACTGGTAAAGAATTAGCTAAGCGTCCATATGGTCCAGGACAACATGGAAAAGATCGTAAAGGTAAATTATCTGATTACGGTGTACAATTAAAAGAAAAACAAAAAGTACGTTTCATGTATGGATTAAACGAAAGACAATTCAGAAAAACATTTGATGAAGCTGCTAAATTACAAGGAATTCATGGTACAAACTTCTTAAGATTACTTGAATCACGTTTAGATAACTTAGTTTATCGTGCAGGTTTTGCTTCTACTCGTCGTGGAGCTAGACAACTTGTTAACCATGGACATGTTACTGTTAATGGTAAGAAAGTTGATATTCCTTCATACAGAGTTAAAGTTGGAGATGTTATTTCTTTAAAAGGAGACGACAAAAACTTAAAAGTTGTTGAAGAAGCATTATCAAAAATCTCAAAACGTGTTGATTTCATTACTTATGATGAAAACAAGAAAGAAGCTACTTTTGTAAGATTACCTGAAAGAAATGAACTTAATGCTGATATCAATGAAGCATTAATCGTTGAGTTCTACAACAAGTAAAAATAAGACAAAGAAAACGCAAATTAATTTTTGCGTTTTTTATTTTTCTAGAAAATCTTCTTCATTAACCTCTATCGTCTCACAAAAACAATTATCAATTTTAAAATTTAACAAATTACCATTTAAATCTGTTTTCTTAAGAATATGATGCATTGCCCTAACCGGAGCCCCATGAGATACAATTAAAATATCCTTATCTGGATTTTTATTAATTACATAAGTTAAAAAGTCTCTACATCTAGAAAATATATCTTGAATCTTTTCAACACCAAACTCATCATAGTTTAAATTATAATCCCAAAATTTTTTAGAATCATATAAATATCTAGGCTTACCTTCCAACTCACCAAGATTTCTTTCGATAATTCGTTTATCAGGAACAGTCTCAACTCTTTCACCTATAAGAATAATAGCCGTCTCAACAGTTCTTATTAAAGGAGACATATAACAAATATCAAAATGTTGATTCATTAACTCGTCTCTCAATTTTCTACATTGTCTTCTACCAGTATCGTTTAAATAATTATTAGAAAGTCCTTGCATTATCCCATCATAATTAAAATCTGTTTGTCCATGTCTCACCAGTGTAATTTTCATCCTTGAACCTCCAATACTTTTAAAGCATCACTATATACAATGAACTTACTCAAATAACTACCGTCTTCATATGAAGAATATCCAACAACACAATAATTATTATCAACAACTTTAATATCTGTAAAATGATCATCTCTTTGAGCACCATAAGTCTCTAATTTTATATTAGATAAATCACTCTTATATTTACCAATTAAACCATTATATAACAAATTATTATTGTTAGCCTCTTCAGTACTTGTATAAGAAAGAACTTCATTTCCAACAACAACAAGATTACCATTACTATCTTTAATAACACGATTAAATCTTTCAACACCATTATTATCATAAGTAACTTCATCTAAATAATTACATTCAAAATCATATTTAATTAATAAAGCATCTACAATAGAATTATTTTTATCATCAACATACTTTTTTGCACCAGTCGCAACAATACCATCATCTACTGCCACTAAACTTGTTAACCCTAAACTATCTGTATATTCATATCCAGAAGACTTAATTAAATTACCATTCATATCATACCGATTAATTAAACCAACACGGGAAGCATCTCTACCAACAACATAAATAGAATTATTAACACTAATTACATCATTAAAAATTGCCGCCTTATTATCACCATAATTACTCTTCCAAACAACATTACCAACTTTATCATATTTAATTAAATATGCACCACCTGAATTAGAAAGACCAAGTGTCATCTTCTCATAAATACTTTGCCCAGCAACCAAGTATCCATCATCCAAAACATAAACACTAACAAACTTTGAATCATCTAATACTTTAAAACTCTTATCAAATAAAACTTTACCAGTCTTATCATATTTAACAATAATTGCCTCTCTTATACCCTTTTCATGTTCACTATCATCAGCCTCATAACTACCAACCGCAATGAAATCAGTATCATCTACCGCAACATCAAAAAAAGCACTATTAAAACCTTTGTTATATAAAACTTCAAAAACCTTCTCTTTCTTAGAATTATACTTCGTAATTTTAGCCTTTTCATAATGCATATCATTATTATTGTTACTTCCAACAACTACATATCCATCAGAAACAGTACTATCCATCGCATTAATCGCATCAAAATAAATAGATTTTTTTTCTTTAAAGAAACTAATATATGTCAGATAAAATAATTCCAAAATTAAAATAACTAAACATACCATAAATACAATTTTCAAAATTTTTAAAATTCTCTTATCCATACATCAGCCTCCCAATATAATAATAACAAAAAGAAAAAGTTTTTTCCACAAAGAAAAAGAAAATATACTAAATTATATTTCCTTTTCTGTAAATATTTACTCATAAACTCCAATAAAGTATTTTTTCTTACCACGTCTAATAACAATATATTTATTATCGATACATAAATCCTTTGTAAGTACAAAATCTAAATCAGTTACTTTTTCACCATTTAAAGTAATTGAGCCATTACCAACAAATTCTCTTGCTTCTCGCTTACTAGAACAAGAACCAGAAGTAACTAATAAATCTACAATATTTAAATCTTCTTTAACTGTAAATACATCTAAACCTTTAAATGCAACTTCTACATCTCTAGAAGTAAATGATTTAATATCTCCATTAAATAAAGATTCACTTATTTTAACTGCATTATTATAACTCTCTTCACCATGTAAATCTGTAATAACACATTGAGCCAATTTCTTTTGAGCAATTCTCTTTTCTGGAGCTTCATTATGACTTTTCATAATAGATTCTATCTCATCTTTTTCTAGGAAAGTATACTTTTTAAGATATTCTTCTATCATTACATCTTCAAAGTTTAATAAGTATTGATACATTTCATAGCTAGAAGTCTTCTCCTCATCTATCCATAATGCATTTCCAAAACTCTTGCCTAACTTTCTACCAGTTGAATCAACAAGTAATGGTACAGAAAAAGCATATGCTTCCTCATTATTTAATTTTCTTATTAACTCAATTCCTGTAGTTAAATTTCCCCATTGATCAGATCCACCAAACTGTAAATCTGCTCCATAGTGATCATGTATATATTTAAAATCATAGCCTTGAATTAACATATAAGAAAACTCGGCATAAGAAATACCAACCTCCATTTGTCTTTTTACTAAATCTTTATTAATCATATAAGTCACATTGATATATTTTCCAACATCTCTTAAAAAGTCAATATAGTTATAATCCTTAAACCAATCATAGTTATTAACTACTAAAGTATCTTCTCCAAATAATTTTTGCATTTGAGCCTTTATCTTTACGAAATTTTTTTCTATAACTTTAATATCTGCTTTTTCTCTTTCACCAGTTCCTCTTGGATCTCCTACTCGTCCTGTAGCTCCACCAACTAAAATAATTGGCTTATGTCCAGCTCTTCTTAATCTTTCAGCAACTAAGAAAGTAGGATACTGTCCAATATGAAGACTTTCAGCTGTTGGATCTGCACCTATATAGAAAGTCATTCCACCTTTATTTAATTTTTCTTCTAATTCAGGAGAAGTTACATCTTTTATTAAACCTCTCCATTTTAAATCTTCATATAATGTCATTTTCTTTCCTCCTCTAATTTTAAATTATGTATTTCATCTAAATTATGACCATAATCTAAATATATTCCTTCAACGTCTCTTGTAGTAGTATCATCAATTTCAAATCCTAATGCACTAACAGCGTTATAAACCGCTTCTTCACTAGGTCCTTCAATTTCTAAATATGTAGGAATTAAAGGCCAACTATCGATGTCTATTTCTACTCCATTAAGTAAATATTGTCTTCTTCTATTTTCTTGATAACCTTTCGCTTCATACCCTAACTCTTTTAAAATTAAATTAGTTCTTTCAAAAGAATCAACCTCAATTTCTAACTCTTGAGTACCATCTATTTCTGATGAAACTAAATTTTTAATAGTTAAAGTAGTTTTCTTACCATTAGTTCTAAGTCTTATCCATTTATTATCTACTTTTGGGATAAAGTCATAAACATATCTTCTTTGTAATTCATCCCATTCAAAAGTTGCATTTAACTTATTTAGTTTTTCAACAACCTCTTCTTTATCAATATTTAATATTCTAACTTCATACTCAGTATGCAAAAAATCACTCCCTTCAATAAAAAAATTTCATCCGCCAAAGGATGAAATTTATTCATGGTACCACCTTATTTTATGTATAATAATATACACCTCTAAAATCTTAACGCGATGAACGACTTTTCTCCTAACAGTGTAATTCAAAATAGTATTCTTACTAATTTCCACCAAACTAGTACTCATAAAAAGTACTAAACATTAGCTCTCTATAAAATAAATATCTATTTCTACTGATCTGTTAATCAACAAAAATTATAAATAGATTATAACACAGAATTAGGTCAATGCAAGAAAAAAATAAGCAAAATGCTTACTTTTTACTACCTTGTTCAAGTTTTTTTAATACATCTTTAGTTACATCTATTGCCTTTTCTCTTAATTCTTCAGCTGCATCTTGTAATACAGGTGTACCTTTTTTAACAGCTAAATCAACTAATTCTTCTACTTTATCTTTTAAAACCAAAGACTTTTCTTTAGCAATATCTAAAGCCTTTTCTTTATCTAAATCAGATAATTCATTTTTGATTTCTTTAACTTTCTTATCAAATTCTTTTTTTACTTCTTCAGTATCAATGTCTTTGATTTGATTCATTAACTTATCAAATTGTACTTTTAAGTCAGCTCTAGTTTCACTACCTTTCTTAGGAGCAAATAATAGTCCTAACCCAGCACCAAGTGCTGCACCTAATAAAAATTTTCCAGTATGTTTTTTACTCATCAATATCTTCCTCCTCTAAATCTTCTTTCTTTTTCTTACGACCTTTAAATATTTTAAAGATAAAACTTGTAACAGAATTAATTACTGTATCCGTAATTAACGCAAAACTATTAGTAGTTCTATCGATAAAACTAAAGATTCCATTTAAAGAATTAACCTTATCAGAAACATCATCAACAACTTTATTAACTTTATCTAATGTAAAAATAAGTTTAATTCCTAGTACAATTAATACTATTACTAGTATTATACAAACAATATATAATAATACAGGCAAAACAAAGTTTAATAAATCCATATTCATTTCTCCTTAATTACTCTTGATCTTGGTACATAGAATCAATTAAGTCAAACAAATTATCATCAGTATCAACTGGATCACTTGTTTTTTCTTTTTTGATCACCGGTTCTTCTTTTACATCATTAACTTCAAAATTATCAGCTGTAATATCATCTGCATAAACTTCTTTTTCACGTTTAGGAGTAGTATTCTTTTTACCTGCATCCACATAGTCTACATTATATTCTAATCCTAAATCTTGAAAATATTCCAATGCATCACCCATGGTAACATCTTTTACCGCTGGCTTATCATCATCAGAACTTAAATCAACTAAAAGATTAGTATCATTTTCAACTTCAAATGATGGCTCAACATCATTCTTTTTAGATAAGTCTATTTCTTCTTCATTATTACCAAAAGCTTTAGCTCTTACATCGTCAACACTAACTCTTTCTTTAGCTAAACTACTAGTAAATCTAACTTCTCTTTTTGGAACAACGTCTTCTTTACGATAATTCTTATCTAAAATACCATATATTGGCGAAATAATTGGTGAAGGTTTGAAATAAGACTTCTCTTCTTTTTTCTCATAAATATTATATTCATGAACAGTAGATTCAGGAGTCTCCTCTATACCATAAGGCATTGATCCAGTTTTAACTGGCTTTGAAGGATATAACTTCTCATCTCTACTAGATGAATAAATTGGAGTCTTCTCTTCTTTCTCAATAACTTTAACTATCTTTGGCTCACTAGTCGGATAAACAGGCTCATCAACCAAGTCATCATCATCGATCATTTTAAAAGTACTACGAGGTTTTTCCTGTATTTCTTTCTCTTCATCCTCAAAATCTTCATCTAAATCAATATTTTCAGATATTACAGGTTCTTTTTTCTCCGGTAATACTACTTTCTTTGCTACAGGTTTTTCATCTTCGTAATCCTCATCATGTTTCTCTTTCACAACTTCTTTAGAAACAGGTTTCTTTTTAGAAACTTTTTTTGTTTTAGGTTTTTCTACAACTTCAACATACTCCTCTTCAAATAGAGCATTCTTAAGTTTTTCAAATATACCCATGAGCTCACCTCTTTAATTTATTCTTCATCAAGTTCTAATTCTTCTTGGTCTATAGCCTTTTTATATTCAGGATCATATCTACTAACAACTTCCAAAAAATCTTCTTGTGATGATGTAGTATCAAACAATGTAAAAACTTCTTCTGCATAGCTTAAAACATTATCACCAACTATGCTCTCTAATATTTTATCATTAAATTTAATTGAACGTAAAATATAACACATATTATCAATAACTTTAACTAAATTATCTTTATCAGTTAAAGATTCAATTTTAGCGTAATTAAATACAAATTCAACAAAATACTTACCATTATCTTCAGTAATTTCTAAATATCCAGTTTTATTACCATAATTAATTACTTTAGAATAATAAGCATCCTGTTTAATTTTATACGTATTCTTTACTTTATGATAATAACTAATAACATCAACATACATGTAATACTTATTATCAAATCTATCTTTAAGAATAGCGTTATATTCTTCCTTATTAATAAACTTTAAACCATCCGGAACATAATACTTATAACCATCAAAATGAACATTACTAGACTTTGTCTTTTCATTAAGTAAAATATCCATATTTTTTTCAAAGTCATTAGAACTAAGTTCCTTCATACTACAACCAGTTATCATTAACAAAATAACAGAGAGTAAAACAATTATCTTCTTCATAATTCACCTACTCTTACTACATTATACCAAATTTTTTGTAAATGTAAAAATATTTTATAATTATTTACTATTTTGGACATCAGTTTTAACTGCTTCAACTGCATATATAGGCATTCCTAAACCTACAAATTTATCTTCATATTCAGTAGTAATCAATTCTTCAGACGTTGTACTATGCAAATCAAAACTAATGTTTTTTAATACATATCCATACTCACTAAAACTCATCAAAGAATAAATATATAAATTTCTATTATCTGTCCTCATAAATATTTCTTTATCATTCTTAAAAATACTATCATATTTCTCCAAAAAAATTCTACTAGAAAGTCTTCGCATACTATGTCGAACTTTAGGCCAAGGATCAGAAAAATTAAGATAAATTCTATCTATTTCATGAGAAAAAACTTTATCAATATTAAGAGCGTCAATTCTAATAACATATAAATTAGAAAGTCCCTCTGGTATTTTAGGTAAACTCTTCGCAACAACACTATCATATTTTTCTATACCTATAAAATTAATATCTGGATACTTCAAAGCATTTTCTATAATAAACTTTCCCTTACCCATACCAATTTCTATATAAATCGGATTATCATTATTAAAAAGACTCTTCCAATTACCTATATATTCTTCACTATTTTTTATAAGATACTTAGAAGAATTCAATATTTCTTCTTTATTTTTGACATTTCTAAGTCGCATATATATCACCATAAAATATTTTAACACAAAACTATATGATATGCATATAATAAAACGAAAGACAGGTTGATAATATGAATAATATGCCTTATCCTTATATGCCAATGCCATTACCCGCACCATTACCTATGCCAAACAATAATTATGAAGAGGAAATTAATAATTTAAAGCATGAAATTAAAAAACTAAAAGAACGTGTCAACGCCTTAGAAAACAAAAGCAAAAAAAACTACTTAAAAAAAGAAGATGGACTATATATGATGTAAAAGAGAAAAAAACTTCTCTTTTTTTGTAGAAAAAAATTACTTTATGCTATACTTATTATATAAGAAAGTGAGGTTACATCATGCTAAAGCTAAAAAATCTAGATAAGGAAGTATATGACAACTATGTAATAAGCCAAAAAGAAAAACCACATTTCTTACAATCACATTCCTATGGTGAGTTTGCTAAAGTAAAAAAACGTCTAACACCATATTATCTAGGATTAGTCAATGAAAACAATGAAATAGTTGCCGCTACCATGGTATTTCAAAAAAGTCTACCATTTAATTATTCTGGGCTTTACATACCTGCCGGCTTTACAATAGATTATAACAAAAAACATTTAGTAAAGACATTAACTCGTGCTCTTACTAATTTTGCAAAAACTAAAAAGGCCATCTTTATAAAAATGTCTCCATACATAGATGAAAATATTTCCGAAGATGACTTAAATGAAATCAAAAGTAATTTAAAAGACGCTGGTTTCAAAAAAGAAGATGAAAATAAACATTTAAAAATAATGTTACCATTATCAAGTAATGTCTTAGATTTAGATAAAGACATTGAAGAAATAGAAAATAATTTTGAAGAGTCAACTAAAGACTATCTTGCTAAAGCTATAAAATTAAATACAGAAACAGTACTTGGTAATAAAACCAATATCAAAGACTTACACCAACTAATGAGATCAAAAGAAAAAGCAACAAAATATAATGAAGACTACTTTGAAACTTTATATGAAATATTCAATGGAAGTAAAAATACAAAAGCAAGTATCATTTTAGGTAAAGTAAATTTAAACAAAACAATTAAAACTCTAGAAAGAAATCTAAAAAAAGCAAATGATCAAATATCTATACTACCAATTGATAGTTTAACTAAAAGTTCCAAAAGTAAACTTGTAGATCTAACAAAACAAAAAGAAGAAATCATCAAAGAAATAGAAAAATTTCAAGGATATAAACAAAAACATGGAAATGAAGTAACTATGAGTGCTCATTTAATAATACAATATGGTCCTAATGCCTGGATAACTCATGCTTATGACAGTAACACTATTAAAGATACATATTTAAAATACAATACTTATTATAAAGATATAAAATATTGTAAAGATGAAAACATTACTTCTCTAGAACAAACAAATTCTAATATTTTAAAAGACAACTACAACGCTAAAGAAGTAAAATATCTTGGTCAATATAACTATATAACTAATCCAATTATGTATTTTATAATAACCAAAATAAAGAAGAAAACAAATTAAAAATTATGTATATATAAAACGAAAAGAGTAACTTAACACTGTTAAATTACTCTTATTTTTTACTGATTTTAATACCTTTATCACCAAAAATATGCTTAGTAGTACCAATTTTCTTCATAAAAACTAAGTAAACTACAAATCCCAATAAACAATATAAAACTATTATAAATAAATTCGTAATTCTAACATCTGAATATATAGGAATTATCATTTTTAGTATAAACAAGATAAAAGTCATCAACATAGAACCTAGTAAAATATCAATAAAATGCTTTGCCAAGTCCTCATAATTAATTTCAAACTTTTTACTAAGCATAATTATCGCTATAACAAAAGATAATAAATATCCAAGTATACTAGCTGTAATAATACCATAATATGCCGGAACTCCCATTTTATAAAAAGCTACTATCAAATTATTATTTAATAATATTTTTAACACTAAACCAGACAATATACTAATAAATATAGTTCTATAATCCTTATATATTTGAATAATAGAAATAGTAATAAATAATAGTTCTAGGAATAAACCAGCAAATACAAAATAAGTTAATATACTAGGTCCATAATTACTAGATCCATAAAACAATAGCCAAATAGGCTTAGCCAAGAAACTAATAATACAAGTAACTGGAACAATTAAAAATAATAACATTTCAAAAGCCTGATTAATTTTTTTACTACAATTCTTATCTTTTTTATCAATACTTTGTCTCAAACTTGGTACTAAACTAACAATGACTCCAGTAGAAATAGAAAAGATCAACATATTAAATTTAAATGACCAAATGGATAAAATTCCTGAAATTTCTAATGCATCATCAACACTAAAATTAGCATAATTAACAAGCCCAGGAAGTACGGTATTAATATCTACATAGTTATATAAACCTTTTGATATATCAATAAGTATAAATGGTATTGAATAAACCATTATTTTTTTAACAATACTCTTATTACTAATCAAAGGCTCATTGACACTACGTACCTTTTCTTCAAATATTTGTCTACTCTTATACTTCTTAAAAACTAAATATCCTAAAGAAATCAAAGTACCAAGAAAAACCCCAAAAATTACCAAGGCAAGACTATTACTTAAAGTCATCTTAAAAGTATTAAAACATAAATAACTAAAAAGTAAAATACAAAATATCATTACTATTTTTTCTATAGCTTTAGATAATGATGAATAATTAGAAAGTCTATGTCCCTCAAAATACCCTTGATAAATACTTAACACTGGCGAAATCAATAAAGAAATAGCTAAAACTCTAATAACAAAAGTAATATCATAAACACTTATATTACAATTAACATTTCCTAAAATAGAAGATGAAATAATAGGAGCAAAAATAACCAATAACAAAGACATAATTACTCCCAAAAAGAATGCTAGTTTTCTACCTAAAAATAAAACTCTTCTTTTAGCGCTATAAAATCCTTGTTTCTGATACTCAAAAACTATATTACTTATTACTAACGGTATACTAAAAGTTGCAAGAGATACAAACAATAAATATATAGTATATACATATCCATATAAAGCACCAGACTCATTATTAAGAATTGAATGTAATGGAATAACATATAAAATATCTAATATCTTACTAAAAATAATACAAAGTGTTATCAAAAATGTTCCATTAGCAACAAACTTTTTCTTCATAAACTTACTTTTCATATTCACCTCCCATATAATAATCTTTAATTATACTTATTAACAGGATTATATCCGTACAAATAAAATTCCCCTTTATCATTTTTCTTTAATTCATATTTATATAATTGTAAATCAACCTTATCAAAATCAGGTTCCTCTGAAAAATATCCTTTGTCATTACAAACACCCTCATATACTTCTTTACCATTCATAAAGTCATATAATGCTAACTTCTCACCAGCAGTACAATTAGCTTTATAATATCCTTGGAAAAGATAAAATATATAAACATCATCTTTCATACGATACTTATAAAATGAAGAATATAACTTACTATCAGATGCCAAAGTATCAACGGGAACTTGATAATAGTCTTTACCATTCATGTATTTAGCTGTATACATACCATAACCATCTATATAAATAGAGATACTCTCATCATATAATTTGACATTGTCATTAAATACATTAGAAAAATCAGTATCTTCCAAAACCTTTTTAGATATACAAATACTATTAACAGTATCACAATTAACTAATCCAATACCATTCTTAATAGCGTAAGCTAAAACTATCTTTTCCTTATCCATAATACCTAAATTAGAAAAATCAGAAAAGTATTTATTAACAATATTAAACTGTGTAGGAAGTTTATCTAAAAGACTTAATCCTGCTTTAACATTCTCATATTCTTCTTTAGTACTATAATTATAATTTTCTATCTTAGATAAAGCATCACAATATATAGTTACTGAACAAAGAAGTAATCCCGATAAAAGCATCAAAACTAAAGCTATATTACGATTCTTATTATAATTGACTTTCTTCATACTTACTCTCCAAATACATACTTATAATAATTATTATACTGCATACTAGATGAAACCTGAAACTTTTCATTTACTTCAACGTTTATTTTTGACACATATTTATCATCAACATTGTCAACAAAAGGAGTAAAAGTACCTGTAGAAAGACTATAAGATCCAGTATTATTAACCCAACTTCTATCTGGAAATACAACTAATCCTTCATTATTACTTGCCATAATATCTTTACCAATGATAAGTCTAGAATCATATTGAATACCTAACATATTTAAAACAGTAGGTAAAACATCTATATTCATTGCGTACTTATCTATCGAATATTTTTTAGGCAGTTTAGAATTATATATTAATAAACTTCCTCTATTTCTATCAAAATTATTACTTCTATCAACAGAAGATCTAATATTCATTTGATAATCAGTTAAATAATAAGGTGAATGATCAGAAGAAACAACAATTAAAGTATCATCAAGTTTATTAGCAGCTTCTAATTGTGATATTAATTTTTCCATAGCTAAGTCAAAATCTATATTAGCCGCAATATAATACTTTAATGAAGAAGGATAATTATACCCAGATAATTTACTTAAATGTTTATTCGCAACAAAATTAGAACTGTCATAACTACCATGACCAGATAAAGTAATATAATATGCAAAAAATTTATCTTGATTTATATAATCTCCTATAGTCTGTTCCATCATATCAATATCACTTCCATGGAACCTATCACAAATCATTTTGATTCCATCTTGACAATATCTAGTCATATTAAAATTAAGTGTTGAAAAATACTGTTTACGGTGATTATAATAACCAAAGTAATCATGATAAGCATAAGTTGAATAACCAAGATTTTTCAATTGTCTAGGTAAAAGATAAGGATTAACATTATAAACCATATCAATTAAACTATAAACATCACTAAGAATTGGTAATGTTCCCCATTCAAGCATATACTCTCCATCTGCAGTACTAGCTGGATATTTAGGTGAAAAATAATTATTAAAACTAATTCCTTCATTTTTCAACTTATATAATGTAGGAGTTAAATCCTTATCAATAGCTATCTCATCCAAAGACTCCGCAATAATAAAAATAACGTTTTTATCTTTAAACATACCAGTAAATTCATTAGTAATAGTAGCTGGTTGATTCATAAAGTATTGATGTAAACTCTTAATATTTGAATTAGTCTCATTATTATATAAACTATTAAAATCAATATCCGTTTCATTATATGAAATAGGCATCTTTTTCTCAAATACAGTTCGCTTATTTGCATAAATATTTTCCTCAACATCGTTAGAAGGAACAAAACCAGTAGCATTTCGAATGACACTTAAAAACAAAGATGTATTTAAGCCAAACGAATTTAAATTTAAGTACGGAACATTAACTTTAAACATCAAATTATAATAGCTATATTGTTTATCTCTATCTAAAAAGTTAACCGCAAAACTATTATAACCAATACTAAGTACTAATAAAACAACTAATAGTACAACTTCACTCCTATCAACTTTAGACACTCTTACTGGTTTAATAATATTTAAACAAACCGGTACAAAAAATAATATTATAAATAAAAAGTTCTGAAAAATAGTCTTTAAAACTTTATCATATCCATCCTTTAAAGCACCTGCAAACACAATACCATTAAAATTAAAAATAGAGTCATATAACTGACAATAAATAAGCTCAGCAGTAAAAACAAATGCAATTAAAATAAATATAGTTCTAAAAATAAATACATTAATTTTTTCTTTTTTAAATAAAGTACAACAAAAAGTAAAAAATGTAGCGAATATAATACTGAAAAACAATAAAAAGAAAACTAAAATTACAGAAAGACTTTTAAAATAAGCCAAGTGAAAAACAAGTTCTGCAAACAATAAATAACTAAAAAACCTAAAAAAAGTTTTCTCCATCATACTCACTACCCTATCATAATAAAATAATACCTTATTTAATAGAAAAAGTAAATAAATAGCATACAAAAGAGACCCTTAAAGGTCTCACTCTGTATAAACAATCATTGCTGAAAAACAAAATATTTGTTCTTCACTAAAAACACCAATACTAACTTGATACTTAATATCAATAACTTCTCCTGTCATTTCTGAAATAAAATCATTGATATCTTTTTCTAAGTCTTTTTCATCCTCTAAATCAAAAATTTTAACTTTCATCATATCACCAAGAAAATTATATAATTCCAAATGTGATAATTTTGTCTAAAATTACTTATCTTCAGGTTTTTGTTTAATATAAACATGGTGTGCTGCTCTATTACGACTACTTACTCGTTGATTGATATCAAGTTCAACAATCGAATCACAAATTTTGTATCTATAAAAATTTTTAATATCTGTAAAATTCCCATCATTATTAGCTAAGTTCATTGCTTTATGATATTCACTTCTTTCATTTTCACGAATATATATAGGTGGTAACCCTACATCTTCCAATAACTTATTCATAAAAGCTCGAACTGTTCTACCATTACCATCTCTAAAAGGATGAACTTTTATTAATCTACAATTTACTTCAACACAACAATCTAAATAAGCAAGCATCTGTGTAGTATCACGTAAAGACTTTATCTCAGGAGCAATACTACGTAAATAAAGAACATCTTCATCTATTGAATTTAATTCTCTTCTGATATAACGCCAATCACATAAATCAGTGCCAGATCCAGGTAAATATACAGGATGATTTCTAATAACACCCGCATATTCAGGATAAGGTGCATAAGAGAATAAAGCCCTATGTAAATCAAGTAACGTATAAACATTAAACATTTCTTCTATTTCATCAGAATGTACATATTCATACATTTTTTCTAATCCTTTTACTTCATCCTCTGAGTGTACATTTTCTAGTCGACTCTCATTTTTAATATATCTTTTAACAAAAGCTTTCTTTAATTTATCAAAAGTAATATCATCCTGACTAAGTTCATAATATATTCTAATTAATTTAGTAGGTAAGTCCTGATCAACACCATAAAGCTTTCCTCTTTCCCTGCGCCATTTATAACCCAAAAAAGATTCACGAATAATAAATTCAGGTTCAACACCAATTTCACCTAAATAATATGATACCATTTCTCTTCCTTCATCGCCCATGTGTAACATCGCCTCCTAATTAGTGCCTATTATAACAAAAAATAGAAAAATAGAGAAATAAAACTTCTCTATTTAACAACAATATTAACAATTTTGCCTTTTATAACTATAACTTTAACAATTTCCTTACCTTCGATATGTTTTAAAACATTAGAAGCAGACATTGCTTTTTCTTTTATAACATCTTCACCTTCATCAATACTAATAGTTATAGTATCACGAACCTTACCATTAACTTGAACAGCAATTTCCTTAGTAGCGTCTACTGTCTTACTAACATCATATGTAGGCCAAGAAGATAAACAAATTACCTTATTACCAAGTTTTTCATTTAACTCTTCAGTAACATGAGGAGCAAAAGGATAAAGTAAAGTTAATAACACAGCATAATCAGCCTTGGTAATACTATCAACTGTATAATATTCATTAACTAACTTCATTAATTCTGATATAGCTGTATTATATTTCATACTATCTATATCTTCAGTTACTTTCTTTATAGTCTTATTAATAATACTTTCAAATTTAGTACTATAAGAATCAGTCTTACTATCAACTCTATCAATTAATCTATATACTCTGTCTAAGAAACGACTAATTCCTTTAACACCTTGATCATTCCAAGGAGCTTCTAATCCATATTCACCCATGAATAATACATAAGTTCTTAAAGCATCTGCTCCATATGCATCAACTATAGTATTAGGATCAATTGTATTACCACGAGACTTACTCATTTTTTCTCCATCAGGTCCTAAAATCAAACCTTGAGCAGTTCTCTTTTTATATGGTTCACTAGTAGGAACTAATCCTAAATCATATAAGAAATGATACCAGAATCTAGAATAAATAACGTGTCTAGTAACATGTTCCATACCACCATTGTACCAATCTACCGGCATCCAATAATTAAGTTTTTCACGAGATGCAAATTCTTTATCATTATCAGGATCAATATATCTTAAGAAATACCAACTAGATCCAGCCCATTGAGGCATAGTATCAGTTTCCCTTTTAGCATCTCTTCCACATTTTGGACATTTACAATTAACAAAACTTTCTATCTTAGCCAATGGACTTTCGCCATCAGTACCAACTTCAAAATTAGTAACTTCAGGTAATTTTAAAGGTAATTCATCATATGGAACCGCAACATCACCACAATGATCACAATGAATTATAGGTATTGGTTCACCCCAGTATCTTTGTCTATTGAAAGCCCAGTCCTTCATCTTATATTGAACAGCAGCTTCTCCTAAACCTTTTTCTTTTAAATATTCAATTATTTTTTCAATAGCATCTTTTTTATTTAAACCATTTAAGATATCAGAATTAATATGAAGTCCATCTCCAGTATAAGCTTCTTTTGAAACATCTCCACCATCAATTACTGGTATAATATCAATACCAAATTTAGTAGCAAATTCATAGTCTCTTGTATCATGTGCAGGAACAGCCATAATAGCACCAGTACCATATCCCATCATTACATAATCAGATATATAAATAGGAATTTCTTTATCATTAACTGGATTTATCGCAACTAATCCATCTATTCTAACACCAGTCTTGTCTTTAGCAAGTTGAACTCTTTCAAACTCAGTCTTCTTCTTAGCTTCTTCTCTATAAGCAATAATCTCATCCATATTTTTAACAAGATCTTTATTATCATCAATAATATTATGTTCCGGAGCAACAACCATAAAAGTAGCCCCATATAAAGTATCAGGACGAGTAGTATAAACTTTCAATACTTCATCTATCCCTTTAACTTTAAAATTAACATAGGCACCAGTAGATTTGCCTATCCAATTTTCTTGTTGTAACTTAATATTTGGTAAATAATCAACCTCTTTCAAACCTTCAAGTAACTTATCTGCATACTCAGTAATTCTTAAATACCAAACATCTTTATCTTTTTGAATAACTTGTGAATGACAAATATCACATTTACCACCTTGTGAATCTTCATTAGATAAAACCACTCTACAACTTGGACAATAATTAACAAGTGTCTTATCTCTAAAAGCTAGCCCTTTTTCAAACATCTTCAAAAATATCCATTGAGTCCATTTATAATATTTTTCATCTGTAGTATCAATAACTCTAGACCAGTCAAATGAAAAACCAACTTTCTTTAATTGCCCAGCAAATACTTCAATATTTCTATCAGTCAAAACTCTAGGATGAATATTTTGTTTTATTGCTGAATTTTCAGTAGGAAGTCCAAAAGCATCATATCCGATAGGAAATAAAACATTATATCCTTCCATTCTTTTCTTTCTCGCAATAACTTCCAATCCAGAATAAGCTTTAATATGCCCTAAATGCATACCAACACCAGATGGATATGGAAACTCTACTAAAGCATAAAATTTCTTCTTACTAAAATCATCTTGTGCTTTAAAACACTCATTCTCTTCCCAATACTTTTGCCATTTTTTCTCTATCTCTTTAAAATTATACATTCTTAATCATTCCTTTCTTCTCATAAAATTTATACACTAACCAGTAACTAAACAAAATAATAGGTAAAACTAATACACAAGCTAGTAAAAAAGATAAAAAATAACTATCAAATAAAGTAATAATAGTAACTATCAAAGTAATATCAAAAGATGAAACCAATGAAACTACTAATAACAGTTTATTATAATTAACCTTATCTAAATCAAGTTTATATTTAGTTACCAAAAACCTTATCTCAGCCAGTTCCTTCTTTTCTTTAATATTCTTTTTCTTACCATTTTTCTTATTCTTTCTATACTTTTTCATAGGTAAAACAAAGAACACCTGGTAACAAATAAATACAAGTATAAAACAAGCTATAAACAAAATTATTTCTTTCATAAATATTCCTCCAAAATAAAATTCGTCCTAAAACATAAGGACGAATTAACTCGCGGTACCACCTTACTTCATAGTAAACTATGCAGCTTAATAGATATAATGGTCTTACCCAACATATTACAAATTAGTCAAGTTCACAAAACTTCATATACTTATTTTCACCCAACAACATAAGCTCTCTGAAATATGAAAGAATTGTTACTACTACTAATAACATTTAAAAAATATAAACATAGTATAGTAAATTTATAAAAATATTTCAAGTGCTTTTCAAAAATAATTATACATTAATATCAGATTACTCTTCTTCAATTACATACGGATAATAAACTGTTCCATCACCAGATAAATATCTTGTACCTTTAGAAAGTGCTATAGAAGGGCGCACACCGCGAGGGCTGATGGTGGCGTAAACGTAGCTGCCCAAGCCACCCTCGTAGAAGACGCTGAAGAAGCAAGCATCAAAGCCAGTGAAGTGAGAAGGCGACAAGAGCCAATACCATGATGCTGAATATAGATAATAATTGCTGTTAATAGTAATGTAGCTGTTTTGTTCTCCTGCTAACATTACTTCATCCGCTGTTAGTAGTCCAACTGGATAAGTTAGCTTTCCGTTTCCGCCAAACGATATTGAAACTGTAAAACCATCTCTACTTTCATTTGGACATTCTACGCTAGGACTATATTTATCTATTCTATTTGTAACACTAAAGTAGGAATACCTAGTTCCTGCATCAACATCTTTGCCGGCTAATGAGCCAGAATATAATGTCCTATCATTACAAAAGATGGTATCTTCTAATTTTTCTGTGTATGCAGTCATATTTTGACTGTACCAGGTATCAATTGCTTTCTTTATTTCAGAATCATTATTGTTTGTAAACATTTCATTTTTTGCGTCTTCTATATTTTTGCCAGAAGATAATGTAAAGTAATAAATACTTGTGTTATCACCAAAATAATGAATATAGTAAACATCTGTACATTCACCAGTTGTATTAAGGCAAGTATAATGATACTTCTTTTTGAGTGCTGTTTTGTCAATATTCCAGCCAGATGTTGAAGTATATGTATCAGTTAAAGTATATTTTGTTCCATCCCAAGTAACATCATTTCCATAAACATACTTAAATGTGTCATCGTATATTATTAAAGAACTACTAGTTGAAGCTATAAGATATTTACCGTCACACGTCGTACTTGTTAGGTCTTTACACATATAATAGTTTTTATATGTACTATAATTTGTATACCAGTCGACTTTTTTTACTGTTACTGTATCTGTTAGAGTATAAGTATTATTACCATTATCAGTTATACCTTTGCCTAGTGTTATAGTTTGTGTTGCTGGGTCAGTCACACCATTAGATAAAGATAAATTATATTGATAACTACTATCTGCACCAGCTATATAATAAACTGTTGAACAAGTAGTTGATGTACTTCTACATGTATAATATCCTGTTAAACTACTATAATTATCTGACCAGGATTTTGCTTCCGCATTTTGTAAAGTATAAGTACCGTTAGAATAAGTAATTGAATCACCATAATAATAATTTGTGTTAGAAGTATACGATTGATTTAAAACATTTATACTTGGAAAGCCTTTGGAACTATATGTATATCTTGTTCCATACATATATCCTACATCTGCTGGTGATTTATCTGAAGAATTAAATTTACTTGTACCTATTTGGCTAGCTTCTCCTGTGTTATTACAGCTCTTTACCAAATTTCCAGAAGCTTTACCAATAGAGAAAGTTACAGAGTCTGTACCAGATGATCTATAGTTATCTTTAGTATATTTAACTTGAATAACATTTGAAGATGTTAATTCTCCTAGGGATATTGTTCCAGAAGCAGTACCAGAATACATTCCTATTTGGGTACCATCTTTATAAAAGTATGCTTTATCACCATTTGCATCAGACGATACAGAATATGAAAATTTATATATTCCAGGTTCAACTACTGAAAAAGATATTGTTCCTGTTGTTGAATGTGTTTTATTAGTACTTGTCCATTTATTTGTTGAGGTATCATATGTATAAGGATAGCTTGCGTCATTTGAAATATTAGTATATTTGTCTTGGCTTATAGGTATTGAAGAATCATAATCATCTTTAGGAGTACCATTATAAATTAGTTTAACCCCGCCTGTTGATGTTGTTCTTACCATTTTCCAACAGAATCCTGCAAATAAAACATTATTATTTTTGATGTTGCCTCGATAGTAATGTACTGGATATGTATCAGATGCTGTACTAGCTATTGTATATACTCCAGAATTAGCGTCAGTTGGCCTAGACCCAAAATTAACATTAGTATCTAATCCTACAGAACTATCTGCCATTAATCTATATAATGTTTGTACTTTAGATACTGTTCCATCCATTGATTTTGTAATACTTAGCTTTTTCCAAGTAGCTCTTAAAGTTACATTTTTCTCTGGCATTATAAATGTATCTTCATTTACTTCTTTTACTCCTGCAGTAACTATTTTCCAACCTTGAAATTGATATCCTGCACATACTGGTATAGTATTTTCTTTTAATACTGTATCAAAGACAAAGTAATTACTTGTACCTGGTATATTTGACACTACACATCCTGCTGGAGTATTCCCTTCATATATAACTGTATATTTATCTTTTAATATAGTTGTTTTTGTAGTAGATTCTGTTGTAGATATATTACCTATTTTATAAGTAATATCTGTTTTTGTATGAGTTGGATATATTCCTCCTACTCCTATTAAATTATTATTAAAATTAATATCTATTGTTAAAGAGGCATCTGTTCCTGATTTTAATCCTGATAAGTCCCAAGTGACTTTATTATTTTGAATAGTAGCTTCGCCAAACGTCGTATTAATATCTGCTATATTATTTAGATTAAAATAATTAGTATCTACATAATCAGTTAAAGTAAATTCATCATATATAGCTGTTGATAAAGATGCTTTATATAAAAACTCATTTAAGTTTTCTTTGTTAGCTAGATATTGAGTGTCAGTAATATTCTTAATACCAGTTAATACTGTGTCCCCTAGTTCATACTGTATACCAGATATATCTAAATAACTATATTTACTTTTTAAGTATTTATATTGTGATACTTCATTAGGTGTATCAATTGTAGGAAGACCATCTGTTAAGAATAATACTACACAGTCTCTATTAGACTCTTTATTGTATGTACTTAGTACATCATCTACTTTAATTAAGGCTTGATAATAATTTGTTTCTCCTGATACTGTTAAGTTATTTATACTTTCTTGTAATAAAGTTGTATCATTTGTAAAATCATTAACGACAGTAGCGCTATCATTAAAAGTAATTAAAGCTATTTTATTACCTTTTGGAATTGTATCATTAATAAGTTCATTAACATCATTTTGTACTTGTGTTAACTTAGTACCTAACATACTACCAGATGTATCTAGTACCAATATAACATCAGTATAGTCTGCTCTTTTCTTTTTAATTGTATCTACTTTTATATTTATTCTAGCTTTATTTTTACTTAGCCAGTAAGCTGATTTAGTATATTGCCAAGCACCTTCTTCACTACCCGCATATGACAATGTAGTTGAAGGTACTATTATACTTGGAGTTGGCGTTAAAGCAGCAAATGAATAAGATATAAATACTATTAAAAGCCCTATTAAAACAATAGAGCTTATTACATATTTTTTATTACATAAAAGCTTGGAACAATTAAAACGTTTAATTTGTTGAAAAGACTTTATAAATTTCTTTTTCATTATACATCACCAAACTTTTAATCTTTCTATAATTAAATTGTATCAATTATTTACAAACAATTCAACAATTTACTATACTTCACTAATATAATCTATAAGTCTTAAGAATAAATCGATATACTCTTTAGAAAGGCCTCTCTTCTTAAGTTTTCTTATTTCAATTCTCTTTTTCTTTAAAGGTAATTCTCCAAACATTATACCCGCAATTTCTTCTTTTAAATATGTATCTATTTTTAAATCTAACAAGACACTATTAACATCATCATTAATTAATCTCATTGCGTCTATTTCAATATCTTTACCTTTACAGTTTATAGTTAATTGACCAATACTCAAACAATCTTTAATTTCAACTATAAAGTCTGTTCCATCAACATAACTAATTAAATTAATTTTTTCATTATTAAAATATGCCGCAACAGTTTCAGCCTGTTTAGTATTTCTAAATACCATTTTATAATTTCTTTTTTCAGGTACTATACCAGATTTACCTTCTACAGATCTAATAATAACTGTATAGTTATTTCTTAAATAATTATAATCGATAGAAGTTTTTAAGAAGTAACCTTCTTTATATAACGATGTAACTCCATCATCTTCATACAATGTATATGTATTACTTATACCAGGGAATATTTGTATCTCTAAATCAGTAGGAATACCAGTATTATTATAATCACTTCTATTTGATAAAGGTATTATAGAACCAGCATGAGCAAATACTGGATAATCTTCTTCTTTAAAGAATGAAATATACTTCTTATTACCAGGGAACTTTTTACCAGTAATAAAGTCATACCAAATACCATCAGGTATAAAGAATCTGTGAAGAGTTCTGTTCATGACTGGATCTAACTTTTCAAGTATTGGACAAACTAATAACTGTGATCCAAAGTAATATTGATTTCTATATAAATCATCATCATAAACCCACATATAATTATAATAAAATGGTTGAACTAAAGGTATACCAGACTTAGTATAATTATAAGCTTCAGTATATAAATAAGGTATTAACCTATGTCTTAATCTTAAATAATCAGCCGCAATAGACTCAATTTGTGCATTCCATAACCAAGGTTCCTTTTTATAATAAGGTCCTCTAGCACCATGGAATCTAAGTATTGGACAGAAAGTACTTAATTGTAAATATCTTACATAAAGGTCTCCTTCTTCAATACCACCATGGTTACCAGCAACATCATGACTCCACCAGCTAACACCTATATTAGAAGCGTTTAAATACATAAATGGTAATTGTTTTAAATTTTCCCAACTAATCTCACTAGAGCCACCATATAATATTCCATATCTATGAGCTCCATAAATACCATTTCTAGATAATAACATACCTCTCTTACTTACATTTCTCTTAGAATCTAAATATAAATAATGACTAGTAGCCCAAAGATTACTAATATTATTTTTATCACCATAATAATCATTCCAAAAGAAATCTACTCCATAAGCCTCTAAAGGATGTAAGAACATTTTAAACATAACATCTAGTAACTTAGGATTTAAAGGATCAAATTGAATAATACTATTATCATTAATACCTAAATATTCACTTGCTTGTTTATAATAAGTCTCAAATGGATAAATACCCTCAGTTGGATTAATACATAAACCTACTCTAATACCTCTTGAATGAAATTGTTCTATCATCTTTTTAGGATCAGAAAACAGTTCACTATTAAATGAAAAACCAGATTTCAAACCTTGTACATTACCAATATTTCTATAATGCCAATCATTATCAAAAAGCATAATAGATAAAGGTATTCTTTTCTTTTCAAAACTACGAATTAAATCTTTAACAGAAGCATCATCATATGTAGTATTTCTACTCCACCAATTACCTAAAGCATATCTTGGAATAAGTGATGGAAAACCAGTCATTTTAAAATAATCAAATAAAGCATGTCTAAAATCTTTATCATACATAAAAACATATATATCAACATGATCCTTTGGAGGATCTGCTAAAGTACCATCTTCCATTATTATCTTATTATTTGAGTCATCAATAGATGCAAATCCATCCAATGAATATAATCCATTAGTAAACGGTGTATCAACATCAACACTAACTAAATTTCCTTTTAAGTTTCTAGCTTCCGGATGTCCCACATACCAGTCTTTGTTTCTATCACGTTCACGACTTAGTAAAGTTATTTTTAAGTTACGCATTGGATCAACTTTATTGCCAATAAAGTTTTTCTCTTTAACATATGTCAATGAAAAACACTTAGTAGTAATTTCTAAAATATTATTATCTTGTCTAACAGCTGGATTAACAGCGCCAATGTCCCTTCTTAATACTAATTGTGTTGGTCTATCAACAAATTGACCAGATGGAGAATACTCAAGTCTTACTACTCTATCACTAAGCACAGAAATACGGTAAAACTTTCCCTTAAAAGAAGCCTTATCGTTACATTTAACTCTTGTATAATCAACTTCAAATTGCTTTCCGATTGGATACATACCAACACCTCTTATTATTCTAGTAACATAATATCACAATTTAATAAATATGCCAAGAAAAAAAAGACTCAACAAAGCTCCTTAACACTTCGTAAGTCAATTTTAATTATCTAAAAACTCAGCATAATATTCTTCTAAAGAAATATTATTATCATATATATATTTAGCTACTTTCTTGCCTACATATCTATAATGCCATGGTTCACTTCTAAAGCCTGTAATATAAGCATTAGCTTTAGTAAATCTTAAGATAAATCCGTATTTATATGCATTTTCCTTCATCCATTCATATTCTTTAGATTCAGCAAAAACCTTACTACTAGTACTTCCTATATCAAAAGCAAGACCAGTTTGATGTTCAGAAAAGCCGGGTAAAGCCACATATTTAGTAACATATCCTTCACCATATAAATCTTTAAATGTATTACAAATATTTTCCTGATCTTGATAAGACCTATAACTAGAATTAATTACTAAACCTAATCCTTCCTTTTTAGCAGCCTCATACATATTTTTAAATGCCACAACCGCTTCTCTATTACCCTCTTGTACCTCACCATTACAATATTTTTGATCAAATTCAACTAAGTCATCAGGAACAAAATCTTCATCTAACTTATAATGTTTATTAACAAGCATATCTATTGAAAAAGCTGAAGTCTTAACTGGATTAACATAATCATCTGTATCCATACTTAAATTAACAAATAATACTGTAGTTTCCTCATCTTCACCAGTTTCACTAGAATACTTAACATAACGATCATAGTATTTTAACTTAGCATAACTAAGACTATAAAACTCCTCTAAGTACTTTATTTTATCTCTTTTTGCAAACTCACTAACATCATCATCATTACCATGAGCAAGTATTAAAGAAATATTACTGTTACTATAACCTTTATCAATTAAAGTATTAATATTCTTAATAATATTTTTCTGATCCTGATACTTTATCTTTGAATAACTATCCAAATTAGCATCTTTATAATATTTACTCTTAAAAGCCGCATTCAAAGTATCTGAATATTCGTAAGATTTAATAATATCTTTTTTACCAAGCAATAAAATATTCTTACTAGCTTCTTTATCATAACCTAGTTTACTAACATCTTTCACTTGATAAGAATAAAATAAAAACATTCCTAAAAAAACTAAAATTACAATAAATATAATTTTTAGAATAATAACAAAAGGTTTTTTCAGTTTTAGTTTTCTCTTTTTTGCCAAGTATACCAGCCTCCATTATTAAAATAATTATAACACAAAAATCCTCATAAATATGATAAAATATTTGATATGGTGATGTATATGGAAAACCCTTTTAAATATAGTAATAATAATAAAAGATATCATACTCTAGATTATTACTATAAAAGTAAATTTAATCAAAAAGTATTTAAAGTCAGTTTAGATGCTGGATTTAGTTGTCCAAATATTGATGGAACTGTCGGCTATTCTGGCTGTATATATTGTTCTAAACTAGGTTCTGGCGAATTTGCTGGTAACAAAAATGAACCAATTGAAGAACAATTTATCAAGATTAGAGACATGATGTTATTAAAATGGCCTAACGCTAAATACATTGGCTATTTCCAAGCACATACTAATACTTATGCCCCTGTTGAAAAACTAAAAGAGCTACATAATAAAATTTTAAGTCAAGAAAATGTCATTGGCCTAAGTATCGCAACAAGACCAGACGCTATAACTGATGAATGCTTAGACTATTTAGATGAACTTAATAAAAGAACATTTTTAACAGTAGAACTAGGTCTTCAAACTACAAATGAAAAAACATCTAAATTAATAAATAGATGTCATACTCTAAAATGTTTTGAAGACATGGTAAAAAAACTACGCAAAAGAAATATAAATGTAGTTGTTCATATTATCAACGGTCTTCCTTACGAAACTAAAGAAGATATGTTAAACACTGTAAAATATTTAAATAGTTTAGATATACAAGGTCTAAAAATACACATGCTAAGTATATTAAAAGATACTGCTTTAGAAAAAATGTATGAAAAAGATAAATTTAAAATGCTAACTAAAGAAGAATATATTGATATTGTAATAAGTCAATTAGAATTATTAAGACCAGAAATAGTTATCCACAGAATTACAGGTGACCCTAAAATAGACGATTTAGTTGAACCTTCCTGGCTAACAAAAAAATTTTGTGTATTAAATGATATTGATAAAGAATTAGTTAGAAGAAATACGTATCAAGGAAAATGTGTAAAATAAAGTAAATCACAATGTAAAATTATTACTTTTTCCCTTATAAATAAAGACATTACTTAAAAGAAAAGATAAAATAATAATAGGTGTATTATATGAAAGATTTAAGTAAAGCCCAAAGAAAAAAGAAAGATATGACCCTAATCATAGTATTAGCTATTGTAACGCTAATATTTGTAGGATCTTTTTTTGCTTACAGACAATACACCCATCAACAAAATGACAAAATACACCTAGAAAAAATACAATTAGAATACAAAAATCTTTTTAAAGAGAATAAACCTAATGATAATCTTACAATAGCTAAAGTTCAGTCTATGAAAAATGAAACTCAAAAAATAAAATTATATAAAAATGAAACTCAAAAATTAATAAATGATTTATCTGAACTAGAAAGTTATTTATCATTAAAAGAAGAAGCTTTAGATTGTTACAATGGAACAATAATGAATTCTACGGTTACAACAAAAGATATAAATAAGTTAAAAAGCAAAAATAAAAAATTAAATAGTAAATATCAAAAGTATATAGAAAATTACATCATTGATTTAGAAAGTCAAAGATTAAGTATTGATACAGAAGAAGAAAAAATAAAAACTTTATATACAGATGATACCAAGACGGTTCTAAAGGACAACATAACTATAAATGATATTGAAGCTATTAGACTTAGTTTAAATACACTTCCACAAGAAGATATTAAAAAAGAAGGAAATACATTTTTAGATAACGCATTAAACATCATAAGTGAAAGAAAAGCGCAAGCTATAGAAGCTGAAAAGAAAAGACAAGAAGAAATAAAAAATGCCTGGGTAATTTTAAATGTCCCATATATTAGTCAAAACTACAACAATGTAGAAAATGGTTGTG
The DNA here is from genome assembly GCA_934168205.1 of uncultured Bacilli bacterium. GTDB lineage: Bacteria > Bacillota_I > Bacilli_A > RF39 > UBA660 > CAG-877. The sequence goes on from CAKPMX010000001.1 coordinate 309,075, forward strand.
AAGCAGCGTCTTTATTAATGGCACTACAATATAAAGGATATTTAAAAAATATGACTCTATATCAATATGCAACTGATATGCCAAAGAGTCCTAATAATAATGCTCAAGAAGGATTTACTCATGATATTTTTACTAAAGTGCCAAACAATGTACCACATTGGATAGCTCCAGAACCTTTAGCGAAATTTGGTAGAACTTCATCTGGAAATCAAAATGTCGTTAATATAACAGGTTCTTCACTAGAAGATTTAGATCGTGAACTAGATAAAGGTAATCCCGTAATAATTTATTTAACATCTATGTTTAAAACACCAGACATTTGGATAGAAGGGGCACCATTAAATTTACATGTTCAATTATTAACAGGTTATAACAAAATAACTGGAGAACACTTAATTGTTGATCCTTGGACTTATACAACTGGTAGAACTAAATGGATAATGCCACAACAAACAGTTGAAAGCATATACAATGCTTTAGGAAGACAAAGCATTGCGATAAGATGATAAATATTTACTTTATTATAATCAATATATTAGGATTTTTTCTAATATTAATTGATAAAATTAAAGCTTGTAAAAACAAATGGCGAATAAAAGAAAATACCCTACTTCTTCTAGCAATATTAGGTGCTGGTCCGGGTGAAATAATCTCAATGTTAATTTTTCACCATAAAACAAAAAAGAATAAGTTTATTATCCTTATTCCAATAATTATAATAATCCAAACTATTATCTACGTAATTTTGAAAAAATCATAAATTAAGACGAGTAAAATTAATTATCACTCGTCTTTTTTTCAGCCTTTGTATAAACTTTTGCAGAAGAAGTCTTCCCACTTGTTATTGGCTCAAAATTCATTTCTAACAAATTTCCATTAAATCTATTAATCAATTTGTCATCACCTGTTGCAAGAACATTCGCAGAAAAAGCTGTAGTAGCAACTCTAGCTTCTTCTCTTCTAAAACCAGGTTGCTTAATCTCATTAAGAGAAGTTGTTAAATCACGATAAACCCTTGACTCTGAATATAAACTTTTTGGAACTACTTCATCATATTTAGGACAATACATAGTATCATATAAACAGCCTTCTATCTTTTCACCCGTTGCAACATCATAAATAAATCCCTTTGATTCTACTAAAATACGCTTTTCATCACCAGCTGCTGTTCTAGATAATTGTGTAGTTGCATGAATAATATTAGCATCTCCTAAAGTAAACGCTAATATTATTGCTTTAGAAACCAAATCATTAATATTAGAAGAATCATGTACTCTAAATATTAAGTCACCTGGAATTCCGCGATAATATACATTAGCTAAATCATCCCATAAACCAGCTTCCTCAAAAGTATAAAACATATGGTTTTCCTCACCAAATTCTCTCAACATTTGATATTTATGTTCAAAAACTTTTAATTTTAACTTCTTCAATTCATTTATAATAGACATAAATCTATTCCCCCAATTCACCACATATTATAAATGAACAATTACAAAATTGCAAGAAAAAAGAAGCCAAGCTTCTTATTTTCCAGAACGATCTATCATTTCATTTATTGTAGTTCCAACTGTTGCTAGATTTTGTAATTCACTAGGAACAATAATCTTAGTAGCATTACCGTTAGCAACTTTTACCATTGCTTCATAACTTTTATACTTTAATACAGCATCATCCATACCAGCATCTTTTAAAAGTTTTAAACCTTCAGCAGTAGCTTGTTGAATTTTTACAATAGCTGTAGCCTCACCTTCAGCTTCTCTAATATGAGCCTCTCTTTTAGCATCAGCTCTTAAAATTGCACTTTCTTTTTCACCTTCAGCAATCAATATAGCAGATTTTTTTTCACCTTCTGCTTTTAAGATTGCTTCACGACGTTCACGTTCAGCACGCATTTGTTTTTCCATGGCTTCTTGAATATCCCTAGGTGGTAAAATATTTTTAACTTCAACACGATTAACTTTAATTCCCCAAGGATCAGTAGCCTCATCCAAAATAGAGCGCATTTTAGAATTAATAACATCACGAGAAGTTAATGTTTCATCTAATTCTAATTCACCAATGATATTACGTAATGTAGTAGCAGTTAAATTTTCAATTGCGTTAACTGGGTTTTCAACACCATAACAATATAATTTTGAATCTGTTATTTGTAAATAAACAACAGTATCAATTTGCATAGTAACGTTATCTTTTGTGATAACAGGTTGTGGAGCAAAGTCTCTTACGTTTTCCTTTAAACTAACAACATTCGCAACTCTTTCAAATATAGGAATAACATAATGAAGACCAGTTTGCATAGTTCTATGATATGCACCAAGTCTTTCAACTACCATTGCTTTAGACTGTGGAATAATCTTAATTCCTGAAGCTAAAACAACCAAAATAATAATTAATAATACTAAACCAAATTCCATTTATTTTTCCTCCTTCTCAACGACAAGTTTTACGCCGTCTACTCTCTTTACTATAACCTTTTCTGAAACATCACAAACCTTATCACAAACAGCAGTCCAAGTAGAACCTAAAACCTTAACTTGACCATAGTCATCAGGAGTAATCTTTTTAATAACTTCTGCATGCTTACCAATAACACGGTCATAGTTTGTTGCTTCAATTCCTGTTTTTCTAAACTTCTTAACTAATGGTTTCGTAATTAACAAAGTAATAATACTGATTATGATAAATATAATTACTTGAAGTAAAAATACATCACTAAATAGTGCCATGATCATTGCAAAAAACGCACCTATCGCAAACCAAATAGAAACTAAGTTTACTGTAGTTATTTCAACAAAGATTAATAGTAAACAAAATATAAACCAAAATAAAGCCATAAAACTCACCTCTTTAAATATTATTATATGAGATGAAACGACAAAATTCAACAAAATCAAACAAAAAAATCTTGTTAATATAATAAATTTATACTATAATTGATTATAAAGATAGGGAGTAGCGTAGTATATGGGAAAACTAACAAATAAAGAAACACGCATAATTTCTGTTGCTTTAGCTTCTTGGGGCTTGATACTAACGGGTTCTGGTTATGCTATGAACGACATGACAAAACCAAAACCAGTCGTAAAAAATGACTTAGAAATAGTACACAAAAGAGTTGCAGAGGTAAAATCAAACGAAATTAAGCTAAAAGATATAGAACTAGAAGTTAATAAAACCTTAAGTGTGGATGTTAAAGATTACCTAGAAAATGTAGATGAAATTGATGCCGAAATACTAAAAGAATTAAAATTAGATACATCAATGATAAAAACTACAGAACCAGGAACTTATACATATACAGTAACTTATAAAAAGAAAAAGTATAATGGAACAATAGTTATAAAACAGAAAAAATTACCAGAGGTAGATTTAACAATTAATAATTTATCTTTAACAATAGGCTCACCATTATCAACAGATAAACAAGTATATATCAAAGAAACATTAACAGATGAAATGAAAGAAAACATTATCATCGATCTCACTCAAATTGACACTCAAAAGGCTGGTCCATATAAATATACAGTTACATACAACGGTATATTATATACAGGTACCATTACAGTTTATGAACCACAACAAAGAGAAACATCACCAAGTGTAAAAACACCACCTAATGGTACTGAAGATAATAAAGAAGAAACAAAAGATCCAGAACAAACAGAAAAAAGTCAATAAAAAATCATATCGAACAAGATATGATTTTTTTATTTAATTTAATCTAATCCAACAATTTTATCATTAACTATATCAATTTTTTCATAATTTGGAACAATAGGTAAACCAGGCATTGTCATAATATTACCTAACAAAACCGTAATAAACTCCGCACCATTGTATAAACAAATATCTCTTACAAAGACTTTAAAATCAGTCGGTGCGCCAAGTTTTTTCGCATCATCTGAGAAAGAATACTGTGTCTTTGCAACACAAATTGGAAGATTAGACTTTCCTAAAGCATTAATTTCTTCAATTTTTTTCATAGCTTTATCACTATATTCAACTGAAGACGCTCTATAAATATCCGTACAAACTTTTTCAATTTTTTCACATACAGATAAATCATCTGCATAAAGGAACTTAAAGTTTTTCTTTGAAGAACAAGCCTCAATTACTTGTTTCGCTAAATCAATTGCGCCATCTCCACCATCAGTATACGCCGTACTTATAGAAAATTTCGCACCAAGTTTAATACAATAATCTTTAACAAATTCAACCTCAACATCAGTATCAGTTGTATATTTATTTAAGCATACCACAACTGGAACACCGTATTTTTTAAGATTTTCCACATGTCTTTCTAAATTAGAAATACCAGACTTTAAAGCCTCTAAATTTTCTTTAGTAATATCATTTTTTGAAACACCACCATTATATTTTAATGCCTTAATAGTTGCGACTAAAACAATACAGTCTGGACTAATAGAAGCTTTACGGCATTTAATATCCAAAAACTTTTCAGCACCAAGGTCAGCTCCAAAACCAGCCTCAGTAATCATATAATCCCCAAGAGATAATCCTAATTTAGTAGCGACAACACTATTACATCCATGAGCAATATTCGCAAAAGGACCACCATGAATAATGGTAGGTGTATGTTCTAAAGTCTGAACAAGATTTGGTAAAAAAGCATCTTTTAATATAACTGTTAAAGCCCCTTCAATATTTAAATCCTTTGCGTATAATGCCTCATTCTTACTATTATAACCAATGATTATATTACCAAGTCTTCTCTTTAAATCATCTAATGAAGTTGCTAAACAAAATAAAGCCATTATTTCACTAGCAGCAGTTATTGAAAAACTATCATTTCTATTTTCCAAAGTAATTTTTCTCAAAGCTCTATCATTAACATCTAAACATCTTTTAAAAACAACTCTATCAATATCAAGTTTATTACCGTGATAAATATGATTATCTATAGCGGCACACAATAAATCATTGGCAGAAGTAATCGCATGAAAGTCCCCTGTAAAATGTAAATTAATATCTTCCATTGGTACAACTTGACTATATCCACCACCAGTTGCTCCACCTTTAATACCAAAAACAGGTCCCATAGAAGGCTCTCTAAGAACAATAACCGGATTCTTTTTTAATTTATTTAAAGCATCACCTAAACCAATACTTACTGTAGTCTTACCTTCACCATATGGAGTAGGGTTAATTGCCGTAACTAAAACTAACTTCGCTTTACGCTTATCTGAAGAATAATTAATCTTTGCTTTATCAGTTCCATAAAGCAATAAGTCTTTTTCTTTTAAACCTACTCTCTTCGCAACATCTACTATATTCTCCTTAACATTACCTTGTGCTATTTCTATATCTGTCATCAAATCACCTCATAATAATTATAACATGAGAAACACTAAAACTTGTTAATTAAAAACAAATTCCAACAACAAAAACTAAAAATTAGTAAGTAAAAAGTAAAAAATCATCAATAAAATTAAGTAAAAAAGGCAAAAGCTTGATTTGTCATAATAAAAAAAGTTTGATACTATCATACCCGTTAAGAAAAAAAGGAGGAATGATATGAAAAAAATAATATTTTTCTTAGCAGGAGCAGTATCTATAATATTACCATTCACAGTAAAAGCCGAAAGTGCACAATTTTATGAAGGAGAGTATATCAATAATATTTGGATGAATCGCGTTGATAATAGAACTATTTACTATCAAAAAGCACGTACGTACAAACAAAAAGGTACAGAAAAATATGCCTATTGTATAGAACCATTCACAACATTTAAAGAATCAAGTCAATACACAAGCACTACTCAACCAAGAAATTTAACTGAAGAACAAAAAGAACGAATTTCTCTTATCGCACACTTTGGCTACAATTATAAGTCACACACTAACATGAAATGGTATGCAATATCACAAATGATGATTTGGAAAACAGCTGCACCAAGTAATGATTTTTATTTTACTGATTCACTAAACGGTAAAAGGATAAATATTTATCAAGATGAAATGAATTACATTGAAATACTAATAAAAGAATATAAGACAGAACCAAGCTTTGCCAATGCAACATATAACATAGTAGCTGGCGAAGAGCTATCTCTTTGGGATGCAAACGGCGTAATTAATAACTACACAACTAAAAACAAAAATGCAGTTATAGAAAAAAATAAACTAATTATTAAAAACTTACCCGTTGGCGAACATGAAATAATAGTTACTAGAAAAGAAGTAGCTCATAGAACACCATTAGTATTCTATCAGGCAGAAAATACTCAAAATTTAGTAACACTAGGTGATGTTGAAGAAAAAAATATAAAAATTAGAGTTACTGTTGAAGAAACAGAAGTAAATATTAATAAATTAGATAAAGATACTAAAACAACTAAAAGTAGCGGAGAAGCTATATTATCAGGTACTAAATATCAAATACTTGATAAAGATAGAAATGAACTTCAAATAATAGACATTGATGAAACAAATCATCAAGTAATAAAAAATTTATCATACGGAAAATATTACATTAGAGAAGTAAAAGCTGGTACAGGTTATACAATAGATAACAAAATATATGATTTTGAAATAACTAAAGACAACCCTAAAATTACATTAAATCTATATAACGAAGTTATAAAAAGCAAGTTGATTATAAATAAAAAGTACTTAACAGACGAAACATTACACCCAGAAGAAAATATAGAATTTGGTATCTATGACAAAGATAAAAATCTAGTAACAAAAATCACAACTAATGAAGAAGGTATAGCTGAAATAACATTGCCTTATGGAAATTACACTATTGTTCAGTTAAATACAACAGAAGGTTATGATACCGTAGAACCATTCGATATAATTGTTGAAAATGAAACAGAGTTAACATATAACCTAGTGAATCGTAAAATAAAAGTACCAAACACTAGTTCCAAAGAACTACCCTTCATATTAAAGCTAATTAATATTATTTTACTCGCATTTGTTTATGTATAAAAAAGTACTAACACTCATCATTATAGTTACATTATTCATATTAGCACCAGAACAAATAAATGAGCCAAAAAGAATTATCAAAAAAATTGCACCAAAAATAGCCAATATAAATATAAATAAAGATGAACAAGTATCACAAAAAGAACAGCCAATAGGTAAAGTACAAATACCTAAAATAAATCTAAATAAAAGCTTATATAAAATAGATAGTAAATTAAATAATGTAGAAGAAAACGTCACAATTTTAGAATCTAATTTACCAAGTATAATTGTTCTAGCAGCTCATTCTGGAACTGGACATAATGCTTTTTTCAAAGACTTAAACAAACTTAATATTAATGACACTATAAATTTAACTTACACAAACAACAACTATACATACAAAATAATAAATATCTTTGAACAAGAGAAGTCTGGCTATATAACTATAAATGAAAAGGAATATGATCGATTATTTTTAACAACTTGTAGTTACAACAAAAACAAACAATTAATTATTGAATGCAAAAAAATAAATAGTAATTAAAACTATTTATTTTTTGTTAATACTTCTAAAGCTTTTTGTAACTGCAAATCATTATCATCACTTGGATTAGCTATATACTCTTCGCCTTGTTCTACAACTATATCTGGAACTACACCTTTATCATTAATCCAAACGCCTTTTGAAGTTAACCATTTTTCAGTTGTATACTTTAAACTAGAACCAGTAGATAACTCAAGAGATTTTTGTACTGTACCTTTTCCATAAGAACTAGTACCTATAATAGTTGCCTTCTTATAATTTTCTTGAAAACAAGAAGCTAATATTTCTGAAGCTGAAGCAGAAGATTCATTAATCAAAACAACTACATCATAACTACGCGTTTTTTTAGAAGAAGCATAAATCTTTTCTACTTTACCTTTAGTTTCTATTTGATATAATACTGTCTTTTTATTGAAAAACAATGACAATATATCTTCAACTTGACTTAAATGACCACCAGGATTATTTCTAACATCTATAATTAAAGAATCTATTTTTTGTTTTTCTAATGAAGTCAAATTACTTTTAAATTGACTATAAGTATTAGAAGCAAAAGTATCAATAGAAATATATCCTAAACTCTTATTATTACCTTCAATTATTTTACTACTAACAGAAGGAATATCAACAACATCTCTAGTAATTGTTACCTCTACATTTTTACCATCTCTAATAAATACAAAGTTTGAAGAAGTATTAGCATTTCCTTTCATATAATTAGAAATTTCCTTTAAAGACATATATCTAACATCTGTGCCATCAATAGATAAGAATATATCTCCTACTTTAACACCAGCTTTATCTGCTGGAGAACCTTCAAATATATCAGTAACTTTATTACCAACGTTTTCATCATGTAAAACAGTAGTACCAATACCCACATAATTACCATCTATCTTTTGATTAAAGCTCTCAGTAGCACTATCATCCATATAGTAAGAATAAGGATCATCTAAAGCACCTATCATACCATTTATTGCAGCATTTAATAACTCTTTTTCTGAAACTTCATCATAATAATTATCTCTTATTTTTTGATATGTACTTAATAATTCACTCTCGTAAGAAGAATTATCAACAGTAAAAGCTTTACTATAAGTTAAAATACACCCTACAACAACACCAAATAAAATAGAAATAATAACTAACATAATAACTTCTGGTATACTAAAGGAACTATATTCATCAGGCCATAACTTATTTTTTAGTTTTTTTAATGAGTTATTAAGACGATTACTTTTCTTTTTCAACTTGGTAAATTTGATTTTTTTCATTATACCACCCTAAAATATATAATATCACAATAATCAAAAAAATAATATCAAATCATGACAAAAGAAAAAGACTAAACAGTCTTTTTACATTTAAGATTCCAAATATTCAATAACTTTATCCATACCTTCTATATATGTAGATATTTTATTATCAGTAAACTTAATGATTGTTGGTCCTGATATAGATAGTTCAGATGCTTTAGTAGCTTTCTTATTAGGAGTCTCTCCAACAAAACCTTTATTTAAGCCATCACCCATATCAACAGTATAAAGATTAACATCTTTAGAAGAAGAACGATATGTAGATATAGCACTAGTTAAACTACTTAAATCATCATCTGTAGTATCATAGTAAACTACTAAGTATTGATCATCTTTAATAGAAAAACTACTACCAAGTAAAATCTCTTCCTGTTGAATTTCTACTTCACTAGTATTTGAAGATGAATTAGTTGTATTATCTTTTTTCTCATCTTTATTAACTATCGCCACAGTTAAAAAGTAAAAACAAGCAAAAAATATCAATACAATAGAAGTAGTAATAACAACCTTTTTAATTTCTGAAGAATCAAAACTAATATTTTCTTCAACTTTAATTTTCTTTTTCTTTTTCATACAAATCACCATAAATATTATAACATGTAAAAAAAAAGAGGTAAACTCTTTTATTTCATAGTAGGTAAATAACTAATAGATTGAGCCACTTCGACTAATTCATCTTGGTTTAAAACATCACTAACTATATAATATTCAATTCCATTACTTGTCCAAGTTAATGAATTATTAGTCATAACGCCTAAAGTATCCATTAACTGATAGGGTTCACCATATGTAGGTATAATTGTAAATTCATCTTCTATAACAGCCGTCTCTTCCACTAATAAGAATGGTTTATCCCCATCAAAAGTCATAATTATTCTGTCACCAATATCTTTTTTAATTTTTTCCTCACTAACAAGCTTAGTATTAGTTGGAACAACCAATGGATAAATAGTATCTTCTAATTCAGATGTCTTTTTTGTAGTTTCTTCATCAATAGAATAAGTACCCATAACTTCATTTAAATCAAAGTAATCTTTTTTAAATGTTGGTGAATAGTCAATACTTTTAAAAGTCATACTCATACAGACAGCATGATTATCATCATAAACTTTTACTTTTTTAATATCCCGTTTCTTATTTAATTCAATAACCTGTTCCACAAGTTTACTATTATTAGGATAATTAACAGTTGTAACTATTTTATAACCGGATTTTTCTTCTTCAAACTTAATATCTTTAGTATTTTTGATATCATTTACCAATGATTTTAACAAATATATTTGTGAATTACTATATGGCCAATCACTCTGAAACTTAAAACTTTTATTAAGTGCCGGAGTTAATACATATACACCATCAGCATTCTTTAAAATTATTTGCGTATGATCATTAGCCTTATTAGTTAATATAACTTTATAATTATTATCTTTTTTATAACTAACTTCTATATCATAGTTATACACTTCATCATCATTAACAATTTCTAAATCACCAGAAATTTTATAAGCCGATGCTTTATTTATCTTCTTCTCCAAATCATTAATAACACTACTTTCCGTATTTTTTCCACAGCCTGTAGTAACTAACAACATAGTAATTATTATTCCTACAAAAATCTTTTTCATAGTTCACCTCATAATTAAATTCTAATTAATTATATGGTAAATAAAAATGAATATTACAAACATAAAGAAAAAGTCAAAGAATAATCTCTGACTTTCTAACTAATCTTTAGTAATTTTAATTTTTACCTTCTTGGTCTTAGGCTTGTAAGTAAGTTTAAGATCTCCACCAGTAACAGTAACTTCTATTTCATGTTGACCTGGTTCTTTATCTTTTAGGTTAACAGAAGCTTTTATAGTACTTGGATCCAATGAATTAATAACATCTTCACTACCTTCAACTATAACTGTAATCCTACTATCTTCCTCAGACATAGCTTGTGCCTTACAACCAGCTGGTACATTATCAGCACTAACTGAAATATTGTCAAACTCTTTTGTAATAGAATTATCAACTGAAACCTTTATCTTAACAGTTTTAGAACTGATCTCAGTAATTCCTGCTGGTTTCTTTAAAGTAACATTATACTCTTTATCACTCTTCAAGTCATTTACATCAATTTCTACTTCTAATTGTTCTAGCTTACTAACAGCATCTTCATCACCATAAACAGTAACACTAGAAACTGAAGAATCAATAGATTTGATTGCTTTACCAAATGCCAATTTACCAGTAGGAACTATTTTTATTGGCACTTCCTTACTAGGAGAAGTAATAGTTATTTTAGCATCAACTGTCTTAGGAACAATTTCAACATCTACGATTTTACCATTAGTATCATAAGCAACTAAAGGTACTTCTTTTAAAGTAATATCCCCAGTTTTTTGATCTTTTTGTCTAGGTATCTTTGTAGCATCAACTAATGCTTTTACTGTTGCTACTTTCTCTAATTTATATTTTGCACCTTTAACAATAACATCAGTTCTATCTAATTCAACATTTTTAATATATAACTTACTATCTAAACTATCTTGATGTAATAAATCATAAGTTAAACCACGTGTTTCACTTTCTTTATTATAAATTGTAACAGTTACTTGTGAAGGATCCAATTTATAATCTAATGATTTTAATCTTTGAGAATACTTCAAAGTAACTTTATGATTACCAGGTTTTAATCCAGTTAAGTCAACTGATACACCTTTAGAAGGTGACTGTTTAGCTAAAAAGATATGTCTTTTTTGACCAACAAGAGTAATATCAACAGTCTTTGGTAAACCTTCAACTACATATAATTCCTCATTGTAAACAGCTGTAACTGGTTGATTATAAAGAATTTCTGCATATTGATCAATAATAACATTTGATTCCTTATCAATAATAACAAAAACTCCAAAAGCTAAAAGTAAACTAATAACAAGTAATGTTGACTTTTTGCCCATCAATCTATCTATACTTTTAGCGTTTCCTTTAAAGAAGCCAGTAATCTTTAAAATAAATCTAGTAATAGGTGTAATTAATATTCTATCGAAGAATGTTCCAATACGATGAAAGATTCTTCCTATTTTATTAAATATTTTCTTCATAAATCTCTTCCTCATCTATTTCATCGTCTTCATTAAATTCAATATCTTGTTTAGGTCTTAATTCATCAATTAATAACATTCTAGTATCATCAAGTGTTAAATTATATAATAATTCACCTTTTAAAGCCACTGAAATCCTACCAGTTTCTTCTGAAACAACAATACAAATAGCATCTGTTTCTTCAGCTAAACCAAGAGCAGCTCTATGTCTTGTACCAAGTCTCTTATTAATTTTTTGACTACTACTTGTAGGGAACACAGCACCAGCACATGTAATTCTATCACCTTGAATAATTACACCACCATCATGCAACGGATTTCCTTCATAGAAAATAGCAATTAACAAATCACTAGTTAAATCTGCATATATCTTTTTAGCTCTATCAATATAGTTACCCAAACTAATATCTCTTTCAATAACAATTAAAGCACCAATACGTTCTTTTCTTAAATAATCAACAGCATTAATAACCTCATAAACCATACGTTCTCTTTCATCAACAGTAAGAACTTTATGTCTACCTAAAAGCTGACTTCTACCAAGTTGTTCCAAAATAGTTCTAATTTCAGGTTGAAATATAACTATTAAAGCTATAGGTCCCCATTGAATTATATATTCAAGTAAAACACCAATTGTGGTAAATCCGCAAAGATCACTAACAATTTTTAAAATTATTACAAAAGCAACACCCTTAAACAATAAAGAAAGTTTAACGTTGTTCCTTATATTTTTCAAAATTAAATAAAATACTAACCATACTAAAGAAATATCAGCAACTTTCCTTAATATAGATAAAACATCAGTCATAGTTATAGTCATTACATCGTCTCCTTTAAAACACTCTTCTAGTATACAATTTTTTTAATAAATAGTAAAGTTTTCAACTTTTCAAAGTAGTTTCATCATTACCAGTATTTACATTTGATTCATTATTATCAAAAACAGCAGATGCTGCATTTTTAGCAATAGCACTCTTTTGCTCACTTGTTGCTCCAATGACATTTAAAGTTGATGAAACCATAGCAACTTCCATTGGGTTAATAAGTGTAGGTGTATTTTCCTTCTTGGGTTCAACAATAACATCCTCAGTACTAGTATCACTTGCTAAAACAGCATCATCACTATTATAAATATCCTGTGCTGCCAAAACACTAGTAACACTAGCCATACTATCAATTGGTATATCAGTCGCAACATCACTTGAAGCAATGTTAACCTCTACTCTTTTATTACTTCCAGATGGATCAACAATAACAACTTTTGAAGCTGCTTCTTTTTTTTCTTTTTCTTTCTCGATAGCGTTTATTTTTCTCAAAAGGTGAACACACACGAGTATTAAAAAAAGGCACACTAAAGAAACAATAGTATATATATTTCCGCTTAAAGTATCTCTAAAAAACGCTAATATGCTTCTCAAATTGCCACCCACCTTATAATATATAATACCATTATAAACTAGATTTATCAAGTTCAATGGCCAAAAAAAAAGACGGTTAATACGTCTTATTTAGTAGCTTCAATATGATTAAATAAAATACCAATATTGAATAGACCAGAAATACCAACTAAAGTATAAATAATATTAGTAAATAAACTATCAACCCCAAAAATAGTTTCTACTAAATTAAAATTTAAAAGACCAATAAGTCCCCAATTTATAGCACCAATAATAGTAATAACTAATAATATTTTTTGCACTGTTTCCATATTATCCCTCCTATTTATATATTTAACAATTAAATGAAAAATATACAAAAAAAGTAGAATTTCTCTACTTTATTCTTCTAACTCCAATAATAACAGTACCAGAACCAGAAATCCATGAATTAACATCACTTATCACAACACCACGAGATGGATTAGCCGCATGTATCATCTTACCATTTCCCACATATAAAGCAGAATGTGTAGATGTACCATCACTATAACCAAAATTTAAAATATCACCAGGTAATGCATTACTATATGAAACAGCGACACCATCATAAAGTTGTGTACTAGAACTTCTACTAATAGAATATCCAAGTCGTCTATAAACATATTGTACAAAACCAGAGCAATCGAATGCATCAGGACCAGTTCCACCATATGCATAAGCTTTGCCAAGTAACGAGTAAGCAATATTTGTAGCATTATAGCCAACACTACGTTCATTAACAACAATATTATAACTTAAACTACTTGAATTACCATTTTTATCAACAGCATCTACTATAACCTCATAAGTACCTGGAACATTATAATTATAATCACTATAAACAGTATAATAATCTACTAAGTCCCCAGTAACATTTGAAGATTCCACAAATGAAATATCACCATCTATATCATCATAAACTTCTGAAACATTATCAACAAGATCAATACTATCGCCCTGGTCAACAACAACAGTTTCTTCCTTAACTACTATTTTAGGAGCAACACTATCTTTAATTTCAACAGAAACTGGTATCTCCTTAGATATATTTCCCTTAGAAACAACAAGAATCAATTCCTGTTTTCCAATCTCATTAGTCTCTATATCCTTCTTAACAGAAATAATTTTTCCATCTACATTATTAATTAATTTATTTAAATCATAATTTGGACTACCATACTCTACAGTAGGTATCTTTACAGTATCAATTTTAATACTATTATAAGTTTCTCTATATATAAAAGTATATATACAAAGTGCTATTACAAACAAAGTCGTAACAGCAACAAATAGTCGCTTCTTCGACTCAGAATCATTCCTCATAATAATTCCCCCTGAGGTTTGTTATTATAACACCATAAACAAACATTGTCAAAAATTACCAATAATAAATATAACTACCAACATATTCTACTCTACAATACTAGTATATTCTTTATCTAACATTTGATGCTTATCAGCTATTTTTGTACCTTCAGCTTTTTCTAAACAATACCAGCCTTTTCTAAACATCAACTCATAAACTTCTCTTTGCATACCCGCAACTTTCAAAAAAACCTCCTTATGTAATTGATATAATTTCTCACTACTAGCTTCAGTCATTGCTAAAACATAGTTCTTTTCCATTTCTTTTAAAGTAGATAATAACGAATTAAGATAATCTTTATCATTTAAAGAAATTCCCTCGGGAACTTCTACTTTTACATTACATATTTTATTATTCATAACTAATTCCTCCTAAAATATCTAAAACAGTATTTAAATTATCATCAAATAATTCACAAGACCTCTCCATGATATCGATTATTTCTTTATCACTAACACTACTAATAGAATCATTTACACATTTTAAAGCCCCATAATTCCATTGAAACATATCACTTAAATAATCTAAGTCCTTTCCTGTTAAAATATTATTAGGAACTTCAGCATATTGTCCATTCATATATTTTTCCTCCTCAATAGTATTTTGAACAAAAAAAATAATTTTAAACAAAAAAAGATTCTCAAAACGAGAATCCATAATACTACTTTTCTAATAACTTAGATATTTCTTTAATATTCTTTTTAAATATAATTGTATCAACTATACCTGATATAGAATTAACAGTTATTAAAAGACCTAATGATACAGTTAACGCCATAGTACCAATACTAGGATTAATTATAATAATTACACCAGATATTATAGCTATTAAAGAACATATAAATATAGAAAGCCAAGTATCATATTCATATTTTTTAAGTAGCAAAGAAAGTCTTAAATCTAAAGTCGCTTTAGTTACCATTACTATACCAGCAACAATAGGAAATAAAGTTTTCATAATATCAGGATTAAGCAACATAACTACACCAAGTAATAATTCTATAATACCAAGTGTTAAAAAACTTGAAAAAAACATACTAGTTTCTTTTTCAATTATAAAATAGATTCCATTAACTATTAATATAATTGCTAAAACATAAGTTATAGTCGTAAAAGAAACATCTGGGAATATAATAAATATCATTCCAATAACAAGCATTAACACAGATATTATAATAGATGAATACAAAAACTTATTTAATCTATTAAGCATAATTTACTCTCCCTTCTAATATAATTATATATTTTTTATATGACTAATGCAAATTCTAAAAAACTAATATCCAACAAATTAATTTATCTGTTGGATATTATTATAACCAGAAAACAAATATTTATTATGGTTCCATTCTACTTGGACCTCTGTATATAAACATAGTTTCTTTTAATGAACTAGTACCTAAAAGTAACATTGTTATTCTATCAACACCAATAGCGAATCCACCATGTGGAGGACAACCATATTTAAAGAATTCAAGATAAAATTTAACATCATCTTTAAGACCTTTTTCTAAAGCTTGACTACACAATATCTCATAATTATTCTCACGTAAAGCCAAAGTAGTAGTTTCACATCCTTTCCAAATCAAGTCTGCTCCCTGTGGAATACCGTTAACTCTTTTATGATAAAAAGCACGTTTCTTAGAACTAAAATCAGTAATAAAGACAAATTCATGTCCATACTTTTCCATTATATATTTAGAAGCTAATTTTTCAGACTCTGAATTCATATCACCAATATCTTCATAATTCATTTTAAATCCATATCGTTCTTCCAAAACTTTATATAATTCTTCCAACTTAATTCTAGGAAATGGTTTAGTAGGAACGACAACGTCTACTCCAAACAATTTTCTTATCTCATCACCATATTTTTCCTTAACTACACTAAGTCCCGCTATAAATAAATTTTCTTCAAAATCCATTAACTCATCAAGAGACTCTAAATAACTAATCTCAATATCGAATGAAGTAAACTCTGTAGCATGTCTATAAGAATTAGAATTTTCTGCTCTAAATGCAGGAGCTATTTCAAATACTCTTTCAAATCCAGAACACATAGCCATCTGTTTATAAAATTGCGGACTTTGTGCTAAATAAGCCTTTCTATCAAAATATTTAACCTCAAAAACCTGAGAGCCAGATTCACTAGCTGTACTAATAATTTTAGGAGTATGAATTTCTATAAAATCATTTTTAACTACAAATTCTCTCATCGCATTAATTAAACATGTTTGAACTTTAAACATAAGAAGATTCTTTTCATTTCTTAAATCTAAAAATCTATAATTCAACCTTGTATCTAATAGTGTGGACTTACTATCTTTATAATTAATAGGTAATTCTCCTAAACATTTACTAGTAACAACTATTTTCTTTGGTATTATCTCCATACCATTAAGTTTTACCTTATCATTTTCAAATAATTTTCCCATAACTTTAACAGTACTTTCAGGGATCAAGTCTGAAACAATATCATTTAACCTTTCATTATCTTCATTTTTTTCAACAGTTACTTGTACTTTACCAGTACTATCTCTAACTACTAAAAATTGCACATATTGCAAATCACGAACATTTTCCACAAATCCTTCAATACTTATTTCTTCATTAAAATGTTCTTTTAAATTTTTAAAACTTATTTTCTTCATTATCACACCTCCGCAAATATAAAAATTTAAATAAAAAACAGTAATATTATCCACAAGGGACGAATTACTGTTATATCCGCGGTACCACCCAATTTATTATATAAATATATAATCACTTAAAATAGATAACGGTTTTAACCGACTTATTCTACTATTATTTCAAATAAGTAGCTCTTAGGTGTCTTTCCTTAAAATGACTAGTTACCTTTCACCAGACACGATAACTCTCTGCAATAGTTATTAAAAGTACTCTTCCTATTCACAGCTGATATGGGTATTATACCATGAAAATTCAAAAAAGTCATTATTTCTTATATATAGGAAATTTCTTAGTAAGGTCAAGTACTTTTTCCATACATTCATCTTGTATTTCTTTGTTATCAACATTACTTAAACTCTTATAAATGATTTCAGCAATTAATTTAAATTCTTTTTCTTTCAAACCTCTTGTCGTCATAGCAGCACTACCTATTCTAATACCAGATGTAATAAATGGAGACTCAGTATCAAAAGGAATTGTATTTTTATTACATGTAATATGAATTTCATCAAGTACTTTTTCCGCAACTTTTCCAGTTAATCCAAATGAAGTTTTAACATCAACTAAAATTAAATGATTATCAGTACCATCTGAAACAATTTTTACACCAGATTCTTTTAAAGTATCAGACATAGCTTTCATATTTTTAATAATTTGTTTTTGATACTCTTTAAACTCTGGTTGTAACGCTTCATAAAAACATTGTGCTTTAGCTGCTATAACATGCATTAAAGGCCCACCTTGAATACCTGGAAAAACTACCTTATTAATCTTTTTAATTAATTCTTCACTATTAGTTAAAATAATTCCCCCTCTTGGACCTCTTAAAGTCTTATGAGTTGTAGAAGTAACAACATCAGCATAAGGAAATGGACTAGGATGTAATCCCGCAGCTACAAGTCCAGCAATATGAGCCATATCAACCATTAAATATGACTCTACTTTATCAGCAATTTCTCTAAATCTCTTAAAATCAATTATTCTAGAATAAGCACTACATCCAGCAATAATCATTTTAGGCTTTTCTTCTAAAGCTATTCTTTCCAATTCATCATAATCAATCATTCCAGTCTCTTCTGAAACATTATAAGAAACAATTTCATAATCAAGCCCAGAAAAATTAATTGGATGTCCATGTGTTAAATGTCCACCATGTGATAAATTCATACCCATAACTTTATCACCATGATTAATCAATGCTCTATAAACTGCCATATTAGCACTACTACCAGAATGTGGCTGAACATTAGCAAATTTACAATCAAAAAGTTGACATACATACTCAATAGCTTTCTTTTCAAATATATCAATATATTGACATCCACCATAATATCTTTTACCAGGATAACCTTCAGCATACTTATTAGTAAGAATACTACCTTGTAATTTTAATATATCTTTAGAAACATAATTTTCAGAAGCAATTAACTCAATATTTTCCTCCTGTCTTTTAGTTTCTTTTCTTAAAGCATCTCTTAATACTTTATCCATCATTATCACCTCATCATAACTATAATAGCAAAATTTCAAATATTAAACAATGAAAAATAACTTTACAAAATAGTACAGAACGTCGAAAAAAGAAACTAACAAGTAGCTTCTTATTTTTTAATCTTACTAATTATCTTATTTAAATAATAGAACCAGTTTATTGGTAAATAAAAGTCACCAATGTATTCTTCTACATGTCCCCCAAAACCCTTTTTAAACTCATAAACTCCATCAGCATCTTTATCAAATATACCTCTGATACCATAAAAATTATACTTTTTATATTTATTTTCACAAGCATATTTAATCATCATCCATTGAATTAAATATTGTGCATAAAAGTTATTATACTTATCAACATTTCCAGAGAATAAGTAAATCACTTCGTCACCAAACAACATGAACATAGATGCTGATAACGGAATCATCTTTTCATCGTATTTAGCAACTTCATTTAATCGATTAGTTAAAACATCAATATTTTTCTTTACCTCTTTAGCACTATTATTTTCTTTATTATAAAACTTATCATATTTCTTATTATAAGTTTCTAACTCTTCTTCAATTTCCTTTTTATATTTTTCGACATCTAAATAAGCTATTACAAATCTAACATTATCACCAAATGATTCATACATATGTTGATAATATTCCAAACTTCTATCAGAAAATCCTATAAGTTTACTAGTTTGTTCTGTAATTTTTTTAAATGTTGGTAAATCATCATAAGATATATCCTTAATAATGATTCCAAACTTTTCAGCCTTTTTAATTTTACTCATATGGTGAGGCTTAAACTCTTTAACAATATCATCAAAACTCTTACCTTCCAAATCTATTACATATTGCCATCTAACTTGATGTCCCTGATCATAACCAGTTGTAAACCCATTATGAATAAATCCTTGTTTTTTTAATATTTCAACAATATCACCATTATCATATTCATCAGTAATATCACCATTTATATCTCTACTCTTATACAATATATTAGGATCTATATGTAAAACATAACCTTTTCTTTCCCTAACAAATTTCTTTAAATTTTCTATAAAAAACTTTAAAACTTCTTCATTATTATAATCTAATAATAAACCTCTTGGAGAATAAAAATAATTATATCCTAAACGATTCTTTTTAGAAGTTAATCTAGCAGCAGCTACAATTTTCTTATCTTTTTCAACACCCACATAGTATACATTAGTATTTGCAGTATCCATTTTTGGAGATTGCATAAATGATTTTAATTTACTCTTATTCAAAAACTTTGTAAACTCATCTATTGTTAATTCTCTAAAATTCATATTATTTCTCCTTTTATATCAATCTATATTTTAGTATTTGGTTAAAATGTAAAATTTATTAAACATATCATTAATCTTTACTCCTTAATTATATAATTATTTAAAGAAAATAGCAACATAGACACCAAAACAAAATAACTGTAAATCAAAGCAAAATAATAAAAAAAATTAAATAAATACACAAGAAAGTGATATACTAAACTTACAATAGGAGGAATAAAATATGGAAAAAGAAAAAAATGCCAATACGAAAAGTGCTGTATTAATAACAATTCTAGTAATGTTAGTTATAGCCCTAGCAGGATATATAGCATATGACAAATTCTTAAGTACTGACACTACAAAAGCGACTGAAAATAATAAACAATACAATGAAAGTAAAACCAATGATAACAAAACCGTAGAAGAAAAAGATAGCTACATTAAAACAAGAAAATGTACTGGTAAATACACTGGTTCTGCTGCTATAGGAAAAGATGTTGTAACTAGCGAACTTGAAAAAGGAAATCTTACAATAGAATTAAAAGAAGATGGAACCTATACTCTTGAAAAAGAAAACTCAGTTAATGTCACTGGTGAATATACCATAATTGAAAACACTTTATTACTAAAAACAGCTCCAGATACCTGCGGACCAGACATAAAATGTACAACTAATTATTCACAATACTTAAATATAAATGAAGACTGTACAAAAATTTCAACAGGATATGGTTCATATTTTTTCAGCTCAGATTTTACATTAGAAAAACATAATTAACTAAAAAAAGAACTTAACCATTTAAAGATGAAAACCAAGACTTTTATTACAAAAGTTCTAAAGCGCATTTCTATCATTTTGATACTTTCTACCTTACTAGTATTAGCAATAAAAAAATAGACACTCTTCGACATTGATAGAGTGTCAGTTCTATTTAATTAGAGGCGACATTCACTTGCAAAATTAAATGTTCCTCTTTTTTATTTTATGCAATTTCTCTTGCTTACATATTAATAACAACACAAATTATTGATATTGTCAAAAAACACATCACTAATTTATTAACGAGTTACTGTTTTTATTTCTTCTATATATCCTGTATTTATCAATATTGTTTCAATATCACTAATGTCAAATCATATAAAACAATAAGTTTATTTATACCATCATTTTCCAAAAAATAAAAGATTTTAATGGCTAGGTATTTTGAAACACGTATCGAAATTACTAATGCGAATTTTCTTATAAAAAAATCAATCATATTACAGATTGAAAATGTATTTAAAGTTCTATATGTTAGAACATATTCATCATACTGGTGGAGCTGAGGAGAATCGAACTCCTGTCCGAAAATAAAGCTACATAAACCTCTACAAGCTTAGTTAACTAATTATTCTTATATATCATCCAAGTAGTTAACGACCAAGACAATATACCAGCCAATTAATTCTTCCTATTTTCTAGGCAAAAAATAGTTATAACCTACTAAAATGAACCTTCTATAATTTCGTAGATAAAAACTAAAGAAAGCGCAGACCTATATTATTATTAGGCAAAAGCAACAGCTTGGCGAGTACCAAACATGTTAGCAACTGCATTTTTTAAATTTTTTGCATTTATTTTTTTGTGCCCGTGACGTGGACATTCGACTTGCCATCTATGCTCTAATATTCCCGTCGAAACCAAATCAGCCCCATGTAGTTGTATTATAACATAAAACACTTAATAAATCCAGTGTAAATAAAAGGAAACAACGCCACTAAAACTAATAAAATTCAACCTGATATGTTATACTAAAAGTAGGAGGATGATATTATAATGGAACAATGGAAAAGATTTAAAGAAGGAAAATGGACAGAAACAATAGATGTCAGTAATTTCATAAAAACAAACTATACAAAATATGATGGTAACGAATCTTTTTTAGCAACACCAAGTGCTAAAACAAAAACAGTTTGGGATACATGTCAAAAATTACTTAAAAAGGAATTGAAAAAACATGTACTATCAATAGATACAAAACACATGTCTGGCATTAATTCTTTTAAACCTGGGTATATTTGTAAAGACGACAACGTAATAGTTGGTCTACAAACAGATGCTCCATTAAAAAGAATAGTAAATCCATACGGTGGAATAAGAATGATATATCAAGAACTCGATGCGTATAACTATAAATTAGATCCAACCGTAGATAAATATTTAAACGAATTTAGAAAAACACATAATGATGGTGTATTTGATGCATATACAGAAGAAATAAGAAAGGCAAGACATGTTGGTCTACTAACAGGACTACCAGATGCTTACGGAAGAGGAAGAATCATTGGTGATTACCGAAGAATTGCTCTATATGGAATAGATTACTTAAAAGAACAAAAAGAAAAAGACTGGAACAACCTAACTGGTCCTATGACAAATGACTTAATTCAATTACGTGAAGAAGTTGCCGAACAATATCGAGCATTAGAAGAAATAAAAGACATGGCCAAGTCATACGGATTTAACATTTCTAAACCAGCAAGAAACGCTAAAGAAGCTATTCAATGGACATACTTTGGCTATCTAGCAGCAATCAAAGAAAATAATGGTGCCGCTATGAGTTTAGGTAGAGTTGATGCTTTCTTTGACATATATATAACAAAAGATATTGAAGATGGAATTCTAACAGAGAAAAAAGCTCAAGAATTAATAGATCAATTTGTTATAAAATTAAGACTAGTACGTCATTTACGTACACCTGACTATGATGCACTATTTTCAGGAGATCCAACCTGGGTAACTTGCAGTATTGCCGGTATGCTAAATGATAAAGATCATTTAGTTACAAAAACATCATATAGACTTATACATACACTAACTAATCTAGATCCAGCGCCAGAACCAAATATAACTATCCTTTGGTCAGAAAAATTACCAGAAAACTTCAAAAAGTATTGTGCCAAAATGTCTATAGAAACAGATGCTATCCAATATGAAAATGACGATTTAATGAGAGATATTTATGGTAGTGATTACGCCATAGCGTGCTGTGTATCAGCAATGAGACTTGGTAAAGATATGCAATTCTTTGGAGCCAGATGTAATCTCGCTAAAGCATTACTTTATAGTATTAACGGTGGTATTGATGAAATTAAAAAAGATAAAGTATTAGAAAATATAGAATTAATGGATGATGAATATCTAGATTATAAAAAAGTAAAACAAGCATACTTCAAAGTACTAGAAAAAGTAGCTCAAATCTATTCAGATAGTATGAACATAATACACTACATGCATGATAAATACGCATACGAAGCTGGACAAATGGCCTTACACGATACAAAAGTTCATCGATATATGGCATATGGTGTAGCTGGACTATCCGTAGTAGCCGATTCACTTTCCGCAATAAAATACGCTAAAGTTAAGCCAAAACGTGATAAAGACGGATTATGTATTGATTTTGAAATAGAAGGTGACTTTCCAAAGTATGGAAACGATGATGATAGAGTTGATGATATCGCTATAGAAATAGTGAATAAATTTTCTAGCGAATTGAAAAAACATCCAACGTATCGCGATGCCGAACAAACATTATCAGTCCTAACAATAACATCAAACGTTGTCTATGGTGAAAAAACAGGTGCCACACCAGATGGTAGAAAAAAAGGTGTCCCTTTCGCCCCAGGAGCTAATCCAATGCATGGAAGAGATACTAATGGCGCAATTGCTTCTCTTAATTCAGTTGCTAAACTTCCATATGAACGTTGTTGTAAAGATGGTATATCCAACACCTTCACAATTGTACCAAGTGCCTTAGGTATGGATAAAAACCAACAAATAGAAAACCTAGTTAACTTAATGGATGGATACTTCTCACAAGGTGCTCATCACTTAAATGTTAACGTATTAAACAGAGAAACTCTAATTGACGCCATGAATCATCCTGAAAAATATCCTTTACTTACCATAAGAGTATCAGGCTACTCAGTTCATTTCAATAGATTAACCAAGAAGCAGCAACAAGAAGTCATTGAAAGAACTTTCCATGAGAAAATATAAACATGAAAACAAGTATTGATTCAATTGAAACATTAGGACTAGTAGATGGTCCAGGAATTAGAGTAGTAATATTTTTTAACGGATGCAAATTAAGATGCAAATATTGTCATAACCCAGAAATGTTTACCAAGAAAGAAGACAATTATGACATAAATACAGTTTATAATAAAATACTTAGATGTAAACCATATTTTAAAAATACCGGTGGCGTTACCTTTTCTGGTGGAGAACCTCTCCTAAATGATAAATTCATAATAGAATTGTCTAAAAAACTTAAAAAAGAAAATATTAACATCGCCATAGATACTGCAGGTGTTGGAAAAGGATCTTATGAAGAAATATTAAAATATATAGACCTAGTAATATTAGACATAAAACATACAAATCCAAAATCCTACAAAGAACTAACCGGTCAAGAGATAACTCATGTAGAAAACTTCATCCAACAACTAAATAAACAAAATAAAAAAGTTTGGATAAGGCAAGTAATAGTACCAGGTCTAACTGATAATAAAGAATATATAGACAGTCTAGTAAATTACTTAAAGAAAATTAAAAACATAGAACGAGTAGATTTTCTACCATTTCATAGACTAGGTAGAGAAAAATATATATTTTTAAACATACCTTATCCATATGAAAATAAACCAGATATGGATAAAGAAAAATGTAATGAGTTATATAAATATTTTCTAAGTAAATACCAAAAAGAGAACTAAAAAATAGTTCTCTTTTGTCATACAAAATGTAATAAACATAGAACAAAAGACAAATTTCAATTTGTCGTTTAATCGTCACCGATCAAATTTCCTACTTCACAGATAGAGTAACCTCTATTCTCCATAGGCTTAAATTCCGACAGTCGCTGCCGTACTAATTATTTTATTTATAAATCTTTAATTGTCTTGACAAATCATGTATATTTATATCCATGCTGTTTTTATTATGACTCAAACAGGACACAGTTTAAACTTATAAGCTTTATACATATGATACACCTCCATAATCTTGTCTTACTATAATAAAGTACAAACGTTTGTTTGTCAATGGGCGATTACAATTTTTTTAAAATAAAAAGAAAATTCCTTATAAACAAAAAATCAAACTTAATACTGTTTGATTTTCTTTTGCATTTCTCTTTTTATATCTCTTTCTTTTATAGATTCACGTTTATCATAATTCTTTTTACCAAGACAAACACCAAGTAATACTTTTAATTTATTATCCTTAAAATATAATTTAATTGGAACCAAAGTACGACCAGAAACCTCTATAGCTTGTTGAATCTTCTTAATTTCTTTCTTATGTAATAAAAGTTTTCTACTTCTAGTTTCTTCATGATTAAAAATATTACCTTCTTTATACTGACCTACATACATATTAAGTAAAAACACTTCATTATTTTTAATGATTCCATAACAGTCTTTAATATTACAATTGCCTTCACGTATAGACTTTATTTCAGTACCAGTAAGAACAATACCAGCTTCATATGTATCTTCAATAAAATAATCATGATTTGCTTTTCTATTTAGTATTTCCATATAATCACGCTCCTGTAAGACCCCAAACAAGTTCAGGATATCTAGAACTAACAATACCCTTATAATATTCATAATAATTCATATAATTTGGTAACAAAGTATTATCTAATCTATAATAAGGATAGACTTTAAAATTTCTTCCATATTTTGAATAAGTATATATTAGTTCTGCTTTTGGACTCTCAATACTAATTGTTACTGTATCATCAACATCAACAACTTTTTTTATAGTTACCTCCATCATTAAGCCAGTCAATCTTTCTATACCAATTTGATCTGAAATAAAATTACCTAATGAATATATAACAAAAGTTTTACCATCATTAATATATTCCACTGGTTCAACTACATGAGGATGAGCTCCTATAATCAAATTAACTCCTAATGATGACAAGTAATTAGCGATTTCCGTTTGTTGAGATGAAACACCTAAAGAATACTCAGTACCCCAGTGCATCGCTACAATAATAACATCAGCCAAATCTTTAACTTTAGCAATATCAGCAGCAGCTTTCTCAGGAGAATAAACATTATTTAAATATTCTTTACCAGCTGGTGTTTCTAAACCATTAGTCCATGTAGTATAAGAAAAGAATGCATATGATATACCATTAATATTATAAACATGAGACTCTTCTCTTTCCTCACTTGAAGTCCATTGACCAGAGTATACCACGTTTTCTTTACTTTTCCAATAATTAACTGAGTTTATTACCCCGGCTTCACCCTTATCCATAGTATGATTAGTAGCCAAAGAAACAAGATTAAATCCCGCATCTAAAAATGCATCTCCTACTTCAGCTGGTGAATTAAATCTAGGATAACTAGAATAACCTAGTGTGGCACCGCCTAAAATAGTTTCTTGATTATAATACTTCAAATCATATTTAATAGAAATAGGTTTTATTTGTTCTAACATTGGCTTAAAATCATAACTACCATCAGCACCTCTAGCATCAATATATACATTACTATGAATCAAAGCATCTCCTACCATAAAAATACTTGCTTCATAAACTTTTGGAACTTTTACCTCTTCCTTTTCAATAACGGGATCTTTCTTTACTTTTTTAGGAGTATTAAGTTTCAAAAAAAGAACTACCAAACCAAAAAGAAGAAGAAAAGCAAGAATCGACAAAACTATATTTCTAATTCTTTTCCTTATTCTTCTTCTACGTGCCATAATATTACTACACCTTCTTCACTATTTCAAAATCTATAGTCTTATCTTCTTTAGATGCTCTAACAACTTTTACTAAAACTCGCTCACCAATTGTATATTTAACATGACTTTTTTCACCAGTCAATGTCATTCTATCTTCATCATAAACAAAGAAGTCAGGCATATCACGCAATGGAACTAATCCTTCAACTAAATTATCAAGTTCTACAAACATACCAAAACTAGTAACCGAAGAAATCATACCCTCAAACTCTTCACCAATATGACTTTCCATATATTCAGCCATTTTCATATCTTCTACTTCACGTTCACAATCAACTGAAGCTCTTTCTCTTTCTGATGAATGTTCAGCTATATAAACTAACTTTTCTTCCCATTTACGAATAGTAGAATTATCTAACTTATTTTCAAACAAATATGTTCTAAGTAAACGATGTACAGTAGTATCCGGATAACGACGTATAGGTGAAGTAAAATGTGTATAACATGAACTAGCCAAACCATAATGGCCTAGGTTTTCAGGACGATAAACCGCTTTTTGCATGCATCTTAATAGCAAACTAGACAGTATTTTATATTCAGGTTTATCCTCAAGCGCCTTTAATATTCTTTGCATTGTTGTAGGCTTAGTATCTTTTATATCACCAGGTACTTGATATCCTAAATTACTAACAAAACCTAAGAAACTTCTAATTTTCTCTTCTTTTGGAACTTCATGTACACGATATATAAATGGTAAATTCATAAAGTAAATATGAGTCGCAACACATTCATTAGCAGCTATCATAAAGTCTTCAATTAAGTTTTCGCCAGTGCCATGTTCACGAACAGTAATTTCAGTAGGTTTGCAATTCTCATCAACTAAAATTTTAGCCTCATCTATATCAAAGTTAATATAACCTCTTTTTACTTTTACTTTTCTAAGAATACTAGCAAGTTCTGCCATGATTCTTAAAGTATCAGTATAAGGTTCATATCCTTCTGGAACTACATTCTTCTCTAAAATACTATTAACTTTCTTATAAGTCATTTGTATTCTTGATCTAATAACACTAGGGAATATTTCATAATCTATTTGTTTACCAGAACTATCAAATTCCATAACACATGATATAGCTAAACGATCAACATTAGGATTTAAAGAACATATACCATTAGAAAGCTCATGAGGTAACATTGGTATAACTCTATCAACCAAGTAAACACTAGTTCCTCTTTCCATAGCTTCATTATCTAACGGACTTCCTTCTTTAACATAATAACTAACATCGGCTATATGAACACCCAATTTATAATGACCAGAAGCGAACTTTTCAATTGAAATAGCGTCATCTATATCCTTAGTATCATCACCATCAATAGTAAATATTACTTGATCTCTTAAATCTCTTCTACCTTTAAGTTCTTCAGGTAATACTTCCATATTAATATTAGAAACTTCTTCTTTTACTTCATCTGGAAAAACAGTATTAATATTATATTTATAAATTATTGATAATATATCAACACCAGGATCATTCTTATGACCAATGATTTCTAATACTTTTCCTTCGTATTTTAAATTGTTATTAAGTTTCTTTACCAATTCAACGACTACTTTATGACCATCAACTGCGTTTAATGCTTTATCTTTAGGGATTTCAATATTAAGTTTTATTTTATTATCATCTAACTTAATATGTCCTTTACCTTTTTCATCAAATGTAATTTCTCCAATATATCTTTGTACTTGTCTCTTAATAATTTTTAATACTCTACCCTCTAGTCTATCTAAAGTCATTTTACTAGTGATTTCAACTAAGACAATATCATCATGAATAGCGCCATTCATATTATCAGTTGCAACATAAACATCATCATCCATATTTTCTATCTCAACAAAACCAAAGCCTTTTTTATTGGTTCTCATTACACCTTTTCTTAAATGGCTTTTTTCAAGCATCATATATTTATCTTTATTAGAATGATATACAACAACCTCATCTTCTAACTTTCTAAGTTCATCACTAAGTTCTTTAGCCTGATTAACATCATTTATGTGTAACATATCTTGCAACTCATAAATATCAAGAGCTCTATCACTATTCTTTAAAATATTTAAAATATCATCTCTCATTAAATCACCTTCTTATTCATTCTATCATTATTATACTTCATAATCTTCAAAAAAAAAAGACATATACAAAATATATGTCAAATCACATTACTTATATAAACATAGAAACTAAGCAAATAATAAAGAAACTTAATCCTAAAATTAAAGTAATACGACTAATAACTAACTCTGAACCACGTTCTTTTCTCTTACTGAATAAGTCTGAACTACTACCGGATAGAATTTGAGCAGCACTTTCAGCTTTACCAGATTGAAGAAGAACTATAATAATTAATAAAATGGAAATAATTAAAAGTACCTTTTCCATAAAACACCTCCGTTTTAACAATACATATAATATCATAAATATCATTCAGTTGCAACTAATGAAGAATCTTTTTTACCTTAACATTAACAAATTCACCAATGGATTCATCTCTTTTTTCATATACTTCCTCTAATAAAGTACTTAAAAACTCTGACGAATTAGAACAATTCTTAACCCAGGTAGATAACTGTTTCCTCTCTTGTGAAGAAAACTCATTATCATACTGCATCATAAAGAATAACATCTTAGAAATAACAAAATTAAAAGTAGTATTATTTTTAGAAGCTAAATCTCCTGCAGAATATATCTGATATTTATCCATATCACACAAATGTAAAAAGTCATCTGTATATATATAACTACCTCTATTAACATCACTAACAAGTACTTTATTATCAGTTAAATTATCAAAGTCTAAAGCAAGTTCAAGCATTGAATCAAACAAGTCTGAACAAGTAAACTCTGTAGGTTTTTTATATAATGATGTTCCTTCTTTTTTAGGACCATTAACTGCATCTAAATAATTCATAACATATCCAATAAAATTCCCATCAACATCTGAAAAAGTATCAATAGGATTAGTTATTCTTCTTAAATTTAAGTTATCTGAAAAAGCATTTGCCTTATCATAAGTCATTAATCCTTTTTTTCTACGCAATGTAACATCATACTTTAACAGCTTTAATGCTTTATCACCATATCTAAAAACAATACCATCATGACCAGCACCAAGCTTTTCTAATACATGAATATTAGGAATGACCTCATGAGAACTATCTAAAATAATACTCTTAGCATTAGTCATTAAGTTTTTCTACTACCTCATCAACACTTAAATTAATACTTTCATTATCTGTTCTCTTTTTATATTCAACCATTCCATCTACTGCACCTTTACCAACAACTATTCGATAAGGTATACCAATTAAATCAATATCTTTAAATTTAACACCAGCTCTTAAATCTCTATCATCTAACATAACTTCTACACCAAATGAAGTCAATTTATCATACAATTCATTAGCGACCCTAACTTGCACTTCATCTTTCATATTTACTATAATAATAGATACTTTATATGGTGCAATTTCTTCTGGGAAAATAATACCATTATCATCATTATTCTGCTCAACAATAGCGGCCATTATTCTACCTACTCCTATACCATAAGAACCCATAGTAACAACACATTCTTTATTATTCTCATCTAAATATGTTAAACCTAACTTTTCAGCATACTTAGTACCAAGTTTAAATAAATTACCAACTTCGATTCCTTTTTTGAAGTATAATTTACCAGAACAACATGGACAAGTATCACCTTCTACAACATTACTAATATCCTCTACCATATCATATTTAATATCAGAAACATTAGCGTTTATATAATGATATCCTTTCTTATTAGCTCCACAACAGAAATTCTTCATAGTTAAAACTTCTTTATCCACAACTACTTTACAACTTAAACCTATCGGACCTGTAAAACCAGGAACAGCATTACTCTTACTAATTAACTCATCATCAGCAAATCCAAACTCACTAACACCAAATAATTTACAAACTTTATTTTCATTTAATGATCTATCGCCTCTTACAAAGAAAGCTACTAACTCTCCAGAAACATTCATAAGTAAAGCTTTAACAGATTTTTTAACATCAAGTTTCAAGTAATTACATACATCTTCTATTGTTTCTTGATGAGGAGTTTCTACCAGTTCCATCTTCTTTTTTTCTTCATCACATGGAATAATTGTATTACCAGCAACTTCCATATTTACGGCATAATCACACTTATCACATAAAACTAAAGTATCTTCACCAATATCAGTAACAGCTTGATATTCTTCAGATAAAGTACCACCCATGGCACCAGTATCAGCTTTAACTATTCTATATTCAAGACCAAGTCTATCATAAATATTATTATACGCTTTCTTCATAACAGCGTAACTTTCGTCAAGTCCTGATTCATCTTTATCAAAAGAATAGGCATCTTTCATGATAAATTCTCTAACTCTAATAAGTCCAAATCTTGGTCTAGTCTCATCTCTAAACTTATCAGCTTGTTGATACAAAGTAAAATGTAAATCTTTATAGCTTTGTACCATACTTTTAGCCGCAATAGTAAATAACTCTTCATGAGTAGGTCCAAGTACATAAGGTTTCTCATATCTATCATTTAAATTAAACATATCATTACCAAATGCTTCAGTTCTACCACATGTATCATATACCTCTCTAGGTATTAAAGAAGGCATTAATAACTCTTGAGCACCAGCTTTATCCATTTCATCTTTTACAATATAACGAATCTTATCAAGAACTCTAAGTCCAAAAGGTAAAAACATATAAATACCAGAACTAACCTTCTTAATCATTCCAGAACGAACTAGTAAATTACCAGATTTACTATCCTCATCTTTTACATCTTCACGTAATGTAAAAAAATAACTTTTACTTAATTTCATAATTATCCCTCCTAAAACAAAAAGAATGATACCTATAAGGAGTGCAAATAGCACGGTACCATCCTTTATTTAACTCAAAATTTATAACGATGCGTAAACACCGGAAGTAAAAACTTCTTCAAGAAAGGTAGGAATTATACTAGATTATAATTAAGTTCACACTATCCTTAACTCACTATCTATAAGAGCTAATATAATTATGGTCTTTCCAATGAATTTAAAACTGATAATATTCTATTATTTTTTTATAAAAATGTCAATAATAACTAGTTAAGTTCTTCTTCAATTCTCATCAATTGATTATATTTACAAATTCTATCTGTCCTAGACATAGAACCAGTCTTTATTTGACCTAAATCAAGTCCAACTGCTAAATCAGCTATAGTTGTATCTTCAGTCTCCCCAGAACGATGTGAAATAATAGTCTTATAACCATGTTCATTAGCTAACTTTATAGTTTCTAAAGTTTCAGTAATAGTACCAATTTGATTTACTTTAAGTAAAATAGCGTTTCCGGCATGATTATCAATACCTTTTTGAAGACATTTGATATTAGTAACAAATAAATCATCCCCTACTAATTGAATCCTATCTCCTAAACGCTCAGTTATTTTTCTAAATCCTTCCCAGTCATTTTCATCAACTGGATCTTCAATTGATACTATTGGATAAGTATTAACAAGTTCCTCATAAAAATCAATTAACTCATCAGTTGTTAAAGACTTACCATCAACATGATAATAACCATCTTTATAAAACTCTGAAGCAGCTACGTCAATTGCTAATTTAACATCTTTAAAAGGTTCATAACCAGCTCTAGAAATAGCTTCTAGTATAAGTTCAAATCCCTCTTTATTAGAGCTTAAATTAGGCGCAAATCCACCTTCATCACCAACACCAGTAAAATAACCTTTCTCTTTTAAGACATTTTTTAAGGCATGGAACACTTCAGCTCCAATACGAACTCGCTCATGAATAGTATCTTGTTGTGGAATAATCATAAACTCTTGAAAATCCAAATTGTTATCAGCATGAGCTCCACCATTAATAATATTCATCATTGGATAAGGTAAACTTCTACCAGTTCCAACATATTCATATAAAGGTTTTTTAGCCGCAATAGCACTAGCTCTTAAACAAGCCATAGATACACCAAGTATAGCGTTAGCTCCAAGATTAGATTTAGTCTCAGTACCATCAAGTTCAATTAAAGTCTTATCTATTAATTCTTGCTCACTAGCATCCATTCCAATTACTTTATCACGAATAGTAGTATTAACATTGTTAACAGCTTTTAATACACCTTTACCATTATATCTGTAATCACCATCACGCATCTCTAAAGCTTCTCTTTCACCAGTTGAGGCACCAGAAGGCACAATTGCTCTTCCCAAAGTACCATCTTCAAGTATAACATCAACTTCAACCGTAGGATTTCCCCTAGAATCCAAAACTTCTCTAGCCCTTACATTTTTAATTTTCACTTTTTAACTCCTCCACTTTATCCTTAAATTCTTTTCCACGTACTTCACATTCTTTATATTGATCCCAAGATGCTGAAGCCGGACTTAATAATATAACATCACCTGCATCAGATACTTCAACACACTTGTCAAATCCATCACTTAAATGTTCATAAATATAGGTTGGGATATTTAAACTATTTCCAAACTCAAAAACTCTTTCCCTACATTGTCCAATACCAATAATACTCTTAACATGTTCCATATAAGGACTTAATTCATTAAAATCTTGTCCTCTTTCTAATCCACCAAGAATTAATATTATTGGCTTTTCAAAAGATGATAACGCAATTTGTGTACATTTAATATTAGTAGCCTCTGTATCATTATAAAATAATCTACCAGAAACAGTATCAACATATTCTAATCTATGTTCAACGCCTCTAAAATTAGAGATTACTTCTTCTATCACTTCATTACTAACATCAAATTCTTTAGCAATCATAATTGCACCCATACAATTTTCTAAATTATGTCTACCAGCAATAAAAACTTTATCAGTATCAATAACTTTATCACCATAATAATAAATTGCCCCATCCTTTAAGTAACAACCATTTATCTCTTTAGTACTAGAAAAATATTTAACAGTTGATTTTATATCTTTAGTTTCGTCAATAACATCATCATTATCGATATTTAAAATCGCTACATCAGTACTAGTTTGATTTTTAAACAATCTAGCTTTAACTTCTTTATATTTTTCATAAGTACCAAAGAAATCTATATGTGCTGGACTTAAATTAGTCATTAAAGCTACATCAGGTTTATAAGTACTCATATTATTTAATTGTTGACAAGAAACTTCCATCACAACAATATCGCCTGGTACTAAATTATTTAAAATACTACAAAATGGATAACCAATGTTACCAGCTAAATGAACTTTATCACCAAAGGCACTTTTCATTATTTCATAAGTAAGAGAAGTCGTCGTAGTCTTACCATTTGTACCTGTAATACCTATGATTTTTATATCATCAGGTAATAATCTATAAGTCATTTCAACTTCATTTAAAACTTCTATTCCTAATTCTTGTGCTTTAACTACATATTTATGACTATTAGGAACACCTGGATTTTTAATTAAATAATCAAATGAGTTATCAAGTAAATCATCAGGATGACTACCAAAAATTAGTTTGACACCAAGTTCGCGTAATTCAGAAATTTGATCCTTATCTAATTTTTCTTCTTCCTTACTATCATTTAAGATAACTTCATTGCCTCTTTCAATTAAAATTTTAGCGGCACTATAACCAGAACGGGCAAGTCCAAGTATTAAAATTTTATTATCTTTAAACATTTTATCACCAATATAATTATACTACGAAAAATGCCTTTTAACTACTATAAATTATTGATAAAAACCAAAAAAATATGCTATAATAAGTAAAAGATGGAGAGGGAAAATATGAAATTAGTAACATTAAATCAACAACAATTTAATAAGTATGCTAGTAGTCATAGATATAGAAGCTATTATCAAACATCTGCATATGGGCTTTCTATGTTAAAACTAGGATATAATGTTCACTATTTTGGTATAGTTGATGGAACCAACTCTCTAATAGGCGCAACCATGATACTTTATAAAGAAGTATTTATGAATAATAAAATAGCTTATGCCCCAAGAGGAATATTATTTGACTATTCTGATTCTAAAAAAGTAAAAGAACTTGCTGAATGCTTAAAAAATTTATTAGGCAAACAAGGTTTCATGTTGTTAAGAATGGATCCATATATTCCAATAAGCATTCATAGTAATGATGGAAACTTAATAAATATGAATAATCAAGAAAGTATAATCTTAGAAAATCTTGCCACTGCAAAGTTTGAATATAAAGGAAAAAATTTATTCTTTGAAAATGAAAAGCCTAGATGGGAAGCACTAGTACTTTTAAATAAAAATGAAGAAGTATTATTTGAAAGTTTTGATAAAAGAACTAGAAATAAAATTAGAAGAGCCAAAAATATTGGTATTGAAGTATATAATGATACAACAAAAGATATAAAAGATCTTTATGAATTTGTCGGTAAAAAAGATAAAAAACCAATAAAATATTATGAAGCTTTAGTTAAAAACTTTGGTGAAAATATTGATGTATATTATGCAAAAATAAATACTGAAACTTTCATTATAAATAGTAGAAAAATGTATGAAAATGAACTACTAAACAATGAACAACTAGCAGAAAGAATTCAACAGTATGCACCAAATGATAGAGAAAGACAAAATACTTTAAATAAAAAAATGGAATCTGACAAATTAGTCAGTTCATATAAAAACAACATGTTACTTGCAACAAAATTATTAAAAAACCATCCCGAAGGAATCTTAATTGGCGGAGCTCTTGTTATTAAATATGATAACGCTGCTTATATTGTTAGCGATGGCTACAATGAAAATTTTTCATCGCTTAATGCCAGCTATCTAATAAAATGGCAAATGATTTCAGACTATAATCGACAAGGCCTAAAATATTTAAATATGAACGCCGTTGTGGGAGAGTTTGAAAAGAAGAATCAATACTCTGGATTAAATGAAATGAAACTTGGCTTTAATACAATAGTAACTGAGTATATAGGTGAATTTGATTTAGTACTAAACAATTTCACATATAATTTATTTAAAAGTTTTAATAAAGGAAAATAAGCAACTAAAAAAAGATGCTTATTTTTTTACACAAAAAAGCAGAAGCAATAACTTCTACTTTTAATTATCTTATCATTAACCAATGATTTCAGTAACATTACCAGCACCAACAGTACGTCCACCTTCACGGATAGAGAATTTAGTACCTTGTTCAAGTGCGATAGGGTGAATTAATTCAACCTCAATGTTAATGTTATCACCTGGCATAACCATTTCTACACCTTCTGGTAAAGTGATTACACCAGTAACGTCTGTAGTTCTGAAATAGAATTGAGGACGATAGTTTGTGAAGAATGGAGTATGACGTCCACCTTCTTCTTTGCTTAATACATAAACTGTAGCTTTGAATTTATGATGAGGTGTAACACTTCCTGGTTTAGCAAGAACTTGTCCACGTTCAACTTCTTCACGAGAAATACCACGTAATAATACACCAGCATTGTCTCCAGCTTCAGCATAGTCTAATTGTTTACGGAACATTTCAATTCCAGTAACAACAGTTTTCTTAGTTGGTTTAATACCAACAATTTCAACTTCATCGTTAAGCTTTAATTGTCCACGTTCAACACGTCCAGTAACAACTGTACCACGACCTGTGATAGTGAATACATCTTCGATACTCATTAAGAAAGGTTTATCATTATCTCTTTCTGGAGTAGGAATCCAAGTATCAACAGCATCCATTAATTCATCGATTTTTCCAACCCATTCAGGATCTCCTTCAAGAGCCTTAAGAGCAGAACCACGAATAATTGGAGTATTGTCTCCATCATAACCATATTCGTTTAATAAATCACGAATTTCCATTTCTACTAAGTCTAATAATTCAGGATCATCTACCATATCACATTTATTCATGAATACAACCATTTTAGGTACTCCAACTTGGCGAGCAAGTAAGATATGTTCACGAGTTTGTGCCATAGGTCCGTCTGTAGCAGCAATAACTAAGATTGCTCCATCCATTTGAGCAGCACCTGTAATCATGTTTTTAACATAATCAGCATGTCCTGGACAGTCTACGTGAGCATAATGTCTCTTATCAGTACTATATTCAACGTGAGCAGTATTGATAGTGATACCACGTTCTCTTTCTTCTGGTGCTTTATCGATGTTAGCAAAATCAACAGCTTGATTTCCGTTTTTACCAGCTAAACACTTAGTAATAGCAGCAGTTAAAGTAGTTTTACCATGATCTACGTGTCCAATTGTACCAATGTTAACATGTGGTTTTGAACGATCAAATTTTTCTTTTGCCATATTAATTTTTCCTCCTTATTTATACAACATCTATTTTATCTAATAATTGAAGTTTTTTCAACTATTTTGATACTAAATTACTAATTTCCACTTTTTTTAATAATTTCATCAGCAATATTTTTTGGTACTTCTTCATAATGATCTGGGAACATTACAAATGTAGCTCTACCTTGTGTATTAGAACGTAAGTTAGTAGCATAACCAAACATTTCTGATA
The DNA here is from genome assembly GCA_934168205.1 of uncultured Bacilli bacterium. GTDB lineage: Bacteria > Bacillota_I > Bacilli_A > RF39 > UBA660 > CAG-877. The sequence continues at coordinate 346,537 of CAKPMX010000001.1, forward strand.
ATGGAACCATAGCGCTTAATTTAACAGCATTACCTTGTGACTCTTGTCCTAATGGCTTACCACGACGAGATGTTAAATCACCCATAACGTTACCGAAGTATTCATCTGGTGTAGTAACATCAACTTTCATAATAGGCTCAAGTAATACTGGTTTACATTTATTTTTAGCTTCTTTTAATGCAAAGCTAGCAGCAATTTTAAATGCCATTTCGTTAGAGTCAACATCATGGTAAGAACCATCGAATAATGTACATTTAACATCAATCATAGGATATCCAGCAAGAACACCAGTTTGTAATGCTTCTTGTAATCCTTTATCAACAACTGGAATGTACTCTCTAGGTACTACACCACCAACGATTTGATCAACGAATTCATAACCTTTATCTGGATTTGGCTCAAATTTAACCCAAACATGTCCATATTGTCCACGTCCACCAGATTGTTTAATATACTTACCTTCACAATCAGCAGCTTGCTTAATTGTTTCACGGTAAGCAACTTGTGGAGCACCAACATTTGCTTCAACATTGAATTCACGTTTCATACGATCAACTAATACATCAAGGTGTAATTCACCCATACCAGCAATAACTGTTTGACCAGTTTCATGATCAGTATGAACTTTAAATGTTGGATCCTCTTCTGCTAATTTTTGTAATGCTAATGACATTTTAGCTTGATCAGCTTTTGACTTAGGTTCAACAGCTAATTGAATAACTGGCTCAGGAACAACTAAGCTTTCCAAAATAATTGGTTTCTTTTCATCACACAATGTATCACCAGTAGTTGTATTCTTTAATCCAACTGCTGCAGCAATATCACCAGTGTAAACATCACTAATTTCATTACGAGTATTAGCATGCATTTGTAGTATACGTCCAATTCTTTCTTTAACTTCTTTAGTAGAGTTTAATACATAACTACCAGAAGCTAAATGTCCAGAGTAAACTCTGAAGAATGTTAAACGTCCAACAAATGGATCTGTCATAACCTTAAATGCTAAAGAACTAAATGGCTCATTATCATTAGGATGACGAACTTCCTCTTCTCCCTTTAAATTACGTCCTTTAATAGCTGGAGTATCAACAGGACTTGGTAGATAATCAATAACTGCATCAAGTAATGGTCTAATACCTTTATTACCTAAAGCATCTCCACACATAACAGGGAAAAATTCAGCTTTTAAACATCCTTTACGGATAGCTCTTTTAACAATATCTGTAGAGATTTCTTCTCCCTCTAGATATTTTTCCATCATTTCATCATCAAATTCAGCAACTGCTTCTAATAATTCAGAATGTTTTTCAGCTACTAAATCTTTTAAATCGCTTGGGATTTCAATTTCTTTAGAGTTTTCTTCTTCTGTACCATCAAACTCATAAGCTTTTTGAGTGATGATATCAACAAATCCACGGAAATTATCTTCAGCACCAATTGGCCATTCAATTGGAGCAGCATTAACACCTAATCTATTTTTAATGCTCTGTAAACTGTATGCAAAATCAGCACCCATTTTTCCCATTTTATTAGCGAAAATAATTCTAGGAACACTAAACTCATCAGCTTGACGCCATACTGTTTCCATTTGAGGTTCAACACCAGCTTGAGCATCAAGTAAAGCTACAGAACCATCAAGTACTCTTAAACTACGACTAACTTCAATAGTGAAGTCTACGTGTCCAGGAGTATCGATTATATTACAACGGTATCCATTCCAATATGCAGTTGTTGCTGCTGAAGTAATAGTGATACCACGCTCTTTTTCTTGCTCCATCCAGTCCATTTGGCTAGCTCCATCATGAGTTTCACCAATTTTATGGATTTTACCAGCAAGATATAAAATACGCTCAGTAGTTGTAGTTTTACCAGCATCAATATGAGCCATAATTCCAAAATTTCTTGTCTTATCTAAAGACGTATCTCTTGCCATAAATTACCCTTTCCTACCATCTATAATGAGCAAAAGCTTTATTAGCTTCAGCCATTCTATGAGTATCTTCACGTTTTTTAACTGCTGCACCTGTACCATTAGATGCATCTAAAATTTCATTAGCTAAATTATCAGCCATTCCTTTTCCACCACGTTCGCGAGAATACTTAGTTAACCATCTTAACGCTAAAGCTTGACTTCTCGCAGGTGTAACTTCTATAGGCACTTGGTAGTTAGATCCACCAACACGGCGACTCTTAACTTCAAGAGCTGGCTTAATATTTTCCATAGCAGCATTAAATACTTCTAATGGATCTTTACCAGACTTTGTCTTAACTTGATCAAATGCTTCATAAACTATTGTTTGAGCTGTTCCTTTTTTACCATCTAACATAATAGTATTAATTAGTTTAGCAACAACTTTTGACTTATATATTGGATCTGGTAAAATGTCTCTTTTAACTGCACGTCTCTTACGCATTTTAATTTCCTCCCTTCAAAAATTTTAATTTTACTTAGGTCTCTTAGCACCGTATTTACTACGTCCTTGCTTACGATCCTTAACACCAGCAGTATCTAAAGTACCACGAATAATATGATAACGAACACCGATTAAGTCCTTAACACGACCACCACGAATTAATACAACACTATGCTCTTGTAAGTTGTGTCCAATTCCTGGTATATAAGTATCAACTTCTTTACCATTAGATAAACGAACACGCGCATATTTACGTAATGCTGAGTTTGGCTTTTTAGGTGTTTTAGTACCAACACGAGTACAAACTCCACGTTTTTGAGGTGAATGAACTTCAGTTGCCTTCTTTTGAATAGTATTGATTCCAACTCCAAGAACTGGTGCTTTACTCTTTCTAACCTTATCCTTACGATTTTTATGAACTAATTGGTTAATTGTAGGCATAAAATATATCTCCTTTCTTTACACATATCCAGGTGTATCATTTTACCCTTTAAATAAAACTTTGCACAAAGCAAAGATATTTAATCAGCAAAAATAATATAACACTAACTTAAATCAAAGTCAACCAATTATTTATATATTATGCCAAAATTTTCAAAAAAATACCTCAAAAGAAAAAAACTGAATTTATCAGTTTTTCCAACACTTATTTTCTTCTTTTTTTATTAATCAATAAGTTACCATAATAATCAAGTAAAGTTCCAACTACTGCTACAATAGAAAATGAAACAGATATGAATATGATGAACTTAGGATTCCAAATAATCTCTAAAAGAAATTCTTTAGGTAGATCTATTACAAATATATAAATAAATATATAAGTAGCAGCAATAAAACATAACATCATAAATACATTAGATAAACACATTTCATTAACAGATAGTTTTCTACCATAAAAATCTTCTTCTAAAACATCATGATTGACTTTAGTAAATCTACTCCATTTATATGAATTACTTAAACCAATATATGGAAAAGCAATAACTGGCACAAACGTAAGTGAAAAAGCTGTCATATAACCTTTTTTAAATTTTTTACTAAAGTAATAATTAACTTTCCAAGATAATAATACGTAAAATATTAAACAAACAGAAGTAAAAAAGGTACATATACCATTTAAAGAATCAGAGTCAGAACAAGCAAATGATAATAAATAAAATGAAAGGCCAAACATCAATAAAAGTACCGCACTCCATGGATTAACTTTAGCTTTCTTGAAATACAAATATTCAGAGTAAATAGGAACTAAACCCTTCCATGCTGTCTCCCCTATTTTTTCAAAGAAATAATATCTTCCTAATACATAATACAATAAAAATATCAAAAATATAATCCAGACAACTATAGCATCTGGCGTAAAACTAAATAAAAAATTATACATCATTAACAACTCCTTATTACTTTAACATAATTATAAACATAATTATTAAACTTTTCAAGAAAAAAACAGAACACCTTTTGTGTTCTGTTAGAAAACATTATTCCATAAATTGATCTTCTAGCTTTTCTAGAGGTTCATCATCCATAAATTCAGTTTTTAATTCATAATCAACATCTCTATATGCTTTACTACCAGTACCAGCTGGTATTAATTTACCAATGATAACATTTTCTTTTAATCCTGATAATGGATCAACTTTTCCTTTTATAGCAGCATCAGTTAAGATACGTGTAGTCTCTTGGAATGAAGCTGCTGATAAGAATGAATCAGTTTCCAAAGCTGCCTTTGTAATACCAAGAAGTATTGGGATACCTCTAGCTGGTTTTTTACCTTTAATAACAGCGTCTTTATTACCATCTGTAAACTCACGGAAGTTAACTAAACTGCCAGGTAAGAATTTGGTATCTCCAGATTCAACAATTCTAATCTTAGAAATCATACGTCTTGCAATGATTTCGATATGTTTATCAGAAATATCAACACCTTGAGAACGATAAGTGTTTTGAACTTCCTTTAAAATATATTCTTGTGTTGTAATTGGATCTGTTACAGCAAGTAACTCTTTTGGATTAACAGCACCTTCTGTAAGTCTATCTCCACAATGTACTTCAGTACCTTTTTCAACACATAATTTAGCGCCATAATTAGTAACATGCTCTTTTGTCTCTAATTTATTTGTAATACTAATCTTATATTTACCGTGATCTTCTTTGATCTTAGAAACTGTACCATCAATTTCAGCGATAGTTGCTTTAGCTTTTGGATTACGAGCTTCAAATAATTCTTGAACACGAGGAAGACCTTGAGTGATATCGGCATCACCACCATGAGCAACTCCACCTGAATGGAATGTACGCATTGTAAGCTGTGTACCAGGTTCACCAATTGATTGAGCAGCCATAACACCAACAGCTTCACCGATTTCAACTAAGTTACCGGTAGCTAAGTTACGACCATAACATTTTTGACACACTCCATTAACAGTACCACAGGTTAAAATTGTACGTATTTCTACTTCAGTTATACCTGCAGCAATAATTTTATCTGCTAATGATTCAGTAATCATTTGTAATTTATCAACAATAACTTCTTTTGTTTCTGGATTAATAATCTTCTTATTAGCAAATCTACCAACGATACGATCGCGTAATCCTTCAATTACAGAACCTGTTTTTTCATTAATAAATGCATGAACAACAACGCCTTGGTCTGTTCCACAATCTTCTTCACGAACTATCATGTCTTGACTAACATCAACTAAACGACGAGTCAAATATCCAGAGTCAGCAGTTTTTAAAGCTGTATCTGCTAAACCTTTACGAGTACCATGAGTAGATAAGAAGAATTCAGCAACTGACAAACCTTCGATGAAGTTTGAAAGAATTGGAATTTCAACAGATGTACCATCTGGTTTAGCCATGATACCACGCATACCAGCAACTTGAGTAAAGTTTGAAATGTTACCACGAGCTTTAGAGTTCATCATTATAAATATTGGATTATCAACATCTGTATGAGAAAGTCCTTCAAGTTCTGCTTTTACTTGGTCAGTAGCATTATTCCAAGTACTAATAACATTATTGTATCTTTCTTCATCTGTTATTAAACCTCTCTTATACTGTTTATTAATCTTATCAACAGTCTTTTGAGCTTCAGCAACTATTTCTGGTTTTTTCTGACTAGTTTCAACATCTGCCATACTAACAGTAATACCTGAAATAGTAGAATACTTAAATCCTAGATCTTTAAGATTGTCAAGCATTGTAGAAGTTTCCGTTGTTTTATATCTTTTAAATACTTGTGCAATTATTTTTTCTAATGTTCCTTTAGCAAAAGGTTTAACTAATGGCATTTCTTTAATAGCCTCTGGAATGTTAGTGCCCTTTTCTAAGAAATATTTATTAGGTGTAATATTTTGAATATTATCATCAGTTGGTTCATTAATAAATGCAAATGAATCAGGTAAGATTTCATTAAATTTAATTTTTCCAACTGTAGTAACCAAATATTTACCTTTTTGATTTTCAGTAAATAATTTATATTTAAATGAGTCAACAGGTATCGCAACACGAGCATGAAGTGTTAATTCTCTACGTTCGTAAGCCATTAAAGCTTCATTAGTGTTTTTAAATACTCTACCTTCTCCTTCTTCACCAGCTTTTTCCATAGTTATGTAATAATTACCTAAAACCATGTCTTGTGAAGGTGTAACAATCGGATCACCTGATTTTGGATGAAGGATGTTATTTGAACCTAGCATTAATAATCTAGCTTCTGCTTGCGCTTCCTCTGATAAAGGAACGTGAACAGCCATCTGGTCACCATCGAAGTCTGCATTGAAAGCAGGACATACTAATGGATGTAAACGAATTGCTTTTCCACCAACTAAGATTGGTTCAAATGCTTGAATACCTAATCTATGTAATGTAGGAGCACGGTTTAACATTACTGGATGTTCTTTAATAACTTCTTCAACAATATCCCAAACAACAGGATCTTGATTATCTATTAATCTTTTAGCAGCTTTAATATTATGAGCTATATCTTTTTCAACTAAACCATGAATAACATGAGGTTTGAATAACTCTAAAGCCATTTCTTTAGGTATACCACATTGATACATCTTTAAGCTTGGTCCAACAACAATAACTGAACGTCCAGAATAATCAACACGTTTACCTAATAAGTTCTGACGGAAACGACCTTGTTTACCTTTTAACATACTAGATAAAGATTTTAAAGGTCTATTTCCAGCACCTGTTACACTTCTACCACGACGTCCATTATCAAGTAATGAGTCAACAGCTTCTTGTAACATACGTTTTTCATTTTGAATAATGATAGTAGGAGCCCCTAAATCAATAAGTTTCTTTAAACGATTATTACGATTAATAACACGTCTATATAAATCATTTAAATCAGAAGTAGCAAATCTACCACCATCTAATTGAATCATAGGTCTTAACTCTGGTGGAATAACTGGAATACAATCCATAATCATCCATTCAGGTTTATTACCAGAAGAATAGAATGCATCTAATACATCAAGTCTTTTAAGTAATCTTGTTCTCTTTTGACCTTGTGCATTTTCTAATTCTTTAGTAATTTCATCTATTTCTTTCTTTAAATCAACATTTTTCAAAAGCTCTTTAATAGCTTCAGCACCCATACCAACTCTAAAGCCGGTACCATACTTTTCATAATAAGCTCTATATTCTTTTTCAGATAATGTTTGTTTATTTTCTAATGGCGCATTACCTTTATCAATAACAACATAACTAACAAAGTATAAAACTTCTTCCAAATCTCTAGGACTCATATCAAGTACAAGACCCATACGAGAAGGAACACCTTTAAAGAACCAGATATGTGATACAGGTGTAGCAAGTTCAATATGGCCCATACGTTCACGACGAACTTTAGAACGAGTAACTTCAACACCACAACGATCACATACTATATTTTTATAACGAACTCTTTTATATTTTCCACAGGCACATTCAAAATCCTTAGTAGGTCCAAAGATTTTTTCACAGAACAAACCATCTCTTTCAGGTCTAAGAGTACGATAGTTAATAGTCTCTGGTTTTTTTACTTCTCCATAAGACCATTCACGAATTTTTTCAGGAGAAGCAATACCAATTTTTAATGCATCAAATTTATTAACTTCTATCATTAAAGATCAGCTCCTTCCTCAAAATCTTCATCTTCATTGAATTCATCATTCATGAAGTCTTCATAATCTTCTTCAAATTCTTTTTCTTCATTTTCGAACTCATCATCTCCATCATCATATGGCTTCTCTTCACCATCAGGTTCAGATACAACCTCTGTAACTGGAGAATTTTCAAATTCTTCTATTGATGAATTGTTATCATCTCTATCTTCTGCTTCTTCTATTTCTTTAAGTTGTAATGTTTCACCATCATCATTGATTATTGAAATATCAAGTCCAAGTGCTTGGAATTCTTTCATCAATACTCTGAATGATTCTGGAACACCAGCTTGATTAATTTCTTGACCCTTAATAATTGATTCATAAACTTTAACACGGCCAATAACATCATCTGATTTAACAGTTAAGATTTCTTGTAATGTATGTGCTGCACCATATGCATATAGTGCCCAAACTTCCATTTCACCAAATCTTTGACCACCGAATTGAGCTTTACCACCTAAAGGTTGTTGAGTAACTAATGAGTAAGGTCCAGTAGAACGAGCATGTAGTTTATCATCAACCATGTGATGTAGTTTGATCATGTACATTACACCAACAGCAATTCTATGATCAAATGGCTCACCAGTACGACCATCATATAAAACAGTCTTACCATCTTCATCCATTCCAGCTTCCTTCATCATAGCTTTAATATCATCGATATGAGCTCCATCAAATACTGGAGTTGCTATATGAACACCAAGTTTCTTACAAGCCATACCCATATGAATTTCAAGAATTTGTCCAAAGTTCATACGAGAAGGAACACCTTGTGGATTTAACATAATATCAACTGGAGTACCATCTGGTAAATATGGCATATCTTCTTGTGGAAGAATAAGTGAAATAACACCCTTATTACCATGACGTCCAGACATCTTATCTCCAACTTGAATCTTACGTTTTTGAATTATATAAACACGAATTACTTTACTAACACCAGCAGGTAATTCATCATTATCTTTACGAGAATAAATCTTTATATCGTGAACAATACCATCTCCACCATGTGGAACACGTAAAGAAGTATCACGAACTTCACGAGTCTTTTCACCAAAGATAGCATGTAAAAGTTTTTCTTCTGAAGTAAGTTCAGCCATACCTTTAGGAGTAACTTTACCAACTAAGATATCTCCTTCTTTTACTTCAGTACCAATAGTAATAATACCATTTTCATCTAAGTTACGACGTGCTTCTTCTGAAACATTAGGAATATCTCTTGTAATTTCTTCAGGCCCTAACTTAGTTTCACGACATTGCATTTCATAATCTTCAAGATGTAATGAAGTATATTTATCATCTTTTACTAAGTTTTCATTTAAGATAACAGCATCTTCATAGTTATAACCATTAAATGTCATGAAAGCAACAGTCATATTTTTACCTAATGCTAATTCACCTTTATCAGTAGAGTTACCATCAGCAAGAATAGTTTTATCAGCTTTTACCTTGTCACCAACATGAACAATAGGTCTTTGATGAGAACAAATACTAGAGTTTGCTAATTCAAAGTTAGCTAACTTATATGTATCTTTTCCTTCTTTTGTTTTAACTACAACTTTCTTAGCATCAACATATTCAACAATACCATCGCTTTTAGCAATTACTTCAACACCTGAATCTTTTGCTGCAATAAACTCAACACCAGTTCCAACATATGGAGCTTCAGTTTTGATTAATGGCATAGCTTGACGTTGCATGTTAGCACCCATTGAAGCACGAGTAGCATCATCATGCTCTAGGAATGGAATACAACTAGTAGTTACAGAAACAACTTGTTGTGGACTAACATCTATATAATCAACTTGTTCTGGTTTAGCTAAAATATTTTCACCACGGAAACGAGCATTAACAAATTCACTAGTAATTGTATTAGATTCATCAGTATCAACAGTAGATTGAGAAATTATATAATCTAATTCTTCATCAGCTGTTAAATAATGAACATCATCAGTAATTTGACAATTAACAACCTTACGATATGGAGTCATAATAAATCCATATTCATCTATTTTTGCATAACTTGCTAAAGAAGTAATTAATCCAATGTTTGGTCCTTCTGGAGATTCAATTGGACAAATACGACCATAGTGTGAACTATTAACGTCACGTACTTCAACACCGGCACGATCACGAGAAAGTCCTCCAGGTCCCAATGCAGAAAGACGGCGTTTATTAGTAAGTTCAGCAATTGGATTTGTTTGATCCATGAATTGAGATAATTGTGAACTACCAAAGAATTCTTTCATAGCAGCAGTAACTGGACGAATATTAATTAATGTTTTTGGAGTTACTTCTTCCATTTCTTGAGTAGTCATTCTTTCACGAACAACTCTTTCCATTCTAGAAACACCAATTCTAAATTGATTTTGTAAAAGTTCTCCGACTTGACGAATACGTCTATTTCCTAAATGATCGATTTCATCAAAATTACCAACACCTTGTAATAAGTTTAAGTAATATGAAACAGAAGCATATACATCAGATATAGTTAAACGTTTAACATCAATACTTTGATCATTACCAATAACATCTATTTTCTTTTTCTTATCATTAGTATTAACAATCTTAACTATTTGAACTTTATTATATTGATCTAATTCTTCATTAACTTTAACTTCTTTTAATCCAAATCCATTAGCTAAAGCCTCTTTTAATACATCAATATTAGCCTTAGTAATTTTTGTACCTTTTTCAAGAACAACTTCACCATTATTAGTAACATCCTCAGCTAAAACTTGGTCAAGCATACGATCAAGTACATTTAATTTACGATTAAATTTATAACGACCTACTCTAGCTAAATCATATCTAAATTCATCAAAGAATCTTGTAATGATTTGGTTCTTAGATGAATCAAGAGTAACTGGTTCACCTGGTCTTAATTTTTCATAAATTTCAATTAAAGCTTCATCAGTATTCTTAGTAGAGTCTTTAGCAATAGTATTCTTTAAATACTCATCTTCACCAAACATCTTAAAGATATCTTCATCACTAGATAATCCAAAAGCTCTAAGTAAAGTAGTTAAAGTTACTTTTCTAGTACGATCAATACGTACATATAAAACATCTCTAGCATCTGTCTCAAATTCTAACCAAGTACCACGTGTAGGTATAATTTGTGAAGTAATTAATTCACGACCTGATTTATCAATTTCACGATTATAGTATACACTTGGAGAACGAACTAATTGTGAAACGATAACACGTTCAGCACCATTGATTACAAATGTTCCTGAATCGGTCATCATAGGCATATCACCCATGAAAATTTCTTGTTCTTTTACTTCACCTGACTCACGGTTAAATAAACGAACTTCAACCCTTAATGGAGCAGCATAAGTACTTTCACGATCTTTACTTTCTTTTATTGAATATCTAGGTTCATCAAAATGATAATCCCCAAATTCAAGCGATAAAGTTCCAGAGAAATTTTCTACTGGAAATAAATCTTCAAATACTTCTTTTATACCTGTATCTAAAAACCATTTATAAGATTTCTTTTGAACCTCTAATAAATCTTTTAGTTCATAGGTATTTCTAATTTTAGAGAAATTTCTTCTCTCACGATAGTCACCAGATTTTACAATTTTGTATGACACTAATTTCACCCACCTAACATAAACAAAAGCATAACTTGTAGATTTTTTATTACTAAAAAAGTCAGCAACTTATATTATCGCCACAAAAATAACGAAAAGTCAATCATAAACTACATTTAATTATAAAAAACCCTTTACTCTTTTTTAATATATCAACAGTATATATTTTTTCTAAGTCGACAATTAGCGATTTAGCACCCTGCTCCTTACGAATAACCAAGAATAATTTACCATCATTTTCTAGGTAATCCTTTGCACCCATCACTATATCATAGACTATTTTTTTACCAGCCCTTATCGGAGGGTTAGTAACAATAGAAGAGTATTTAGAAGACACATTTTGATAAACATTACTTTCAAATATGGATACATTTGAAACACCATTTTCCTTAGCGTTTCTAGTAGCCAAATGTAAAGCACGCAAGTTAACATCTACCATATCAACATGTGCCGAAGTAAGTTTACTAATTACAATACCAAACACTCCATAACCGCAACCCATATCAAGAATTTTGCCTCCAACCTCTTCAAGCGGGATTGATTCAAGAAGAAGTCTACTGCCAAAATCCAAACCGTCCTTTGAAAAAACACCATTATCGGTTAAAAATGTAAATTTATTACCAAGTACCATACACGTCGTTTTCTTTACATTACTAGGTAATTTATCATTAGTAAAATACTGACCCATTTAATCTCCTTATGAAAAAAAAAGAAGAAGAAAACTTCCATAAAAATATTAGTTTTCTTCCTTTCGAAACATATATTACAACAAAAAGGCATATATGTCAAATATTTTTTCATTTTTTTTACAACATTTTTACATATTAGTTGTTTTTTTATTAACATACAAATATGATCCAAATCCAACAAGCATAATTATTGCCAATATATCAATTAATACCTTACCAGTATTTGGATTTTTTATCTCTTTCTCTAAAACTTGTATTTCCAAATCAACACTAACATCACCATAAGAAACCTTCAATAATTGCTTTCCAGAAGAAGTAAATGTATAATCATCATTAATATCAAGACTAAAGCCAGAAGATATTTCCTCTGAAGTACCATCTTCATATAAAACAGAAAGTATCATATTACTAGAATCAAATTTCTCTCCAACATAAAACCTAGTTTTATAAGAATCTTGTTTAACTTTAAATTCCTTCACTTTCTTTACATATACCTCAAAATTTAATGTCTTCTCCCCATAATTAATATTAATTATTTTAGTACCAGACTCTTTAAAAACAGTTCCCTCATCAATAGAGAGATAAAAGCCTGTAGAAATATCATTTTTAGTAAGATCACTTTTAATAACAGTCAAAACCAGACCAGTAGAATCAAACTTTTCTCCAACAACATAATTTATCTTATTTGGAAGAGTTTTAATAATAATATTATCAGCAGCAAGTTGCTCAACATTTATAACATAAGAAGTTTTTAAACCTTTATATGAAACTGCAACTTCAATTTCACCTGCGTTTTCAAATACAGTACCATCTTCAATAGATGTTGTAAATCCAGTATAAATTGTTTCGATTTTACCATTATTATAATTTAAAGAAATTGCTAATCCTTCAGAACTAAATTTATCGCCTACATAATAATTAATAGTTCTAGGTATATTTTTAATACTAATAGACTCATATTCAACCTTTTTTACAGTTACTTCAAATGTTGCCATTTTTCCCATATAGTTAATGATTATAGTTTCCTTACCTTCAGTAGCAAATCTTTTAGGACTATAATCATATTCATGTATTTCACTAGAATTACCATCACTATATTTAGCAACAATCCTTAAACCATCTAAATTAACATCATCACCAACATAATATTCTAGCTTACTAGGTTTTTGTATAATATCAATTCCAATCAATTCAGATTCTTTAACATTGACATTATATATTTCAGTAACAGATTTATAATTATTATCAGAATCAGACACTACTTTAATTTGAGAACTACCAGCCTTAATTCCTTTAATAATCACCGTATTATTATTTTTACTAACTAACGCAATAGAACTATCACTAGAAGAAACCGAAAACGAGCCATTATTACTCAAATTAACATTTAATTCTATACTACTACCAACATAAAGATTATCAGAAGTAGATATCAGTTTCATAACTGGTGAAGCCTTTTGAATCGAACATACAGTTTTCTTTGTATTAGAACCGTCAGCAAACAAATAGTCATCAATCGTAGTTGCCATAATATTATAATCACCAGCGTTTATTCCTGTAGACACATCATAAATAACACCCTTACCAGCATTTATTATAGTCTGTTCTTTACCATTATAAACAGCATTAGTACAAGTTCCAATTTGTGCCGAGCTATCATCATAAGATTCAACAGTAATTGTATATTCAACAGTTGTGGAGAAATAATTATTTGTTTCGCTTTGAGTAACAAAGATTCTAGCTATACCAGCACTTATTCCCTTTACACTAATTTTCCCTTCATCAACCGTAGCTAGCGCTATAGAATTATCAGAACTTCTAACAGAAATATCACCTTCAGATGAAGAAGTAATTGAAAAATCTAGTGATTCATTAACATATATACTACCAGATTTAGAACTAAGTGATAAATCACTTTTTTTCTTCTTAATAGAACATTGTAAAGTTTTTGAAGAACTACCATCACTAAAGACATATCCATCAGCCGGTCTAACAGTAACAGTGTAAGAGCCAGCATCAATCCCAGTATTATTATCATAAATAACGCCCGTACCATCAGTAATAAGTATCTGACTAGAACCATTATATGTCAAATTAGAACAAGTACCAATCTTAGCTTCATCATAAACATCAACAGAATATGTCGTAGTAGCATTTCCAAAAGTAATCGTAACCGTTTTAGTACCAGGACTATCAAATGATGAAGGACTAACACTATAACCGGATTCAACAACCCCAACAGTTGAATTGGCAGAAACTGCATTCAAAACAAGACCGGTTGCATCGATTTTATCACCAACAGAATACTTAATTTTATTTGGCTTTGACTTTATTGAAATAGAGTTATAAGATTCAGGATAAACGCTAACACCATCTTCATCAATCCTAACAACCATAGAACTATCATCATCAACAGAATACCAATTCAAAAAATTATATTTATAAGATATTCCTTTAACATTACCATTTGTATCTTTAAAAGTACCATATGGATAGACTTTTTTATTATTAACCGTTGCTGTTATTTCTGTTCCCATTGCCAAAGATTTAGATAAATCTCCAACAACAGAAACTTTGCTATTACGAGGAGTGATAGTATACTTAGGTCTTAATTTATTTAAATAATCCAAAGTATTAGAATACCAAAGGCCATGATGACTTAGTTTAACAAAATCAATATAAATAGGATCGGTAGAAATAATATTATTAGAATTAATCTTTTTAGCAATAGCTGAAGCCAAAGCATCTTCATAGCCACAATAAGCAAAGTTGTTTTTCATATAATTAGAAGCATCACTTGAATCATTAGCATATCTTACATAATTCATAAGATCACCTGCTAAAACAGCTCTTTTAGAACCTACAGAAACTAGCATACCTATAGACCTAACATTGTCATTAAGAATAGAATTAGAATATGTAGGCGTTTTTCCAGCATCTTCATCATAAATATCATATTTAGAATAGTAATTAGAATAATGATAAAACTTACTATTAGAAGTATAATTTTCATTTTTTTGATCACTATGAAGACTCATTCCAGTCTTGTCATAATAATCAGGCCAATATGGATAAAATGGACATTCTTCCTTATATCTATTATACTGTTCCGTAGTTAAGTATTCCGTAGTAAGCAACTCGTTATCAACTAAATCAAATAAGTCAATATTAGCACCACCAAAATCTATAGTTCTATCAGTCATTTCCGAAAAAGGAATATAATCAACACCCTTCTCAATACTCTTCATCTTACTTAACCAAAAAGAAACATTATCATCACTAGAATACTGACTTGAAGTAGAATAATATACTAATAAACGACAAATAGCCGGTGTCTTGGCATAAGCATTTATAGTTGCATCATCAATTTTATATTTGTTAGATCCAGAAATCTTATCCAATGTACAAAATTCTTTACTATCAGAATATTTCGAAAAATCATCCAATCCATATATTACAGTTTTAAATTCCTCATTACCTCGAGAATTTTGATCCAATATTTTTGAAACCAATTTACCATAAAAAACAGTAGATACATAATTAGAATTAAAATTAACTTCAAAATTAATATCTTTTAAATATACATTTTTAAACTTGAAATTATCAACAAGATATGCTGCGTTACCAATATGATCACCATCAGAATGCGTGATAATCATAAAATCTAAAACATATTTATCAACAACCTTACCAGTAGTTCCATTATATGATTTAACTGAATCAGCCTTTCCCTGCATATGACTAATTAAAAAACTTTTGATTTTTTCATCAAGACCAGAAACATATTTACTACTGGGGCCAGTATCAACAAGGCCGTAATGATATTTACCTAAAGAATCACGTTTTTCAAAAAGAATACAATCACCAGAAGCAAGTAATGAATGATTATTAACAGATGAAATAAAATACATTTTAAGTGATTCATCATCATTAGATATTTCACGATGAAAAGTCCCAGAATTATGTTTATAAACATTTGAAGAAACAAGATATCCAAAAGACCCAGTTAAAAGAACTATTCCAGCAATAATCAACAATACTGCAAATACTTTTTCTTGCTTAAATAATTTCATAAAAATACTCCTCCTACTATACCAATATTCTACAAAAAATTATAACATATAAAATAAAAAAAAAGAAGTTAATTACTTAACTTCTACAGTAGCTCCAGCTTCTTCTAACTTAGCTTTAATTTCATCAGCTTCAGCTTTAGCAATGTTTTCTTTAACAACACCGTTTGAATCAACGATATCTTTAGATTCTTTTAATCCTAAACCAGTAATTTCTTTAACAACTTTAATAACAGCAACTTTAGCAGCTCCAGCATCAGCTATTGAAACAGTAACTGTACTTGGACCTTCTTCTGAAGCAGCTCCTGCAGCTGGTGCAGCAACAGCAACAGCACTTGGATCTACACCAAATTCTTCCTTCATTGCATCTACTAATTCTTTAATTTCTAATAAGTTCATTTCTTTTAAACTACTGATAAATTCATCTCTTGTTAATTTAGCCATTTTTCTTTTCCTCCCTATATTTTAATTTTAATTAATTTTCTTTTTGTTGACTATATAAGTCTAAGCAGATAGATAAGTCTCTTGCGATACCTATCATACCACCAGCAAGCATAGTAAGTAATCCTTCTCTTGAAGGTATAGTAGCATATTCAGCTAATTTTGCTTGATCAGCCTTTTCTCCATCTACAATCCCTACTTTTAAAACTAATGCTGGATGACTTTTAGCAAATTCAGCTAAAGTCTTTATTGGTGCGATTTGATCTTCACCATATGCAAAAGCACTAGGACCAGTTAATGATTCATTTAAATCGATTCCTAAATCATTGAAAGCGCGAGCCATTAAAGTATTTTTATATACTTTATAATCTGAATTAGACTCTCTTAGCTTAACACGTAATTCCTTAGCTTCACTATCAGTAATACCACGATAATCGAATAAAACTATAGTTTTAGCAGATTGAACACGATCTTTAATTTCATCAATAACACATTGTTTTTGCTTTAAGATTGCTTCACTTGCCATAAAACACCTCCTTATTTTATTGTAAGGATGCCATAAAAAAGTTTCTTAACTACATAGACAGTCAAGAAACTTTTAATACTCTATAAAGTCCTCGGTAGGATTTATTTGCATACCTACTGTCTATGGCACCAACAAATTGTTTTTATTATAACCTATAAAATCCTATTTGTCAAAATTATTTTCAACTTTTATTCCAGGACCCATTGTAGAAGCTATAGAAATGTTTTTAACATAATCACCTTTTACAGTTGCAGGTCTTAATTTAATTATATGAGTAACAAACGCATCAAGGTTAGCAAGTAAATCTTCATCTGAGAAAGAAACCTTACCAATGATACCATGAATGTTACCATAACTATCAGTTCTATATTCAACACGACCAGCTTTTACTTCTTCAATAGCTTTAACTACGTCTAAAGTAACTGTACCAGTTTTAGGATTTGGCATTAAACCTTTAGGTCCTAAAACCTTACCTAATTTACCTAATAAAGGCATCATATCAGGTGTAGCTATCATAGTATCGAAATCAAACCAATTTTCTTTTTCAATCTTTTCAAGCATATCAACATCACCAACATAGTCAGCGCCTGCTTCTTTAGCTTGAGTAGCTTTTTCACCTCTTGCAATTACTAAAACTTTCTTAGTCTTACCAGTTCCTTTAGGAAGTACTATAGCACCTCTTAATTGTTGATCTGCTTTCTTAGTATCAAGATTTAATCTCATTGCTACTTCAACAGAACCATCAAAAGAACTAGTAGAAGTCATTTTTACTAACTTAATAGCTTCTTCTTTTGTATATACTTTATTCTTTTCTATTTTTGAAAGAGCTTCAGTATATTTCTTACTTCTTCTTTTCATTTTCTTTCCTCCTTATGTGGTAAAAGCGGATATTAATTTTAATTTTCCTTCCACATAGGTAAACCCTATATGATCAATTACTTAAGAATTACTCTTGACCTTCAACAGCAATTCCCATATTTTTAGCAGTTCCTGCTACGACCTTCATAGCTTCTTCTACAGAATATGCATTTAAATCAGGTAATTTGATTTCTGCAATTTCTCTTAATTGAGCTTCTGTTATTGTACCAACAACTTCTTTAGAACCCTTAACGGAACCTTTATTAATTTTTGCATACTTCTTCAATAAGAAACTAGCTGGTGGAGTTTTAATAACAAAATCAAAACTTCTATCATCATATACAGAGATTTCTACTGGTAAGATGTCACCCATTTTGTCTCTAGTTGCATCATTATATTTAGTACAAAAATCTTGAAGATTGATTCCTGCTGGACCTAAAACAGTTCCTACTGGTGGAGCTGGTGTAGCTTTTCCTGCTGGAATTTGTAATTTAATTTTCTTTATTGCTTCCTTTGCCACGAAAAACACCTCCTATAATTTTTCTCACGTGTTACGTGCACTATTACTGATAAATTCTATTCTCATCCCGCTTCATAAATGAAAACATCACTTATCAATAACATCTATATTAAATAAATATAGCCATTAAATAATATCATAAAGATCTATATATTTCAAGAACTTTACGCTTTTTCTATCTGTCCAAGTTCAACTTCAACAGAAGTTTCTTGTCCAAACAAATCAACAAGTAACATAACTTTTTGATTAGGTAAATCTACAGAATCAACTTTTCCATACATACCATTGAATGGTCCAGCTATTATCTTAACTTTAGCACCAACAGTAAGTTCTTTATCAACATCAAGTCTACTAATACCCATATTACCTAAAATTTTATCAACTTCAGCTGGTTGTAATGGTGTTGGCTTAGCTCCTTTTCCAGAAGATCCAATGAAACCAGTAACACCAGGAGTATTACGTACAACATACCATGCCTCATCTGTCATAACCATTTCAACTAAAATGTATCCAGGAAACATTTTCTTAACTTTTTCTTTTGTTACACCATCTTTTACTTCAACAACCTTTTCCTCAGGTATAACAACTCTAAATATATAATCTTGCATATCCATTGATTCGGAACGCATTTCTAACTTTTCTTTAACTTTATTCTCATGACCAGAATAAGTATTAACTACATACCATTGTTTTTCCATAATTTACCTCCTATATTAATGATTGAATTAAAGCAAATATAACTTCAATTAAATAAAAGAATAAAGAACAAAATATGATGAAAACAATTGTTGCTATGGAATATCTAACCATATCTTCTTTACTTGGCCAATGAACTTTAGAAATTTCGCTTTTTACACCATGGCAAAATATTCTAAATCTAACCCAAGCACTTTTTTTACTTTCAGAACTTTTATTACTCTTCTTAGTATCTTTTTTTATTTCCTTTTTATTCTTATTCTCAGTAGACTTTTTAGTTTTTTCTGTAGCCATATTTAATCATTCTCCTTAGATTAATTATTCAAAATAAAAACACTTCCAAGTGCTCACCTATAAAATAGCATAAACACCAAGAAATGTCAAACAATTTATCTAAAATTGTGTTAATAATACTAAAACTGCAAAAATAACACCTATCATCGCAACAATTAATGGAACTATAAAGAAGCTAACATATGCTGCATTATCATTTCTTCTACCTAGTTGACCATAAATACCATCATTTATTTTTGTGTTAGCTGGATCAGGCTTGCCTAAAAGACTATGTCCATTAGATTTAACCAAGGCATTTCCCATACCCAAAGAATTACCATTAGAGTAATCTGTTGAAGTACCATTTACTTCTTTTTCTAATTCTTCTAAATCTCTTCTTCTTTTTTCCATGATATAGTCATTATAATAAACTCCAGCACCACGTTCAAAAATACCTTTGTAATAAGGAACATCACCTTCTGGTAAATATATTTCAAACATGTCAAAATTATTTTTCAAAAAACCTTTATTAATATAAATCTGATTAGGAAAATGACAGTGAATGCCAACACCAATATCACTAAGGTCAGAAATATTTTCTCTAACAATGTCCCTCATTTGCATACCATTAGATCCATCAGCAATCGCTAAATTATCAAATTTTATTTGCTGATAAGAACCATTTAAGATATGAATACTATTTGGATTAAATGAAGTTATGTAGCAACCCTTTTCATGAATGTACCTCATAGCGCTATCCATGCCTAACTTTAATGGCATAATGCTATCTTCATCATAATGAAGTTCATACCATTCATTTAGAGTAATACTATTAGAATCATCAATTCTATTCATACGCACTCACCCTACTATAATTGTAAAGCAAAATTTTCAAAAATACAAACATTAATAAACATTTTTAAATCTTTCATGTAAAACTTTTCTTATTTTATAAAGTCTACCATCAACAGTAGTAATAGGTATATCAAGTAACCTACTAATTTCCTTATAACTAAAGCCATTATACCTAAGTTCAAAAATAGAACTATCTCCAATATTAAACAAAGATTTATAATAAACAAATTGTTTCTCTAGCAACTCTTCATCAAAATAATAATCCAAGTTTTTATCATCTTTAATATTACAGTAAAATTCTTCACCTAAAGAAGTATTTAAATAATAATGTTTATTACTGCTCATCTTTCTACAAAAAGTCAAAATTCTCCTCTCGACACAAATACAAGCAAAAGTATAAAATAAAGCCCCAGAATTTTCATCATACTTATCGATTGCATCATTTAAAGCAATTAACCCTTCTTGTACTAAATCATCAAAGTCCACTCTTGCCCATTTAGCTGACATAGAATACTTTGATGCTAACTTTCTAACTATCGGAATATACTTATTAAACATAATTTTCCTAGCTTCTTCATCATTTTCTTTAACTAAATAAACAACCTCATAATCATTTATTTTTTTATAATCCATAATCCCTCTACTTTCTATTACGGATTACCTCATATATCATAATACCAGATGCTACAGATGCATTTAAACTATTTGTAGTTCCATACATTGGTATTTTAGCAATAAAGTCACAGGCATTTTTAACAAGTTTAGACATACCAGATCCTTCATTACCAATTACTAATGCAATTTTACCAGAATAATCTATACTTCTATAATCAACACTATCCTCTAAAGCTGTACCAACTATCCAAAAACCATTTTTCTTAAGTTCATCTATTGTTGAAACTAAATTAGTAACAGTAACAATATTTACATTATCCAAAGTTCCAGCACTAGTTTTCATTACTGTAGAATTAACTTGAGCTTGACGATCTTTTGGCATAATAATCGCATCAACTTTAGCGGCCTCACAAGTTCTTATTATAGCTCCAAGATTATGTGGATCCTCTAAATGATCTAATATTACAAAAAACTTAGCTTCATCATCTAATACATCAGATATATCTTTATACTTATAATCCGGAATAAATAGTATTATACCCTGATGAACTCCTGGTGCCAAACGGTCAATTTCTCTTTTTGACTTGTATTGAACAGGTACTTTTCGCTTTTCTATTAAAGAGTTTATTTCTTTATCACTAAAACCATCTTGTAAAATTATTTTTTGAACTATTTTTCCATTTTCTAATAATTCTTTCGCAACATTTCTACCATAAACCAACATCTTAATCACCTAAAATAAATTTCATTATCTCATTTATTCTTTCTTTTTTATTTTGAAGTTCTAAATAACCAATGATAGCTTCTAATCCCGTTGCATACTTATAAGTAATAATATCGCAACTCTTAGGATGGGAAGTAGTCTTATAATTCCTAGCTCTCTTAAATACACTAATTTCATCTTCATATAAGAAATTATCGTCGATCATTTTCGTTAAATATTTAGCTTGATTACTAGCGCTAACATAAGAAATAGCTTCTTTCTGCAAGTCATTTACATTACCAATACCTGATAAAACTAAATGCTTTCTAACATAATTTTCATAAATAGTATCACCTAAATACGCTAAAACCAATACATTAACTTCATTAACATTCATATACTTCACGTCCTCAAAAACAATTTTATCATAATAATAAAAATCTACACAGAAAAATTGTGTAGATTAATTATTAAATTAACTCGTAAGTTGTTCCTTCCCTAGTATCAATTAAACGAACACCTTGTTCTAACAATTCATCTCTTATCGCATCAGCCGTAACAAAGTCTTTATTTTTCTTTGCTTCATTACGTAATTCTATCTTCTTTAAGATTTCTTCATCATCATGTTCACTACTTACTTCATCTACTTTTAATAAGTCAAGAGATAAAACTTCATCAAACTTCTCTATTAATCTTCTCTTAGTACCATCATTAACTGAAGTATCCTTTAAAATATCATATACTAAAGTAATCATATTAGAAGTATTTAAATCATCTTCTATATAGTTTTTAAACTTACTTAGATATTCTTCATATTTACTATCATCCACTTCTGAAGAACCTAATTTTGAAATACGTGATTTTAATTTTAAATAGGCCTTCTCCGCACCAGACAATATATCAAAGTCAAATGTTAACTGATTATGATAGTAAGAATTTAAACATAAGTAACGATAACTTAACGGATTATAACCTTTTTCTTCTAATAAAGAAACTGTTAAAAATTCACCAGATGATTTACTCATTTTACCATTTTTATTATTTAAAAAACCATAGTGAATCCAGTAATTACACCAAGGATGACGGCCTAAATAAGCTTCACTTTGAGCAATCTCATTAGTATGATGTGGAAAAATAGCATCTTCTGCACCACAGTGTATATCTAACTTTTCACCTAAATATTTTATTGAAATACCAGAACATTCTATATGCCATCCAGGATAACCTCTTCCCCAAGGAGAATCCCATTGTAACTCTTGATTATTAAATTTTGAATTAGTAAACCATAAACCAAAGTCAAATGGATTACGTTTTGCGTCATCTACTTCTATATCACTTCTAACCGCAACTAATAAATCATCACTATTACGTCCAGATAACTCGTAGTAATTAGGAAATTTAGAAGTATCATAATAAACATTACCATTAGAAATATAAGCATAGCCAGTTTCTAATAATTTAGTAATTATTTTTATATACATATCAATATTATCTGTAGCATTAGATACTACATCAGGCTTTCTAATATTTAACTTACAACAGTCATCAAAAAAACAGTCAGTATAAAACTTAGCAATTTCCAAAGATGATTTGTGCTCCCTTTTAGCAGCAACCAACATCTTATCTTCGCCTGTATCACCATCACCTACTAAATGACCTACATCAGTAATATTCATAACTCTTTCTACATCATAACCAAGAAATTTTAAACTCTTTTCTAAAATATCCTCAGAAATATATGTACGTAAATTACCAATATGTGCATAACTATACACAGTAGGACCACAGGTATACATTTTAACCTTTCCTTCTTCATTAGGAATAAATTCTTCTACTTTTTTTGACAACGTATTAAATATTTTCATTTTTTCACCTCGTAAATTTAGTATAACATAATATTTATAAGAAATAAACTAATGTTTGATAGTAAAAGTATCTACATATTTTCTTAGTACTTTATCCACATGTCTTGCGCCAAATTCCTTATAATTACATTCATTTTTAATTTTATTCACAAGTTCTGGGGAAAAGTCCTTTTCAAATCCTAAATCAATTGCTCTCTTACTAATAATTTTACCTATAGTATTACTATCAATATCATCAAAATATATAACTTTATCAATTCTATTTACAAATTCAACGCCTAAAAATTCTTTAAACTTTTCATATACCAAACTATTATCTGATGAAAAACCTATTTTTTTATTAGTAGTACCTAAATTAGAAGTCATAAAAATAACTACATTACTAAAGTCTATTTGTTCACCATAGGAATTAGTCATACAGCCAGTATCTAAAACCTGCAAGAAAAGTCGTAATACATCTGGATGTGCTTTTTCTATTTCATCAATTAAAAAAATTGAATACGGATTATCTTTAACTTTTTCTAATATACAATTATTATCATTATATCCAACATAGCCAGCTGGCGCCCCTATTATCTTACTAATAGAATGACTTTCCTTATATTCACTCATATCAAGTCTAATAAAAGCCGTCTTAGGATATAACAGTCTAGCATACTCTTTTACCAATAATGTCTTTCCCACACCGGTTTTACCAACTAATAATAGTGATGTAGGTACATTTTTATTAATTTTACGTGAAAGTGTAATATCTAATATCTCATCAATTGCCTTTTTCTGTCCGAACACAGTTTTATTTAAACTTAAAGTAAGACTATTTTTATTATATTTTAATATCTTCTTAACAGGTATTTTAGTCTTCTCATAAATAACATCATATAAAGTATCTTTATTAATACTTTTTACACTTTTACACTTAGTACTTCTCATAAAGTTTTCATTAATCAAAGTCTCTAACTCTTCTTGTTCTTCTTTTAATTGTCTAGCTAATTTATAATCATGATCAATAATAGCTTTATTCTTTTTATTTCTAACTTCATTCATTGAAATAGCAAGTAATCTATTTTTCTTTTCATAAGTATTATCAATTATAGCCGTCTTACTACAAGATTCATCTAATATATCAATAGCTTTATCGGGAAATCTACCTGTTGTAATATATCTATCAGAAAGTTCAACTATTAATTTAATAATCTCATCACTAATTTTTACCCCATGATAATTTTCATAAATATCTCTAAGTTGAAACAAAATCCTTTCTGTTTCAAAAGCCGTAGGCTCTTCTACATATATTTTCTGAAATCTTCTATCCAAAGCTTTATCTTTCTCTAAATACTTTTTATATTCTGCCAGTGTTGTTGCCCCTATTATTTTAATTTTTCCACGAGCCAAGTATGGTTTTAAAATATTAGAAGCATCAATTGCCCCTTCTGCACCACCGGCACCTACTAAAGTATGTATTTCATCAATAAATAAAATTATGTTTTTTTCATTTTCTAATTCACTAATTATTTTATTGATTCTTTCTTCAAACTCTCCACGATATTTAGTTCCAGATATTAAACTAGCCATAGAAATACTAAATATTCTACTATTCTCCAGGTTTTTAGGAACACTTCCAACTACAATTCTCCTAACTAATTCTTCCACTATCGCAGTCTTACCAACGCCAGCATCGCCTAATAATAATGGATTATTTTTAGTACGCCTTAATAATATTTCTATCATTCTATTGACTTTAACATCTCTACCAACAACTGGATCAAATCCTTCTTCTTCACATTTTTTATTTAAATCAATTGCGTACTCTTCTAATAATAAATTTCTTCCCTTTTTACCAAAATGATACACCATTCTATTAGAAAACTTTTCATATAACAAATCAATATCAATATTCATTCCCAATAATATTCTATTGGCAACACCATCACCTTCTTCTAATAAAGAAATAAATAATTTATCCACAGTAACTATGGAATCATCATCCTTACAGTCTAAAATAGCATTCTCAATAATACGTTTCAATAATGGCGTATATAAAAACCAGTCATTACTTGTCTTACCTATTCCTATAATTTTAATTATTTCATCCTTATATTTCTTATAAGTAATTTTATATTCACTCAAAACTTGAGTAATAGATAAATCAGTGTTATGTAAAATAGCTAGCAATAAATGTTCACTACCAACATAGGGATGTTTCAAATCCATCATTTCTTTTTTTGCCATTAATAATACTTTTTGTGAATCTTCATCAAATTTTGAAAACATGTAAATCATCTCCTTAAGATAATTTTATTTCTAGTATGTCCAGAAATGCAATAAATTACGTCCACAAAAAAAAGACAAAAATAGCAAAAAAAAGAGGCTCATCAGAACCTCTTTGTTATTATTAAGTACTATACTAATAACACAATAATGAATGCTATTAATAATACTGCTAATAATTCTAATAAGAATTTCCAAATAGCTTTAATCCAAGAAGTATAAGGAATATCTAAGTACCCTAATACTATCATTAAAATGAAACTAGTAGGAGCAAAGATAACTCCAAATCCATACATAGCTTGGAAAATAACACCTATTGTAGAATAACTAGCTGAATCAGTTACAACACTAGTTAAATATAATAGTACACTTTGGAATGCATATGAAGGATCAACATTGAATATACCAGCTAAAAGTGCTGTTAATGATGATAATAATGCACCAAAGACATTGAATTTATCAATTCCAGAAAGTAATGCTTTATAAATTACTAATTGGAATGGATGATAAGTAACAATTACTAAACAAGAATAAATTAAAATTATAATTAATCCTAATGGTAATGCTCTCTTAATTCCATCAATAAATCCATTTAAGATGTCATTAAATTTAACTCTGTAAACGATTGCTAAGAATAGTATTAATAATGTCATTGGTAATAATAGATCAATTATAGTCCAGAAACCAAATGCATTAATAGTACCAAAAAGCTTAGAGAATATAGCAAAGCCACCTATCTCAAAAGATAAAACATTGCTTGTTACATCAGAGAAGAAATTGAATCCAAATCCATTTGACCAAGGAATGAATGCTAATATAACTAATACGAATAATAAAACAAATGCCGTTACTAATGGCCAAGTAGTATGATAACTATTATCAGACTCTTGAACATATTTACTCATATCAGAAGAGCTATCAACAGACTCCTTAACAACAATAACTTCTTCATCTTTTAAAGCTGCTTTAATGTTTTTCTTTGAAGAAGATTTTGTATTCTTTTTACCAGTAGATTTAGAAGCATTAGCTTTAGTAGTTTTTGCCTTACTATCTTTAGTAGACTTAGTTGCAGTCTTCTTTGTCTTTTTAACTTCAACTTTTTTAACTTCAGCTTTTACTTCTTTTACTGAAGATTTCTTACTATCCTTCTTAATTACTTTAGTAACAGTATTAGTCTTTTTAATATATAATAATACATTTAAAACTAACAATGCTAAACCTAATAATAAAATTATTAATTTAGCTATTACCTCAGAAGTAATATCAAGTGATAATACCGTCATGATAATATTAGTATTACCATAAGCATAAGTAGATCCTATTAAACCAACAGCTGTAGAACCAACTAATACCATAGCTGCAACAATTTTATCATATCCTAATAATAAAATTATTGAAACTAACATAGGGAAAAATACAAGTAATGGAATTTGCATTCCTCCTAATGAAACTAAAGCTGCGATTAGTAGCATGATAACTACAAAGAATCTTACTTCGCGACCTTGTACACGTCCTACAAAATTATCTAGGAATGTACGATAAGCAGGTATCTTATTTAGTATTCCGTAGAAGCCACCAATAGCTAAAACGAAAAATGCAATATAGCCAAAATAAGAAAGTGCTGTAACTGGATAATTGAATAAATCAAAAAATCCCATTTGAACTCGTCCTTGATCTATATACTGTTCTGAATAATAAGCAGCTGGTAATATCCAAGACATTAGCATAAGTGCTAACACAGTAAGAAGAACTATTTTAAGTACACTACTTTTATCGCGTAAAGCAATAATAATTAAAACAAACTCTGCAATCCATAAAGCAGTTTTAATTAAAGTACAAACATCATTATCTGGTAAGAAAAATGATATAAGCATTAAAACAGTTACTATACAAAGAACAAGCTTTGAAATATTGTGTTTTTTCATAATTAACCTCCCACTATAATTATACTTACATAAATTTGATTTTACAAGTATTTACACTATTTTTTAACAAAAAAAAGCAATTTCGATTGACTTTTAAATATTAATATAATATTTAGTCATATCAAAAATTGCCTAAATTATTTTTGTTTCATTGTTGGGAATAATAATACATCACGAATAGAGTCTTGTTCTAAGAAGAACATACAAAGTCTATCTATTCCATAACCAATTCCACCAGCTGGAGGCATACCATACTCTAACGCTTCTACAAAGTCCATATCAATATCGTTCGCCTCTTCATTACCAAGATCTCTTTCCTTAAGTTGTTCTTCAAATCTTTCTAATTGATCAATTGGATCATTCAATTCTGTATACGCATTAGCAAATTCTTTACCAGCAATAAATAATTCAAATCTATCAACAAATCTTGGATCATCAGGATTTTTCTTTGTTAATGGACTAATCTCAATTGGATGTCCATATAAGAATGTAGGTTGAATTAAAGTTTCTTCTACATATTTTTCAAAGAATAAATTAACAATATGTCCAAAACTCTTTTGATGTTCTTCAACTGGTATATTATGTTCCTCAGCTAGTTTTAAAGCCTCTTCTAAACTCATATTTTTTTTAAAGTCAATACCAGTTTTTTCTTTAATAGCATCAACCATACTAATTCTCTTCCATGGCCCAGATAAATCTATATCATGATCATACCAAGTAAATGTAGTACGTCCAAATACTTCTTTACCAATTGTTTGGAACATTGCTTCAGTCATATCCATCATACCTTGTAAATCACTATATGCTAAATATGCTTCCATTAAAGTAAATTCTGGATTATGTTTAGGATCCATTCCTTCATTTCTGAAAACTCTTCCTATTTCATAAACAGCATCCATTCCACCAACAAGTAATCTCTTTAATGGTAATTCCAAAGCAATTCTTAAATACATATCTAAATCTTGTGCATTATGATGTGTAACAAAAGGTCTAGCACTAGCACCTGTTAATAATGTAGATAAAATAGGTGTTTCAACTTCTGTAAATCCTCTATTATCCATAAAGTTTTGAATACATCTAATAATCTTAGGTCTAGTAAAAGCCACTTTCTTAGATTCTTCATTCATAATTAAGTCAACATAACGTCTTCTATATCTTTCTTCAATATCAGTAAGACCATGGAACTTTTCTGGTAATGGTTTTAAAGCCTTAACCAAATGAACATATTTTCTAGCTCTAACACTAAGTTCACCAGTATCAGTTCTAAATACAGTACCTTCAATACCTATAATATCACCAATATCTGACTTCTTAAATAAGTCATAGTTTTCTTCACCAACGGCATCTTCTCTAATATATATTTGTAATTTTCCATACTTATCTTGTATATGGAAAAATCCAGCTCTACCCTTACGACGTTTAGTCATAATTCTACCCGCAACAATAACAATTTTTTCATTGCCTTCTAAGTCTTCCTTAGAACACATTTGATACATTTCATTTATTTCCTTAGAATTAGTATTAGTATCAAATCTATGACCAAATGGATCAATACCTTTTTCTCTAATCTCTTCAGCCTTAGCTCTTCTAACTAATTCTTGTTCAGTAAATTCTCTCATAATATCCTCCTTCTTTAAGCTTTAACAACAGTAGTATGAGCAATTCTATCATGTAATCCCATACCTGATTTACTCCACATAACCATAAAGCCACAAATTAATAATAAAGTATACTTGATAATTCCACAAATTGCAACTCCATAAAAATATGCTGTCTCATTTCCAAAAATAACAATTGCAAAAGAAATCATATCTACTAAAATTGAATTAACAATTAAAGATCTAAAAATAAAACTATCCATAGTTATTTCTTTATCTGTAGAACTAACAACTTTTATCTTCATTAATTTCTTACCAATAGTCTGTCCATTATTATAGTATTGATAAACTATAAAATATAAAACAGCTAAAAACAAAGTCACTAATGATACAACACCTTGTTTTTGAGAAAGTTGATAACTTATACCTTTAACCTCATCAACATAAGTATCCATATCAATTTCTCCAGTAGTATATTTTTCTATTACCTCACTACTATTTTTATTTAATTTATTGATAGATTTAGCATCTAAAAATGGATAAGAAATTAGTGACGCTATACTAGATAAAATAAAAATATCAAGTAAAAACGCAATAAATCTTTGTACAAATAACGCTTTCTCACCTTTAGCTTTCATATAATAACGCCTCCTTAAACTCACTAAGTATCTTGATTATATCACAAACTTTAGTCGTTTTATAGACCTTATTTTTAACATCACTAGCTCCAGGAACGCCTTTTAAATACCAAGAAATATGATTTCTTATCTCTAAACAAGCTAATTTTTCATCTTTAAAATCAGTTAAATATTTCAAATGTTTAAGTGCCATATCTACTTTTTCAATATCAGTTACACTAGTTATTTCTCTACCCTCTAAATAAGCAATACTATCTCTAATTAACCAAGGATTACCCAGTAAACCTCTACCTATCATAACAGCATCACAGCCAGTTTCATCTAACATTCTCTTAGCATCCTCTGGCTTTTTAATATCACCATTACCAATAACAGGAATAGAAACACTATTTTTTACTTCTTTTATAATATTCCAGTCTGCTTTACCAGAATAACCTTGACTACGAGTTCTAGCATGAATACAAATAGCTTTAGCTCCAGCTTTTTCAATTACCTGAGACACTAAATGTGCATTAATACTATTACTATCCCATCCAGATCTAATCTTAACAGTAACAGGTACCGAAACACTAGCAACTACTTTACTAACTATTTCATATATTTTATCAGGATTTCTTAATAAAGATGAGCCAGCACCAGATTTAACCGCAACTTTAGGAACAGGGCATCCCATATTAATATCAATAAAAACATTATCATATAAATCTGTTATTATTTTAGCAGCCTTAGCCATTGTCTCAGGATTAGAACCAAATATTTGAACTGCAACAGGTATTTTCAAAGTATCAATACCATTTAACATATCAAATGTTTTTTTATTATCCCTAACAATAGCCTCAGAACTAATCAATTCTGTAACTGCATATCCAACACCAAACTCTTCTAATATCTTCATATAAGACGGATTAGATATTCCCGCCATTGGTGCCATCGCAATTTTATTTTTAATAAATATATCACCTATATACCAACCTTGCATATATATCCCATACCTTTACTTTTTCTTTAATAAATCTCTAATTTCCTCTAATAATAAAACTTCATCACTCTTCTTAGGAGCTTCTTCAGTCTCTTCCTCTTTCTTCTTTTTAAAACTTTCAAATAATTTAACTATCATAAATATACAGAAAGCAACAATTAAAAAATCAACTATAGTTTGAATAAAAGAGCCATATTTAATAGTTGCATCACCTACTTTAATACTTAAATCAGAAAAATCAAGCCCACCTAAGAAAACACCGACAACAGGCATCAAAACATCATTTACTAAACTAGTAACAATTTTACCAAAGGCACCACCAATGATAACTCCAACAGCCATATCAACAACATTACCACGTGAAATGAATGTTTTAAATTCAGATGCCCCCTTACTAATTTTTTTAATATTTTTACTTGTTAAGTCTTTTTTCATAAAATATCCCTCCAACAAACATAATGATATTATAATATGTATTTAAATAATTTCAAGAAAAAAGAGTTAAATTTAAACATCTAACTCTTTTAATAATTCTGCTTTAGTCATTTTCGAATAGTTTTTAATACCTTTTTCCTTAGCTATTTCTCTAAGTTTAGTAATTGACATAGATTCGTAACTAGTCTCTTCATCTTCTTCAGGCATCTTTCCATTTTCAACTAAGTAATCAATTTGTTCCTTAGTTAATGTTTCATATTCTAATAATGCATCAGCTATTAATTTTAATAAATCTCTATTTTCTTTAATGATAGTAGTAGCTTTATCATGACAGTTATTAATGATTTTTCTCATTTCCATATCAATTTCATTTGCTACTTCATTAGAGAAATGTTGACTCTTATTATAATCTCTTCCTAAGAAAACACTACCTTCTTTTTGTTCGAATTGTAATGGTCCTAAATCACTCATACCATATTCAGTAACCATTGCACGAGCTATTTTAGTGGCCTTTTCAAAGTCATTATGAGCACCAGTAGTAATTTCTCCAAAAACAACTTCTTCAGCTGTACGTCCACCTAATAAACCAGTTATTTCTTCTAATAAATCAGTTTTAGTTGAACATAATTTCTCAACAGATGGAACCATCATATTATATCCACCAGCTGAACCTCTAGGAATAATAGTTACTTTTTGAACATCATTAGCATTGTCAAGTTTTAAACCTATAACAGCATGTCCAGCTTCATGATAAGCAACAAGCTTACGATCTTCCTCACTATATTTATGTGAAGTCTTAGCAGGACCCATTAGTACTCTATCAGTAGCCTCATCTATTTCACTCATTGTAATCTTTGTTTTATTACGTCTAACAGCAAGTAAAGCAGCTTCATTTAATAAATTTTCCAAATCAGCTCCAGAAAAACCAGGAGTTCTCTTAGCTAAATTTTCTAATGTAAGTCCATCAGCTAATTTCTTATTCTTAGCATGTACTGCTAAAATCTCTTCTCTTTCTCTAACATCAGGTAAATTAACAGTAACTTGTCTATCAAATCTACCTGGTCTTAAAAGTGCAGGATCTAAAACATCAGGTCTATTAGTAGCAGCCATAATTATAATACCTTCATTAGCACCAAAACCATCCATTTCAGTAAGTAATTGGTTTAATGTTTGTTCTCTTTCATCATGTCCACCACCAAGTCCAGTACCTCTTTGACGACCAACAGCATCTATTTCATCAATAAATATCAAACACGGAGCATTACGTTTTGCTTGTTGGAACATATCACGAACACGACTAGCACCAACACCAACAAATAATTCAACAAAGTCAGATCCAGAAATGAAGTAGAATGGAACATTTGCTTCTCCTGCAACAGCTTTAGCAAGTAAAGTTTTACCTGTTCCTGGAGGACCAAATAATAATATACCCTTAGGAATTCTAGCTCCTAAACTTTGAAATTTCTTTGGATTCTTTAAGAAATCAATTATTTCTTTAACTTCTTCTTTTTCCTCTTTTAAACCAGCTACATCTTTAAAAGTAACTTTATTATTATCACTACTTAAACGAGCTTTACTCTTACCAAAATCTAATGAACTCTTATTTCCTGCTAATTGTCTATTTAAGAACCAAAAAGCAATACCTACTAATAATAGTATTGGTAAAACATTAACAACAATTAAAAGTAATGATGAAGAATCAGGATCTGGTTCAACATTTAATTCAATATTTTGATTATCACTAGCTTCAACTATCTTTTTCATTACCTCTTCACTTAAAGGTAATCTAGCAAAGAAAGTCTCATTATCAGCATAATCTTTTAACTTTCCTCTTGCTTCATATGTATAACCATTAGTTCTAGCAACTAACTCTAACTTAGTTATTTCCTTATTATCTAATTTTTCAATAAACTCATTATACGTTAATACATCTACTTTTTTATTAGCAATATTCATGAAAAAGAACATTCCAAGTACAACTAACGCAAAAAGTAAATATGGTAATAAGCTTCTTTTTACAGTTTTCTTATCAATATTCACAATATTCCTCCTTAACTATATTTTAATATTATATCATAACTATCTATTTTTTTCTTATCAAATTTAGATTTTTTAACACCAGGTATCCATACTACTTTACCTTTTGAATCAACAACTATTGGCCATGAATCTCTTTCTGTTAAATTAATCTTACTATCAATGAATATATCTTTAATTTTTTTAGTACCATCCATACCTTTAACAGCCATTTTATCACCAAGTCTTCTAGTTCTAACAATTAATGGTAAAGTAATTTCTGAACTATCAAGTCTACAAATACTATTACTATTATCAGAAGTATCTAAAACTCTTTCAATAACATGTCCATTAGGTAATGTGGCATATTCATCAAATTCTATTTCATAGTTAGTTATTTCAAAAACGTCACGCTTTAATTCTAACATATTATAACACTTATTAGCAATAACATCATTTGGTAAATTAACAAAACTATTAGCTCTCTTACTATATATTAAATCCAATATCAAATCTATATGCTTATCTCCAACAAGTATCAAATCATCTTGATAAAATTCACTAAGTAAATAATATAGAATTTCTCTTTGAATATAAGGATCTTCTAATTTAAATTTATCGATAACTAGTGCATCAGCTAATAAGACTCTCCTCAAAGCCTTAGCCCTTTCTTTATTAATAAAATTACAAGCCGCAGACAAATTATCACTAAAACGTAAAAATTTTAAATGAACGTTTTCTTCTTCACTTTTCAAAAATGGTAATAAATATTTTCTATATCTATTTCTAGTATATTTATCTGAAGAATTAGATTTATCAACAAAGTATTTAACATTATTCATCTCATCATATTCTTCTAATTCTTTCTTTGTATAATAAATCAACGGTCTAACTATTTTATAATCAGTCATATCAACTATCATCTTAAAACCAGAATATCCTTTTAAATTAGATCCTCTAACAATTCTCATCATTATAGTTTCAACTAAGTCATCTCCATGATGTGCTGTCATTAAATAATTAGCTCCATATTTATAAACTACATTTTCAAAAAAGTTATATCTAATATTACGAGCTTCATTTTCAAAATTATCATCACCATATTTTTCAATAGTCATAGTCTCAAATAATATTGAATTCTTAACACAATAATCTTTTATATATAATGCTTCATCAATACTTTCTACTCTAACATTATGATTAACATGTGCAACGATTAATGAAAGACTGTATTTTTCTCGTATTTTTAATAACATATCAACTAAGGCCATTGAATCAGGTCCAGCTGAACATCCAATAACTATAACATCACCAGTATTAAATTTAAAATTATCCTCAATACTAATCATAATTCCTCCATAACAAACAATGATATTATATCACAAGTACAAATGAAAAAAGAATTTATTTTTCCGGTATTTTGATAATAAATTCCCCATCTTTTGAATATAAATATTTTTCTCTAGCATATCTAGCAATATAATCAGGATCTTGTAACTTATTAACATCTACTCGTAACTCTTCTTCCTTCTCTTTTAGACTTGCTAGTTTTTCATCTAATTCATTTTTTTCACGATATTTATCATATATTTCAACCCAGTAGTGTCCAATTGTAAAAGTAGTTACGATAATAATGGCTAAAGATCCTAATCCAAAAACAACAAGTCTTCTTTTAGTCTTTTTAACTGCACTAGAAGATTTTCTTTTTGCCATATTTGCGTCACCCACCTTATCACCATATATTATAAGCCCAATACAATGAAAGATTCAATAAACAAAAGAAAAAAAGGACTTACTTTACAGTCACTTTTTACGTAAAAATCCAAAAAAAGAATAACTTAAAAGAAATCCCAAAATTAAAAGTAATAAAAAATAAATATGTAAAATACCATTATTAATTAATTTAATACCTAAAAAATATATTAAAGAAAAATCAAATAAGAACAAAAAGTTACCCAGTATTTTAATTTTCTTATTTTTATTGAATAATAATCCATAATTTAAATTAGTAAAAACACTAAGAATAATTCCAAATAAAAATGAAAATACAAAACTATATATTTGTAGTTTTAAATTCACTACTTAAATAACCTATTAAAAATACTTTCTTCTTTATTCTTCTTAGTATTTTCTTCTACATAGTTAATACCAGAAACATTTCCTTTTATTGAAACATTCCCTTGCAAAGTATCAAGTTTAACTAACTCTAATTCACTACCCTTAATAACCATAAAACCCATAATTGTTTCTAATAAAAATTGTTCACTATCAAAATTCTCTATTTTTTTAACTCCTGTAATTATCAAACTCTTTCTCTCAAACAAATTAATACCATGATTATAACTGTTAATACTATTTTCTTGTTTATCCATACAATTCCTCCTAACAAAGTATATGACAAAAAGAAAATATTAGAACACAAAAAAAGATGCCTTAAGCATCTTCCTCTTCTGAATCGTCTTCAGCATTTTTATAAGCTTCTAAAATAGCTTCTTCAAACATAGCACGAACTTCTGGATTTATAGGATGAGCTATATCACGATAACCACCAGTAGCAGTCTTTCGGCTAGGCATTGCTATAAATAGTCCGTTGTCTCCTTCAATAATACGAATATCATGTACTGCAAAACTGTCATCTAGTAATACAGAAGCAATACCCTTCATACGAGATCCTTCTTTTTCAATTTTACGTACATTTACAGATGTAATTTTCATATGAATTTTCCTCCCTCATAAAGTATAATCACTTTATACAATTATTTTATAATATAAAACTACAAAAATCAAGCATTTTATAGCGAGTAAATATAGTAAAATCAATAAAAAGAACAATAAATAATAACATTATCCAAACTAGTATCAAAAGAGGCATTATATCTAGTAATTTTAAGCTTCTTATCTAACAAATACTTATAATTATCTGTTCTATAAACTAATATAATTTTACCAGTTTCATTCAAAATCCTGTTCTTAATATTTAATAAAAGTTCATAAAACAAAGACGTATCACAATAATCACCAATATTACTTAAATAAATATAGTCAAATTTTTCCATATTATCTAAATCTAAGTCAAATAACGAAGAAACATACATATTTAAATCAATATCATCATTTAAAAGTACACTCTTAAGTTTATTATAATTATCCTCACTACTCAAATATAAATTATGAGTTCTAAAAAAATCAATTCTTCTACCAATATTATCCAAATTATTAAATTCATAAGAACAAGACCAAGAAATATTTTTTACAAATGAAGAAACATCATCAGCATATAATGAAACTTTATTTATAATCTTATTTCTGATATCATCTTTTATAAAAGGGCTATATTGATTAAATTTATAATAAATATTATCTAAATCTTTATACATAGTTATAAATTCTTCATAATTATATTTCTTAATCATAGCCTTTTTAATCTCAAAATAATAATAAGCATATTCATTAATATCAACCAAGGTCATATTTTTACAACCCAAAAGACATGAGTTAAAGAAAAAATCCCCTGAAGCAATTATTGAAAATATACTTTTATTACTTAAATCAGTATCATTAAAAAATGCTTTATCAGTAAACATTAGTTTTAAAGGTTCATTAGAAAATAAATAGACTCTAGACTTTTGTGAAAATAAAGTATCAATATCAAATAAATCATTAAATCTCTCATAATGAGCACATCTACTAGAAAAATATTTCCTATACAAACTACCAAAATTATTACTTAAAATGTCATTTTTTAAACTTTCAGCATAATCAAAAACACTATTTAAAGAGTTTAATTCTTCTAAATTTAATTCTTCATTGTCATATATTTTTATAAAAAAGCCTTCCTGACAAGAAATTTCCAATGTTTTAATAAAACTATTAGGACCAAAAAATTCAAGTTCCATACTAACATCAGCTAACGTTACCGTGATAGATTCACCTACATTAACAAGCTTCAAAGAAAAAACTCCAGTTTTTTTACAAAAACTAGATAAAGACCGAATATAATAATTAACTTTTACTTTCCAATCAAGATGATTTTCTAAATAGAAAAAGACATCTAACATATCATTATTCATATCCTATCACCATAACAATTATAGCAAAACCATTCCTTACTAATCAATTATTTCTAAACTATCAACAAGCAAATCACTATAACTAAATGACTTAACTTTACTATTATCTAATGTAATAATAAAAATAGCTGGATATAAATCAGTTATAATACCTTGAAACTCATCAACTTGATTCCTAGTACCCTTAAATCTAAATAAATGAACAATACCCTTATTACTAGCTACATACTCCTTTATTTTATCAAGTGTCATCTTGGATACCCTACATACATAGTACCATTAGTTATAATACCACCTATGCCATCCTTACCATATTTTGTTTTTTCTATTAAATGAATCAAATCAATACTTTTATTTCTATCCGACAATGCCAAAGAAGACGCAATAATAGCCGGATCAAGCGCATGAATATTAATTCTTTTCGGACTAGAAGCAAAGTTAGCACCAGCTTTTATCAATTCCTCATAATTAGACTGACAAGCACCAGCTATTATAATTAATTTATCATGACTCTTCTCATATTTTCTAGCAACCTTAACAGCATCTATAAAATTAATAGTATTTTGATAATTATTATTATCTTTCATATCATCTTTTTTAGAATAGTATGCATCATGTCCTGTAACTACAACAATATCCGGTTGAAACTCTTCTAGTAGAGCTAAAATTTTACCAGGCATTTCTATTTCTTTTAAAGTAATACCATTAGCTTTAACATTCATATCTTCATAAAACTTCATACATCTTTCCAAATAATCATTATCACCATCTATATGAAGTATTTTACCAGGTAAATAAAAATACTGACTTCTATCAATATTCAAATCTCTTACATTCTTTTCTATAATACTTTTATCATCATTTTCTTTATGATCTAAAACTTTAACTAAGTCGTCAATATAAGAATCAGCAACTAGTCTTAAATCAACACCTTTTAAAAATACAATATCTCCTTCAAAACCAACAATTTTAAATAAGATATCATGTTCATGTGATATCCTAGTTACCTGGTCACCTATTTTTAAATTCAAAATATCCCTCCCAATTAAGTATATAAAAAAAAGAGCAGCAATATTACTCTTTCTGTTTTGAATATTCTACAATATTATACCAAGTAACAGGATCTATAACACCAGTTGTTTCTTGGTTAAACATTGATTGTATTTTCATTACTGACCTTTCCATTAAGTCATCAAATATTCCTGATACCCGAACTCCTGGAATATTACCTGTCTGTTGACAAATCTTTAATAAAAATTTTTGTATAATCCTAACATCATCACCAGACATACCAAGTGCCAACAATCTACCTTGAAACAACTCATCTTCATACTGTACATACTCTTCTGGAATATTACGTATTGTGTCTAAATATACCGTAACTAACTTATTCCAAGTATCAGCATCAACTACACCCGTAGCCGGCAGACCATATTTTTTTTGAAAGTTTATTACCATTGCCTTAGTATTATCATTAAAAACACTATTAAGTCTTAAACTTGGTAAATCTGGATCAAAATAAGCAATTGTTAATAAAACATAATGTAATACTTGAACTCCTAAACCAACATCTGAATACTTAAGTTCATTACCATAATCATAAATAGCCTCTTCTTCACCTATTCCTTCAGAATAAATATCATTAACTTTTTTAACAGCATTATAAATATACTTTATTTTATACCAAGTAGAATAATCAACAATACCGGTAGGATTCAAGTTAAATATTTCTTGAAATTTTTTTACACTATTTTGCGTATAAACATCAAAGACACCATTAACTCTAGGAATTTTAGGAATAGCTGGATAATTATTTGATATTCTATTTAATTCTCTCTGTATTATTCTTACCTTATCACCAGCATTACCAAGTTCAATAGGATAACCAGGATAAGCACCAAACACTTCCCCTGTCGGAGCATCTTCTTTTATATTAACATCATTACCATAATAATATTTTAATATTTCTAAAGGCGTTTTATTTTGTCTTGCCAAAGAGACACTCCCCCATTGTGATAACCCGTTACAAGTAGTAACTTTTCCATCACAATAAACAGCATTTAAAGGTTGTATCTGACCAGTACGATAAATATAATTGTTAAATATTTGATCTACTTTTTTAGAAATAGCATCAAACACTTGTCTATTCTTAACAAATGACTGATCATACGCCGGTAATGACGTAATATCAAATGTATAACCTTTACTAGGATACCATTCATTATAAATACGATTTAACGCAAATGATATTTGCGCAAGTATATTTGCCTCTATCGCACTATCAGGCCAAGTAGGATAAATTTCATTAGAAGCTACGTTTTTGATATAATCAACAAAAGGTAAACTTAAATTTTCAGCTGCCTCATCAGGAGCCCCTAAATGTACTACTATCTCAGTTGGAATAGTAGGATAATTAATAACACCATTCATAATTATTCACCTGCACCTTCAAATGAAGAACTTATTATTGGAAATTGTATTGGTTGAATAATTTTTACATCATCAAAAATATATATAACATAATCTTTAGTCTCATTAGTATTTATATTTTTAGCAGTAATATTATAAGTAGTAAAAACAATATCATCTGCAGACTCTACATCGCTCTTCATTTCCTTTGTCGGTAAACTAATATTATCAATAATACCAGAAGAATCAGTAACACCTTCATAAAAAACAACTCGTTTACCATCAATATCTTTATAAATAGTAATATCAACATCTTTCAAAGGAAAAGCCTGATTAGCAGTAAACACTTGAACTTTTAAAAGTCCAGAACCAGTATTTTGACTAGCAAAATCTGGATAATTTTTACTATCATACAAAGTATCA
This sequence comes from uncultured Bacilli bacterium, assembly GCA_934168205.1. Taxonomy (GTDB): domain Bacteria; phylum Bacillota_I; class Bacilli_A; order RF39; family UBA660; genus CAG-877. The sequence goes on from CAKPMX010000001.1 coordinate 386,584, forward strand.
TTCATATAAAACACCCTTTCTTTATATTATTAATTTTTGACCAAGTGAAAGTAAATTACTAGTCAAATTATTTTTTCTTTTAATGGCATCTACTGTCGTATCAAACTTTCTTGCTATAGAATAAAGACTATCACCAGCTTGAACAGTATAATAAGTATCACCAGTACTTGGAATTTTTAAAACCTGACCTATTGACAAGTTATTAGTACTAAGATTATTAAGAGATTTTATTTCTGAAACACTTGTATTATATTTTCTAGCTATTGAATAAAGATTATCTCCTGATTTAACAGTATAAGTAATATAGTCCCCTGGAACAACAAAGTCTTCACCATAACACTCCTCAACTGAAGATACACCTTTATTATCGTCTACTATTAAAACCTGACCTATTGATAATACATCAGTCTTTAAATTATTATCTTTTTTAATTTTATCTACTGTAGTTCCAAATTTATTCGCAATACTATATAAACTATCACCAGCTTGAACAGTATAATTTACATAATCTGGCATTGTTGTATTATCACTATCATCCATATAACAAGGTATTCTAATTCTCTGTCCTATTGAAAGATTATTACTAGTTAAATTATTATATCTCTTAATAGCATCAACAGTAGTATCATATTTTTTAGCTATAGAATAAAGATTATCACCCTTAACTACTGTATAAATAACACATTCAGAAGGATTATTCTCATCGTTTTTAGCAACAATAAGTACTTGCAAAGGAACTATATTATCATCAGATAAATTATTTAATTCTCTTAATTTCTGAACACTAGTATTGAATTGTCTAGAAATACCATATAATGTATCCCCAGATTGAACAACATATGTATTATTCATAGAATTACTCCTTTCAATAATGTATATGAAAAACAAGCACAAAAAAACCCTATAAAATAATAAATTATAGGGTGATTAATTATTCACTATATAACTCATTCGCAAGTTCTACAAAAACTTTAACAGGTAAAGCTTCAGCTCTAACAGACAAATCATATCCATACTTACTTAAAACTAACAAAACTTTATTCAAATCATAATTAATCAAATTATTTTTAATAGTTTTTCTTTTATGTTGAAAGCTATCTCTAACAATCTTCTCAAAAAAATGACAATCAGCAAGTTCATACTTATTTTCTTTTTCTTTAAAAGAAATAATAACACTATCTACATTAGGAACAGGAACAAATTCATTCCTAGAAACCAAGAACTCTTTACGAGCATCAAAATAATACTGTAATAAGACAGAAATAGAACCATAGTCCTTACTTCCCGGTCCTGTTGTAAATCTATCACCAACTTCTTTCTGCACCATCATAACTATTTTTTTAAATTTCAACTTACTATCTATAAGCTTCAAAATAATTGGTGTAGTTATATAATAAGGAACATTACTAACAAAATACAAATTTTCATAATCATATTTTGAAACATCACCACATAAATCAGAAGTTAAAAAGTCTTTAAACAAAACCTCTACGTTATTTAGACCTTCTAATCTACTATAAAGTTCATCTTTTAAGTCTTCATCTATTTCATAAGCTAGTACATTATCAGCTCTTTTAGCAAGTTCTCTAGTCATAATTGCGCCACCTGGACCAACTTCAATAACTAAAGATTTTTCTTTAATATCCGCAACATCTACAATTCTTTTAACTACACTTATATTCTTCAAAAAGTTCTGTCCAAACTTTTTCTTAAAATCAACATTATATTTTTCCATTCAACATCACCCTTATAAATAAAAAACTAAATAATTTCCAATTCTTCTTCCTTTGCCTTACTCTTCCATTTAGAAACTATTTTTAAAATATCAAATATTAAAATCGCAATAGCTGGTACTACTATTCCTAACATAAATCCATATGAGGTAGTTAAAAATCTTCTAACAGCACCAAGCTTAGGTATTTTTAAAATTACCTTTCCAAATATTCTATCTTCCGCAACTATTGAAGGATCCATAATACTGTTATTATCACCCTTAGTTCTAAATAAATATGCACCAGAACTAGATTTTTCTTTACTAACTATTCTATGTGTAACAGTTAAATCTGGATAGGATGGATCAATAGATGAGAATGTTATTATATCACCTAATTCCAAATTTTTACCAGTTTCTCTTCTAATAACAATAGCATCATCAACATTAATTGTTGGTACCATACTTTGAGAAACAATAATATAGGCATCAAATAATGGTGTTTTATTATTACCTTTACTTAAGTTATAAACTAAGTCACCAAAGTATAAAGCCATTACTAAACCAAAACCTATAAAGAAGACAAAAACTGCATATAAAAATGCCTGAGCTATAAAATGAAAAATATACTTTATTTTTTCAAAAGTACTCAACTCAGTCTGAAAATTATGCACTTTATCATTTAAATCAGCATGAATTCTCATGAAATTGCCTCCTAATCTATAACAATTATAATACTTATCAAAGTTAAAAATCTATATTTTTACAAATAAAAAAGAACGCTTTACACGTCCAAATTATAATTAACTTTCACAATAGCCTTAAAATTTTTAGAAGAACTACCTATAACAGTCTCTTCATCAGTCCATATTTTAAGTCTATAATTATCACAAAATTGTTTAGTATCTTCAGTTGTATTTCTAAAAACACCAGAATATAAAATCATACTATTACTTGAATTACCAGCATTAAAAATATTATTTTCTAAAGTAGAAGTAAAATAACTAGGATAATTATCAACAGGAACATATCTTCCATTAACAAGTTTTTCTAAATATATTCTAACTTCATTATCACCAAGTAAAGTATAATCATCATCTTTAACTCTTTCTAACAACACTTCATAATTAATAATATTATTTGAAGACACATTAGAAATAACTTTAAAATCTAAATAACTACTCATACCAATTCCTTCTGAATCTTTCATCGGTAAACTTCCAATTAAAGAAATACCATCAACATCAGTATCATAATTAATATAAACAATGTCTTTAGAATTTAAATTAGAATTAGGTTCAACTAAAACAGCATAACTAACACCAACTATCGCAACTATTAAAATAGCCAGTCCTAGTATTGACAATAATAATTGTTTTGACAAAGTATTATCCATAATACCACCGCCTCAAAACTACTTATCTTTTCCAAATACATCTACTTTTACAGAAACATAATAAATATTATCAGGAACAACAGTACTCTTTTCATCTAAAAATACTCTAAGACGGTAATTATCAACTGAATCACGTTTTTTAGTATCCTCCAATAGTACCATAGAACCAGCTGGAGTTGAAAGTTTACTACTCTTAGTAAGGCCTTTAAAAACAGAAGGTCCAAATACCTTACTAAAAGATCCAGAATTTTGTTTTTCTAAATAAAACTTAATCATATCATCAGTAACATTAGATTCATCTTCAATAATAGAAACTGCTATTTCATAATTAATTTCATCAGAATCTTCCAACTTAGTATTAACAACAAAATCAAAATATTGTTCACTAGTCTTACCAAGTGAATCTGTTAAAGGGACTAAATTAGTAAACTTAAATGTATTACTATCAGTATAACTCATAGTAATTACACCAGGATTATATTCATCAACAGTATCATCCTTTTTATTACTTAAAAGACCAAATGCTAATACCACTATCAAAATAACTAAAACACTAATTAATATAATCCAACAAATAACTTTTTTTGATACACCCTTTTTATCCATATAAGTTAATCCTCCTAAGATAATTTCTTAACTTTTATTATACCATTAAATTCTTTTTTTGTATCACTTAAAAAATAAGTTTCATCTAGCCAAAGACGTAATTTAAATTCTTGCTTCTGATTTCCAAAAATTGTACCAGAATATAATAACTTACCAGATGCACTACTCTTTGAAACTCTTAGATTTCTATATGTCATAACTTCATTACCAGAATAATCTTTAAAAGCCTTTCCATCTCCATCAGTCAAATAAACTTTTACATAGTTTGGATCAATAGTATCATCATTTTCATCACTCTCTAAATAAACTTCATAATTACTAGCAATTTTCGTATCACCAGTACTTTCTACTGAAAAAGCTATTTCATTTAGAATATCATCATCCACATTAGAAGCATCAAGAGTTCTACCAGATTCATCTGTTAATGGTAATTTATTAGATATATGAATACTATTAGTACCAGTTAAACTAACACTATTAGAATTAGAATTAAATTTATCCTTAGTTAACCCGATTACAATAATAACCAAAAAGAAAAAAACAATAGACATTACAAATAAAAAAGTATTTTTATTAAAATATCTAGACATCTTATAGTTCATACACCATCAACCCTTATCTAAAATAAGATTAACATAAAGGTAATTACAAGTCAAATAAATTACTAGCTGTCTTAGTAGTCTTTTCCTCTACTTCAGATAAAGAGACATTTAATATATCAGCTATTTTTGTCGCAATAACAGGTATATACTTTGAACTGTTCTGTTTACCACGAAAAGGTTCAGGTGCTAAATAAGGAGAATCAGTTTCCAATACTATATTATCAAGTCCAACATGTTCAACAACTTTATATAAATTACTATTTTTAAAAGTAACCACTCCACCAATACCAAGCTTATAACCCAGTTTAATATAAATATCAGCAGTCTCTACACTACCAGAAAAACAATGTATAACACCTTTTACATTATGTTTCTTCAAAGTTTCAATAGTATCATTAACAGCATCTCTACTATGTATAACAACCGGTAAATTTAATTTTTCAGCTATTACTAATTGTTTTTCAAATAATTCTTTTTGCATATCAATATCATCTTTTCCATAATGATAATCAAGACCTATTTCACCAACACCAACAACTTTATCAGTTTTTAATAACTCTTCAAGTAACTCTAAATCAGCATCAGTAGTATCAACTTCAGAAGGATGAAATCCTAAAGTAACATATATTGAATCATATTTTTTAGCTAGAGCCAAAGCTTCCTCAAAAGTATTTTTAGTACAAGCAGAAACTATAAGTTTTTTAACACCAGATTCAATATTCTCTTTAACTACTTTATCTATATCTTCATAATCTTCAATAGATAAATGACAATGTGTATCAATAAACATAAAAATACCTCCAAAATAAAAATACCATATTAATGGCATTTTTTCCATCTATATATTTTTAAACTAATATAAGAGTACAACATAAAACAAAAATAAATGATATCTAACATGTTCCAATACATCAAGATATTGTACAACAGCACTAACTGAAATAATATAAAAATTAAGTCAGCAACAATAAAACGATTATGCATGACAATCTCCTTAAAAATATATTTGTACTGCGAAACAATATAAATATAACACAAAAAAGAGAAAATTAATTTCCAACTTCCTCTTTTTTTATAATTGTACACTTCATTTTACATATCTTGAAGAAATTTATCTTTATCTATTCTTTGGAATAAAACCTCTGGTTGTCCTAATTTGTATTCATTATCTTCTACATATTTAAATTCAGTAACGTCATTATTTATTTGTTTTAAAATTTCCTTACTTGTATTAGTAATAAATGGTTCTAATAAAAGTGCACATACTCTAATAGCTTCTAATAAGTTATAAATTACAGTTTCTAATCTATCTTTCTTAGCCTCATCTTTAGCTAATATCCAAGGAGTAGTATCATCTATATATTTATTACTAGCTCTTAAAACATTCATAATTTCAGTTAAAGCATCACTTACTTGATAATCATCCATTTTAGCAATTAATTTACTATCTAATTCATTAATACTATCAATAAAAGGATTATCTACATCTTCATATACTTTTTTATTACAAACAGTACCAGAAAAATACTTATTACCCATTGAAATAGTTCTTTGAACTAAGTTACCTAAAATATTTGCTAAATCACTATTTATTTTTTCAATAAGAAGTTCATATGTAATATTACCATCATTAGCAAAAGGGATTTCATGTAATAAATAATATCTAACTGCATCAACACCAAATTTTTCTGCTAATTCATCAGCGTAAATAACATTACCCTTAGATTTACTCATCTTATCGTTATTCATTAATAACCATGGATGTCCAAAAATTCTCTCCGGTATTTCTAAACCTAATGACCATAAGAAACAAGGCCAATAAATTGAGTGAAAACGTACAATATCTTTACCAATTAAATGTAAATTAGCTGGCCATAATTTTTTAAATTGCTCTGTTTGACTATCAACATCATATCCAATATTAGTAATATAGTTAGTTAATGCATCAAGCCATACATATACAACATGTCCTTCATCAAAAGTAACTGGAATACCCCATGTTAATGATGTTCTTGAAACACATAAATCTTGTAAACCAGGTTTAATAAAGTTATTTAACATTTCATTTTTTCTAGAAACTGGTTGAATAAAATCAGGATGTTCTTCTATATATTTTTCTAACTTATCTTGATATTTACTTAATTTAAAGAAATATGCCTCTTCTCTTGCTTCATGAACTTCTCTATTACAATCAGGACATTTTCCATCAACTAACTGAGATTCAGTCCAAAAAGATTCACAAGGAGTACAATATAATCCTTTGTATTCACCTTTATAAATATCTCCTGAATCATACATCTTTTTAAAGATATGTTGAACAACTTCTTTATGATGAGGATCTGTAGTTCTTACAAATTTATCATAACTAGTATTCATCAAATCCCAAATACCTTGAATTTGTTTAGCTATACCATCAACAAATTCCTTTGGTGATACGCCAGCATCTCTAGCTTTTTCTTCAATTTTAATACCATGTTCATCAGTACCAGTCTGAAAATAAACATCATATCCATGTTGTCTTTTAAATCTAGCAATTGAATCTGCCAAAACAATTTCATATGTATTACCTATATGTGGCTTACCAGAAGTATAAGCAATAGCAGTAGAAATATAAAACTTTTTACCCATAATATCATCCTCCTTCAAATTTAATACCAAAAAAAAATATTATAAACATAAGGACGAGAAGTCTCTCGCGGTACCACCTTATTTTATAATACTTCTGATATTATACACTCAAGTAGTTAACGCCTACCTACGATTATACCTACATATCGATATAATAGTTCAAAAGCCATACTTAAATTAATTTTTATACTCATTCCCACCAAACAGAGTTCTCTTAATAAAAATTTAATTCAAGCTCTTCATCACAACATTTAAGATATGCATGAAGTATAACATAATTTTCTTTATTCTTCAATATGTTTTCCTAAAAATTGTGCAACTACGCAAATTAATTTCTCATCTAGTTTTGTTATATCAGCTTTATCAGATATAACCAAGACTAATCCTATAGCATCACCATTCATAATTATAGGTTGAATAACATAAGATAACTTTTCCTTTTCATTTTCAATTAATTCAACAGTATGAAGACTAGATTCAAATAAAGTTTTCCTATCATTCATAACACTTTCTAAATATCTAGAAATATTAGAATCAATATATTTCTTCTTTAAATTACCAGATCCAGCAACAAATTTATCTCTATCAGTAATTAATACTGTTTTTTTAATATTAGCATTAATTATTTCAACCAACTCTTTTGAAACATCATCCATATCAGACATTTTTGAAAACTTCTTTAAAGCAATCATTTCTCTATCAACAAATATTTCTAAAGATTCTCCATCACGAATTCTAAGAGTACGTCGAATTTCTTTGGGAATAACAATTCTTCCTAAATCATCTACTCTTCTCACTACACCAGTTGACTTCATAAAATTATTCCTCACTTTCTTCATACTAATATTTTCTCTAGAACTACACTTTTTATACAAAATATTTGTTTCTCACCTATATTATAATAAATATTTCCAAAAATTCCCTTGGTAAATATTTCCATAGGAATATCATTTTGTTCATATTTAAAAGTATTTTTCATTAAGCACAAAAAAAAGACTGAAATATCAGTCATTATTGAACATCAAATAATCTAGAATTTTCAAGAGTAAATAAATATCTTTCACCTTGTTCTTTGATACTATTAGTTAATATTGTATCTTTGACCAAAATTTTAAAATCAATATTTTCAAGCAACTGTTTTAAATAATTATTATTAATATATTTAGTAACATCAGTAATTATTCGTTTTTTAATAGCTGAATCCACATTTTTATCAAACAATAAATCCATTTTTTCAAATATTTCAGTATTTAATATATCTTTAATAAAATCTTTAATTTCTGATTTTATAGTTTTATTAACACTAATAAAATCTTTTTTCATTAACTTAATAGTATTATTATCATTACTTAATTTAAAATCATTTATTATTTTTGACAAAGTATTAATTCTAACATCTTTTAGTGTCTTACAAAATTCTAAACATTTACTACGATAATTATCTAAAATAGTATCTAACTTTTCGGCATTTAAAATTATTTTATTTTTCTTAGCCAAGTCCAAAAATCTACTTTTAATAACATCCATAGAATCTAATGGTGGCTTTTTCAATAAAGAAGCAATATCTTCATCAAATAAAGCATTTGTATTATTAACTAAAGTATCAACTAAAGCTCTTCTATAATTATCTAAATGAGTCTTTTTAAAATCTTCAACATTATTCGTCACATTATCACTCCTAGTATAATAAATTTAATCAGTATAAATCGATTTAGTCAATACTATTTTTGTATCTAGAATAAATTTTATCTAAAAGAGAAACTAAATAATAAATAGGATGTTTTTCTAATTTAATTATGTCTAGTACAATAATCAAGTTTGTTCCTTTACTTATAAATCTAAACATATTTGAAATATAAAACGCATCCATAAAAATATCATCAACACTAACCTTACTAATTAATTCTTCAGATAAAACTATTTCTATTGAATTTTTATTTTGATGAACATTTTTAATATTTAGTTTTTGCGCTAATTTTTCAAACCATTCTTCATACATATAAATAGAAATATCTTCATTGATTTTACCAAAACGATCTTCTAATTCTAGTTTTATAGCGTTAAATTTCTCCAATGAATCAACTTCATTAATTTTACGATGAATCTCAATTTTTAAATCATCATCACTAACATAACTATCATCAATATGGGTAGAAACATTAATCAATGGTTTAGTATCAACTTCTTCCCTCTCTTCTACTGTAATTTCATTTCTACTACTAACTTCTTCATTTAACATTTTTAAATATAAGTCAATACCAACAGAGTCAATAAAACCAGCTTGTTCACTACCTAAAATATCTCCAGCTCCACGAATAGACAAATCTCTTGCCGCAATAGAGAATCCAGAACCAAGTTCGGTAAATTCTTTTATAACATTTAATCTCTTTATAGCCTGCTCAGTTAAAATTTTTCTTTCATCATACATTAAATATGCATAAGCAAATCTATCACTACGTCCAACACGTCCACGAATTTGATACAACTGACTTAAACCAAACCTATCAGCATCTATTATTATCAAGGTATTAACGTTAGGTATATCAATACCAGTTTCAATAATCGTTGTACACACTAAAACATCATATTTTTTATTAACAAAGTCAAAAATCTTACTTTCAAGTTCATTCTTAGTCATTTGACCATGAGCAACAGCAATACTAGCCTCTGGAACTAGTCTTTGAATTTTTAAAGCTTCCTCATTAATAGACTGAACTTTATTATAAAGAATATATACTTGTCCATTTCTACTCAATTCCTTGTAAATAGCGTCTTTTAAAATCTGCATATTTTTCTGAATAACATAAGTCTGAACAGGATATCTATTAACAGGTGGCGTTTCAATTAATGAAAGACTTCTTATACCAACCAAAGACATTTGTAAAGTTCTAGGTATAGGTGTAGCTGATAAAGTAAGTACATCAACATTTGTTTTATATTCTTTTATTTTTTCTTTGTGTAAAACCCCAAAACGTTGTTCCTCATCGATTATAAGTAATCCCAGATCTTTAGGTTTTACATCATCACTCAGTAATCTATGTGTACCAAAGACTAAATCTATTGTTCCATTTTTTAAACCTTCGATAATGTTATTAACTTCTTTAGCTGGAGTAAATCTATTAAGTAAAGCAATAGATACTGGAAAGTTTTTAAATCTTTCTTTAGCATTTTCATAATGTTGGTTAGATAAAATAGTAGTAGGACACAAAAACAATACTTGTTTTGAATCTAAAATAGCTTTAAATGCCGCCACAAATGCAACTTCAGTCTTACCAAAACCAACATCACCACAAAGTAATCTATCCATAGGAACAGACTTTTCCATATCTGATTTTATTTGTTGAATTGCCGTTATTTGATCCTTTGTTAACTCATATTGAAAGTCGTTCTCAAAATCATGTAACATATCACAATCAGGTGAAAAAGCAAACCCTTTTTTTGACTCCCTCTCAGCATACAATTTTAACAATTTATCAGCCATATCTTTTACTTTACTTCTGACTCTTGCTTTTGTTTTTTCCCATTCTGTTCCACCTAGCTTATTGATTTTAGGTAACACTCCATCCTTTGTGGAATACTTAGTCAATAAATCTATTTTTTCAACAGGTATATATATCTTATCGGTACCTTGATATAACACTTCTAAATAATCTTTTTCATAGCCAAATGAAGATAAAGTCTTAATACCATTATACATTCCAATACCATGAACACTATGAACTACATAATCACCAATATTTAACTTTGAAATATCAGAAATCGATGAAGAATACTTAAACGTAGTATTATATTTTCTCTTACGTTCATTATTAATAAATAATTCATTAGCAGTAAGTAAAACAAAATCATTGAAAATATAACCATGATTAAATTCTTTTTCAATAAGATTAACTTTATTTAAAGCAATGTTATCTAATGTTGCCTCAACATAATTCATATTCAACTTTTTACTAATACTCTTTAATTGATATTTTTTTAAACAAATAAGTACAGTCTTACCAGATGCAATATTTTCTCTAATAAATGAATTGATACGATCTATATCTTCAGCAAAGTTATTTATAGTCTTAACATCATATTTTAAAACATCTAAATCACTATTAGTTATATTATTAATAGACATATAATAAACAGGATAACTAACCTTAATATCATCCAAAGAAAACATATAATTACCCTTAAACTTAACGTCACGTTCACTATTATAAGTATTAATCTCATCAAGCATATGTAAATAACTAGTTTTTAATTGTTCATAATCTTTATAAAATACATAACCGGAATTAAAATATTCAGATATAGAAACAACATCTTCATATGTTGGCAAGTATTTTTGCTTATCAAATTGTTCCTCAATAACATCATTATAAGTTAAAAATTCAGAAAAAGGATTAATTGAAATCTTATTTATCTTCTTTATTGTCTTTTGTGTATTCACATCAAAATATCTAATTGAATCGATTTCATCACCAAAAAATTCAATTCTAACTGGATATTCTTCATTAATAGGAAAAACATCAATAACAAATCCTCTCACGCCTATTTCTCCAGTTCTAGTAACCAATGTTGTACGAGAATAATTTGCTTTAATAAGTTTTTCCACAAGGAATTTAGGTGAAATTTCCTCACCTGCACATAAATTTAAAACAAAATCTTCATACGTTTTTTTACTAGGTAAAAATCTTAAATAACCTGTTAAATTAGTAACAACAATACAAGGTTCACCATAAATTAAATCATTTAAAGTATTTAATCTATTTATTTTTAAATCAGGACTTATTGCTAGAGCTTCACTTGTTAAGAAATCATCCATAGGAAATAGCCTTACTTTATCAGTATAATTATTTAAAGTTGAAAACAAAGTATTAGCTTCGTATAAAGAATTAACAACTAAAAGTATACTCTTATTTTTCTCTGCAAATAATTTGTACAAATAAACACAAAAAAGCTCATCTGAAAGACCAGCTATACACATATTTTTCTTAACATCAACATGAATTAAATTATCAAAAAAATTCATTAAATCACCTATTTTTTTTATTGTGTTTACTCATCAAATCTGAAAAATTCATAGTAAAATAGTCATCAATAACTACATTTAAAGTATTGAATAATTCATCATAAACCTTCAAGTCATCACTAGATATTTTACCCAAAACATAGTCTTTTATATCTCCACCAGTAGATTTTGAAATACCCACTTTTAAACGTTTGAATTTTTCTGTACCCAAACATAGTGCAATATTTTTTAAACCATTATGTCCGCCAGATGATCCAGATTCTTTTAATTTAAAGTTACCAACTAACAAATCAAGGTCATCAGAAATAACCAAAATATCTGACACATCAATTTTAAAATAATTAGCACACTCTAAAACAGCATTACCAGACAAATTCATATAAGTACTTGGCTTTAAAAATATAACCTTTTCACCAGAAATATTAGTTTGAAAATACAAACTATTAAATTTTTGTTTCCAGTCACCAGCACATTTTTTATATAAAATATAATTATCCACAACCATAAAACCTATATTATGTCTCGTTTTTTCATACTCTTTTCCAGGATTACCTAATCCAACAATAAGTTTCATTTAATCACTTCCCATTATGATATTCTTTATAAATAATAGACTTAGCTACATTTCTCTCTTTTGCCACTAATTTTATAGCATCTTTTTCTGAAATACCATCTTCCAAATAAATATTAACATGTTCAATAATAGTCATATCGCTATAATCAACTTTTTCATGATTACCATCAACAATAAGAACAAATTCCCCTTTTAAACTTGACGCTACAGGTATCAAATTTTCAATATAATCTCTATATATTTCCTCATGAATTTTAGAAATCTCCCTAGAAATAGATATTTTTCTATTACCAAGTACTTCTAACATATTCTTCAATGTATTTTCCAGTCTATGAGGTGATTCATAAAAAATCATCGTATACTTATAATCCTTCAAGCCAAGTAATTCTTTCTTTTGTTTAGAATCCTTTGCGTTTAAAAAACCATAAAATAAGAAAGGTGAAGGAGAAATACCAGAAGATGTTAAAGCAGGTACAAAAGCTGTAGCACCAGGTAAACTAATAACGTTATGATTATTAGAAATTACTTCATTTACAATTACATATCCTGGATCACTAATTATAGGAGTACCCTGATCAGTAACAAGACCAATATTCATACCTTTAGACAATTGTTCTACAACATAAGATTTAACCTTTTCTTCATTAAATTCATGACAACTAACTAGTTTCTTTTTAATATCATATTTACTTAATAACTTACCAGTTTCTCTAGTATCTTCACATAAAACTAAATCTACTTCCTTTAGTGTATTTAAAGATCTTATAGTAATATCGTCCAAATTACCAATGGGCGTAGGTATTAAATATAAGCTCGCTGTATCATTATAACTAATTTGACTCATTATTTCTCACCTCTTTACAAAATAATTCATATTCTTCAGTCATACTTCCATCTTCATTATACATGATAAAAGGTTTCTCAACTTTAAGACCAGGTTTACCATCCTTCTGACCTTCAACTAAAATTAAAATAGCATCTTTTGACAATTTTTCATATACAAACTGTAACCTTTTTGGAGAAATTCCATTACTTCTAAATAAATCAACAATTTCCAATAAACGTTCTGGTCTATGAACAATTGCAAAGTTTCCACCATTTTTTAATAATTTTTTAGAAACGCAAAAAACATCACTCAAAGTGACACCAACCTCATGCCTTGCTAATATTTTCTCTTCGCTTAAATTAAAATAATTCTTTTCGTTCACCTTAAAATAAGGAGGATTACATGTTATAACATCAAACTTATCAACATTTGAATCAGATGCAAATTCTTTCATATCTTGATTAATAATAGTAATTTGTTCACTTAAATTATTAAGTTCTACAGACCTATTAGCCATATCAGCAAGTTTTTTCTGAAGTTCAACACCAAGTATTTTTTTATTAGTTCTAAGAGAAAGTATTAAAGGAACAACACCATTTCCAGTACCTAAATCTAAAATATTTTTATCACGATGTCTAATAGTTACAAAATTTGAAAGCATTACACTATCCAGAGAAAAAGAAAAACACTCATCATCTTGAAAAATTTTTCTATTTTTATACCCTAATATATCATTTATTCTTTCCATAACTACCTTCTAATTTGAATTCAACAATACCTTTTTCTTTCAAATCAACACTATAAGTACGCTTAAAAACATCAATTTCAACAATTTTTCCAATACCATATTCAGTCTCAATAATAGAACCTAATTTTGGAAAATCTTTTTTCAACTCAGTGTATACATCATTCTCATAACCTAAACAACACAATAGTCTACCACAAACACCATTAATTTTAGAAGGATTCAAAGCTAAAAACTGATTTTTTGCCATATTAATAGAAACACTATTAAAATCAGTTAAAAACGAATTACAACACAAAAATAAACCACAAGGACCTAATCCACCAACTCTTTTTGCCTTATCTCTAACACCAATTTGCCTAAGCTCGATTCTAGTCTTATATTTTTGTGCCAACTTTTTAGCAAGTTCCCTAAAATCAACTCTGTCATCAGATAAAAATGAGAACAATAATTGAGATTTATCAAGATTATAAAAAGCATCTAAAAAATTCATATCTAAATTTAAATCTTTACTTATCTTTTTAGCTTCTGCTAATGCCTTTTCAGCATTTTTAAAATTTTCATCGTACTGTTTTAAGTCTTCATCTGTAGCTTTTCTCACAACTTTGTCCAAAGGTAATACAAGATTCTCTTTTTTTTGTTTATAATTACCTTTTTTAACAGTAGCTAAATGAAACCCGTTTTCTGTACTAACAATTACCTTATCACCATTTTCATAAATTGAGTCGCCTGGAGCCAAAAAATTAATTTGTTTAGTACTATCATAAGTTACACACAATACATCAATCATTACTACCACCACCAATTAATTTAGCAAACATAGAATCTAACCATAACTTATAGTTAACATTATAGTCCAATTCTTTTAAACCTTTTTGTATAATTTTTAAATCTGACATTACTTGTTTTTTAGAAGCATCTTCAAGACTTTGATACAAAGTTATATCAGTTTGTAAATATAATAGAAAAACATTTTGAATATGCATAAAATAAGAAAAAGCCTCTAACTTAGTAGGTAAAATAGATAATATTTCATTATAATTTGTAAATAATCTATTACCATTTAAAACATATGTAATTAATTTGTTCATGTTTTCATTAAAAACTGAATCAAATCTATCAGTGCCAATAGTTAATATCTGGCATCTTGATAAAACTGTATCAATAATTTTATATCTATTCGTAGTAAGTAGAATAGCTATAACATCATCAACCGGTTCTTCAAGAAACTTTAATAAAGTATTAGAAGCAAACAAATTCATTTTATCAGCTTCTTTGATTACATAAATTCTCTTATTGTCAAGCATAGACTTATTACCATAATCTTTTATGATCTCAAGAAGTTGATTTTTCTTAATTTCTTTACCATCAGGTTCTATATATCTAACATCAGGATAATTAAAATCATCAATTAATTTACACACATTACATTTACTACAATTTAAAGCATCAAAAGAAGTACAGGCATGTTTACATAAAATTAATTTTATAAAATCGTTTGCAAGAACCATATCACTTTCATAATCACATAATTCTATAATATAGGCATGTGATATTTTTTTATTCTTAATAATGTTTTGAACAAAATTCTCATACTTCTCTTCCTTAGTACTTAATTTTTCCACGAAAAATAACCTCCTATAAGGCCAATATTTTAAACAATACTAAAGCAATCAAAGCAGGACTACCCAAAAAAGTAATAAAGCCTAATGTGTAAACATTGATTGGAATAATCATATTAAAATTGACAGCTATTAAATTATAACCATACAAAATAAAGGCACTTAAAATAATTTTTTTTACTACAAATAATATAAATTTCATAACAATATCTCCTCAGTAGAAGATTATGAACAAAATAAATTATTATTCTATTTCTTTTCGATCAATTAACGCTCTTTCTAACGTTAATTTATCTACATACTCCATATCAGCACCTATTGGTAAACCAGATGCTAGTCTACTAACAACAACATCCATATCAGATAAGATTTTTTTTATGTATAAAGCCGTAGTTTCTCCCTCAATACTAGGTTTAAAAGCTAAAATAATTTCTTTAAATTTGTCTTTTGAAATTCTTTCAATAAGCTTATTAAGACCTATATCTTCAGGATTAACACCATCTAAAGGTGAAATAAGACCATCTAACACATGATAATATCCATTAAACATTCCGAGTTTTTCAAACAAAAACACACTTTTGGTATCATCAACAACACATAAAATTTCATTATCTCTTAAATTATTACTACACACAAAGCAAACATCATTTTCTGTTAAAGTGTTACAAATAGAACACTTTTTAATCTTACTTTTTACATCAAGTAGACTTTGAGAAAAAAGTTCACATTGATCCTCATCAAACTCTAAAACAGCAAATGCCAAACGTTCAGCTGTTTTTTCACCAATACCTGGCAAATACTTAAAAGATTCAATTAAATTTTTTAAACTATCAGGATACATAACTAAAATAATCCAGGAATATTAGCGAATTTTCCCATTTTCTTTTCAGTTTCATTATCTATTTTCTTTAAAGCATCCTTAAAAGCAACAGTAATCATATCTTCTAACATTTCAATATCATCTGAAGTTAAATCAGAATTTTTATCTATTTCAACACTTTTAATATCTTTTGAGCCCAATAAAGTAATCTTTACTAAAGAACTTTCTCCAACAAATTCTTTCTCATCAATTTCTTTTTTTGCTTTCAGCATATCTTTTTGCAAAGCTTGTGCTTGCTTCATCATAGCTTGTATATTCATATTTATTCTCCTTTATATTAATCAATTTCAACAATATCACCAAATAGATTTATCGCATCATTAGATATTATATCACTATTTTCACTTTCATCCAATAACTCTTCCTTTGGTTCTTCAATAATTTTGTACGAACCACCAGCCTTAATTACACTTATATAATTCTTCTTTTGTTTTTCCCAGTCAGAATCACTTATAATAGCAATAACATAATTAGTATTACAAATTTTGTTATAAATTTCTGTAATTTTCTTTATATTAGAAATATTTTGTTTAACTATTGAATCATATTCATAACTAAGAATAAATCCATCAGAACTAGCCGCACGAACACTTGCATCCAATAAAGCACATGCAGCAAATCCTATTTCAGTATCGAAAGTATAATCATTAAACATATTCATATTATCAATTATTGATTTTAAAGTATTTTTATTAGCCTGAGCCATAATATTATTTACTCTAGCCTTCATAATATCATCAATATTAAGAGGCACTAAACTTTTTACAGCAAAATCAGTAGAAACTACATCGATTTCATTATTACGAACATTCGTTTGCTTTTCTTTCGCTGTATCTTTATTTTCAACAACTTTATTACTTTCAGGTTTAACATTAGATTCAGGCAAAATTATTTCCCGGGAAATAATTTTAGTTTCACCTACTGAAATTTTATTACTACAAAAATCAACTAAAAACATTTCAATATAAATTCTAGGATTATCAGATCGTTTAATTTCAAACAAATTATTATTTATTTCATTTACTAAAGAAAGTACCAGAGCAACAGAATAATTACACTTAACATTATTAACATAATAGTCCACAACAATATTACGTAAATAATTCATTAGTTGAACAATAACTTGAACCAGATTTTTACCTGATTCATTATAATTATTTAAAGATGATAACACATTAGGAATATCAGCTTCAAAAACATATTTGGAAAATTTTTCCAATTCATCTTTAGTTATAATGCCATTAAGTTCTGCAAAAGACTCTTCTGTAATTTTTTTATCAGTATAAGAACTAAGCTTATCAAGCAATCCAAGTGCATCTCTCATACCACCATCACAGAAAGAAGCAATTTCATTTAAAACTTTAGAGTCAATCGAAATATTTTCTTTTTCCACAATGCTTTTTAAACGATTAACTATAGAGCTTTCTGAAATTCTTTTAAATGAAAAGCATTGACAGCGTGAAATAATAGTTTCAGGAACTTTTTGTGGATCAGTAGTTGCTAAAATAAATATTGCGTGTTCAGGTGGTTCTTCTAAAGTTTTTAATAATGCATTAAATGCACCAATTGAAAGCATATGAACTTCATCTATTATATAAACCTTATATTTAAGCTCAGCTGGAACTAACGAAATTTTACTCTTTAATTCCCTGATTTCGTCAACCCCATTATTACTGGCAGCATCTATTTCTATAATATCAACGCATTCTTTTTCCATTGAATGAATACAATTATCACATTCATTACATGGGCCAGATTCAGTCGGATTACTACAATTTACAGCTCTAGCAAATATTTTAGAAATAGTTGTTTTACCAGTTCCTCTAGGTCCAAAAAACATATAAGCATGTGTAAATGTTTTATTAATAATCGAATTTTTTAAAGTAGTAACAATAACATCTTGTCCAACTACATCATCAAAATTACTAGGTCGATATTTTCTATATAATGCATGATACATAATAACACCCCACTACAAAAATTATATCATATATACGTTAACTATTTTATTCTTTTTGATGAAAAAAACTTTTTTAGTAAAGAAGAAACTTCTTCAACACATAAATTCGTTTCGAAGTTAACACTAGGATTAGTATTGTCTGCTGAAAATATTTTTTCCACAACTAAAGTGTTTTCAACATCAGAATTAGTTAATCCACAATAAACATTTTTTATTCTAGACTGCTTAATAGCGCTAGCACACATAGGACAAGGATTTAAGGTAATATACATATCACAGTCTTCTAATCGCCAATTATTAATTTTTTTGCAAGCTTCTTCTATAGCAAGCATTTCAGCATGAAAAATGGAACATTTTCTCTTTTCTTTTTCATTATGGGCCATTGCTAAAACCTTATTATCCTTAACTATAACAGCACCAACCGGTACTTCATCTTCAAAAAATGCCTTTTCAGCCTCTTTCAAAGCTAATTTCATATATTCATCTTTCATATAATCACCATATAAAAACAAAAAAAGTGCACATGAGAATTTAAATGTTAAGGCTGCTACCTTCCGATCCTGACCTGGTTCCACCGTTCTCATTGCACAAATTAATTCTAATATATTTATTTTATTTTGTAAACACAATTAATAATTCTACACAATAATTAATTAAAATATTCAATGTTTCACGTGAAACATTATAGTAAACAATACAAAAACTATCTTCTTATTTATAAACAAAAAAAGAAATAATTTAAATATAAATAAACAAAATTGCTAACAGTTAAATATAAATCTATTTAATGTTTCAAATAAAACATAAAAAAAGCACTATTAAACAAATTATATTATTCAAAAATAAGCATACATTTATCTGCGATATTTTAATTTAACTATATATAAAATTAAAGCAATGATTAGTTGATCTTAATAAAATAATACTAATGTTTCACGTGGAACATAAATAAACAATTTAAAATAGCTAGTTTCAACTACATTAAATTATTTCCCGGGAAATAATTTAAGCATATTTTAAGCCAAAATTATTACATTAATTATTAAAATAAAAATAACAAATCAAATATATTTTCTTATAAAAATAAGCAATAGAAAAAATAATACTAATATTTAAAATATAAAATTAATTAAAAATCAAAATTTAAATATAAGTATTAAAAAAGGCACCATATTTGATATATATCATATACACATAAACTAAATTATGGTTTCTATTATTTTTAATCAATAATAATTTTTTCATTTACTAACAAATATTGCTTATATTAGTATACATTTCCAATGTTTCACGTGAAACATCGGATAAAAACATAATAATAGTATCTTTTAGTAACTTAAATTATTTCCCGGGAAATAATTTAGATGAATTATAAAGTAAATTTGCATATAATCATAAAAATTAAAATATGTTTATATGGTATTACACTTATAAACTTTAAAAAACTAAATTGTAATTTTTAGCATTTTTAAACAACAATAATTCATTATTTAATATCAAATATTACTATTAAATTATAATATTGCTATGTTTCACATGAAACATTAAATAATTAAATAGATGAAACAAATCCAGTTATCAAAATCATTTTCTAAAAAACAATTTAAACGATTAGCAATAAAAAATACGTATCGTGTAAAAACTAAAAGACATATAAATTAAGTACAATTATCAATAAAGTAAAAGCTAAATTAATAAATTGATATCAATGTTTCACGTGAAACATTACGATTTTACTAAACAAATAAGTAAAAGTACACATGTAAATTATTTCCCGGGAAATAATTTATCACTGAAATAAAAATAAATACTGATATATATAGTTTGAAAAAATATTAAAATAAATTCTAAATTGATCAGAAAATATTCAAAAATTTTTTTCCACAAGTAAAATTATGTAAAATTTATCGATAAAAACGCAAAAAAAGAAAGGCACAACGCCTTTCTTAAATTTTAATTTTATAAATTAATTATCTTCTTCATCTTTTGTTACTAAAGCAACCGTTGAAACTAATTCGTTATTCTTTAAATTGATAAGTCTAACACCTTGAGTAGCACGTCTTAAAAGAGAAACTTGATTCAATGGCATTTTCATAATAGTACCATTATCAGTAACAATAACAATATCATATTCTTCGCTTTCAATACGTTTTAAAGCAACCATAGTACCATTCTTTTCAGTAATATTTAATGCTTTAACACCCTTACTACCTCTATGAGTTAATCTATATTCATCAATAACAGTTCGTTTACCGTATCCTTTATCAGTAACAATTAAAACTTCTTGCCCTGGATTAACAACTTCTGATCCAATAACATAACTTCCATCTAAATCAATACCTTTTACACCAGAGCTACTTCTTCCCATAGGTCTTATTTCACTTTCAACAAAGCGAACCATTCTACCATTATTAGCTCCAATAGCAACTTCATCATTTCCACAAGTCTTTCTTACAGAAATTAACTCATCATTTTCCTTTAATACAATAGCAATTTTACCAGATTTTCTAATATTATTAAATTCTGAAATATCAGTTCTCTTAACTATTCCATTCTTAGTAGCAAACACTAAATATTTAATATCATCAGACGAAGCAGAAATTTCCACAATCGAACTAATGTTCTCATCTTTATCTAATTGTAGTAAATTTATTATTGGAAGACCCTTTGATTGCCTTGAAAATTCAGGAACTTCATAACCCTTCATACGATAAACTCTACCCTTATTAGAGAAGAACAATACATAGTCATGAGTTTTCATAGAAATTAATTGTTCCACAAAATCTTCTTCATGAGTAGTCATACCATTAACACCTACACCACCACGATTTTGCGTACGGTAAGTATCAGATCTTAATCTTTTAATATAACCATTACGAGTTAATGTAATAATTACATCTTCATTAGGTATCAAAGACTCATCTTCAATATATTCAATAGCAGTCATATCAATATTTGTACGACGCTCATCACCATATTTTTCCTTAATTTCTAACAATTCATTCTTGATAACTTCTAAAACCTTAGAATCACTAGCTAAAATGCCACGTAACTCTTCAATTAATTTTAATAAGTCATTTAATTCATTTTCAATTTTTTCACGTTCTAAACCGGTTAAACGACGTAATTTCATTTCTAGAATAGCATTAGCCTGAATTTCACTTAACTTAAAGTTATTCATCAAGCCAGTTCTAGCCTCATCATCAGACTTAGCAGCTCTAATTAATTTAATAACAGCATCAATATTATCAAGTGCTATCTTTAAACCTTCTAAAATATGAACACGTTTTTCAGCAACATCTAAGTCATATTTAGTTCTTCTAATAATTACTTCACGTTGGAAATCGATATATTTAACTATAATATCCTTTAAACCTAAAGTCTTTGGAACACCTTGATCCAACATTAAGAATATAATTCCATACGTAGTTTGAAATGAAGTATGCTTATATAACTTATTTAAAACAACTTGGGCATTTGCATCTTTCTTTAAAGTTATTGTAATTTTGATACCATTCTTTAAATCAGAATGATAATCAGCTATACCTTCTATTGTCTTATTATGAACAAGTTCAGCAACCTTATTTTTCAACTCTAAAGTATTTACACCATAAGGAACTTCATCGATTATTATACAGTGCTTACCATTTACTTCTTCAATTGTAGCTTTACTTCTGATAGTAATAGTACCTCTGCCAGTTTCATAAGCCTTTCTGATACCAGCATTTCCTAAAATTGTTGCGCCAGTAGGAAAATCCGGTCCTTTAATATATTGCATTAATTCATCAAGTTCAATATCATGATTATCAATATAAGCAACACAACCATCAATTACCTCTCTCAAATTATGAGGTGGTATATTAGTAGCCATACCAACAGCTATACCAGTAGTACCATTAACTAAAATATTAGGGAAACGTGAAGGTAATACTTCAGGTTCTCTTTCACTTTCATCAAAGTTTGGACTAAAATTAACTGTATTTTTATTAATATTTCTAAGTAATTCCAAAGAAATTTTTGAAAGACGAGACTCTGTATAACGCATAGCAGCAGCTCCATATCCTTCAATATTACCAAAGTTACCATGACCATCAACTAACATATATCTATACGAGAAGTCTTGAGCCATTCTTACCATTGCTTCATATATACTAGAATCGCCATGTGGATGATATTTACCCATAACATCCCCAACAATTCTAGCACTCTTTTTATGAGGTTTATCAGGTGTATAACCAGATTCATACATAGAATAAAGAATTCTTCTGTGAACCGGCTTTAAACCATCTCTTAAATCAGGAAGTGCACGAGCAACGATAACACTCATAGAATACTCTAAAAAAGAATCTTGGACTTCTTTAACAATATTATTTTTTTCTAATCTATCCATACCTAAAACCTCCTACACATCCAAATTTTCCACATAAGTAGCATTTGTTTCAATAAATTCTCTTCTTGGACCTACTTCTTCACCCATAAGCTTAGAGAAAACCTCATCAGCAGCAATAGTATCATCAACAGTTATTTGTCTTAAAACTCTTTTGTGTATATCCATTGTAGTTTCATTTAATTCTTCAGCATCCATTTCTCCTAAACCTTTCATACGCATAATATCGTATTTAGTATTAGGAGATAAAGTCGCTAAATATTCATCTCTTTCTTGCTCATTTAAAACATATTTTATAGTTTTACCATGTTTTATAACAAATAATGGAGGTTGAGCTGCATAAACATGTCCTGCTTCTACAATAGGTCTAAAGAATCTATAGAATAAAGTTAATAATAAAACTCTAATATGACTTCCATCAACATCAGCATCCGTCATGATAATTATTTTATGATAACGTAATTTACTCAAATCAAATTCTTCACCAATACCAGTACCAAATGCTGTAATAATAGTTCTTATTTCTTCATTTGACAAGGCCCTGTCAATTCTAGCCTTTTCAACATTCAAAATCTTACCACGTAAAGGTAAAATAGCTTGAGTCATACTATCTCTACCTTTTATAGCAGACCCGCCTGCTGAATCTCCTTCGACTAAGAATATTTCACTAATACTAGCATCTTTACTCTTACAGTCAGAAAGTTTGCCGTAGAAATTAGTTACATCTAAGTCACCTTTTCTTCTAGTTAACTCCCTAGCCTTTTTAGCAGCAACACGAGCTCTACTAGCAGTCATGGATTTTTCAATAATTACCTTAGCCTGATCAGGATTTTCCATTAAAAATCTCTCAAAAGACTCTGAAAAAATTTTATCCACAACCCCACGAACCTCACTATTTCCTAGTTTCGTCTTAGTTTGTCCCTCAAATTGAGGATCAGGATGTTTAACAGAAACTATCATAGTTATACCTTCTCTAACATCATCACCAGTTAAAGGATCATCATTTTGTTTTAATATTCCTGCAGATACTGCATATTTATTTAAAACTCTTGTTAAAGCTCTTCTAGCTCCATCTTCATGAGTACCACCTTCAGGAGTAGTAATATTATTAACAAATGAATAAATACAAGAATTATAAGTTTCATTATATTGTAAAGCTATTTCAACACTTATATCCTTATCTTTTCCAGATACATCAACAATAGTTTCATGAATAGGATTTTTATTAGCATTAATCATAGCAACATATTCACTTATACCACCTTCATAGCAAAATGAATCTTTTTTATCTGCTTCTCTTTCATCATATAAAGATATTCTAAGACCTTTATTTAAAAAGGCTAATTCTCTTAATCTTTTCATTAAAATATCATAGTCATAAACCGTAGTTTCAGTAAAAATTTCATCATCTGGTAAAAAATGAACTGTAGTACCTGTTCTATCATCATCACATTTATCAATTATTTTTAAACTATCATCAGGATGTCCACCATGACTAAATCTTTGATAATAAACATTTCCATTTTTATATACTTTTACTTCTAGCCAGTCACTTAGTGCATTAACAACACTGGCACCAACACCATGAAGACCACCAGATACTTTATAGCCTCCACCACCAAATTTACCACCAGCATGCAATACTGTATAAACTGTTTCAACAGTACTTTTACCAGTCTTTGGATGGATATCAACAGGTATACCTCTACCATCATCTTTTACAGTAATACTATTATCCTTACCAATAATAACTTCAATATGTGAACAATAGCCAGCTAAGGCTTCATCTATAGCATTATCAACAATTTCCCATACTAAATGATGTAATCCTCTAGAACTAGTACTTCCAATATACATTCCAGGTCGCTTTCTAACGGCCTCTAAACCTTCAAGAACCTGAATTGAAGACGAATCATATGATCCTTTTACTTTTTCTTCATTCATTAAATAATCTACTTCCTTTCTACATTTCCATTAGAAACTTTATATATATAAGCATTTTCTAAATATTTTTTATTTATACCATTCAAATTAGTAGTAGTTAAAATACTCTGAATATCTTTACTATTAATCAGTTTCAACAACTTATTTTGCTTTTTCAAATCAAACTCACTAAATATATCATCTAATAAAACTACCGGATAAAATCCAGTTAAGTTCTTAAATATATCAATTTCTGATAACTTAAAAGATAATATAGCTAATTTTTGTTGACCTTGTGATCCATAATATTTTAAATCATTTCCATTAAATTGAAAGATAAAATCATCTCTATGAGGACCAAAAATAGTCATACCATAGTTCAATTCTTTCATGTAATTTTTTTCAAATGTTGTTTCCAATTTTTCTTTCATAGATATAGAATCATAACTACTAAATTCAACATTAGGTAAATAAATAATTTTTAATCCAGATGTATTAGAAATTTCCCTGAAATAGTTATCAATATTATCATTGATTAAATCTATATATTCTTTTCGTTTTTGGTAAATAATTATAGCTTTTTCTATTAACCGTTCAGTAATTATATCTAAGTATTTTTTATCAGCTATACTATTACTAAAAAGAATTTTTAAATATTCATTACGCGTTTTCAAAATTTTATTGTACTCATTATAAGTATTTAAATAAACTTTAGAAATTTGAGACAACTGAATATTTAATAAATTTCTTCTGATACTTGGTGAATCTTTAATTATATCTAAATCATCAGGAGTAAAAACAATAACATTTAAATTAGATATATAATCTGCTATTTTTTTAACATCTGTCTTATTAACACTAATTTTTTTACTATCATTTGTTATTACAACCTCTAATTTAGAAGTAATAATATCTTTTTTTATTGTTCCTTTAATTGTACACTTACTTTTATTAAATTGAATTATATTAGGATTTGCACCTATTCTATGAGATTTAGTAAGTGCCAAAAACACTATAGATTCCAATATATTTGTTTTACCTTGAGCATTATCACCGATAAAAATATTCATTTTTTTATTAAAATGAATTTCAGCATTGGAATAATTTCTGAAATTAACCAAGTTTATTTTAGTTATTTTCATTTAAATCCGCAAAAAAGACACATATTCTCACCTATCCCCTATTTCAGTATTCCTATACACACATACATATTATACCATAAGAAGCCAAATAAAGCACGAAAAAAATAGTTATAATCAACTATTTTTATTTATTTTTTCGATTTCTCATAATTAAATCTAAACGAGAAGCTCTTGATATCTGATTTTCAATTGTTCTATACGAACATGGAACAATTATTTCCTTAAAATTATCAAATATTATCTTTGTATTAGTATTATCTACTCTTTCAAAACTTTTAACTCTACTTAAAGATATCCAAGCACAGTCTTGTGCTGAAGGTGAAGTCGTTGGAAAAACAACTATATTATTAGTATCTTCAACGATAATAGGAACTTTATACTCCGCTCCTAAAATAGATCTAGCACTATCTTTGCGACCATTATAAGTACTACCAAAATACTTACAAGACTCTTCCATTATTTTAAATGGTGTTTCATCAATGATATATCTATCATCATCTTCATAAACTAAACTACTTTCTTCTTCATTTGGAACAACAGCTAATGTCCCTTTACTAAATTCATATTTCATCTTATTTCCCCCTATAGAAAACGACTATTTCCTCGTTTTCACACAAAATATACCAAATTTTTTTGTCAAAATTTATCAAAAAATGTAGAACAAACAAAAAAATAGAAGAATTTTATCTTCTACTTATATTATTATCATTAAATTTAAATATCCTAGACTAATATGTACGAATTGGTAAAACTAATTGAGTAAGACTAGTATCTTCTGAAGATTTAATCAAAATTGGCTTAATTTCACCAACAAAATGAATATCAACAGTTTCTGTGGAAAAACTTCTTAAAGCTTCCATCATATATTTAGCACTAAATGAAATCTTAATATTTTCATCATTATTCTTAGTAATTGGCATTTTTTCTTCAACTCTACCAATTTCTGCAGAACTACTTCTCAAAATCAAATACTCATCAGTAGTTTCTAAAGTGACTATATTCTTCTCTTTATCACTTGTTAATATACTAACACGGTCAATAACATCATAAAAATCATTAAGTTTAGTACTAATAACTAATAATGAATCATCTGGTAACAAATTAGCTGTATTAGGATAAGTACCAGAAATTAATCTAGATTCAAATTTCAAATTATTATTTTTAAATAAAATCTTATTATTAAAGATATGTAATTCAACAGTATCCTCGTCATCACCTAATATTTTACTGAATTCAACAATATTTTTACTAGGAATAACAATATTATAGTTTTCTTCACTTTCTCTATCTAATTTAACAATTTTTCTAGCTAAACGATAAGAATCAGTAGAATTACATTCTAATACATCCCCTACTATATTAAAGTTAATACCAGTTAATACTAACTTACCCTCTTCATTTGAAGATGCGAAAGCTGTTTGATTAACAATACTCTTAAATACACCAGCATTAATACTAATTTTCTTTTTACTTTCTTCTAAACCAATATTAGGATATTCACTTTCACTAATACCATTTAAATTAAATTCACTATTTTCTGTGTAAATTAATATTTTTAATTCATCAACAACTTCAATATTAATATATTTATCTGGTAATTTTCTAACAATATCAAGAATATACTTACCCTGAATAATAATACTACCTTCATTTTCTATTTTAAAATCATCTTCATTAACACAATCTATACTAGTTTGAATAGTAATATCATTATCACTAGCAGTTAATGTTAATTTCTTCTTCTTTAATTCAAATTTAATTCCTGCTAAAACTGGTATTAAGTTTTTTGTAGAAATAGCTTTAGAAACTTTATTTAAAGCATCTAATAATAAATCCTTTTTAATTGTAAATTTCATATATATTCCTTCTTTCTTTTATATTATTTATATTATTAATGTGGAAAAAGTTGAAAACTCTAATTTTACTAATATTTATCGTGTTTTTTATTAACATTTATTTGTGGATAAAATTAAATTTAATCGAAGTTTTACACAACACCTATATCCTTTTTCAATTTTTCTATTATATTTGCCAGGTCTTTATTGATTTTTATTTCGTTTTCTATCTTTTCCACAGAATGCATAACAGTTGAATGATCTTTTCCCCCAAATTCTGTTCCTATCTTAGGAAAAGACTCACTTGTCATATTCCTACAGAGGTACATAGCAATTTGCCTTGGGAAAGATATATTTGAACTCCTCTTTTTACTCCTAATATCTTCAACAGAAATCTGAAAGTACTCAGAAACAATTTTTTGTATTCGTTGAATGTCATTCTTTTCACACATTCCTTTACTAATAAAGTCTTTTAGAGCTTCAATAGCTAAATCTAAAGTAATATCAACGCCACCCATGATCGTAGAATAAGCAACTATTCTTGTTATAGAACCTTCTAATTGCCTTACATCTGTGCCAATATTTGACGCTATATATTCAATAACTTCTTCAGAAATTTCTTTTTCAAAGTTACCAGCAATTATCTTTTTCTTTAAAATTTGCATTCGTAAAGAAAAGTCAGGTGGAAAAATATTAACTGTTAATCCCCAACAAAACCTAGTTCTTAACCTATCTTCCAACAATTTCAAGTCATCTGGAGAACGGTCTGAAGAAATTATTATTTGTTTACTATCATTATATAATGAATTAAAAGTATGAAAAAATTCTTGTTGTGTCTTAGTAGCACCGCCTAAAAATTGAATATCATCAATTATAAGAACATCAATATTTCTATATTTATTCTTAAAAAAGTCTACATAATTAAAGTTAGTTCCAGAATCATCTTTCTTATTTAACTTAATAAAGTCCTGTGTAAATTGATCAGAAGTAACATATAAAACCTTTTTATTACTATTTTCTAATATATAGTTGCCAATAGCATGCATCAAATGAGTCTTACCTAGTCCACTATTTCCATATATAAATAATGGATTATACATTTTACCAGGATTTTCAGCAACCGACAACGCCGCAGCATGTGCAAACTTGTTACTATTACCTACTATAAAGTTTTCAAAAGTATATTTAGCATTGAGATTTGAATGTACTTTATTATTAGGTATACCCTCTACTACCTCTTCTACTTCAATTTTTTTAGGTAGCACTTCCTCTATTTCTTCCTTTAAAATCAATACTAATTCAAAATTAGTACCTGTAATATCATTTAAAGTTTTTATAATTAAATCAGCATAATTATCCATCAAATGCTTTTTATGTATAGGCATTGGAACAATTATATATGCTTTACCGTTTTCTAATCTATGCAACTGAGTATCAGCAAACCAAGTGGTAAAAGATAAAGAAGTTAGTTCATCTTTTATTTGACCTAAGAACTTGGTCCATAAAATATCGACATTCATTCTACCATCTCCCCACAAGATAAATAAACTACGATTAGTGTACATTAAATTGTGAAAAAAATAAACCATTTTATTACAAAAATTTTTTTCAACATGATTTCCACATTTTTTTGCACAACTCAAATCATTAATAAATAAGAATAAAATCAACTTATCCACAGTTTCCACAGATTTTAATTCCACATGTCAAAAAAACATTTCCACAAACTTGTGGATATTGTTTAAAAATAAAAAAGTACGATTTTAATTGACAAAACAACACTTATATTATTATAATAATGTAGATTTATGTCTGGAGGTGGAGCAAATGAAAAGAACATATCAACCAAACAACCGCAAAAAAGCTAAAAAATTAGGTTTCTTTGCACGTAAAAAAACAAATATTTTGAATCGTCGTCGTCGCAAAGGGCGTAAACTACTTTGCAAATAAGCCGCTGCCTAAACGTCAGTGGTTTTTTACTCTTAGAATTTAAAGTAGGTGATATAGTTGAGAAAATTATATATTGTAAAAAATGCTAGAGACTTTGAAAATATTATAAAAACAGGTAAAAGAAGTAAAAATAAAAGTTTTATTATATATTATAAGGAAAACAACTTACCATATAATAGATATGGAATATCAGTTGGTAAAAAACTTGGAAATGCTGTTTATCGTAACAAATATAAGCGAAAAATAAGAGCAATTGTCGATAATTACAAAAAAAACTATATAAATCATAAAGATTATATTATAATATTAAGAGGAAGTGCAGAAGACAAACTATATAAAGAACTAGAAGAAGATTACATTTCACTAATAAACAGTATTGGAAAGGACACATATAATGAAGCAAAAACAAAAAAATAAAATAAAATTAATTATAGTATTAGTACTACTATTAATAACAACAGGATGTACAACAACCTTAACAGATAAAAACAAAAAACCAGTTAGAAATGAAGTCACTGGTCAAAATTTGACAAAAAACATAATTTGTCAGCCAACAACCAAAGAAACGATAAAGTTGTACAAAGAAAATGGAGTAAAGGTTGATAAATTACCAAAATGCGAAAACTTCAAAATAACATCTGGTAAATATGAAGGATTATGGACAAGTTTATTTGTAAAACCTTTAGCATTCGTACTAATATTCTTTGGCAAGAACGTAGGTAACTACGCAGTATCATTAATAATATTAACATTAATAATAAGATTACTAGCGTATCCAGTTACTAAAAAGACTGCATTACAGTCAGAGTTAATAAAAAAAGCACAACCAGAACTTGATAGACTAAAGAATAAGTATAAAAATAAAACAGATCAAGAATCAATGATGAAACAGCAACAAGAAATGATGATGATTTACAAAAAACATAATATAAATCCATTATCAGGATGTCTATTCTCATTTTTACAATTACCATTATTTATAGCTTTCTTCGAAGCTGTACAAAGAACGCCAGCCATATTTGAAGATAAATTCTTAACATTACAATTAGGAACAACACCATCAGTAGGAATATTTACTAGTTACTGGCTAGCATATGCAATTATAATATTACTAATAGGTGGAAGTACATATTACTCATTAAGAATGAATTCAACAGCAAATATGACTGACCCTACAATGAAAATGATGCCTACAATGATGACCGTAATGTTAGTATTAACAGGTATCTTCATGCCATCAGGATTAGGAATATACTGGGTAACATCAAATATATTTACCATAGTTCAAAATATTATTGTTAAAAGGAGTAAAGAAGTAAATGGAAAAGCATAGATATATAGGAAAAACTAAAGAAGAAGCAATTTCAAATGCAACAATAGATTTACAAGAAACACAAGATAACCTAATAATAAAAGAACTAGAAGAAATAAAAGGCGGTTTATTTAAAAGCAAAAAAATAGAAATAGAAGTAGTAGAAAGACGAGAAGTAATAAAATACATCAAAGAATATATTCAAAAACTTCTAAAGAATCTAGGATTTACAGCAAACATAGAAATAAAAAATAAAGATGAAATACCAACATACACAATATATTCAGATAATGATGCTTTATTAATTGGAAGAAATGGTAAAAATCTAAAAGCATTAACAATTGTAACTAGTCAACATATACTTAATGAACTAGGCAAAAACTTTAAATTCATTATCGATATAAACTCATATAAAGAAAAAAGAGAAAAGTCACTTGAATATCTAGCTAAAAAAGTTGCTAGAGAAGTAGCCAATACAAAAATAGAGGCAAAACTTGATTCAATGAATTCATATGAAAGAAGAATAATTCATAACACTTTAACAAACAACAAGAAAGTATATACAGAAAGTGAAGGTGAAGAACCTAACCGTTATGTAGTTATCAAGCCAAGAGAAGATTAATTTCTTCTTTTTTTCTTACAAAAAATATCTCAAATTAGAATAATGTGCTATAATATACGAAGAAAAAGGAGGGATACCATGAATGATACAATAGTAGCTATTTCAACAGCACTTGGAGTAGGGGCAATATCAATCGTAAGACTATCAGGAAATGATGCTATAAATATTGTTAATAAATGTTTTGAAGGAAAAGACCTAACAAAAGTTGATTCTCATACAATTCATTACGGATTTATCAAAAATGAAACAGAAAGAATAGATGAAGTATTAGTATCAGTAATGAGAGCACCAAAGACATATACAACAGAAGATATAGTAGAAATCAATTGTCACGGTGGAATAATCACAACAAAACAAGTTTTAGAGACAATGTTAAATTCAGGCGCTAGATTAGCTGAACCAGGTGAATTCACCAAAAGAGCTTTTTTAAATGGTAGAATTGACCTAGTTGAAAGTGAAGCTATCATGGACTTAATTGAAAGTAAAAGTTCCGAAGCAAAAAAAATGGCACTCTATCAACTTTATGGAGACTTATCAAAATTAATTACCTCATTTAGAGATAGATTAAAAAACCTTTTATCATCAATAGAAGTTAATATAGATTATCCAGAATACTATGATATAGAAATAGTAACTGAAGAAAAAATAGCTAAAGAAATAAAATCAATGAAAGAAGAACTTAAAAATCTAATTGAAAGATCAAAGTCCTCTTCAATAATCAAAAATGGAATACAAACAGTAATACTAGGTAGACCAAATGTTGGTAAAAGTAGTATTTTAAATAAATTATTAGATGAAGAAAAAGCTATTGTAACAAACGTAGCGGGAACAACAAGAGATATAGTTGAAGGTCAAACATACATCGATGGCATTCTAATAAAGTTTATAGATACAGCAGGAATTAGAAAAACAGATGATATTGTAGAAAAAATAGGTGTGGAAAAGAGTTTAAAAGCTGTAGAAGATGCCGATTTAATAATCCTAGTCTTAAACAACAATGAAGAACTAACTGCAGAGGACTTAGAAATTCTAGAAAAAACTAAAGATAAACAAAGAATTATAGTAATAAATAAAAAAGATCTAGAAAGAAATATTAAATTACCAGAAAATTTAGAAAATGTAGTAGAAACAGATACTAATTCAATAGAAGGAATAGATTCCTTAAAATCAAAAATAAAAGAAATGTTTAACTTAGAAAAAATAACAACAAAAGACTATACATATTTAAGTAATAGTAGACAAATATCATTAATAACAAAAGCTTATCAAAGTATTTTATCAGCTGAAAAAAGTCTAAATGAATCATTACCAATAGATTTAATCGCAATAGATTTAAAAGAATGTTTTGATTTACTTGGTCAGGTAATAGGTATATCATATACAGATGAAATAATAGATAATTTATTTGAAAACTTTTGTGTAGGAAAATAGGAAGTGACAAAATGAAATATGAAGTAATAGTAGTAGGTGGAGGTCATGCAGGATGTGAAGCTTCTCTAGCGACAGCACGTCTTGGCCATAAAACCTTATTAATAACAGGAAATATAAAAAATATTGCTGATATGCCATGTAATCCATCTATCGGTGGTCCAGCTAAAGGAATAGTTGTTCGTGAAATAGATGCTCTAGGTGGCGAAATGGGAAGAAATGCTGACAAAGCCACATTACAAATAAAGATGTTAAATACAAAAAAAGGTCCAGCAGTTCAAGCCTTAAGAGCTCAAGCCGATAAAGTAACTTATCCAAAAGAAATGTTAAAAACACTAAATAGTGAAGAAAATCTAGAAATAAAAGAAGCCATGGTAGAAGATTTAATTGTAACAGCTGGCAAAATACAAGGAGTAATTCTTGCAGATGGAACAAAAATCAATTCTGATGCTGTAATTCTAACAACAGGAACATATCTACGTTCCGTAGTCCTAACTGGCGCACAAAAAACACCATCTGGACCAAAAGGAGAAAAAGAATCTAAATACTTAAGTACAAAATTAAAAGATTTAGGTTTTAAAATACTTCGTTTAAAAACAGGTACTCCACCTAGAATAGAAAAATCTTCAATTGATTATACAAAAACATCAGTAGAGTCAGGAGATGACGAAGAATTAACATTCTCTTTTGATAATAAGGCTTACTATGACTACAAAAATCAAATAGACTGTCATTTAATCTATACAACACCAGAAACACATAAAATAATAAAAGAACACTTAAATGAATCAAGTATGTATGGTGGATATGTAGAAGGAGTAGGTCCAAGATATTGTCCATCTATAGAAGATAAAGTAGTACGATTTAGTGATAAAGAAAGACATCAATTATTTTTAGAGCCAGAAAGTATTTATTATGATGACATCTACTTACAAGGTTTTTCAACAAGTATGCCACACAATATTCAAGAATTAATGGTCCACAGTTTACCAGGATTAGAACATGCCAAAATACTAAAATATGCCTATGCCATTGAATATGACGCCATAGATTCTAAGCAATTAAAAAGGTCCTTAGAAACAAAACTAATCGAAGGATTATACACAGCCGGACAAATCAACGGAACATCTGGATACGAAGAAGCTGCCGGACAAGGTTTAATTGCTGGAATCAATGCTTCCTTAAAATTATCCGGAAAAGAACCATTAATATTAAAAAGAAATGAATCATACATTGGAGTTTTAATAGATGACTTAGTAACTAAAGGTGTAAAAGATCCATATCGTTTACTAACATCAAGAGCAGAGTACAGATTACTCCTAAGACATGATAATGCCGACATTAGACTAAGAAAATATGGTCATGATGTAGGTTTAATATCAGAAGAAAAGTACCAACAATTTAAACAAAAATTAAAAGATATAGATAATTTATTTGAACTTCTAAAAGAAACTAGAATTACACCAAAACAACAAACAAATGACTATATAAGCTCCATTGGCTCAACACCATTAAAAGATGGTATGTCACTATATGACTTTTTAAAAAGACCGGAAATTAAAATAAATGATTTAGAGCATTTTGTTGATATGCCATACTCAAAAGAAGTAAAAGAACAAGTAGAAATAAATATTAAGTATGAAGGATACATTAAAAAATCAAACAAAGAAGCTGAAAAAATGCTATCCTTAGAAGAAAAAATCATTCCAGAGACAATTGATTATGACAAAGTACCAAATTTAGCTAGTGAAGCACGACAAAAATTATCAGAAATCAAACCAACAACACTTGGTCAAGCAACAAGAATATCTGGTGTAAACCCTGCCGACATATCAATACTAATGGTATATCTAAGAAGGAATAAACATGAATAAAGAACAGTTTATTGCAGAAACAAAGAAACTAGGAATCAATTTAACAGAAGAGCAATTAAATAAATTAGATCAGTTTTATAATTTATTAATTGAATGGAATGAAAAAATTAATTTAACAAGAATAACAAAAAAAGAAGATGTTTATTTAAAACACTTTTATGACAGTTTGACTCTATCAAAAGTCATAGATTTATCAAAAAAAGAAACCTTATGTGATGTAGGAACGGGTGCCGGATTTCCAGGAATAGTATTAAAAATAGTATATCCAAATTTAAAAATAACTTTGGTAGATGCCTTACAAAAAAGAGTAAATTATTTAAATACTATTATAAAAGACTTACAACTAGAAAATATTCAAGCTATTCATACTCGTGGTGAAGACCTTCATGATAAATATGATGTAGTAACCGCAAGAGCCGTAGCGAACATCGAAAAATTACTAAAATATACAATGCATCTAGTAAATAATACAGGCGTATTTGTTGCTATGAAAGGAAACATAGACAATGAATTAACACCTGAAATAGAAAACAAAATCTCAAAAAAATATCAAATATTAAAAATAGAGAAATTCGAATTACCCATAGAAAATAGTCAAAGAAGTTTAATTGTAATAAAAAACAAGAAGTAATTAAAAGCATAAGTAGTTAGCTCATTTATTAAGAGCTACTACTTTTTTTGTTCAAAAAATCAGTTAAAATTATCTAAATAAAATCCAAGCCCATCAAGTTGAATTAAATAAACACGCTAAAAAACTAAGCCAAACTGAACCAGATAAGCAAGCTAAAAGTCAACCAAACTAAATTAAATACTCCAAACTTAAAACAAAAACCAGCCAAATACACCTAAATCAACAAAATAAAAAACTGATATTGAAAGATTTGACAAACTAAGATATAATATAATAGAGAAAGAATAAAGCGAGGGATGCAAAATGAATACAGAAACAAAAGACGAAGTTGTTTATTTATATTTAGACGACATAATTCCAAACCGTTTTCAACCAAGAGAAGTATTTGATGAAAAAGCACTAAAAGAATTAGCCATTTCAATTAAAGAACATGGTGTTATTCAGCCAATAATCGTACGTCGTGTAAACGGAAAATATGAAATAATTGCTGGAGAACGTCGCTATAAAGCATCAGCATTAGCTGGTATGACAAAGATCCCTGCTATTATAAGAGATTTAGATGATAAAGAAAGTTCTAAAGTAGCCTTACTTGAAAACTTACAAAGAAAAAATCTTAATCCAATAGAAGAAGCTAGAACATATCAAAAAATTCTTGAAATAGATCAAATGACTCAAGATGAATTAGCCAAAACAATGGGTAAGAGTCAGTCGGCAGTAGCTAACAAATTAAGACTATTATCATTATCAGATGAAGTTCAAGATTCATTATTGAAAGAACAAATTTCCGAAAGACATGCTAGAGCATTACTAAATATTTCAGATGCTAAGAAGCAAAAAGAAATGTTAAAAAAAGTAATAAGTAATAAAATGACAGTAAGAACATTGGAAGAGGAGATATCAAAAATGAATGGAACGCCATCAAATGAAAATATTCAGTCTGTAAGAACAACATTAACAAATAATGCAACACCTATAATGCCAACAACAGATATGCCAGAAGATATGTCAAATTATGGAAAAGTAACAATAGCTCCACCAATAGAAAACGGTCCAGCTAGTCAAGAACAAAAATTTATTAACTATGGTGAAATTGATAAAGAAGCCGTAGAAGAACCTAAAAATTCATATTATAATCAAGTTGC
Organism: uncultured Bacilli bacterium; assembly: GCA_934168205.1. Taxonomy (GTDB): domain Bacteria; phylum Bacillota_I; class Bacilli_A; order RF39; family UBA660; genus CAG-877. The sequence goes on from CAKPMX010000001.1 coordinate 423,400, forward strand.
AGTTCAACCTGTTGATGTAAATACAATAAAAGAACAAGCCATTGATATAACACCAGGAAATGATACACCATCAGCTGACTTAGATAATTTATTAAATATTCAAGTACCAGCTAGTAGCAAATATCCTCAAGTAAAAGCACGTCCAACACAAGATTATATGACACCAGCAGAAGCAATTGTTAAAGGTGATGCCGAAGCTCCTGATGAGTCAATTAAAGATTACTTCCAAATGCCTAATATCAAGGCAACAGACTTTTCACAAGGAGTAAATCAAGCTGCAACTATGCCAGCTCAACAGTCAATTTCAAGTATCATGAGTAATCCAAATCCTGTTCAAAATACTAAAGCTTATACAACAGAAGAGATTATGACTAAAATTAGAGACGTAGTAAAAGACATAGAAAGTCATGGTAACAAAATTACTTTTGATGAAATGAATTTTGCAACAGCTTATCAAGTAATCATTAAAGTAGATAAATAAAAGGTAGATAATTCTACTTTTTTTTAACAAAAACATTTAAAAAAGTTCAATTGTTTGATACAATAATTAAGTAAAATTGAAAATGGGTGATTAGATGGGAAAGGTTATATCATTAGTAAATCAAAAAGGTGGAGTAGGAAAAACAACGACAAGTATCAATCTTTCTGCATCACTAGCAGTATTAGGGAAAAATGTTTTATTAATAGATTTAGATCCTCAAGGTAATACAACTACTGGTGTAGGAATAAATAAGGGAGAAATTGAACGTAGTATATATGATGTTTTAATAGACGAATGTACAATAACAGAAGCTATTATCAAAACAAAATATAAAAACTTATATGTTTTACCTGCAACAATAAATTTAGCCGGAATTGATATTGAATTAGTAGAAAAAAGTAAACAAGAAAATGGTTTTCAAAAAGGTGAGCAATTAAAAAGACATATAGAAGGAATCAAAGATAGTTTTGATTATATAATAATAGACTGTCCACCTTCTTTAGGTGTTATAACAACAAATGCACTAACAGCTTCTAACTCAGTTATAATACCAGTACAATGTGAATTTTTTGCTCTAGAAGGAATAACACAGTTATTAAAAACTATTATGTTAGCACAAAAAACATTAAATCCAGACTTAGTAATCGAAGGTGTTTTACTAACTATGTTAGATTCTAGAACAAATCTAGGCTTTGAAGTAGTAGAAGATATCAGAAAATTCTTTAAAGAAAAAGTATACAACACAATAATTCCAAGATTAGTTAGATTAACAGAGGCTCCATCACATGGAGAACCTATAATAGTTTATGATCCAAAAAGTAGAGGATCAGAAGCTTATATAAATTTAGCAAAGGAAGTGATTGCGAGAAATGGAAACAACTAGCAACAATAAAAGAAGAGCTTTAGGTAGAGGATTAGAAGAATTATTTTATAATGAGCCAATTGATTACAACAAAGTAGAAGAAAAAATACTAACAGAAACACCAAAAGATGAAATCAAAATGGTAAAAATAGATGAATTGAGAAGTAATCCATACCAGCCAAGAAAAGTATTTGATGAAACAGCACTTCAAGAATTAGCAGCTTCAATCAAAGAACACGGGGTATTTCAACCTATAATAATTAAAAAAAGTATTAAAGGATATGAAATAATAGCTGGAGAAAGAAGAGTAAAAGCCTCAAAATTAGCAGGTTTAGACGAAATACCAGCAATAATTCGTGATTTTTCAGATGACGAAATGATGGAAATTGCTCTACTTGAAAACTTACAAAGAGAAAATTTAAACGCTATAGAAGAAGCAAATGCTTACAAGAAATTACTAGAAACATTAGAATTAACTCAAGAACAACTATCAAATAGACTAGGTAAAAGTAGAAGTCATATCACAAATATGATAGGTCTATTGAACTTACCAGAAGAAGTACAAAAACTACTTAGTAGTAAAGAAATAAGTGCTGGTCATGCAAGAATAATAAGTAAACTAGAAAATGAAGAGCAACAAATAAGTCTTGCTAAAAAAGTAGTAGACGAAGGACTAAGTGTTAGACAGCTAGAAGATATTACACATTCTAATGAAAAGTTCTTAAGAGTACACGAAATTAAAAGAAAACCAAAAGAAACAAATTCAGAATATATGTATTTACAAGAAGAACTATGTGAAAAACTAGGTACAAAAGTAAAAATTAAAACTAATAAAATAGAAATCAGTTTTGTTAACGGAAATGATCTAAATAGACTATTAGAAATAATGAATTTAGAATCAAGGAGGTAATACATGTTAAAACTGACTGAAAATATAGAAATAGAAATAATTAATTTAATTCTTCCTGTAATATATATATTAATAGGAATAGTAGTCTACAAAATTCTAAAAAGAATCATTGATAGAAGTATAAATATAGAAAGAATAACTTTAAAATCACACAAACAAAGAGCAGAAACAATAAAAATGTTAATACTAAATATAATTAAATACATAACAGTGATATTAGTATTATTAGCAATTCTTTCTAACTTTGGAATAAACGTTAAATCAATTTTAGCAGGACTAGGAATTACAACTGCCATTATCGGTTTAGCATTTCAAGACCTAGCAAAAGACTTAATAGCAGGTATTTCAATAATTACTGAAAATCAATATGAAGTAGGAGATACCATTGAAGTAGATGGATTCATGGGAGAAGTTGTATTTTTAGGCCTAAAAACAACAAAAATTAGAGACTATAAAGGTGCAACAAAAATAATTGCAAATCACAACATGGATAAAATAATTAATTATAGCCTACATGATTCATTAGCTGTAGTAGATATAGGAACAAGCTATGAAAATACAACAGAAGAAATAGAAAAAGTATTAACTGATTTAGCAACTAATCTAAAAGGAAAAATAAAAGATGCCACTGGGGACATTGAAATTTTAGGAATAAATAGACTTGCAGATTCAGCAGTTGAATATCGAATTACTGTACCAGTAAAACCCATGAAACAGTTTGCAACTGAAAGATTCCTACGTAAAGAAATTAAAGATGCCTTTGACAAATCAGGAATAAATATCCCATATCCACAAATAGAGGTGCACAATGGAAAATAAAGAATATACAATAGGAACGAAAGTCATCATGAAAAAACAACATCCTTGTGGTGCCAATTCATGGGAAATAACTAGACTAGGTGCTGACATAAAAATAAAATGTCTAAACTGTGGTAGAACAGTATTAATACCTAGAGTTGATTTTAATAAAAAAATTAAGAAAATAATTACAGAGGAGGAATAAAATGTTTCAAAAGAAAAAACTCCGCTTAAAGAAATTTTATTTCCATCCAACAACAACCCTAATCCTCTTAACGTTTGGCCTAATAATTTTAAGTGCTATATTATCAGGATTAGAAATGCAAGCTACATATAATACAGTAAATATTAATACAAAAGAGCTAGAACCAACACTAATAGCTGTTGAAAATATGTTAAGTTTTGATGGAATAAAATACATTATAAGTAGTGCAACAAGAAACTTTATTAGTTTTGCTCCATTAGGTACATTGTTAATATCATTACTTGGTTTAACCATTGCTGAATCAACTGGTATGTTAGAAACTATTGCCAGAAGAAAACTAAAAAAGATGCCAAAAAATGCTCTAACATTTATTTTGATCTTTGTAGCAACAATTTCATCATTAATTAACGAAGTTGGCTATGCAATACTAATACCTTTAGCAGCCTTAATATACTTCATGAATGATAGAAATCCAATTCTTGGTGTTGTAACAGCATTCGTAGGAGTTGCCTTTGGCTACGGTGTATCAATCTTCGTAGGAACAATGGAATCATCCTTAATAGAATATACAAAAAATGCTACACTTTTAGTTGATGATACAGCTCATATTGCCCTAACTTCAAATCTTATCTTTATAATAGCAGCTTCAGTTATACTGTCAATAGTAGGAACTATTATAATCGAAAAAATAATAGCACCAAAGATAGGAAAATATAAAAAAGATGAAGAAATGGCTCAAACAGAAAAATATAGTATTGTTAATACTGAAGAAACACAACAAATTGAATTAGAAAAAGAAAAAAGAGAAAAAACAGGTTTGAAATATGCCTTGATTACAGGAATTGTAGTTCTATTATTATTTATCTGGTCACTAATTCCTAATCTTCCATACTCTGGTTTATTACTAGATATGTCTGAAACAACATACTTAAATCAAGTATTTGGTGAAAATGCTTACTTCCAAAATGCTTTTACCTATTTAGTATCACTTTTATTCTTCCTAACAGGAATTGCCTATGGTATAGGAGCACATACAATAAAAAGTGATTCAAAACTAATAGAAAAAGCAAGTGATAATTTTTCAAAACTAGGTAGTATGTTTATTCTAATGTTTGTTGCCGCTCAATTTATAGCAATATTTAAAAAGACAAATATAGGTACAGTAATAGCTTGTTGGCTAGCAAATGCTTTAGAAATATTAGACTTTACTGGTATTCCTTTAATTATAGTAACCCTAATATTTATAGCTATAGCAAACATATTCTTAACTGGTACCGCAACAAAATGGATGATTTTTGCTCCAATAGTTGTACCAAAATTTTTACAGTCAAACATTTCACCAGAGTTTGCTCAAATAGTAATGCGTGCTGGTGACTCAATGACTAAAGGTTTCACACCAATATTAGCAGCCTTTATTATATATCTAGGCTATCTAAATATATATAATTTAAACAAAAACAAACCATACTCAATTACCAAAGCTATGAAACTAATAACACCATATTTCTTATTAATATCATTAACTTGGATTTTATTGGTAGTAGGTTGGTACATATCAGGTCTTCCAATAGGACCAGGAGTATATCCAACGCTATAGCACCCGTTTGGGTGTTTTTAATTTTTATATTTAAAAAGAAAAACTTATGTTATAATAAGACAAGAAAAGAGGTATTTATATGAGTTTAACAGCTGGAATAGTAGGCCTACCAAATGTAGGAAAATCAACTTTATTTAATGCAATAACTAACCAAAAAATATTAGCTGAAAACTATCCATTCGCAACAATAGAGCCAAATGTTGGAGTAGTAACAGTACCAGATGAAAGAATGGATAAGTTAAAAGAAATGTATGACCCAAATAGATTTATACCAACAGCATACGAATTTACAGATATTGCAGGTTTAGTAAAAGGAGCTTCACAAGGAGAAGGTTTAGGTAATAAATTCCTATCTCACATACGTGAAGTAGATGCCATAGTAGAAGTAGTAAGATGTTTTGATGATGGAAAAATAATCCATGTAGAAGGAAATATAGATCCAATTAGAGACATTGAAACAATTAATCTAGAACTAGCTATAGCTGATTTAGATGTCATTAATAATAGATTAGAACGTGTTGCTAAAAAAGCCCGTACTACAAAGAATAAAGATGATTTATTAGAAGTAGAAGTCTTAGAAAAGTGTAAAAAAGCATTAGAAGAAAATACACCAATAAGACAATTAGGCTTAAATGAAGAAGAAAAGAAAATAATAAAGTCTTATAGCTTTTTAACATTAAAGCCAATAATATATCTTGCTAATATAAAAGAAAGTGAACTTGGTAATCCAGACAATGAATACGTAAAAGTAGTAAAAGATTATGCTACTAAAGAAAATGCTAAAGTAGTTAGTCTTTGTGCCAAAGTAGAAGAAGAATTAAGTGAACTATCAAAAGAAGATAAAAAAGAAATGTTAGAAGGACTTGGATTAGATGCATCTGGACTAGATAAATTAATAACCGCAACATATGACATCCTAGGTCTCGCAACATATTTTACTGTTGGAAAAGATGAAGTACGAGCTTGGACATTTAAAAAAGGTATGAATGCCAAACAATGTGCTGGTATAATTCATACAGATTTTGAAAAAGGATTTATCCGTGCTGAAGTAATTTCATATACGGACTTAATTGAACTTGGTAGTGAATTAAAAGTAAAAGAAGCAGGAAAAGCTAGACTAGAAGGAAAAGATTATTTAATGCAAGATGGAGATATCTGCCATTTTAGATTTAATGTATAAAAATTACACCAATTAAAAATAAAGGAAAAAATATGAAAAAACTAGTAATTTTTGAAACAAATAATAAAGACGGTATTATGAGTAGAAGTAAAAAGTTCTATCCAGATACTTATAGTGAAGAAGATATAAAGCAAGACTTTTTAAAAGTACGTCAAAAAGTAGGTGAAAAATACGGTTTTTCAGGTTTAAAAATACTTCAGCCTGCTCAAAAAGACGTAGAAGCAAATCTTGATTATCCAGATGGAACATATAAAAGAATAGATGATACTTGCTTATTACAAGAAGATTTATGGTATGAAACAATACCGGCAGATATATTAGTAATTGACTCTAATTATCAAAATATTGTCATTGGTCATAGAGCGGCAGACTGCCCCGTAATAATAGCCGAAGATAGAAAAAAACAAGTAGTAGCAGTTTCTCATTCTGGTGCTTTACAAATCAATAGAAAAGTTCCAATGTATACCATAAGTGCTCTTCAAAAAGAAGCTGGCAGTAATCTAAATGATATTTATGTCTACATTGGCAGTTGTATAAAAAAATCTTCGTACGTTTATGACCGTTACCCAAACTGGGCAACAAATGTTTCTGTATGGGAAAACTGCATAGAAAAAAAGGAGAACTTATATCACATTGACTTAGTAACAGCAATAATTAATCAATTAAATATACCTAAAGACCATATTACAATAAGTCCTGTTGATACATATAAAAATCCGGATTATTATTCACATTTATCAGAAGTCAAAAAAGAATCAAAACCTATAGGTCAAAACTTTATAGGAGCATTTTATAAAGAACAAAGATAGTATTTTCTACTATCTTTTAAGTTGCAAAAAAATCTTATATTTGTTATAATATGCTTCTAACAAAAGAGGTGATACGTTATGGCGCAATTTATTAAAAAAATAGAAATTTACTCACCAAAAATATTAAGCAGTAAAAAAATATTTACATTATCTGATATACATAGAACAAATAGAATAGGAACAACACCAGGTCTTACACATTTAAGTATGATAGAAAAAGAATTATCTTCAGAAATTGATGAGATTGATTTTGTACTTATACCTGGCGATATTATAAATGATACACAAGACTTAAAAGATAAAGACTTCAAAAGATTTTTAGTATTTGAACTAGAAACTTTAACACAAGGAAAACCAACATTTATATCATATGGTAATCACGATCAAATGACAAAGGATGCTTCAAATACTTGGCAAATGAATTCTAGAAAGCAATTAAAAGAAGCTCTAAGGCCACTTTCTAATGTAACAGTATTAGAAAATTCAGAAATAGAAAACTTTCAAGAAGTATCAATATCGGCTTTTTCACCAGCATATCCTTATTATGAGTTAGAAAAAGAAAGTGATTCAGCTTTTATGACTGAATTTCTACAAGAAATGGATAGTAGTCTTTTTGACACAACTCAATATAATATATTATTAACTCATGCACCAAGTTCAATGATTAGTTTGATAACAAAACGAGTTAATCTTTTAGAAACAAATCCAGATTTAGTAGTATCAGGACATATGCACAATGGACTAATTCCATTATCTAAAAATGTAGGTCTAATATCTCCATCGCATGAGCTATTTCCTAAATATGCTCATGGTGTTATAGAAGAAAATGGAACAACATTTGTTATTAATGGAGCAGTAAATACGAGAGTAGAGGCACCAACTATAAATAGTTTTTTCAAACCAAGTGCTAATATAATTACACTAAATCCTTCTATACAAAAGGTAAAGAAAAAATAATTAAAAGATATAGACAAAATCTCATACATTTGTTATAATACATCCGAGTATTTAAAATACTCCTTGCTGTAATTACAGCCGAATAGTCCAAAAGGAGGTGTAAAAAATGAATAAATATGAAGTTATGTTTATCGTTAGACCTGATATGGAGGAAGCAGAAATTAAGAAGACTGCAGAAGACATGAAAAAGGTTTTAACAGATAATAAGGCTAAACTTTTAGAAGAAAAGCCATTAGGTCAAAAAGAATTAGCTTATGAAATCAATAAATTTAAAACTGGATACTATTACTTATACGTAGTAGAAGCAGATAGTGCAGCTGTAAATGAATTTGATCGTGTTGCTAGAATCAATGAAAGCCTACTTCGTCATTTAGTTGTAAAAGTAGAAGACTAAGAAAAAGAGGTATAATATGAATAAGGTATTTTTAATAGGAAGACTAACAAGAGATCCAGAATTAAGATACACTGGTAACAACACTCCAGTAGCAACATTTTCATTAGCTGTAAATAGGCCATTTTCTAACCAAGCAGGTGAAAGAGAAGCAGACTTTATAAACATCGTTGTTTGGAGAAAACAAGCAGAAAATGTTAAAAACTATTTAACACAAGGAAGTCAAGCTGCTATTGAAGGACGTATTCAAGTAAGATCATATGATGACCAATCTGGTCAAAAAAGATATGTTACAGAAGTAATTGCCGATAATGTTGAATTCTTAGGATCAAGATCTTCCGCAAATAATTCAAATAATTCATCAGCTAGTAGCAATGAACCAACACCATATGATTTTGGTGACACAAAAGAGCCAAAGGGAACAGACGTAGATAGTAATCCATTTGCAGACTTTGGTTCTAGCATTGAAATAAGTGATGATGAATTACCATTCTAAAAAGGAGGATAAACAATGGCAGAATTTAATCGTAGAAAGAAAAAAGTTTGTATGATGTGCACAAAAAATGCAGTAGTTGATTATAAAGATCCAGAAACTTTAAAAAGATATACAAATGAAAAAGGTAAAATAGTACCAAGACGTGTAACAGGAAACTGTGCATTACATCAAAGATATATTGCTAAACAAATTAAAAGAGCACGTGCAATAGCATTAATGCCTTATACAAGATAATAGTGTACCAGAAATGGTATGCTTTTTTATTAGACAAAATAGGCAAACTATTATATAATATAGTTGACATTTGATAGGAGGCCATATGAGAATTATTGATAAAAAAAGAGAATTAAATAAGGCAATACGAGGAAGTAAAAATGTATTTTTAATGGCCCATAAGGACCTAGATTTAGATGCGCTTGGAAGTTGCATTGGACTTAGTACTATATTAGGTCAGAAAAAGAAAAATTGCTATATAATAATAGATGATAAAAACCATGAATTAGGTGTTGAAAAAGTATTAAGAGAACTAGAAGGTTGTATAAAAATAATTAAAAGTGAAGAAGTAGATAGATATTTATATCCAAAACTATCAAAAAATCTTTTAATTATATTAGATACAAATAAAACTGACTTAGTACAAAGTAAAGACATATTGAAAAAAATAGAAAAAAAGGTTATTATAGACCATCATGACACATCAAAAACAACTATAAAAGGTGCACTTACAATAATAGATAATGAAGTATCAAGTACTTGTGAAATGATAGCAGAATTAGTAGAACACTATGATGTTGAACTAGAGCCATATTATGCTACTGTTTTACTATCAGGAATCGTTTTAGATACCAATAACTTCACATTAAAAACAACAGCAGAAACATACTATGCTGCATACTACTTATCAAGTTTAGGTGCTAGTGCTAAAAAAGTACAATACCTTTTAAAACAAGATATAATGGAATACACCGAAAGACAAAAACTATTAGCTGATATTCAAACCATAAACAATAGAATAGCATTTACAAAAGCTACACCATATACAATATATAGAAGAGAAGACTTAGCTAAAGTTGCCGATACATTACTATTCTTTAATAATATAGAAGCATCATTTGTCATCGGTAAAATTGGTAAAGATACAGTAGGAATTAGCGCTAGAAGCCTAGGTAACTACAACATAAGTAAAATATTAGAAAAACTAGGTGGTGGCGGTGATACATACAATGGAGCTGCTAGATTTGAAAAGACAACTATAAGTAAAGTTGAGCAAATGTTGAAAAAAGAAATACAAGATCAGGAGGGTGAATAGTATGGAAGTAATTTTTATCAAAGATTTAAAAAACCAAGGTAAGAAAGGACAAATAAAAAACGTAAAAGATGGATATGCCCAAAACTTTCTTATCAAAAACGGTTATGCCGTAGCCAAAACTAAAGAAAACTTAACAAAACTTGAACATGAAAAAGAGAAAAAAGCTGATGAAGATTTAAAAAACAAAAAATTAGCTGAAGAACTAAAAGCAAAACTTGATAAAGAAGTGTTAGAATTCAAAGTAAAAACTGGTGAAAACGATAGAGTATTCGGAAGTATCAGTCAAAAACAAATAAAAGATAGTCTACAAGAAAAAGGTTACAAACTAGAAAAGAGTCAAATAGATAATAGTAATCAAATATCATCACTTGGCTTTCATAATGTAAACATAAATATATACGGAAATATTAAAGCAACCGTAAAAGTACATCTAGTAAAGTGAGGTGATGCCTAATGGCTAATAAAATAATGCCAAATAACTTAGAAGCAGAAGAGTCAGTCTTAGGAGCATGTTTCTTATCAAAGTATGCCTTACAAAAAGCTACTGAAAGTCTACTACCAGAATCTTTCTATAGTGAAAAAAACGCAAAAATATTTACAGCTATGATGGACTTGTCAGAAGAAAAAACACCAATAGACTTAACAACAATAACAAGCCATTTAAAAAAGAAAAATGAGCTTAATGAGGTCGGTGGAGTAGAATACTTAACAGAAATATTAAACTTTGTACCAACAGCAAGTAACGTTGATTACTATATTCAAAACGTAGAAGAAACAGCTATTTTAAGAAGACTTATAGAAACAGCTAATGATATAGCAACAGAAGGATATAGAACAGATGAAACAGTAAATGAAATATTAGATAGTTCAGAAAAGAAAATACTAAGTATTGTTAAAAATAGAAAATCCAGTGAATTTAGAAGTATTAAAGATGTTTTATTAAAAACGCAGTCTGACTTGGAACGTTTATCAGAAAATAAGAGTGAAATTACTGGTTTAGCAACTGGTTGGTATGACTTAGATAAACTAACAACAGGACTACATCCAAATGAATTCATCATTATAGCAGCAAGACCAGCAATGGGAAAAACAGCTTTTGCACTTAATCTCGCAACACATGCCGCTATGACTCAAGACAAAAGCGTTGCTGTTTTTAACTTAGAAATGAGTGCTGAGCAATTAGCGATGCGTATTTTATCTTCCCTTGGTCAATTAGAAGGATTCAAACTACGTACCGGTAACTTAATGAATAATGACTGGAAAAGAATAAATGAAGCAGTATCACAATTATCAAATACAAACTTAGTAATTGATGATACTCCAGGTATCACAATAGGTGAAATTAGAGCTAAATGTCGTAGACTAGCAAGTAGTGAAAAAGGTTTAAGCCTAGTTATAATTGACTACTTACAACTAATTTCCGGTGGTAAAAACTATGGAGCAAACCGTCAACAAGAAGTATCAGATATTTCACGTAGTTTAAAAACACTTGCTATGGAATTAAATGTTCCAATAATAGCGTTATCACAGTTATCAAGAAGTGTAGAAGGAAGAGAAGATAAGAGACCATTAATGAGTGACTTAAGAGAATCAGGCTCAATCGAGCAAGATGCTGATATTGTAGCTTTCTTATATCGTGATGACTATTACAATAAAGAAGCACGTACAGAAGATAATACAAGTATCAGTGAATTAATAATAGGAAAACATCGTAATGGACCAACCGCAACAATAGAATTGCTATTCAAAAAGAATACTTCGACATTCTTAAACTTAAAAAGAGAGAATAAGGAGGCCAACTAGTGAAGAAAAATAAATTATCAATAATTTTATCAATAACATTAGTACTAAGCCTTTTTCTAGTAACTGGTTTTACTCCAAAAAGACTAACAACTCATACCGTTTACCATGTTTATTTAAAAGGCGAATCTTTAGGTATTATAAAATCTAAAAAAAGCCTTGAAGAGTACATCAATAAAAAACAGTCAGAAGTAAAGAAAAAATATAATGTAGATAAAGTATATATTCCATCTGATTTGGATATTGTAAAAGAAATAACATATGATAATGATCTAACGTCAGTAGAAAAAATATATAATAAAATCAAAGATATTTCGCCATTTACTATCTCTGGTTATGCCATTACCATAAAAGGATTAGATACAAAAGATACTTCAACCGGTAAAAAAATAAAAGGAAAAAACCAAGTAATATACGTTTTGGAAAAAGATGTTTTTACCGAGGCGGTTGAAAATATTGTAAAATCATTTGTACCAGCAGAAGATTACGAAGCATTTGCTTCTAATACTCAAAAGGAAATAAAAGATACTGGTAAAATCATTGAAAAAATTTATATTGAAAATACTATAACAATAAGAAAACAAAAAATTCCAATAGATAAAGAAATTTACCAAGATTCTAAAGATTTGAGTAAATATCTACTTTTTGGAACAACATCAGAACAAAAAAAATATACTGTTCAACCAGGTGATACAATAGAAGATGTAGCCTTCAATAATAAAATTTCAACAGAAGAATTTTTAATAGCGAATCCTAGTATCGGTAGTGCTAAAAGTTTATTATACTCAGGACAAGAAGTAACTTTGGGTATATTAAAACCTCAATTTAGAGTAGTAGAATGGGATCATGTTGTCTTTGAAGAGGAAAAAAAGTTTACAACAGAGACAAGATATGATAATGATAAATATGTAGGTTACACAGAAATTGCCCAAAAAGGTGCAAATGGATTAAACAAAGTTACACAAAAAGTTCAAAAAATCAATGGTGAAATTACAAGCCTAGTTAATGTTGAAACTGAGTCAATAAAAGAACCTATAACCGAAATAATTATAAAAGGCGGTAAAAAGTCAAGTTACTATGGTTATGGAGCCGCAGTTCCAACAAAAGGTGAATGGGGCTGGCCTGCATCATGTTCATCAATTTCATCACCATTTGGATATAGATGGGGAACATTACACGATGGTACTGATATAGCTGGCTGTGGATATGGATCAAATATATTTGCGGCTCAGTCGGGTACTGTTGTAGAATCAAGAAAAAAACCAGGTTCATACCCAGGTGGATATGGTGACAATGGTGAATATATAACAATAGACCATCACAACGGATACTTTACCTTATATGCACACTTGTGTCCAGGTTGTAGATACGTTAGTGTTGGTGATACAGTAACAAAAGGACAAGTTATTGCTGGTATGGGACAAACAGGAGCGGCAACAGGAGTTCATCTACACTTCTCTTTATGGCAAGGATACCCTTATCATTCTGGAAGCAGACCTCTAAATGCCATGAATTATTATTAATGAAATTCAAAGTAATAGCGTCCGGTTCTAAAGGAAATAGTACAGTTATTTTAACTGATACTACAAAAATAGTAATAGATATGGGAATTTCCTATCTAACTCTAAAAAAGAGTTTAGAAGAGGATTCCCTTTCTTTAGATAATTTTACCGGAATTTTAATAACCCATTGCCACAAAGACCATATAAATGGCCTAGCGTCCTTAATCAAACATACAAAATTAAAAGTATACATTCCAGAAAAAATGTATGACAGTTTAAAAGAGGTAGTAGAAAAAGAATCATGCATATTTATAGATGATAATTTTTCTATTGGAGACTTAAATATAGAACTAATTCATACCTCGCACGATGCTCCAGCATCAGTAGGATACATAATTGAAAATAACAAAAAGACACTTGTCTATGTAACAGATACCGGCTATATAAATAGAAAATTCTTAGCCAGAATGACTGAAAAAGACTGTTATATAATAGAAAGTAATCATGATGAAAAAATGTTAATGGATGGACCATATCCAAGATTTCTAAAAGAAAGAGTAATTAGTGATAAAGGCCATTTATCAAATACCACCACAGCTAAATACCTTCAAAAACTAATTGGAGAGAATACTAAAAATATAGTACTAGCTCACTTAAGTGAAACAAATAACACCGAAGAATTAGCTTTAACTACTGTAAAAGACACTTTAAATAATGATAACCTAAATATCATTGTTGCTCATCAACATGATTCTAGTCCTATAATAGAGGTGTAATATGATTAAAATAATTGCAATAGGAAGCATAAAAGAAAAATATTTAAAAGATGCCATTGCGGAATACCAAAAAAGACTTCAAAAATATACAAGTATTGAAATAATAGAGTTAAAAGATGAAAGCTTCGATGAAATAAACAAAACTCTTAGCAAAGAAGCCGAAAAAATAAAGAAACACATATCAGAAAAAGACTACATTATAACCCTAGAAATTGAAGGAAAACAACTAGACTCAGTAGAGTTTTCTAAAAAGTTAGAAAATATTCAATTAGAAACAAGTAATATTGCCTTTATCATTGGTGGTAGTTATGGACTAAGTCCTGAGATAAAAGAAATGTCTAATTATCATTTATCAATATCAAAAATGACATTTCCACATCAATTATTCAGAGTAATATTATTAGAACAAATATATAGAGCATTTAAAATAAAAAATAACGAAAGTTATCATAAGTAAGGGTGATCATCTATGATAGGAAACAATTGGGATACTATATTAAAAGAAGAGTTTGAAAAAGAATACTTCAAAGAACTAATGAAATTTGTTAGCCAAGAATATAAAAATAAAACTATCTATCCTAAACAAAGTGATGTCTTTAATGCCTTCCGTTATACAGATTTTGACAATGTAAAGGTTGTAATTCTTGGTCAAGATCCTTATCATGGACCTAATCAAGCCGAAGGATTATCCTTTTCTGTAAGTAATGATGTCTTAAAACCACCGTCATTAAAAAACATTTTTAAGGAACTAGAAAGTGATTTAAAAATACCATTTCCGGAACATAACTCACTTAAACCGTGGGCGAAAGAGGGAGTTCTTCTATTGAATGCGGTCTTAACCGTAGAAGAACATAACCCAACTTCTCATAAAAATCATGGCTGGGAAACATTTACTGACGATATTATAAAAATAATTAATAATAAAAAAACACCAGTAGTGTTTATCTTATGGGGATCATATGCTAGAAACAAAAAAAGTTTAATTACGAATCCAATACATTATGTAATTGAGTCTCCACATCCTTCGCCATTTTCAGCATATTCTGGTTTCTTTGGTAGTAAACCATTTTCTAAGACAAATAACTTTTTAAAAAGCAAAGGTTTAAAAGAAATAAACTGGCGAATAGAATAGATAATAGTTAAAATATTTCTATTTTCTAAATAGCAAATATGTAATATAATAAAAATAACAAAGGAAGGTGTTTATTAATGACATGTATGGATATATACAACAGTATAAAAAATCCAATATTTGATGATGCCCTTTTCACAGCAATGCTTAATCTTTATACATATGATCCATCCAGCTCTAACATGCGGTATTACTCAAATTTAGTAAAATTTAACAGTAAAGATAGTGAAGGAGAATATACAGATCATACCGAGCATAATCCAGAAGAAAGAGATAAGTTTTATGTAAGTTTATTTAATATCTATAAAAACTCACAATTAACATATTTTTATAATGGTTATAAAGATCGCTTAATGGAAATTCATGCTTCTGGTGATGCGGATAAAAAACAAGAAATTGAAACATATTTACGTTACTTTGAAGAATTAGAAAAATCTCCAGAATTCAAAAACGATGAAGAAATACAATCATATTTTCAAGAAAGAGATTGTAAAAGAATCTTAGATATATTTTATCACGTCCAATCTAATACTTTTTCACATTTTCACTGTAATAGTCCAGGAGATCCAGCAAATCCTGATGAGATAAGACATAAATTTTATTTAAATGTAAGTAGAGAAAATATACATAAACTGGCTAGAATATATGCTGAAAAATGCGATGAGAAAGGTCTTTCTTTCTATTTTAAAATTGATAATAATGGCGGTAGGGATGAAAGCATAGTTATTTATTCAACAACAGAGAACCTAATAGATAATTATAATGTTTTAAGAGAAATAGGGCAAGAAATGCCAGAGCTTACAAAACGTACTACACCACCAGTGTTAACTGCAGGAGTTTTAGACGGTTGGATTGGTTATGGAGCAGAATTTAAACCAATTGACCACCAACAGTCAAAAACATCATATAATAGAGCTAGAGCAAACTTATTACAAGAAGCATACACGAATTACATAATGCATCATTTAAACGACTGCGTCATTAGCCCAGACAAAACTATAAAAGAATACATTATAGAAGAAGCAACATCGTTAAAATGTCAATTATTACAAGACTTTGGAGATATATCGCCAGATAAAAAAGAAAAAATCAAAAATGGATATGAAAAATTATTCCAAGCCTACTTGAAAGATGGAAAAAATGCCAAATCAATAGTTATTTCTTTTACTAAGTCGCATATGTCTTTAAAAACAGAAGATCTTTATTACATAATGTGTGAAATGGTTCCATATTATTTTAGTTGTAACGATAAAATAAAACAAGGAATTATAAGTGAAATTAAAGCATTATCTCCAAAATATAACATTTCCCCAGAAAACTTCTGTTTTACACTGGATACAAAACGTCAGTTTGAGGAGTATGATAAAAACTCTCCTGCTATAAAATCTGCTTATCAGAAACTTGAAACATTAGCACAAAAATATAATATAAAAGCACCTAGAAAAATATTACTTACAGAAACATTAAGCAACTACATGGATTATTTAAATGGTTATTATGATGAGAAATTAAGCACTTTAACTGAAAAAGATAAATCAGCATCAGCTTCTGAAAAAACAGGAACAATCTCACCAGCAAATAATAATTTTGCAGCAGATAATAACGATTCTGGATACCACTTTGCAAAAGATAAAATAGTTCAAGATAACTTAGGTCATTCACAAAGTAATAAATCAACCAATACTAAAGCAGAAGATATACCATATATATTTGGAAAAGATGCATCAGAATATTTTTTACTAAAAGATGAAATTATCCAAGATGACTTGAGCTATTCATCAGACAATAAATCAGTCAATACTAAAGCAGAAGGTACATCATATATATTTGGAAAAGACACACCAGAATATCATCTACTAAAAAAACAAATTATTCAAGATGATTTAAGCTACTCACCAAACAGTAAGGCAGCCAATAATACTAAAGCAGAAGATATACCATATATATTTGGAAAAGATGCATCAGAATATTTTTTACTAAAAGATGAAATTATCCAAGATGACTTGAGCTATTCATCAGACAATAAATCAGCCAATACTAAAGCAGAAGGTACATCATATATATTTGGAAAAGACACACCAGACTATCATCTACTAAAAAAACAAATTATTCAAGATGATTTAAGCCACTCACCAAACAGTAAGGCAGCCAATAATACTAAAGCAGAAGATACACCATATGAATTTGGAAAAGACGCATCAGACTATCGTTTACTAAAAGATGAAATTATTCAGGATGATATAGGCACTCCAAAGGAGTCAGTTGGCAAAAAACGCTAGACAATTACTGAAAAATAAATCTTATACATAGTAGCGTAAAAACAAATTAAAATAATATAAAAAAAAGAAGACCATTTAATATATAAAGGCTTCTTTTTTATTTATTTTGTGCTTGAACAGCCGTAATAGCAATAACTCCAAGTATATCGTCTACGCTACAACCACGAGATAAATCATTGACTGGTGCAGCCAAACCTTGACAAATAGGACCATACGCTTGAGCCTTAGCCAAACGTTGTACTAATTTATATCCAGAGTTACCTGCATCTAAGTCAGGAAAAATTAATACATTAGCTTTACCAGCAACTAAACTTCCAGGAGCCTTGCTTCTAGCAACATCAGGTACAATTGCGGCATCAACTTGTAATTCGCCATCCATATTATAATCAGAATATTTCTCATTTGCATATTTTACAGCTCTAATAACCTTATCAACATCAGCATGTTTTGCACTACCTTTTGTTGAATGCGATATGAAAGCAACCCAAGGATCAGCTTTAGTAAGAAGTTTGAAACTATCAGCACTTTCTTTCGCGATACTAGCAAGTTCTACATCAGTAGGATTTTGTACTAGTCCAGAATCCGCAAAAATAAAAGTTCCATTCAAACCATAATCACAGTCAGGAACACACATTAAAAAGAAAGCAGATACCAAGTCAACTCCTTGTTTAGCCTTAATTATTTGTAATGCAGGCCTAAAAGTATCAGAGGTATGATGACATGCTCCAGATACCACACCATCAGCTTTACCTAATTTTACTAGCATACAAGCAAAATACATATAGTCATTATGTAATAAATTAGTAGCCTCATCATAAGTTAATCCTTTATCTTTCCTTAAAATATAAAGCTCATTAACCATATTTTCTGTATCCGAATAAGTACTTGGATTTATTACTTCTATCCTTTCGGTTCCTTCAATATTAAACTTTTTAATATCCTCAATATCACCAATAACAACGACTCTAGCAAGTCCTTCATCGGTAGCTCTAACCGCAGCCTTAAGTACTCTTTCATCCATAGACTCAGGTAATACTATAGTCTTAATATTATTTTTAGCTCTTTCTTTAATACTATCAATAAAATTCATATATCATCCTTCTATCTATCTTTTAATATTTCAAACATTTCCCTTTTTTCATCAGAGTAAAAACTTTTCTTCTTATATCTTCTAAAGAAACCAACAATATTAGAAGGAAAGGAAACAACTAAACTATTAAAAACTATTACAGCGTCATTATAAAATTTAACAGCACCAGAAAGCTCAATTTCATTTTTCTTTAACTCTTCCAAAATACTATTTAAAGAATCACTTTTAAGTAATTTTTCATTTTCATCTATAGTTTTTAATAAATCATTATAATTTTTTCTTAATAAATCATTAAATTCAAAATGATTAAGGGCATCAGGATTTATATTTAAAACCTCAGGTAAAAACTCTTCTATTTTTAATTCTTTAATAATAATAGGGCAAGTTCTTTCTAATAAATCTTTTTTAGTATGTAACAAAGCATCTATATTATTTTCAGCTTCTTCTATTTTAATAATCGCAAACTGAAACTTATTATTAAGTATACTAATAAAAATTGTAATAAGAGCTAATCCCACAACAACACCAAGAATTATTTCTAACATAAAACCACCTCTAATTATTACAATTATATCAAAATAGTGTTTTATAAACAACTTCATAAAATAAAAAAAGTCAATAATATGACCTTTTTTACATACCTAAAAGTTGTGATAAACATAACAATAATCCTAGAAGTAAAAAGAAGAATGTAATACCTAAACCAACAATTGCACCAGACTTAGCAAATTGTGCATGATACTCTTTATTCTTTTTATCTAGGAAAAAGTAATATAGTGCAATACCTGCTGGAAAGAAGAATATTCCACATATCAATAATAATATACGATCTTCAATATCAATTTTTCCAGCATAAACATCTTTTTCTTTTTCCATATGATACTCCTCCTATAATAATTATAACATGAATTTAGGAAGCCGTATAGTTATTATTTTTTTCATCAAAAGTTTGGTCTGTACTACTAGGCTCTGTACCCTTTACAAAGTACATCATCTTCTTTTTTGGACTAGAGTCAGTTGCTGGTTTCCCAGAAATTGGATCAACTAATACCGCCGATATATTATCTGGCATTTCATACCAAGCCTCTCCCTTACCAAGTTCATATGCTTCAATTGACTTATACCATATATCTCTAGCGTACTTATAGTCAGACTTATCAATATTTCTATTATCATCATAACCAGCCCAGACAGCAGTAACTACATCATTATTAAAACCAATATACCAAGTATCAGTATTAGTAGTACCAGACTTAAGTCCATATTTATGTGTTAACTTAGAAGCTAAATTTATTGCGGTAGGATAATTATAATCAATATAATCTTTATCATAAGTAGCTGTTAATAAATTATTAAGAATAAAAACTAAACTAGAATTTAAGACTAATTCCTTTTTATTATTAGCTTTATACAATACTTTGCCAGATGCATCAACAACTTTTTCAATTAAATGACCTTTAACTTTGTATCCTAGATTAGCAAAAGCAGAGTAGCCAGAGGCCATTTCAACAATACTAATTTCATTAGTACCTAAAGGTAAAGAAGGAACACTTTCAAGCTTAGAGGTAATACCAACTCTTCTCGCTACATTAATAAGAGCATCTTCACCAAGAAAAAGATGAGTTTTAACAGCATAAATATTTTCTGAGTAAGCAATAGCTGTACCCATGGAAATAGGCTTATTACCATATACATTATTATAATTACTTGGTGAATACGGCTCTTGATTACTAAAAGTAAAAGTCGTTTTTTCACTAGTAAAAGCTGAACTAGACGTAAAACCATTTTCTAACGCGGCATAATATAAATAAGGTTTCATAGTAGAACCAACTTGTCTTTTTGAAGATATAACTCGATTATAAGATGACTTATTATAATTTTTACCACCAATTAAAGCTATTATTGCGCCAGTATTAGGATTCATCATTACTGCTGAAGCTTCAATTTCCGAAGTGTCAGGAATGCTTTCTTTAACATTTTTCTCAAGTATACGTTGAGCATTTAAATCTAAATTAGTATATATTTTTAAACCTTTACTATCACTATAAGATAAAGGAATAGAGTCAATATTTTTCAACTCTTCCAAAACAGCATCCTGATAATACATTACACTAGTTAATTCTTCAGCCTCATCAGCACCAGAAAACTTAAGTTCTTCATTATAAGCTTTATTTTTCTCTTCCTCACTAATAACATTATTTTTAACAAGTAACTCCAATATATTTAATTGCCTTTCTTTCGCAAGATCAAAATTAATAATTGGCGAATAATTAGCCGGAGACTTAGGAATACCTGTTAAAATACTTGCCTCAGCCAAGTCTAAATCTTTTGCTGATTTATTAAAATAAAACTTACTAGCATTTTCAATGCCATACATACCATGTCCATAATTAATAGTATTTAAATAGCCTTCTAGTATTTCATCTTTAGAATAATTAGCTTCTATTTTCATCGTATACCACATTTCATCCCATTTTCTTTTCCAAGTTTTATCAAAATCCAAGAAAAGATTTTTAGCATATTGTTGTGTAATAGTAGAAGCTCCCTGCATAGTCTTTCCAGAAGTTATATTTATATAGCTTGCCTTCAATATCCTTAAAATATCAAATCCAAAATGTTTATAAAAATTCTTATCCTCAGTATAAATAGTAGACTTGATAACATTATCAGATATCTCATCTAAACTTACCCAGGCTTTCGACTCATTACCTTGAAAAAACACTGTATCTGTAGAATCATACAATATAATATTATTAGCACTATATATCTCAGGCTTAGGAGAGGTTTTAATATAAACAAATATTCCGACACATAATAAAACTAGGAGTATCATCCCATATTTAAAAATTTTAAAAAAAGTCTTTTTCAAGTGAATCTCTCCCTTCTTTATTAGTATTAAATGAAAAAAAATAAAATATGTATGAAAAATTAATGATTTGTGCTATAATCTAAACTATAAATTTAAGGCGGTGGTACTATGCCTAAAACAAAAGTAAAAATTACTACAAAATCAAATAATATTACTGATACATATGAAATAAAAGCTTTATTAAAAGATAATAAATTAATGTATTATGAGCCAAATAAAACCAAAGTAATTTTTGATTATGAAAATAATATATTAACTAGAAATAATAAAGAGTTATCAATGGAATATAAGTTTGACTTAGAAAATAAAACAATAGGTTATATAGAAGTAAAAGAATTAGGAAAATCCTTAAATTTAAATATTAAAACAAAACAGTTCCTATCAGATAATAAAAATATTGATTTAGTATTTTTTGTAGAAGAAGAAGAGATTTGTTACAAACTGGAGGTGTTAGAATGAGTCTTATAAAAACAATAGAAAAAGAAATTAAAAATACTATTGAAAGTTCAGGGTACAGCCTAGAAAACTTTGTATTACAACCATCATCAAGACCAGATTTAGGTCAATATCAAATAAATGACTCCATGGTATTAGCTAAAAAGTATGGTAAAAATCCAAGAGATATCGCAACTGATATTGTAAAAGAATTAGAAAAAGATAAAAGATTTACAAATATAAATATAGCTGGCCCAGGTTTTATAAATATAAGTTTAACTGATGAATATCTTACTGAGTTATTAAATATGATAAATACTGATATCACTTCAGTTATAGATAAAAAAGAGCCCAAGAAGATAATTTTAGATTATGGTGGCGCAAATGTCGCTAAAGCATTACACGTTGGTCACCTAAGAAGTGCAAACATTGGTGAAGCCTTAAAAAGACTAGCAATCTTACTTGGATATGAAGTTTTAGGTGATGCCCATTTAGGAGACTATGGAAGACCATTGGGATTTGTTGTTTTAGAAATAAAAAAACGTTATCCAGACTTACCATATTTTGATCCAAATTACACGGGTGACTATAGTGAAATAGAACTACCTATAACAAATGAAGAACTAGAAAAAATATATCCAGAAGCATCTAGAAAAGCTAAAGAAGATGAAAACTACTTAGAAGAAGGCCGTGATGTAACTGCTAAAATCCAAAACCATATACCAGGGTACTATGACCTATGGAAAAAAGTTGTTGATATATCAAAAGCAGATATTAAAAATGTATATGATGACCTTAATGTTCATTTTGAGCTATGGCAAGGAGAAAGTGATGCCGCTGAATACTTTAATGAATTAGAAGAATTTTTTGAAAAATCAGGTGTCTTAATAGAAAGTTCAGGAGCTAAAATCATCGAAGTAAAAGAAGAAACTGATAAAGCCCCAATGCCACCATTACTATTTGTAAAATCAAACGGGACATTGTCATATGAAACAACTGATTTAGCAACCATTCTTGAAAGAAAGAAAAATTATAATCCAGATGAAATCTGGTATTTAACCGATGCCAGACAAGAATTACACTTTATACAAGTATTTAGAGCAGCTAAAAAAGCAAAACTAGTAAATGATGATATTAAACTAGTTTGGTTTGGCTTTGGTACTATGAATGGTAAAGATGGTAAACCATTTAAAACAAGAGATGGTGGTGTAATGTCTTTAAAAGGATTAATCAATTTAATCTATGATGAGACAATAAAAAGAATTAATCCAGAAACAGTTAGTGCAGATGAAAAAGAAAAAGTTGCTAAAACTGTTGCTATAGCAGCCCTAAAATATGCTGACTTCTTACCATATCGTGGCACAGATTATATTTTTGAAGTTGAAAAGTTTGCTGATTTAGAAGGAAAAACAGGACCATATTTACTATATTCTACTATTAGAATGAAATCTCTTTTAAATAAAGCAAAAAATATAAAACAAGAAAAAGCAACAACAATCACAACAGCAACAGAAAGAGAAATAATATTAAATCTTTTAGGTTTACCAAGAGTACTAGATAAAGCTTTAGAAGCGAAATCATTAAATGATATAGCCGAATATCTTTATAAATTAACTTCTCAATACAACAAATTCTATTCAGAAAATAAAATAATTACCGAAGAAAATGAATATATCAGGGAATCCTGGTTAATCCTAACTACAGTTGTATATAATATAAACATGTTACTACTAAATACATTGGGAATATCTGTTCCAGAAAAAATGTAAAAAAGTGTTGTAATTAAGAAAGATATATGTTATAAGTTTATTGGTAATTTTATTACCCAGTCAAAATTGATATTAATACATATAATGTTTTGAATATAGGAGGTCAATATGAGCATAAAAAAAATGACAAAAGATGAATTAGAACTATTATCAAATAAAGATATAACAAATTTAATCTTAGAAGAAAGTAAAAAACCAATAAATACAGCTGATTTGTTCAAAAAAATAATTAAATTATTAGAATTACCTGAAAGTACATTCGAAGCAAAAATAGCTGATTATTATACAGCCCTTAGTACAGATAAAAGATTCATTTTATTAGAAGATGGAACATGGGATTTACGTAGTCGTCATACATCAGATAAAGTTGTAAAAATAACAGAAGAGGAAGAAGAAGAAACAGGGGAAAATAAAGACGATATAGAAGAAGCAATAGAAGAAGATGAAGAAGATTCATATGATGATAAAGACGACGATGACTATAACGACGACACCAACGAAGAGCTAAAAGATTTAGTTGTAATTGATGAAGACGAATTAGAACTAGAACAATAGTTTCTAGTTTTTTTGATTAAAACTGTGATATAATACGATTAAATCAACCGGAAAGGGTGAGAAAAATGATAGAAAGATTAGAAGTAACTTTAGAAAAGTACCAAGCTTTAGAACAAGAACTAACTAAACCAGAAGTACTAAGTGATATTAAGAAAACCAGAGAATACTCAAAAGAAATGTCTTCGCTTGAAGATATTGTTAATTGTTACAAAAAGTATAAAAAAGTATTAGCCGGTATAGAAGAAGCTAAAGAAATGGTAAAAGATTCTGAAATAGGAGAAATGGCTAAAGAAGAGTTAAAAAATTTAGAAGAAGAAAAAGCCAGACTTGATCAAGAATTAGAAATATTATTAATACCAAAGGATCCTAATGATGACAAAAACGTTGTTATGGAAATTAGAGGAGCTGCAGGTGGTGACGAAGCCAATATCTTTGCAGGAGACTTATTTAGAATGTATACAAGATATGCTGAAAAGAAAGGTTTTAGTTACCAAGTATACAACTCAGTAGAAGGAACAGCAGGTGGATTCAGTCAAATAGAATTAATTATTAAAGGACAAAATGCTTATTCAATATTAAAATACGAATCAGGTTCACATCGCGTTCAAAGAGTTCCTGTAACAGAGTCAAATGGTAGATTACAAACGTCAACCGCAACAGTATTAGTTATGCCAGAAGCTGATGAAGACATTGATATTGAAATAAATCCAAACGATTTAAGAATCGATATTTACCGTTCATCAGGTTGTGGAGGACAAGGAGTAAATACAACAGATTCAGCTGTTAGAATTACACATTTACCGACTAATACTGTAGTTACATGTCAAAATGAACGTAGTCAAATTCAAAATAAAGAACAAGCTATGAAAGTATTAAAAACACGTCTATATGAGCTTGAGCAACAAAAGAAATTAGAAGAAGAAGGTTCACAAAGACGTAGTAAAATAGGTACTGGTGATAGAGCTGAAAAAATAAGAACTTATAATTATCCACAAAATCGTGTAACAGACCATCGTATTGGCTACACTACAAAGAACTTAGATAGAGTAATGGATGGAGATTTAGATGATATCATAAACGCTCTAATTCAAGAAGACCAAAAACGTAAATTAAAAGGAGAAACAGAAGAATAATGACAGTAGAAGATCTTCTGTTTTTTGCTAAACAGCACATTCATTCAGACCATGCTAAAATACTTTTAGGTGAACTCCTAAATAGAAATCCTTTGGAATTATTAAATTATTTAGACTACGAAGTAAGTGAAGAAGACGTAAAAAAATATAAAGAATATGTCAAAGCCTTAGAAGAAGGAAGGCCAATACAATATGCTCTTGGATATGTTAACTTTTATGGTAATAAGTTCATAATAAATGAAAATACCCTAATACCAAGATTTGAAACAGAAGAATTAGTAGAAAAAACCATTGAATTTTCAAAAAAGTTTTTCACAAAACCTGTGGATATAATTGATTTAGGAACAGGTTCAGGTGTCATTGGTCTTACTCTAGAAAAAAAATTATCCACAAATTCTGTGGATTTAATAGATATAAGTCAAAAAGCATTAGAAATTGCCCACAAAAACTGTGCAAAACTAAATTCAAAAGCCAATTTAATAGAAAGTGACATGTTCCAAAATGTGAATAAAAAATATGATATCATTATAAGTAACCCACCTTACATAAAAACAACAGAAGAAATTGAAAAAATAGTTAAAGATAATGAACCGGCTATTGCTTTGTACGCTGGTGAAACTGGTCTAGACTGTTATAAAAAAATATTAAAAAATATTTCACCTTTTATGAAAGATAGATGTTTAGTAGCCTTTGAAATTGGTATGACTCAAGCCAATGACATAAAAGAATTAATTAATAAATATCTATCAGATGTAAGAGTAGAAGTTTATAAGGATTTATCCGAAAAAGACAGAATGATATTTATTTTTAAAAATCTTGAATAAAAAAATAACAAAAGCCTCACTATTAAAATGAAAGTGAGGTTTTATAATGAAAAAAATTCTTATAATACTAAGTATAATAATCGTAATACTATCGCTAAATAAAACGGAAAAAATTACTATTCCTAAAGAATCAATAAGATTTAGAGTCATTGCAAATAGTAATAGTGAACATGATCAAAACACTAAAAATGAACTAGTCAAAAATCTATATCAAGAAATAGAAACTATCAACAACTATTCTAAAGACATAAAAACATCCCGTGAAATTATAAATAATAATATTCATAACTTTGAAAAAGTCGTAAAAAATACTATTCAAAATGAAATATATAAAGATAACTATGATATTAATTATGGAGAAAACTATTTTCCAGAAAAAGAGTATAAAGGTGTTAGTTATGAAGAAGGTAACTATGAATCATTAGTAATAACTTTAGGTGACGGCCTAGGAGATAACTTCTGGTGTGTACTATTTCCACCGTTATGTCTATTGGAAGCAGAAGAAAATGATACAAATAAAATAGAATATACATCATTCATTAAAGAAATAATAGATAAGTATTTTTAATAATTATAAGAATAAAATATATAAGGTGATATAATGCAGCAACTCCTTATATATTTTTTTATTGCTTTAGGACTAAGTATGGATGCCTTTTCTCTAGCAATAGCATATGGTACAAATAAAATAAGTGCTAAAAAAACAATTATGCTAAGTCTTTGCGTAGGATTTTTTCATTATCTAATGCCTTACTTAGCCTCATCTATCGGAAGAAAAATAGAATTTATAACAACTACTGGCTCTAACATCATAGTAGCTTTAATTTTTCTTATAATTGCAATAGAAATGTATATATCAAAAGATGAAGAAATTAAAGGAACTATAACCGGTATTTTTTCCATGATAGTATTTGCTTTTACCGTAAGTATAGATAGTTTTTCTATAGGATTAGCCTTAAGTATAGTAGAAAATAATTTAAATGCAGCCTTTTTAATTTTTAGTATTACATCAGCTATTTTCACATTATTAGGATTACTACTTGGAAAATATCTATCAAAAAAACTAGGTAAAAAGGCTACATACTTTGGAATAATAATTTTAGTATTATTAGCAATAAAGTACCTTATTAACTAATTGTTTACAAGATTTATCCCAATAATATAAGTAAAACATTGACAAACAACTTATATTTTTTTATGATAAGTCTGGGTGATAAGATGTTAGCGAACATGAACCAAATGCTGAAAAAAGCTAAAGAACAACATTATGCTGTACCACATTTCAATATTAATAATTTGGAATGGACTAAATTCATATTAGAAGAGTGTAACGAATTAAATGTACCTGTTATTTTAGGAGTAAGTGAAGGTGCTGTTAAGTACATGGGCTCATACTTAGTAGTAGCAGACCTGGTAAAGGCACTGGTTAAATCTTTAAATATTAAAATACCAGTATGCCTACATTTAGACCATGGGAGTAGTCTTGAAAGCTGTATTTCGGCGATAGATGCCGGATTTTCATCTGTAATGATCGACGGCTCAAGACTACCATTAGAAGAAAATATTAAAATAACAAAAGAGGTTGTTTCATATGCTCATGAAAGAGGAATAAGTGTCGAAGCAGAAGTCGGTCATATAGGAACAACAGAAGATAATATGACTAAAGAAGAAACAAATGCAACATTAGAAGACTGTCAAATATTATATGAAAATACAAATATTGATGCTTTAGCAGCAGCTCTAGGAAGTGTTCACGGATTCTATAAAAAAGAAGCTAATCTTGATTTTGAAACAATGGAATTAATTAATAAAAGTTTACCTGTTCCATTAGTATTACATGGAGGAACTGGAATTCCAGACGATAAAATCAGAATGGCTATATCAAAAGGAATATCAAAAATAAATATTAATACTGAACTTCAGTCAGTATGGAGTAAGGCCGTAAGAAAGTATCTTTTAGAGAATGAAGATGTTTATGACCCAAGAAAAATAATTTCATCAGGTGAAGCTGCAATGAAAGAAAGAATCTCAGAAATTGTAACGCTATTTGGAACCAAGATATAAAATATACTAGGTAGATGGAGGTGTAGAATGAAAGTTATTGAAATAGACGGAGGTCATAAACTAACAGGAAGTATTAGAGTTTCCGGAGCCAAAAACGCAACAGTTGCCCTTATACCAGCCGCAATATTAACAGATGAAGAAGTAACAATATGCAATGTCCCAGAAATAACAGATACAAATGACCTATGTGCAATATTAAACACATTAAAAGTAGATATAAAAAGAGCAAGTGAAAGTATAATTATAAATCCAAGTAAGATGGAAAACACAGAAATAACTGAAGAATTTTCAAAAAAATTAAGAGCGTCATATTACTTCATGGGTGCATTACTAGGAAAATATGGAAAAGCCGTTATGTATTTCCCAGGTGGATGTTCTATAGGAGCTAGGCCAATAGACTTACACTTAAAAGGATTTGAAGCTTTAGGTGCGAAAGTAACTGTTGATAAAAATAAATATACAGTAGAAGCAACCGAATTAAAAGGTGCCAATATATATTTAGATATTGCCTCAGTAGGAGCAACAATAAATATTATGTTAGCAGCCGTAAAAGCTAAAGGTAAAACAATAATAGATAATGCCGCAAAAGAACCAGAAATAGTAAACGTTGCCACATTCCTAAATAACATGGGTGCAAGAATTACTGGAGCTGGAACTTCAACAATAAAAATAGAAGGAGTAGATTATCTTCATCAATGTTTTCATGAAGTAATACCAGACCGAATTGAAGCTGGAACATACATAATCATTGGTGCTTTATCAGGTGCTCCATTAAAAGTAGATAATATTATTCCAGAACACATTGATTCATTAATATCAAAATTAGAAGAGATAGGTGTTAACCTTGAACTTGGCTCAGATTACGTAATAATTAATTCTAAAGATTCGTATAAATCAACAAATATAAAAACAGCTGTATATCCAGGTTTTCCAACCGACTTGCAGCAACCATTCACCGTTCTTTTAACACAAAGTTCTGGTAAGTCAAAAGTAACCGAAACAATATGGGAAAATCGTTTTATGCATATCCCATACTTAAACGACCTGGGTGCCGACATTACAGTAAACAATCAAACAGCAACAATACTTGGCCCAACAAAATTAAAAGGTTGCCAAGTTGTCGCAACTGATCTTAGAGCGGGAGCTGCCATGATAGCAGCAGGATTAAAAGCCGATGGTAGAACAACAATAACAAATGCTGAACATATTTTAAGAGGATATGAAGATATAGTTGAAAAACTATCTGAAGTAGGTGCTAAAATAAGAATTAAAGAAATATAATTATATAGTTATATTTCTTTTATTTTGGAGGCGTTATGAAGTTTATAAAAAAACACTATAAACTATTTATAAGTATTTTAGTATGCCTACTAGTATTTGTAATATTTAAAGAAAACAATAAAAACAACCAAAATTATTTATCATTAGGAGATGGCTTTGCCCTAGGAAAAGATTCATACGGACAAGTTGATTATGGCTACAGTGACTATTTAAAAGACTATTTACAAGAAAATGAATATTTAAATAGGTACATAAAATCATTTTCAGAAGAAACAATGTCCATAGCAGAATTAAAAAACAAAATAATAGTTAATAAAAAAATAAATATAGGTAATCAAGAAATAAATTTAAAACAAGCTTTAAGAGAAAGTACTATTTTAACTCTTTCAATAGGATTAAATGATTTAATTTATCAAATAAGTATAGCCGATAATCTAACAGATAATAAATTAGATAAAATAATTACTAATATTGAAAAAAACTTTAATAGTCTAATTATAGAACTAAAAAAATACTATCAATATGATATATATGTAATAGGATATTACAACATAAATTCAACTAATTACTTTCTAACAACAGGTATCAAAAAACTAAACAATATATATGAAAATAATAAAGATATAATTTATATAGATATATATGAAGATTTTCAAAATAATAAAGATTTCCGTTCTAGAAAACAAAATATTTATCCAAATAGACATGGATATCAAGCAATTTCCAATAAAATAATAGATAAAATGTCTAAAAGACTTGAAAAACAAAAAAATAACTGATATACTAATAGCGCATTTAATTACTATGACAAACGTTGTCATGGCGGAAGGAGAGATCGTATGAAAAAGGATATACATCCAACAATGGTAGATTGTAAAGTTACTTGCGCTTGTGGAGAAACATTTACAGTTAAATCAACAAAACCAGAAATAAGCGTTGAAGTTTGTTCAAAATGTCATCCATTCTATACAGGAAAACAAAGTAGAGCATCTCGTGCTGGTAGAGTAGATAAATTTAATAGAAAATATGGTTTAAATCAAAATGAAACTGCTGAATAAGCGGTTTTTTCTTTTCAAATTTATGTTATAATTACAAAGAGGAGATAAAAATATGAAGATAGGATTTGCTAGTGACCATAGAGGTTACAAATTAAAAAAAGAATTAATAGATGAATTAAAAAAAGAAAACTATGAAATAATAGATTATGGAACTGATAGTGAAGAATCAACTGATTATCCAGACTATGCTTTTAAATTAGGAGAAAATGTTGCTAAAAAAAATGTTGATTTTGGAGTGGCTATTTGTGGCTCAGGTATAGGAATAAGTATTGCTTGTAACAAAGTAAAAGGTATTCGTTGCGCAAAAGTTTCAAACAAAGAAGAAGCTGAAGTAACTAGAATCGATAATGATTCAAACATAGTAGCATTTGGCGAAAAAACGTCGTTTGATGAAGCTATTGCTATAGTTAAAACATTTATTAATACAAAAAGTTCAGATTTAGAAAAGCATAAAAGAAGAATTAATAAAATAAAAGAATATGAGGAAACACACTAATGTCAGGTAAATTTTTTCTATATGTAGCTGTAACTATTTTAGTAATCTGGTCATTAGATTCCGTAAATATAAATCAAATTTTCAAAAAAAATAAAATAATTCAAGCAAGAGTATTTTACTTCTTGCTAGGTATTTCAATGATTTATCTAGTAACTAATTTCATAATGGATTTATTTACTTCTGGAAAAATTTTTTAAAAGAAGTATAAATCTTTTTTTTTGGTTAAAACTTATAATGAGGTGAAAAAATGGTAAAAAGAAAATTAAAATCCTTTGTAATACCGAGTATTGCTGTTTTTTTAATAATAGTAGGTGCATTCATTAGTATTGTAAACATGAAAGACACAGGAAAAGATGAAGAACTAAGTAATGTTGATTTTGTAACTAACACAATTCTAAATGATGATGTAGCTGTTATTAATACTAGTACAAAAGTAATTAATCCATATACTGATCAAACAGTAACAATAGGAAAATCATTTTATGATTTCAAAGGAACTGCAGAACAACAAGAAAAATCTATTATCTATCATGACAATACATATTTACAAAATACAGGAATAGATTTTATAAGTCAAAACGTATTTGAAGTAGTATCAGTATTACCAGGAACAGTAGCAGATGTTAGCGATAATGAAAGTTTAGGTAAAACAGTTCAAATAAAACATGACAATGGATACGTATCAGTATATCAAAGTTTATCAGAAGTTTCGGTTAAAAAAGGAGATAGTATTAATCAAGGACAAGTAATAGGCAAGTCTGGTACTAATGAACTAGATAAAGAAATAGGAAACCATTTACATTTTGAGTTTTATGCCAATGGTCAAATCGTAGATCCTACCCTTTATTTAGATAAAGAGTTATCAAAAAACAAAGAGTAATACTATATTACTCTTTTTTTAATAAAAAAAGACGAAGAATAATATATTATAAGTAAAAGAGATGTGATAAAATTAAAAAGAAAGGAATGTGACATGATGTTAGCAAAAGATATAGGTATAGATTTAGGAACGGCAAACGTTTTAATATATATAAAAGGACAAGGTATTGTTTTAAATGAACCGAGTATTGTTGCTGTTGAGACAGAGACAAAAAAAGTAATAGCGGTAGGAGAATCGGCAAGAGAAATGTTAGGAAGAACACCGGGTAAAATAAAAGCCATCAAACCAATGAAAGATGGTGTTATTGCTGACTTTGAAATTACTGAAATAATGCTAAATGAATTCATTAAGAAAATAAAGGCTAGAAATTTATTTTCAAGACCTAGAATATTAATTTGTTGTCCTACAAATATTACACAAGTTGAAAAAAACGCTATTAAAGAAGCAGCTGAACGAACCGGTGCAAGAAGAGTTTACATAGAAGAAGAACCAAAGGTAGCGGCTATCGGTGCTGGCATGGACATATCAAAACCAGAAGCAAACATGGTAGTAGACATTGGTGGAGGAACAACCGATATAGCGATTCTATCACTCAACGGTATAGTTGTCTCATCATCAATAAAATTAGCAGGTAATGTATTTGATCAAGATATAATAAGATACATCAGAGATAAATATAAACTTCTCATTGGTGAAAAAACAGCAGAAGACATCAAAATAAACTTTGCTACGGTTTATAAACCAAGTCGTAAGCAAAAGAAGGAAATAAAAGGAAGAAGTTTAATAACCGGCTTACCATCAATAATAGAAATTACTCAAGATGAAACAACAGAAGCACTAAAAGAAAGTACAGCAAAAATTATCAAAGAAACAATAGCTGTATTAGAACAAGCAGATCCAGAGTTATCCGCAGATATTGTGGAAAAAGGTATTGTTCTAACCGGTGGTGGAGCTCTTTTAAAAGGTTTGATTAACTTGTTTGAACAAGAATTAAAAGTGCCAATACTTATCGCAACTTCTCCATTAACTTGTGTTGCTGAAGGAACAGGGGTACTTTTAGATGATATAAAAAGTTTAGAAAATGACCAAAATTAGACTAGGTCATTTTTGTTTTTAGTTACAAAATAGCCCATAGTTAATAGTTTATTCTTGCGTATATACTGAAATTTGGTATAATTAAAGGTGAAAGAAGTGAAAAACATGAGAACACAAATTCTTGAATCAAGTAAAATTGTTCTGGTAACATTTCTTTTTTCTGCGTTAATAATGATTCTAATGAAAAAAGTTGCCGTCCATATTGGTGCTATGGACATACCAAGAACTGAAGAAGGAAATAGACATATTCATAAAGTCGCCACTCCAAAACTTGGTGGAGTTGGAATATTTCTATCATTCCTGTTTGGATATATGCTATTTGGCGAGCAAAGTATAAGGATGAATTCAATTTTGATAGGTAGTTTTATAATAATCTTAACCGGAATAGTTGATGATATAAAACCAATACGACCATATCAAAAGCTACTTGGTCATATAGTTGCCGCCTCAGTAATCACATTTTATGGTGGAATACGTCTTGATGATATTACTGCGTTTGGCTTTTATATTGACTTTGGCATAATGGCTTATCCATTAACAATATTATTTTTAATAGCGTGTACCAATATAATTAATTTAATAGATGGTCTTGATGGCCTCTCTGGTGGTATTTGTAGTATATTTTATTTAACAATTGGTATAATTGGATTTTTTCAAGGTAGATATGGAAGTTTAGTAATGATATTAACGTTTATTATGTTAGGATCAACATTGGGATTTTTATTGCATAACTTTCATCCAGCGAAAATATTTGCTGGTGACTGTGCAACATTTATGGGTTTCATTATTGGAGTAATAACTTTACTCGAATTCAAAGGCCCGGCGCTTATATCGTTTTTTGTACCAGTTACAATATTAGGTATACCAATATTAGATACTCTATTTGCTATAATAAGAAGATTATTGCG
Organism: uncultured Bacilli bacterium; assembly: GCA_934168205.1. GTDB lineage: Bacteria > Bacillota_I > Bacilli_A > RF39 > UBA660 > CAG-877. The sequence continues at coordinate 457,341 of CAKPMX010000001.1, forward strand.
AGGACAACCACCATTTCAAGCCGATAAAGAACATTTACATCATCAATTATTAGGAATGAATTTTTCACAACAAACTACAGTATTAATTATTTATGGAATAAACATTTTATTTGCTACAGCTTCAATACTATATACATTAAAAGATCCATTTGTTGGAAAGATTATATATATAATAATATTGATTATGGTTTTATGGTTTGTGTTCCATACAACAATAATATCCGACAAAAGTCCACAAATAACACAAAAAATCGAATCAAAACTAGGATTATCAAAAAAGAAAGCAAAAAAATAAGCTAAAGAGTACTCTACAAAAGTACTCTTTTTAAATTAACTTAAAGAATTGGAAAAATCTGGAAAAGGAGGATAATATGATTAATTTTATAATATGTGAAGATGAAGATGTTTTAGCATCTAAATACATAAATGTAATAGATAAGTTTATGATGAACAATGATGCTGAATATAAGATTCATAGATATACAGGATATACAAAAGATTGGGAAGATTATGCCAAAAATGAAAAAGAATTTAAAATATATATCTTAGATATTAAAACAAAAGAAGGATCAGGAATAGATGCAGCTAGAAAAATCAGAGAAGAATTTGATGACTGGGTTTCAATGATAATAATTGTAACAGCATATTCTGAATATAAATATGAAGCTATGAGTAAACGTTTGATGTTAGTAGATTTTATTAATAAGCTGTATGACTTTGAACAAAAATTACAGGAAGCTTTGTTAATATGTATGAAGCATTATAATAAGAAGTTTAAAAGTATAAAATACAACTATCGTAATATTTCATACAATATTGAATTACGATATATACTGTATATCGAAAAAGAACCCGGCACAAAGAGAAGTAAAGTCAAAACTGAACATGGCGACTTCTATATCCAAGGACCGTTAGACGATATAATGAAACAACTAGATGAACGATTTAGAAAATGTGGTAGAAGCCTAATTATAAATATAGAACAAGTTGAACGTTATAATACAAAATCAAACACAGTAATATTCAATAATAATGAAAGATTAACATCTGTACCAAGAGAAAAGAGAAAGGAGTTAGAAAGATATGTTAGAGGTTTGGACTAAATTTACATGTGCATTAATAATGACAATATACGGAATATATGTTATTAAAAAAGTTACTAATAAAGAAATTAAAATATTAAGTGTAAAAACGATACTTGGTATATTGTTGTTATGCATATCAACAGTAGTTATTTCTAAAAATGAATATGCAGGAATAGGAACAATAGCCATTTTTGCATTGCAAATCATTGTATATAAAGAAATATTCGAAATAAATGTTGAAGAATCACTTATAGTGTGTGGGATATTGATGGTACTAACTTTTGTTGGTGATGTTATTGGTGGTTTAATTCTGAGAAACTTTTATAGTGTTAATGAGTTTAGAAAAATACCATCAGTTAGAATAGCTGCAAATGTTTTAGTAGCTCTATTCGGCATAATTGCTACCAATATAAAATTTGTACTTATTCAATTAAGAAGTTTTTACGAAAACATTTCAAAAAACAAATCTATATCAAATACTTTATTTATAATATTGCTAATAGTAGGATTAACTTCATTATTACAAAATACAACAAAAACATCAGGTATGAACACAAATTACTTGATTAATATAGCAATAATGATTATATTTTTTGTTTTAGCATATTTATTCATACGTAGCAAAAATAGCTATGACAAATTAAATTCTGAATATGAAAGTATGTTTAATTATGTTCAAAATTTTGAAGACTGGATAGAAAAAGAACAATTAAATCGTCATGAATATAAAAATCAATTAGCTGTTCTACGCTGCTTAACTAGTGAAAAGAAAGTAAAAGATAAAATAGATGAAATTTTAGAGGACAGTATTAATGTTGAAGGCGAAGTAGTTCATCAACTTAAGACGTTGCCAAAGGGTGGTATCAAAGGTCTTATGTATTACAAGTCTGCTATTGCTCAAAAAAATAAAATTGATTTAACTGTAAATATTAGTTTAGAGCTACATTCAATATTATCTAAATTATCCGGAAAGGAAGTTAAAGTGTTATGTCATTTAATAGGAATCTATTTTGATAACGCAATCGAAGCAGCTAAAGAAACTAGGAAGAAAAAGGTTTTAATAGAAATATATGAAATTAAAGATCGTGTTACTTTTGTATTTTCTAATACCTTTAAAAAGGCAAAAAACTTTGATGATAGAAATAAGAAAGGTGTTTCAACTAAAGGAGAAGGTCATGGTAATGGATTATATTATGCTTCAAAAATAATAGGTCAAAATCCTTGGCTAAGTCAAAAGCAGGAAGTTATAGATAAATACTATATTCAACAAATTATTGTAACACGAAAAAACGACCGTAAATAATCAGTCGTTTTCTTTTTTAATCACAAAGACATTTCATAGCTTTTGGCTCATCTACAACAATCCAAATACATCCCAAACTAGCAGCTCCTGTAGCCATCATAGCAATAGCACTTAATAAATACGCGATTTTTTTCAAAATAGTTTCCTCCTTAATTAAAATATATATGCTAAAAATATTAGATATTTAAAGCCTGAACGTAGGTCTTATAATTATTATATGGTTGACCAAATGCCATATAAAGTAATGGGTTTATAACAATAGCTTCAACTATCAAAGCGGATAAAAATAATGGTGCTATAAAAGTGTCTGAAAATATAAATAATAATATTGAATAAATAATACCTATAAAAATGGTAGACCATTTTCTAATCTTTCTTTTTTTCATATTTGGTAATGGTCTTTTTATTGTATCTGCCGGTGCAAAAAAGAAATAACTAACAACACATATGATACAAATAATAAAAACAATATTTTTTGGAATAACAACATTAATTAGAATATACGGAAAAATAACAAACTGAAATAATGATATAAATAAACACTGCACGCTTTTTTCTGCATGAAAACCAAATCCTGTATAGCGAATAACATTAAATAGTATTAGAGTAATAATAACTTCTTTTAAAATACCTAACAGTAATGCTACAGCAACAATAATTACAAGCTTTGTGATAGTCAGATATATACCTTCAAGTCCATACCTTAATTTTTCTATATCATCATCAGTTAGTTCTTTATAGTTTCCTATAAAGGTAACGGAAGAATCTAAAAATTTTTTCTTCATTTTTCACCTCACGACTCCATTATACAATTAAATATTTAAAATAAATATTTAATCTATATAAAGTATCTGTACAAATTAAAAATGTCGATTTTTGTCGAAATAATAGTGGAACTCCACAATTCAATGCCATAAACATACAAGTTAAGGAAAAAAAACATTCACGGTTCGATTATTTGCTAGAATATAATCACCAGCGAGGATGGTAGAAATGTGAGGTGCAAGAGGTATGATGATTGGTCGCGTAAAATGGTTCAATAATGAAAAAGGATATGGATTTATTGAATTTAAAGAAGACGAAGATATATTTGTACACTATTCTGCAATAGAAGCAGAGGGTTACAAAACTTTATCTGAAGGCCAACTAGTAGAGTTTAAATTAGTAGAAACAAGTAAAGGTTTCCAAGCAATAAACGTTAAACTAGTAAAAGAAGCTACTACTGCAAAGTAGTAGTTTTTTTAATCAGAATGTGCTATAATTTAAATATAAGGAGGAAAGATATATATGGAAATTATTATACGTGGAGACAAACTAAAAATTACTGATTCTATGCATGCATACATTGAGGAAAAGTTAGGAAAATTAGAAAAATATCTAAAAAATAGCGAAGAGATTCGTGCCAATGTAATTGTAAAAGTAAAGAATCATGAGCAACGAGTAGAAATTACTATTCCGTTAAAAACTTATATTATAAGAGCAGAGGAAACCAAAAAAGATTTTTATGCTGCTGTTGATAAGGCTCTTGATACCTTAGAAAGACAAATCAGAAAGAATAAAACAAGGATAATGTCAAAACAAGGAAAAACAAGTCATGATTTTGACATGAGTGTGATAGAAACAGAAAAAGAAACAGAAGAGAAAAAAATAGTAAAAAGAAAATCTGTAGAGGTAAAACCAATGGATGAGGAAGAAGCTATTCTACAAATGGAACTATTAGGACATCAATTCTATATGTATAAAGATAGCAACACTAATAAAACTGCTGTGGTTTATCAAAGAAACGATGGCAACTATGGAGTTATCGAGTCTGAGTAATTAAAATTCAATTTAAGTATTAAAAATAGTATTAGATTAATTTCTAATATTATTTTTCTGTGAACTATGACAAAACAATTATACGTATGTTATAATGATTAAAATAGTCATAGTAGAAGGAGGGTAAAGAAGTGAAAAAACCCAAAAAACAAAAAAGTGATTTAATTATCATACCTCTTATGGTAGTAACATTCTTTGTAACATATTTCATATGTAAGCAAAATTTAATTGAAGTATTTAAAAATAATACAAGTAATAAAGATGTAAAGGCTCCTAAAAAAGTAGCTGTTGAAAAACTTGATATAAATGATCTTGATCAAGCAACAATAGAAGAAAGTATTAATTCTGGTTCTACAATTGTACCGAATGAGGACAATAATGTAACAGAAGAAGACATAAATAATGCCAATACAAATACAAACAATACAGGAAATGGAAACAACACTAATAATAATTCCAATAGCAACACAAGCAATAATGGCAGTTCAAATAATTCTAATAACATTAATTCAAATAAAAAATATCTAATAGAGGGCAATTTCTTAAGTGACGGAATAGTAACAGATAAAGAAAGAACTGCTATGGAATATAACACTAAAACATTACAAAGTTTAGTAAACGGTTCAAAATCAAACGAAATTATTACTATTTCATCAGGAACTTATTATTTTTCAAAAGGGGGAACGGCGCCAAACGAAGACTATGTTATAAAACTTACCAATAATACAACAATCATCGGATCAGGAACTTCAGGAAATAAAGCAACCATTTTAAAACCATATGCACCAGATAATACCATTGAATATGGTATGGATATGTTTTATTATAATAATGTAACGGATTCAGGTAGGAAAGAAGCAAAATATCTTGAAAATGTTAAATTTTCTAATTTTGTAATAGATGGTAAAGATGTAAGAGCTAAACAGTACACTAGTGCCGGAAAAGGCTTTATGATTAATTTATGTAAAAATTGTTTTTGGGATAATATGGTTGTTAGAAATACAGACGGAACTGGTTTTGGAATGGATAATATTATTAATGGTAAAATAAGTAATAGTATAGCAGAAAATTGTGGAAAAATAGCACCAGTTGATTCTGGAGGAGGAGCCGGATTTGGTATAGGTACAGGTTATTCTGATGATGAATACGTAGTTATTGAGAACTGCAAAGCAATAGGTAATAAAAGATTTGGTTTCTTTTTTGAACATCAAGGATATTTTACAAACTACTATAAAGCCACAAAAGCAAAAGGATTCATTGTTAAAAATTCAACAGCAACAGGTAACCTATATAACTTTGGAGCTAATAGAGGTAATGATGTTAGTTATATAAACTGTACAAGTACAATTGATAATACAACAAATGATGGTACACCTATTGGCTACACACGAACGGATATATATTTTACAGATCAGTCTCGTAGAACAAGAGTAGAAAACTTTCAAACAGATAATATGTTTAACGATGTTAGTAAAACATCACCATATTACAACGCTATTAAATGGGCATATCTTAATAGCATTACATATGGAATAGGTAATAACACCTTTGGATTAAATATTAATACAACTAGAGCTGATGCCGTAACAATGCTATGGCGATATGCGAATAGACCTGGAGATGTTGTAACGGGATCACGTGAAGATGCTACTGTAAATACTGGATTTAATGATATACCAAGTAATGCTCTTTATGCTGGTGCTGTAAAATGGGCATCATCAAAAGGAATAACAAATGGCACTTCATCAAAAACATTCTCGCCAAATGAACTTGTTACAAGAGAACAATTTGTAACAATGCTATGGCGATATGCTGGTAGTCCAAAAGTAGATGGAAGCATACCATTTACAGATGTTAGCAAAAATACAATATATTATAATGCTATCAACTGGGCATATCAAAAGAACATAACAAATGGCACAAGCAATACAACTTTTTCACCTAACTTAAGTTGTACAAGAGAGCAAATTGTTACCATGTTATATAGATATAATAATACACTATAATTAAATTAGTATTATAAAAGAAAGAAAATTAGTATATTACTTTTCTTCTTTCTTTTTTTTTGGTAAAATAATAAGTTGAAGGAGTTGATAGAATGAACCTTTTAAGGAAATTATTCGATCACGAATATAAAGAAATGAAAAAGTTTACTACTTTGGCAGACAAAGTAATGGCTTTAGATGAAGAATACTCAAAGCTAACAGATACAGAATTACAAAATAAAACAGAAGAGTTTAGAAATCGTCTAAGAGACGGTGAAACATTAGATGATATCTTAGTAGAAGCATTCGCAACTGCACGTGAAGCTGCATTCCGTGTACTAGGTGAGAAACATTTTTACGTACAAATTTTAGGTGGCCTTGCTATACATTATGGAAATATAGCTGAAATGAAAACTGGTGAAGGGAAAACTTTAACCAGTGTATTACCTGCTTACTTAAATGCCCTATCTGGTGAAGGTGTTCACATAATAACAGTAAATGAATATCTAGCAACACGTGATGCTGAATGGATGGGTAAAATACATGAATTTTTAGGTTTAACTGTTGGTGTTAATACAAGAGACTTATCTCCTAAAGAAAAACAAGAAGCATACAACTGTGATATTTTATATTCAACAAATAATGAAATCGGTTTTGACTACTTAAGAGATAACATGGTTGTTCATAAAGAAGACAGAGTACAAAGAAAACTAAACTTTGCCATTATCGATGAAGTTGACTCAGTTTTAATAGATGAAGCTAGAACACCATTAATAATCTCTGGTGGTGAAATGAAAAGTGCCAATCTATATATTGATGCAGACCGTTTCGCTAAAAGTTTAAAAGATGAAAAAGACTATATTTATGATGAAAAAACAAAAAGTGTTAATTTAACGGATGCCGGTTCAGAAAAAGCTGAAAAGACATTTAACATTAAGAACTTATATGAAATAGAAAATGCAGGGCTTCTACATTACATAAATCAAGCATTACGTGCTAACTACTCTATGAAAAATGATGTTGACTATGTAGTACAAGATGATGAAGTTATAATAGTTGACCAGTTTACTGGACGTTTAATGAAAGGAAGAGCTTATTCTGATGGATTACATCAAGCAATAGAAGCTAAAGAAGGTGTAACAATAAATCAAGAAACTAAGACTCTAGCAACAATCACATTCCAAAATTTATTCAGAATGTATAAGAAATTATCAGGTATGACAGGTACTGCTAAGACAGAAGAAGAAGAGTTTAGAAATATATATAACATGTATGTTATTGAAATTCCTACTAATAAACCAGTTATCCGTGTCGATGCTCCAGACCTAGTTTATGCTACTAAAGAAGCAAAATATAAAGCAATTATAAACTTTGTAAAAGAACGTTATGAAAAAGGACAACCAGTTTTAATCGGTACAATAGCAATTGAAACAAGTGAATTAATAAGTAGTTTATTAAAACAAGCAAAAATTCCGCACGAAGTATTGAATGCTAAAAACCATGCTCGTGAAGCTGAAATAATTTCAAAAATTGGTTTAGGTAAATCTGTTACTATCGCAACTAACATGGCTGGCCGTGGTACAGATATCAAACTATCAGACGAAATAAGAAATTTAGGTGGATTATGTGTTGTAGGTACTGAAAGACATGAATCGCGCCGTATTGATAACCAGTTAAGAGGTCGTTCTGGACGTCAAGGAGATCCTGGTTATACTCAATTCTTCGTTTCAATGAAAGATGACCTAATGGTACGCTTTGGTTCTGATCGTATTGGTGAAATGATGAAGAACATGGGTCTAGGTGACCAAGCCATTCAAAGTAAAACATTTACTAGGTCAATTGGAACAGCACAAAAGAGAGTTGAAGGAAACAACTTTGATATTCGTAAACAATTATTACAATATGATGATGTAATGAATAATCAAAGAGAAATAATATATGAAAAAAGAAATACTATTTTAGACAGTGATTCAATTCATGAAATGGTATTAAGTTCATTTAGACATCACGTAGAAGATTTAGTAAATTCTCATTTAGCGCCAGAAGGAATGCTAACAGATAATGACTTAAATGAAATAGTAGATTTTGCTAATGAAAATCTATTGAAAAAAGATATTAAGAAAAGTAGTATTTCTGGAATTACAACAGAAGAGGTAATTGATAAAATTGCACAACAAGTAATATCTGAATATGAAGAAAAAATCAAAGAGATACCAGAAGAAATAACTGATGAATTTGAAAAAGTTATAACATTACAAGTTGTTGATAACTATTGGATGGAACATATCAACACGATGTCTCATTTAAGAGAAGGAATTCACTTAAGAGGATATGCTCAAGAAGATCCATTAAGAGCTTATACTATGGAAGGATTTGACTTGTTTGACTCTATGCTTCAAAAGATAGATAAAGATATAAGTATCTTCTTATTAAAGGCAGAAGTTCGTCACAATGTTGAAAGAAAAACAGTATCAAAAAAACAAATAACTAATGAAAGTGATGAAGGAGTAAAGAAAACTCCAAAGAAGTCAAAAAAAATAGGTCGTAATGATCCTTGTCCTTGTGGCTCAGGTAAAAAATACAAACAATGTTGTGGAAAATAGCTTGTTTTATAAAAAATTAGAAAGGTAAAAGTATGAAAATAGTTTTAGGTTCAACGAATATTTCTAAGCAAAGGTCAATTTTAATTGCAATGACCGAATTAGGATTTGATGATGTTTCTATTATCCCTGTTAGTGTTAATTCTTTAGTCAGTTCTAAACCCATTAATGCAGAAACCTTAGTAGGTGCAAGAAATAGAAACCATGGTTTATATAATTATTGCACAGAAAATGATATTCCATTTGATTTACTAATTAGCATTGAAGGTGGATATGAGCAGATAGACGATACATATTTTATTGTTACTTATGCATCAATATTTGATTCCAAGGGTAATGAATTTATGGGAAAATCAACTGGACTTCAAATTACTGAAAATATGTTTAATTATGTTAAAGAGGGAAAATCTTTGAATAAAGTTATTGAAAGTATTCTTGGTAATAGTAGTAATAAAAAAGATAATGGAATAACTGGATATCTAACAAATGGGTATTATAGAAGAGATGTATTTGAATCTTCAGCAGTTATAGGTGCTATGCAAGCTTTACTGAATTCTAAATCAAATTATAAAAAATTAGAGAAAAAAATAGAAAATTAGAAAAATTTAAAATAAACATGCTGTGGAAAATCATTAATTTAAAAATCAGCAATTTGGTTCAAGTTTTAGAACTTGTCCACAAAAATTAAAAATATGTAGTAAAATAAAGGTGTGAACAATGATTATATTTGTTGACACCTTTTAAAATATAATAGAAATGTGGGCGCAATAATGGAAGGAAATAACAATAGTATTGTAATTTATCAAACTGATAAATCATTAAGAGAGTTAATTCAAGCTATGTTAGATAAAATGCACTTAGTAAATAAAATATTTAATAATGAAACCATTAGAACAGTTTGGGATAAGGAACAAGAAAAATACTTTATAAGTGCTGTTGATTTAGTCGGAATTATTTCAGAAAGCAAGGATAAGCAAGCTTATTGGAGAAAACTTAAGCAACGTTTAAAAGAAGAAGGAAATGAAACCGTGACAAATTGTCACGCTTTGAAGTTAAAAGCGCAAGATGGTAAATATCGTATGACAGATGTTGTTGATATTGAGGGAATGTTCAGAATTGTTGAATCAATTCCTGGTAAAAATGCAGAGCCAATAAAACAATGGTTAGCTAAACTAGGTAGTGAAAGAATAGATGAAACTTTTGATCCGTCACTTGCAGCTCAAAGAGCTATAGATATATACCGAGCTAAAGGCTATGATGAAAAATGGATTGCAAAAAGACTTGCAGAAAAACATAAACCGCAGGGTTTAGAACAAAATAAAGAAGTTGCAAGAATGGGTGGACATGCTACAAAGGTAGCAAGAGAAGATATAGAAAAAAATTTAGGAGAATCTGTTGTTACTAAACAAAATAGATTAAATTATGAATATATTGAAACAAAGAAATTAGAAGTTTCTAAAAAGTAGATTATATTTGTGGAAAAAACATTGAAGAACTAACATTATTGTTAATGTACTTAACATCTTGGGGAGATGATCTGAGTCCTTTTGAATATAACTTTAAACAATGCTGGAAAGGTTATGAATCATGTAATGTTAATTTTAAATTATTTAAGACATTCATGGATAGTTACTTTGAAAGTTCAAAATCAAGTAGAGATATAAATTGGGAAATATTATATTATGCTAATAATGACAGGTTAGGCTGGCTGGAATATAACATTAAAAGAGCCTTAATGTTAGAAACAGATTCAGAGGAATAACAACAACTAGGAATCGACGAAGTTAGAAAGACAATAGACCATGTTGTATACTATAATTCAATAAAAGATGAGTTATTAAAAAAACGAATGGTAGTTCCTAAATCTATTCACACTACTATAACAAGGAGTAAATTAAAATGGTAAATATTAAAGAAAAAATAATAGAAATTTGTAATGCCTCAGCTCCGCTAACTGAAGCTGATCTAAAAATGTTAGAAGCTTATTTACAAGAAACATATCTTACCAAAGATTATTCAATAAAAGTTATACATACTGATCAATCTTTTGATATGAGTTTTCGTGATAATGAATTTGTAATTAATCATAAAAAATATTTAGACGAATGGAAAGAAAATGGTAATCTACAAAATGTTTTTTCCTTTTTTAAATCGTTTTTTCATGAATATATTCACGCTTTAAGATATAAAAATTGGCAAAAAAACGGACTTGATGAATACGTTAACTTCACAATTAACACCATTTTCTTTCAAACTTATTTTCAAAGTAAAGGTTTTGATTTCTATAGTGCAAACTATTCTTATGCTTTAGTAGAAACAGAAGCAGAAGTTAAGTCGGCACAATTGTTTTTATCTGAGATCACTTCTGGCGAACTTCCAATGTTTGATGCACCAGAATTTAAGGCTATATTAGTAAATCAAATCAATAAAAACAGAATATTAGAATTTATTAAACCATTTTTAGGAACTAAAAAATATTCTATGTATGATACTGGTGTTATAGATACAATAATTAATATTATAATGACAGAACCAAAATTCATAGATAAATTTCCAATTGTAAAGGGCGTTTTTGATACAAACAGTGATTTGATAGATATGTTACTGCAATATGAAAAAGAGCCATTAACATTACGCAAATATTTAATTGTATACTTATGTGAAGAAAAAATATATACTAATAAAAATATCACAGAGCATATAAAAAGATTGAATATCGATGAAAAGAAAAAAGTAAGAGATACTATAGATGAGATAATGAATGATGAAAAACAAAGAATTGAATATGTTGGTTCTATGAAAGCTATTGTACCAAAAACATTTGATGAAAAAAAGGCAATGGTTGTCAATGAAAGCATCAATACTCAAATCGCTACAAGAAAAGAAAGAGTTACTAATATGACTGAATTTTTTGGAATTGTATCTAGTTTTATTAATTCTGGTGAAAAAAATTAAAACATAACAATGATGTGCTATTATTTTAAATAGGAATAGATTTTAATAGAAGGAGTTATAAAATGATAGGAATAGCCGTAGCAGCAACAAGAGAATGGGCAGCAATTGCCTATACTTGTAAGGCAAACAATGTTGAATGCATCATTATAAAAGGAATATCGGATTTTCCAAGTAATGAGGAAAAATCGGATGCAAAACAATCTAATGATGAACAACTAGATGTATTTATAACTAATACACCTATAGTTATGAAAAAAATTTGTACTGATTATTTATGCAAGTTCATATAATTACATATTTCATGATTGTTGACAGCAAAAAATAGAGTGTATCATCTAGATAGATTCTGTTTTTTATATAGTTGTTGAAATGACATTGGTGTGCTATAATTATGAAAAACTCTTGAAACAAAAACTATAAAATGCACTGACTATAAAAAAATAAGTATGCTTATATCGACATACTCGAATTTTTTGAAAAAGATCATACTAATTTAAGCAACCAAACTAATAAATTGTTTAATTAAATACATAAAATTATTAAGGAGGGATTAATAAAAAAACGGTATAAAATAATTAAAAAGTGCAAAAAATAATGATTTTAGGAGGTTACTATGAGACAAAATATTTATGATGACGAGAAATTTTCAAAAAAATATGATGAACTAAGAGAAGGACAAAAAGGATTAAATGCTAATGACTTGATAGAAATTCCAGCATTTAGACGTATGATGCCAGAGGTTAAAGACAAAAAAATATTAGATTTAGGCTGTGGATATGGAGAAAGTGATAAATATTACAAGAAACTAGGTGCAAAAAGCGTTCTTGGGGTAGATATCTCTGAACATATGATAGAAATAGCTAATAAAACTAACAAGACAAATGGTGTAGAATATGAAGTAATGGCAATGGAAGACATAAGTCAAATTAATGATAAGTTCGATATAATAATGTCGTCACTAGCATTCCATTATCTAAAAGATTACACTCAATTGGTAAAAGATATTTATAATCTACTAAATGACAATGGATACTTAGTATTTTCACAGGAACATCCATTTACAACATGTACAAAATATACAGAGAATGTTAAAAAAGGTCATACAGTTATTGATAACAAATACTTTGGTCTATTTTCAGACTATAACAGACCAGGTATAAGAACAAATTACTGGTTTGATGCAGACGTAATAAAATATCATAGAACCTTCACCGAAGTAATTAACACACTTGTCCAAAATGGTTTCACTATTGAAGAAATTGAAGAGCCTGTTGCTAGCGAAGAAGCAGTAAACAAAAATCCAAAATACATAAATCAATTAGACAGACCGTTATTTTTAATTGTTAAAGCTAAGAAAATAACGAAAAAATAACATATACATGTGCTAAAAAATGCACGTATGTTCAATAATAATCAATACAAAGGAGAAAATAATCATGACAGTAAAAAATAATTACAATGAATGTTTAACAAATTTAGCTTGTTCTATCAGAAAGTACTTTGATTTGGAATGCAAGCATAATACCATTGATTATATTGATAAAATATTAACTGAAAACAAACCTAAAAACGTAGTAACTATACTATGTGACGGTATGGGCTCAAATATTATAGATAGAGTTTTAGAACCAGATAGTTTTCTTATAAAACACAGACTTAAACCCATAACAACAGTTTTTCCCGCAACAACAGTAGCCGCAACAACTTCTATGATGACAGGGCTTAATCCTGTTGAAACAGGTATGCTTGGTTGGGATATGTATTATAAAGATATAGATAAAACCATTACAACATTTTTGAATTCGGCAAAAGAAGACGAAGAACATAAGCCGTTACCAGAGGCACGTGAATACAACAAGAAACATATGATTACAAAATCGATTATGGAAGAAATAAATGAAAAAGGAACTGATTCTGGATATATACTATTTCCTTTTGGCCTAGATCCATACAAGGATATTAATGATATGTACGCCAAAATAGAATCACTATGCAATAATCCTGGTAAAAAATATATTTATGCTTATGATACAGAACCAGATCATACTATGCATGAACTTGGCTGTGATACTGACGAAGTAAAAGAAATAATAAAAAATATAAACAAAAAAGTAGAAGAGCTAAGTCATAAATTAAAGGATACAATAATATTTGTTGTTGCGGACCATGGACATAAAAATGTAGAAAATATAATGCTTAAAGATTATCCTGATATAGTAGAATGTCTAGAAAGAAACACATCATTAGAACCTAGAGCTGTTAACTTCTTTATAAAGGATAATAAAAAAGAAGAATTCCCAGAAATATTTAATAAATATTTTAAAAATGACTTTGATTTATACACTAAAGAAGATGTTATAAATTCTAAACTGTTTGGTACTGGTGAAGAAAATGAAGTCTTTAGAGACATATTAGGTGATTACCTAGCAATTGCCAAAACTGATAAGACATTATTATACATTGGCGCAGAAGTATTAAAATCACAACATGCAGGATATACAGATGATGAGGTTTTAGTACCTTTAATCATAATAAATACGGATGAAATTTAAATTTCATCTTTTTTTGAATAATCGTAAAATTACAGTATAATAATTATAGAAACTAAAAACAGAAAGTAGGCGTTATATATGGAAAAGTTTTATTTAGAAAGACCATCACTGAAAAGAAAAGATGAAATAATTGAGTATATCAATGAATTTGTAGAGTATAATTCTGAGATAAATGGAACTGGCGGGTTAGATAAAATTATAGAAGGATACACCTTTGAACAAGCCCTTGCAAGATGCTTAAGTATGGAAAATGAAGACTATGCTAAAAAGATAAATCGTTGCCAAAGTAAAACATTTTTACTAATTAGAGAAAACGATAATAGAATTGTTGGAACTATCAATGTTAGATGGAATTTAACAGAGGCTATGAAACAGTTTGGCGGAAATATAGGATATGGAATAAGACCAACAGAAAGAAGAAAAGGTTATAATAAGATTAATTTATATTTAGGAATGCAAGAAGCTCAAAAGCTTGGACTAGACAGAGTAATGCTAGATTGTGATGTAAATAACCTTGGTTCAGATAGAACTTTGAAAGCACTTGATGGAGTATTAGAAAGAACAGAAGTTGATCCAGAAGATAACACCTTAACTAATGTCTACTGGTTTGATGTTGATAATTGCCTTGAAAAACACAAAGATACATATGAACCTTTTATTTCAAAAAGTAACTTTAAAAAGTAAAAGAAAGAAATAATAGTCAAAAACAAATAAAATATGAATAGTGCTTAAAAATAATTAATAAATTAAGATTTAACGAAAAAAGTGTTGGACAGTAGTTTCTAAAGGAATTATAGTTTTTCTATTTGTTGTAACATTAAATTGTTGAGTTGACACTGAATATCTTACACCATATGCACTAAGTCCGTTTAGCTCACCTTTAGGTACTATCTCTCCTCAAGGACTAGTTGGCCAAATGATACGGCATATACCTAATTCCCTCAATTTTTTTCTTATCAATATATTTTCTTTAATATCACCAAAATTATCGCAGTTCCTCATAATTACCCATGCCATTACTATAATATATGTAACGATAAATAAATCAAGTATTTAAAAAGACCGCCAAAACATCAAAGTACCATCTATTAAAATTCTTAAAACATAAAAATCATATCTTTTTCTGTCGTTAAATGGTATACTCTAAATAGATAATATTAAAATTAATTAAGAAGGTTGTTGAAATATGAAAAAAAAATCTCCTGCTAATAGAACTACTGTTATAATTGTAACTGGTATATTCTTTATCTTAATGTTTTCCGGTGAAAATTTAGCATATGGAATTATTTTATTAATGCCATGTATAGCGGTTTTGATAATTGTAAAGTTTGCTACTATGTTAAAGGAAAAAATTTCCTCATCCGCCACACCAGTTGACCCAGTACCAACTACAAATTTTATTGATAACTTTGTAAAATGTCCTAAATGTAATGTTTCGGTTAAAGCCGGAGACAAGTTCTGTGGCTCTTGTGGCACTCCGATTCCTGAGAAAAAATATGTAACTGTAGCAGACTATGACCCAATTCTTAAATTCAGTGAAAACATTATTTTGGACGAATTTATTGCTAGAGAATTAGGTAAAGCTCAAATAGATCCAAATACAGAACTACTACCATTTGAGGTGTTAAAGAAAAGAAAAGTTTTATCAGCTATATTTTCTGCGTTATTATTTATACTTGTATCAATGATTTTCTTTCATTTTCCAATACTTACATATGGCATTGGAATACTTATCTTAATCGTTTTCTATAATAAAACTAAAAAATACAACATAATAAAATACTTATCTAAAGAAATTAAGGCAAGACCCAATGAAAAAATATCAAATATAGTTATGAATACAAAAAATCAACTTACCGTTGATAATCAAAAAACAACAAGAACCATAATGAATATTGTTGCGGTTTTCCTACCTTTAATAATATTTATGACTCCTCATATAATGTATGAAGAGACAACCATTGGCTATAGTGTTAGATTTTATACATTTGGTCTAACTAATATGTCGAATGCAACAATACCTTCCACACATAATGGAAAAGACGTAGTCAGTTTACGTGGAAATACTTTTTCAAATATGCCATTTTTAAAATCAGTAACCTTGCCAGACACAATAAAAGAAATAAGAGGACAAGCATTTAAAAATGATTTCAATCTTGTTAATGTAAATATTCCTAAGAATCTTGAATATTTAGGTGGCGGTGCATTTTATAATTGTACGTCTATAACTTCAATAACTTTACCAGATACATTAACATTTCTGGGTGGTGAATCATTTAAAAATGCCAGTTCATTAGAAACTATAAAATTATCTGAAAACATCACAGAAATAAGAGGAAATTCATTTGAAGAGTGTACGTCTTTAAAAGAAATTACAATACCAGATAAGGTTACAAGAATAGGTGGACATGCATTTTATGGTGCTAAATCATTAAATAAAGTTACACTTACTGAAAATAGTCAATTAAATGAAATTGGTTCATCTGCTTTTAGACAATGTGAAAGCCTATATTCTATAACGATTCCAAGAAATACATCCGTAAATGAAAGAGCTTTTAAAGAAAGTCCAACTCATATTTATTATTTTGGGTTAGGAACTAAAAGCCAATTTATATATGTATCATCAGAAGATCAAGCTACCATAATAGAAACAGCCAATTTTGGTAATGTTTATGTCCAAGTTGATAGTGTACAATACACTAGTTATGACAATTGGAAAGTTCAGTTAAAGCTTACAGGAGGGTTAAATGAAAACGTAGGTTTTGACAATTATTATAACGCGGCTTTAGTAAAAACAAATTTCAACATTAAAATATTAAGTTGTAATCCAAATGGAAAAGTTGAAATTGAAATAACTTATAACTAGGAGCAAATATGGAACAAAATATAAAGTACATACATTTATTATACGTGCCAACAATGGCTTGTAATATGTGTTGTAAATACTGCTACTTAGAAGAAAATACAAAAGATGAAAAAACAAATCATCAAGCGGTAGATACATTAAAATATGCCATTAACAAATTCAAAGAATCTAATGTCTATCCTTTCAATATCTCACTACACGGTGGAGAAGTAACAACATTAGACAAAAAAACATTTCATGACTTAATAGAATACATTGCTAATTATTATAAAGAAAATAAAAAAATAATAACTGATGCTGGCTTTAAATTAGGTAATCCCCATATTAAAACTAATATGTATAATTTGGAAAAGCACATTGATACTATCAAAGAATTCAATGTATCAGTTTCTGGAAGTTTAGATTTACCATTTATATTACATGATGAATATCGTGTTACGAAAGGAAATCAAAAAACATTAAATAAAATACTTGAAAACATTAATCTTATGAAAGATATACCAAATAAGAAAAAAGTTTCCTCAACAATATTTAAGGAACATTATAATCATATTGATGAAATTATAAAAGACATTAAATATCTTCACAAAAATACTTGCCTAGATATGAATGACTTTAACTTTATGATAGGCTTTGACTATAACTCTAATGGTATTTTGCACCATATGACTGAAGAAGAACAAGTGGATTTCTATAAAAAAATGCGTGAAGAATTTGATGGTACTGACTTAGATTATGGAGTTTCTGGTCCTTGGTTTGATGAATTCGGTCCAGAGTACTGTACTAATTGTGATAACTGTGGAGAAAAATTCTTTTTACTAGAAAAAAATGGGGATATATATTCTTGCGTAAGAGGACAAAAAAATAAAGACTATTATTATGGCAACATATACACAGATTCTGTGGAAAAAATATTATTAACTGCTAAAAATAAAATATTTCTAAATCACAACAAGTTACCATTCAATGATGAATGTGAAAAATGTCAATACTTATACCTATGTAAGACGGGCTGTCCATTTGTTAAAAACACTTATAATTCTAATAAAAGTTATACTTGTAAACTTCAACAAGAACTATACAAAGACCGTAACTACCAAAAAGATGAGTATAATGATGAAACTGTCTACAATTATCTTTTAAAAATGCGTATGACTGATATAACCAAGTATATTCCTAATAGAAAATCAATTGATTATCCATCATTAGAAGAAATAATTTCCAAAGATGAAAAATTAAAATATATTTATAGTGATGACGCTTTTATTCTTGAATTAGATGGCATAGAGTATAAGTTATCATCTCAAATAACAAAGAAAATCAATGACATAATTTACCTAACCAAAAAAAGTAAAGTAACAATTCATATGAAAAAACATATCATTCAAGAACAATGCGATTATCCAGAAAATAATTCTTTATATATTATGTTACTATCAGGAAACCTAGTCACATATGGTGATGAAAATAGAACTAAGCAACGACATATCGCAACTCTTCAAGTATATAAAGGTGTTTTAGATGAACAAAAATCAATAAAAAAAGATTATTATTCATATGACATCACAAATCTTTTTAAAGAATATAAAAATAGTTTTTCCAATGACAATACAAATAATATTTTCTTTACAACTTGTGCTTTAAGAGATTATCATTATTTAAAACAAAAAGAAAATGCCTACTATCACATACAAGCTATAAATTTACCATTTCAAAATATAGAATTCTACTATATAGATAAGGAGCTAAAAAATGAATAAAGAACCAGAAACATATGAAGAATTGATAAGACAAAAAAGATGTGTAGATTTAACAAGATACTATAACCTAACTGGTGAAGAATTAGAACAAATTTATCAATTTCTAGCTAATAATCCAACTGGAGAAGTTAACTGTTCAGGAAATCTTATAAAACTTATTTCTGGAAGTAACGTTACTATGATCAATTCAAATTGCATAAACAGAACTATTGATGGAATCATAATGTCAAATACCATTTTTAATGTTATCTTGCACTATACACCATCATCATCAGGTTCATCATATGGTGGATCATCATCAAACAATAATAATAACAATAACAACAATAACAATAATAATAGATAGGAGAAGAAGTATGCCATTATTATCTGACAATTATCATATTAAAAAACTAAATAAATATGGAATTAATATTAAAACTAAATACATTGTTGGCAACACAATACTAGAACGTAATACTGATAACTCCAATAATGATGATATTTCTAATGGTATAAGATGTGAAAAGGATTACTACATAAATAATCAACTATTACATGTTGAAAAAAACTTTGACTCCAGAATCGAGTACACTTTCATCTCAAAAGATGTTGAAAATACCGAATATACTTGTCACAATTGTGGAATGCGTTCTAAACTAAAAGACTTTTTAGAAGGTTGTCCCTATTGCCGAACTTACTACAACATTGACTATACAAATAAAGATTTAGGAAGTAAATACCATTATGATAGAGTATTGAAAAGTAACACCTATAGAATAGTAACAGCCATAATAGATTTAATAATTAGTTTTATACTAAGTTATGTGTTCATAAAAACAACCGGTAGAACATTCAACAGTTATGATATTTCTAAAATATTTATCTATGGTCTAATTCTAGCGGCAATTCTATATTATTTATTTTATATAGTAGATGCTTACATAGTTTTAACACCAATAAAAATATATAAAGATAAACAAAATCAAAAACAAATTGACTTTTGGAACAGAACAAAAATAGATAAGAAAAAATTCTTCAATAATTTCAATTATGAAGTAAGAAAAAAATACTACAGTGAAGCAAATGTAATAGACTATGATGTTCTAGATTACATAAGTTTTCAAGAATCAACTAAAAACAACAACTTATATGTTGAAGTAGTTGCTGATGTAAGAATTGTCTACTATGAAAATAATAAAATAATATCAAAAAATATGAACCAAAAATATTTAATGAAAAAACTTAATACAGAACCATTAAAACTTAATGACAAAGAACATCTTATAAAGTGCTATAACTGTGGTGCATCAATAAATGTTGCTGACGGAGAATGTTCATATTGCCATACAAAAATCAAATATTTTCAAGAATGGATTTTAGAAGATAATAATTAATGGAGTAAATTATGAAAAAAAAGTTAATGATATCAATATTACTACTATTTTTAGTAGTGACAATTGCCTTAATTATAATTTATAAGGATCAAACCATAACCGTGCTAGGCTATCATGATTTTACTAGTAGTGAGTCAACTAATGAAATGCAAATGGAAATAGCTAACTTTGAAAAACAAATGAAATATTTAAAAAGACATCATTATAAAACAATAACTCTAAAAGAAATGGAATGTTTCATAAATAAAACCTGTCATCTACCAAGAAAATCAATACTAATAACTATGGATGATGGCTATTATTCTAATTATGAACTAGCTTTTCCCATTTTAAAAAAATATAATCTTAATGCAGTAGTCTTTTATATGGGCGTAAATTATAATGGTGGAAATAAGAATTATATGGATAAAGAAGTAATAAAAAAGTCAAAAAAAGAATATCCTAATATAGAATTTGCTTCTCACTCTTATGATCTACATCATGAAGAAGACTATTTATTAGATTATGATAAAATAAATGCTGATTTCAAAAAACAAGCAGAAACTATTCAAACCAATTACTTTGCTTATCCATATGGTCATGTCAGTAAAAATTTAGAACAAGCTTTAAAAGAAAATAACTATCATCTAGCCTTTACCTTTGGCCCTGATAAAGAACATCGTAAAGCAAAGCAAACCGATGATAAATACCATATTCCAAGATTAAACATATCTTCATCTATGCCATTCTGGAAATTTAAAATTAGATTATTATTACCATACTAAAATGTAGTAATAAGTACTAAAAATCTTTATAAATTCAATCCTATAAAAAATATGAAACAACAATATAAATAAAAAATAAGACGAACTCCTAATTCGTCTTTTACTTTTCTATAACCAAAGGTCTAAAATTACTAATTGCCTCAACCAGTTTAGAATGTCTAATGACAAAATGAATAACTGGATTAGAACTCTTAGATATAATTACATACTTATCCTCTAATATACTAATCGTAATATTACTGAAAGTCTTACTATTACTAACTTCTAAACTATAATTTTTACATTTTTTAGAAAATTTCTTTGTCATATCCAAATGTTTTATATACTCATCATGTGTATACTTAATTTTATCAGTATAAAACATTCCATCAAGTTCCAAATAACATTCCTCATCTTTATCATATTCATACACATTGTCAATAACAAAACTATTTTTTAATATTTCGGACATATCTTTAGTAAGACTATTCTTATATTTAATAATACTATCAATATCTTCCTTTGAAACACCATTATTTTTAAGTATTTCATCTAGCAACTCATCACTAATAGTAAACAAAGGAAGTGTAGATAAAATTCTTTTTCTAGTACCAAGAGTCTTCTTATCTTTTTCTAAAAACTTTTTAAAACCATTAATATTAGTACTATTATAAATATCCATAAGTGAGTTTGCCTTCTTCAGTAATAACTCACTTTTTTCTTTGTAATATCTAACTTCTTTAGCATTATTTGTTAAATAATATTTACCCTTATCATGATATCCATTTATACATTCTCCAGTTAAAGCCACAACACCAGAAACATAATTAAAATGATGATACACATTGTTACTAACATCCTTCAAATAATATGGAGAAATCTGTCCTGTCATATATATTGGTATCCAACTTTCAAGACCTAACATCATTTCATTAAATGGCCTATCAAGATTATGAATAATATTTAAATGCAAACCCTTCTTCAAACACATCGCAATAGCGAACATCCATTTTTTACCAAAATCCACATCTTTAGCCATATCTTCCATTGGCATATCAGAACACATAAAAATATCATCTTTATTTTTAGATAAAACTGTAGCCTTAAAAAAGTCTAATTCGCCAGCTTTCATTTCCTCAATTCCAAAATAGTTTTTACACTTACTTTTATAAAAAGGAATACTTGGTACTTTTAACTTGTCAAACTTAATAGCCTTTATATACTCATTCAAATCAAAGCCATCTAAATTATATAAAAACTCATCTATTTTTTTATCATCATCTACTTTATTAGTAATAATCCATTCTCTAATCTTTTCGAACGTAACTTCAACCTTATCATCTGTCAAAGATGCAAACTTTTCTTCATACATATCAGTATCATATTTTTTCAAAACAAAGGTCGCAATTGAATTAACAAATTCCTCTTTGTTAGATGGAACTCGTTCACCATTTCTTATTCTTGATAAGTAAGAGGCATCAAAATTTAAAGACTTTGCCAGTTCTCTTGCATTAATACCAAAGACCTCAATTAATCTATTTAAGTTATCGCTAACAACACTAAAATCAATATCAGAACTATCTATAACAGTACTAAATTCCTTATAAATATCATTATCTTTGTACTTGCCATTTGATAAAGCACCAATTGCCTTACTAATCTTTTTTAAATTAGCCTCACCCGGCACTCTACTACCATTTTTATATCTACTTATAATCGATTCAGAAAGACCAGAACTAATGGCTAATTCTTTTGAACTACATCCTATTAAATTTAAGTACTTATTTAATATATCACTGAATCTCATATAATCACGTCCTTACATCAATATTATAACACAATATACATCAATACAATATGACTGATACTTGTCAAACTGTCATTGACTATTCGGTAAAGAATCTACAAAAGACATATTAATTATCTTATACTTTAATTAGAACAATATATAAAAGAGGTGAATATATGGCATTAATAAAATGTCCTGAGTGTGGTAACAAAATAAGTGATCAAGCTGAATCTTGTCCAAAATGTGGCTACGAGATGAAACAAAAGAAAGTAGAAGAGAAAGACTATCTAAAAACAATTAAAAGCAAATGGAATAACAAATATTTAATAATAATAGTTATAGCTGTAGCGGCAATATTTATGTTCAGTCAAAAGAAAAGTACTTCTTCTCCAGGAACAACAACACCATCACCAAGTAACTCTGGCTACATGGTATATACAGACAATTCTGGACTTAGTTTTGAATATCCCAGCAACTATCAAGTATCTAAAGATAGTTCGGGTTTCATCTATGTAGCTCAAACTATTGATAACCAAGGACCAATGATACCTTATGTAATGATCGGTCAATACACTAATTACGCTAATGAAGTTCAATTTTTAAATAGTTTTACTGATTACATGAGAAAAGAATATTCTGACCTACGCATCACCATAGATTTAGTATCAGGAGTTATTGGTAATAGAACTGTCTATGGAGTTGCTTATAACTACACATCATCTGGTCATTTAGTAGTTGATAACAGGTATGCTCTAACTATTAATAATAAAATTTATATGGTAGGAACAAAAGAAGAAAATACAAATACGACAGAAATAAATAATTTAGCGTCTCATATTATGGAAACAATGACTGAAGGAGGTAGATAAAATGGCTTTAATAAAATGCAAAGAATGTGGTGAAGAAATATCATCAACTGCTAAGACATGTCCTCATTGTGGTATCAAATTAGAAATAACTACCTGTCCAGAATGTGGAAAAAAGTTAAAAGGTGATGAGACAGTTTGTTCAGAATGTGGTTATCCTATTGCTAAGAAAAATGTAAACAATATAATCACTGAAAACCTAGATAAAATAACTGGAGCCAGTTCAAAAAGTTATGTAACATTTAAAGATTTATTTAAAAATACTTTTAAAAAACATACTGATAAAGAATTAGATGAATTATTCACATCTGGCTCAGAAAAAACAACTCCTAAACCAGAAGAAATAGATCCTAACAAAGCTAGTGCCTGGGTATATTTTAAAATTTTCATCTTTTTCTTAATCGCTTACATCCCGACTCGTATTGGCTTTATAGATTATGGAAATGACAACTTCTTACCAGCCTTAATTATGCTTGGTGCTTTCGCAATGCCAGTTACAGTATTAATATTTTTCTATGAAATTAATGTATTTAGAAACATCCCATTCTACAAAGTACTAAAATACTTTATATTAGGTGGAGCTTTAAGTTTAATATTAGCGATTCTATTATTCTCACTTGATTTCAACACCGACATCACAACATATACAGGAGCTCTAATGGTAGGTATTATAGAAGAAATACCAAAAGCTACTATAGTTGCTTTGTTCTTATTCAAAAATAAAAATTGCAAATACATCTTAAATGGTTTATTAGTAGGAGCTGCAGTAGGAGCAGGATTCGCAGCCTTTGAAACAGCTGGTTACATTTTAAGAAATGGTATTTCTAGTGGAGTAGATGCCATGTTATATGTAATTAAATTAAGAGGATTCCTAGCACCAGGTGGACACGTAGCTTGGGCCGCAATAGAAGGAGCAGCTTTAATGTACGTAAAAGGTCTCGAACCATTAAATAAAAAACATCTAAATGATAAAAGATTCTTACTTATGTGTTTAATACCAATAGTATTACATGGAATTTGGGATATGCCTATCAATGCCCCTTACTGCATAGTTCAAATAACAGTAACAGTAATTGCTTGGCTAGTAATCATTTATTATATAAACTTAGGTTTAAAACAAGTTGATGATTTAAAAATGAAAAAGAGTAAAAATTAAAATCAAAACTTAAGTAGAAAGTTCTCAACAATAACTAACAAAATATATAATTTATATTATATAAGTCTATTTAATTACGATTTATGGATTACAAGCACATATATATAAATATAAAAGGGTAAGAAAAACACAAAAATATGAACATAAAAACCTAAAAAAAAATAAAAGCCAATTATGGCTTTTTCTGTTATAATAAAATTATAAGTACAAAACTATTGTATGAAATAGTTCAAGTTCTTGGAAAAGTTAGACAAGATGCAATTCTAGGAATGACACCAAAAGTACCTAAACTAGAAAATGTATATGCTGCTATGCGAAACAAAGAGACTAGTAACGGAACAAATACCCAAAAAGAAAATAATAATAAAGGTACTAAATGATGTTATAATTAAGTTGGAGGGATAATATGAATAAAGTAAAAATAAATGGCATATATAAACACTTTAAAGGAAACTATTACTTAGTTGTTGATACTGCTAAATACTCAGAAACTGGTGAAGAATGTGTTGTCTATAGAGCTCTATATGGAAACAATGACCTATGGGTAAGACCAATGAACATGTTCTTAAGTGAAGTAGATCATGAAAAGTATCCAGATATAAAACAAAAGTATCGTTTTGAATTACAAGAAATAGAAAGTGTCATTAAATAAGTGAAATTATGTCAAAAGTATCTAATGCCATAACTTTATTAGAATTATTGAACTCTGGACGTAAATATAGTATCAAAGAATTATCTGATATTTTAGAAGTTTCCGAAAGGATGATACGAGTTTATAAAGAAGACCTAGAAAAAGCTGGTATTTATATTGAGTCCATACTAGGACCATATGGTGGCTATTTTTTAAGGAAACCAGTTAAAGTACCTATCAGAAGGTTTAAAGAAAGTGACTACAAAATATTAGATAACTATATCGAGTCTGAAACAGATCCAGAACAAAAAGAAAAACTTCTAAATCTCCAAGAAAAAATAAAAGGAATCTACATTGGCTCAAAACAAGATACAAATAAGTTTAAATTGGAAGATGAAACTCAAAAAAAATTTAATTTACTAACAAGAGCCATAAAAGAAAAAAGAAAAGTAAAGATTCGTTATTATTCTTACAACAAAGGAGAAAATGAAAGAATAATAGATCCAGCCGAAATGTTCTTATTCCAAAATGGTTGGTACTGTGCTGCATTCTGTGAAAAAAAACAAGATATTAGACATTTCGAATTGAAAAGAATTATAACTTATGAATTATTAAATGAAAAATATGAGTAGACGAAATATTTCCTCCTCTCAAGTTATATTGAACTTGAGGAGGATTTTTTTATGGAAAAGAACATGAAAATTAATTTTGAATATTTAAAAAGGAGAGTAGAAGATGCATTAGAAAAAACAGATTTAGAGTTCATAAGAAGTGAACTTCTAAAAATAAAAGATGCCAGTATTGTATCTGGCGTAGGTGGATCTAGTGTTGTAAGTGAATTTGGCAGTAAAGTACTAAATCAAAAAAATGGCATAATAAGTATCAACTGCGAACCAAGGGATTTCTTATATCAAGGAGTTTCTGGTTTTAAGAATGTCATTTCTTGTAGTTATTCAGGAAATAACTATGGTGTTGATTTATCATTCGACAATGATTTGAAAAAGTATTTATTATCTAATAATCCATCATCATCTGAAGATGTAGTAAATTTACAATATCAAACAACAATAGATAAAGAAAGAAGTTTTATATCCCTAGGAGCAACATTAATTCCAGTAAGTATTTTAATGGATTACTATTTAGAAGGAGAAGATAATAAATTATTAGACTTAATTTTAGAAAAAGATTTTTCTTTTGAGCCAAGTCACGTTTATGAAATATTTTCAGGATATGATACAAGAACAGCTGCTAAGTATTTAGAGTCAACATTAGTAGAGTCAGGTATAGGTATACCTATAGTACATGATAAGTATTCATACTGTCATGGTCGTTCAACCTTATCAACTGTCCAACAAAGTAATGCTATCTACTTCAATAGAGGAACTGAGTTTGACAAGATGATGGTAGAAGAATTAAAACAATATTACCAAGAAGTAATTGTTATTAACTCAAAATCAAAAGATCAAGTTATAGACGATTTTCAAATGCTTGTTCAAGCAATGTATCTAACAAAGTATCTAGCCGAAAAACAGTCAAAAGACTTATCCAAGGTCGAATATTCGCCAGTAAACAAAAAATTATATAAATATTCCGGACAAATATAAAAAATAAAAAAAATTATAATATCGAAAACTTTATATTTGAGACCATACATGGTATACTAATTCTCGGGTGAGGTTATGAGCGAATATACAAGAAAACAAATTATGGAAGAAAATCGTCATCAATTTATCTATAGCTATAATACTGAAGGAAGACATAGATTTTTAAAAGATTTAGAAAGGACATATCCAATATTAACAGATTCTACTGCGCCAGTTGCTATCTACATGGAGGACTTTTCTTTACCTTTAAGTAAACCAACAAATGAAGATATTAATTCTGGAACTGTTAGACTAATTGCGGATCAATTTTTAGACTTTTCCATTTCTGAAAACATTATTAGAAGAATATTAGAACAGGAAAAAATAAATACTTCAATGACCAGAATAAATAATTTATTAAAAAGAATAAATAGGTTATATGGAAGTAAAAAACATCAACAAGCTAGGTCATTAGAAGAACTTAAAAGTATTTTAGAAGAATCAAGAAAAATGTATTCTAATTATTATGTTGAATACTTACAAGGAGATCAGTCCTGGTTTAATCCCAACAGCTTAAGAATTCCTTTTATAAATGCTGTTGATGTAGCGAGAAAAACAAAAGAAGCTTTAAACATAACTTCTTATTATGGCTTAATATTTGAAGCGGACAAGAAAATGCCCCTAGTATCACACCAAGCGATTAATGGTTTTGTTACTAGAAGATGTAATGGAGACCTTTCTATAAAAGTTGCTACTAATCCTGCATCTTGGCCAACTTTCTATGACTTAAATGGCACATTAGCCGAAAATATTCATGATTATGGCACCATAGAAACAGACGATAGCTATAAAGTATACACAAAACAAATACAACAAAGCGAGATAAAAGGAGAATAAAATGAAAAACTGGAGTTTTGGCATGGACAATGATAATCTAGTAAATTTAGTTCTGGCAGGTAAAAAAATCGCAACAACATGTCTATATAATGAAGAAAACATTCCTACAATAGGTGAAGAATCAATAATTCATTTTGATAATGAAAAAGATGCTTGTATTGTAAAGACCAAAGAGTATCATGTTATGAAGTTTAAAGATATGACAGAAGATTTAGCTAAACTTGAAGGTGAAGGTGATTTATCACTTGACTACTGGCGAAATGTTCATACTGAATTTTTCAAAAGTTTTTACAAAGAATTCAATGATGAAACAGAGATTATCTTTGAAATATTTGAAGTAACAAGAAACTTAGTTCAAGAAAGACTACAACTAGGTACTTTAATAGCCAGAAAAAACAAAGACATTCTAGGTCCAATAAAAGATATATACGAAGTTAATGCGGGTTTTAATAATACTTTGTTCAGTGTAAATAATAAATATATTATAAAAGTATGTACTAATAAAGATAAAGAAAATACATTTGATAAAGAATATGAATTCTACACAAAAAATAAAGATAACAAGTTCATTCCTAAACTATATACATATGATACCAGTAAAAAACATGTACCATATGTATATGAAATAATGGAGCAACTACCTGGAAAAACTCTATATTACTATTACTATAAAATGACTGAAAAAGAAAAAGAAAATACTATTAAAAAAATAGTAGAAGTAGTAAAAGAACTTCATAAAAATACACATCAAGTAAATACAAATTCAACTTCTACTTGGCTAGAAGAAATTAAAAGTACTGTTACCAAAAATTTACAAAATGTAAACCAATTATTTACTAAAAAAGAATACAAAATGATTCAAAAATCTCTTAATCTATATGATAAATATCTATCAGAAGATGTTCAATATGCGCTACTTCATAATGACTTACACTTTGATAACATCATATACAATAGGAAAAAAGTAAAAATAATAGACTTTAATGATACCTTAATTGCGCCAATTGACTATGAATTTAGAATTATTTATCAGATGCAACAAGAACCATGGCGTTGGGCTGATATTGTTATGGACTCATATCAAAAGCCAAAAGACTATAAAAACATCTTTACTTACGTAAAAAAATACTATCAAGAATTATCTAATATTAAATACTTAGAAGAACGCCAAATAATATATAAAATTTTAGGAGCAAGTAAAGATTTACAAAAATATAAAAATAAAGATATAATAGATAAGGTAATTAACTGTAGTAAGTTATTAATAGAAAGAGATGAAGTAAATGACAGAGGTTGAAAAATTTAATAAAGAACTATCAGAAATATCTTATGGATGGCACGATAAAAATAATACTACTCATGAAAAGCTAGATAAAGAAGCCTTTAAAAAATACTATAAAATGCCTACTTTAAAACAAATGAAACAAAATGATCACGCTATATGTTGGGAACTCTGTGAAGTAGAAAGAGACTTCTTCAAAAAACATGATTATCCATTTAGAACTGTATTTGTAGTCCTAAATAATGGTAAGAGTAAACCAGGACATTCATTCTTAATATATAAAGATAAAGACAAGTATACTTGGTTTGAAGCATCTTGGAGTGACATGAAAGGACTAAGAAGTTACAATAGTATCAAAGAATTATTTGATGATATTAGAAATAACTTTCATAAATTTATTAAAACAAATGATTTTGATAAAGAAAAATTAGAGTTCTATGCTTATAAAAAACCATTATTTAGAGTTAACTGTGATCAGTTTTATATAAATACCATGTACTTTGGCAAAAAAATGACTGATGATTACAAACTATAAATAAACGTCTTAAGTAACAAAAAGAGGATTAAAAATCCTCTTTTCAACATTTAAACAACTAAAAAAGGAGCCAATAATGACTCCATCTATTAACAGAGGATCTTCACACTATATAGTGAACCTTCCTCACTAATAATATATGCAGAAAATAAATAGTCTATACAAAAATTTTTTAAAATATGAATAATTGTCTTAAATAAAAAAATATGTTAACATAATACTATATACAATAAGTATAAAACGAGGAAAAAATAAACAATATAATAAGGAAGATAAAAATGGAAATAAAAGAAATGGAACAAGCATTAAATAAATATTTATCAGAAGTTAATAGTCTATGGAGGTCACTTTGACATCGATAAAGAAAAAGAACATTTAAAAGAACTTCAGAAAGAAACTGAAGATCCATCTTTTTGGACTGATCGTGAAAGAAAAGACCAAGTCTTATCAGAAATTTCTATTGCCAAAGAAAAAATAGATAATATAGAAGAAATAGCTAATAGTATTAAAGAAAACTTAGAACTTATTGAGCTAATGAAGCTAGATTTT
Organism: uncultured Bacilli bacterium; assembly: GCA_934168205.1. Lineage (GTDB taxonomy): Bacteria > Bacillota_I > Bacilli_A > RF39 > UBA660 > CAG-877. The sequence continues at coordinate 487,672 of CAKPMX010000001.1, forward strand.
GATCAAGAAATAGTCGAGCAAATAGAAGAATCTATTACTAATCTGCCAGAAAGACTAGAAAAGTTAAATATGCTTCTACTATTATCAGGACCATACGACAAAAACAATTGTATTATAGATATCCATTCTGGAGCTGGTGGCACAGAAGCATGCGACTGGGCCTTAATGCTTTATAGAATGTATACTCGCTGGTGTGAAAAGAAAAGTTATAAAATAGAAATATTAGACTATCAAGCAGGTGATGAAGCTGGTATAAAGAGTGCTTCACTTCTTATAAAAGGTCCAAATGCTTATGGATATTTAAAAAATGAAAAAGGAGTTCACCGCTTAGTAAGATTATCTCCATTTGACTCCAACAATCGTCGTCATACATCTTTTGCGTCCATTGAAGTAACTCCAGAAATAGAACAAGATAATAGTCTAGAAATTGATGAAAAAGATTTAAAAATAGATGTTTATCGTTCATCAGGATGCGGAGGACAAGGAGTAAATACAACAGATTCAGCCGTAAGAATAACACATCTACCTACTAAAATAGTAGTAACATGTCAAAATGAACGTAGTCAAATTCAAAATAAAGAACAAGCGATGAAAGTTCTAAAAAATAAATTGTTACTAAAAAAATATGAAGAACAAGAAAAGGAACTAAAACAAATAAAAGGTGACCAGATGAATATTGAGTTTGGCTCACAAATAAGAAGTTATGTAATGCATCCATATTCGCTAGTAAAAGATCACCGTACTAATTATGAGACAAGTAATGTTTCTAAAGTATTAGATGGAGACATAGATGGTTTTATTGAAGCAAGTTTAAAAAGAGGGTTATAATATGAGAATTTTTTCACAGAAAAAAAATTTTAGAATATTAGAAGAAATAAGAGAAAAGTCTAAATACAAAAGATTAGTCAGATTTATTATTGGCTGTTTTTTGGTTGCGATAGCGTATAACTTATTCCTTGCGCCAAACGACATTGTTGCTGGTGGTGTAGGTGGTATTGCCATTATTCTAAATGAACTATTCAAATTTGATTATTCTACTGTGATTTTAATTGGAAATATTATTTTATTAATAATTAGTTATATATTTTTAGGTAAAGAAAGAACAAGAGGTTCAATACTTGGATCATTAGTTTTTCCAATATGTGTAAAACTGACTTCAGATATAGGAACATACATAGATATAGATAATTCACAGTTATTATTATCAGCAGTCTTTGGTGGTGTCCTATATGGATTTGGTGCTGGTATGATTTTTAAAGCAGGATATACCGGTGGCGGAACAGACATACTTAGCCAATTAATAAATAAATATTTAAAACTAAGTATTGGAAAAAGCATTCTATGTACAGATGGTACAATTGTAGTTTTATCTTCATTCGTCTTTGGTACCAATAAATTACTATATGCCATTATTACTCTTTATATAATTAGTTTAATATCGGATCGTGTAATTTTAGGTATCTCAGACAGTAAAGCATTCTATATCGTAACAGATGAAGAACAAGCTATAAAAGAATATATCTTAAAATATTTAAACCATGGTGTTACTGTATTCAACGCTAAAGGTGGCTTTGCTAAAGAAAAACAAACAGTACTAATGTGTGTATTACCTACTAAAGATTATTACAGATTAAAAGAAGGGATATCTGAAATTGATCCAGATGCATTCTTTGTAGTAACAGATGCTTATGAAGTATTTGGAGGAGAATGATATGGATGATGTAATAGGAAGATTAAAAAAGAAAAAAGTTGGAAAAAGAATCACTATGCTAGTCGTATCATTATTCTTTAGTGCGATAGTATATAATCTTTTTCTATTACCAGTTAATTTAGTAACTGGAGGTGCTGGTGGTATTGCCACAATAACAAATTATGTTTATGGAATAGATCCAGCTTTAATGATATTAATCGTATCAATAACCTGTGCTCTTTTAAGTCTTATGTACTTAGGACCAGAAGTAACAGCTGTCACTATACTAGCAAGTGTTCTTTATCCATTTTTTGTAAAGATAACTGAACCATTAACAGATATAATTCAAATGGATTATAGTGATATGTTTACAATAACTTTGTTTGCGGGTGTCTTAAATGGAATAGCCAATGGTCTCATGTATAAAACTGGCTACAACAATGGTGGCCTACCAGTAATAAGTCAAATACTAGAGAAGTATTGCAAAATACCAATTGCTAAAACTAGTGCTGTTATAAATATAACAGTAGTCTTGATAGCTGGTGTATTCTTTGGTTCTACTAATGTTATGTATGCCATTATCTTAATCTACTTAAATAGTATAATCATAAATAAAGTATTACTCGGAATATCTAATAATAAAGCCTTCTACATAATTACATCAGAAGAAGATCAAATTAAAAACTATATCATTAGAACACTAGGCCATAGCGTAACAGTATTTAATGTTAAAGGCGGATTCTTAAATAAAAAGAATAAAGTAGTTTTAACTGTAGTACCAAGTAGGGAATATTATCGAGTAACAGAAGGTATAAAAATTATTGATAAAGACGCTTTCTTCGTGGTAACAGATGCATACGAAGTAGTCGGCGGTAAATAATGTAAATGGAAAAGAAAGGTGATTGTCCTCTCTTTTTTTCTTGTCGAAATTATGTTATAATAAAGTAGTTAGGATGGTTGATAATATGGATTTAATCAGAATTAAACATGTTGAAAAGAAATATAAAAATGGTGTTACTGCCATTTATGATTTAAATTTAGCAATAGAAAAAGGCTCATTTGTCTTTGTTATCGGTGGCTCAGGTTCCGGAAAAAGTACTTTAATAAAGATGCTATACCGTGAAGAAAAACCAACAAAAGGACAAATTATTGTTGGTGGTCTAGATGTTGCTAAGCTAAGAAATAAAAAAGTATACAAACTAAGAAGAAAGTTAGGAATAGTTTTCCAAGACTATCGACTTCTTCCTAAACTAACAGTATATGAAAATGTTGCTTTTGCCCTAGAAGTAATAGGTGCTAGAAAAGATGAAATAAGAGTAAAAGTACTAAAGGCTTTAGAAGATGTAGGTCTAAAAAATAAAATACATAACTACCCAGACCAATTATCCGGTGGTGAGCAACAACGTGTTGCTATAGCGAGAGCCATAGTAAATAACCCAAAATTATTACTATGTGATGAACCCACTGGAAACCTTGATCCAGAAAAAAGTATGGAAATAATGAAGGTATTAGATGACATCAACAAGTCAAGAGGAACAACAATTATAATGGCAACGCATGATAAAGACATCGTTAATAGAATGAAAAAACAAGTTTTAATATTAAAAGATGGACATCTAGTTAACTTTAAAGAGAAAGGAGTCTATGATAATGAAGCTATTTAGAATGTTAGGTAGAAGTTTTAGAGATGCCTTTAAAAGTGTAATTAGAAATTTTAGTTTATCACTAGCTTCCATTTCTTGTATTACAATAACTCTAATTATTGTAGCGATTGCTATAATGGCCTCTTTAAATATTAATAATTTTACAGATGAAATAGAAAAAGATTTAACAATAGTTGTTTTCTTAGATAGGGACGCTGACGCAAATGACATAAAGGATGTAAAAAAAGAATTAGATAAAATATCAAATGTCGAGAAAATAACCTTTATTTCAAAAGATCAAGTAAAAGAACAAATGAGAGAAGAGTCAGAAGTATTTGCTAAAGTATTGGATGGTTACGATGAAGGAGAAAGCCCGTTAAAAGATACTTATCAAGTAAAAGTAAAAGAAATAGAAAAAATAAAAACAACAGCCGATAGAATTAAAAAAATTGATTCAGTATCAGTCGTACGTTATGGGGAAGGAATGGTAGAAAAACTAGTAGCTGCCTTCACTTCAATAAAAAATGTTACCTATGGCGTAGTAATTGCCTTAATAGTAGTTACCGTATTCTTAATTGTTAATACTATAAAATTAACAATATCAGCTAGAAAAAGAGAAATAGGTATCATGAGATTAGTAGGAGCAAGTAACTTTACTATTAAAACTCCATTTATAATTGAAGGTATGATACTTGGTGTTTTAGGTTCTATAATACCAATAATATTCACTACATATGGTTATATGGCATTTTATAAACATTTTGATGGATACTTATTTTCAAAATTAATAGTCTTAATAAAACCAGAACCATTTATATATACAACTTCTCTAATGGTTATAATAATAGGAATCTTAGTAGGTATGATCGGTAGTGCGAGTGCTGTTAAGAAATATTTGAAGATATAATGAAAAAGACAAAAATAGTATCAGTAACAATAATAATTGCCCTTTTAATGACACTTGTAGCACTACCAATTAATACAAGTGCTAAAACAATAAAGCAATTTGAAGATGAAGTTGCAAAGTATACTAAAGAACTTCAAGATAAAAAAGATAATTTAGCCAAGAATGATGCTGAAATCGCACAAATAAGAAGTAAAATATCTAGTATTGAAAAGCAAATAGCATCGGCAGAAGAAGAAATTAATAGTTTACAAGATGAAATAGAAAAAAGTAATGAAGAGATAAAAGAAAAAGGTGAAGAAAGTAAAAAGATAATAGAATATTATCAAATATCAAATGGTGATAATGCTTACTTAGAATATGCCTTTGGAGCAACAGATATTACAGATATGATTTATAGGTTATCTGTTGTTGAACAATTAACTGAATATAACGATAATTTAATTAAAGAATTAGAAGAATTAATTGAAAAAAACAAAGCTCAACAAAAGGAATTAGCTCAGAAAAAAGTAGAACTAAATTCACTTAAGGCAAATTTAGAAAATGAAAGATCAAAAATAGAGACTGACTCTATGGCTATAAGAGAAACAATGCCAACAATAGAAGAACAAATAAAAGCAGCACAAGCAAATGTAGCGTATTATAAAAAACTAGGCTGTGGTTCAAATGAAGATATTCGATCTTGTCAATATAGAGTTGAACAATCAGCAGGTGGCGGATCAACTCCTAGTGCAAATGGTTTCTTTAGACCAATGCAATACGGGTACATTACGCAAGGATATTATGGCTATGGTGGACACTTAGGAATGGATCTATCTAGCTCCGATAAAGCCATTGCGGTTTATCCTATTGCGACTGGTACTGTATTTAAGATTTACTACGACAACTGTAAATCTGGTGATTGGCGTAATGGTGGTAACTGTAGTTATGGATGCAATGGCAGAGCACTTGTTGTTAAAATAAGACATAACGTTGGCGGAAAATATATATATTCTACATACGCTCATTTAAGAAGTTTCGGTGCCATATCAGAAGGTCAAATAGTAACACCATTTACTATCATTGGCTACATGGGCTCAACTGGTTGTTCCACAGGACCACATTTGCATTTAGAAATTACTAATTGTGATTGGAATAAAGGTGGAGGTTGTACCTGGGGAGAATATCAACAAAATACAATCAATCCAACAAGATACGTTAACTTTCCATCTAGATGGAATAACCGTTAAAAGTATATAGAAATATATACTTTTTTCTTTTTGACTTGCAACATATACTTATATATAATATAATTGCCTTGGTGATAAGAGATGAAAATATTTATAATTTGTAGTAAAGCCTTTTACAACAAAATACCATCAATAAAAAAGGAATTAGAAAAATCAGGTCATATTATAACTTTACCAAATTGTTATGATGCTCCAGAAACAGAGGCTAAATATCGTGGAACTAACAAACATGCTGACTGGAAAGCAAGTATGATTAAGCATAGTGAAGAAGTTATTTCTAAGGTAGATAGTGTTTTAGTTCTAAATTATACCAAAAATGGTATTGATAATTATATTGGAGGAGCAACATTTTTAGAAATGTATGACGCTTTTAGATTGGGAAAGAAAATTTACATGATGAATGATATCCCAGAAGGTTTATTAAAGGATGAAATTATAGGATTTAATCCAATTATCCTAAATGGTAATTTAAACGAAATGAAATAATGTTATCAAAAAAAGGTTGACAGACAAAAAATAATATGATACCATGAAAATGAATTTGAAGAGAGAGGAGTGAGAATATGATTATAAGAGCAACAAGCAAAATGAAAAAGATTAGAAGTAATAATGGCCGATTTGGGAATAAATGTATTCTCACTTGTTTTTAATATATAAAAATCAAGAGGCCATTAGGTCTCTTTTATTATGCAAGAAAGGATGGATATAATGAAAAAAGCAAGTAATTTTAGAATATTATGGCGATATTTAAAAGAAGATAAAATTAAATTAATCATTTATATATTATTAATACTATGTACCTATTTACCAGTATTATTTGCTGCATATTTCTGGGGAAAAGCTTTAGAGTTTCTTATTTTAAAGGACGTTTATAATTTTGCTAAATACTTAATTTCTTGGGAAGGTATCTACATATTAGTATTTTCTATATTACAAGTACCAACCAATAAGTTATATAATTATTTAGAAATAAAATTTATTCAAAATGTTAGTATGGATTTATACAAAAAAATTGATTCATTACCAGCAAAAGCTTTTGAAGATATAGGAGTTGGCGAGTTTATTAATAGACTTTATAACGATCCAGATAGAGTAATGGAACTGTTAGCGAAACTAATAAAGCTAACTTGTAAAAGTTTAGCTGTTGTAATTATTTTATTTTTAGCATTCTCTATATCATTTGTTATAGGTATAGAAGTAATAGTTTTCGGATTTGTCATGGGATTCATTTCAACTAAGTATTTCCCTAGAATTAAAAAGACTCAAGAAGAAATAAAAAAGCAGTCTGATGCTTATGTTAAAGTCGCAACCGAAAACATTACAGGTATCAGAGAAATAAAATCTTTAGGTATAAAGAAAAACATTGAAGAAAATATTAAAAATCAATTATCCGGTTTATTTGCAAGTACTAAAAAAATTAAAAACTATGAGGCTTGGTATTATAGTTTAAATAATTTGAGTTACTTCATACTACAATTAATAATTTTATTTACTGCCGGATACTATTTTATACAAGGTAGGATTACATACGCTACATTTATTATGCTAGAAATGTATATCTGGCGTATTGATGAAGTTGTTGAAAGCATCTCAGAATTTGGAGTTAGCTACAATAAAGTAACAGTTTCTCTAAAACGTATAAGTGAAATAATCGATAATAAATTGTACGAAGATGAGAAGTTTGGTGACAAAGTATTAGTTAACAACAAAGGCGTAATAGAATTTAAAAACGTAAAATTTAAATATTCTGAAGAAGAGGACTATACATTAACTGGTCTAAACTTAAAACTATTACCAAATAAAAAGATAGCTGTAGTAGGAAAATCCGGTAATGGTAAATCAACTATTTTCAATTTATTGTTAAGATACTTTGATACAACTAAAGGAAAAATATTAATAGATGGTGTAAATATAAAAGACTTAACCGAAGAATCTTTAAGAAACAATATTTCAATTATAAGACAAGCACCATTCTTATTTAACTTATCAATTATTGATAACTTCAAACTAGTAAAGAAAGATGTAACTTTAAAAGAAGTAAGAGAATACTGCAAAAGAGCTTATATTGATGATTATATAATGTCCTTACCAAAGAAATATGACACCGTAATAGGAGAAGGTGGAATTAATTTATCTGGTGGACAAAAACAACGTTTAGCAATCGCTAGAACACTTATGTTAAATACTAAAATAATTCTATTTGATGAAGCAACTTCTGCTTTAGATAACGAGTCTCAAGAATATATAAAGAAAACTATAGATAATTTAGTGAAAGATCATACAGTAATAATTGTAGCCCATAGATTATCAACAATTGTAGATGCTGATGTTATAAATATAATCGATAAAGGTAAACTAGAATCATTTGGTACTCATGATGAGTTACTAAATAAATCAAAAGTATATCAAACTCTCTACTCAAATGAAACTTCAAATTCAATAGAACAAGCATCTGTAATTTAATATTATAAATAATCTGATTTTTATAGGTACATTAATAGTAACAAAATAAAAAATAAAAGATTATAACAACAAAGACTGGTAAATTATTTTATCAGTCTTTCTGTCAATAAAGGTGACAAAAAAAACAACTGATTAGCCAAAACTTGCTAAAAAAGCATAAATATGATAGAATATATCAAACAGATGGCTATTATATGTACGCTATCTGTCAAAAAAATAATTATTAAAGGAGAAAATTATGAATTTTTTAGTTACTGCTTTAGCTATTGGTACTATCAATGGTAATGTAGCACTTAATAATCAAACTTCATCAAAAATTGAAGAACATAACGCTATGGTTCAAGAAAAAGTAGAAGAAGGAATTAAATACTTTACCGAACATTTAGAAAAAGGTAAAGAATATTTAGAACAACACTCAGAAGAAGGAAAAGAGTATTTTGATCAACATATGGAAGAAGGAAAAGAGTATTTAGAACAACATTCAAAAGAAGGAAAAGAGTATTTTGATCAACATATGGAAGAAGGGAAAAAATTCTTAGAAGATAACTGGGAAAAAGGATTTGATAGATTGGATAAAGAAACAAACTCAAAGCTTGGAACTAGACTTAAAGGTGTATACAACAAGTTCAAAGACAAATTTCAAAAATTATTTAAATAAAAACATAAGGTATTATAATAATACCTTTTTCTTGACTAAAATTTTCATAGCTTAATTAATCATATTCAAAATTAAAATATAATATTTTTTTCTATAAAATAAATACTATAGTATTTACACCATAGTATTTATTTTAGAATCACACAGAAACTATATTAATTTCTACATCCTATTTATTGTATTATAATTGTTATTTATGTTTAATAATGTATGTAGCAAATCACCGAAATTATTATATGATTTATAAATGGTAAGAGTTGCATTATTTTTTGCTTTTTCTTTTCCATTGATTTTAATTTGATAGTCACAAATTAATTTTATTGTATGCGAAGTTTCAATGTAATTATGAACTTTTAAAATTCTATAGATTTCTATATTATAAGTAGAATCAGGATGTTCTACTGCAATAGCAATCGCGTCAGGTTTTTTCATTATTGCTAGTGCCTTATCAAATTCAGAATTAAAACTCACATCTGTATTATTTGAGACATTTTCTAAAATATAGGGTGATGCTATTCCTCCTATTGCAAAAATTCCACTGGGCATAATATTTTTTATATAGTATACATTGCCATCAGTGTCAGTTGCAAAAGCTGAAAACCTAGAAAAGTATTTTTTCCTCCAATTAAAACCGTAAATTAACATTGCGGATACAAATAATACTAATATAAATTCTATATCAAAATCGGGTAAAATAAAAATTAAAAGAAACAAAATAAAAAGAAACAAAATAAAAAATATACCAAAATTCACCAGTAGTAGTCTTTTTAGTGTTGTGTAATTATTATTTTTCCTAGCTTCTTCATCTGAATAAACAAATACTCTATTTACCATAAATCATTTCTCCTTATTTTCTAAAGTATATCACAAATATTAATTAAAAAAATATAAACTAGAGATTACTAAAATTATATATTAATATTAGTGTAAAGTCTTTTTACAAATGATAAAAAACTAAAATTTTAATAAATTGGATTTTCTTTTTCTGTATTCCTTCGGAGAATTTTAAACTGTTATTTTTGACATAATTTCCATAATATGATATATCTATAACATAATAATAAATGTATAAGGAGATAATATTATGAGAGATACTTTAGTTAGAATCATCAGTATTTTTTTAGCCATAATAAGTGTTATAATTTTTATAGTTTTTCTACAAAATGTATTCTATAATGGAAATCCATTTACAATAGGAAATCATAGAGTTCTCATAACTGATAAAGACTATGAAGATGAACAAATAAAAAAAGATGACATCATAATCGTAAACCAAAATATCGATTCAGAATTAAAAGAGGATGCTCTGATAATTTATACTACAGATAAAAACAAAATGGCTTATGGAAAAGTAAAAAGTATTGACATTGAAAATAAAACCATTGATATAGTAAGTAAAAATGAAACATCAACGATCAAAAAATCATCTGTACTTGGCACATATGAATTTAAAATAGCAAAAATCGGAAAATATATTTCATTCCTAAGAACATTAAAAGGATTCTTACTATCACTAGGTGTAATATTTGTAATACTATTAATTATAACTAGTTTAAGTAAAATAATATTATTTATAAAGAAACTTTTTACTAAAAAATATTAACACAAAAAAACAGCAGTTTTCTTATTGAAGAAGAACTGCTTTTATTATGGAATTATAGTTTAACAATATTTAAATAAGCACCAGTACCAGTTGCTGGAGTAACAGTAACAGCGGTATCAGCCTCTATTCCTATACTTATGTTGTCACCTGCTACAAAGGCATTTATTGAACTACCGACAAAGTCTACTTCTTGATTAGCCGTAACATCCTTTGTAATTGTAGTACTTCCAATTGGTGTAGTGTTTTGCTTTATCTCAACAGTTACATTAGCATTGGCACTAGAAGAGCCAGAAAAGTAATAATCAACTTTATAATTACCAGCTTCTGTTATTGTTAATGCATTTTGTGTACCAGTTGTCACATTAGATGTTGGACCTGTACTACCTAAAGGTACAGTATTAGCAATATTAGCCTCTAAGGTAATTGTGCTTTCAGAGTTGTCATATTTTCTACCAAAGGCACTATTTGCCACGCCAGAAGGTCCTGTAGGTCCCGTTGGTCCAGTCGGACCGGTCAAACCTGTTGGCCCGGTTGGCCCAGTCGGCCCTGATATGTAGCAAACTCTAGAACCTTGTAAATGTCTTTTGCCACAATTGTCATCACACATTCATATCATCCTCCTAAAATAATATATGTTACAACCTCTAATGCGACTGTATGAAAGACACGAGTCTCAAGAACAAGCATTTGTATAGTATGTAAAATAATGATATAATTTAGGTGAAGAAAGCGAGGCTTTATTATGGATAAAATTAAATCAATAACTATTGCGGATAATGAACCGTTTTTAAGACAAATATCAACTGAAGTTGATATACAAAATTATACTGAGTTGGGTAGTGATATAGAAGTATTAGATCAATACTGTAAAGAGAACGAAGTAATGGCAATGGCTGCAGTACAATTAGGTATACCCAAAAGAATAGTTTATTTAAAAAATACAAATTTAGATATTGTAAATAAAATGCAAACAGATAATGTTACAGAAGCAGAAAAAGCCTATAATGAATCAAGAGTTTTAATAAATCCTGTTATAACTAGTAGAGAAGGTTTAACAGAATATTGGGAGGCCTGTGCGAGTTGTTTAGATAATTGCGGTAGAGTATTAAGACCTTATAAAATAAGCCTAAAATATTTTGATCAAGACGGAAATGAACACCATGAAGTTTTTGAAGGGTTTGAATCAACTGTGTTATCACATGAAATGGATCATTTAGATGGTATTTTACATATTGATATTGCTGAAGAAGTATTAGAAATGACTCAAGAAGAAAGAAAACTATTAAGACAATCTCATGGATATAAAGTCTATCATAAAACAGGTGACTATTCTTCGTTAAAGAAAAATCCCAGTTATAAAAAAACTTTAAAATAAATTAAAAAAGTATTTATCTTAGTTTAATAAATATAAATAAACACATTATAATAGTAGAATACTTTATATTTTATTGTGATAAAACTGGACGAACAAAATTAAAAATAATTAGGACACTAATTTTGTGACTGACTATAGTCATAGTAAGGAGGAGCTTATGTTTAAACTAGTTTCAAAATACAAACCATCTGGAGATCAGCCAAATGCAATAGATGAACTAGTCAAAGGACTAAATGAAGGCAAAAAAGAACAAGTCCTTTTAGGCGCAACCGGTACAGGAAAAACTTTCACTGTAGCTAACGTTATTGCCAAAGTAAACAAGCCAACACTAGTACTAGCTCATAATAAAACTTTAGCTGGACAACTTTATTCCGAATTAAAAGAATTATTCCCTGAAAATAAAGTAGAATACTTTGTCTCATATTACGATTATTATCAACCAGAAGCTTACGTACCATCAACTGATACCTATATCGAAAAAGATTCTTCTATAAATGATGAAATAGATGAGTTACGTCATGCCGCAACCTCGGCTTTACTATCGAGAAGAGACGTCATTGTAGTTGCGTCAGTTTCTTGTATTTATGGTATTGGTGAAGTAGAAGAATATAAAAATAAAATGTTAACTTTATCAGTTGGTGATAAAACAGAAAGAAACCAAGTACTAACAAAATTAGTTGATATGTTATATGAACGTAATGATTTAGATTTTAAACGTGGTACTTTCCGTGTTAGAGGAGATACACTAGAAATAATTCCAGCCAACCAGAATACAACCGGCTTTAGAATAGAATTCTTTGGTGATGAAATAGATAGAATCAGTGAAATTGATACTCTAACAGGTGCCATTATCAGTAATAAGAAAAATATCAGTATTTTTCCAGCAAGTCACTTCGTCGTTTCTGATGAAAAACTACATGCTGCGATAGAAAGAATAAAAGAAGAATTAAAAGAACGCCTTATAGAGTTGAAAAAAGAAAACAAATTAGTAGCGGCTGAGCGACTAGAACAAAGAACTAATTATGATATAGAAATGCTAGAAGAAACCGGATTTTGTTCTGGAATAGAAAATTATTCTGCACCAATGGCTGGTAGAAAAAGAGGAGAAACACCAGTTACTTTAATGGACTTCTTCCCGGATGATTACTTATTAGTAGTAGATGAATCCCATGTAACACTTCCTCAAGTTAGAGGAATGTATAATGGAGATAGAGCTAGAAAGATGAACCTTGTAGAATATGGCTTCCGTCTACCTAGTGCACTTGACAATAGACCATTAAAATATGATGAGTTTGAAAAGAAACTAAATCAAGTAATATATGTTTCCGCAACACCAGGTGACTTAGAACTAGAGCATACAAATAATCATTATGTTGAACAAATTATTAGACCAACTGGACTACTTGATCCAACTGTTGAAGTTAGAAAAACAGAAGGACAAATAGATGACTTAGTTGGTGAAATCAGAACAAGAATCGAAAAAGATGAAAGAGTTTTAGTAACAACCTTAACTATCAGAATGTCAGAGGAACTAACAAACTATTTAAAAGAACTAGATATAAAAGTTGCCTATTTACACTCTGAAGTTAAAACTTTAGAAAGAATGCAAATTATTCATGATTTAAGAACTGGAAAATACGATGTCATAGTTGGTATAAATCTATTAAGAGAAGGAATTGATATTCCAGAAGTTTCACTTATTGCTATTCTTGATGCTGATAAAGAAGGATTCTTAAGAAGTACTAGAAGTCTTATTCAAACAATAGGACGATGTGCTCGTAATGCTTCAGGTCATGTTATCATGTATGGAGATAAAATCACAGACTCTATGGAACAAGCCATATCAGAAACTGCTAGACGTAGAGCGATACAAGAAAAATATAATGAAGAACACAATATTACACCAACTACTATTAAAAAAGAAATTCGTGAAGTAATAAGTAATGTTGATACTGTAAAAGGTAAAAAGACTAAAAAGCCAAGTAAAAAAGAACAAGCATTACTTATGGAAACGGTTGAAGAAGAAATGCGTGAAGCTGCCAGAAATCTTGACTTTGAAAGAGCTATGGAATTAAGAGATATACTTTTTGAAATGAAAAGTAATTAACAAATACTGTGGAAAACATAAAATCAAAAAACTTTTTTCAACAGTTTTCTGTTGAAAAAATAAATTAAATACCAGGTTATTACAAATCTGGTATTTTTTGGCCTCAAAAACCAGAAATTAGTCGAAATAAAACTCTAAAAATATGCTATAATATGAAACAGGTGATTTACATGGATAAAATTATTGTTAAAGGTGCAAGAGAAAATAATTTAAAAAATATAGATATAGAACTACCCAAAAATAAACTTATTGTTATGACAGGTTTATCAGGTTCTGGAAAAAGTAGTTTAGCATTTGATACTATTTATGCTGAAGGACAAAGAAGATATGTTGAAAGCCTTTCTGCATACGCTAGACAATTCTTAGGTAATTCTGAAAAGCCAGATGTTGATAGTATAGAAGGATTATCTCCCGCTATTAGTATTGACCAAAAAACAACATCAAACAATCCAAGATCAACCGTTGGTACCGTAACAGAAATTTATGATTATTTAAGACTATTATTCGCAAGAATAGGTGTACCATACTGTCCTAATCATAATATTCCTATAACTTCACAAAGTGTTGAAGAAATGACTAATAAAGTTTTGGAATACAAAGAAGGAACTAAAATTATTATAATGTCTCCAGTCGTTCATGGAGAAAAAGGAACACACAAAGAATTGTTTGAAAAACTTCGTAAAGAAGGATTTGTAAGAGTTCGTGTCAATGGTGAAATGTTAGATCTTAGTGATGACATTACTTTAGAAAAGAACAAAAAAGATTCTATTGATGTTGTTGTAGATAGAATAGTTTTAAAAGAAGATTCCAGAAGTAGAGTATTTGAAGCTTTAGAAATTGCTACAAAACTAGCAGAAGGAAAAGCTGTTGTTCAAATACTAGGTGAAAATGCTAAAGAACTAGTCTTTTCAGAACAATTTGCATGCCCACATTGTGAATTTTCATTACCAGAATTAGAACCAAGAGTATTTAGTTTTAATGCCCCATATGGAGCTTGTCCAGACTGTAAAGGTCTAGGAATTAAATTACAAATAGATGAAGACTTAGTTATACCAGATAAAACTTTAAGTATTAATGAAGGTTGCATCAAAACTTTAAGCGATGACCAGGACGGAATTTACTATAAAAAACTAGAATGTGTATGTAAGCATTATAAAATAGATATGGATAAACCATTTGGAAAACTAAAAAAAGAAGAGCAGCAAATAGTACTACATGGTTCAACTGAACCGATCCGTTTTAATTACTCTACAAAGTCAGGAAATATAATGAATTCTATTGATTATTATGAAGGAATAATTGATAACTTAGAAAGACGTTATATGGAAACAAGTTCTTCATGGATTAGAGAATGGCTAGAAAACTACATGGTCGAGTATGAATGCGATACTTGTAAAGGGGCTAGATTAAATGATAATGTCTTATCTGTAAAAATAGCTGAGAAAAACATTTATGAAGTAACATGCATGAGTATTAAACAATTAGTAGCTTTCTTTAAAAATTTAAAACTAACAGAGTCAGAAAAACAAATAGCTAGCTTAGTTTTAAAAGAAATAAACGAAAGATTAGCTTTCTTATCAAATGTCGGCTTGGGATACTTAACATTAAGTAGAAGTGCCGGAACATTATCCGGTGGTGAAGCCCAACGTATCAGATTAGCAACGCAAATCGGTTCACATCTAACTGGCGTATTATATGTTTTAGATGAACCAAGTATTGGACTTCATCAAAGAGACAACGAAAAACTAATCAACTCTATGAAAGAAATGCGTGATTTAGGAAATACTCTTATTGTTGTTGAACACGATACTGATACAATGTTAGCAGCAGACTATTTAGTAGATATTGGACCAGGTGCTGGAGATAAAGGCGGACATGTTATTGCTGCCGGTACTCCAGAAGAAGTGATGAAAAATGAAAATAGTATTACTGGACAGTACTTATCAGGAAAAAAATGTATCGAAATACCTGAAAAAAGAAGAAAAGGCACTGGAAAATATTTAAAAATTAGAGGTGCTAGTGAAAATAACTTAAAAGATATTGATGTAGATATCCCTCTAGGAACACTTACATGTATAACTGGAGTCTCTGGTTCTGGAAAAAGTACGCTTATAAATGAAATATTATGTAAGTCTGTATCTAACAAGTTATATCACTCAAAAGAAAAACCTGGAGATTACAAAAAAATATTAGGAATTGATAATATAGATAAATTAGTCGCTATATCTCAAAACCCAATAGGTAGAACTCCAAGATCAAATCCAGCAACATATACTGGTGTATTTGATGATATTAGAACTCTTTTCACAACGACAAAAGAATCTAAAATGTATGGTTTCGAAAAGAATAGATTTTCTTTCAATGTAAAAGGTGGACGTTGTGAGGCTTGTCATGGAGATGGTGTAAAGAAAATAGAAATGCATTTCTTACCGGACGTATATGTTCCATGCGAAGTATGTCATGGTACAAGGTATAATAGAGAAACCCTAAACATAAAATATAAAAATAAAAATATTGCTGAAGTACTAGATATGCGTGTAAGCGAAGCTCTAGAATTCTTTGACAATATTCCAAAAATAAAAAATAAATTACAAGTATTAGAAGACGTTGGACTAGGATACATTAAATTAGGACAAAGTGCACCAACATTATCCGGCGGCGAAGCTGAAAGAGTAAAACTAGCCAAAGAACTTCAAAAAAGAGCAACAGGTAAAACGCTATTTGTTTTAGATGAGCCAACAACAGGATTACATACAGACGATATTAAGCGCTTACTTGCAATTTTACAAAAAATAGTAGATAATAAGGATACAGTGGTAGTTATTGAACATAACTTAGACGTCATAAAAGTTGCTGATTACATAATAGATTTAGGACCAGAGGGTGGAGACGAAGGTGGGACTATTGTAGATAAAGGCACACCAGAACATATTGCCAAAAATCCTAAATCATATACAGGTCAATTTTTAGCGAAGATACTGTAGAGGTGATAAAGTTGCGATTAGTTATCAAAGAGAAAAATGTAGTAAGATTAAATAAATTTATAGAATGGTTACTTTATATGATTGGTTATATAATAGTATTTATCCTTGTGAGTACACTGTTTAAAAGTGTTCATATCGATCAAAACCATTTCTTCTTATATTCAATTTTAATCGTATTTGTTATATACATACTAAATAAAGTATTAAAACCAATACTATTTACCATGACTATACCTATTATTGGTATAACACTAGGACTATTTTATCCATTTATAAACTTGTTTATCTTAAAACTAGCTGACTGGATACTTGGTTCTCACTTTGATTTAACTAATATCTTTATCGCTTTTTTTGTAGCAATATTATTATCAATAATGAACTTCATAATGGAAGAAATAATAAAAAAAATAGTAAAGAGGGTAAAAATTCATGGATAGAGTAGCTGTTGATTTAGGTCCAATACAAATATACTGGTATTCAATTATTATATTTATAGGTATGTTGGTAGCCAGTATATTGATTTTTAAAGAAGCAAGAAAGAAAAAGTTAGATGAAGATTTTCTTGTAAACTTAATTTTTAATACAATAATAATTGGCTTAATCGGTGCTAGATTTTACTATGTAATTTTTAATCTTCAATACTATCTAGCGAATCCTATAGAAATTTTTGCAGTATGGAACGGCGGTCTAGCTATTCACGGTGGTATTTTTGCTGCCCTAATATTTATCATCTTTTACTGTAAAAAACACGAGGTAAACTATATTCAAATGTTAGATATAATTGTAGTAGGACTAATTATCGCCCAAGCCATTGGTCGTTGGGGAAACTTCATAAATGGAGAGGCCTATGGACATATAACTACATTTAAAGAACTACAAGATCAAGGCATACCAGAATTTATAATTAAAAACATGTACATCTTAGGAGAATATAGAGAGCCAGCTTTCTTCTATGAATCTACTTGGTGTTTATCTGGATTTATCGCTATGTTAATATTAAGAAAGTTCAAATATTTAAAAAGAGGGCAATTAACTGGCTTTTACTTATTTTGGTATGGAACAGGAAGATTCTTTATAGAAGCTATGAGAATGGATTCATTAATGATAGGTTCTATAAAAGTAGCGCAAATAGTATCAATAATCTTTGTTATAGTAGGTATATTCCTATTTGTTTACAATATATTTAAAAGTTCAGAGAACGATAAAAGACTATACAGCGAAGATATGGCTAAAAAAGAAGAAGAAAGTGCAATTAAGTATTATCGAAAACGAGGTGATCATTATGTATAAAAAGGTAGTAGTACTAGGTGGTGGAACAGGAATTTCCTATCTACTAAGAGGTTTAAAAGAATTTCCAATAGATATAACAGCTGTAATAACAGTATCAGATAATGGACGTTCTACAGGTAAATTAAGAGAAGAATTTCATACTCCAGCAGTAGGTGACATCAGACGAGTTATCACTTCACTTTCTGGAATAGATGAACCAATAAAGAAAATGATGGAATATCGTTTTAATACATCTAGTGACTTAGATGGACATGCATTAGGAAACTTAATCTTAACAGCTATGCTTGATATAACAGGTTCTTTAAAAGACTCAATAGCCAGTTTAAGTAAATTATTAGATGTTAAACATAAAGTTCTTCCAATATCAGAAGACTCTCAACTAACTCTTATGGGCCAAGATGTAGATGGAAACATTATTGAAGGTGAAGCTCAAATAACAAAATCAAACAGAAAATTTGAAAGAATATACTATAAAGAAGAGCCGAAAGTATTAGACGAAGTATTAGATGCTTTAAAAGAAGCCGACCTAATAATATTTAGTATGGGAAGTTTATATACTTCAATTTTACCTAACATTATTTGTAAAGAAGTACAAGAAATATTAGACAATACCAAAGCACCAATAATGTATTTATGTAACTTTGTAACTCAACCTGGTGAAACAGATGGCTATACAGTAAGTGATCATATTACCTTACTAAACAAATATTTAAATAAAAAGAAAATAGATGTTGTTATCGCAAGTAATACAAAAATAAATAAAAGTGTTGCGGAAAGATATTCAACAGCGGAACAAAAAGAACCCGTAAAAATAGATTATGAAAACATAGAAAAATTAGGTGTTGAATTAATTGAAGATGATTTAATAGTTCTAGAAGATAACATCTTAAGACACAATAGTTTAAAACTTAGTTCCCTAATATTTTCATATTTAATGAGGAAGTAACATGTCATACACAGTAGAAATAAAACAAGAAATATCTTCTTTACCAACCACTAATTCTGAAATGATAGCGGAATTATCTGGCTTTGTTAGAAATAATGCTTATATAAATAACGACACTCTTTTTCTAACAACAGAAAATGAATTTACAATAGACAGATTACAAAGTTTCTTTCAAAAACTATATGAAGTTGACTTAAACGTAGAAATTAAAGACAATTTAAATTTCAATAAAAAAAATCTTTATTTACTATCATTAAATCAAAAACTACCTACCATTTTAAAAGATCTTGGCTATTATGATGAAAATAATAATTACTTAGATACACCGCCAACTTATATCGTTGGTGCTAATGAAGAAATAAGAGCTTATCTTAGAGGTAGTTTCTTATGTACTGGTAGTATAAATAATCCACAAACTTCTAGATATCACATGGAGTTATTAATATCAAAGCCAGGCGAAGCAGTCTTTATCCAAAAACTATTAAATATTTTTGACTTAAACGCCAAAATACTAAATAGAGAAAAAGGATATATGATATACATAAAAGAAGCTGAAAAAATTAGCGATTATATAAAAATACTAGGTGCTAATAAAGCCGTTTTATTCTTTGAAAACGCTAGAATTTATAGAGAAAAAAAGAATCAAACTAATAGACTGAATAATTGCGAACAAGCAAATATGGATAAAGTATTCTTAACTGCTGAAAAGCAATTAGAACAAATCAAAATTATTGAAGAAGCCTCTGGTTATACATTATTAGATGAAAGAACAAAACAAGCTTTTGACTATCGTAAAAAATATCCAGAATCTTCATTAAAAGAATTAAGCGAAATAATCACTTTAGAAACAGGTAAACCAATTACTAAATCTGGTTTAAATCACCGCTTCAGAAAAATAAAAGAATTAGCTGAACGACTAGAAAAATTAACACAAAAAGAGAAAGGTAACTAATTTACTTTTCTCTTTTTCTTTATTGTAATTTCAACCGCACCATTTTATTTATAGTCAAATAATTTACTTGGCATACTGTTTATTTCAAATTCTAGAACCTTTTTCTGTAATGATTTTATCAACAAGCCCATATTCTAAAGCTTCTTTTGCACTCAAGTAATTATCTCTTTCTGTATCCTTTTCAATTTTCTTTAAAGGCTGACTAGTATTTTTAGAAAGTATTCTATTTAATCTTTTTCTTAAATCAATAATTCTATCAGATGCTATCTTAATATCTGTAGCTTGTCCTTGTGCACCGCCTAAAGGTTGATGAATCATAACATCAGCATTAGGTAAGATATAACGTTTTCCTTTCTTGCCAGATGACAATAAAAAGGCTGCCATACTAGCTGCGATACCCAAGCAAGTAGTTGAAACATCACTTTTTACAAAATTCATTGTATCGTATATTGCCATTCCAGCTGAAACAGATCCACCGGGAGAATTAATATAAATATTAATGTCCTCATTTCCTGTAGAATCCAAATATAAAAGTTCAGCAATTACTCTGTTAGCTAAATTATCATCAATTTCTCCTGAAATAAATACAATTCTATCTTTTAATAATCTTGAAAATATATCATAACTTCTTTCACCATTAAATTCTTTTTCAACAACCATTGGAACTAAATTCATTATAATATCACCTATACATAGTATAGTGTAAAAAAAAATAAAATATGCATATAATAATGGAATGAATCATGTTATAATATTATAAAGGTAAAAAGGGTGATTATATGATAGATACATTTGAAATAACAATTGGAAAGCATAAATATCAAGTAAGTAAAGGCATAACACTAGAAGAAATAGCTAGTCAATTCCAAGGTAAATATAAATATCCAATACTTTTAGCAAAAGTAAATAATATTTTAAAAGAGTTAACTGCGCCAATAACAGATAAGACAAATATAGAGTTTTTGGATCTAACTTCACGTGAAGGTAATAGAACTCATATTTCAGGTTTGACTTTTATTTTAGTGTACGCCATAAAGAAATTATATGGAAAAAGTGCCAATGTTGTTGTCCAACATTCTCTAGATAAAGGTATTTATATAGAAACAAACTTCCGTCTAACTTCAAGCAAACTAACTGCCATAAAAGAAGAAATGAACAGAATTGTTTCTCTAGATATGCCAATATCAAAAATGACTATTGATAGATTAGAAGCTATCGAGTACTATGAAAAAATAAAAGAACATGTTAAAGCGGGCGTAATGCGTTATAACACAAATACCTATATAACACTATATAGATTAGGTAACTACTATGATTATTTTTATAATCTAATGCCAACTTCAACTGGAAAACTAGGTGCATTTGACTTAACTTATATAAAAGAAGATGGTTTCCTATTAAGATTTCCTACTACCTATATCCCAGATAAAATAAAAGAATATGAACCACATCCCGGTATGTTTGATGTATTCCAAGAATATCGTGACTGGGCAAAAATTATGAAGGTAGAAAACTCAGTTGAATTAAACGAAGTAATATCAAGAGGAAAAATAAGTGACTTAATAAGAATTGATGAAACATTACAAAGCAATAAATTACTAATGTTAGCTAAACGTATAAATGACAACAAGAAAAAAATAAGAATAGTCTTATTAGCAGGACCATCATCATCTGGAAAAACAACAACTTCAAGAAAACTATGTATGTTCCTACAAAGTTTTGGATTACAACCTAAAGTATTATCAATGGATGACTACTTTGTCGAAAGAGAAGATAATCCTAAAGATGAAAATGGTAATCCAGATTATGAATGTCTAGAAGCAATAGACTTAAAACTATTTGATAGTCAACTTGGCTCATTACTTGAAGGAAAAGAAGTAACAATACCAACATTTAACTTTGCATTAGGTAAAAAAGAATATCGCAACAAGTTAAAATTAGGTGCCGATGATATCATTGTTATAGAAGGAATTCACGCTATTGATCCAAAAATATTGACTAATATTCCAAGAGAAAATAAATTTAAAATCTATATTTCAGCTTTAACAGAACTTAATATGGATGAACACAACCGTGTTTCAACAACAGATAATAGATTATTAAGAAGAATAATTCGTGATAATAGAACAAGAGGGTATGACGTTGAACATACATTACGTTCTTGGCCAAGTGTAAGATCTGGTGAAGAAAAATATATCTTCCCATTCCAAGATGAAGCTGACTATACTATAAATTCAGCTCTAATATATGAAATAGGTGTTTTAAAAACATATGTTGAGCCATTACTATATTCAGTTCCAAATAGTTCTCCATATTATGAAGAAGCAAAAAGATTAATAAACTTCTTAAGACTTTTCTTGCCAATACCAGCAGATGACATACCGGCAGATTCAATATTAAGAGAATTTATTGGAAATGGCTGTTTCCATGATTAAAGATTAATATCCATATTGTATATGGATATTTTTTTACAACTAAAAGTGTCAAAAAAAATGGAATATATTGAAACAAAAAAAGTAAAACTATATAATGAAAATATAAGGAGGATGATAATATGATTAAAGTCGCAATAAATGGATTCGGAAGAATCGGACGTTTAGCATTTCGTTTAATGGAAGAAAGTGCTGACTATGAAGTTGTCGCAATAAACGATTTAACAGATGCTGAACAATTAGCGTATTTATTAAAGTATGATACTAATCATGGAAATTATCGTATTAATGAAATAACATTTGAAGGAGAATACATTATAGTAGGTGGAAGAAAAGTAAGAGTTTATGCTGAAAAAGATCCTGCTATGTTACCATGGAAAGATTTAGATATTGATGTAGTATTTGAATGTACTGGTTTATTCACATCAGATGAAAAGGCTATGGCTCATATCAATGCCGGAGCTAAAAAAGTAATAATATCAGCACCAGCAAAAGGAAACGTAAAAACAGTTGTTTATAATGTTAATCATGAAATATTAACGGGAGATGAACAAATCATTTCAGCAGCAAGCTGTACTACAAACTGTCTAGCGCCGGTAGTAAATGTTATTGACAAAGTTTTCGGTATAGAAAAAGGTTATATGACAACAGTTCACGCCTATACTAATGATCAGGCTACTTTAGATGTTGCTCATAAAAAAGGAATAAAAGCTCGTCGTGGAAGAGCCTGTGGCGCAAATATCGTTCCAGCATCAACTGGCGCAGCTTCAGCTATTGGCAAAGTATGTCCAAATCTAGAAGGAAGATTAGCTGGTGTTGCGATGAGAGTTCCTGTCACAACAGGTTCAGTAGTAGACCTAGTATTAGAATTAAAGAAGAATACAACAGTAGAAGAAGTAAACCAAGCTTTAAAAGATGCTACTAATGAAACTCTTGAATATACAGATGACCCTATCGTATCAAGCGATGTTATCGGTAGAAGAGCTGGTTCAGTAGTAGATGGTTTATCTACCAATATATTAGAAGTAGATGGAAAACAATTATTAAAAGTAGTAGCTTGGTATGATAATGAAATGGGCTACACTGCTCAAATGGTAAGAACAGCTAAATACTTAATGGAAAAATAAAAAGTGAATAAAGTCACTTTTTTTTTGAAACATAAAAATTTATGATATAATAATTATAATAGGTGAGGTGTCATATGAGATTATATATTCAAGAACAAAACAGATTAATAAAATATAACCTACCAGCAAAGGTAGATGGTTCCCTATTATTCTCTTATAAGTCATATGATACAGGTATAGAAAACTCAATAAATATTGACTCAAATCAAAATAATTGGATTTTAAAGAGTAATGGAAATGTAAACATTGTCGGAACAAATGCTAACGTAACAGAAGCAGTACTATCTGACTACATATGTATTCCTGTGTCAACTCTAGGGCATCCAGGATACATATGTATGTTTTGTTTACCATCAATTGAAGAAGAGTCACTTAATTTAAGTACAGAAAAATTAAATCAAATAACAATAGGAAAAAGTCATGATAATAACATAGTTTATCATCAAAACATGATGTTTGATAAACATGCCATAATCTTTAAAAATAATGACATCTGGTACGTATCACCAGCTGTTCAAAATGAAAACTGCTATTTATATTTGAATAGTGCCAGAATAACAAATCCAACACCAATGACTGTTGGAGATGTAATATTTATGAACGGATTAAAAATAGTTTGGATGAAATCGTTCTTCAAACTATCTATGAATAAATCATTATATGAATATGCTGGATTAACTCCAGTTAATGATAATGTTCTAGCAAGTAACGAGGATATTACAGAAGTAAGCGAAGCTGAAAGTAACGTATCTTTATATAAAGATGATGAATATTTTTCACATACACCAAGAATCAGAAGTGTACTAGAAACTAAAGAAGTAAATGTTGAAGCCCCTCCAGGTAAATTTGTTAGTAATGAGGAAATGCCTTTAATTTTAAGTTTGGGTACTAGTTTAACCATGTCAGCAATGTCATTTATGAATATATATTCTATTTACGATAATATAGTAAATAAGAAAATGGATGTTTCAACACAAGTAACTGGAATAATCACTTGCTCAACAATGCTTATAAGTTCATTGTTATTACCTTTCTTAACAAAACGTTGGCAAAAGAAATCTTTAAAAAGAAAAGAAGCAAAACGTCAAGAAAAGTATGGAGAATACTTACGAAAAAAAGAAGAAGAAATACAATTAATATTAAAAAAACAGTCACAAATAATATTTGAAAATTATAGTGATTTAACAGGCTGTAAAAATATAATAGCTAATCGTACCAGAGCTTTATGGTGTCGAGAAATAAATGATGAAGATTTTATTAATGTCAGACTAGGAATTGGTAGTAGACCTGCCCTTCTAAAAATAAATGCTCCAGAAGAAAAATTCTCTTTAGAAGATGATAATTTATATCAAATGGTATGTAGTATAAAGAAGAAATACGAAAGACTTCAAGATATACCAATAACATATAGTCTAAAAGAAGAACCTGTGTCAGCACTAATAACAGTTAGTAAGTATAATGATGCTTTTATAAATAGTATTATGCTACAATTAATAACTTATCAAAGTCCATTAGATTTAAAATTAATCATTATTACAGATGAGAAAAACGCTGATAAATGGAGTTATACAAGATATTTACCACATTGTTGGAGTGATGATAAAACTACCAGATATTTTGCATCAAATCAAGAAGATTTGAAAAAGCTATGTCAAATATTAGATGAAGAATATGTAAATAGAAAAACTAAGAAACAGGAACGCGAACAAGAACAAAGAGAAAAAATCAAAGAAACCGTAGAAGAACACGCAATATATGATTCATATTATTTAATTATCACAGATAATTTTTTAGATTTAAAAAACTTTAAATTCACAAATGATTTGCTAGAAAATCAAAATAACTATGGTTTTTCAATGTTGATAATCGAAAACGATATGAAACACTTACCAAAGGAATGCCAAAAGTTCGTATGTATAAATGATGGAGAATCTGGAATATTCTCTGAAAAAATCAAAGAAGATGAAATGATTAAGTTTAATGCTGAATATGACAGTACTTTAGATATGAGAAAGTTAGGAAATTTAGTAAGCAACATTCCAATTCAAGGAAAGGATGCAGAACAAGAGCTTCCTAATATGTTACCATTCTTGGAAATGTACAATGTTGGTAAAATTGAACAGTTAAATATTAGAAACCGTTGGACAACTTCCGATCCAATAACAACATTACAAACTCCCGTTGGAGTACATAAAAATGGTGAATTATTTAAATTAGACTTACATGAAAAGTATGATGGACCACATGGACTTATTGCCGGTTCTACTGGATCTGGTAAATCTGAATTTATAATAACTTATATCTTATCGATGGCCATTAATTATGATCCAGATGAAGTACAATTTGTCTTAATCGATTATAAAGGTGGAGGCCTAGCTGGAGCCTTTGAAAACCGTGAACAAGGAATATCTATTCCACATCTTGCCGGTACAATAACAAACTTAGATACAGCTGAAATGAACAGAACTTTAGTTTCAATAGAAAGTGAATTAAAAAGAAGACAGAAAAAGTTCAATGAAGAAAGAGAAAAAACTGGCGAAAGTACAATGGACATCTATAAGTATCAAAGATTATATAGAGAAGGTGTCATAAAAGAACCTATTTCTCATTTGTTCATTATTTCAGACGAGTTCGCCGAATTAAAATCACAACAACCAGACTTCATGAATCAATTAATATCAACCGCTCGTATTGGGCGTTCTTTAGGAGTTCACCTTATTCTAGCAACACAGAAACCTTCAGGAGTAGTTAACGATCAAATCTGGTCAAACTCAAAATTTAAAGTGTGTTTAAAAGTACAAAGTAAATCAGACAGTATGGAAATGTTAAAAAGACCTGAAGCTGCTAGCATAAAAGAAACAGGTAGATTCTATTTACAAGTAGGCTATGATGAATACTTTGATATTGGACAGTCAGCTTGGTCTGGAGAAAGATATACACCTGTTGAAAGAATCGTTAAAAAAATAGATGACTCTATAGTTTTTGTAAATGATTCAGGAGAAACAGTAAAAAGAATAAATGATGCTCCAAAACAAGAAAAGAGTAAAGTGGATAATGGAGATCAATTAACAAACATCGTAAGATACTTACAAAAAATTGCAACAGATGATGGAAGAAGTATTAAAAAATTATGGCTACCATCACTTGCTAAAAATATATATTACAACAACCTATTAACCAAATATAAAATAGTTTTAGAAGAAAAAGGTTTACAAACAATAATAGGAGAATACGACGCTCCAAGCCTACAAGAACAAGGACCATTGATAATAGATTTATTGAAAAACCTACTTATTTATGGACAACCAGGTACAGGTAAAGAAAATGTAATAACTACTATTGTTTATGATTTATCACTTAGAAAAAGCCCTGAAGAAGTAACATTCTATATAGGAGACTTTGGTGCAGAAACTTTAAAAACCCTAAGAAAGATGCCACAAGTTGGTGATGTCTTTGTAACAGAGGAACAAGATAAGCTTCTAAATCTAATTAAAATGTTAGATAAAGAACTAGAAAGAAGAAAGAAAGAATATTCTGATTACGGTGGAAATTATGAAGAATATTGTAAACTCGCTGGTAAAAAAGATAATGTAATCATAACTGCACTTAATAATTTTGAAAGCTTTACTGAAAGCTATTCAAGACAACAAGATGCATTTAATACATTGTTCAGAGATGGTGCTAAATATGGAATTGTTTTCATTGTCACAACAACGGTTTCAAATGTTATAAGAAGCCGTGTAGCTCAAAGCTTTGAAAATAAAATATGTTTAAAAATGCCAAATGATTATGACTATCGTGATTTACTTGGAGCACCAAAAGGTATGATACCTGTGGACAATTACGGACGTGGAATAGTAGCCTGTGAAGATAAGCCAGCTCTAGAATTCCAAACTGCACTTATCTGTGAAAAAGACCAAAAAACACAATTCATACGTAGCGTAGCAGAAGAATTAAAGAAAACTTATTCAGTAAAGGCTAAAAAAATACCAGTTCTACCTGAAGTTGCTTATGTAGATGATGTAATGCATGAACTAAAAGGACTAGATTGTGTACCAATAGGTATAGAAAAGAATAGCCTTGAAGTATATGTCTTCAACTTCATGGAAAATAAAGTTAACTTAATTGCTGCTAAATCAATAAGAAGTCATGTATATTTCATATATGCATTAATAAAAGAAATGCTAACTCTTGAAGATGTTAATGTAAATATAATTGATGCCTTAAGTATATATAGAGGTAACTATGAAAATATAAAACTATATAATGATGATCTAGATAAGGCATTTGAAGATGCTTACACAAATGTTCAAAATGATGCAACATCTAAAAAGAAAAATGTTTATTTCTGCTTAGGAATATCTGAGTTCAAAAATAAAATATCTGATAAATATAAGCCATACTTTGAAGCATTATTTAAAGAAACTAGCAAATGTAAAAATAATACTTTCTTATTCTTTGATGATGCTAATAACTACAAGAAGTTACAATTAGAAAACTGGTATAAAGATAATGTTAATAATACGTTTGGTATCTGGCTAGGAGAAGATGTTGGTACACAAATAGCACTTGGTGTTATGTCATTAAGTCTTGAAGACAAACAAACATTATTCCCTTGTATTGGATATCCAATATATCAAGGACAACATATGACTATAAAATATGTCGTAGATGGAGTTGATCGCGAAGATGAAGAATAAAGTCTTAATAGAATTAATAGTTCCAACACTAGAAGAAACATATGATGTATACATACCTATAAATAAAAGAGTAGGTAATGTAACAACACTTTTAACAAAAGTTGTTAGTGAATTATCTGGTGGATATTATAGTTCAAGTCAATATACTGCACTATACAATGGTGAAACAGGAGAAAGATATAGAACTAACCAGTTGATAAGAAATTCAGATATAAGAAATGGTAGTAAAGTAATACTAATGTAGGAGGTGATAGAGTTGAATGTAAATAGTTTAAAATATGAAAGAAATCAATATATTCAAGCTAGAAATAGCGCTCAAAAAGTAGCAAATCAGCTAAGTGTAGCAATTCAAAAAATAGAAGAGGTAATAGAATTACAAAAAACATCATATAAAATTGAAGATCAAAATAATGCTAATAACTTCTTAACTGAATTAAAAAATACTGAAAGTAGTATTTATAACAACATCGTTAATACTGTAATTCCAAATGCCAATTATAAAATAAATAGTTTAAAAAATAAAATAGAAGATGCTATGATAGAAGAGTCTATACAAGGACAAAATTAGGAGGTAAGGTTATGAGTAAAATTAGTATTGATACAACAAAACTAAAAGCATCAGGTGAAAGTATTGTAAGTATTGCTGAAGAGTTTAATTCTATAATAGAAGATATTTTTACAAAGTTAAAAAGCATGGATACAAATGGTACTTGGACTGGCGATTCTGAAGACTCTGCTGTAAAGAAATATATAGAAAGAATATCAAAAGAAAAAGAACAGTATTCTAATTACGCTCTTGCGATTAGAAAATTGGGAAATGAAATAATAACATATGCAGACAAAATGAACTCAGTATCAAACAACAAAATCAAGGAGGGTCTATGTCAAAAGTAAACTATAATGGTGATGCAATAAAAAATACATTACTACCAACAATTAATAGTGCTCTAGAAGCAATTGGAAATGCAACCAATATAGCAAACGGAGTATATTTTCCTAATGGCAACTCTACTTGGTCTGGTATAAAGGAAAAAATAGAAAACTGCAGATTAGATACAAAAACATACTATGAATGGATAGCAAATAGTGTATCATCAATTGAAAATATAGTTAATAATGAAAATGATAATCTACAACAAATAAAAGTTACAGAAATCAAAGGAAGAAAAAGTATTGTAAAATAATGTAAAAAGTATTGTAAAACAATGCGTAAAAAAAATTAATATGGTAAACTAATATTATGATAAGTATAAGGAGAGCATATGGGTACTGGAGTTAATGTTGAAAAAGTCAATAAACTACGTCAAGAGTTAATGGACTACATCGAAAAGATGAATGGTATTTTTAATCGCCTAGACATAGAATGCGCAAGCGTTCAAAATAGTATTTCTGGAACATCCAAAGATATTATTACAAAAAAATGTACAGATATTAGAAATTCATATCCAACTATAAAGAATAATATTATGACTTATATTGACGATTTAGGAAAAGTTAACTCTGGATATGAACAACTTATAGAGGAAGTCTCTGAAAAAATTATCAGTGATATGGATAAAATTACAGAAAGGAGTGTATATTAATGCCAGCAATTTCAGATTTACAGTATGGATTTGATATAGATGGAGTAGAAGAATACATAAAAGATATTAAATCAGTTGTGTTAACGCAAGCAGCGGATGCTTTAGATGATCTTGGTGATATTAAACAAGCGTGTGAAAAGCATTGGGAAGGTCAAGCACGAGACGATTTTCTAAAAAACGTTGAAGATGACAAAGAACATGTTAAAGAGCAGCTTGAAGCATTATATCAAGTTCTAGTTGGAGAAATTACCCAGGCACAACTAGTAATGGCCGAAAAAGATAGAAAACTAATTGATTAGAAAGGAGAAAAAATATGGCAATAACAATGAGTGGAGCTACAGTAGATAGTAGTAATAGAGAAACATTATTAAACTCTGAAGTTGATAAAAATGTACTAGGAAATAAAGTTAATAACCCTTTTTCAGGTCCTTTGTTAACTAGTTTTGTTAGATCTGGGACATCAGGCCTTGCCGGTGTTACTAGCGAATTTGCAACAGCAGTATCTGCTGCAATTGACAAATATTGTCAAAACATAGAAAGTATTTTATCAAAATTAGAGGCTATAGACTCTAAAAGTGCGTTTAAAGGTTCACAAATTGATGGAGCTCTTGCAAACTTTGTTGAAGGTGTAAAAAGTAGTGCTTTAAGTTACTTAAGTAAATTAAAGGATGCAGAACAGCAAATTGTTGAAAGTGTACAAAAAGCATACGCTACACAAGATACAGATATTTCTAGTAACCTTAATTCTGACACTAGTTCATTATCAAACTAGGAGGAGACTGTGTAAAAAAGAGGGCAACTTCTTTTTTTTTACCAATAAAAATGCTATACTTTATATGAATAAGGAGAATTAGCCTATGAAAACTATAAAAGATATTAATATAGAAGGAAAGAAAGTAATAATCAGATGTGATTTTAATGTACCTATTAAAGATGGAAAGATAATTGATGATACTAGAATTAAAGCTAGTTTAAAAACTATTAATTATTGTCTTGAACATAATGCTAAAGTTATACTTTTATCACACCTTGGTAGAGTAAAAGAAGAAGCGGATTTAAAGAAAAATGACTTAGCTCCAGTTGCAACTCGTCTAAGTGAATTATTAGATAAGAAAGTAACATTTGTTAATGCTACAAGAGGTCAAGCTGTAGAAGATGCTATTTCTAATATGAAAGAAAAAGATATTGTTCTACTTCAAAACACTAGATATGAAGATTTAGACGGTAAAAAGGAAAGCTCTAATGATGAAGAACTTGGTAAATACTGGGCTTCTCTTGGCGATGTATTTATTAATGATGCCTTTGGTACAATACATAGAGCCCATGCTTCAAATGTTGGTATCGCAACCAATCTACCAAAAACATCAGCAATAGGTTTCTTAATTGAAGAAGAATTAAATGCTTTAAGTGAATTAAATAGCCCTGAGCATCCATTTATTGTAATATTAGGCGGTGCAAAAGTTGCTGACAAAATAGGTGTAATTGAAAATCTAGTTACTAAAGCTGATAAAATACTAATTGCTGGTGGAATGGCATTCACATTCTTAAAAGCCGAAGGATACGAAGTTGGAAACTCAATAGTTGATCAAGAGAGTCTAGACTTCTGTACAGAAATGTTAAAGAATCATTCAGAAAAACTAGTTTTGCCAGTCGATGTTAAAGCAACAACAGAATATTCAAATGATACACCAATTAAAATTAAGGACATAACTGAACTTGAATATAATGAATTAGGTCTAGACATTGGTCCAAAAACAACAGAACTATATGAAAATTATTTAAAAGATGCTAAAATAGTAGTATGGAATGGACCTTTAGGTGTCTATGAATTTGAAAATTATCAAGAAGGAACAAGAGAAATTTTAAAATACCTTGTTGATAATAATATAAAAGCTATTTTAGGCGGTGGTGATATTGTAGCCGCTGCAGCAACTCTAGGATATAAAGATAAAGTATATCATGCCTCTACTGGAGGAGGAGCAACTCTTGAATATCTAGAAGGAAAGAAATTACCAGGAATTGAAGTAATAAAGTAGGTGACTTCTTATGGCGAAAAAAAGCCTTTTAATAGCAAATCCTTATGATAACAGACATACTGAACTTATCAAAAATTATGAAACTGCGTCACTTCAGGATCTTGGAGTATCACGCGCTCTAAAAGCTACCAAGGATAAGTATACAGAATCTGGTTATAATGATTATATAAGAACTTCAAATGAAGTAGAACAATTTTTATTTCTTGAAGAAAGCTCTGCCATAATATCAGGTTGTATGTTGGACTGCTATAAAGACATAAAGTCTTGCTATCTAACACTTCTCCCTTCAAAAAATGAGAGTACTAAAAAGATGATGTTACAAGCAACAACATCATATGCCATAAAAGGTTTAGGAATGGAAGAAGTATTTATAAATATTAGTAGTTCTGATACTAGAACAGCCCTAACAGTCCTAGAATCAGGCTTTGAAGACCTAGGCGAAGATAATGGCACTAATATTTATCTAGTTGATAAAGATAGCTATCTTGCTAAGGAAGGACTATTAGATGGAAACAATAAAAAGCATTAAAAGAAACAGCATAATTTTATTAATAATTACTATAATAGTACTCTTTTTTCTTTTAAAAGATAATCTTGGAAGTATAGTCATAACACTATCAAAAATAAATCTCTTTTATCTTTTAATAGCCATACTATTATATTTTATATATATTGTTTCAAAAGCTTATATAATATATAAAAGTGTAAATGAAAAAGATAAATTATCGTTTAAAGAAGCCATAAAGCATAATATAATAACTCAATTTTTTAATGGAATAACTCCGTTTTCTACTGGTGGACAGCCCATGGAAGTATATATGATAGCAGAGCATGGTATTAAAGTAAGCAAAGCAACCAGCGTCACTATAGAGAATTTCATATTTTATCAAACAGCTCTAGTTATCTATGGTGTTATAGCAGTAGCTTGTAATTGGACTTTTAATCTATTTCCTAAAGTGGCCCTACTTCAACATTTAGTACTACTAGGGTTTATAATCAATGTAATTGTAGCCGTAGCCTTATACGTTATAATGCTATCTAAAACTATAACTGGTAAAGTATCTAATTGGATAATTACCTTCTTAGGAAAAATTAAAATTATAAAAAACATTCCAAAAGCTAAAGCATACTGGGATGAAAAACTAGAGGAATTTCACGGCGTTTCTAAAGATTTATTAGGAAAAAGAAAAATATTTATCTTTGGAGTACTAATAAACTTCATTGGTTTAACTTGCTTATATATAATTCCATTATTTATTATGTATGGTCTTCATGACTTTACTAGCCTAAATCCAATGACAGCTATAACTTCATCAGCTTATGTATTACTAGTTGGCTCATTTGTACCAATTCCCGGAGCCTCTGGTGGAATAGAATATAGCTTCGTAAGATTCTTTGGTAATTTTATGCCAACAGTATTACTAAATGCTCTGTTAATTGTTTGGCGTTTTATAACATATTATTTTGGCATGATTTTAGGTGGTTTCTTATTTAGTACTGAAAAGGAAAGTGATTAAATATGCGAATAGGATTATTTACAGATTCATATCCTCCATATATAAATGGAGTATCAACAAGTGTTGCGATGCTTAAAAGAGCATTAGAGAAAAAGGGCCATATTGTTTATGTCGTTACTGTTAGTGATAACGCCTTAAAATATGAATACGACGAAGAAGAAAGAATTGTAAGAGTTCCAGGAATTCCTATTGGCATTTATGACTATCGCCTTAGTAGAATCTATCCGTTATCAATGATTAACACTATGAAGAACTGGAAATTAGATGTAATTCATTCTCATACTGAATTTGGCATAGGTATCCTTGCCCGTTTACTAGCTAAACAATTTGATATACCATTAGTTCACACTTATCATACTTTATATGAAGATTATACTCACTATATAACTCATGGTTACTTCGATAAATCTAGTAAAAAGATAGTTGAATATCTAACAAAATTTTATTGCGATAAAACAGCACATGAATTAATAGTCCCAACAAACAAAATATACAAACTATTTAAAGAAAAATATGAGTTCAAGAAAAACATACATATAGTACCAACCGGAATAGAAGTAGAACGTTTTTACACAGAAAATGTGGATAAAAGTTATGTCCAAACATTAAAGAAAAAATTAAATATACAAAAGAAAGACTTTGTTATACTATTTGTTGGAAGACTAGCTTCTGAAAAAAACGTTGAATTTTTACTAAATGCACACAAAAAAATAGTTGAAAAACATTCAAATATAAAATTAGTTATTGTAGGAGACGGTCCAGATAAAGAAAGTTATGAACAACTTGCGACTGACTTAGGTATAAGTAAAAATGTTATATTTACTGGAAAGGCGGCTTGGGAAGAAATGCCATTCTATTATCATTGCGCCGACGTTTTCGCAACAGCATCAACTACCGAAACGCAAGGCCTA
This sequence comes from uncultured Bacilli bacterium, assembly GCA_934168205.1. Taxonomy (GTDB): domain Bacteria; phylum Bacillota_I; class Bacilli_A; order RF39; family UBA660; genus CAG-877. Next base: position 521,822 of record CAKPMX010000001.1, read on the forward strand.
ACTGTTATAGAAGCCATGGCCGCAAGTGTTGTACCATTATGTATAAATGATGAATCTTTTTCAGGAACGGTCACTAATGAATTAAATGGTCTAATATTTGAAACAGAAAAAGAATACATCGAAAAAGTACTAATGTTATATACTGATAGATCTATGTTAGAAAAATATGACAACCAGGCTAGAATTCAAGCTGAACATTGTAGTTCTGCAAGCTATGCCGAAAGAGTTCTTGAAGTATATAAAAGAGCCCTTGTTGATAAGGAAAATGAGGATCGTTTTGGTATAATATCCATGATAACAAAGAAAATAAAAGGTGAATAATATGATAGTAGCGCTTAATAATAAATGTCATTTAACAAAAGATGAATTTGCTTTATATAAAGAACAATTAAAAAATCTTCAACATAAAGATACTAAAATAATTTTATTTCCTTCTAATATTTATTTATCTAATAATATAGAAGGAATACTAATGGGTAGCCAAAATGTTAGTGCTTATGGAACAGGATCATATACAGGAGAAGTATCAGCAGAACAACTAAAAGCGCTTGGCGTTAAGTACTCCCTTGTAGGTCATAGTGAAAGAAGAAATTTATTTTGTGAAACATCTCAAGACGCAAATAGAAAAATAACACAATTATTAGATAACGACATTACACCAATACTGTGTGTTGGCGAAAATGAAAAGACAAAAGTTGCGTCAGACGTTATTATAAATGATTTAAAAGAAACATTTACTAACTTAACACCAGAAAACATAAAAAAAATAATTATTGCTTATGAGCCAACCTGGTCCATTGGTACAGGTATAATACCATCTGGTCAAGAAATAAAAGACGTAGTTAATCATATAAAAGAGTACTATCCAAACAATTTAATTTTATATGGTGGCAGTGTTAATGATGAGAATATTGAAACACTGGATAAAGAAAATGTTGTTGACGGATATCTCATTGGTGCTCTAAGTCTTCGTTTAGACAAAATACAACTTCTTATTAATAAAATAGAAAAATAGACAAAATAGACACTTTCGACAAAAGTTGTCCTTTTTTTTCCTATCAATTTATCGAACTATGTTATATAATTAAAATGCGTGGTAGTATATGAGAGGAGAAAAGATGGAGAGAACACGTTTATTAATCATTGACGATAACAAGAGTTTAGTAGAAATGATTAAGGAATATTTCAGTGATAATGCTGATATAAATGTAACTTTAACAGCATACGACGGAGCAGAAGGAATGCTGTTAGCCGATAAAAAGAAAGACGAGTACGACATAATATTATTAGATTTGATTATGCCTGTTAAAGATGGAATAGCTGTATTAGAACATATGAAAAAGAAGGAAATAGATAAAGATGTTATTGTCCTAACTTCATATAATACACAAGATATGATTAGAAAAGTATCAGAAATGGGAGTAAGTTATTTTATCTTAAAACCATTTGAACTAGCTGATCTAGAGAAAAGAATAATTGAATTAAGAGAAGGAACAAAGTTCGCGGGCAAAAGTATTGACTTATATCATAATAACTTACAAAAATCAATTACTAATACATTACACGAATTAGGTGTACCATCTCATATAAAAGGATATCAATATATTCGTGAAGGAATAACTTTAGTATATGAAAAGCCAGAATTAGTAGGCGGTATAACAAAAGAGTTATATCCAGAAATTGCTGGTAAATATGAAACAACAGTATCTAGAGTTGAAAGAGCAATAAGACATGCTATCGAAGTTAGCTGGAATAGAGGTAACTGGCAACTAATGGAAGATATCTTTGGACATAGCGTAGATATTGATAAAGCTAAACCAACCAATTCAGAATTTATAGTTACCGTAGCTGATAAACTACGTTTAGAATTTAACAAAATAGCAACAAACAATTAAGTCCTATTTGTAGGACTTTTTTCGTTCCTAAAGCCTTGACTAAACAAAAATAAAAAAGTATACTTAATTTATAAAATATGTGCGGAGGTAACAATTTATGGAACGAAAAATAGAAGATTTTTTTAAAAAATGGCAAAAAGATATAATAAGAAAGCCATTAATACTATATGGACCTAAGCAAATTGGTAAAACATTTACTGTATTAAATTTTGGAAAAAAAGAATATAAAAACGTAGTCTACTTCAATACAGAAAATAATGATGAAATAATAGAACTATTTGCCAAGGAAAAAAATATCGATAAAATCATCTTAAATTTATCTTTAACCTCTGGTGAAACAATATTAAAAGAAGATACTTTAATTATTTTAGATAACTTAGATAACTTAGACATAGTTAAAGGTTTAAAATTATTTGGAAGTGAACGCAGTAAGTATCATATTATTGCGATAACATCACGCCGAGAAAGACTAAATGAATTTAAAGGCGAAGAATTACAATTTAAAGGTATGAACGAAATGGACTTTGAAGAATATCTTTGGGCAAAAGGCGAAAAGAGCTTGGCAGAACTAATAAGAGAGTCTTATACAAAACACAAATTATGTCCTTTCCATAAAGTTGCTTTAGATTTATTCCAAGAATATCTAATGACAGGAGGTCTACCAGAAGTAGTTCAAGCAGATCTAGATGGCAAAACGATTTATGAAATAGACGCTATAAAGCAAAAAGTAATTGATATATATAAAAAGGAAATAAGTCTTAATAAAGTTCTAATTGATATACCAAGAGGCATAGAAGTAATTAACTCTATACCTAACCAATTGAAAAAAGAAAATAAAAAATTCCAATATGGTTGCATTGGACCAGGAAAAAGAGCTAAAGAGTATGAGACAGCTATAAATTACTTAGTAAATAATCAATTAGTATATCGTAGTTACAAAATTAAAAACGTAAAATCACCATTAAGTAGTTGTCGTGAAACAGATAGCTTTAAATTATACTTACCAGATGATGGCCTACTATTTACTATGTTACATTTAAATTTAAAACGATTTGCCTCAGATGAGAAAATTAAAGAGACTTTATATGAAAACCATATTGCTAAAACATTAGTAGAAGCAGGCTATTCATTATATTATTATCAGTCTGAAGGAAAAGCAGAAGTTAACTTTGTAATTCAAAATAGACTAGGTCAAATTATCCCAATTGAAATAGCAACGAAAAGTATGTCTAAAGCTAAATCATTATCAGTATTTATAAAGAAATATATAACACAACAAGCATACCGTATAACAGAAAATAATTTCTCTACCAAAAAAGAAGTTAGATATATACCTGTATATGCTGTATTCTGCTTAAATGATAAGAAAATATAGGAGGAGAATAATGATAAAGTTAATATTAGTAAGGCATGGTCAAAGTGTTTGGAACTTAGAAAATAGATTTACTGGCTGGACAGATGTCGGGCTATCAGAACAAGGTATCAAAGAAGCTCAAGAAGCCGGAAAAAAATTAAAAGAATTAGGCTATACATTTGATGTGGCTTATACATCATATTTAAAAAGAGCTAATGATACTTTAGACTATATATTAGAAGAATTAAATGAAAAGAACATTCCGATAAAATATAGCTGGCGCTTAAATGAAAGACATTATGGGGCTTTACAAGGGTTAAACAAAGATGATACTAGAAAAAAATATGGTGAAGAACAAGTTCGTTTATGGAGACGTAGTGCTGATGTTAGACCTCCTGCCTTAGAAGTTACAGATGAAAGATATCCTGGCAATGATCCTAAATATAAAAATCTACCAAAAGAAGATATACCTACAACTGAAAATCTATTAGATACAGTTAAAAGAGTTATAAAGTACTGGAATACTGATATTAAAAAAGATTTATTAGAAAATAAAAAGGTAATAATAGTTGCCCATGGAAATAGTTTACGAGGATTAATTAAGTATTTAGACAATTTGTCTGATGAAGAAATAATGAAACTAGAAATAGAAACTGGAAATCCAATTTGTTATGAATTAGATGAAAATCTAAAGCCAATAAGACACTATTATTTAAAAGATAATTAAAAACAAAACCTTTAAAGTCTAAAATGACCTTAAAGGTTTTTATAAATTAAAAAGCAGTTTTATTTAACTGCTCTTAAGTACTATTTATGAATTTATTACTTCATCCATATCTATTTCAAATAATTTTCCAACTTCAATATTTAAAGCTAGAGATATTTTCCAAATTGTATCGACTGAAAAAGTTTTAACACCTTTTTTCGACTCAATTCGCCTGATGAATTCATGTGAAACACCAACACGTTCAGCTAAGACAGCTTGCGTAATTCCCGCCTCATGTCTATACTTTTTAATATTTCGTGCAATTTGTTCATAAATATTAACTTCATATTTATTCATAATATCACCATCTAGTTTTATTATGTACTAAATCTCAAAAATAATATGTAAACCATAAATATACATAGAAAAGCTGAAGTTCAATTGAAAAAGTCGAAAAAATGTTCTATAATGATTTTGGAGGGATACCATGAAAGAAAGAATTATTTTTCATATAGATGTTAATAATGCCTTTTTATCATGGACAGCAGTCAAACTGCTTAAAGAAGGATATAAAGAAGACATTCGAAAAATACCAGCAGTAATAGGAGGAAACGAAAAAGAAAGAAAAGGTATTGTCTTAGCTAAGTCACCTGTTGCGAAAAAATATAATATTGTAACAGCTGAAACTCTTTATCAAACTAGAAAGAAATGTCCCAGCCTAAAAGTTTTTGCACCAGATTATAAATGGTATGCAGAAAAGTCAAAAGAGTTATTCACATATCTATCACAATATTCACCAAGTATGGAACAGTTTTCTATAGATGAATGTTTTATAGATATGACAGGAACTAAATATTTGTATAAAAACTATTTAGAACTAGCTTATTATATAAAGGATGATATAAAAACAAAATTTGGCTACACCGTAAACATTGGTATTGGTAATAATAAGCTCTGTGCCAAGATGGCCTCAGATTTTGAAAAGCCAGATAAAGTTCACACTTTATTAAAAGATGAAATAGTTCAAAAATTATGGCCTTTAGACGTAGGAGATTTGTTATTCATCGGTCGAAAGACAAAAGAAACATTAAATAAACTTAATATATATACAGTAGAAGACTTAGCAAAAACTGATATTAAAGTATTAAAAAAACATTTTAAAGGACAAGCTGAATATTTAAAAAATGCTTCCTATGGTATTGATGAAAGCAGACTAGAAGAAAAAAAGACCAAAAGCAAAAGTATCAGTGTATCAGAAACATTAGTATATGACTGTACAAATGAAGATAAATTAGAAGAACTTCTTTTTGCTTTTGTAGAAAAAACGACTAGGACATTAAGATCTAAAAAGCAATACGCTAAAACTATCGCCGTAATTTTTAAAAATAATAAATTTGAAACTTATTCAGCCCAAGAAAAGTTAGAAAGGCCAAGCAATAATATTACTGAAATATATAAACTAGCTATTTCAATATTTAGAAAAAATTACAAAAATGATCCTATTAGACTACTAGGTTTTAGATTAGCTGACCTAACAGAACAAAATGATTATCAAATGTCATTGTTCGACAAAGATGAAGTAAAAACATCATCAGATACAGTCCAAACAACTATTGATAACATAAATAAAAAGTTCGGAAAATCCATAGTAGCACCAGCTTCAATTAAATTAATATCAAAAAAATCTAAAGAAAAATGAGCATAAATTAATTATAAAAAATAAAAAATTAGTGCTCATTTTAATTTTGAAAGAATATAAAATTACTAATCAAAAGAAACAATAGCACGTCAATTACGTTGAAAAATAACAAAATTATACAAAAAACGCTTGCAAAAGAAACGCATAACTGTTATAATTAACTACGTGTGACTGCTTAGATGTGCGAGGTTGTCGACACTCCAGGATAAGTTGTTAATCAATTTCTAGGACTAAATCAGAATTTGATAAAAAACTCAAACTTGGACAGGTCGGGTTATTTGCACGGAGCAAGTCTATACTAGATATAGGCGAAGGGAGGATTTAAAATGTCAACAGAAAAGATTCGCATCAGAATTAAAGCATACGATCACAGAGTACTTGATAATGCAGCTAAGAAAATTGTTGAAACTGTTAAAAGAACAGGTGGTGAAATTTCAGGTCCGGTACCATTACCAACTGAAATTGAAAAGTATACAATCTTAAGAGCTGTACATAAATACAAAGACTCTCGTGAACAATTTGAAATGCGTACACACAAAAGACTTATTGATATCAAAAATCCTAGCAAGGAAACTATTGATGCATTAGCTCATTTAGATTTACCAAGCGGAGTAGATATTAAGATCACAAAATAATTAGGAGGAAAAAAATAATGAAAGGAATCTTAGGTAAAAAAATCGGAATGACCCAAACATTTACTAAAGATGGTAAATTAATTCCGGTTACTGTTATTGAAGTAGAACCAAATGTAGTTACTCAAATCAAAACAGTTGAAAAAGATGGTTATGATGCTATCCAACTTGCTACTGATACAGTAAGAGAAAGTTTAAGCAACAAACCTAAAAAGGGTCATACAGACAAAGCTAACACAACACCTAAGCGCTTCTTAAAGGAAATTAGAGGAGTAAACGTTAAAGATTACACACTAGGACAAACTGTTAACGTTGACGTTTTCGAAGCTGGCGAAATGGTGGATGTTACAGGAACTAGCAAAGGAAAAGGTTTCCAAGGTGTTATCAAACGTCATAATCAAACAAGAGGTCCTATGGGACATGGCTCTCAATACCATAGAGGTGTTGGTTCATTAGGTACAATGTTACCAATGCACGTATTAAAAGGCAAGAAGATGCCAGGTCAAATGGGTAACGTTCAAAGAACTGTTCAAAATTTAGAGGTAATTTCAGTTGATACTGAAAACAATGTAATTTTAGTAAAAGGTAATGTTCCAGGTCCAAAGAAATCATTTGTTATGATTCGTACTGCAGTAAAGAAACCTAATGTTAAGTTAGAAGCTGCTGATTTAATAACATATGCTTCTCCAGTTACAGTAGAAGAAGTTGTTGAAGAAACAGTAGTAGAAACTGAAGAAAATCAAGAAACATCAGCTGAATAAAATCATCACGCTATATATAATAAAGAAAGAAAATTAAAAATATAAGTGATGAAAGGAGGAATCGTAGATGAAAAAAGTAGAACTTTTAAATCTAAAAGGTGAAAAAGTAAAGGACATTAATTTAAACGAAGAAATATTTGGAATTACCCCAAACAAAGCTGTTTTAAAAGATGCAATCATCTTAACAATGGCATCTTTAAGACAAGGAACACATAAAACTAAAAACCGTTCAGAAGTTTCTGGTGGAGGAAGAAAACCATGGAGACAAAAAGGAACAGGACGTGCTCGTCAAGGATCAATTAGAGCTGTTCAATGGGTAGGCGGAGGAAATTATGGAACTCCAGTACCTAGAGATTATAGTAAAAAACAAAATAGAAAAGAAAGACAATTAGCTTTAAAATCAGCATTAAGTGATAAAGCTATTGGAAAATCAATTATAGTTGTTGAAAACATCTCTTTAGCAACACCAAAGACTAAAGAAATGGTTAACTTACTTGAGACATTAAAACTAGCTGACAAGAAAGTATTAATGGTAGTTAAAGAATTTGATGACAACTTAATTTTAGCTTCTCGCAATCTACAAAATGTAGTATTAATATTGGCAGAAGAAATCAATGTATTAGATTTAGTTAGTACAGATGTAATGCTAATAACAGAAGAAGCATTAAAAACAGTTGAGGAGGTGCTTAAATAATGAAAGACACTAAATATTTAGAAATAATCAAAGCACCAGTTATTACTGAAAAATCACAAATTGCAAAATCTGAAGGAAAATATACTTTTAAAGTAGATCCTAAAGCTACAAAGTTAGAAATAAAAGATGCAATTGAAAAAATCTTTAAAGTAAAGGTTACATCAGTAAAAACAATGAATGTAAAACCTAAGAAAAGAAGAGTTGGTCGTTACACAGGATTAACAAATCGTTCAAAGAAAGCAATTGTTACTCTTGCAGACGGACAAACAATTGATCTTGGTTAAGGAGGAGAAAAATTATGGCAATCAGAAATTATAAACCTACTACACCAGGACGTAGAAAAATGAGTGCTTTAGTTAATGAAGAAATTACAAAGAGTACTCCAGAGAAATCACTTGTAGTTACTGTTAAGAAAAATGGTGGCCGCAATAATCAAGGTAAAATAACAGTTCGTCATCAAGGTGGCGGTGCTAAAAGAAAATATCGTATTATTGATTTCAAAAGAAATAAATTAAACGTACCTGGAACCGTAGCAAGCATTGAATACGATCCAAATAGAACTGCAAACATTGCATTAATCAATTATGCAGATGGAGAAAAAAGATATATAATCGCTCCAAAAGGTTTAACTGTAGGTATGACAGTAATGGCTGGAGCTGATGCTGATATAAAAGTTGGTAACGCATTACCAATTATCAACATCCCAGTAGGTACAATGATTCATAACATTGAACTTCGTCCAGGAAAAGGCGGAGAACTAGCAAGAAGTGCTGGAGCATCTGCACAAATCCTTGGTCGTGAAGGAAATTATGTAATGATTCGTTTATCATCTGGAGAACAAAGAAAAGTTTTAGAATCATGTATGGCAACAGTAGGAGTAGTTGGAAACGAAGACTCTTCACTTGTTAAAATAGGTACAGCAGGACGTAAACGTCATATGGGTATAAGACCAACCGTTCGTGGTTCTGTTATGAACCCTAATGACCATCCACATGGTGGTGGTGAAGGACGTGCTCCAGTAGGACGTAAGGCACCAATGACTCCATGGGGTAAACCTGCACTTGGATTAAAGACACGTAAGAAAAAACAATCTGACAAGTTCATAGTACGTCGTCGCAATAGTAAATAGGAAAGGATGATTAAAAAATGGCAAGAAGTTTAAAAAAAGGGCCTTATGTATTCGATAGATTATTAAAAAAGGTTCAAGAATTAAATAAGTCTGGAAAAAAAGAAGTCATTAAAACATGGTCACGCCGTTCCACTATTTTTCCTGATTTTATAGGACACACATTTGCAGTACACAATGGTAAAGAATTTATACCAGTTTATGTTACTGAAGATATGGTTGGACACAAATTAGGTGAATTTGCATTAACACGTAAATTTGGTGGACATGGTTCAGACAAAAAGAAATAAAAAAATGACTAGGAGGGTAAATATATGGAAGCAAAAGCAATTGCTAAGGGACTTAGAGTATCACCAATTAGAGCTCGTTTAGTAGCTGACATGATTCGTGGTAAAAGTGTACAAGAAGCTTTAGTTATATTAAATAATGTTAATAATAAGTCCGCAAAGCTTACAAAGAAAGTATTAGACTCTGCTATTGCTAACGCTGTTAATAATAATGGCGCAGATGCTGCAACACTTTATGTTAAAGAAGCAAGAGTAGATGCTGGTCCTGTTATGAAACGTCATTTCTTCGATTCACGTTCTCATATTGGACATAGAAATCATAGAACTAGTCACATTATCATAGCTGTGGCTACAAGAAACTAATAAGGAGGTTACAAAATGGGACAAAAGGTAAATCCTAATGGACTAAGACTTGGCATTAACAAGGATTGGGAAGCTAAATGGTATGCTGGTAACAAAGACTTTTCTAAGTTTTTAGCTAAAGATGTTAAGATTCGTGAATATATAGCAAAGAATCTTAAAAATGCTGGTGTAGCTAAAGTTGAAATCGAAAGAAATGCTAAGAGATGCGAAGTTGTAATTCATTCTTCTAAGCCTGGATACATCATTGGTAAAGGCGGAGAAGAAATGAACAAATTAAAGAAACAACTATCAACAATTGCTGATGAAAATATTCAAATCACAATTGTTGATATTAAAAAAGCAGATTTAAATGCTCAATTAGTTGCTGATTCAATCGCTGATCAAATTACTAATAGAGTATCATTCCGTATGGCTCAAAAACGTGCTATCAAAAATGCAATGAAAGCAGGAGCTAAAGGAATTAAAACAAGTGTATCTGGTCGTTTAGGCGGAGCTGATATGGCACGTAGCGAAGGATATACAGAAGGAACAATTCCTCTACATACATTAAGAGCTGATGTTGATTATGCTACATCTGAAGCAGACACAACATTCGGAAAAATTGGTGTAAAGGTATGGATCTATAAGGGAGAAATCCTAAACAAAAAGGCTAAAGGAGGTAATTAATATGTTAATACCGTCAAGAACAAAATATCGTCGTGTACATAGATTACCTTACGAAGGTAGATCTCGCGGAAACAGAGAATTACACTTTGGAGATTATGGTCTACAAGCAAAAGAAGGTGCTTGGATTACTGCTAATCAAATCGAAGCTGCTCGTATTGCTATGACACGTTATATGAAACGTGGTGGAAAAGTATGGATCAATATTTTCCCACACATGCCATTAACTAAAAAGCCTATTGGTACAAGACAAGGTAAAGGTAAAGGTAACGTTGAAGGTTGGGTTGCTGTAGTTAAAGAAGGAAAAATCATGTTTGAAATTTCTGGAGTAACTGAAGAAGTAGCTCGTGAAGCATTACGTCTTGCCTCTCACAAATTACCAGTAGCAACAAAATTCGTAATGAAAGAAAGCAAGGGTGAATAAGAATGAAGGTTAAAGAAGTTAGAGAACTATCAACTGAAGAAATCAATAAAAGATTAGTTGAAGCAAAAGAAGAATTATTCAATTTACGTTTCCAACAAGCAACAGGTAATCTAGAAAAACCTTCTAGAATTAGAGAATTAAGACACACCGTTGCAAGATATAAAACAGTTCTAAGAGAACGTGAGATTAGCGAATAGGAGGGTATTATGGAAAAGAAAGTTAAAAAAGAATTAGTTGGTAAAGTAGTTAGCGCAACTAATGATAAAACAATTAGTGTTTTAGTTGAAACTTATAAAAACCATCCATTATATCACAAGAGAGTTAAAAGCTCTAAGAAGTATTGTGTACATGATGAAAAAAATATAGCTAAAGTTGGAGATACTGTAAGAATAGTAGAAACTAGACCATTATCAAAAACTAAGCATTTCTATTTAAAAGAAATCGTAAAAGAAGCAGTTATTATTTAACGCTGAAGATGAGAAGGAGGAATAATCTATGTTACAACAAGAAAGCCGTATGAAGGTTGCTGACAACTCGGGAGCTCGTGAATTACTAGTAATCCGTGTTCTAGGTGGAAGTAAAGTTAAAACAGGTAACATTGGTGATGTAGTAGTTGGAACAGTAAAAAATGCCATTCCAAATTCACCAATTCCAAAAGGAAAAGTTGTAAAAGCAGTTATCGTTCGTAGTCGTCAAGGCGTTCGTCGTGAAGATGGAAGTTACATTAAGTTCGATGACAATGCTTGCGTTATCATTCGTGATGACAAGAGTCCAGTAGGTACTCGTATTTTTGGACCAGTAGCAAGAGAACTTCGTGATAAAGATTACATGAAAATTGTATCTTTAGCAAAAGAAGTACTATAAGAGGAGGATAAATATGAACTTTAAAGTAGGAGATGAAGTTGTAGTTATCGCTGGTTCTGACAAAGGTAAAAAAGGAAAAATAATTAAAACATTAAGAGCTGAAAATAAAGTTATTGTTGAAGGTGTTCACGTTGTTAAAAAACATCAAAAACCTACAGGACAAGAATCTGGTGGAATCTTAGAAGTAGAAGCACCAATCAATGCATCAAATGTTATGATAATTGATCCTAAGACTAAGAAAAGAACTAGAATAGGACATACAACTGATACAAAAACAGGTAAGAAAATAAGAATAGCAAAAAAATCAAACGAGAAGCTTGATTAATTGGAAGGAGGGTAACTATGAACCGCCTAAAAGAGAAATACTTAAATGAAGTTGTTCCAAGTTTAATGAATAAGTATAATTATAAGTCAAAAATGGAAGTTCCAAAGTTAGAAAAAATTGTTATTAATATCGGAGTAGGAGATGCAACATCTAACTCAAAATTATTAGATGCTGCTGTAGCTGATTTAACAAAATTATCAGGACAAAAGCCAGTAGTTACAAAGGCTAAAAAGTCAATTGCTGGATTTAAAGTAAGAGAAGGTCAACCAATTGGATGTAAAGTTACTTTAAGAGGAGAAAATATGTATAACTTTATGGATAAGTTAATATCAATTTCACTTCCTAGAGTAAGAGATTTCCGTGGAGTTAGTCCAAAAGCATTTGATGGTAGAGGAAACTATACAATGGGAATCAAAGAACAATTAATCTTTTCAGAAATAGATTATGATGATGTTGTAAAAGTTCGTGGTATGGATATCATATTCGTAACTACAGCTAACACTAACGAAGAATCATTTGACTTATTAAATGGACTTGGAATTCCTTTTAAAAAGTAATGGGAGGAATATTATGGCAAAGAAAAGTATGATTATAAAAGCTAATAGACCACAAAAATATAAAGTGCGTGAATATACAAGATGTAGCCGTTGCGGTCGTCCACACGCAGTTATGAGCAAGTTCGGAATATGCCGTATTTGCTTCCGTGAATTAGCTTATAAAGGACAAATACCAGGAATTAAAAAATCAAGTTGGTAATTGGAAAGGAGGAGTCAAAATGGCAGTAGTAACAGATACAATTGCAGATATGTTAACACGTATTCGTAATGCTAATCAAATGCGTTATGAAGAAGTAAAAGTTCCTGCTTCTAAAATCAAAACTGAAATAGCAAGAATTTTAAAAGAAGAAGGATTTATAAAAGATTATAAAATAGTTAAAGATGATGCTCAAGGAACTATTGTTTTAACATTAAAATATACAGACAAAAAGGAAAGAGTTATCACTGGGCTAAAAAGAATTTCCAAGCCAGGACTTCGTGTTTATGCAAAGAACGATGAAGTACCTAAAGTATTAAATGGTTTAGGAATAGCAATTATTTCTACATCAAAAGGAATTATGACAGATAAAGAAGCTCGTAAAGAAAATATAGGTGGGGAAGTTCTAGCTTATATTTGGTAATAGAATAAAATATAAGGAGGTGTCAATATGAGCCGTATTGGAAATCGTATAATTACAGTTCCAGAGGGAGTTACTGTTGAAAATATCGATAATGTTGTCACTGTAAAAGGACCTAAGGGTACTCTAACACAACCAATGTTAAAAGATATTACAATGAAACAAGAAGGTAACACAATTACTCTAGAACGTTTAAATGAAAGTGCTAAAGCAATGCACGGTACTATGAACGCTCTTATTAACAATATGATTATTGGTGTGACAACAGGATATTCTAAATCACTAGAAATAATCGGTGTTGGATATCGTTTCAATGTACAAGGAAGTAAATTAGTAATTAACGCTGGATATTCACATCCAGTTGAAATGCAAGTTCCAGCTGGATTAACAGTAGAAGCTAATGGAAATACAGAAATAACTATTAAAGGTATTGATAAAGTATTAGTTGGTGAATTCGCTGCAAATGTTCGTAAAGTAAGACAACCTGAACCATATAAAGGAAAAGGTATTCGTTATAAAGATGAACATATCCGTCGTAAAGAAGGAAAGAAAGCTGCTTAATAGGTAGGAAGGAGAAAATAAAATGATAAAAAAAGAATCTCGTAATAGTATGCGTGTTAGTCGCCATGAAAGAATTCGTAAGACACTTATTGGAACAAGCGCAGTACCTAGATTATGTGTATTCCGTTCTAACAAGGACATTTATGCACAAATAATTGATGATACAACTAGAACTACTCTTGTATCTGCTTCCTCATTAGATAAAGATTTAAAAATTGAAAACGGAAGTAATGTTGAAGCAGCAAAAGTTGTTGGAAAAGCAATAGCTGAAAAAGCAAAAAAAGCAAAAATTACAAAAGTAGTATTCGATAGAGGTGGATACCTTTATCATGGACGTGTACAAGCTTTGGCTGAAGCAGCACGTGAAAATGGATTAGAATTCTAATAGGAGGGTATTATGCAAAAGAAAACTCGTGAAACAAAAGACAAACTTTTAGAAGAATTAGTAATTGATGTTAAAAGCGTTGTTAAAGTTAACAAAGGTGGACGTCAAAGAAGATATTCTGCTATCGTAGTTGTCGGAGATCGCAAGGGTAAAGTTGGCTTAGGTATCGGAAAAGCTAACGAAGTACCAGATGCAATCAAAAAAGCAATTCAAGATGCTAATAAAAATTTAATTACAATACCTCTAATTGATGGAAGAACAGTTGCTCATGAAGCAATCGGTACTGCCGGTGCTGCTAGAGTAATCATTAAGCCTGCTGCTGCTGGTACTGGTATCATCGCAGGTGGATCAGTTCGTGCTATTTTAGAATTAGCAGGAATTCGTGATGTTGTTTCTAAATCACTAGGGGCAAGAACAAAATTAAACATGGCTACAGCTGCTCTTAATGCTTTAAAGTCAATTAAGACTCCAGAGCAAGTTGCAGAATTACGTGGCAAAACAGTAGAGGAGATATTAGGATAATGAAATTACATGAATTAGAAAAAAATATCGGTGCTACTCATGCTAAAAAACGTGTTGGACGTGGATCAGGATCTGGTCTTGGAAAAACATCTGGAAGAGGCCAAAAAGGACAAAAGGCACGTTCAGGTGGTAGTATCAATCCAGTATTTGAGGGTGGACAATTACCATTATATAGAAGACTTCCAAAAAGAGGTTTTACAAATGATAAATTCAGAACAAGATACGCTGTTATCAATTTAGATGAATTAAATAGATTCGAAGAAGGTACAGTAGTTACACCAGCCTTATTAAAAGAAACTGGAATAATTAAAAAACAATTAGCAGGAATCAAAGTTTTAGGAACTGGAAAACTAGAGAAAAAACTTACAATTCAAGCTAACAAATTCTCAGCTAGTGCTTTAGAAAAGATTCAAGAATCAGGTAGCAAAGCTGAGGTGATCTAATATGTTTAAATCTATGAAGCAATTGTTTACACCAACCAACAAAGATTTAAGACATAGAATTTATTTTACACTTGGTGCTTTATTAATATTCATATTAGGAATATCAATAAGAGTTCCAGGAACACAGGATCTTACAAGTAATTTAGGATTCTTAGAGTTAATTAATACCATGGGTGGAGGAGCTTTAAAAAATTTCTCAATATTTGCCCTAGGTGTAATGCCATACATTACGGCATCAATCATAATGCAATTATTACAAATGGATGTTATTCCTTACTTTTCTGAATTAAGTAAGCAAGGACCAACAGGTAGACAAAAGTTAAATCAAATAACAAGATATATGGGTATTATCTTTGCCTTTATTGAAGGATATGCCTTTGCCTTTGCCTTTATCGGCAAAACTGGTACTCCAATGGAATATTTATATATATCAATTGTTTTAACAGCTGGAACATCTTTCCTATTATGGTTAGGTGATCAAATTACTCAAAAAGGTATTGGAAATGGTATGAGTTTAATTATCATGGCTGGTATCATCGCAACACTTCCACAAATGTTTATTGATGCTTTCAAAAACTTAATAGTATTTGAAGGAACTGCACAAGTAATTACTTTAGGAATAATAAAATTCTTAATATTTGTAATAATCTATTTTGCAATAGTCATTGGTGTAATATTCATTCAAGAGTCTGAAAGAAGAATACCAATACAATATGCAAACAAATCAACAAATGCATTTGGTAGTGCTGCACAAAGCTTTATGCCAATTAGAATTAACTCTGCAGGAGTAATACCTGTAATATTTGCTTCAAGTTTACTATCAATTCCAAGCATTATTGCTCAAGTAGTTAAAAATGAAGGATTTGCAGTATTCGTACAAAAATATTTAACATATACAACACCGGTAGGTTTCTTAATATATATTATATTCATTTTCTTCTTTGCATATTTTTACACATTTGTACAATTAAAACCAGAAGAATTTGCTAAGAATTTACAAGAAAATGGTGGATATATACCAGGGATTAGACCTGGAGAAGAAACAAAGAAGCACATAAGTAAAGTGTTATCAAGATTAACTGTATTAGGAGCTTCATTCCTAGTAGTTATTGCTGGATTACCAATTTTATTCTCAAAATTTACTAGTCTACCAACATCAGTATCAATTGGTGGTACAGGACTATTAATCGTAGTAGGAGTAGCATTGGAAACATATAAACAACTAGAAGGAAGTCTTTTAAGTAGAAGTTATAAAAGAGGATATAGTAGAAGGTAGTATAATGAAAAATATTATGTTTATAGCCCCACCAGCTGCTGGTAAAGGGACACAAGCCGAACTAGTTGTAGCGAAGTATCATATACCTCACATTTCAACTGGAGATATTTTAAGAGAAATATCAAAAGAAGATAGTGAATTAGGTCATTATGTATTCGAAACACTAGCTTCTGGAAAATTAGTTAAAGATGAGATTACTTATCAATTAATAGAAGACAGATTAGCTAAAGATGACTGTAAAAACGGTTTCATCATAGATGGCTTCCCAAGAAATATTGAACAAGCCATTGAATATGACAAAATTTTAGCTAAACTAGGTTATACTGTAGGTAATGTCATTTATATCAATATTAATGAAAAAACATTAGAAAAAAGAATTACAGGAAGAAGAATATGTGAAGACTGTAAAACAATTTTCAATATTAATGATCCTGAAAGTGCTCCACAAGTAGAATCAACTTGTGACAATTGCGGTGGAAAGTTATATCAAAGAAATGATGATAATTTAGAAGCTTTCCAAACTAGATATAAAATGTATTTAGAAAAAACTGAACCAATAATTGAGCACTATAGAAAACAAAATGTTTTACATGAAGTTAACGGTGAGGATACAATCGAAAATGTATTCAACACTATAGATAAAATTATCAGTGAAAAATAATGGAGATGATTTAGTGATTACAATTAAAAGTAAACGTGAAATTGAACTATTAAAAGAAGCTGGTAACATAGTCTATAGAACACATCAATATATAAAACCATATATAAAAGAAGGAATTAAAACAAAAGAATTAGATCGTTTAGCGGAGGCTTTTATTAGAAGCCAAGGTGCCACACCTTCTTTTAAAGGATATGAAGGGTTTCCAACAGCCTTATGTATAAGTGTTAATTCTGAAGTGGTTCATGGTTTTCCAAGTGATTATGTTCTAAAAGATGGAGATATTGTTACTCTAGATATTGGAGCATGTTATAAAGGATATCATGGCGATTCAGGATGGACTTATAAAGTTGGAAAAGTATCAAAAGAAATAGATTACTTATTAGAACATACAGAAAAGTCTTTATTCATTGGTTTAGCACAAGTTAAACCAGGGAATAGAATTGGTGACATTGGTCATGCCATAGAAACATATGCCAAAGAACACAAATTAGGTGTTGTAAGAGAATTATGTGGACATGGTGTAGGAACATCAGTTCATGAAGACCCTGAAGTTCCAAATTATGGAACACCTAATACCGGCCCAAGATTAAAAGAAGGAATGGTAATAGCTGTAGAGCCAATGCTAACGCTAGGAAGCCCTAGAATCTTTGTTCATGATAACGATTGGACAATAGATACACAAGACGGAAGTCCATCAGCCCACTTTGAACATACAGTAGTTGTTACTGCCGATGGATATGAAATATTGACAGGAGAGTGAAAAGATGGCTAAGGAAGATACAATTGAAATTGAAGGTAAAGTTCTTGAAATTATCCCGGGAGGGAAATTCAAAGTTCAACTAGAAAATGGACACATTGTGGAAGCCCACGTTTCTGGTAAAATACGAATGAACTATATTCGTATCTTAGCAGGAGATACCGTAATGATAGAACTATCGCCTTATGATCTAACACGTGGGCGTATTACCTATCGTAAATAATAGGAGGGATAATAATGAAAGTAAAAGCATCAGTTAAACCAATTTGCGAAAAATGTAAAGTTGTAAAACGCAAAGGTAAAATAAGAATAATTTGTGAAAATCCAAAGCACAAACAAGTTCAAGGATAATAATAGGAGGTGTATTAAATGGCACGTATTAAAGGCGTAGATATTCCAAATGATAAACATATCTGTATATCTTTAACTTACATATATGGTATTGGAAGAAATCTAGCAAAACAAATTCTAAAAGAAGTAAATATTGATCCAGCAACTAAGACAAGAGATTTATCTCAAGAAGACTTAATAAAAATCCGTGATGAAATTAATAAGCATCTAACAGAAGGTGACTTACGTCGTGAAGTTAGTATGAATATTAAAACAAAGATGGAGATTAATTCTTATCAAGGAAGCCGTCATAAAAAAGGATTGCCTGTAAGAGGACAAAGAACTAATCGTAACGCTCGTACTCGTAAGGGTAAGGGAAAAACTGTTGCAAATAAGAAGAAAGTTTAGTTAAAAGATAAATATTAAAAAAGGAGGTAAGACTTATGGCTTATAAAACTAGAAAGAAAAAAGTAAAAAAGAATGTTCCAGAAGGAATAGCACATATACATTCAACTTTCAATAATACAATTACTACACTAACTGATAAGGATGGTAACGTAATTAGTTGGGCATCATCTGGTGCTATTGGTTTTAAAGGAAGTAAAAAATCAACTCCATTCGCTGCTGGAATGGCTGCAGAAGCTGCAGGAAAAGCTGCATATGATATGGGAATGCGTAAAGTTGAAGTTCGCGTTAAAGGATTAGGTCCAGGACGTGAAACAGCAATTCGTTCATTACAAACTGCTGGATTAGAAGTAACAGCAATTGCTGATGTTACACCAATTCCACATAATGGATGCCGTCCACCAAAACGTCCACGTGGATAGTATAATATAAAGGCAAAAAAAGGAGGTTAGTTTCATGTTACAATTTGAAAAACCAATTTATAAAATAACAGATTCTATAGAAAGTAATTTTTACGGAAGATTCGAACTTGAACCATTAGAAAGAGGTTTTGGTACAACAATTGGTAATGCTTTAAGAAGAGTGATGTTATCATCATTACCAGGAAGTGCAATTAGTAGTATCAGAATAGATGGTGTTCTTCATGAATTCCAAACAATTGATGGAGTATATGAAGACGTAACTACTATTATCCTAAACTTAAAAGGTGTAGTATTCAAAAACTATTCTAATGAGCCAAAGACAGTTCGCATCAATGCTACAAAAGAAGGAGAAGTAACTGCTGGCGATATAGAACATGACCCAGATATTGAAGTAATCAATAAAGATAAAGTAATAGCACATTTATCAAAAGGTGCTTCACTAAATATGGAAATGACTGTTACTAATGGTCGTGGATATGTAAAAAGTGAAGAAAATAAAAAGATACATGATATTAAAAAAGCAGGTACTATAGCTATTGATTCATTATAT
Source organism: uncultured Bacilli bacterium (assembly GCA_934168205.1). Classification (GTDB taxonomy): domain Bacteria; phylum Bacillota_I; class Bacilli_A; order RF39; family UBA660; genus CAG-877. The sequence goes on from CAKPMX010000001.1 coordinate 541,101, forward strand.
TCTCCTATTGAAAGAGTTTCTTATGAAGTAGGAAACGCTCGTGTTGGACAAGATGAAAGTTATGACAAGTTAATCTTAGATGTATGGACAAACGGATCAATTAAACCGGAAGAAGCAATTGCTTTAGCTTCTCGTATCTTAATTGAGCATTTCACTATCTTAACAGACCTTTCAACTATTGCTGATGTAACTGGCATGATGATTGAAAAGACTGAAGATCCAAAAGTAAAAGCTCTAGAGACTTCAATCGAAGATTTAGATTTCTCAGTAAGAGCATACAACTGCTTAAAGAGAGCTGGAATACATACTCTACAAGACCTTGTTAACAAAAGTGAATCTGATATGATGAAAATACGTAATTTAGGTAAAAAGTCTTTAAAAGAAGTATTAGATAAGATTAGAGATATGGGTCTAATATTACGTGATGATGATTAAAATTTAAGGAGGATTTAACTATGGCATATAGAAAATTAGGAAGAGATAACAAACATAGAAGAAGTATGCTAGCAACTATGACTAAGCAAGTAGTTGAAAACGAAAGTATCACTACTACTGAAACTAGAGCCAAAGAAGTTCGTAAATTCGTTGAAAAAATGATTACATACGGAAAAAAAGGCGACTTAGTTTCTCGTCGTAAAGCTTTAGCGTTCTTACATAATGATAAAACTGTTGTTGATAAAATATTTAACGATTTAGCTAAACGTTATGAAAACCGTAATGGTGGATATACACAAATCTTAAAATTAACTGAAAGACGTGGAGATGACGCCCTAATGGTTATTTTAAAATTAGTAGATGAAGCTAAGCCAGTAGAAGAAAAAAAGGAAAAGAAAGCTACTAAAAAAGCAGCTAAAGAAGATAAGTAATAAAAGGACACTATTCATTATAGTGTTTTTTTCTAGCTTTATTTTTTGATATATATAATGTATAATTAAGTATAGGAGGGAATAGATGAAAGCGTTAATAACAGGAGCATCCTCAGGAATAGGATTAGATATGGCTAGGTATCTAGCAAAACAAAAATACGAATTAATTCTAGTTGGTAGAGATCGTGAAAAGTTAGAAAAGGTACAAGAGTCCTTACCAACCAAAGTAACTATTATTGTTGCCGATCTAGCAAATGAACAAAAAGTAAAAGAATTATATGTTCTAACATCAAAAGAAAATATTGATATTCTAATTAATAACGCTGGTTTTGGTGACTTTGGATATTTCACAGAAACCGACTTAGGTAAAGAGTTAGATATGATCAATACTAATGTCAAAGCCGTACACATCTTAACAAAGTCATTTTTAAAAGATATGGAAAAGAAAAACTCTGGTTATATACTAAATGTTGCTTCTTCAGCTGCGTTTCAACCAGGACCTCTTATGGCTACATATTATGCAACAAAGTCATATGTTTATCAATTAACTGAAGCTTTATACTATGAACAAAAAAAGAAAAAGAGTAATGTACATTTATCAGTACTATGTCCAGGTCCTGTCGCAACTAATTTCAATAATGTTGCTGGAGTTCGTTTCGCTGTAAAACCATTGACAAGTTCATATGTTGCAGAGTATGCCATAGACAAAATGTTCAAAAAGAAAATGCTAATAATTCCAGGATTTAAAATGAAGTGTGCTAGATTCTTTGAACGATTTGCCTCTGATAAATTACTATTAAAAATAACTTATAGAATTCAACATAAGAAAAATAAACAGTAAGATATAAAAATATGACTCGTAACTAAATAATAGTAACGAGTTTTTCTTTAAAAGTATTTAAGTTCAAAAATTATTTTGACCTTTATTCCATCATATTATATAATAAAAAGGCAAAGCTGGTGATATTATGCATGACAATGTAATCGAAATAAATAATCTAACATTACCATACTGTTATAATAACTTTAGTATTAGTTTTCCTAAAAATAAAGTATCAGTTGTATCAGGTCCAAATAATTGTGGAAAAACAACATTAATTAGAATTTTAGACGGTCAAACAAAGACAAAAAATCAAGTTTTTTTTGGTACAGTAGGCCTAGAACGCCATCAAATAACAGACATTGGTTCTCAAATTAAGACAATCATAAGAGAGGAATTATATTTTACAAAAGATACCGTAATGGATGAAATATATTTCACTTTAAATAGTTGTGACTGTAAAAACAAAAAATCTATTTACAAAGAATTAATAAAAGTATATAAACTAACAAAATATCAAAATTCTAACCCTAATACTTTAAGTCATTATCTAAAATTAAAATTATCATTATTAATATCCTTTATATATGAACCTAAAATATTACTTTTAGATGACATTTTATTAGGACTAAAATCAACTGAAAAAAAAGAAATGATATCACTTATCAATGATTATCGAAAACATAAAGACATATCAGTAATCATGACTGTCTCAAATTTAGAAGATGCCTTATCTGGCGATTATTTATATATAATTAAAGATAGTAAAATTATTCTAGAAGGAGAGCCTTCAAATATTTTACAAAATGATAATATAATTAATAAACTTGGTTTAGAATTACCATTTATGATAGATTTATCAGTAAAATTACGTGATTATGATTTAATAAAAGACATTGAGACTGATATGGATAGGCTGGTGAACACTTTATGGAAGTAAAATATGAAGTTAATCAAGACCTTTTCTTTACTATAACTGATAGTGATATTACCGGAGTTTCAACAACCAATAATAATAAAGAAATAATAAGTATTTTAGAATTAGATAATATAGATAAATTAAATGTAATTATCGATGGAAAAAAACTAACAATAGATGAAAAATGGCTTTTTGCTAAAAAGGTACAAGTAGTTACCAAGTTAACAAACATAAATTTCATAAAAAGTGTAGAGGATTATATGGATTACATCATTAAGAAGAATCTAATTCAAATGAAAAATCCTGATAAGAAAAAAGAATCATCTTTAAAAATCGTCGGTTTAAGTCCAGAATACTTAGAAAGAGAGTATTACAGCTTATCATCATCAGAAAAGTTTCAAGTATCTCTAGCGATATCACTTTTATCAAATCCAAGTATCTTAATACTTGATAATCCATTTACATATCTTGATCTTCATCAAGAAAAAGAACTTATTAAACTACTTCAAAGATTAAAAGAACAATATAAAAAAATGATAGTCATTGTTGATGATAATTGTAATAAATTATATAAATATACTAATAAAATGATATTTGTAAAAAATAATCATACTATTTTAGAAGGAGATACAGCTGAGACATATACTAGAGTAGACTTCTTAAAAAGACATAGCTTTTCAATACCAGATATTGTAGAGATGACATATAAAGCTAAAAGGACAAAAGGAGTAAAAATTATATATCATAAAGATATAAGAGATTTAATAAAGGATATATATAAACATGTTTAGGAGGAAGTTATGAGGTTTTTATTAAAGTTTTCATATGATGGAAGCAATTACGCAGGTTTTCAAAATCAACCAGGCTTAAATACTATTCAATTTCAACTAGAAGAAGCCTTAAAAAAAGTAAACAACAATACTAAAACAACCATTTGTGCAACTGGTAGAACAGATAAAGGGGTACATGCTTTATGCCAATATGCTCATACAGATATTTCTGTAAATATCACAGAAGAAAAATTAAAAAGAGCTTTAAATAGTAACTTACCAGATGATATTCATATAATTAGTACTAAACATGTATCCGATGATTTTCATGCTAGATATAATGTTAAAGGGAAAGAATACAAATATTATATTAACCTTGGCGAATATAATCCAATAGAAAGAAATTATGTTTTCCAATATAATCATGAATTAAATGCTGACAGTATGAAAGAGGCTATAAAATATTTCATTGGTACGCATGACTACAGAGCTTTTGTAACTGAAAATAAAGATAAAGAAAACTGTGTCAGAACAATAGATAAAGCAACCATTGAAAAGAAAGATAACAAATTAATTATCACTTTTCATGGAAATGGTTTCTTAAGATACCAAGTAAGAAACATGGTTGGTATTCTAATAAGAGTAGGTGAAAATAAAATTTCCCCAGATTCTGTGGAAAAAATATTAGCTAGTAAAGATAGGACAAAGTCTGGAAAAACAGCCAAAGCAGTAGGCCTATATTTAACTAGTGTTGAATACTAAAATAAGATAGTATGCAAGGCTTACCTTGCTTTTTTTGACAAAATATGTTATAATAAGAGCCGTTCAAAGAAAAAGGGTAGGGTTGAATTATGGTAGAAGAGAATGAAAAGGGAAAAAAGTATTATAAAAAGAAAATAGAAAAATGTAAAAAGCTAGGTGCGGAAAAGTTCAAAAAAGCTGTCTTTGCCCTAGAAAGACTAAAATTTAAAATCTTAAAAAAATACTTTCCTAATTATTTAAAAAATTATGAATCTAAATGTGATAGAATGTGTAAAAAAGATTTAAAAAAAGCTCGTACTGAAGAAGAGCGAGAACTTATAATAGCACATTACAGAGAACAAAAATTATTAAATAGAAAAGAAATGAATACTGAAAAAAATAGAAATTATCATATTGATAATATAAGACTAACACAGACTGTGGAATATCTTGAATGGAACAAAGATGTTCATAGAACTAACTTGATTAGAGACCTAGTTACTCTTCCTGTTTATATAGGGTTAGCAGTAGCTGGTGTAGGACTAGCAATACCTTTAATTGCTGGAAACTTGGTATCTTCATTTATTAACTTTCAATGTATTAATCTTCAAAATTATAATATATATCGTTTCAAAGCTCACGATGAAGTTTTAAAGAAAAGAGAACAAAGAAAAGTTAGTCAAAGAGAAGAAGAATTTTCACAAGCGTATGAAGTAATAAATACCGCCGTAAAAGAAAGTTCAAAAGATACACCAAGTATACCAAGCATAGAAGAAGTAATTAATAATATTAAAAATAAAGAACAATTAGCACAGTTCAAAAATATGATATTACAAGAACAAGGAAAACGTGCTAGTACTGTTCAAAACACTAAAGTAGGAGGAGTGAAATAATAATGGTTATAAATTTAGGCGCTACAACAGCATTTGCAGTTAAAGCTGCACCAGTAGGAGTAACTACTACAATATTACTAGATAAGAATAAAACGAAAGAACAAAAAGCTGGAACATTTGTGGGTATGGGAGTAGCAACAAGTATAAGTGCTGTAATTCAAAGTTGTACAAGGCAAGCAAGTGCTGAAGCCTATGTAGAGAGCTTAACCGATGAACAATTAGCTTATGTTAGTGAATTAATGGACGCCAAAGAAAGTGAATTAACACAAGCTGAACTTGGACTTGAAATACCAGAAAATGATGTAAAAAGTGATACTTCTAGTAAACAGACTGAAAATGTTCTAATAAAAACAAAATAAGACGTTAAAAAGCCAAAAAAGTATTGATTTTTAATACTTTTTTTAGTATAATCATAATCGGTACATTCGAATATCCCCACATAAATTAAGTCCTGGGAAAACTTAATTTAAGTAAAAGGAGAAAAATATGACAAGTTATATGCAAAAAAAAGAAACTGTAGATCGTAAATGGTATGTAATAGACGCTGAAGGAAAATCTTTAGGTAGAGTTGCTTCTTTAGCAGCAACATACTTACGTGGTAAACATAAGCCAACTTACACTCCACATATTGACTGTGGTGATAACATCATAATTATTAATGCAGACAAAGTTAATTTAACTGGTAACAAGTTAGAAAACAAAATGTATTATAATCACTCAATGTATGTTGGTGGTTTAAGAGAAAGAACTGCTAAAGTTATGAGAGAACAATACCCAGTAGAAATGATGGAAAGAGCTGTTAAAGGAATGCTTCCACATAATAGACTAGGTAGAGCTATGGCTAAGAAGTTATTCGTATATGCAGGAAATGAGCACAAACAAATGGCACAAAAACCAGAAGTGCTAGAAGTTAAGTAGGAGGGTTTAAGTTATGGCAAAAGAAAAGAAAAATATCTATACTGGAACTGGGCATAGAAAAACAAGTGTAGCTCGTGTTACATTAACTCCAGGAACAGGAAAAATTACAATCAATGGTCAAGATGTACATGACTATTTACCTTTCGAAGTATTAGTAATGGATTTATGTCAACCATTAGACATCACTAATACTAGAGAAATGTTCGATGTAGATGCAAAAGTAAAAGGTGGAGGATTCCAAGGACAAACAGGAGCTATCCGTTTAGGAATTACAAGAGCTTTATTAGATTATGATAAAACTACTCCAGCTGATTCTGAAAATAGCTATAGAAAAGTTCTAAAAGCAGCAGGATTCATTACAAGAGATTCTCGTAAGAAAGAACGTAAGAAACCAGGATTAAAGAAAGCACGTCGTGCTCCACAATTCTCAAAACGTTAATTACAAACAGTTTCATTTCAAAGACTTTGTACGCAAAGTCTTTTTTTGTGTCCAATAATAAAAGTTTGCATATAATACAATAGAGGAGGTAAGAATGCTAAATTTAGAATATCTACAACAATCGTTGATAATCGCTATAGCTTTAAGTACAATAACATGTGCTTTTATTCAAAAAACAAAATGTTGTTTCAATAGTAGCAAGTACTTAGCTTTATATTCGCTACTTGTTAATATATTTGTTGGTATAGTATTTTGTATGACTTTTACGAGTATTGATTTCCCTAATAGTTTATGGATTGGAATGTTTTCCTTCCTTGGCGCTGACACCATATATAAAACACTTGAAGGTAAAGTGTCATCATATTCAGATATAACCAATAAAAAAGGTTTATATATATCAAAAGATAATTTAATTAATAAGGAGGAGGGAATATAAATGGAAAAACCTCTATATCCTTGCAAAAACATGAGGATAACGCAAGGATATAACGAAGGAACGCACTTGGATAGCTTTGCAATAGATGATGCCGGTAAAGATACAAGTATAAGCAAAATACGTGCTCCTTATACAGGTATAATTAAGAAAATATATAAAGATGATGCCAATGAAGTCTGGTTAGAAAGTATAGATAAAGTGGAATACCCTGATGGAACAAAAGATTATTTAACAATGATGTTTGCTCATTCAAATGATGTAAGTAATTTATTTGTAGGAAAAAAAATAGCCCAAAACGAAGAATTCTATAGCGAAGGCACAAAAGGAAATGCAACTGGTAACCATTGTCACTTTGAATGTGGTAAAGGAAAATTCACAGGTACTGGTTGGCACAAAAATTCATCTGGATATTATTCCATAAATAATGGTAAAAAACCCGAAGAATGTCTCTGGTTAGATAAAGAAGTAAACGTAATAAATAACTACAAGTACAATTTCAAAAGTATCACAGAAGAAAAGCCTGTCGTACCGGTTACAAAAGATGAAAAAGAAGATACAACAGAAGAACCAATATTCATTTGCCCAAAAAGTGATTTATATGGTATCTACCTGAAAGCAGGTCAAAAATTATATCTAAAATAAAAAAATGAAGTGCAAACTTCATTTTTTCTATCCTAATGCTACATCTAAAATCATCATTACCGAAAAACCTATTAAAGTGAATAACGCCATTAAATCCTTCCTTGAATTAGACTGACTTTCTGGAATCAACTCCTCAACAACAACGTATATCATCGCACCAGCTGCAAAAGCTAATAAAAATGGTAATAATACTTGTATTTTTAAAACTAAAAACGCGCCAAGTACAGCGGAGATAGGTTCAACAATACCAGTTGCTTGACCTAGAAAGAATGCTTTTGCTCTTTTCATACCTTCTCTTCTTAAAGGTAAACTAACAGCACTCCCTTCTGGAAAGTTCTGAAGACCTATACCAATTGCTAAAGTAATTGCGGATGCTAAAGTAGCTCCTTCAACGCCATAAGCCAAAGATCCAAATGCCACACCAATAACAAGCCCTTCAGGAATGTTATGCAAAGTAATTGAAAATATCAACATCAAACAACGCTTAACTTTACCAGCACCATTATTGTTATTTTTAGAAGAAAAATGACTAAATACTTTATCACCTATAAATAAAAGTAATCCACCAGACATAAATCCAGTAAAAGCTACAATCCAAGACGTCATTTTCAAATTAGTAGCCATTTCGATAGCTGGACTAAGTAAAGACCAAAAAGAAGCTGAAATCATTACACCGGCTGAAAACCCTAACAATGCATCCATTATTCCTTTCCTAACTTCTTTAAAGAAAAATACTATAGAAGCACCAAGAGTTGTAATACTCCAAGTAAATAAAGATGCTATTAATGCCTGCGTTACGGGCGACAATTCACTAAAAAAATCTAACATTATATCTCACCAGTATAAAGTATGCAACAAATAAAACTTCGTTTAGGCAAATATACCAATCAACTGAACAAATTAACATTATCCTAAATAATTAACTAGTAGACCAATAGAAAATTTCTAAAAACGTTTGTTATTACAAAAGTATTGTGATAGTATATAAAGAAAACAAAAAAGGGAAGTGTAAAAATGACAGAGTACCAACGTTTAGAAACAAAAATAGAAAAATATCTAGCAAGAGTAGATGTCAAAAAAACAACTAGTATAGTAAGCGTATATGACGTATACAAAGCCCTTGAAGATAAATTTAAAGAACTAAGAGAAATACAATTAAATAATAAACTAATAGAAAAAATAAATAATGACAACACAGTAATAAGACAAACCGGTAAAATATTTAAAGATAAAGAAGTTATTTATACAAAAATACTAGACAATATCCTCGCAACTACAACAAAGAACACTTCTAAAATAACCTTCTTTTATGGACAAGGAAAACATCCTGAAAAATTCACCATTTTAAAAGACTTTAATGATAATGACATATATTTTTCAGAGGACACGAAGCCGGATAAAAACTTTGTCACTAAATATTATGATGATATAATTTATATTTTTGACACTCTAGAAGTATTTGCCAAATTAACTAAAAGTGATATCGGTATATCAAAAGAAAACTATAATTTAAAACCAATGGTATTTAGTGATGGATTTTTAACTCTAACAATAGCGTTTGATACATTAGGCAAAGTAACTACAAATATCTCTATAAATAAAACAGAAGATACAAACCAAATATATAAAAGAAACTGGTATACTAGAAAAAGTCTATCAGAAATTGTTTCTGAAAATAATGATGAAATTTTAAAGAAAATACCAATTAATATAAATAATATAGATTCTAAATATCAAGCCATTATAAATGAATATACAAAATATAATCAATAATATTTAATTCTTATTTAATAAAACCAGGTATAATTATATGAAAATACTAATAGAAAGTTATTCTATGCTATTTTAATAGAAATTGATTATATGTAAATAGAAAAACCGTAAATTAAGTTTTACGGTTTTTTGAAAAGAAACATTATAAAAAAACATATACTTAAATAGGTGAAAGTATGTTAAAAAACAAAATTAGAACTATTGTTATAATAACTCTTATTCTTCTTATACTATCGGCACAAGTTATTTCAGCTAAAACTCTATCTCTATCAGGAATAACTATAACTGTTGATGCCGGACATGGCGGAAGAGACCCAGGAACAACATACGGGAAAATATATGAAAAGGATATCAATCTTGAAATTGCTAAAAAGCTGGAAAAAGAGCTAATAAGTGCTGGTGCGACTGTATACATGACAAGAACTGCAGATGTAGATTTATCTTCAATATATGATTCAAAAAAGAAACGAGGAGACCTCTATCGTCGCCTTCTTCTAATAAAAAAGAACAATAGTGACTTATATATTTCAATTCATATTAACTGGTATGATAATTCATCTTATAAAGGTGCAGAAGTACTGTATAATCCAATAAATGAAAATAATAAAATCCTAGCAGAGTGTATTATGAAAGAATTTCAAAATGAACTAAACAGTACGAGAACTGTTAAAAAAACAGATTTATATATGTATAGAAATACAACTGTACCTGGAGTCCTAGTTGAAACAGGTTATTTATCAAACTATTCTGAAAGAACACAATTACTTAATCCAGCCTATCAAGAAAAAATCAGTAAAACTATAACAGCTGGCATCAAATCATACTTAAAAGAAATAAGTACCTTCAAACTTCTATAATCAAATAAACATCAAACTACAAAAAACACCCCAATAAAGCTAATTATCTATTGTAAAAAACTTGAATTCAAGCTATAATTAGCATAGAGTATAAAGAATAAGAGGGTGATTTCTAGTGATAGTTCGACTAATCAAAAAGACTAAAATATACAACTTTACACTACCAACTAAAATAGCCGGAAACTATTGGATAACTGATAATGATTATTTAGGAAACACTAGAAATCTAATCAATGTAGAAGAATTTGAAGGCCATTGGAAAATCAAAAGTGACTTTGAAACAAAAATTATGTTAGGCGAGAACGAAATAGAATCAGCTATATTGAATGAATATAGTCTTTTCTTCTTGAAAATAAATACTGATAATGAATATGTTATATTATATTGTTCTCCATCAATTGAACCAAATATAAATCGTCTTCATTTAAGAGGAGACTGTGAACTAATCATTGGTAATGATCCACAGTCAACAATTTGTTACAACTACCCGTTAGTATCAAGACAACAAACTAGGTTAATATACAATAAAGGTGGCTGGGTAGTTCAAGACTTAAATAGTAAATATGGTACATATGCCAATAATGAAGCTGTAACTTCAAAAACATTAGAATATGGTGATATTGTTTTTATCATGGGTCTTAAAATAGTTGTCTTAAAAGACTCAATAATTATTAACAGAATAAGTAATTTAGTAAATTATGATCAAAGAGTTTTAGAACCAGATCACCCTTGGGTACAAAATCAAACTGAAATGGATAATCCAGATGAGGAAAATGTTGAGTTCTACAAAGAAGACGATTACTTTTATCGCGCCCCAAGATTTAAAACAAAAATAGAGCCTATAAATGTTAGCATCGATACACCACCTGGAAAAACAGAAGAAGATAAAACACCTTTAATATATACCGTTGGTCCAATGCTTACAATGTCATTAATGACCGCAACTACTGGTGTAACAGCTCTTCAAGGAATAATAAATGGAACACAAGATTTTGAAGCAGCTGCACCAGCACTTTTAACTACTGGTATTTCATTATCTACCATGATTTTATGGCCATCACTAACTAAGAAATATCAAAAGAAACAGAACATAAAAAAAGAAGAGATGCGTCAACAAATGTATGCTGAATATATTGCGTCAAAAAGAGCAGAAATTCAAGAAGCAATGAAAACTCAACGTCAAATATTAGTTGATAATTATCTTCCAATTCAAGAAACGAAAGAAATTATATATAATAAGAAAAGAAATCTTTGGGAAAGAGAAATAGATCAGGCAGACTTTCTAGACTTAAGATTAGGAATTGGTTCGACTGAATTAGCCGGAACTATAAACTTTCCACAAGAACACTTCTCAATAGATTCTGATAACCTTCTTCAAGAAGTATACAAATTAGGTGCAGAGTCTAGAATGCTAGAAAATGTTCCGATATCAATTTCATTTGTAGAAAAGAACATTTCAGCTATCATTGGTACAGCTGAAAACAAACAACAATTCATAGAAGGCCTAATTCTTCAAATGATTACATATCACAGTTATGAAGATTTAAAAATAGTTTTACTAACAAACGAAAAAAATGCTAGCAAATGGGAGTATTTAAAAGTATGTCCACACTGTTGGAGTAATGACAGAACAACAAGATATTTTGCTACAAGTATAGATGAGGCAAAAGAAATATCATTAGCTTTAGAACAAGAATTACAATCTAGAAAATACAAAGATGTTTCTGAAGGACGAGAATTAAATAACGTTGACTACAAAAAATATAAACCTTACTATATGATAATAACAGATGACTTTAAATCGGTTCGTGATGTAGAACTTGTAAAAGATGTTTCAGAATTAGAATTAAATGTTGGCTTTAGTTTACTAGTTATAAGTCCAAGATTAGTTAACTTACCAAATGAATGTAAAACTTTCATAAGCATTGGTGATAAAAAGTCAGGAGTATTTGAAAATGAATTAGTATCAAATAAACAAAAAGAGTTTGTTGCAGATGTTGATCCTACTTTAAATATGTATGAATGTTGTAAAATTCTAGCAAACATTCCAATAGATATTGCTAAGGAAAATCAAGTCCTTCCAATGAGTTTAACCTTCCTAGAAATGTATAATGTCGGAATGATTGAACAATTAAATATTCTAAATCGTTGGAAATCAAATGACCCAACAAAAACACTTCAAACACCAGTTGGTGTAGATAAAACAGGTGAACTATTTAAATTGGATTTACATGAAAAAGCTCATGGACCACATGGCCTAATCGCTGGTATGACTGGTTCTGGTAAATCAGAATTTATAATTACCTATATCTTATCCATGGCAATAAACTATCACCCTTACGAAGTATCATTTGTACTTATCGATTACAAAGGTGGAGGTTTAGCTGGAGTCTTCCAAAATAAAGAAACGGGTATGAAGTTGCCACATTTAGCTGGTACTATAACAAACTTAGATACCGTTGAAATGAATCGTTCCCTAGCTTCAATTCAAAGTGAACTTCGTAAAAGACAAAGAATGTTCAATGAAGCAAGAGATAAATTAGATGAAAGTACCATAGATATTTATAAATATCAAGCCTTATACAGAAAAGGTTTAGTGGATAGACCTATATCACATTTATTCATCATTTCTGATGAGTTTGCTGAATTAAAAGACCAAAGGCCAGAATTTATGGACCAATTAATATCAACAGCACGTATCGGTCGTTCTTTAGGTGTCCATCTTATTCTAGCAACACAAAAACCTGCCGGGGTAGTTAATGATCAAATCTGGTCAAACTCTAAATTCCGTGTCTGCTTAAAAGTACAAGACAAATCAGACAGTATGGATATGATTAAATGTCCAGATGCTGCTTCATTAAAAAATGCCGGACGTTTCTTCTTACAAGTTGGTTATAATGAATTATTTGCTCAAGGACAAGCTGCTTGGGCAGGAGCACAATATTATCCAGCTGAAAAAAGAAAGAAAAAAGTAGATCAAAGTATTAACTTCATTGATAATACTGGTAACAGTATAAAGAGTTTAGATAATAAACAAAATGAAGTTCAAGTAACATCAAAAGGTGAAGAAATAACAAATATCATCAAATATATAATTGAAGAAGCAAAGCAAACATCTGTAAGTATTCCACAACTATGGCTAGATAGAATTCCAAATTATATCTACGTTGAGGACTTAAAAGCTAAATATAACTATCAAACAAAGAAGAACAATATCAATCCGATCATTGGTGAATATGATGATCCAGATAACCAAAGACAAAATGTTTTAACACTACCTTTATCATCTGGTGGCAATTCTATAATCTATGGTTCAACAGGTTCAGGTAAAGAACTAATGTTATCGACAATTATATATTCAACTATAACTACACATGATTCATCAGAAGTTAATTTCTATTTACTAGATTTTGGTGCAGAAACACTAGCAATGTTTAAAAATGCTCCACACATTGGTGAAGTATTACTATCTGGAGAAAATGAAAAAATTGCAAACTTATTCAAATTAATTACTCAAGTAATGGATGAAAGAAAGAAAATATTTGTCGACTACAATGGTTCATTTGATTTTTATATAAACCATGGTGGAAAACAAATGCCATTAATTGTTGTTGCAATAAACAATGTCGAAGGCTTCCTTGAATTATATCCTGACTATGAAGATGTTTTAGGACAAATAACAAGAGAATGTTTAAAATATGGTATTGTCTTTATTCTAACAACGAATGGTCCTAATACTATTAGATATCGTCTACGTCAAAACTTTGCACAAAATATTGTTTTACAATTTAACGATCCTTCTGATTATGCTAGCGTTCTCGCTGGAGTACGTAAAAAAGAACCATCAAAAGGATTTGGTAGAGGACTAGTAGACCTAGATGGCATTTTCGAATTCCAAACCGCATACTCATTCAAAGAAGAAAAGATGACTGATTATATCAGAGTTATTTGTAATAAATTAAATAAAATATGCGAATATAAAGCTAAGAAAATACCTGTATTGCCAGAAACAGTTACTCAAGAATACTTATTACCATCATTACGTGGCTTATTATCAATTCCAGTTGGTGTACAAAAGGAAACTCTAGAAATCGCAAGTATCAGTTTGAAGAATGGTATTTACGTAATTACTGGCGAAGATATAACTTCTATACAACCATTCTTAACAGGACTATCTAGAATGCTTTTAAAAATACCAAGCAGCAAGTGTATTATGTTAGATGCTCTTAGTATATTGTCAGATAATCCACCAAAAAATGTTACGTATGACAAAGGCAACTGTACGGCAGGCATTGAAGAGGTAACGACAGCTCTATATACTAAACAGGTTGAAAATACAGAAGACCCTGTAATTTGTATAATTACCGGTATAAGTACTCTTCTATCAAAACTAGATGCAGTTAAAAAAGGTGAGTTTACAACTAACATAAATGAAGCTATAAAACTAGGAACAATCAAATTTATCTTTGTAGAGAGAATAGATAATATCAAGTCTCTTAATTATGAAGCTTGGTTCAAAGCAAATGTTGACTTATCTGAAGGAATCTGGATAGGAAATGGAATCAGTAATCAATTCACTCTAAAAGTAACTACAAATTCTCGTTTACTAAGAGTGGAATTAGAGCCAAACTTTGGATATGTAGTAACAAAAGGAAAAGCTGCTGTTACTAAGTTCCTTTCAGACGAGTAGGAGGTAATTATGAATAAAAATAAAATATTAATATGTTTATATATTCCTCTAATAGAAAAGAAATATGATTTATATATTCCAATTAATAAAAAAGTTGGTACAATAAAAAAATTAATAGAAGAAGGTCTATTAGAAATAACAGAAAATGATTATGTCATCAGTCCAGAAACTAACTTTTATAGTAAAGACACTGGCCAAGTATATGATGTTAATCAAACTGTAAAAGATACTGATTTAAAAAACGGCTCAAGAATAATTCTTGTATAGGAGGTACTTATGACAGAATATGAACAATATGTCGATGCTGTTAACAAAATATATAGCTACTTAGAAATGATGAAAACAGTATGGACAGATCAAGATAATATTAGTTATCTAGACAATTTAGAAACTTATAAACAAGTTGTAATAAATAATGCTAATATATTTGATCCAAATAAAAAAACAACACATGAAATGGAGGAGTTAGGAAATGACTAATGAATCTATAAGTATAGACCAAATAGCTGTAGAATTAAACAAGAATGCCGAAACTATCAGAAATCTAGTTCAAGGTAAAGATGCAGCCCAACTAATAGAATTTGTTGATGCCGTAGTAGACTATGCTAAATTCATAGAAAATACTATTGAATTAGAAAAAGCTGCCGATAAGGCCCTTCAAGGATTAATTGATTTAAAAAAATAAGAACTTTCAAATTACGAAAGTTCTTTTCTTTAACTTATATATCTTATTAATCGTTTAAAATTAATCCACCATATCCAAACTATTTATGCTTCTTTTATATATCTGTTTAAAGTAACTTTAGGAAAATAGTATTTCAAAATATTAGCATAGTCACAACCATTTTTAGCTATCTCATTAGCACCAAAGATACTAAGTCCATAAAAATAACCAAAACCTAAACAAATAAATCTTATATAGTCTTTATTAACAATAATATTTATTGCTCTAGACTTAATATTTAACATTTTAACTATGTCATCACCAATGAATACAGATTCATCAACTTGTAATTTATCAACAAAACCATTTTCATCAAGAGATAATGCCTTGATAGTACTATCACCAGTAATTTTAGTCTTAAGTAATTTACTTAAGTCACTATAATTATAATCTTTTATATTAACATAATAAGGAGAAGCCATATCCCAACTACTAGAAACTTCTGAAAGATATCCATATTTATTAGAACTTAAAGTTCTTCCATTATTACAATAATGTGTAAAAGGCAATATATAATAATTGTTATAAGTTAAGAATAGACAGTCAGTATCTTTAACTGCTACCTCAAGCATCTTTAAAATATCATCAAAGTCACTAAACCAAGATAGTTTATAATATGATAAAGGTCTATAATTAACAAATTCATTAAAAGATAATATTATTCTTTTTTCACTCATCTCTTTAAAAGCATAAGTTCTATATAAAATTGCTAAAGCTTTTAATGTTTCTATCTCAATGCCTTTATAATATCTACTAGCTAAACATCCAAGTAAATATTCTCTCAAAGATATTTCAATTATAGCCTCATTTTCTAATTTTATAGTTACCAAGTATTGCTCGTTAGAATAATATAAATCCTCTTTTAATACTTCTATTTCAACATCATTCTTACTAATATCCAATGCTTTAACAACAATACCATCTATAACTAAATAGACCTTATTTCCATTATAATCAATTCCGTTATTTATTACAAAGTTTCTAGTTCTTCTAGTTATTTCTTTATCTGAAGAATTAAAAGCTATCTCTTTTGAAAATTCATAACTCATAGTTAAATACAAGTATAAAATATCTTCCATTCCATTATTTCTAATTTCATATTTATAAAACATAATTATCACCTAGAAATAGTATGGAATTTATAAATTAAAATATACAAAAAGAACTTAAAATTCAAAATATTTAAGTTCCTTATCTAATTCACAGTCAAGTCCCGTAATATAACTTTTGTTAATAAATACTTTTTCTAATTCTATATCTTTTCCATTTATATAATCAAAACTAGCACATATCATCACTTTTGCTAACTTAAGGGCTCTTAAGTATAAATCTAAAAAACTTTCTTCACTAATTAAACTATAATCACAAGGATTACGCCATAATTTATGATTTTCATTTAAAAAATTATGTCTGTCATTTAAAGGATAATGATAACTAATAGCTTCAAATCTAAAAACACGTTTACTAGTAAAAGTATCAGCTAATTTATAAAAAAACTTTTTAATACCATATCTATCTTGTCTAAATATAAATATAGAATTTCTCATTTGTTTTAATGACTTATAATATATTTTATCCATATTATCTACATCAAATGTTTCTTTAAATGTATATTTAATTGTATCTTTAAGTTCATTTGAAAATTTACTTGTATCAAAACTAAACTTACTTATATTAAACTTATATGGATTAATCGATTCTCTTCTTTTAATCATATCATTATCTAAAAAAGTTTCCATAAATGTATGTACATTATTATATTTATATGTACTTTTATCATTTTTATTAAAATACCCTGTTTTATAGTAAATATAAGGATGTACAGTAGAATCTAATACATAGTGACAAATAGTTCCGACTAAAAATGAATTAACATCTATATCTTCTGTATAATCATTTTCTTTTATGTAATTAATTAAGTTAACAAAAAAATCTTGTGTCTTATTAGTATGAAAGTACTTTTGAAAATCTCTTATTTTTTTACCTGGTAATATACTAAATAAATTGTAAAACATTAATGAATCAATACTTTGGCCAAAAGTCTTTAAACGATTAACATCAAGTTTATTTTTAATTTCTTTTGGTAATATATCGTTTAAATCTTGTGCAAAGTAAGCATGAACAGCTGTTGCTGGCATAAACGAACCCTCCTAATCATATAAAGTATAATATGAACATTCCCTAAACTAGTAACAATTATATCATAGTTTTTAAAATTTTCATATTTTTACCATACTTTACCTCAAATGTTATGGTATAATCTATAATAGGTGAGATTATGATAGAGAAACAATTTAAAACCTTAGATGAACAAATCGAAATATTTAAGCATAAGGGATTAGTAATTGAAGATGAAAAATATGCAAAAGAAGTCTTATTACGAGAGAACTATTTCTTTATTAATGGTTATCGTCATCTGTTTTATAAGTCATCAACAGAAAAGGTATTTATTAAAGGTACAACGTTTGAGGAATTATATAGCTTATTCTTATTTGACCGTTCATTTAGAAATGTTTTATTCAAATACTTATTGGTAATTGAAAATAACTTAAAATCAATTACTTCATATCAATTATCTAAAAAGTATGGATATAAGGAAAAAGATTACCTACGAGCTAAGAATTTTACCCAGATTCCAGATCGTCAAAGACAAGTAAATGACCTTATTAAAAAAATGAAAAGACAAATAAGAATAAATGGTTCACAACACAGTGCAACATCTCATTATGTTTCTAATTATGGATACATACCTCTTTGGATTTTAGTTAAAGTACTATCTTTCGGCGTAGTTAGTGAAATGATAACAATACTAAAACCAGAGGACCAAAGAGACATAAGTAACATATATGGAATTTCAACAACTGATTTTATTACATATTTACCTATTCTTGCTAATTATAGAAATCTTTGTGCCCATGAAGATATTCTATATGAAAACAGAACTCAAAAAGGAATAAATGATACTATATATCATAAGTTACTAAATATTCCAAAGGAAGATAATGAGTATATATATGGAAAACATGATTTATTTGCTTTAATAATTATCATGAAACAGATGCTTTCAACTGAAGAATTTAAGAATATGACTTTTGAATTAGAACATATTGTACAGACTCTAAATTATAATCTAACCAGTATAAAAATAGATAAAGTATTAAATACTATGGGCTTCCCAATAAATTGGGAAGAATTAGCTAAGATAGAGAGGCCGATGTTTAATGAAGAAAAAGAACAATGATACTATTAAATTATTACCTATAATTGTTTTTTCATTCGTAATTGGAGGAATAATTACTTTGTCAATATTAAGATGGACTCCAATTTTAGATCAAATAATAGGTAATAGAAATACTGTAATAACAAAAAACGGAACACAAGTATATGAAAAATCATCTCTTGCTGCATCTGTTGAAAAAGTATATGACGCTGTAGTAGTTGTAGAAGGATATCAAAGAGATCAACTAGCATCAACTGGTACGGGTTTCGTTTATAAAACAGATGATAAGTATGGATATTTATTAACAAATCAACATGTTATATCTGGACAAGAAAAGATTAATGTTTTGTTTACAAATGGCAAGGAAGTTGAAACTGAATTATTAGGTAGTGATGAGTACTTAGATTTAGCCGTACTAAGAATACCTAAGAAATATGTAACTTTAGTTGCCACAATTGGTAAAAGTGAAGATATGAGTTTAGGAGACACCATATTTACTGTTGGATCACCATTAGGTTCAGACTACTATGGAAGTGTAACTTCAGGAATCTTATCTGGAAAAGATAGAATGGTTTCAGTAGCTGTTTCTAATTCTAGAAGTAATGACTGGGTAATGCGTGTTCTTCAAATTGATGCATCAATTAATCCAGGTAACTCTGGTGGACCATTATTAAATGTAAATGGTGAAGTAATTGGAATTTGTTCTATGAAACTAGTTGATGATGAAATTGAAGGTATGGGCTTTGCTATACCAATAGAGTACGCCATGAATCATGCTGAGTCATTAGAAAATAATAAAAAAATAGAATGGCCAGTATTAGGTATAAGCATGGTAAATGTAACTGATACCGCAACACTAAGACAATACAACATATCTATTGATAAAGATATAACATACGGAGCTGTTGTACTAGAAGCTGTAAAAGATTCAGGCGCTGAAAAAGCAGGTCTTAAAAAAGGTGATGTTATTATAAAAGTAAATGATACAAAAATAAAAGATCATGCCTACTTAAGATATGAATTATATCAACACCAGGCTGGAGACACAATAAATGTAACTTATATAAGAGATGGTAAAGAACATACTACAAAAGTTACTTTGACAAAAAGTTAAAATTATTACAGTAAAAGTAAATAATATTAAAATGATTAATGAACATACACTTTCTTGTTAGAGTGTGTGTTTTTTTATATGTCAGTTTTTACAATTTTGGAGCGTTAACTTTAATGAGTGATTATAATGTAAATTGTAATGTTAAGTTTACACAAGTGATGTATGTCGAAGATTGTCAAATAAGATAGACTTATTTTACAATGGATTTTCTCATAAAGACGA
This sequence comes from uncultured Bacilli bacterium, assembly GCA_934168205.1. Classification (GTDB taxonomy): domain Bacteria; phylum Bacillota_I; class Bacilli_A; order RF39; family UBA660; genus CAG-877. The sequence goes on from CAKPMX010000001.1 coordinate 561,145, forward strand.
GTAATTAAAGTACTAGGTTTACAGTTGTATGTTCAATGGTGTTATGATAAAGGAATAATAGAGTATAAGACTGATTAAGTAGCATCAAAAAATAACTGTCTAATTATGTAACATGCTTTAATATTTGTAAAATGGATGTTATAATAAAATTGAGGGATCGAGTATGAGTGTATTAAGAAGTAACAATTTACCAATTGACAACTGCTGTAAAAATAAATACAGTCTATTTGTGTCTATAAAATAAAGGGACTAATATCCCTTTTTATTGTGTAATTAGGAGGTAAAATGGAAGTAAAAGGAAAAAATCTACGTTTGATAGTAATGGATAACTTTGAAGAATTTGGTAGAAAGGTTGATGGTCATCTAAAATTAATGCGTCATATAGAGGATGAAAATGCTACATTTATAGTACCTGTAAAGATAACTAGATTTTCATCTGGAGAAGGTAAAGCTGAAATAATGGATACTATAAGAGCACAAGACGTCTATATTTTAACTGATGTAATGAACTATGACTGTACTTATAAAATGCGTGGATTTATTAATCATAAAAGCCCAGATGATCATTATCAAGAATTAAAAAGAGTAATTTCAGCAATGGATGGAGCTGAGGAAAGTTTAAAGGTAATTATGCCTTTCTTATATGAAAGTCGCCAACATAAAAGAAAAGGTAGAGAATCAAAAGACTGTTCTGAAATGTTACATGAACTAGAATTTTCGGGAGTTGACTCATTTATAACATTTGATGCTCATGATCCAAGTATCAGAAACGCTCTACATACTTGTTCATTTGATAGTATTTACCCAACATATTCTATATTAAAAGAATTTATAGAAAATGAACAAATCGATTTTGATAATTTATTAGTTGTAAGCCCAGATACCGGTGCTGTAGATAGAGCTGTTTACTATGCTGAAATGCTAGGAACAGATGTAGGTATTTATCATAAAAGAAGGGATATGTCTAAAGTAGTTAATGGTAAGAACCCAATTGTTGCTCATGAGTACTTGGGAGCTCCAGTAGAAGGAAAAAATGTTATTGTTGTAGATGATATGATTGCCTCTGGTCAATCAATACTAGAAGTTGCTGAACAACTTAAAAAACGAGGAGCCGAAAACATATATTTAATTGCGTCTTTTGCACTATTTAGTGATGGAGAAAAAAGTGTACAAGCATTTGATGAGGCTTATGAAAACGGAATATTTACAAGATGTTATACAAGTAATTTATGTTATATGCCGAAAGAAGTAGAAGAAAAAGGCTGGCTAAGAGTAGGAGATTGTTCAAAATATGTTGCTAAGCTAATTGATACTTTAAACAAGCATGAATCAATTAGCCCGTTGTTAGACAGTAAAGAAAAAATTCTAACTAAAGTAAGAGAGGCAAAAGAAAAAAATAATTAATTTGTGATATAATTATAATAGGAGGAATGATATATGAATAGAACAGTAGGAACTGTAGTAAGAGGAATAAGAACCCCTATAATTAAAGAAGGTGATGACTTAAAACAAATAGTTATTGATTCAGTATTAAATGCTAGTAAGCAAGAAAATTTCAAGTTCAATGACCGTGATATTATCGCTATAACAGAAGCGGTATTAGGAATTAGTACTGGAAATTATGCTACTATTGATAATATTGCTAAAGATGTAAAAAGTAAATTTAAAGGTAGTCATATTGGAATTGTATTTCCTATATTAAGTAGAAACCGTTTTGCAGTATGTTTAAAAGCTTTTGCTAGAGCAATGGATAAGATAACTATGTTATTAAGCTACCCATCAGATGAGGTTGGAAATGATATTCTGGACAAGGAACGTTTAGAAGAATCTGGAATAAATCCATATTCTGATGTAATTAGTGAACAAGAGTACACTGAAAAGTTTGGCGATTTCAAACATATCTTTACTGGTGTAAACATGGTCGATTTTTATCGTGAAGTTGCTAAAAGTGAAAACTGTGAAATAGAATTTGTTTTTAGTAATAAACCAGAAGAGATTGTTAATTATACAAAAGAAGTCTTAGCATGTGATATCCATACTAGATTTCAAACTAAGAAAAAATTAGAAAAGGCTGGTTGCCAAACTGTTCTTGGAATGGACGATATTTTAACTACTAGTGTTGATGGCTCTGGATATAATAGTAAATATGGTCTTTTAGGTTCTAATAGAGCAACAGAAGACAAAGTAAAATTATTTCCAGAAGCTGGTGAAAAACTAGTTTATGATATTCAAGAAGAGTTAAAGAAGATTACTGGTAAAACGATAGAAGTAATGATCTATGGCGATGGAGCTTTCAAAGACCCAGTCGGAAAAATTTGGGAATTAGCTGATCCGGTAGTTAGTCCATTCTATACAAAAGGATTAGAAGGTAGTCCTAATGAATTAAAATTAAAGTATTTATCTGATAATAAGTACAGTAATTTAAAAGGGGAAGAACTACAAGCTGCTATAAGAAAAGAAATAGAAGAAAAAGATAAGAATTTAAAAGGAAAAATAGAAACACAAGGAACTACTCCAAGAAGATATACAGACTTAATTGGATCATTATGTGATTTAACATCTGGTTCTGGAGATAAAGGAACACCAGTAGTATTTATTCAAGGATATTTTACAAATTACGCAGACTAAAAAAAGAGACTACTAAAGTCTCTTTTGTTTCTTAATATTTATACAAACAAAAAACATGATCCTGACAAACCATGTTTTTCGAGTTTACAATGGAAAACCACAACAGCTTCAAGCAAAAGTTTTACAGTTCCCTATATAATCAAAGACTATACAAGAAACGCCGATAAAACAACTCGAACCCAAGATTCTTAATAAGTGTCAGTATTAAGAAGTGGCATCCTATCAACTAGCAAGTACTCTCTTGCTACACGTGTAATCTTAGACCGTGATAAGATAATGGAAACTAAGTAACCATTTTTCCCTCATAAGCACCAAATAAATGGAAACTTACAACAAGACCCAGCGATTATACATAAATGACGAATCAAATAAATATAACAGCCTGTCAACTATAATCATATCTAAGATAATATTATACTATCATAAGAGAAAGTAAAATGCAATACTTTTTTACAGAAAATGTCGAAAATTTTCAAAAAGTTCAAGTTAGTGTAAAATTTGTCACCAGTAAGGGCAAAAAACATAAAATATTACAGGTGATAAATATGTATAATAGAGCTACTAAAAAAGTTGTTATTGATGCCGGACATGGTGGTGCTGATCCAGGAGCAGTATCTGGTAATTTAAAAGAAAAAGATTTGAATTTACAAGCGGCACAATATATGTATAAAAGACTTCAGGAGTTAGGAATACCTGCTACAATAGTTAGAAATACAGATGAAACTCTAGATAGAAAGGAAAGAATAAATAGAATCTTAAATGCTTACGGTAATAGTTCTGATGTAATATTAATTTCTAATCACATAAATGCGGGGGGTCAGGACGCGTAATATGTGGTTAATTCTAGGCACAGTGTATAACTTTAATAAGCTTCTTATTTTACTGAATATAATGGTATAATAGATATATCAAATTACTTTAAAAATGAGAGGTGGAAAGATGTTATATATAACTGGTGATACTCACGGAGATTTTTATAGATTTGGCCATTTAGGATTAAATGAAGATGATATTATGATTATCTTAGGTGATGTGGGTATTAATTATTATTTAGATGAATATGATAAAAAGTTAAAGGAAAGATTAAAAAGATATAATTTTAAATTTTTCTGTATTCAAGGTAATCATGAAGAAAGACCAGAAAATATTTCAAGTTATCATGAAGTAGAAATGTTTGGTGGTAAAGTATTCATAGAAGATGAATATCCTAATTTAATATTTGCTAAAAATGGAGAACTTTATAATGTTGATGGTAAAAGTATCTTAGTAATAGGTGGGGCATATTCTATTGATAAAGATTATAGAATCAATAAAGGATATCCTTGGTTCAAAGATGAACAATTAACTGAACAAGAGAGACTAAATATACTGGACAAGTATTCTGGTAAACATGTTGATATAATTTTGTCTCATACTTGTCCATTAAGATATGAACCTAAAGAAAGCTTTAAATTAAGTTTGCCACAAATTGCAGTAGATAAATCTATGGAATATTTTCTTAATGAAGTAGAGCAAAAAGTAGATTATGATAAATGGTATTGTGGACATTATCATTTAGAAAAAATTGTGGACAAGTTAGAGTTTATGTTTGGAAGAATTAAAAGTGTTGACACAGGAGAATTTATTCCTAAATATGATTTCCATAATAGCTACGAAATAGTTAGAGATGCATGTAGTCAAAAAGATTATAAATATTGTCCTGAATGTAAAGGAGATAATATAATTATAGAAAAAGGTGAAGGACACAATATTAATGGTTTAGATTTTATTGCTATCATTTGTAATGATTGTAAAAAAGTTTATGGATTTAATGATGTTAATTATAAACCTAATTGTCCTAAAGAATTATAAGGAATTTAAGAGTCTATTAAAATAGGCTCTTTTTGCATGTAAATATTTCAGAAATTTAAATTTTATGTTAAAATATTTACTAATTATTGAAGACTTTAATTAATGGAAGTAGGTAGTATTTATGGATGAAGCATTACAATATATTGATGCAAAAATAGTTGATACAAATAATACAATAAACAAAATTATCGAAGACAATATTGATGATAGAGATTATATGTCTAAAAATATATTAAGTAATCTTAGGTACTTAGTTGAATATTGCTTTTTTAGAGTTTATATTACGGATAAGGTGCAAGGATATATAAAATATAATCATGAAAATAATAAACAATCAATTAAATATATGAAAAGTTGTGCTAATATGAGAGAGTTAAGAGCATTACATGGATTTTTACAAATATCAACTTCTCATTCACTGCCAAATGGCGATGGTTCATCTAGAGTAATGATTAAATACCTAAGTTATTTAATTGAATTAAAAAATTTTATGTATAAAAAGTATGGAATTATTATCTTGGATAATTTATATTCCTTTCCCCTTAATATTGAAAAAAATATGGAGGAGTATTACCAACAAATTTCCAATCATATAAAAACAGTAGCCTTTAATAAAAATAAAGGTGTTATAGCTAATCAGTATTATGTTAGAAAAGTAAAACCAATTATTATTGATGGAAATGTATTCTATGAAGTTACATTAACTGATGCTACTGATTATATCAATAAATTTAATAGAATTGTAGTATATTCGAAAGAAAAGATAATAGATAATTATGCAATAAAAATTTCAAGTGTTAATCGAAAAATAAAGTTATTTGAAAGAAATGTTAATATTAAAATTATAGATAATTATAAGATTGCCATAAGACCTTGTGAATTGAATAATTATGCAAAAATATTTGGATTACAGTATAAAATATCTTCAAAATATGGAGAATATAATTTAATTATGAAATATTTAATGTATCACAGATGTAATTTATTGGATATTGTTGAATTAGACAATACTACCTATTCAAATGTCAAACATGAATTAGTAAATGGAGCTAATACCCATTATATTATCGATTTAATTGATGAATCAAGGAAAATTATTCTAAATAATAAACCAGGTAGCAATATTTTAAAGTATTTTTTATTTCAGCTTAATAATCTAGTTATAAGATCACAGTTGAATGGTGATAAAAATTATAAACTTTCCGATTTGTATTTAAGTTATGGTTCGATACCATTTGATGAAATGCCTTATGCATCTTCTTTGCAAAATCATAAAGTTGATATAAACGAACTACTACAATGTATAGATAATAATGGAAGAGATGATGAATTATTATCCAGAAGACTTCATTATAATTCAGACAGCTTAGGAAATATATATAATAAAATAGATGAGATTGATTTACCACTTAATGTAATGGATGAATTAATTGCAAGTTTTAATTCAAAATTATATTTACCTTTACATGAAGGAAGAAAAATTATAAAAGATGATAAATATATATATGTAAAGGGATATGAATTGGAAACTATATCAATTATTGAAAAATTAAATGAATTATCATGTAGTGGCTATGAAGACTATAGTAATATTTTTATGGGATGGGAAGCTTTGACTGATTATGTTTTTACTGATCCAAAAAAATATGAAATATGTAAGAATGTTTTTATAAATTCAAAAGTAGCATTACTATATGGATCAGCAGGATGTGGTAAAACAGAAACAATTAAAATTATTTCGAGTATATTCCGATATAGAAACATTATCTTTTTAGCAAAAACAAATCCTGCTGTAGAAAATTTAAAAAGGCGAATTAGAACTGATAATTCAAATTTTACATTTATGACAATTGACAAATATAAAGTTAACCCATTACAATGCGATTTATTAGTTATTGATGAATGTAGTACTGTTGATAATTATGATATGAATAAAGTTTTATGCCATAATGATAAATATGACTTATTATTATTGGTAGGTGATATATATCAAATTGAATCAATTAAATTTGGAAATTGGTTTAAATTTGCCAAAGAGCTGTTACAACCTCAATGTATAAATGAATTAGATGGTACCTTTCGTACAAAAAATCCAGTTTTATTAGATTTATGGACCAAAGTTAGAAATATTGATGAAGATATTATAGAATATTTATCAGATTATGATATGTCTGATACATTAAATAAAAACATTTTCAATAGATGCAGTGATGATGAAATAATATTATGTTTAAATTATGATGGACCATACGGAATTAATAGTATAAATAAATATTTGCAAACTGATAATCCTAATCAGATTTATGAATGGGGTATAAATTCGTATAAGGTGGGAGATCCGGTTTTATTTAATGATTTAAATAGATTTTATCCAGTTTTATATAATAATTTAAAAGGGAGAATAGTAAATATTAATAAAACAGATGAAAAAATATTCTTTGATATTTTAGTAGATATTGTAATTTCAGATATGATGGCTTCATTTGTGGGACTAGATATAATAGGAAGAGATACAGAAGAAACAACTATTAGATTTAGTGTTAATTCAAATTATGATGACGATATAGAAGATAAAAAAGACTGTGTAGTTCCATTTGCAGTAGCATATGCTACATCAATTCATAAGTCTCAAGGATTGGAATACGAATCCGTTAAAGTTGTTTTAAATGATGAAATTGGTGATGTTATTACTCATAATATTTTCTATACTGCAATAACAAGAGCAAAAGAAAAAATAAAAATTTATTGGACACCTGAGTGCATGAATAAAGTTGTAGGAAATTTTTCTATAAAAAATAATGATGACATTAATATAATTAAAAATAAAATTAGTATTTAAAGTTTTGTTAGAGTCTATTAAATGTAGGCTCTTTTCATTTTGAAAAGAAAGGATATGAGAATATGAGAGTCAAATCAAATAGAGAAGAAGGATATATAGTTATGGGAAATTATCATTTGAAAGATAGAAGATTAAGTTTAAAAGCAAAAGGGTTATTATCTTTAATGTTATCATTACCAAATAATTGGGATTATTCTATATTAGGATTATCAAGTATTTGTGTTGAAAGTAGAGATACTATTAGAAAAATATTAAATGAATTAAAAGTTAATAAATATTTAAAAGTTATTGAAACTAGAGATGAAAATGGCAGATTTGATTATGAATATATAATTTATGAAAAACCATATGAAAATTAATCCAGTGCACCATTACGGGTATGTGGATTTCCGAATACGGTTTTTAATTCATAATAAATTATTTAAAATCAATTTTTAAAACAAATAGATAAAGACGATAAAACCATATAGACATGGTATAATATAATTAACTGTTTAATTATTATAAGAATAGCTATGCTAATGTTTTGAGGTGATTTGTATGAACGATTTGATTATTTTAGAGGATAATGATTTAAATGATATATTTGATTTAGTTAATTCTTTTCAAATTATTTTTCATCCTTATTATGCTATGGAAGGAAAATTTACTCATTACAAAGAATATTTGATGAATAAGAAAGACAAAATTATTGTATTAGATAGAAATATAACTTCAATGTTGTTTGATTATCTTAAAAATGGTGAATTAAAAGAAGAAGATAATATGATAATGCTACTATCATTTTTGATGTTTTGTAATTGTAATGGATTACAATATAATATTGGATTGGCAATGAATGAATATGGAGATTTAACAGAAAATTCAGAAGTCATTAGGCAATTAAATGAGTTGTTGACTTATCTATCTGAAATTCCAAGTTTCGTTTTTTTAAATCACTTAAAAAATGGGAACTATAAATTACAAAAATTTGATATATCAGTAAAATTTCACCGCCATGCAAATTATAAAAATAAAAGTATTACATATTTACTTAGTTATTGTTCGGTTTTAAAAATTGCAGAGGTTTTTCTAACTAACTTATCTAAAAAAAATAAAATTATAAAGTATCTTGATTGGTATTATGATAATTTAAAATTATCTATGTATGATATTACCTATGCAATTTTATTATTCACTAACTACCCGACTATTAAGGCACCAAAGAAAATTAAAAGTAAAGATTTTGAAAAAATCATCATGGGGTGTAAAAATCAGGCTTGGGATATTTCTTATTTGTCATCAATCAATAATTTACAATATCATTTTTCAGATAAAGAAATTTTCTTTGCAACAAATGATAAAAATTTGAAATTAATATTTATGGGATGTCATTATTTTGATAATTCATGGGCTGGATTAATTTTTGATAGAATTACCAGTAAAAGAGATAGAAATGATATATTTAATCTTATTGAAAAAAAGATGTCGAATCGAACTGATATTGATGTTAATGAAGAATATTTAATACAATTATCTCATTCTTTAGAAGAAGAATTAAGAAAAACAATAATTGATATTAATTAGTCTTAAAAAGTCGATTTTTGTTGTTTTTTATAGTATAATTAATATGAGCGGTTATCTAAAAAAATTGTATTTTGAAAAAATTTTAATTAGATAAAAATATGTATTAAAGTTTAGAAGAAAATTAGAAGTGTGGTGAATATTATGACTAATAAATTAGAATTGACATGGGTTGATAAATATAAAATGCATGAAATAGAACCTAGAATTCTTATAGAAGATAATGAAAAAAGTTATGGTGATAAAAATAATGGAAATATGTTGATTCATGGTGATAATCTTTTAGCATTAAAAGCTTTGGAAAAGAATTTTAATGGAAAAATCAAGTGTATATATATCGATCCGCCATATAATACTGGAAATGCTTTTGAACATTATGATGATAATCTTGAACATAGTATATGGTTAAATCTGATGCGCAGTAGATTATTACTATTGCATAAATTATTAGCTGATAATGGAACAATATGGGTCTCTATTGATGATATTGAATGTCATTATTTAAAAGTTTTGATGGACGAGATATTTGGAAGAAGTAATTTTTTAGGAGATATAGCATATGAACGTTCTGGAACTGCTGGTATTGGTCAGGGTGGGAATTTTTTAGTAAATACACGAGAAAGTATTTTAGTATATTCAAAGAATAAAAGTTCTTTAGAGATAAAAGAGGCAAAAACATATAAGGATTTAGATAAAGAAGTTATGAAAAGATATTCTAATATTTTAGTTGACCCTGGAGAAAAAAAAGAATATTATCGTTTTAAAGATTCGAGTGGTAATGATGTTATAGTTTTTAAACATTATAATTATATCATTAAAAGTATTTCTATAAAAAATTTTGATAAGCGAAAAAATGAGATAATTAATGAATATATTCTAAATTACGAAAAAGTTTTCAGAACTACAAATCCGCAAAAAGAAAATACTTTTCAAAATAAAATAATTTCTTCGTTTGAAGATAAAGGGATGTACTCTGTAGAGTATATTCCATCAAGGGGAAAATTAAAAGGAATGAACACAACTTTATTTTATAATAATAAAGAATTGTTTGCTTGGCTTAAATCATCTTCAGAATTAATTAATGGCAGAATAGTTAAAACAAATAAAATGTCTGATTTTTGGAAAAATGAAGATATACCTAAAGCAAATTTAGCGAATGAAGGAAATGTTGAATTTAAAAGAAGTAAAAAACCTGAAGCACTTATTTATCAAATATTAGATATAGCTACTAAACCTGGAGATTATGTTTTAGATTCATTTTTAGGAAGTGGCACAACAGCAGCAGTTGCACATAAGATGAACAGAAGATGGATTGGTGTAGAAATGGGAGAACATTGTTATACTCATTGTATTCCAAGAATAAATTCGATAATAGATAATAATGATAGATTAGGTGTCACAAAGTTAGCAAACTGGGAAGGCGGTGGAGGTTACAAATTTTACGAACTTGCACCAACTTTAATAAATGAAGATTCTTTTGGGGAAATGGTTATTAATAAAGACTACAATCCAGAAATGCTAGCAAAATCAGTTGCACTCCATGAAGGTTTTGAATACAATCCTGATAAAGAAATTTTTTGGAAACAATCAATAGGAAATGAAAATAGTTATTTATATGTAACAACCCAATTTTTAAACTCAATAGCACTAGAAAAAATAAAAGATTCTATGCTTCCTGAAGAGTATCTTGTTATTGCGTGTACAGCTTATGATGAGGAACTATTAAATAAATATAAAAATATAATGATTAAAAAAATACCAGAGATGTTATTAAATAAATGTGTTTTTAATGTAAATAATTATAATCTAAACGTTGTAAATGATATTTCCAATGATATGGAGGATGAATTTTATGAATGATGTAAATAGTATGAAGTATTCTATTGATTATATATCTGGTATAATGTCGTTAAGAAACCCACAAGAAAAGTCATTGCAAATATTGGATGATATATTAAAAAGTACGAATTTAATGAATGAATATAACCAAGATAATATTAATAATTTAAAGGTAATTAATTCAAAATATCCAATATTTACTGAATTTGAAAGAGCATTTACTTCATTAACATTTGCATTAGCAACAGGTGTTGGTAAAACTAGACTTATGGGAGCATTCATAACATATCTTTATACAAACTATAATATTAAAAATTTTTTAGTAATTGCTCCATCTACAACTATATATGAAAAATTAAAAAGAGACCTAGGAAATCCAGATAATTCTAAATATGTGTTTAAAGGAATTGGATGTTTTAATAATCCTCCAAGAGTAGTCGCTGATGATGATTTTAATAGAATGATAAATTTATTTGATTCTGAAGTAACAATTTATGTTTATAATATAAGTAAATTTGATAAAGAAAATACAAAAATGAAAGCTTTCAGTGAAGTAAGAGGAATGTCTTTTTATGATGAATTAGCGGAAATGAAAGATTTAGTCATTATTATGGATGAATCACATCATTATAGAGCAGATAGAGGAATGGAAACTATAAACAATCTGAAACCAATTTTAGGCTTAGAATTGACTGCCACACCTTTAGTAAATGTAAAAGGTAAGCAAATTCCATTTAAAAATGTTGTGTACGAATATCCATTATCTGAAGCAATAAAAGACGGATATACAAGAGTTCCTTTTGCAGTTACTAGAACGGATATTAATTTTTATAATTTTGGTGATGATGAGATAGATAAATTGATGTTAAATGATGGAATTTTATGTCATAAACGCATTAAGGAAAAATTATTTTATCATTCTAGAAGTATGAAAAAGGATTTAATAAAACCATTTATGTTAGTTGTATGTAAAGACACTGAACATGCTTCAAAAATAGAAAAGTATATAAAATCTGATGACTTTCAGAATGGATATTATAAATTTAAAACAATAACAATAAATTCAAAAATGTCAGGCGTTGAAACTGAAGTTAATACAAAGCTGCTTTTAAATGTTGAAAAAGTTGATAATCCAATTGAAATAGTAATTCATGTTAATATGTTAAAAGAAGGATGGGATGTAAATAATCTTTATACAATTGTGCCTTTAAGGACAGCAAGTTCAAAAATATTAAGGGAACAAATGGTAGGAAGAGGACTACGATTACCTTATGGTGAAAGAACTGGTGATAAGGATATTGACTCTGTTATGCTTACAGCACATGATAAATTTAAGGAAATTATAGAAGAAGCCCAAAAAGGTGATTCAATTTTTAACAAAGGTAATATTATAAAAGCTGAAGAACTAGAAAAGGAAAAAATAATTTTTACGCGCTTACCTCTGGAATACCCCTCAGATGATGAATTGTGTGATAAACTTGTTGTATGTGAGGAAAGCGAAAAATATGGTTTTGCAAATAGAATAAATGATTTATTAGTAAAGAATGTTGAAAATTACACTTTAAGTTCTAATAATAATTTTACGGATGAAGGAAAAATTAAAATAAAAGATGCTATAGAATATGAAATAAAAAAAGATAAGGATTATGGTAAAATTTATGATGAAAATAAAAATCCAATTGAAAATTGGATAAAAGAAAATATTATTAAGACACACGATCAAATTCTTAACAAATTTATTTTAATACCAAAGATTAAGGTAGAAAGAGAAGAAGGTGAATACTACTTTGATGATTTTGATTTGGATTTAACTGAATTTAATCAGCAACCTATAGAAAATGAATTAATTTTAAGAAATTTATTAGATTCCTCAGATGAAGAAAAAATACAAAAAGGTTATATTACTTTTGATATATTGAATCCTAAAAAGTCGATTGTCGATGAGTTACGAAAAAAAGCAGAAGTTGATTATGAAAAAAGTTCAGAGCTATTATTTAAATTAATAAGTCAGTTGACAGATTATTATGAACAACAATATGGTGTAGACGGAACAAAAAACATAGTTATGATGTATAAAAATGAAATAACATCAGAAATTTATTCTCAAATGTTAAGACATTTTATTAGAAATGAAGGATTGATAAAGGAAGAAGTTTTTAGTAATAGTAATATAAATTTTCAATCAAATTACAGTTATAGTAAAGTAAAGAATATTTTTGATTCATATGATTCTAAAAATGATGGAAAAATAACTTCAATATTATTTGATGGAATAAAGAGAGGTGTATTTAGTTCAGCAAAATTTGATAGTGAACCAGAACTTATACTTGCCAGACAGCTTGAAAGAGAAGATAATTTTGTGCGTACATGGTTAAGACCTAGTCCAAATGAGTTTAATATTACATATAATGGTGGAAAGCGTTATGAACCAGACTTTGTAGTGGAAACAGAATCTATTGTATATTTAGTTGAAGTAAAAGCTGATAATAAATTAGATGATGTTGATGTTTTAGCAAAACAGGAAAGAGCACTTTCATATTGTCAATTAGTATCAAAATGGGCAGATTCAACAGGTAATAAACATTGGGAATATGTTTTGATACCTTCAAGTAAGATACAAACTAATTCAACTTTTAAATATTTAACTGAACAATACAAAGTTGATTAGATTTTTATAAAAAATGGTATAGATTTTATATTCGAGATATCCTTTGTAAAAAAGGCTAGAAAAAGTAAATACTAAATCTTTAGTGATAAATCAAAATTAAAAAATTTTTTCTATATTATTAAATAAGTTGTTAGGGTGATTATGATGTATTCAAAAGAGAGAATGGATTTTATTATAGATTATATGTCTGCATATGAACAAAAGATAAAATTAGCTAATAAAAATGGATTATTTGATAATGCAAAAATGTTTGAATTATTTGCGCAGAATATTTGTGGACTATACTTTAATCAAAAATTTTATAATTTAAATGATGAGAGATGTAATTTTCCTTATTTTGATTTGATATCAGAAGATAAAAAAATATATATTCAAGTCAGTACAACTCTTGATGTGGAAAATAAGATTAAAAGTACTTTAGAAAATGTCAGAGATAACAAGGATAATAAATATTCTGAAATTACAGAGGTCTATTTTTTTGTTTTACATAATGATAAAATTACAAAAATTAAAAATTATACTGGGAAAAAGCAAATTGGTAATATTCCTTTTGATAAAAGCAAGAATTTAATAACTACTCTAGACATTGTAACACGATCAAAAAATGATATAAAATTTCAAGAAGATATCTTTATATTACTTAAACAAGAATTTGAAAATTACAACGAAATATTACTAAAATTTAGTGAAGCCTTAGATATTAGTAAAAATGTTGGTATAAAAAATATAGATGTAAAAATAAATGGCGAATATGAAATTGATAGATCAGATTTTTTAAAAAGAATAAAAGATGATAATAATAAATTTATATCCATTCAAGGAATGGCTGGTAGCGGGAAGTCAGTTTTATGCAAAAAATACCTTGATGATGAGGAATTGGTCTTATTTGCACGTGCTGAAAGATTTGTTGAAGAAACTCATCTAAATAGTATTTGGAATTTTGATATTAAAACTATGTTAGATTTTCTAAATGGTAAAAGAATTGTATTCTTTATAGATGCTTTAGAATTTATTGCTGATGCGTCAAAAACTAAACTAGAATTATTAGAATCATTATATTCCATAGTATCAAAATATGAGAATGCATATATAATAACTTCATGTAGATCAAATGATAATAATGCATTTATAAAACTTGAATCTAACTATATGATTAAATTGTATGAGATAGACGAAATTTCATCAAAAGAGTTAAATCTAATTAAAGAAAAATACCCAATTATAAACAAGTTAGCACAAAATAATAGCTATAACGATTTGCTTAAAATACCTTTTTATATAAATATCATTATGTCATATAATATTAATCCAGATTGTATAGATGATATTAATAAACTCCGATATTATATTTGGGAAAATATAATTTGTTTGAAGTCTAAAACTAAAAAATATAATATTAAAGTATCTAATGTTAGAAAGGCAATAGAAAAAATAGTTTTTGACAGAGCAAAAAAATTTGTTTTAGGAGTCAGTGAGAAAGATATTGATTCTAATATTATTTCTGCTTTAATTTCAGAAGAAATAGTTATACGCAATAAAGAGGGTATTCGTTTAAAATATGATATATTTGAAGACATATGTTTTGAACAATTTTTTGATGAACAGTTTATCTCTTGTAAGGGGAAATATGATAATTTTTATAAAAAAATAGAAAAAATGGGTAGATGTGTCTATAGAAGATATCAAATATGGATTTCTAATAAATTATTTACTAAAGAAAATCAGGATAAATTTATAAATAATTTGGTATTTTCTAATTGCGTATCTAATGAGTGGAAAAAGCAAACTGAAATTGGAATATTAAAATCAAATTATAATGACAATTTCTTTGAAAAAAATATATTTAATATTTTAGATAATAATTTATTAGATGAATTTATAGATATTTGCAATATTTATTGCTTCGATTTGAAATTAGTTGATTTTAATAATGAACTTCCAAAAGTTATATTGATTCCAACTGGTGGAAGTCGTAAAAATATAATAAAAATAATTGCTCAAGAAAAGTTATATTTAAAAAATACTATTAATGAGTCTAAAGTTGCAAAACTTTGTTTAGACTATACAAATCAAAACAATAACAGGTTAAAAGAAATTGATATACTTGTTTGTTCAATCTTAGAATCTTTTGTTGATGAAGCTTTCCAAAAAGTCGATAAAGAGTGGTTCAATGTCATTGAATATATTGATAAATATCTTGTTGTACTTTTCAAACTTTCAGAAACTTGTTCTGAATGGTTAAAAAATTTTTTCACTAAATTATTAGATGGTTATAACAGCAAAAGTAAAAAAAATCAGAGAATGTCGGAAGAAATATTACAATGGATTTCAGAAAATGCACACTATAATCTTGTTAAAGAATTGCCACATGAAATGTGTTTCATTGCAAATACTCTGTGGATTAAAAAAAACTCAAATAATGAATTTTATTATCATAGTAATGTTGAGAATGATTATGGATTATGTGAAGATTATAAGTATTCATTTCAAACACCAAATAAAAATGTTTTGTTGTGGAATCTTTTTAGAGTAAACTTTTATATTGGATTAGATTGGGCAATTGATTTTATAAATAATTCTGTTGACGCTTATGCAGAAAACTCACCCGACAATGTTCTTAAAGTAAAAATAAAATTTGTTGATACAAATGAAATTAAGCAATATTATGGAAATAATAATATGTGGCTGGCTGGTACAAGGGACGGATATGTTCCTGATTTATTAAGTGATATTGTATTTTATATTAAAGATTCCATAATTAATTTTATTCAACAAAATTTATCTGATAAAGAAAATGTTGAAAAGATACTATTAAATATTAAAAATAAAATTTATTCAAAGTCAAATAATGTAATTTTATTGACAGTAATAGAGAATATAGGACTACATTTTCAAAATGAGTTTCCTGGATATGCCTTAGATTTAGTTACGAGTATTGATATTATAAATTGGGATACTCATAGATATTCCTTATATTTAAATAATCCTCAATTACAAATGCTAGAAAAACAATTATTATTAAAAATTGGATTGCCAGAAATAAAATATAGATATGAATTAGATAAAAAATGTGCAATCCATATTGAAAATTATGCTATAAGTTTGCAAATTAGTTTTGGTGTTGATTTTCAAAAACGGGTTTTTAAAATTTTGGATTATTTATATACTATTATTACTAATACTGAGGATAATGCAACTAATTATCTTCAAATACAAAAAATGGATATGCGAAATGCCGTAATAACTGAAGTTGATAAAAATACATCAATGATTGAAACTAAAATTACTGGTGAAGCAAAAAAAGTGACAGATTTACATGAAAAACAAAATGAAATTTATGTTGAATTAGAAAATAAAATTGATAATTATATTAGAGATAGACAAAGAGGAAAAAACGATAGAGATAAGCTCCTAAATTGTATTGAAGAATTAAATGGCATTATAAATAGCAATAGTGATAGAACTAGTGGATATGAATCCATCTTAATATGTTTTATCTCCATAGCCCTAAAAGAAGAAAAATTATCTACATTAGAAAGAAATAATTTTTGTGATTTCTGGATTACTGGACTGGAAAAAATATTTGAAAACGAAGTTTTTATTTTTGAACCACAATTAATTAATATTTTATTAGATCAATTATATGAAGATACAAGTGATGAAATAAAAAATAAAATTAAAAAAATAATTTTGAAATACATTATAAATGATACACATGATGGTATTATTAAACAAATACAATTAAAAATATCTCAGTATCTGTTAGGTAATTCTAACTTATCTAGAATTATATTTAATACTATCATCAAACTTTCAGAAGACGAAATGAATCATCAAAAATATAATGCTACGTATGTTAAAGAGTCTGGATTTGTATTTAAGCCTAATTTTGTGCCCAGGCTTTCTGGTGTGGACTATCAACTTGAAGAAAATAGCGAAAAAAAGTATGAAAGCTTAAAAGAACAAGTTATACAAGATTATTTGTTTGATGAAAAAAAATTAAATTTAGATCAGTTCAATATTGATGATTATGATATACAATTACTATTTAAAATTGTTAATTGTGGAATGACTTTAAGTAACAAATCTTTTGAAAAAATTCTAAAAGAATTGTTGAAATGCATGATAAATATATATGACTCTTGTAAAGAAGATAGGCTATATTATGAAATCATTGATACATATAGTGAATTTGAATTAGTTTCTTTTATACAAAAAGAATTAATTTACACATTAGAATATAATGAAAATGTGATTGATTTTTTGTTTAAAGATATTAATTTTGAAATATTTCAAGAGGAAGCAATAGAATTTTATCAGAAAATTATGGGTGGTTTTATTGCTGAATTTTATGATTCTTATAATAATGCTTCTAGGAGAAATATCTGTAAAAAGAAGATATCAGAAGTTGAAAAAAGAATTGTTAATATTAAAAATGAAAAAGTAAAAAAGCAATTATATAAATGTCTTTTCTTTAATGCATCAAGAGATTGTAAGTGGAATCCTTCGGAGATAAAAACAAGTTATAACTATGAAGATAAAATGTTTTTAAACAGGCAGTTTTCAAAGTACGGAATTTATTATATAAGAGATGCTATTAAATCTTTATATTTACTGAATGTTGATGAATTACTACCTGAAATTCTAATTAGTGTAAAAGAAATCTTATCTTACAACAATAGTAACTATAATATTCTAGAAAAAGAATTAAAAGGTGATGTAGATATTATTATTAATATGATAATTATTAAATCATTTACAAAATATAGCGATAAAATAAAATTAGATGAAGAATTAATTAAGTCTTATGAAGATATTTTATGTATATTGATAGCTCATGATAATGAAATTGCAGGTGTATTAATTGATGAATTTAGAGTGCATTAAATAATATATAAATTCAATAGAATTTCAGGAAAAGAAGGTTAATATTGCATCATGTCCGTTGACTGTCCTATGATTTTGTGCTAAAATGATAATATAGGAAAGTTGTGAGATGATAGAAATAATTTGTATTTTTGCAAATTGTTTTTTCTTTTACAAACCCTTATTTTATAACGGATAGTGAAGCATTTGATGAAAATCGTGCCATTGCAATTCCTATTATTTTGTGGTATTATGGTAATATAGGATAATTATAAAGAAGGACTATTTGAGAGATTTTTTATCTCTCTTTTTTCACGTCCATTTTTATTTTTATCAAAGAAAGAGGGTGAGTTATATTTTTAAAAATTGATAATGAATTTTATGAAATAGTTGAAATATTAAATGAAAATTTGATTAAAAAATTTCTAAACTGTCGGAGACTATTAGTGGGTTTTAGGGATATTCCCTAACAAGCTAGATGGATGTGTATACACCATGCTTGATATATTGTATTACACGGGTATGTAACCTCAAAATAGGATTTAATGGTAATTTGAAATGTGTTATGAAATGAAAGGAGAAATATGGAATTTAAGTCAATGGAGAAGTGGCGTGTTTTACAGAAGTTTAAAATTAGCGAAAAACAGTATAAGAGATTAGTGAAAAGATTAAAAAGAAGACATTCTAATGAAAGATGGAATGATGAACATTTTGCTCAAAATGGTGAAAGAGTAGTATATTTAAAATTAGAATTTGTGGAGTGGATAGAAGAAGTTTATTTCAATAATAATATATTTTATTTGGATGCTGAAATAAACTTCTTTAGAAAACAAATATTAAGATTAGAAAATGAGTTACATTTTACTCATAATGAATTTGAATATAAAGATATATCCTTATATGATTTAAGAAGTTATTTTAATAAAAGTAAAAATACTATTGGTGTTGCAGTTAATAGAATGGAGAAAAGAACTAATCAATCATTTAAGTATTTAAAAGATGGTAAAGTAATAATTTCTAAAGAAGGTGTTAAATGGTTAAGTGAAAATTATTTTCATAAGGATTATTTAAAAAAAATAGAATTTTACAAATTAGAACTTCAAAATGTTAAACGAAAACGAAATGGATTAAAAGAATATAGTATTTTCTATTACTAGATTAGTTTGAAATATAACTAATTTTTTTATGCCATAATTTTGATAATAAAGTCTTATAGTCGTTCTTATTTCATAAAATGAAAGGAGAGGTGTAGATTAGTGAATATAACTGAAACTTTCGATAAAGATAAAAACTTGGTTGACTTAATAGAGGAGTATTTAAAATTGATGTTAGAAAATAGTAAGCAGTAAAAGTTTGTGGTATAATGATATTGCTTATTGAAGTTATACACGTTGGAAGGAGTAGTAAGTGTATAACAATATAATACAAGCACCAAGTTTTTATAGAGTAGGTTTATATATCAGATTATCAGAAAGTGATGAAGATAAAACTTATGAGTCAGAGAGTGAAAGTATAATCAATCAAAGAAATTTATTAATGGATTATGTAAAAATGAGTGGATTTACTTTGGTTGATGAGTATGTAGATGATGGATTTACAGGAACTAACTTTGATAGGCCTTCTTTTCAAAGATTATTAAAAGATATTGAAAGTTGTCGAATCAATTGTGTAATCACAAAAGACTTATCAAGATTAGGTAGAGATTATATTCAATGTGGATATTATGTAGAACAATATTTTCCACAAAAGAAAATTAGATATATTTCTATATTAGATCAAGTTGATACATTTTTAGAAAGTGCTAATAATGACATTGCTCCATTTAAAGCTTTGTTTAATGATATGACTAGTAAAGATACTTCTAAGAAGATTCGTTCAATACTAAAAAATAAGAAAGAACAAGGTAAATTTATAGGCAGTAAACCATGTTATGGATACATGAGAGATCCACTTGATAAAGGACATTTAATACCTGATCCAGAAGTTGCTCCTATTGTTAAAAAGATATTTAAAATGGCTCATTCTGGAATTGGAGTAAGTGATATTGTTTCATACTTAAATGATAACAAGATATTAAGCCCTAGTATGTACAAAAATACCAAATCATCTTCAAGACAAAAAGTAAATGTATGGACAATATCTTCAGTAAATAAATTATTAAAAAATAGAATGTATACAGGGGATATGGTTCAAAATGTTCAAACTAAGTTAAGTTATAAATCTCAGAAGAAAGTTGCTTTAGAAAAAGAGTTTTGGATAATTGTTGAAAATACTCATGAACCTCTTGTTAGTAAAACAGTATTTGAAGCAATACAAAATGCTCCTGCAAGAGTAAGAACTACACATTGTAATAGAGAAAAAAGATTATTGGAAAATCTTCTTGTCTGCAAAGAATGTGGAAATTCCTTAAGTGTTCTTTATAGGAAAAATAAGAACTATAAAGACGGAAAATATTGGAGTGTTAATTGTAATAAATATGCAAGAGACCCTAGAAGACATTTATGTTATCCACATTTCTTTCCTTATGATAAGTTAGAAGAAAAAATAATGAGTGTTATTAAAACAACTTGTCAAAAATATTTAGATAGTTTAAATATTAAAGAGTTATCCGAAAAAGTATTACAAGATAGAACAAAGGAAAAGAATGATAGGCAAAAAGAAAAGCAACAATTATTAAATGATATTGATGAATTAAAAAGAAAATCTGATGCTTTATATGATGATAAATTTAATGGAATAATAAGTGTTGATACTTATACAAGACTGTTGACACAAACGGAAAAACAAATATCAGCCTTAAATTATAGAATTTATGAAATTGATAATGAAGAAAATCAGATTAAAGAAGATACAAAAGAAATAGCAAAATATGAAGAACAAATAAAATCACTTTTGAATTTAGATGAACCTAATAGAGAACTCATAAAGACTTTAGTAAAAAATATTTATATTGATAAAGATAGAAATATAGAAATTCAATATAGATTCAAGGTGCTAAATGATATAAAAACTAATTATGAAGAAATAAATTAAATAATAAAAATAGGGTGGTAAAATTGTTAATCACACAATCTTACCATCCCCTATACTATTTTTAGAAAAAATAGAAATGCAGTAAAATAAAGGAAAAATGATAGCCTAATCACATAAAATCTTTCCCGGGGTGGCGAAGGTGCTGAAATCGTATATGCCTTACGGAACAACCCAACACTTGCTCAAATGGCTCTTAATAACATCGGTGACGCCGGCCAAATAGAAAGAAAAGTCTACCAACGTCGCCTTCCCGAAAATCCAAACAAGGACTACTACTTTATAATTCGTGATACAGGTAACTTAGAGTCATTACTAGTAGAATACGGTTTTATAGACAATGCCAACGATGCTTATAAACTTCAAAACAACTTAACAGACTATGTAGAAGGCGTCGTAAAAGCAATTGCCGACTATGCACAAGTGCCATACACAAAAGATTCAACAACACAAGAAAACTATTACACAGTAAGACGAGGCGATACACTATATAGTATTGCGAACAAATTCGGTACCACAGTAGATACCATCAAAAGACTAAACAATCTAACTTCAAATGCCTTAACCATAGGACAAACCTTACTAATTTCAGAAGAAACTTTACCAGAAGTATCCACATATATTGTGGAAAAAGGTGATACATTATACGGAATAGCCAATAAATTTGGAACAACTGTGGACATAATAAAACGATTAAACAACTTAACCGTTAACTCACTTCTTCCTGGACAACAAATCCTAGTTCCAGCAACCGACAAAACTCCAGACGAAGAAGAGCCAACCATACCACCGATTGAACAACCATACATAATATACACAGTTCAAAAAGGTGACAGCTTATGGAAAATATCTCAAAGATATAAAGTCCCTGTCAATGATATAATAGCTTTCAACAATCTATCAAACATAAACCTAAAAATAGGTGATGAACTTAGAATACCAATAACTAATATGGAAACAGAAGTAACATATACCGTAAAAAGAGGCGACACTCTCTGGTCCATCGCTAAAGACTTTGAAGTATCAGTAGACGATATCAAGAATGTCAATAATCTAACAACGAACTTACTAACAGTCGGTCAAAACTTAATAATTCCACAATAAGATTCTCTTAATGAGAATTTTTTTCTTTTAAACTACCGTTCATAAAAATTACCAAATTTTTCCAGTAATTGTCAAAAACAGTTCCAAGTCAACACAAAAAAACAACATCATTCCACAAAAAAAGAAGCTCATCAACAAGTCCAACACCTAACATAAATTAGGCAAGCTTGTTATCGGCTTCTTTTAATATTCCTATACAGCTTTCTTTCTAGCAACTACAACACCGTATCCAATACCGGCAGCAACTACTAACATAATAACTATAGCTAAAGCATCATTTGATTTCTTTTCATCTTTTACAGTTGTAGAATTATTTGAATTGTTTGAACCATTTGAACTATTATCACCAAGCGCCTTAGGATTACCTTTACTACTATCAACATAGTTCATGATATCATATCTATCAGCAACATCCTTATCATACTCAGATTTAATAGCGTCGATAATTTCATCATCAAGATTACTTGCATATCCAGACCAAGACTTATCTCCAATCAAGATATATGGAACACCAGAAATTTTTTCGTCTCTAGCTTCACCAACTTTTTGTAATAATTCACTATTATTTGTATCATACCAAACTTCATAGGCAACAATTTCAAACTTATCACCATATTCATCCTTGATGCTATCGAAGAATTCCTCTGCTTCGGCACAATGAGGACATCCATCACCATGGAAGAAATATAATTTTACTTTTTTTGAATCTTCATTGTTAGAAGCACTATCAGCATCTCCTTCAGCAAAAACTGTAAAAGGTACAATTAGTAAACATGCTATAATTGCTAAAAATATTTTAAACTTCTTCATAATTACCTCCATATAAATCATATCACAAAAATGAAAAATAGAAAATAAAACTTGCTAAATATCTGCAAAAACCCCATATAAGCTATAAAATCATAAGCTAACCGATTACCAGTGCAAAAAATAAGCACATAACAACAGTACCATAACGATACTGCCATCATTAATTATTTTTCCTTTTTTTCTTTATTATCCTCAATTGGAACAAAAAGCTTACACTTACAAATCTGATCTCTTACAAATTCATCACAAGGACACAATGTAGTATCATCAACATTAACTCTGCAAGGACAATGTCCTTCTTTCTTTTCCAAACCTTCAACGATAATAGACACATACTTTTTATCTGGATTTAATCTAAAACCTTTCATTTTTTAACCTCCTTAAATAATTGAACTATCAAAGTCAGGTATAAAACTCTCACTTTGAGTTTCACCTTCCTGTACAAACGCATTTTCTATTCCAAGCGAACACGCATAATCTATAACCTCATCATACTCTTCATCTGTAAGCTTCCTATTTAAATTAGGAAAGTCATCAATCTTACACACCGGAGTGTACTGGTTCATTATACTAATAATTATATTATCTTTATATGTATCATATAAGTACTTAATTATTTTTTTACTATCATCAACATGCCCAGGCAAAACCAAAACTCTAACTACCAAGCCGGACATCAACAAATTATCTTTAATTTGAAACTTACCAGTCTGCTTATACATTGCCTCAATTGCCAAACTAGCATATTTAAAATAGTCATTACATTTCGAATACTTACTACCAAGCTCATCATCAAAATATTTTAAATCGGCCAGGTATATATCGATAAGACCCTTCAAACTCTCAATAGTACTAACATTTTCATAACTACTAGTATTATACACAACTGGTATTTTTAAATTTTTATTTTTTACTTCTTTCAACACATCTATAATTTGTGGAACATAATGAGTAGGTGTAACCAAGTTAATATTATGAGCACCTAAATCCTGTAACTTCAAAAAAATTTCCTTCAACTTATCATTACTTATTTCTTTACCATAGCTATTCCTATCAGTACTAATCTTTTTATTCTGACAAAACAAACATCTTAAATTACAATTTGAAAAAAATACCGTCCCAGATCCATTTTCACCAGATATAACAGGCTCTTCCCATTGATGAAGACTATAATATGCAAGTTTAACCTTATCAGAAGCACCACAGAATCCGACACTTTTATGCCTATTAACCTTACAATTTCTGGGACATAACATACAACTTTTTAACATATCCATAATAAACCTCGAAACTAAATACAGAATAAAAATAAAATATCAGAAAAGCCAACATAAATCAATAGTTAACTCCAACAACGCACCTCAACATAAATCAATACTCAAATCCATAGCCAAACTATTTCAACAATTCTTTTCTTAATTCTTCTTTCTCATCATCACTAATAAAAGCAGCCTCAATAGCATTCATATTAAATTGTAAGAAATCTTCATCAGTAAATCCAAATGTATCTTTCAATAACTCGTATTCATGATTTAAATTTGTATTAGAAACAGTTCTATTATCCGTATTAATAGTCACCAAAACACCTCTATCAACTAATGCTTTAATAGGATGTTTGTCCATGCTCACAACAACATCAGTATCAACATTACTAGAAGGACAAACTTCCAACGTAATTCTTTCATTTATCAATTTATTTACAACAACACTAGATTCAATGCTACTAATTCCATGACCAATTCTTTTAGCACCAAAATTAATAGCTTCAACAACACTTTCACAACCAGTGGCCTCACCTGCATGAATAGTAAAAGGAATCCTTTCCTTATTAACTATTTCAAACAATTCTTTAAAATTACTAGTTTTATAATTAGCCTCATCGCCAGCCAAATCTATTGCCACAACGCCTTTACCTAAAAACTCTTTTGTTAGCTGAATTATTTTATAATTATCCTCAAAACTGAAATGTCTCATCATACAAAATATTAAATTAACTTTTACACTTGGTACTTTTCCAAATCCCCGTTTCATTGCCGCAACAACTTCATAAATATTATGTTTACTCAAATGAAACAATGGACAAAATCTAACCTCAGCATAAATAACTTCATCATCTTCTAACTGCCTACCAAGTAAATAAGCATACATTTCTATATTATCTAAATCCTGCAACAACTTTATTGGCAAATCGAATTTAGACAAGTATTCAGTTAAATTTTTTGACGTAGTATCAACAAGTTCACTAGTTGCGTCATACCCGAGCATCTTATTAGTGTAATCAATATCGATAGAGCCATCAAAATGTAAATGTAACTCAATTTTTTTCAAACTGAAATCACCAACCCTTAAAATTCCATATAACAAAATTATATCACGAATGATATTTAACATAAAGAGTAGATTATAAATTCACCATTATCAAAAATATTCAAAACTAACAAAGAGTAATTCATAAATTTACATCCACCAAAAACTATCAATATCAAAATCATTATCCAACCATTCGAAATTAGTCTAAAAATGTTGATTATACATACATCCTTAAAAAAAATCATATATTCTTTCGAGGAGGAAAAATATGTACACAGGTTTGACTAATGAAGAGGT
This sequence comes from uncultured Bacilli bacterium, assembly GCA_934168205.1. Taxonomy (GTDB): domain Bacteria; phylum Bacillota_I; class Bacilli_A; order RF39; family UBA660; genus CAG-877. The sequence continues at coordinate 586,950 of CAKPMX010000001.1, forward strand.
TATAGAAAATAAGAAGAAATATGGCACAAATGAAATAACTACCAAAAAGAACAATAGTTTTTTCAAATTGTTTATGGAGACTTTAGCTGATCCCATAATAAAGATTCTACTTATAGCACTAGCTATTAAAACCATATTCCTATTCCAAGATTTTGACTGGTTCGAAACAATAGGTATCGTTATCGCCATACTAGTTGCTTCGCTAATATCAGCTATTTCCGAATATGGAAGTGAATCAGCTTTCGAAAGATTACAAGAATCATCTTCAAAAATAAATTGCAAAGTAAAAAGAAATAACAAAATAACAGAAACATCAATTGATGATATAGTTGTCAATGATATAGTTTTACTACAATCAGGAGATAGAATTCCGGCAGATGGAATAATTGTCTCTGGAGAAATAGACGTAGACGAATCAAGCCTAACCGGAGAAACTATCGAAATAACCAAAAATTCAACCAGTACCAACAACACTGTTTATCGTGGAACGGTCGTTTATTCAAAAGAAGCACTAATGAAAGTAGAAAAAGTAGGGAATGATACCTTCTATGGAAAAATGTCACAAGAGCTACAAGAAGATAGTCAAGATAGTCCTTTAAAACTACGTCTTAGAAAACTTGCTGGTACCATAAGTGTCATTGGCTACATTAGTGCTGCCTTAGTAAGTATTTCATATTTATTTTCACAGGTAGTTGTGGAAAATAATTTTGTCGTATCAGAAATGATAAAAACACTAACAAACTTTCCATTAATGTTTAAACACATTCTATATGCCTTAACACTAAGTGTCACAATTATTGTAGTAGCCGTACCAGAAGGTCTGCCCATGATGATTACCCTAGTTCTATCTTCAAATATGAAGAAAATGTTAAAGAATAATGTCCTTGTAAGAAAATTAGTCGGAATAGAAACAGCTGGTAGCCTTAACATTTTATTCACAGATAAAACAGGTACTCTTACCAAGGGACAATTAGAAGTTGCTAGCTTCATAACCGGTGACAAAAAATCATACTTAACAGCATCAGAACTAAAACCATACAAAGTTTATGAAGAACATCTAAAGTACGCCTGTGTATATAATAACTCAAGCTATCATGATGAAAATAATACTACAGTAGGTGGTAATATTACCGATAGAGCAATATTAAATTTTATCAAGGAAAAGCCAAAAGACGTAAAAAAAATAAAATCAACACCATTTGACAGTACCAAAAAGTATTCAACCATGACACTCGATTTAGGAAAACCAGTTAACTATATAAAAGGAGCTCCAGAAAAACTCCTTCCACTGTGTACAAATTATATCTCGATAGATGGCAAGAAAAAGTCACTAGTATCAAAAGAATTCATCATGTCCGATATAAAAAACAAAACAAGTAACGGTATACGTGCCATTCTTTTAGCTTATAATGACAACTATCATTATGAAGAATTAAATCGTCTTACATTAATTGCCGTTCTTTATTTAAAAGATGAAGTTAGAAAGGAAGCCATTGAAGGAATTGAATTAGTAAAAAAAGCAGGTATTCAAACAGTCATGATAACCGGAGACAGTAAAGAAACAGCAGTTAGTGTTGCTAAAGAAACCCATCTTATTACAAGCGATAAAGACATCGCAATAACAAGTAATGATTTAGCGAATCTATCAGATGAAGAAGTAAAAAAAATATTACCAAACTTAAGAGTTGTAGCACGAAGTCTTCCAGAAGACAAAAGTAGGTTAGTGAGATTATCTGAAGAATTAGGATTAGTCACCGGTATGACAGGTGATGGAGTTAACGATGCACCAGCTTTAAAAAAAGCAGATGTAGGATTCGCCATGGGCTCAGGTTCAGAAGTATGTAAAGAAGCAAGCGACATTGTCATTTTAGATGATAATTTTTTATCAATTACCAAAGCCATTCTCTTCGGCCGAACCATTTTCAAAAGTATCAGGAAATTTATAATATTTCAGTTAACTATAAATCTATGTGCTGTAAGTCTTTCAATAATAGGACCATTTATTGGTGTAGAAACACCAGTAACAATAGTACAAATGCTATGGATAAATATGATTATGGATACACTCGCTGGAATTGCATTCTCCTACGAGCCAACCCTAAAGTCGTACATGTATGAACAACCAAAGAAAAAAGAAGAAACGATAATTAACAAATACATGTATGGAGAAATATTATTTACTGGAATATACTCATCACTCTTATGCATATTCTTCCTAACAAATGATACCATAAAGTCTCTGTATCGCTATGATCCTAACAACAAATACTTCATGACAGCTTTCTTTGCTTTATTCATTTTCATGGGAATATTCAATAGCTTCAATGCCAGAACAACAAGAATAAACATATTATCAAATCTTTCCAAAAATAAAGCCTTTCTAATAGTTACCTTAATAATCGTAATAGTCCAATTATACTTAATATACTATGGTGGTGAACTATTTAGAGCCTTTGGCCTAACCCTAAAAGAAATACAAATCACCATACTTTTAGCCGCAACCGTAATTCCTATAGACTGGATAAGAAAGCTAATAACCAAGCGAAGCCATTCATCAATATAAAATCAATTTGTTCCAACAAAAGTCAACACAACCAAACAAAAAAACATTCGTCATAACCAAAACCATATATCCAAACAAAAAACTTTGACCAAAATAATATAACATACTAAAGTCAAAGTTTCTTAATATACTTATACTCGAGCAACCATCAAATTACTTGATGAATATTTTTTAAGACCTTTATGAAATATAAAGAAAGCAAAAATTACAAAACCTATACTTACAAAACTTACAAGCAGGAACAATGGTAGATTAAATTTAACCAAGATAGATATTGGTATATATACACTAAGACCAATTGGAACAATAGTATACAATATTACCTTTACTATTCCCTTAAATATTCCATCTGGATACGTTGAAAATTGAATCATTAAATTATTACCAGTATCAGCAATTAAGTCTGACTTATTAAACCAAAATCCCAAACTGCCTAAAATAACCGCAATAGAAGTTGTAATCAAACATCCAGTAATAGAAAACCAAGTAAATAGGAAAAAGTTTTCTAATGAGCATCCGGAAATAAATAACATTGTGTATCCATAAATTATATCTCCAATAGCTGAAGATGAAACTTCTGAAGTAATTGCCCCTAATAATACGTTTTTAGGTTGTACTAAAAAGGCATCCAATTTACCAGTATTAATTGTATCTGATAATTTATAAGCACTCTTGAAAAAGAAATGAGAAAAACCATAAGATGTTGATGTCAAAGCCCATAATAATAACACATGCTTAAGCTGATATCCGCCAATATTATCTCTTAATGAAAAAAGTATAATCCATTGAATAATAAAACTAGCGTTATTAAGTATCATGAAAATAATATTCATCAAAAAAGTAGTTTTATTTAACATTTCTCTCATCAAAGAGTATTTAACTGATAATAAGTTAACTTTTAACTGATTTTTAACCGCCGTTAACATTAAGTTTTCTCACTCCTTTCTTATATAATAATGAACATATCAAATATGCAAATCCCAAATATAAAATTTGAGCACAAATTACTTGTCCTGCCAAAGCCCAATTAAAATTAACAAACAATTTTGCTGGACCATAGGATACTACATAAATTGGACTACAAGTAACAATAGGTTGTAAAAACTTTGGAAAAAATTCAATAGGAAATATAGTACCAAGTATTAAAATAAGTTTGCTATATAGCCAGTATAAAGGATTAGCATCTTCTATATAAAATGAAATAAGTCCAACAAAAGCAATTAATAGTGTATTAATTATCATTGCTAAAATCATTGAAATAAACACAACTAAAAACTTAAATATATTTATATTAGGAAATCCCTTCAAAAATACAAATCCAAGAATTCCACCAATGAACATTAATATTACGAATTTTATAGTTGTACGTCCCAAAGAACTAAAAGTTGAATACAAAATATAGTTATAAGGTTTATTAATGTTATATGCTATATTACCAGAACGAACATCATTAGATATTTGTCTAGATAAACTATGACCAGAAACGGACATCCATAATATTTCTGCAACAATAACATACCAAATCATTTGATTCATTGAGTAACCATTGATTACTTGACTAGGATCTGCATATAAATAATTCCATAAATTGAAAAAAATTAATATCAACATACAGAACCCAATAAAACCAGTTACAAGATTAGATATGTATTGTAAATTACTCATTATTTCAAACTTGTATATTAAAAAATACTTTTTCATTTTTTGTCTCCATTTTTATAAATATCACTAATAATATCTTCCAACGGAGTATTAGAAATATTAATATCAATAATATTATCAGGATTTAATAATTTTAAAGCATCAGTGATACTTCTTTTCTTTGTATCTACTTCAATTTTTAAGTTGTATCCTTTATCTTTTAATATAGTAAGCCCGTCTTCATCTTCCAAATTAACTTTTTCCTTCATCTTAACATCAACAATTTTATTATTTAAATAATGATATTTTAAATTTTCCATAGAGTCATCTAAAACAACTTGACCAGAGTTTATGATAATAACACGTTTACATAATTTCTCAATATCAGAGATGTCATGACTAGTTAGAAATATAGTTGTCTTATACTCTTTATTCATTCTTTTAATTAGTGTACGAATATTTTCTTTAACAACAGGATCTAATCCAATAGTTGGTTCATCTAGAAAAAGTACGCTTGGCTCATGTATCAAGGAAGCGACTATTTCACAGCGAATCCTTTGTCCCAAACTTAAATTTCTAACGGGAGTATCGATAAATTCTTCTAATTCAAATACCTGTTTTAGTTCTTCAATTTTCTTTTCAACAGCATATTCTGGAATATCATAAATTGCTCCAAAAAACTTAAAATTATCATATGGAGTTAAGTGCATCCATAATTGTTCTTTTTGCCCAAAGACAGTTCCTATATTATAGGCTAATTTTTTTCTTTCTTTTCTAGGATCAATACCAAGTACTTTAATATCGCCTTTATCTGGATATAAAATGCCAGTTAACATTTTAATAGTAGTACTTTTACCAGCACCATTAGGTCCAATAAATGCAATTACTTCGCCTTTTTCAACTTCAAAGCTAATATTTTTAACTGCTTTAACAGTTTTATAACTAGGCTTAATAATAGATTTTAAACTACCTTTAAAGCCCTTGCTCTTAAGTTTAACTTTAAAGTCTTTTGACAAGTTTTTTACTTCGATTATTGCCATAAAATATCTCCTTCCTTTCTATAATTCTTAACTATAAAATAAAATATTCAAATTGCTCTAAAAAAGTACATTAGTTAAGAATAAATTATAGCCGAGCAAAACAAAAAGTCACTTCCAAAAAAGAAGTGACTCCGTACTTATAGTTCGTGTAGGATTAATCCCTATGCAGCTCGATAAATCTTATGCATACTCACTCGACTTGTCATCATGATAACATAAAAACAAACAGTTGTCAACATGTTTTTGTTAACAAAGTTACATAGACCTAAAGAAATAAGTAATATAAGTACTATTCTTAAATTTTTTAATATCCTTCCTATCTAAAATAATTAATTTATCTTTGTATACTAATAGTTTGTCTAGTTTTTTACTTTTAATATCATTGTTAGCCCAGTTATACATTTGAATAAGCATTCCAAAATTACATTTATAGGGTGCCGGTTCTATTTTAAATTTCTGACGTATCCATCTTTTAAAAATACGCCAATACAAAACAGGTCTCTTAAGATTTATATAAATAATAATATCGGTTTGAGACAAAGCCTCTTTAAAACAGTCTCTACCAACATCTTCAATGATCCAATCTTTTCTTTCTATAATTTTTTTAAATAACTTATCTCTATCTGCACTAGTTCTTTTAACATCGCCAGTAATTGTCTTTTTCCATACGATTGAATCCAATTCATGATATTTTGTATTAAGTACACATGAAATTTTTCTAGCTAATGTAGATTTACCAGAACCAACCGGACCCAGAATATAAATTCTCATCGATTTCTCTTTTTCAAAACTATTTAAAAGAACTTCTTAATTGATCAATTTTGCCTTGGTCCTTAACGTATTCTTTTCTTTCTTTAACAAAGTTCTTTGAACCACGTTTCTCGTAATCGTATCTTGGTATCAATTGTAAATGAAAATGATTCATTGGACCATCACACATTGTACATAAATAAACACTTTCGGCCCCATAAACTTCTTTTATTATGTTCATAGCTTTTTTAGCAAATACAAACATCTCTTCACACAAGTCATCAGGTATTTCCATCATATCTTTATAATGAGTTTTAGAAAGAATAATAGTATGACCAATGGCTCTTGGTCTATCGCATAAAAAACATTCGAAATGTTCATTTTCAAACAACATTTCGTCTGAATTGTCTCCATATATAATATTATCGTGTTCTCTGTTATAACAAGTTGGACATATTCCTCTGTCTGTTAACATAGCTGCAGTTAATTTTTCTTTTTCCATAATACCTCCTTAAAACCAATTATACTATAAAAGTCTCATAAATAGTTTCCAAAAATAATATAATTTGATAAAATTATAAAAGGTGATAAATTTTATGTTAAAAAAATATTTAATAGTATTTTTTATTTCAATGGTACCATTAATTGAATTACGTGGAGCTATACCATATGCAATAGGTTATAATTTACCAATTCTACCATCTTATATTATCGCTATTATAGGTAATATGTTGCCTGTTCCAATTATATATTTATTTGCACGCCGTGTTTTAGAATTTGGAAAAGACAAAAAATACATTGGTAAGTTTTTTACTTGGTGCTTAAAAAAAGGCGAGGCCGGTGGAAAAAAACTTCAAGAGAAAGCTGGAAAAGGTCTTTACTGGGCTTTGTTCATCTTTGTTGGAATTCCACTTCCCGGAACTGGAGCTTGGACTGGCACTTTAGCTGCTTCAATTCTAGATATGAATTTTAAAAAAAGTGTAATTGCAGTCATGGCTGGAGTAATATTAGCCGGTATCATCATGGGAATTTTATCTCTTGGTATATTTAAAGGTATATTAGGATAAACATTTAAAAATGTATTAGGACAAATAAAAAATTGGTTGCTTATAATATTAGGCATCCAATTTTTTTGTCTTATTATCTATAACTTTTTCAAGAAAAATCCTTTTTCTAAATGCTCCATTAGTTGTAGCTTTTTTGTCAGCAACAACGATTATATCATCTAAACTAAATCCTTTGACCTCGGCCATAGCTCTGATAAGTTCTAGCTTATCTGCTAGTTCTTTTTTTATTTCATCATCAGTATCAGCAAGTCTTACTTCTTCTAATTCTTCCTTATCTTTTTCCAACAAGTATTGCCAATATTCATCATCATTTAAAGTTCTACAAATTGCTTTTTCACCATTGTTTTCAATTATTTTTGGAATATTATCTCTAACCAATTTATTATATATTCTTTCCATACTATCACCTCATAAATTATATAACGAATTTAATAAGAAGTTTATTTTAATTCTGAAAAAACATCTTCTAATCTGTCATGTATAGCAAGTTCAGCTTTACTTTCATAAGCAGTTAAACTACCATTCATAATAACTAAGTGTTTTCCATCAAACATTCTAACTAAACTAGCAGCTGGTTCAACAGTTAGTGATGTACCAGCAACAATTAACAAATCAGCTTTATTAATATATTCTATGGCTTTCATAAAACAACTAGGTAATTGCTCACCATATAAAACAACATCAGGTTTAATTATTCCAGAACAACTACATCTAGGAACACCATCACTATTAAAAACATATTCCGCAGAATAACTTTTTCCACAGCTCATACAATGATTATTATATACCGTTCCGTGTATCTCTAGCACATTTTTACTACCAGCTTTTTGATGTAATCCGTCGATATTTTGTGTAATGATAGCCTTAAGTTTATTTTCTTTTTCCAATTTCGCTAAATATTTATGAACTATATTTGGCTCTTTATCTAAACAATTCATTTTGTCCTTATAGAAGGAATAAAACATTTCTGGATTACTCATAAATAAATCAATACTTAACATATATTCAGGTGGCAAATCAGTAGGGTAGTCCTTTCCTTTATAAAGACCGTTCTTACCTCTAAAATCCTTAATGCCAGAAGCAGTAGATACTCCAGCACCACCAAAGAAAACAATGTTATCAGATTCATCTATTAACTTTTGTAATTTTTCGACGTTATTCAAAATACCACAACCTTTACTAGTAACATTATATCACGCACGATTCTAAACATAAAGCATCTAAAAAAGACAATTAGATTTAATCAACAAAGTGTCCAAAACGTGCTTTTTCTTCATAACAGATACTTTGAAGATTTAAGTCTTTTATAATACGTACTGGTTTACATTCTTCATATAAATCATCGTCAACTATCAGGCCACCTAAATTAGTCTTTATGTAAATTGCTAAAGGTCTTTCAATACCAATAGCGTATGATAATTGTACCAAACACCAAGTAACATCTTCATTAGAACTAACTATTCTTTTAGCAATTTCTCGAGCTTTATAAGCTCCAGATCTATCTACCTTTGTAGGATCTTTACCAGAAAAAGCTCCACCACCAACACTAGCGAAAGACTGATAACTATCAACCACGATTTTTCTTCCAGTAAGACCTGAGTCACCTTCAAAGCCACCTATATAAAATCTACCAGTCGGATTAATTAAAAATTCTTCAATGTCAATTTTGTAATCTTGACAGATACTTTTACATATATCGACAATAATCTTATCTGTAGCATTTCGATTCTCTTCAGTATTTTGATAACAAACTGTAAATGTTTTAATCTTAATCAACTTATCATTTTCATCATAAATACCAGTTATTTGAGCTTTACCGTCAGCTAAAAAACGTTTATCGCTTTGTCTAAGATTATCATACTCTCTACTCAGTCTTTGTAAAATAACCATCGCGGTAGGTAATAGTTCTTTCGTATCTCTACAAGCATAACCAAACATCATACCATTATCACCAGCCCCTTTAACAACATCATTAGTACCAAGTGCTATATCTTCACTCTGTCTACCAATATTGTCAACTATATCATACTTGTCACTATAACCGACATCTCTTAACACTCGCTTTACGACTTTTTCGGTGTCAATTTTTGCCAATGTAGTAACTTCACCAGTAATAAATATTTTTCCTTTCCCACCCATAACTTCAACTGCGCACCTAGAATTCTTATCCTGTTTTAGACATTCATCTAGAATGGCATCACTAATTTGATCACAAACTTTATCCGGGTGACCTCTAAATACAATTTCATTACTATACAATTTCATACTTATATCCTCCAAACTAAAATTGTCATCTCATAAAAAAACACCCAAGAGATAACTTTATTTCTTGCGTGTCTAAAGTTATCTTATAGATCTAGCTTTACCACCTAATTTAATAGGTTGGTGTGATTTCAAAGGGCTAGTCCCTCCATCACTCTTTATAAGATGTAACTTAATTATACACCAAGCAAATGATTTTTAAAAGAAGTTTTTCCAAAAGATTAATATCATAAATGTTTAATTCATTTCTATATAATAATGATATAATTACAATAATTTAAAACAAGAATATTTATAAAAAGTATCTTACAAAAAAATAAAGTTCTAAAAAGGACTTTATTTTCGTCATAAAAGAAAATTAAATGAATCGACTAAGATTTAAATAATGGTATATTCAAAAGTATAATTACAATAAAAGAACAGATTTCAACGCCTAAAAATATATTAGAACTTGCAAAATCAAATACAATTGAAGCACCAAGTGCCAAAACCATAGCTACAGCTATAACTATTTCTGCGATTAAACATTTTCTTTGAAGAGAATTGCTACTACTTTTTTTTCTCATAAATACTTCCTCCTATTATTAAGTATAGCACAAAAGTTGGCTGAGTGATTATAGAAATGAAAAAGAAAATACAAACAAAAAAGCAACAGTGATGTTGCTCGAAATTTTAAATGGTACAGAAACAAAACAAGTTTCAGATTTTAATTATCCTTTATACTATGTTCCCGGTAAAACATGTCATAGTATAATATTATACTTAATCGCACCTTGTTCACGACTATTTATTGTAAAATTACTTAACTACTTATACAATAAATAAAACTACTTATTTAAATATTTCAAAAATACATCTTTAAATTTATTAGCATTATTTAATAACCAAGCATAAGCACTATCAATATCATTACTTACTTTATCATCATAATTTAAAATGATTTTATCAGTTTTTCTTTCTTCTAAATAATCCCAATCTAAATTATTTATTTCCGTATCTATTTCGTTTCTATATTGTTTTAATTTTCTAAATATCTCTTTATTAGATACTTCAAATTGACATTTTAAACCATCAACACTTATATTATAGACTAAAGAAATTTTATAATCACTTGAACCAACACTAATACTATACCAGTTCTGTGGCAATGGTTTGGTAAGTGTGAAATTTTTTTCTTTATCTCTAATATAATCTACAAAGCCTTGCCAGAATTTCAATTGTTCTATCTTTCTATCGCATAGTTCATCATCAGACTTTTGTTTTAATAGCTTGGACCAATTATTAGGTTCACATACTATTTGAAATTTAGGAGCAATAAGGGAATTGCCTATTTTCCATAATTCTACTTTAACTAGAAATATATTTATCTTCTCAAAACTATTTTCATTTAACCATTCAACTGCTTGTTTGTGTTCTTCATTAACATCTTTAACAACCCATATAGCAATGTCAGCATCTAGACCTGCTGAATAAACTATTACTTTTCCTAAATGGTCATGGTTAGTGTTCTCCAATTGATTTTCTATAATAATCTTTTTATTACTATTAATATCCTTAGCGTAAATATCAACATTATATCTACCGACATTCATTTCTGTCTCTATAACTTCAATATCTATTCCTATTTCTTTGCCTAATAAGGCAATGTTTTCTTTCTTCGCTAACCATTTAGTAAAATCTAACGCTTCGTGTTTCCAAATATTTCTTAACTCAACATTTTCTAATCTTCCAAGTTCCATACAATCACCAATACTATTATAATATAAAATTATATAATTTGGAACGTATCAATATAACTATTATATTTTTATCATTTAATTTTGTTAAAAACTTATGAGACTGAATAAAACTAACATCAACTTCATCTACGCTTAATATTTTTCCACGCGTAAACTCATATTTTGCACTATGAAAATAACAGGTAATTTTTATTTTCCTTTCAAGCTTTTCGTTTCCTTTTAAATCAACATAGTTTTTAATCATTTTTCTACATTTTTTAGGCAAACTAAAACACGGATAAACTCAAAATTTTCCGTGCTTTTATATATGTTTGCTCCAAATTTTTGGAGTTTCTTTTTATCTGGCAGGGGATGAGAGAATCGAACTCACAACAGTGGTTTTGGAGATAAAGTCAATACTAAAATAGACCTTTCTTCACTTTTTTAGGGCTGCAGCTCGAGAACCCTAAAAATTTGCGGGCTTAGCCTGTAAGTTGTAGGATGGAAATAGTCATTATATTTCCTAAAAGTATATAAATCGTGAAAAAATCAAAACAAAAGAAAAAGGAAAACACTTTTGTAACACTGTGCTGAATGATTTCTTTTAGTTAATTCTTTATAAAAAACTGGCAAATAATCATCAGCCTCTTAATCTAAATAAACGAAAGATTGTGGAACATAATTTATTCCAATATCTTTTAAATCTTTTGGCTTATCATAAATCTTTATACTTCCAAGTTTATAAGCAATTGCTATACTTTTGTTTTTATAGTACTTATTATAAAAATCCTTTGAAATACCAGATTCATCTTGAGTTATTTTCCAAAGGGTTTCTGGATCTTCTTCTAATATTTCTTTAATATCAACTTCCGCAACAACTTTCATAATTGGAGAGGTGGAATAAATAATCATTTTATTGACATTACTTCTTTTTGCTTTAATTTTTCTGTATTCATACTTTTTTCTTCCGGCCAATATTTCATCGACATATTCAGGATTTATTGGCATAAGAATTTTACACATATCACATACACCTCGTATTATAAATATATTATATCATACATTCAAAGTGATTTATTAATCAATTATATATTTTTCTTTTTCTAATTTACACTCATCCAAGATTAAAAGAAATTTATTTATGTCAATTTCAGTTATTGTTTGAATTGGACCTGTTATTACATGATTTCTTTTTAAAAACTCAAAAGATACAAAATTAGGTAAGGAATAGTATAATTTGAAAAGTATTACTAGCTTATCTTTCTTAAATTTGTCTTTTAAAATGTTTTCATCATAAGCAGTTCTTTTCCTGACTAATTTAAACATATCTTCAAAATTATTAAATTTATTAAAAACAGCATCTACCACCCCAATAGATGAAATAGCTTTTTTTATTCCGGAGGAGTAAAAAAGCAAAACAGAACCGGATACAACCTTTTTAATATGAGAGTCACATAAATATGCTTTTCTTAAACAATTGGATGCTGTATTCATTCCATTAATATCATCAAAATTCATTTGATAATTTTTTTCGGATTCTTGAAATAATATATTATGAAATTCTTCTTGAATAGGAACTAAAAAGAATTTTTTGTCATTTAAAGAAATAAAAGGATAGTATTCTTCTACAGGTCTTGCCTTTTTTACATATATATATTCTTTTTCAAATGAGCCATCCTTTTTTTCTGTAATTTGATATGTATATTCTTTAAATCCATATTCTAGTATCATATCTATTAAATGTTGCTGTTTTTTAAATACAGTAATATATATTTCATCCAAATCGTTTTCAATAGCACATGATACCATTATTTTGATAAATGTTTCTCCAATTTTTTTTCCCGTATCAGCAACTTTCATTGTAGATACCTTTAGCCTTTTCTTTGGCTCTAATGGTTTGTGCATTTTAGAATAATCTTCATCTTCATTTTCCACTTTTAGCATTAAGAATGAATTTATATTATTTTTCTTTTTAGTAATATATGCCGTAGCTTCATTTTCTCTTTTTTTAATAAACCATTGTTCAAAAGATTTATAATCTTCTTTTAGGCTATCAAAGAACGGATCTTCAATATCAATGTTATATAAGTATTCTTTAGTAATAAATGGAGGTTTTTTAATTACTGGTTCTTCCACTGTTTTAAATGTTTTCAATGCTTCATCAATAGTAAGAACTTTATCATCTAAATTTATTATTTTACTTTTCTTTTTTAATTTTAAATCATTTGTGATTAAATAATTTACACAATTTCTATAAATAGCAAATAACAAATTATTATCAACTTCATCATGGGAATTTTTGCAACCAACTTTTTTATTAAAAGATTCATTTGCGCGTGGAGGATCTTGAATTTCACGATAAACAGCTATTTTTGATTTAAATATATTTTTTTGTTCTTCATTTCTAAAATTTTCAATTTCTCTTTTAGTATCCGGATGAATCACTATTTTATAATCGTTTGAATCAAAAAGGCATTTAGTTAATTCAAGAACTTTATCTTCAATAATTTTATTGTCCTCTAAATATATAAATATGTTAGTATCAAGTAATATTTTTATCATACAACACCTCCTGATATTTAGAAACTTCTAACTATATTATAACATTTTTCTCCTCTTGAGGAGACTTTTTTTGATAATTATGTTATAGTAATTATATAAGGAAGTGAAAAGATGAATAATATAGATGAATTACTAACTGCTGAATCAAAGCGAAGACTTAGAAATAAGTGCTTTAATTTTTTAGGGTGCTTTGGAGAAAATATAAAAGAAAAAATGACAAATATATGTGGAAAAACTGGAAAATATAATGTTCCAGATGAACTGTATCAAAAGAGAACCTCCAGAACAAATAGAATTTTAATTTCTTGGCATGCGGTTAAGAAAAACAATTTGACAATTAAGCAACTGGAAACATGTGAAAATGGCGTTGTAGTAGAATTACTTAATGGAGATTTCTTTGATGATGATAATTATAAAGATGAAGTATTTAACGAATTGATTAAACGGGTTGGAAGTGACGGAACTGTTTCGACAATGATATCTTTCAGAACTGAGAATGGTAGTTCTTCATCTGAAATCCCACGAAAGTATTTTAATATGTTTTTAAATAATACAAAAGTTAACTATAGAGGTAATTCTATTATTGTAAATAAAGATAATTACCAAGACTATGCTATTAAAAAAATAGCAAATGGCTCTGGCAGTCTTTGCGGAAATGATAAATGGGATGGTTTTCTATTTGTTTCAATTAAAGGAGGTCAACAAGATACAATCGAAACTCATAAAAATAATAATATGACATTATTTAATCCTGCTTGTGAATATGCCAATGAGCAAGTGTGTAGAGACATAGATTTAGTTTTGGCTTTCTTTGCAATGAAAGCCATTAATTCAAATGAATTAGAAAATGATAGAAAAACAAAATATGAAGAAATAATGAACGAATTAAAGAATATCATGGAAAAGGTCAATTATGATTTAAATGGTAAAAAGTATTCATTATATAAGTATTGTATAATTCATCCGTCTGTTATGTTGGTTGATAATCAATTAACAGATCCAATACAATTAGTAAAATTAAATATTGATAACTTTAATATACCAGATAATTCCGATAAAAGTGTGGATCTAACTCACAATGAAGCGGTTAATAATGAATTGTTCTATTGGGATGAAGATAGAAAATGCATCTTATCACCAGCAAGACCTACAAATATATTTTGGTCATATCATCTATCTAATATGATGCAACAAAACTATAATCTTAAACAATTTATAGAATATGAAGAAGACATTTATAATAGAAGACAGGAATTTAAAAAGATTTTTGATGAATTAGATATATTATAAAAACGAAAGGAAAAAGCAAATGAGTAAAATAAATGAAATTAAAAAATTAATGCCAAATAATATTGAAGATAATTTATTAATTTCAGCTATTTTCGACGTTAGTCGAAAATATGACGGTTTGTTTGTAAAAGAGTTAAAAAAAATAAAGAAAGAATATGGTATTACTATTGATTCTATAGAAAGAAATATGCTTAGAAAAGCCTATTACTATAGTTTGCCAAATAAATATAATTTAAAATTTAACTATAATGATATACAGTTAAATGAAGTGTTAGATGATTTTACAGAGAGACTACGAAATTATGATTCTGAGGTCATTATTTCTTCTTTAGTTAAAAGAATAGATGATGTTGGAAGTGATAGAGTAAAAAATAATACAATAGAATGGCTTAATTACTATAATAATAAAAGACAAAAGTGGAAATATTCACTAATAATTATTAGAATAAATCAAGCTCTTTTTGACAAAATAGATAGAGAGTTTGATAAATTGACTGATTTTATTTCTAATACATATAAAGATTTGGAAAACTATAGATACTTATCAATTATTGTTGATGATAATATCATTGACAAAAATAAAAAAGATATAACATGGAGAATAATATACAAATTAAGTATTTATGCGGAAAACTTTATTCAATTTGAGGGGAAGTTTTTTGCATTTCATAAAGAAAAGCAAATTAACAAGTTAAAAAAATTTCTGGATGAAAGAAAAATAGATAATTCTGAAAAAATCGCACAAGATTTTTATAACAATGCCTCCTGTGGCTACAAATTTGAAGATTGTTACTTAAGTGACGATTTAAAAACAAAAATATTATTGTTCAAAAAAATTGAATTGGATGAAAACAATGTTCCTTGTCCTTCGTGTATGACAACAATTCAAAATGGAAATTCATATCCAGAAATGTTCCTAAGAAGTTGGGAGTGTAAAAATCCTGAGTGTCCAGATAGAAGTAAATCTGGTAGAGGAAAAAGATTTGATGAATATGGGGTTTATCGATATTTTAAACTATCTGAAAATAAGAAAACAAATATTATTGATGATGATACTTACAAAAAATGGCATAGGGATATCTTTAATAAAAATGTAAATTATGTTGAGTATTTAATTAAAGCTTATTCTTGGGATAATGAGAATATTTGCTTAGTTAACTTTGATAAATTAAATATTGAGAATGATAGAAATATCGATTACATCAGTTCAAAAATATATTTCAAATCTAGTGGAATCAGATTTAATGAACTACCAATTTTTAAACTATTCAAAACTTTATCAAAACAGATAAATTTTAATAAGTTTGATGGAAAAAATAAAATTAAAAATAAAATAGAAATAATAAATGGCAATTCTTCTAGTTGCCTAGAAAAAATACTGCCTAGCCAAATAGGCGCCGCAATTACTTCTCCTCCATATTATAATGCTAGAGAGTATTCACAATGGGAAAACTTAATTATGTATTTAATTGACATGATGATTAATGCAAATTCTGTTTTTTACTCTTTAAGTAATAATTCGTATTATTTATACAATATCGGAGATATTGTTTCAGAGGATAATGTTTACGTTAATTCTAATATGTCTAAACACAGGATTCAATTAGGATTTCTTTCTTGCTTGTTTTTTGAAATAGTTGGATTTAACTTAACAGGAAATATAATTTGGGATAAAGGAGAAGTTCAATCAAAGAGAAACTCAACAATTAATTTATTTAGTGGCTATGTAAAGCCTATTAATTGCTATGAGCATATGTTTGTTTTGAAAAAGGGAGATAATAAGATAGACGAAAGTAAAATTGTAAAAATATCTCCGGTTATTAAAATTAATAATAAAGGAGAAAACACTTATAAACATTCAGCTCCTTATCCATTAGACTTAGTAGCTGAAATAAAACCTTTCGCTAAAAAAAGTAAATATATATTAGATCCATTTTTAGGAAGCGGGACTACTTTGATTTGGTGCAAAAGGAATGGATATAAAGGAATTGGTTTTGAACTTAACAAAGAATACTACGAATTATGCACAGAGAATATAAATAATAATTTTTAACAACAAACATTATTTGAAGATTAAATCATAAATAATTTTTTAAAGTAAAATTAGAATGGTATGACAAGTAATGATTCATATATGATATTACTAACATTTCAAGTTTTTTCTATTTTTTCTTGAAACGAAAATAAAAAAAGGAAGATGTCAGAATATGAAACTGTAATATAAATGTAGACACATAAAGAATGCCTACATTTTTTGTTATAATAAATAAAATGAGATGACTATAATACCAGATGGTAGAAAAAAGGTTGAACAAGTGAATATTGGAATACAGAAGAAAAAGAAAAAATATTGTTAAAATATAAAAAAAGGAATCGGTGGAGTTAAAGAAACAAAAAAAGCAACATCACTGTTGCTTAAAATTCAAATGGCAGGGGATGAGAGAATCGAACTCCCAACAGTGGTTTTGGAGACCATTATTATACCATTTAACTAATCCCCTACATGAGAATGTGCCAAAATCAATCAACACATCGATTATAGCACAAACAAATACCAGTTTCAAGAAAAATCGAATTATCAGCTATTTAGGCAAATACAAAATAATAATCATTACAAATAAAACTATATTTTGTCATCTATCTAACCAGACAAAATTACCTAAACAAATATCATCAATTTCTAATGTGAAAAAGATACACTTTCAGTCTTCTGACTAGAAGAAACTGAAACCGGTCTTGAGAAAGAACTTACCTTATTCAAATTAGGATTTATAAATGACTCATCCATTTGAACTTTACCCTCAATTTTAACAATAGAACTTATTTGTTCTTGATCACAACCAAAACGGTTTGAAACTATTTCAATACCATCATCTGGATTTGGATTATAAATAAGATCAACATTACTATTTTCACGTTCATAAATAACAACTCTTGCAAGTGCAGACATAATTCCATCCGCCACAACTTTTTGATTAGGTGTTTTCGTACCAAAACATATTGTAGTAAATATTGTATCTCTATCCTTATCTATAGAACTTTCTGTAGATGTTGGAACTCTATTAGAACCAGTTTTACTAGCATTACTGTAGCCGGTTCTTCCACAAAAGATTCCGTCCATTTTAATACCGTCTTCAGAAAACTCCTTTTCAATGGCACAAGCCAAAGCATCAGATACATTATTACCTTCGTTTTCATATGGTGCCAACACAACAACACCAGGACCACCATAATATTGTTGATCAAGAGTAATAACTAAAGCATCATTAACATTAATACCTTCATTTTCTCTCGTAAAACTAAACTTCAATCCACGCTTTTCCAACTCTTGACAAATGTTTTCAGTATAAATATCACTACAATCATTATCATTAATAATAACATTCAATGCATTAATATCATTAATTGAAACATAATCAGTGTTCACATCGCTAATACCAGGTTGATTATCCAAGTCACTACTAGTATCTTCCTTTACACCACAAGCTGATGCTGAAAAAATCATTAAACCCGTTAAAATACCAGCAACAGTTCTATTTAATTTAAAACCCTTTTTCTCCCTAGCTTGTTTCTCAATTGCATCATTATTAATATTATGAACCATCGACTACCACCTCACATTTAGTATAAAATAAATATACATCAAAGTCAAAAAATTAAAAACAATTTAACATATTATTAACACTATAAAAATAAAAAGAAAAATGTTAAAATAATAATAAGTAAAAAAATTAAAATAATAATAGGTGAGGAATATGAAAAAATTAAATCTTAGCAAAAAGAAGAAAATAATTATAATAGTATCAGCAATACTACTACTGCTAGTCGGTGCATTAGTAATTTATATGACATGTTTCAATAAAAACGAAAAGCCAAATAAAAAACCGACAAAAAAACCAACCGAAGTAGAACCAGAACCTATAAAAAAACTTACCGTCTATAACGAAGACAGCAATCAAAGACCTATCGCCATAATGATTGACAACAACATTGGTAATGAATATCATTCTGGACTACAAGAATCTTACTTAAACTATGAAATAATAGTCGAAGGTGGTCTAACAAGAATAATGGCAATTTTTAAAGACAAAGATATCAGCCAAATAGGACCAGTGAGAAGTTCCAGACATTACTTCTTAGACTATGCCTTAGAAAGCGATTGCATATATACTCATTTTGGATGGAGTCCATATGCTCAACAAGATATCAGAGCCCTAGGCGTAAACAATATCAACGGTCTATACGATGATTATCCATTCTGGAGAGCAAGTCACTTATACGCGCCACATAACGTATTTACCTCAATTTCAAAAATTTATGAATACGCTACTCAAAAAGGTTATCAAACAACATCAGATAACTGGAAACTACTAAACTATAGCCCTGACGAAATCAATTTAAATACACCTATAAAATATGAAACAGTTGAAAACACAGAAACCGGCAAAAAAGAAAAAGTGCCAGTTACAAATCCAGAATTAATAACGGCCAACAGCGTAGTTATGTCATATTCGAATTATCAAACAAGAAGTTACACCTATGATGCAGAAAATAAATACTATTTACGCTTCATGAACTATAATCCACACATAGATTATGATACAAAGACTCAACTTCACTATAAAAATCTTATTATCATCTATGTCACCAATAGACAATTCGACCGTGAAGGGCGACAAGACTTAGATACTGTCGGTTCTGGTAACGGATACTATCTAACCAATGGTTACGCCTTACCAATAAACTGGACAAAATCTTCCAGATCTGGTAAAACTAAATATACATATACTGATGGTAAAGAAATTACTTTAAATGATGGAAACACATTTGTACAAATCGTACCAACAGGTAGAGAAATAACTATACAATAGGAGGAAAACATGAAAATAGGTTTATTTGGAACCGGTGCCTACGGAATGGCACTAAGTAGTATATTAGTAGAAAATAATTGCGAAGTAGTATTATGGACTAAATTTGAAGAAGAAAAAAAACAACTAGAGGAAACCCGCCAAAATGAAAAACTTTTGCCAAACTTTACATTATCACCAACAGCGGAAGTAACAACGGACATAGAATACTGCATAAAAGATAAGGATTTATTAATAATTGCCATCCCAGCAGCTTTTATAGATTCGCTTGCTTGTGCTATGAAACCTTATATTAAGGATAACCATATCCTAATAGCGACAAAGGGAATAGAACAAGAAACAGGTTTATTTATAAATGAAATATTAGAAAAATATCTAGATACCAAAAACATAGCTGTAATGTCAGGCCCAAGCTTTGCTGTCGACCTAATTACAAAAATGCCAGAAGGACTATCTCTAGCAAGTAAAAATGAGAAAACAATAAAAATAGTAAAGGCAGCTTTTAAAAGTGACTATGTGAAATTACGTGAAACAGATGATGTAATAGGTGTTGAAATCTGTGGCGCCATTAAAAATGTTATAGCTCTAGCATCGGGTATGCTTGAAGGACTTGGTGCCAATGACTCTTCAACCGCCATGTTACTAACTGAAGCAATTCATGATATGAAAAAAATAATATCAGTCTTGCATGGAGATAAAAAGACAGTATTATCATTTGCTGGCGTTGGAGATTTATTATTAACATGTACATCTACAAAAAGTAGAAACTATACCTATGGAAAAATGATTGGCGAAAATAAATCAAAACAAGAGTTAGAAGACTACGTGAAAAATACAACTGTTGAAGGCTTATACACCTTAAAGCCAATATACAAATTATTAAAAGATAAAAAAATATCAATACCAATAATAGATTTAATATATGATATTGCTGTTGAAGGCGACGACCCTAAAAAATTATTAACATTTCTTGTGGAAAAAAATTAAATATAACTCATAGATAATAAAGAGGTGAATAAATGTTAGAAATTAAAAATATTAGTAAAAGTTATGTAACTGGTACTTTCACACAAAAAGCTCTAGATAATTTCAGCCTAAAATTTAGAAGAGAGGAATTTGTAAGCATCCTTGGCCAGTCTGGCTCCGGGAAGACAACCTTATTAAATATTATAGGTGGTCTTGATAAATATGATGAAGGTGACCTAATTATAAATGATAAATCGACAAAGAGTTTTAAGGAAAAAGACTGGGATGCTTATCGTAATAACTGTATCGGTTTTATCTTTCAAAACTATAATCTAATTACTCATATTAGCATTCTAGAAAATATTGAAATGGGTATGACATTATCAGGTGCTGGCGCAAAAGAAAAAAGAGAAAAAGCTCTAGAAGCCTTAAAAAAAGTTGGATTAGAAGAACATGCGCACAAAAAGCCAAATCAATTATCCGGTGGGCAAATGCAAAGAGTTGCCATTGCTAGAGCCTTAGCAACAGACCCAGATATTATTTTAGCCGATGAGCCAACTGGAGCACTAGATTCAAAAACAAGTCAACAAATAATGAAATTAATAAAAGAAATTTCTAAAGATAAACTTGTTATAATGGTAACTCATAACAGACAATTAGCCGAAGAATATTCCACAAGAATAGTGGAATTAAAAGACGGAAAATTAATCAGTGATAGTAATCCAATTAAAAAAGTAGAAAAGGACGCAGAAACATTCAGCATCAGAAAAACAGCTATGAGTTTCTTAACTGCTCTAAAACTATCATTCAATAATATAAAAACAAAAAAGGGAAGAACAGCTTTAACAGCCTTTGCCTCTTCTATAGGAATCATTGGTATAGCTTTAATTCTTTCATTATCAAACGGATTCAAAATAGAAATAGATAATTTCGAAAAAGATTCTTTATCAGAAGCACCTATCATCATAAGTCAACAGTCAATGAAACTTGATGAAGAAACAATTCTAAAAATTCAGGATCAACATCAGTCGGCAGAAAAATATCCTGATTCAAAAAAAGTTTATGTCCTAGACGATGTAATGGAAAGCATGACACATACAAATGTAATTACAAAAGAATATATAGATTACATTAAAAAAATCGATAAAGAAACTGTATCCGGAATTTCTTATCAAAAAAGTACAGGTTTAAACATTATTAATCAAAGTAAAGATGGTTACAACCTTGTAAATAATACAATTATGGGAATGTCAACTTGGACTCTATTGCCATCAAAAATGAATAATAAAGATTCAGGCGTTGTTGAAAATAATTATGATATCCTAGCCGGAAAAATAGATGAAAGCGAACCAGGATTAATACTTCAACTAGATAGCCGTAATCAAATTTATTCTTCAACTTTAAAACAGCTTGGTTTATCAGGCGAAGAAGTTAGTTTTGATGACATTCTTAATAAAGAATTAAAAGTCATTCCAAATGATATATATTATAATCAACATGGTGAGTATTTTATTCCAAATACAGATTATGAGTCCCTATATAATAATGAAAAAAGTATCACAATAAAGGTACAAGCTATTATTAGGGGAAAGAAAGAAAAAGAAATATTAACTTCAACTACAGGAATCGCTTATACAAATGCCTTAGTAGATTTAGTAATAAAAAATAATAAAGATTCAGCCATTGTAAAAGCTCAACAAGATAAAGATTATAATATTCTAACTAAAGAACCATTTGATGAAACGAGCATCACCAATACAAAAGAAACAGTTCTTGGCTATTTAGGAGCAGAAAGTGTTCCCATAGCAGTTTATATTTATCCTAACAGTTTTGAATCAAAAGACAGTATCACTACTTATTTAGACAAATATAACGAGGGTAAAGAAGAACAAGATGAAATAAGATATGTGGATATGGCAAGTATGATTTCAGCTTTATCTGGAAACATAATGGATGCCATTACAATCGTACTTATAGCGTTTTCATCAATATCACTAGTAGTTTCTTCTATAATGATAGGTATAATAACTTACATATCAGTTTTAGAAAGAACAAAAGAAATTGGAATATTAAGAGCACTTGGAGCTAGAAAAAAAGACATAAAACGAGTATTTAATGCAGAAACATTTATAATTGGGATATTTTCTGGTATACTTGGAATAGCTATAGCAAGAATTTTAATTATACCAACCAACATAATCATAGAAAATGCATCACAATTATCAAATGTTGCTAAATTAAATCCAATTCATGCTATAATATTGATAACAGTAAGTGTGACATTAACAATATTAGGTGGATTAATACCTGCAAGTATGGCATCAAAGAAAAATCCAGTTGAAGCACTTAGAACAGAGTAATGGAGGAAAATATGGATAAAATAATGACTAAGTTTTTTAAATCTTCAATAATATCTTCAGTAGTATTGATGATACTAGGAATTCTATTAATGCTTCAGTCAGAAGCTACAATAATTACAATTTCTTATGTAATAGGAACACTATTAATTGCACTAGGAACATTAGCAATAATCAAATTTATTAGAAATACAAGTAGTGAAATAAGAAATGACTTGGATATAGTATATGGTACAGTAACTATAATATTAGGTGTGATCGTAATATATAATCCACAAGCAATTGCCAGTATCATACCTATAATAATAGGAATAGGAATTGTTATAAGTAGTGCAACAAAGCTACAGTATGCTTTCGAATTAAAAGCTAACAGCAACAGTCAATGGAAAATGAGTATGATAATATCAATAATAAGCGCAATTTGTGGTGTGGTATTAATTTGCAATCCATTTAAAGGGGCAGTAGTAATTATGCAAATCATTGGCGCATTTATAATTGTTTATTCAATACTTGATATTATCTCTACAGTTACAATTAAGAAAAATGTTGAAGCAATACATCAAGCTATTGAAGGAAATATAGAAGATGCTGAGGTAATTAAAGAAGAAAGTATTTCAGAAGAGAAAACAACTAAAAAATCAAAAACAAAAACAAAAAAGAAAAAGACTAAAAAATCAAAAAAACAAAATGAAGAAGAAAATAACTAAAGGTAATACATATGATATATATATTAAGTAGTATATCCGTAAAAATAGAAGAATGGAACGAGAAACTAAATTCATTTTTTGCTAATAATTTTGATAGTCCCTTTTTTGGAACAATAGCTCTAATGGTGCTATTTGGATTTGGGTGTTGGGTTATATCAGTATCAAATAAGAAAAAGTAAAAGCCTATAAAAAGGCTTTTTTAGTTTGTCAATATCATTAAAAAAATGTATAATAAGAAAAACGAGGTATAAAATGGAAAAAGAAGAATTAATAATAGGAAAAAAATATGAAATACATGGTTACAAGCATAATAGTAAAATACACAGAGCTTGGGACGAAGCTGTTTTGCTTGAAATACATGATGACTATCTGATATTTGGAAATGAGAAAACTAAGGTAACAGAGTCAGACGGTAGAACTTGGCGAACTAAAGAACCAGCGGTATTGTTCTTTTTTAAAGACAACTGGTACAATATAATAGGACAATATAAAAAAGATGGAATATATTATTATTGTAATATGGCGTCACCAATGATAATAGAAGAGAATACAATAAAGTATATAGACTATGATTTAGATTTACGTGTTTTCCCAGACGGAAGTTTCAAGGTTCTAGATCGTGGAGAATACAAATATCATAAAAGTCTAATGAACTATTCACAGGATATAGATACAATATTAAAAGCAGAGCTAACTAATTTGATAAATAAAGTCAGAACAAAAGAACTAGCATTTGAACCTGGAACTGTTGAAAGATACTATGAAAAATACGTAGAATTAACCCAAAAGCAGTGAAAAAAGTCAAAAAAGTGCAAAAAATGAAAAAAACGAAAAAAAAGTGTTCTTTTTTGTTGACTTTGCAAAATATATTTGATATATTAACAATGCAACTCAGAAATAGCAGCAAAAAATGATCTTTGAAAACTAAGCAAAACGTCAATTTTGAGTAGCTAGGAAAAAATGAACAAACAAAAATAAAATAAATTT
>CAKPMX010000002.1 GCA_934168205.1 uncultured Bacilli bacterium
AGACAAGAAAAGAAAAATAGTTCAAAAAATAATGGGGTTGAAAAAATTCAACTCAATTGGTATCCAGGTCATATGGCAAAGACTAAACGTGAAATTGTAGAAAAACTTAATTTAATAGATATTGTTTATGAAGTAATTGATGCTAGAATGCCATTATCATCTAAAATAGTTGATATAGATGAATTAATTAAAGAAAAGCCAAG
The DNA here is from genome assembly GCA_934168205.1 of uncultured Bacilli bacterium. GTDB lineage: Bacteria > Bacillota_I > Bacilli_A > RF39 > UBA660 > CAG-877. The sequence continues at coordinate 204 of CAKPMX010000002.1, forward strand.
AATATTAGTTATGACTAAGTATGATTTGTGTGATAAAGTTGAAACTGGTAAAATTATTAAATATTATGAAAATATGGGATATAAAGTTGTGCCAGTTGATTTAATGAGCGGTTTAAATGTTAAGAAAATTCTTGATTATACTAAAGAAATTATGGATATAGAAAATAAAAAACGTGAGAGTAAGGGAATGAAATCTAGGGCAGCTCGTGCTTTGATAGTTGGTGTTCCTAATGCTGGTAAAAGTACTTTAATAAATAGGTTAGTTGGTAAGAAGTCTGCTGGTGTTGGTAATACTCCGGGATTTACTAAAAGCCTTAGTTGGATTAGAATTAATAAAGATGTTGAGCTATTGGATTCACCTGGTATTTTATGGCCTAAGATGGAAGATCAAGAAGCAGCTCATGTACTTGCATGTTTATCTTCTATAAAGGAAGAAATACTAAATCCAGATGCAATAGCAACATTTATTTTGAAAAAACTTTATCAGTTATATCCGGATAGATTAGAAGATAGGTATGGAATAGTAGAATTGGATGAAGATTTAATAGAGTCATATGATATGATAGCTAAAAAAAGAGGAGCTTTATCTAGAGGTGGTATCGCTGATTATGATAAGGTATCTAATATTATTATTAGAGATTTAAAAAATGGATACTTTGGTAATATTACTTTTGATAGGCTAGATGTAAAGAAGTAGAAAAACTACTTTTTTTCTTTCTTAATAAAATACTAGTATGTTAAAATATTCCTTGGTGAAGTATATGAATGATAATTATATGTATGAAAGAGAATTAAGAGAAAAGGGTATTAAGTTTATAGCGGGAGTAGATGAAGTAGGAAGAGGACCTTTAGTTGGACCAGTTGTTGCGGCTTGTGTTGTTTTACCTGAAGAGTTTAATTTGGATGGATTAACTGACTCTAAAAAGTTATCTGAAAAGAAACGTGATTTCTTTTTTGAAGAGATAAAAAGACAAGCGCTTGGTATTGGTATTGGAATAATTGATGAGAAAAAAATAGATGAAGTTAATATATACGAAGCTACAAAACTTGCGATGAAAAAGGCAATTGATGAATGTAATAAGCAAATTAAAATTGAACATATATTGATAGATGCTATGCCATTAGAGTTAGATATTCCAACTACTTCTATTATTAAAGGTGATTTAAAAAGTATTACAATTAGTGCTGCTTCTGTTATTGCGAAAGTTACTAGAGATAGAATGTTATATGAATTAGACTTAAAATATCCAATGTATGATTTTAAACATAATAAAGGATATCCTACTAAAAAACATCTAGAGGCAATTTCTAAATATGGAATATTAAACGAACATAGAAGAAGTTATGGTCCAGTGGCCGATTATGTAAAAGAACATAATTTATAATTTTTTTAGAATATCTTTAAAATTATTCGTATAATAAATATAGAAGTGATTGACAAATTATTGTTTAATCGTTATAAGTTAATAAGGGAGTGATTTTATGTCTAAGAATTTAGTTATAGTGGAAAGTCCTAGTAAAAGTAAGACAATTGAAAAGTATTTAGGTGGCGATTATAAAGTTGTTTCATCTAAGGGACATATTCGTGATTTAGCAACATCTGGTAAGTATGGACTTGGTGTTGATATTGATGATGGATTTAAACCTAGTTATGTACCTATTAAGGGTAAATCTGGTGTTATTAAAGAGCTAAAAAAAGATGTAAAAGATGCAGATATGGTATATCTAGCAAGCGATCCAGACCGTGAAGGGGAAGCTATTGCTTGGCATTTAAAAGACGCTCTTGGTATTAAAGATAAGAACTATAAAAGAGTTTTATTTAATGAAATTACTCATGATAAAGTAGTTGATGCGATTAAAAATCCTACAGTTATTAATGAGGATTTAGTTAAGAGTCAAGAGACAAGAAGAATACTTGATCGTATTATTGGATTTAGACTTTCTAAATTATTACAAAGTAAAATAGGCGCTAAAAGTGCTGGTAGAGTACAAAGTGTTGCTTTAAAATTAATCGTTGATAGAGAAAGAGAAATAGAGGCATTTGTACCAGAAGAGTATTGGACAATTACAGCTAAATTTAAGGATTATGAAGCCGATTTATTTAAATATAAAAATGATGATATTGAGTTAAAAACTAAAGATGAAGCAGATAAAGTACTTAGTGAACTTGGTGATACTTATACGGTTGAGTCAATTGAAAAGAAAGAAAAGGCTAGAAAGAGTAAGGCTCCTTTTATTACTTCAACTTTACAACAAGAAGCTTCTACTAAATTAGGTTTTCCAGCTAAAAAAACAATGAGTATTGCTCAAAAGTTATACGAAGGAATCGATTTAGAAAGTGAAACTGTTGGTCTTATTTCTTACATGAGAACTGATTCAATTCGTTTATCTGATGAATTTACTAAGCCAGCTATGAAGTATATAGAAGATAATTATGGAAAAGAATATATTGGATATATAAAAAAGTCTAATAAAACAGAAAATGTACAAGATGCACATGAAGCTATTAGACCAACTAGTATTTTAAGAGAACCATTAAAAGTTAAACAATATTTAAGTAATGATGAATTTAAATTATATAGTTTGATATATAAAAGAACTTTGGCTTCTTTAATGAGTGATGCTAAAGTTAATCAAACTACTATTGTATTTGATAATAATGATTATAAGTTTAAGACTTCTGGTCAAATATTGATATTTGATGGTTACTTAAAAGTTTATAAAGATTATGAATCTAGTGAGGATAAGATATTACCAGAATTAGGTAAAGAAGAGAAATGTATTAGTACTGATGTTTCTTCTGAACAGCATTTTACTAAGCCGCCAGCTAGATATACTGAAGCTAAATTAATTAAAGAAATGGAAGATTTAGGAATAGGTAGACCTTCTACTTATGCTAAGACAATTGATACTATTAAAGAGCGTAATTATGTAGAAATGGAAGATAAGAAGTTTAAACCTACAGAAATTGGAATTGAGACTACTGATAAATTACAAGAGTTCTTTAGTGATTTAATTAATGTTGAATATACTAGGGATATGGAAGAAGAACTTGATGATATAGCTGAGGGTAGTTTAGTTTGGAATGAAGTATTAAAGAAATTTTATGATTTATTTGAACCTAGAGTAAAGGATGCTTTTTCTGATATGGAAAAGAAAGCTCCAGAAGAAACTGGTGAAGTTTGTCCAGAATGTGGAAGTCCATTGGTTAAGAGAAAAGGACGTTATGGAGAATTTGTTGCTTGTAGTAATTATCCAGAATGTAAATACGTAAAGAAAGAAGAAAAAGAAGTAGTTGAAATTATGGATTGTCCTTTCTGTAAAGATGGAAAAATAGTAGAAAAGAAAACACGTAAAGGGAAAATCTTTTATGGATGTAGTAATTATCCTAAATGTAAGTCTGCTTGTTGGGATAAGCCTACAGGAGAAGTTTGCCCAGACTGTGGTAAGTTATTAGTTGAAAAAAATGGTACTGTTAAATGCAGTGAATGTAGTTATCAAAAATAATTAAGTTGCTCATGAAGAGTGACTTTTTTTTTATTATTTGGTATACTTCTTTTAGAAGAGTATGCTTTATGGAGGTTTTTATGGGATATCGGCTATGGCATGGAACATTTGAAGATGTGTTAGATTGTTATCATAATGGTACTTCGTGTTTTGGACAACTTAATATTTTTAGAAAAGAAGAGGATACTAAAGTTACACCATTATATGTTGATGGTAAGACAGAATTTGCACTTGAAGATATTGATTTTATTACAGCGGGATTTGGAGATGAGACAGAATTCGCTTCTAGTTTTGGAATGTTAGGAGAATCTGGTGCTGTTACTAGAGAACATATTTTAATGACACATGTTTATGATGGATTAAAAGAAGATACAATTGTTTATAATAGTCCATTATTGAAAAAATGTGCTTTAGAAGTAAAAAGTAAAAAGAGAAAAGGTTATTTAGATAATGAAATTTGGCTTGCTAGAAGTAGTGAATTGTTAGATTTTGTAAAAAGAATAACTTGCTATATAAGGGATAAAAAGTTAGGTAGTAAACTTTCATCGTTAAGTTTATCTCCTAAATTGATACGGGGTATTTCTGAATATGCGAAAAGTTGTGAAAGAAAGAAAGATAAAGATGATAAAAGAAACTTTGAAGCTATTTATTCTGGGTGTTTAAAATATAGTAATTTGCGTAAACTTATTATTTGGGAACAAGAACATTTGAGTTTAGAAAGAGAGAAAAGATCTTTATCTGGACTTAAAGGCTCAAAGACTAAAGAACTTAAAGCTGATGCTTTTAAATCAATTAGTGATGAGGAAAAAATGAGTAGGGCACCTTTAGTTACTGATGTTATTTCTAATATTTATGATACTCGTGATAGTGAAGGTAATATAGACTGGGATCGTGTATGGAATGAACATAGTGCTGATGATGTTTATAGACCGGGTAACTTTGATGATTTACAAAGAATTGGTTTTTTTGGAACTGGTGAGACCGCAGAATCTGTTGGTTTTTCATCTGATACTACTAATAATAACTTGGTGAAGAAAAAATGATTAAAGAATTAGAAGAGTATAGGGACTATTTACAATATCAAAAAAATTATTCGTTGTATACAGTAGAAAATTATTGTAGTGATATAGTCCAATTTTTAGATTATTTAAATAGTGAGAGTATTAATTTTAAAAGTCTTCAGTATAGTGATTTGAGATTTTACTTAATGTATTTAAAAGATGAAAAAGGTGAAAATAATTCTTCTATTGATAGGAAACTTAGTGCTTTACGAGGATTTTATAAATTTTTGGCTAATGAAGGAGTTATTAAAAATAATGTTTTTTCATTGATATCTGGATTAAAAAAAGAAAAGAAGTTACCTAGATATTTTGAGTACAATGAATTAGAGGAATTATTTAAAGTTCCTGATTTAAGAACTCCTTTAGGACAAAGAAATCGGCTTATTTTAGAGATGCTTTATGGTACGGGAGTTAGAGTTGGAGAGCTTGTATCTATTAAAGTTTCAGATATTGATTTGGGTAGTAGGACAATACTTATTTTAGGTAAAGGTAATAAAGAAAGAAGAGTTACTTATGGTGATTATTGTGATGAAATATTAAAACTATATCTTGATGATGGCTATTTAAGACTTAATGTTAAGAATAGTCCATATTTGTTTTTAAATAATACTGGTTCTTGTATTACTGAAAGAGGAATAAGGTATGTACTTGATCAGATAATTAAAGAAACTAGTTTAAATAAATCTATTTCTCCGCATGTGTTAAGACATAGTTTTGCGACACATTTACTTAATGAAGGGTGTGACTTGTTGACAGTTCAAAAGCTTCTGGGACATGAGAGTATTAGTGCGACACAGATTTATACTCATGTTACAACAGATAGACTTAAAGAAGTGTATTATAATAGCTTTCCTAGAGCAATTAAAGATGATGATGAAAAAATATAGAAATTTCCTTTCTTTATTTGAGAAATTTGTTGATTTTACTTTAATTTTCTAGTTATTTTAGTTATAATAATGATGTTGGTGAGGATGTGGTGTCTTTATGGATTTTGAATTTTCTAGTAAAGAGGAACTTTATCATAGAGTTGGTCCGGCACTTAGAAGTAAAGTTATGGAATTAAAAAGGTTTGGTTACTCGTATATAAAAGAGACTGATGTATGGAACTTTTTAATTGAAACTAAATGGTGTAAGGCTCACGATTTAATGCTTTCAGATATTGTTGATGATATATTGAAAGCTGATAATAATCAAATAGATAAATACTTGAAAGAAAAATTAGGAAACAGTAGGACACAATATTTTGATAAAAATTTAGAAATTTTATGAGGTGAATTTACATGAAAAATAAGAACAAGGGTAAAAAGAAGGTTATTATTACTGCTTCTTGCTTATTTGTATTAGCAGTAGCAATTTGCTTGTTATTTATTCCATTATTTAAAGGATTAAAGTTTGGTTTAGATTTACAAGGTGGTTTTGAAATTCTTTATAAAGTTGAATCTATTGATGGTTCTAAAATGAATAGTAGTAAGTTAACGGCTACTTATAAAACTTTAAGTAAAAGAATTGATAGTTTAGGTGTTAGTGAACCTGAAATTATTTTAGAGGGTAATGATAAAATAAGAGTAAAATTGGCAGGTGTTACTGATCCTGAACAAGCGCGTACACAGTTATCAACTGTTGCGACATTATCATTTAGAGATACTGATGATAATCTATTAATGACTAGTGAAGTTTTAAAAGCTGGCGGAGCTAAAATTAGTCAGGATTCTTCTGGTAATCCAGCTGTATTATTAACAGTTAAAGATAAAGATAAATTTTATGAAGTTACTAATGCAGTTAAAGATTATGAGAAGAATATGATCGTTATCTGGCTGGATTATAATGGTATGACAGATAGCTTTGAAAAGGAAGGCAATTTATGTGGTACTAGTGAATCTAATTGTTTAAGTGCCGCTACTGTATCACAAGGTTTTGCTAGTGACGTTATTATTCAAGGTGATTTTACAGAAGATGAAGTTAGTAATTTAGTTGACTTAATTAACTCAGGTTCTTTACCAAGTAAATTATCTGAAATATCTTCTAGAACAGTAGGTGCTTCATTTGGTGATGATACACTTCAAAAGACATTAGTAGCTGGTATTATTGGTGTTGCTTTAATCGGTGTATTATTAGTAGTTGTATATCATTTTGCTGGTGCTATATCAACAATAGCAATGCTTCTATATACATTCTTAGTATTTTTAATATTCTGGTTAGTTGGTGGAGTATTAACACTTCCAGGAATTGCTGCTTTAGTACTTGGTATTGGTATGTCAGTTGATTCAAATGTTATTACATTTGCGCGTATTAAAGAAGAATTATATAAAGGTAAAAGTTTACCATTAGCATATAAAGAAGGAGTTAAGAGTAGTCTTAGTGCTATACTTGATTCTAACTTAACTACTTTAATAGTTGCGATAATTATGTTTGTCTTTGGTGAATCTAGTATTAAAGGATTTGCTACTATGTTAATTATTACAATTATAGTTACAATGTTTACAATGGTATTCTTAACTCGTTGGTTATTAGGATTATTTGTTAAGACTAATTACTTTAATGATAAAACTAAATTGTTTATTTCAGTTAATAAAGAAGATATTCCAAATCTTTCTAAAAATGAGAAAGTTAAGAAGGTACCATTTGGTAAATTTGACTTCTTAAAAAATAGAAAATTATTTGCTGGTATATCTGTTATTATTATAATTATTGGTATAGTTACAATATCTTTCTGTGGTATGAATTTAGGTATTGATTATAGATCTGGTACTGATATAACTATTTCTACTGAAGATAAGTTAACTAAGAAACAATTAAATAAAGATTTAAAAGAATTAAAATTAAAGAGTTCTGATATAACAATTGGAACTGAAGAGACTGTTATTAGAATAGATGATGCTTTATCTGGTGAAAAAGTTAAAGATGTTAATACTTATTTTGAAGATAAGTATGAGGCTAAAGTTAATATAGGTGTTGTATCTAATATTGTACAAAAAGAACTAGTTAAAAATGCTTTCTTATCAGTAATCTTAGCTTTAATAGGTATAATTATTTATGTATCATTTAGATTTAAATTTAGTTATGCTGTATCTGGCGTTGTTGCTTTAGTACATGATGTTTTGATTATGATAGCGTTATTTGCAATATTTAATTTTGAAGTTTCTTCTATGTTTATAGCTGCACTTTTAGCTATCATTGGTTATTCAATTAATGATACTATTGTTACATTTGATAGAATAAGAGAAAAAGTTAGCAAAGTTGATGAGAGTAAATTAAAAGAAGAAGAATTCTATAACTTATGCAATACTAGTATTCAAGAAACATTCAGTCGTACTATTTATACTTCAATTACTACATTGATTCCTGTTATTACATTAATAATACTTGGATCTAGGGAAATATTAACATTTAACTTGGCTATGTTATTTGGTCTTATAGCTGGAACTTATTCATCTATCTTTATAGCAACTGCGTTATTTATGAAGTTGGAAAAGAAAAATTTAGGTAAACCTAAAAAAGTAAAAAGAATATATACGGACGAATTTGAAGAAAAAAAGGTAAAAGGTGTAAACTGTTAGAGAGGAGTTGATTCCTACGTCAGTAAAAAGTGATAAAATTACATTTGAAGAAGTAAGGGAAGCTGTTTGTGCATATATTAATGATGAACAACAGCTTTCTGTTATAAATAAGGCTTATGAGTTTGCTCGATTAAAGCATGCTGGACAGGTTAGAAAGTCTGGAGAACCATATATTATACATCCCTTGAATGTAGCTTTAATATTGGCTAAAATTTATGCTGATTATGAGACTATATCGGCTGGATTAATGCATGATGTATTAGAGGACTGTGACTGTTCTGTTGAAGAAATGGAAGATGAATTCGGTGTTAATATAACAAGACTTGTTACAGGTGTTACAAGACTTAGTAGAATTAATTTTTCTACGGAAAATGAGTATTTAATTGATTACTATAAGAAAATTATAGTAGGTATGAGTGAAGATGTTAGGGTTATTATTATAAAACTAGCTGATTGTCTTCATAATATGAGAACCCTTTGGGCTCTTCCTGAAGATAGACAAAAAGCTAAGGCTCATGAAACTTTAGATATTTTTGCTCCTATTGCACATCATTTAGGTATTCATAAAATTAAAAGTGAGTTAGAAGATTTGTCTTTACGTTATTTAAAACCAGATGTTTTTTATGATATAGCAGAGAAACTTAATAAGACAAAATTAGAACGTGATAAAACAGTTTTTGATATGCAGAAAGAAGTTTCTGAATTATTAGATGCTCATCATATTAATCATGAAATTAAGGGTAGAGCAAAGAGTATTTATAGTATTTATAATAAACTTGATAAGGGTAAAAAGTTTAGTGATATCTATGATTTGTTAGCATTAAGAATTTTAGTGCATACTGAGCAAGAATGTTACTTGGCTTTAGGTATTATTCATTCTAAATTTAGACCATTACCTAAAAGATTTAAAGATTATATTGCGATGCCTAAACCTAATATGTATCAGTCATTGCATACAACTGTTTTTGGAATTGATGGATATTTATTTGAAATTCAGATTAGAACTTATGATATGGATGAGGTTGCTGAAAATGGTATAGCTTCTCATTGGGCATATAAAGAAGGAGCAGGTTCTGTTAAAGCTGATATTTTAAATAAAACAGAACAGAAATTACAATTTTTTAAATCAATAATAGACTTATCAAGAGATAAAATGAGTAGTGAAGAATTTGTTAACAGTGTAAAGGATGAATTGTTAAATAATAATATTTATTGTTTTACACCTAAAGGTGATGTTATTGAATTACCAGTAGGAGCTACTCCTTTGGACTTTGCTTATAAAATACATACTCGTGTTGGAGAAACTACTGTTGGAGCAATTGTAAATAATAATATAGTTCCTTTAGATTATGAACTTAAGAATAATGATATTGTTAAGATTAATACAAATAAGAGTTCAAATCCATCTAAAGAATGGATTAACATGGTTAAAACTACTCAGGCTAGAAATAAAATTAAAAGTTTCTTTACTAAAAATGAACGTGAAGTTTATATTGAACGTGGAAAAGATAGTATAGAAAAAGAATTAAGAAAAAGAAAACTTGCATTTGCTAGTTTCTTTACTGATGAAAATATTAAAAAGATATGTGAAGAGATTAATGCTTTAGATTTGGATGAAATATATTTAATGGCTGGTAATGGTAGAGTACCAGTAAATACTATTATTAATATTATTGATAAGAGTGATGAAGTTGTTACTCCTAAAAATATTAAAATTACTTCTAGTAATACTGATGCTGATATTATTGTTACAGGTATTGATAAAGTTAAAGTTAATTTAGCTAATTGTTGCAATCCAGTTTATGGTGATGAAATCATTGGTTATATTACTAAGGGTAATGGTATTTCTGTACATAGAATTAATTGTCATAACTTAGAAATGCTAGAAGATAGAACTTTAGAAGTTGTATGGGGCTCTAATTCTAATAAAAGATATTATACATCTTTAGTTGTTTATACTAATACTAGTGATAGTCATATGCTTGATTTGATGCAGAGCATATCAATGCTTAATATTAGTGTCGATGAAATTAAAACAATTAGTAGAGTTGATAATATTTTATATGAGGTTGGCTGTTATGTAACTGGACTTGAACAATTAAATAAGGCTATTATGACTCTTAATAAAGCTAATTATATAGATAAAGTAGAAAGAGTGATGCGATGAGAGTTTTGGTACAAAGAACTGGTAAAGCTAGTGTTAAAGTTTCTAATAAAGACGTTGGTAAAATAGATCATGGGTTAGTCCTTTTAGTTGGATTTACTGATGGTGATGATATTGGAAAAATTGAATACTTAGCTAAAAAGGTTGTTAATCTTAGAATCTTTCCAGATGATAATGGAGTTATGAATAAAAGTATTTTAGATTATTCTGGTAAGATTTTATCAGTATCACAATTTACTTTATATGCAAGTTGTGAAAAAGGAAATAGGCCTAGTTATATTAAAGCTATGAAAAATGATGAAGCAATAGAGTTATATAACTTGTTTAATAAAGAACTAGAAAAATATGTTGAAGTTGAAACTGGTATCTTTGGTGCTGATATGGAAGTTAGTATTACTAATATTGGACCAACAACTATTCTTTTAGAGAGGTGATATAGTGTGTTTTCCAATAAACTAAATTATAAAATTATTAATTTAACATTTTTATTAGGTTTACTTTATATAGCAATTACTAATATAGGCGTTTGGTGGGGAGTTTTAATGAAAATTATTTCAGTAATGGCTCCATTTATTGTAGCGTTTGTTTTTGCGTATGCACTTACACCTTTTATTTCTTGGCTAGAAAAGAAGGGACTACATAAAGGTTTTGCAGTTACAATTACTGTTTTGGGATTAGTACTTTTACTTGGTGGTCTTATTGCTATTGTGTTACCTTTGTTTTATGATCAGTTGTCACTTTTAATTAAAATGACGAAAGAAGTACTTGAAAATGTTGGTACTAAGTTTAATGTTAATTTGGGTAACTTTGAAATTAAAATTACAGATTATTTAAATGATGCTCTGAAAGATATTGGTACTATGGTTTCTTCAACTACAATTGATATATTATCTAAGTCAATTAATTTCTTTAGTAAGTTTATTGTAGGATTTGTTGGATTTATTTATTTCTTAGCAGATATGGAGAAAATTAGACATTGGTTTAGAAATTTACTTTTATCTATTAGTAATAAAACATATAAATATTTTAAGTGCTTGGATATTGAAATTAGTAATTACTTAAAAGGATTAGGAATTTTTATGTTAATTCAATTATTTGAATATAGTTTCCTATTCTTTATTATAGGACATCCTAACTGGCTTATTTTAGGACTATTGGCATGTATAACGACGATTATTCCTTACTTTGGTGGACTTATAACTAATATTCTAGCAATAATAATGGCTAGTGTAGTATCTGTACCTTTAGTTATTGCAACTATTGTTATATGTATGATATTTCCACAACTTGATGGATATTTAATATCTCCTAAGGTATATGGTAAAACTAATGGTGTTAATCCATTGATTACTATTATGGTAGTATCCATTGGTGGTACTTTAGCAGGTATTACTGGTATAATTGTGGCACTTCCTTGTTACTTATTATTAAGAACTACTTATAATTTCTTTGAAAAAGACTTAGAAAAAGGGCTTGGAAAAGTAAAGGGTAGTATTTAGTTTTTTGTATTTTGGTAGTTTGGTATGAAAATAAATAAAGATTATAGTGATATTGAAAGACAAATAAAAGATTTAGGGCAATTTTTAGAAACTTGTACTGATAAAAATCAGTATTATTCTGCGGCTACTTCTTTTGGAATACTTAATTATTTATATTGTTTAAGATACGGAAATGAATTTGTTTCAGGAGAAGTAGCTGATAATATAACAAGAAAAGGTATGGAACTTTATCAAGAAATATTAGAAAATGAAAAGTCAGTTTTCTTAAGGAATAAGCAGTTTCATAAAGATACATTTTTTGAGAATTTTTTTGGTCCTAGTAGTAGTTTTCTTAAGGTTTGTCGTAGTAGTTATTTGAGGAAGATGAAAAGTAGTGAAAAAACAAAATTAAAAACTGGCGAAGATAAAGAAATACTTGAGGCATTTTTTAAAGAAAGTTTTCCTGAAGGTTCAGATATATTAGCTGAGTTATTAGAACGAGGACATTTATATAGATTTTTTGATGAAGATGATGAGTTTTCTTCATCTAATGGATTTATGACTTTTAATAGATGTGATAATGCTGCGAATGTATTTTTAAAAGATGATGTTCGCTCGCTTTCTTCTTTAGTAACCTTAGTACATGAACTTGGACATGTTTATGATTTTTCTGATAGTGTTAGAACTTTTACAGATGAAGAGAAGGCAAGATATGCTTTAGGACCTTATGCTGAGGTTATGTCTTCTTATTATCAGCAGTTATTTTTAGATTATCTAATTAATAATGGTATTAGAGCAGAAGAAGCTACTGTGGCTTTTTTTGAATTGTATTCATCATTCTTTTATAACTTGGATAATGCTTTGTTGTTGTCACTTGTTTCAGATGATGAATATAGATTAATAGTTGGTAGTGATTTTAAAAAGAGAGAGGTTATTAGACTTTTAAGAAAAAGTTCTTTGGCAGAAGATTATGATTTTGATGATAATTATGCTTGGACTGTTATGTCTGGTACTAAAGAAATTGGTTATAGTTATGGGATACTTCTTTCAAATATGTTAATTGATGGTAGTATTTCAAAAAATGACTGGTTTAGTTTACGAGCCAAAGAATTTGATAGCAGTAGTTTAACGTCTATTGGCTTTTCTAAAGATAAAGCTAATAAATGTTTAGTTAAAAGAATGGATACTTTTATGAAAAAATAAGAAACATTTTTTTAAAAGTGTGTTATAATAGGTATATCTTCTTGGGAAAGAGTAGATTTTATAAATATTTTTAGAGAGAGTATGGTTGATGAAAATACTTATATTTAGAAATTGAAGACATCTCATAAAAAAGAAGCGGGTTACTTCGTTATAAAGTATTAAGAGTATAAAATAAGGTGGCACCATGAATGTATAATTCATCCTTTGGAGGTGGCATCTTTTTATTTTAGGAGGGAATTTATGATACAAAGACAAAAAGGTTGTAACGACATTTATGGGCGTGAAGCTAAAATATGGAAGTATGTTGATGGTGTTATTGATGCATTAATGGAGAAGTATAATTATACTTATATTAGAACACCATTATTTGAATCTACAGAATTATTTCATAGAGGTGTTGGAGAAACTACAGATATTGTTTCTAAAGAAAGTTATGATTTTGAAGATAAGTCTGGTAGAAAAATTACTTTAAGACCAGAAGGTACTGCTGGTGTTGTTAGAGCTTATATTGAAAATAAAATGTATGGTGATGCTAATCAACCTGTAAAAGTTTATTATAATGGTACAATGTATCGTTATGAAAGGCCTCAAGCAGGTAGGGATAGAGAACTTACACAATTTGGTATGGAAATACTTGGAACTGATGATCCGATGTCTGATGCTGAAATTATTAGTGCGGCAGTAAATTTATATAAAATGTTAGGATTAAAAGAAATTAAAGTTAATCTTAATAGTTTAGGTGATAATGAAAGTCGTAATGCTTATCGTGAAGCTTTAATAGAATATTTTAAGCCTCATGTAAAAGAACTTTGTGAAGACTGTCAAGAAAGGCTTTTAAAGAATCCATTAAGGATATTAGACTGTAAAGTTGATGCTGATAATGGGATATTAAAAAATGCTCCTACTACTTTAGATTATTTAAATGATGAGAGTAGAGATAGATTTGAAAAAGTTCAAGAGTACTTAGATATTATGCAAATTAAGTATGATATTAATCCTAGAATTGTTCGTGGACTTGATTATTATAATCATACTGTTTTTGAAATAGAGGCTAAAGTTGAAGGATTTGGATCTAATAATGTCATTGGTGCAGGTGGAAGATATAATGGTTTAGTTAGTCAATTAGATGGACCAGAGACTGCTTGTGTTGGATTTGCATCTGGAATTGGTAGACTTGTTATGGCTTTAGAACTTGAAAAAGTAAAATTACCGATAGTTGAAGATATAGATTTATTTTTAATGTATGTTAATGATGATGAAAAGAAGTATGCAACTTATTTAGCACAAGAATTAAGAATGGCTGGATTTATTGTTGATACTGAGTATACTGGTAGAGGATTAAAAGCTCAATTTAAACAAGCTGATAGATTAAACGCTAAATTTATATGTGTTTTAAATAGTGAAGACTTAGATAATAATGAAGTTAAAATTAAAAATAATAAAACAAAAGAAGAAGAAATAATTAGTTTGGATGCTTTATTGTATTATTTAGACGAAAAACTAACTTCATCAGATGATGACTGCTGTGGCGATGAATGTTGTCATGGTGATTGTGATGACGAATGCTGTTGTAATGGCGAATGTGGGGATGACTGTTGCTGCGACGGAGGATGTTCTGATGATGAAGTTTCTTGTCATCATGGATGTTCTTGCAAACATTAAGGAGGTAAAAATTTATGAAGGAAATTGAAAATAATAGTTTAAGACTTACTGACAAAGATAAAGAAGTTACTTTATATGGTTGGGTACAAAAGAAACGTGACTTAGGTGGAGTTTGTTTTATAGATTTAAGAGATCGTTCTGGAATTGTTCAATTAGTTGCGAGAGAAGGAAAATGTTATGAGGTTGCTTCTTCCTTAAAGAGTGAATCGGTTATAAAAGTAAAAGGTATTGTTAGTGAAAGAGAGTCTAAGAATAAGAATATTCCAACAGGAGATATTGAAATTGAATTATCTGAAATCGAATTATTAAATTCTAGTAATGATTTACCTTTCGAAATAAGTGATGATACTACTGCTTTAGAAGATACAAGATTAAAGTATAGATATTTAGATATTAGAAGAAGAACTGTTACTAATAATTTAATTACAAGACATAAGATTACTATGGCAATTAGAAACTTTTTAGATAAAAATAATTTCTTAGAAGTTGAAACACCAGTACTTTGTAAATCTACACCTGAAGGTGCTAGAGATTACTTAGTTCCTAGTCGTGTTAATAAAGGAAAATTCTATGCACTTCCTCAGTCACCACAGATATTTAAACAATTATTAATGGTTGGTGGAATTGAAAGATACTTTCAAATAGCTAAGTGTTTTAGAGATGAAGATTTAAGAAGTGATAGACAACCTGAGTTTACACAAGTAGATATGGAAATGAGTTTTGTAGATCAAGATGATGTTATGAATCTTACGGAAAGATTAATTGCTCATGTATTTAAAGAAATTAGAGGAATAGATATTAAGTTACCTTTAATGAAGATGAAGTATGATGATGCGATTAGTAAATATGGTTCTGATAAACCTGATTTAAGATTTGATATGCCTATTTGTGATATTACAGAAGTTTTCAAAAATACTAATTTTTCAGTATTTAAAAATATAGTAGATGAAAATGGCATTATAAATTGTTTAGTAGTTAAGGAAGCTGCTAGTAAATATTCTCGTAAGGGACTTGATCAGTTAACTGAATTTGTTAAGACTTATAAAGCATCTGGCTTAGCATATTTAAAATTTGAAGATGAAGTTACTGGTAGTGTTGCGAAAGTTGTTTCTGAAGAAGAAATTAGTAAACTAAAAGATTTATTAGGTATTGAAAAGAATGATTTGGTACTTATTATCGCTGATAAAAAGTATAATGTTGTAAAGACTTCACTTGGAGCTTTAAGATGTAAGTTAGCTCGTGAACTTGGTTTAATTAAGAAGGATGATTTTAAATTACTTTGGGTAGTTGAATTCCCTTCATTTGAATATAGTGAAGAAGAGGGAAGATATGTAGCTTGTCACCATCCATTTACTTCTCCTTTAGATAGTGATGTAGATAAACTTATTGATGATAAGGCACATTGTTATTCAAAGGCTTATGATATCGTTATCAATGGTTATGAAGCTGGTGGTGGTTCTATTCGTATTCATGATGAAAAAGTTCAAGAGAAGATGTTTAGAGCTTTAGAGTTAACTGAAGAAGATATTAAAAATAAATTTGGATTCTTTGTAGAAGCTTTAAAATATGGTACACCTCCACATGGTGGTTTAGCTATTGGTCTTGATAGATTAACAATGTTACTTACTGGTACTGATAACATTCGTGATGTTATTGCTTTCCCTAAAACAGCAAGTGCATCATGCTTAATGAGTGAATGTCCAAATACAGTAGATGAAAAACAATTGGATGAATTAAATATTCAGATTAAAGAAGTTGCGTAAAATACGTAACTTTTTATTTTCTATATATATTGTTTTTATTTAAATTATGATATACTTGTTTTGTAAAGAAAATATGGTGATTATTATGAAAACTACAGAAATGAAGGAAGAAAAAGTTTCTAGTTCTAAACTTGAGCCGAACAAAAACAAAAATAAAAAAGATGAAAATAAACAGAACAAAGAAAAAAAAGTTAAGAAGAAAAAGAAACTTAAACAGTCTGATATAAAAAAGTATTCCTCTAATCAAATTGATCATGTTATTTTAAAGATAAAAGCTAATGAAAGAAAGTATACAATTATTACTGTTAGTGTTATTTTAGTTGTCTTTCTAATTAGTTCTTACTTTGTTTTTTCGAAGATACAAAAAACTAAATCTGATGCAGTATTTAGAACTGGCAGTTTATACTATGAATTTGGAAAGAATAGTACTGGTTTAGGTGATACTATTAATTTGGTTGATACTTTACCATTATCTGATAAGGAAGGTTTAAAGACAAGAAAATATACAGTAAAAATACATAATAAAGCAGATGCTGAAAAGACATTTCAAATATTTATTTCTGATGATGAAGAAATGATTAAATATGATGAATGTAGTAATAGACTTACTGATAGAAAATATGTTAAATATAGTGTTAATGATGAAGAGGCTTCTTATTTAGAAGAGAAAGATTTACCTGTTATTGAAGGTGTAATTAAACCTAATGAAGAACTTAGTTATGATTTACATGTTTTTGTGGGTGATGAGTACAATTTAAATAAAAAAGTACATTATCATGGAAGAATAGTTATTAAGGAGAAAAGTGAAAAAGAGAGTGAAGCTTAGTAGTTGTTAGCTTCACTCTTTTATAAATTCAAAAATTATTTTGTTTGTTAAATATGGATATTGTAAGTATGAAAAATGATTTCCTTTTGGGAAGATTATAAGAGCAGAATTTTTAATTAGGTTATTCATTTTATAGCCGTCTTTTAATGGTGTGTCTTTATCTAGTTTGCCCCAGAGTAATAGTGCTTCACTTTCAATGTTTTTTAGATAGTATATAAGATTTTCATTAACAATGTTTTTAAATGTCTTATGCATGTTGTTTGGAAGATTTTGATAGTCTGTAGAGCCAAAAATTTTAAGTAATTTTTGACGATAGTATTCTTGCTTTAACTTTGGCAAAAGATAGGTTAATTTTTTTAGGACTTTGTAAGTTGTTTGTTTTATAAGAGCTTTTATGCTTTTTCTTGGCTTTATGGAAGCGGCATCTATCATGATAATTTTATCAATTTTTTCTTTATAATATCCTGTCAATAGAGTAGCAATTCTTCCACCAAAGGAATGGGCTATTATTATAGGATTTTTTATTTGCATTTCATCTAAAAAATCACGAACTAAATTTGTATAATCATATATCGTAAGTTCTTTTTCAGGAATAGGACTATTTCCAAAACCTGGATAATCTATAATATAAATAGTGTAGTTATCTTTGAAAAAGTTGATGATATTTGTAAATGTTGTTCGGGTATTTCCCCAACCTGGTAGTATTAAAATAGTTTTCTTGTTATCGCCATATTTTTCATAATAGATTGACACATCTTTATTATTAAAATACATATAATTCACCTATAGTAATGTATGTTTTTGTGTCTACTTAGGTGAAAAGGCTTGTAATAAATTTTTTAGATATGGTATAATATAATTGTCAGATGGATGCGACACCGGCACTTTTAAAACCGACTAAAGTAACGATACGGGAGTTCTGATCTACTATTGGTGTTGAAAGCTTATATTTATATAAGAATCCTAAAAATAGTGTAGGGACACCCACCTGGAATAAAGTACAGGTTTTATCGTTTGTTAGGACGCTCTGTTCTGACTTTTTTGTTTGCAAGGAATTCTTGATATGACTGTTAAAACGTGATATAATAAGGCATGCGAGGTGAAGTAAGATGTTAGTGTTACCAATTGTTAATAGAAATAGAATACTTAATGTTCGTGTATCTATTAAAGATGCTTCTAAAGTTAGAACTGGTGTTAGGTTGGATAATACTATGCCTAGTGATATTATTGTTAATGGTAGAAGTTTTTTAGCCTCTTCATTTAGTGAGTCTAGTGACAATAAGTCTATTATTGATTTTATTAGAGCGAATTCTATTTTATATAAAAGAGATGTTGTAGTAACGACAAAGTCTGGAACTGGTGAAGATACTTATGATGTGTATGAAGCACCATTACCTTCAAGAAAAGTTAATGAAGCAATGGATAATTTGTATGTTGATACTATATTAGATATGCAGAAGGAAACTCCTGGTGTTACAAAGGGTAAGTATTTATCTTTAAATAAAGTTGGACTAGATGAAGTGTTTTCTGATGAGAAGGTATCTATAGTTAAAAGAATAGTTTCAAGTAATCCTAATCAGGATACTTGGACGGAGTTATTTAGGGAGAATGGTGTTTTGGATTTAGTTGGAACACTTGACTTTATTAGAATGTTTGACTGTACTGTTATAGGACAAGCTTCTGTCATGGAAGATACTCTTCAACAAGTATTAGAGTCTTTTGATAGACTTCATTCTAAAGATACTAAGAGTCTTAATAAGTATTATAATATGGCATTAGAAAATAGAGATATTTACGCTAAAATGTCATATGTAAATAAACTTATTTATGATAGACCATTTGATTTGATTCAGTCATCTAGTCAAAAGAGTAAACAGTTTGTTAAGACTGATACTTCTTCTTGGGAGAGTAGAAAAAGTGCATAAGTTTGATAGATTTAAAAAATTAATTAGTGAAGACTCTTTTGAAAATATTTCTAGTAAGACAGTTTTGGTTGTTGGTGTTGGCGGAGTAGGAGGCTATGTTGTTGAAGCATTGGTTCGTTCTGGTATTGGCAAAATCATTATTGTTGATGGAGATATGGTTGATGAGACTAATATCAATAGACAAATAATTGCTTTAAGTTCTACTGTAGGACAGTCCAAGGTGGATGTATTTGAAAAGAGAATAAAAGATATTAATGAAAAGTGTGAAGTTATTAAAATTAATAAATTTATTGATGCTTCTAATATAGATGTTTTATTTGATTATGAATTTGACTATTTAGTTGATGCTTGTGATACGGTTTCTACGAAGTTGGCACTTATTGATAGATGTATTTTGGCAAAAAGAAAATTCATTTCAAGTATGGGTACTGGTAATAAATTAGATCCTAGTATGTTGGAAATTGTTGATGTTAGAAAAACTGTTAATGATCCTTTGGCAAGAATTGTTCGAAAACATGTTAAGGATAAAAGAATAAATGATAAAGTTTTAGTTTTATCGTCAAGAGAATTACCTATTAAGACAGGAGATAGAACACCTGGTTCAACTTCTTTTGTACCTAGCTCAGCTGGATTATTAATAGCTAGTTATATTATTAGAACTTTTATAAATGAAGACAAATAAAAACTCAAGATTTTTTCTTGAGTTTTTATTGTGTTTTAAAATTTTCTATATAGACCAACGGCTTTTCCTAGAATTGTTACTTCTTTTAAAATTATTGGTTCCATAGTATCATTTTCTGGTTGTAGTCTGAAATAGCCAGCTTCTTTATAGAAAGTTTTTACAGTTGCTTCATTATCAGAATTCATAGCAACAACTGTGTCTCCATTATTAGCTGTATTTTGACGTTCAACAATTAAAATGTCGCCATCATATATTCCTACATTTATCATTGACTCACCAGATACTTTTAAAGTGAATATTTCTTTTTTAGGATTTATTAAGTTTGTGGGAATAGCAAAATATTCATCAGGTGTTTCAATTGCTTCAATAGGTGTACCAGCAGTTACTTTTCCTAGTAATGGTACTTCTGATATTTTTTCGTCTTTTTCAACAAATTCATTTGGTACTAGTATTTCAATTGTTCGATTTTTACTATTACCTTTTTTTATGTATCCTTTTTCCTCTAGCTTAGTTAAGTGAAAGTGAATAGTTGCTGGAGAGTTTAGGTGAGCTTGAGCTCCTATTTCTCTGACTGTAGGTGGATAACCGTTTTTGGCAACTAACTTTTTAATTACTTGTAATATATATTCTTGACGGGCAGTAAGTTTTTCCATAATTATATTCTCTCCTTTATGTATTTAGTTTAACATCATAATTGTAAAATGTCAAACAAATGTTTCAATTTATTATTGACACGAACAAGTGTACGAGGTATAATTGAATTGTAATTGAAAAGGAGTGATGATTATGACAATGAGAATTAATTTAAAGAAAGGATTATTTATATTAGCGATTTATAGTATCATGACTTTGTGCTTATTTATGGCTACTGATCATTTAAAGAGACTTGAAAATAATTATAATAGTAGTAATACTTACGTAAATATTGATAAGTAGTTAGGAAAATAATAATTGTTTGTGTTATACTAATTAGTAGGTGATACAATTATGAAAAAAATTATTTTAGTAGATGGTAATAATCTTTTATTTAGAAGTTTTTACGCTACTGCTTATCAAGGTGTTATCATGAAGAACTCTAAAGGTTTTCCTACTAATGCTTTGTATGGCTTTATTAATATGATGAATAAAATTATTAAGGAAGAAGAGCCTAATTATATACTGGTGGCATTTGATAAAGGAAAAACCTTTAGACATGATAAATATGATTCTTATAAGGCTGGTCGTATTGAAATGCCTGATGAGTTAAAACTACAATTTCCTAAAGCTAAAGAAGTTTTAGATGCTTTTGGAATTAAGCATTTTGAAATTGATAATTATGAGGCTGATGATATTATAGGTACTTTAGCAAGGATTGTAGATGAAGAGGATGAGTTTGTTGCGACTATTGTTAGTAGTGATAAAGATTTATTACAATTAATTAGTGATGAAGTTGTTGTTAAACTTTTAAAACAGTCTGGTCATATTATGATGGATAGAGATGAGTTTATAAAAACTTATCAGGTTGAGCCAGCTAGAATGGTTGATTTAAAAGCTTTAATGGGTGATGCTAGTGATCATATTCCAGGTGTAAAAGGAATAGGTGAGAAAACAGCTATTAATTTATTGGCTAAGTATGGTACTTTAGATAATTTATATGCAAATATAGATAGTGTTACGGGAAAGACAAAAGAAAAGTTATTAGCTGATAAAGATAATGCTTATATGAGTTATGATCTTGCTACTATATATAAAGAAGTACCATTAGACTTTACTTTGGAAGACTGTAAATATGGAATTACAGATAAGAGTCAGTTAGCAAATATTTTGGAAGAGTTAGAATTTCATTCATTATTAAGAAAATTAGATTTAGAAGGTTCAGTTGAAGAGAAAAGGGAAGAAAAAGAAGATACTAAAGAATTAGTTATAGATGATATAGAACAATTTAAAAATAAAGATTTTGCTTATTATCTAGAAACTAGAGGTTCTATTTATAGTAAGAGTGAAATACTTGGAATTGGTATTTATGATGGAGAAAAAGGTTATTTTATAAATAAAGATAATATTGAAAAATACAAAGATATATTTTCTTCTGATGTATGGAAATTTACGTATGACTATAAAAAGTCTTTAGTAGTTTTAAATTATTTAGATATTAAATTTAAAAATGTTTCATTTGATACAATGATAGCAGCTTATTTACTTGACTATGTTGTAAAAGATGATATTAGTTTTGTAGCAAGAAGTTTTGATTATCAGTTGCCAATATATGAAGATACTTATGGAACTGATAAGAGACCTATAGAGGTAGAAGAAGAAAGATTAAAAGAAATTTGTTGTCAGAAGGCACAATTTATTTATGAGACGAGAGAGAGATTATTAAAGGAATTAAGCGATGATGGTGAACTTGATTTATTTAATAATATTGAAATGCCATTAGCTGAAGTTTTAGCTGATATGGAAATTACGGGTATTAAGGTTGATGTAGATTATTTAACAAATGTAGAACTTGAATTAAAGGAAAAACTAGAGGAAAAAGAAAAGGAAATTTATGAGTTATCGGGAGTAGAATTTAATATTATGTCACCTTCACAACTTTCTAAAGTATTGTTTGAAGACTTGGCAATTCCTTATCCTAAGAAAGTTAAAGATAATAAGTATTCTACTAGTAAGGATATTTTAGATAAAATTATAGATTTTCATCCAATAGTTTCTAAGATACTTGAATATCGTACTTTAGCTAAGCTTTATACAAACTATGCTGTCGGATTAAAAGCAGAAGTAAGAGAAGATGGAAGAATTCATACAATATTTACACAGACTTTAACTAGAACTGGTAGACTTTCTAGTATCAGTCCTAATTTACAAAACATTCCTGCTAGGGCAGAGTATTCAGCTTTAATTAGAAAGGCTTTTGTTCCTGATGAAAATTCAAAAATACTTTCTAGTGATTATTCGCAAGTTGAACTTAGAATATTTGCTTCTATGTCTAAGGCAACTAATTTGATTAATGCCTTTGTAAATAATGAGGATATTCATACACGAACTGCTGCTGATATATTTAAAGTTGATATGTCTTCAGTTACTAAAGATATGAGAAGAACAGCTAAGGCAGTCAACTTTGGTATTTTATATGGTATTAGTAGTTTTGGCCTTTCAGAAGATTTAGGAATTGATGTTAAAACAGCTAAAAAGTTTATTGATGATTATTTAGAAACTTATCCTGGTATTAGAGATTTTCAAGCTAAAGAGATAGCTGATGCCTACGCTAATGGATATGTTAGAACATTAATGAATAGAAAAAGAGTAATTGAGGAGTTAAAAAATAAGAATTATATGATACGTTCATCTGGAGAAAGAATGGCTTTAAATACTCCTATTCAAGGAACTGCTGCTGATATACTAAAGAAGGCAATGGTTGAAATATATAGAGAGTTTAATAAACGTAATTTAAAGAGTAAAATGTTAATCCAAGTACACGATGAACTTGTGTTTAATGTTTTAAATACTGAGTTAGATGAAGTTAGTGAAATTGTTAGAGATATAATGGAAAATACATTTAAAATAGATGTACCTTTAAAAGTTGATATTGAAATTGGTAACAATTGGTATGAAGCTAAGTAGGAGTTAGAAGGTTATGGAGTATACATATAACGTTTATGATGATATTTATCATTTGATTTTAGCAGGTAAGAAAAATATTGAAGTTAGATTATTAAATGAAAAGTCAGAGAAGATTTTAGAGGGAGACTTTATAACATTTAATAATCTTGATGAAAAGGGAAAATATATTAAGACAAAGGTTATTAGAAAGAATGTTTATAAAGATGTAGAAGAATTACTTTTAGATAATGATATTGAAAGGATTCTTCCGGGAAGTTCTAAAGAAGACTTGGTTAAAATATTAGTTAAGATATTTAAAGAAGATTTTAATAATAGTAAACTGGTGGCTTTTAAGTTTAAATATATTGATAGTAATCTAGATGCTTAGGTTAACTAGGAGGTGCAGTTATGCCAGAAAAACCAGAGGTAATAACAGTTAGTAATAGTTTAAGACCAAGATTAGTAGGAAAGAAGATTACAGGATGTAATGTCTACTGGGATAATATTATTGCATATCCTACAACTGATGAATTCAAAAAAGAAATCATTGGGCAAAAGATTTTGGATGTTACTACACGTGGTAAATTTATTAAAGTTATATTGGATAAAGATGTATTATTAATTCATTTAAGAATGGAAGGAAAGTTTTTCTTTAGAAAGAAAAATGATCCAATTGTAAAACATGAACATGTTGAATTTATATTAGATGATGATATTAGTTTTAGATATCATGATGTTAGAAAGTTTGGAAAGATGTATTTAATTGATAAAGATAAAGTCAATGATGTTAAACCTTTATCAGAACTTGGTTATGAATTTGACGATAGTGATTTAACTAAAGAATATTTATATGAAAAACTTCATAATAAGAAGTTACCAATAAAGACAGTTTTACTTGATCAAAGTATTATTACAGGTATTGGTAATATTTATGATGATGAGATACTCTTTAGAAGTAAGATTAGTCCATATAGAAAATCTTGTGATATTTCAGTAGATGAATGTAATGAGATAATTAAAAATACTAGATTAGTTTTAAAAGAAGCTATTAAAAAAGGTGGGACAACAATTAAGAGTTTTACATCTAGTGAAGGGGTACATGGTTTATTCCAAAATGAGTTATTAGTTCATGGAAAGAAGAAAGGAATTTGCCCAAATTGTTCATCTTCAATACAAGTTTGTAGAATAGCGGGACGTGGTACTTACTATTGTCCTAAATGCCAAAAATAATATTTGAGAGGATATTTCATTTGAAATATCTTTTTTTCTTGGTAAAAATGTGTTTTTAACGTTTAAAATATTGACAAATAGATGTTTTTTGATTATTATAGTGAGCTAATTCAGGAGGGTTTAATATTTATATATTAGCCAGATCGGGTTCGGTTGATTTTATTTATTTTATTCTCTTGATAAAAAATGGTAGATATTATGTATAAATTTTCCATAATATCTAAACAATATTATTGGGAGGAAAAAATGAAAAGATTATTTAAAAATGTTTTATTTGTACTTTTTCTTGCATTAGGATTTATGTTAGCTAATACTAATGTATATGCAGAGTCATTAGATACTTCTAAATGGAATACTGATGCAATAGAAAAATTAACAACAAGTCTTGATAGTGATGATATAATTCCAGATTTTACTGGAGTTAAAATTAACAAAAGAAATGCTTCAATAGGTGGAACGATTGTACTTAATATTACTATTCCAGAAGACTATGATCAAGAAACTATTGTAATTGCACCTGATGTTTTTCAAAGACTTACAAAATTAATATATGAAGATGAAACTATTGAGTGGCTTGAAGATGATGAATATTTAAGATTTATGAATTCATTTCAAGCATCTGATAAGATTAGAGTTAAATTAGTAATTACTAACTTATCTAAGTTTGATTATTATTATGAAGAAACTTCATTTGAGATTTTTCCTACAGAGCCATTAGTTTATCAAGGAAGAGAAACTACTACTGGTGATGGAGAGAAGAAATTATTTAATGGTATGGAGCTTCCTACTGAAGGATTTATTTTCCATAGAGCTTACAATACAGCACTTAAAGCTTTACTTCCAGATATGAATTCAAGTTCTATGACAGATGAGAAAATAGATGCTGCTTTAAAAGCTAAAGGATATACTGGTATTAATGATTATGGAAAGTATTTATTAGAATTCTATAATACTAAATATAATACTAATTATAGTAGATTAGATCAATTTTCTAAGGGAATAATTAGAGAAATGTTATCTGATCTTGATCCTGTTTACTTATATAATTCTGCATATGGAAAATTATTAGATATGCCATCTTATAAATTTCCAATAAATCAAAAAGAGGCTAAGAAAAAGATACTTGCAGCTTTGGTAAATACTGAATTTGAAAATAATCCAATAGGATATTTATTAGATTATTATAATAAAGCATATAATACAAATGCTAAAAATCTTTCAGAACTTTGTGATGAGGCAATTAATGATTTATATGCTAATGCTGGAAGTGAATTTGGTGGATATTATAATTTAGAAACTAATAAGGATGTTTTAGTTCTAGCATACAACTACTTCTATAATGAAGGATTATCATTCTATTTTGATCAAAAAGATAAAAATGGAAATTATACAGATAATAAAGATATGAGTAATAGTGACCGCGAAGGCGAAAGCTATTCAATTGGATCATATATGCGCGATGAGAAAAAGGGCGATGAAGAGATTTTAGAACGTGCTGGTACTTTAAAATCTAATTCAGAAAATACTATATCTGGAGTATTAAAGAATATTGGTAATTATACTCCTAATGCTTATCTTAACTTTAACTTCATGGTTAATTTACAACTTAAGTATAGAGCGAAAACTGGTAACCTAATAATCAGATATGTTGATAGAGAAGGTAACGAACTACTAAGTAGTGTTACTAGTACAGAAATGGTTGGTAAAAATTATCAAACTAATCCAGAAGATATTTTAAACTATGAATTAGTTGATATCGATGGAGTAGAACTTGGTGAATATATAGATGGTACAATCATTGTAACTTATATTTATGATAAAGTAGGTAGTGAAGAAACTGGAGAAATTACTCCACCTAATACAGGGGTTTCAACTACTAATTCGAGTTTGTTAATACTTAGTTTACTTGTTGTTAATGCACTTGGTGTTTCAGTAGTATTGAGAAAAAACAATTAGAATAGACTTAATAGTAAACAAAAGAATTCCAATAGGAATTCTCTTTGTCTTTAAAGAATAGAGGGTTTTGTATGAAAAAGAAAATATTTGGAATTGGAATATGCTTATTTATCTTTATATTAACTGGGTTAATATTCTTTAATAGTGATTCTTTTAAGGAAAAGAAGGAAGAATATAATAAAAAGCAAGTTACGGTAAAGTATGAAAAAATAGCTAATAATGTTGAAGAGACTAATGTTATTTTGGAATACCAAAAACAATTTAATAATGATGATATTTTAGGTGAATTATCTATTCCTAATACAAATTTAAAAGTACCTGTTGCACAAAGTTCTAATAATGAATACTATTTAAATCATTTACTTGATAAAAGTTATAATACACTTGGTAGTATATTTTTAGATTATAGGAATAAAATCACGGATAGAAAAATAATTATCTATGGTCATAATTCACAAAATGTTGTGACAGAGTTTCAATTGCTAGAAAAATATATAAATAAAGATTATTATGATAGTCATAGTGATATTTATATAAAGACTGTTGATGATGAATATCATTATAAAATATTTTCTGTTTATATTGCTGTTACTGATTATAGACATGTTAATTTAAAATTAGCTGGTGATAAGTATACTAATCATTTATCTTGGTTAAAGAGTCAGTCTATGTATGATACTTCTGTTGAGGTAAATGATGAAGATATTTTAGTTTTACAAACATGTTACTATGAACCTATGGGCTCATATTTAATAGTAGCTGCTAAAAAAGTATAAAAAAATAGGTTCAATGATGAACCTTTTTTTGTGTTATTTTTTTTCTTTATCTAACAATAGCCAGTATTGCTTATATAGTTTTTGAACACCATTTTCTAAGAAGTAATAATAAAATATGTATGGTATAAAAAGTATAAAAGTAGAGGCAAATAAAATATATAGATAAATATTATTAGTTAGTAGGCCAAATAGCAGAAATAGAATAGTCATACTTCCTACAAATACTGTTACTATTAGGTGTACTAATCTTTCGTGCTGAAAGAATTTTATTTGAGTTAGATGATTATTAATAATTTGACTTAAATTTGTATTTTTTTCATTAGAAATTATGTTGTCTATATCAGTTAAATATTCTTTTAAATTATCTTTCATATTTACTCCTTAAATCTTGTTTGTAAGAGATTCATTTATATAATCTTCTTCCATTAATAATTCGTGAATTTCTTCTTCTTTTGTATCTAGATATACTTCTTCAATACGATTAACACTACATTTTTCAGCTTTAATTATAGAAGCAACTTTATCTACAGTTTCTTCTAAGTCATCATTTATGACTACATAGTTATATTTAGTTACTTCATTTATTTCTTTATATGTTTTGTGAAAACGTTCCATTAATTTATCATTACTGTCAGTATTACGTTTTTTTAATCTTTTTACTAGTGTTTTTATTGATGGTGGCATAATAAAGATAAATATTGATTCTGGTAATAATTTTTTAATGTTACTAGCACCTTCGATTTCAATTTCTAATATTACATCTATCCCTTGGTCTAATTTTTCTTTTATAGGTTTTTTTGGAGTACCATAATAATTACCAACGTATTCAGTATATTCTAAGAAGTAGTCTTCTTTTATTTTTTTTTCAAAATCTTCTTTAGTTACAAAGTTATATGTTACACCTGGAATATCATTGGCTCTTTGAGGCCTTGAAGTAGTAGAAACTGAAAGCCAAAGGTTTTTTTGTTTTTTCAGTAATTCAGCAATTACTGTTCCTTTTCCGCCACCTGATGGTGATGATATAACTATTACTTGTCCTGTTTTTTTACTCTTAATCATTTTCTTCTCCTTTTATTATTTTTTGATATTCTTGATTTACTAATTTTTCTTGATTATCTTCTGTTAAAGAGTATATTTTAGTTGTTTCAATTTCAAACTCTAACATTGGATCTTTTTCTTTACTTATTTTACTTATTAAAGGAATGTCTAATTCTTTTTTGATACTATTTAGATAAGAACTTCCTTTTTTATTTAGACCTAGAATTCTAATGTAAGATATTTTTTCGAACTGATTCTTTTTTTCTTTAGTGAAATCACATAATATATGTAGTAGCATTCTTGATAATTTGTTGTAAGTGTATCTTTTACTTTTTATACTATTAATTAATTCATCGTATGAGGTTGCTTTTATGATATTTTTCTTTAATAATTTGTCTATTCCTTCATCTACCATGTTATAAATAGATAGGTCATTTTCAGTAATTATTTTATATTTTAGATATGGAAAATAATCATCTATATAATGAAGATTATTTAAGTATTCAATAGAATATTTTGGTACTTGGCTTGAGATGTCTTCATTTTCTTTTAAAGCTTTTCTAATAGCTGTTGCGGCTGAGATAGTACCATTTATATCTTCATCATGATAGTTATTAGTCCTTTTTATTGTTTCTGGAACTATATTGTAGTTATTTTTTAAAATTGTTTTTATGTAGCTAACTCCTAGTAAGTCGTTTGGTGTTTTTATACTTTCATTTGTTAGATCTTTAATAGCTTTTGAGATAGCAGTTGGATAGTTTTCGCCGAACTTAGAATATATTTTTACTAATTTGTCAAAGTCAGGATTATCTATTTGGGTTTTAGCAATTAAATTTAGAGTCGCAATATTATCTGATTCACTACCGAAGACAATTTTATTTACTTTTAATTTTTCTAATAAAGTTATGGCACCATAGCTAAAGTAGTCTGCGCTTTGGGTTGCGAAAGGAAAGGGCAGTTCAATTACTAAGTCGCAACCTGCTTTTAGAGCTATTTCAGTACGTTTCCATTTATCAATTATAGAAACATCACCACGTTCTGTAAAGTTTCCAGTCATGACTAATACTATTACGTGATCTTTATATTTTTCTTTAATTTTATTTATATGATATAAGTGACCATTGTGAAATGGATTATACTCTGCAATAATACCGACACTTTTCATTTTTATACCTCATTTCTTGTTTAATAGTTTAACATAAATAATAGTAAAATACAATTTAGAGAAGAGTTCTTTTATTTACATATTTAATAGTATGATGTATAATTTATTTGAATAAAATTAAATGATAAGTTAAAATTTAATTAGCTTTTGTTAAAAATAAATGATTGGGTGATTGTATGAAGGTTATTATGGTTGCGGGAGGTACTGGTGGTCATATATATCCGGCTATTTCTATTATAAATAAAATTAAAAAGATGGAGCCAGGTAGTGAAATTTTATATATTGGAACAACAGATAGAATGGAAAAAGATATAGTTCCTAAACTTGGTATTAAGTATGTTGGTATTGAAATGTCGGGTTTAAATAGAAGTAATTTATTAAGTAATTTTAAAGTTTTAGGTATGTATAGAAAAGCTGTTAGTAAAGCTAAAAGTGTTATAAAAGAATTTAATCCGGATATTGTCATTGGTGTAGGTGGATATATTACAGCTCCGGTTTTGTATGCAGCTCATAAGTTAAAATATAAGACGGCTATTCATGAGCAAAATTCTATACCAGGTCTTTCTAATAAATTTTTATCTAGATTTGTAGATAAAGTTTTTGTGTCTTTACCTGGTAGTGTAAAGTATTTTTCTAAAGATAAAGTTGTTTATACTGGTAATCCTAGAAGTGAGGAAATTATTTCTACTAAGAAAGTTAATAAAGAAGAACTTGGATTTGAAAAGAATAAAAAATTAGTTATTGTAGTTATGGGTTCTTTAGGTTCTACTACGATTACTAATAGATTAAGAGAGATTATTCCTGGGTTTAATGGTAAGGATTATCAAGTGTTAGTTATTACCGGTAAAAATTATTATGATAAATATAAAGATATTGACTTGGGTTCTAATGTAAAATTGGTGCCTTTTATGGATAATTTAATTGGTGTTATGAAAGATACAGATTTAATTGTATCTAGAGCAGGAGCATCTACTATTGCGGAAGTTACCGCTATTGGACTTCCAGCTATATTTGTTCCTTCACCATATGTTGCGCATAACCATCAATATATGAACGCTAAAGAATTAGAAGAGGGTTCAGCTTGTAAAATTCTTTTAGAAGAGAATTTTTCTAAAGAAAATTTAATTAAAATGATAGATGAAATATTAAATAATAAAGAATTATATGATAAAATGCATAGTGAGAGCAAAAAGTTTGGTATTGATGATTCAGCGACTAGAATTTATGAAGAGATTAGAAAGTTATTATAGGTGAGCATGATGAATATAATTAGTGAAATAGAAAAATTAGATATAGGACGAGTAGAGGAAAATGTTAGTTTAAGTAAGTATACGACTTATAAAGTTGGTGGTACTGCTTTAGCGTTAGTTTATCCTAAAAGTGTTAAAAAACTAGTTAGTTTGATAAAACTTCTTACTGGTTCTAAAATAAAATATAAAGTAATTGGTAATGGATCTAATCTTCTTTTTTCTGATAAGAATTTTGACGGAGTAATTATTAAACTTACAGAGCTAACTAATATTAAATTTTTAAGTTACAATAAAATTAGAGTTGAGGCAGGATATTCTTTACCTAAGCTTTCACTTCTTGTTGCAAAAAAAGGTCTTGCTGGATTAGAGTTTGCTTCTGGTATTCCTGGTACTGTAGGTGGAGCAATTTTTATGAATGCTGGTGCTTATAAAAGTGATATGGGCTATATAGTTCAAAGTGTTAGAGTATTGACTCCGGATTGTAAAATTATTACTTTTGAGAATAGAGAAATGGATTTTCATTATCGTAGCTCTTTTTTACAGAAACATCCTGAATATATTTGTTTAGACGCTGTTATTAAGTTAAAGAAGGGTGATAAGGAATTACTAGATGAAGTTATTAAAGAAAGGAGAGCTAGAAGAATTGAGTCACAGCCTTTAGAATATCCTTCTGCTGGATCAGTTTTTCGTAATCCAGAAGGTAACTTTGCTGGTAAACTTATTGAAGATTTAGGACTAAAAGGATATCGTATAGGCGGCGCAATGGTTAGTGAAAAACATGCTAACTTTATTATTAATTATGATAACGCTACAAGTGCTGATATTAAGAACTTAATAGATTATGTTCATGATAGGGTAATGGATGAGTATAATATTGATTTAAAAATAGAACAAGAATTTGTAAATTGGGAGTAATTGATGGCTAAAAAGATAGTTAAGAAAAAGAAACTTAAAATAGTACCTTTTTTAATAGTGCTTTTAATATTAATTGGACTATCTTTTGGCGTATATCAAGTTTTGAAAGCTAATATTAAGAATATTGTTATTAAAAATGCTTCTTATTTAAATGATGACTATGTTATAGATTTAGCGGGTATTAAAGATTATCCTAGTTTTTATTTGACTAGTAGTATAAAAATGGAAAAGAATTTGAAAAAGAGTCCTTATATTATTTCTGCTAAAGTAAAGAGAAAGTTTTATCATGTTTTAGAGATAGATTTAAAAGTAAATAATCCATTATTTATTAATAATTCTTCAAATACTGTTGTTTTTGAAAATAAGGGTACTGTTCCAATTGATGAAGAGATAGATTTATTTAGAGTACCCAGATTAATGAATTATGTACCTGATGATAAATATGATACTTTTATTTCTAAAACGGCATTGATTGATAAAGGAATATTAGGAAAAATTGCGGATATTGAATATACACCAAATGATTATGATAAAGATAGATTTCTTTTATATATGGATGATGGTAATATGGTTTATCTTACTTTAACTAAGTTTAAACAAATTAATTATTATAATGAAGTTTTAGAACAGTTAGAAGGTAGGAAAGGAATATTATATTTAGACTCTGGCAATCATTTTCAAATTAAGGAGTAAGTTATGAAGAAGATAGATAATAAAGAATTAATTAAATATTTTTTGATTTTTGTTTATTCTTTTATTTGTCTTCTTTTTATTTATACTCTTTCTAGAGGAGATTTATATGTTAACTATGGTTTTAGTTATGCAATCAGTAGAGGAGAAGTACTATATGTCGATTTTAATTTAGTAATACTTCCTTTTGCTCCTTTTTTATATTCTTTATTTTTAATATTTTCGAAGTCTATTATTTGTTACTATTTAGGACAGGCTTTATTGTTGACGATCTTTTCTTATTTTGTTTTTAAATTGCTTGGTAAGAAGGCTTGGCTTTATTTTATTATTTTATTGATGCCTTTTCCAATTGCTATGGCATCGGTTATATTTCCAGGATATAATTTTTTATTGTTGTTTTTAACAACAATTATTATTTATTTGGAGAAAGAAAAAAGTTCCGATTATGTACTTGGCTTTTTATTAGGGCTTCTTTTTATTACAAAACAAACAGTTGGT
Source organism: uncultured Bacilli bacterium (assembly GCA_934168205.1). Classification (GTDB taxonomy): domain Bacteria; phylum Bacillota_I; class Bacilli_A; order RF39; family UBA660; genus CAG-877. The sequence continues at coordinate 33,129 of CAKPMX010000002.1, forward strand.
GGACTATTGTGTCTGGCTTCGTTATATTATTTATTTTCTGACTATAAAAAAGTATTGAAGAGAATTGGAACTTTTTTTATACCTGTCATTTGTTGTTTAATATACTTAATTTTAACTAATAGTTTGAGTAATTGTATTGACTTATGTTTTTTAGGTTTATTTGATTTTGGGCATAGTAATTTTTATTATGATACATTTTATTTAATTTGTTTAATACTGGCTTTTTTAGTGATTGTTTATAGAACTATTAAGAAGCCTAAAGATATAACTAACTATTATTTACTATTATTTATGAGTTGTAGTTTTCCTTTAATTGATTATTATCATGTATCATTATTTTTAGCTTTGTTCTTTTTGATTATATTTTCTGATTTAAAAATAGATAAGGACTTAACGAAATATGCTTTAACATTTATTTTAGTACTTGGTCTTGTTTGGACTTTTGTGCAAATACAGTATATAAATAATTTCAAAATAGTTAATTATAAAAATTTGGAACTTTCTATTTTTTCAGATAAATACATAAAAAATGTAGAAAAACTCGATAGATATTTAGCTAAACAAGATAGAGAGGTCGTTTATTTTTTACGAGGTTCGGAGAATTATTTTTATAAAACAAAAGATAATTTAGATATTACATATTTTGATTTACCTAACTATGGTAATTATGGTTATTCTGGTAATGATAAGATAATTAAGAGACTTAGTAAGTTAAAAGATGTATTAATTGTTATTGATAAGGGATGTTATTTGAGTGATGATGATTTTCAACAATATGAAAAAGAGGCCGTTACTTATATAATTGATAATAGTAAATTAGTGAAGAAAATAGGAAATTATGAAGTTTATTTAAAGGAATGATTTTATTTATGTTAAAAGAAAAATATAGAGAAGTATTTACATTGTTTTTTATTTTTTGTTTTTTCTTAGTATGGAGTCTTCTTGTACTACCAATTAATTTGGATGAAATTTGGAACTATGGTTTTAGTTACGCTATTGCCTTAGGTGAAGTTCCATATTTAGATTTCAATTTGGTAATTACTCCGTTTTTTCCGATTTTTATGGCTTTTTTTCTATATATTTTTGGTAATAATATTTTGGTTTTTAATATAGTGTTTGCCTTGATTTTTACTGGTATGTTTTATATATTATTAAAACTTATTGATGAAAAAATTTATGTAATATTGTTTTTTTTGACATTCCCATTAGCAGTTCTTTTTCCTAGTTATAATTTGTTTTTACTTTTTGGTTATTTCTTATTAATTTATTTAGAAAAAAATAACGGTAATGATTATTTTATAGGTTTGGTTTTAGCTGTTTTGATTATGACTAAACAAACTGTTGGTCTTATGTTAGTTTTGCCAAGTTTGTATTATTGGAAGAGAAAAGATAAAATTTTCAAACGTTTTGTTGGCTGCAGTATTCCTATTGTTGCAATGATATTGTATTTATATTTTAGTAAAGCAATAATACAATTTTTTGATTTATGTTTTTTAGGATTATTTGATTTTGCTACTGGTAATGGAAAAACATTTAATATTTTTGTATTACTTACTTTGATCTTTGCTATGTTTGATATTTACTTTATTGTTAAAGATAAAAAAAATATTTATAATTATTATTTCTTAGCGTTTGTAAGTATGGCAATACCATTATTTGACTTGTATCATTTTGAACTAGTTTTTGTTGCCTTTTTAGTTTTACTTTTTATGAATTACGATATTAACATAAAACTAAATTTACCTCTTTTTTTCTTGGCAACTATGTTTGGTTTTGCTTTTATAGTTATTGATTATGGAACTGATTCTGGGAAATTACGTTTTTCAAAGAAACTTTCTCATTTTGAAACAAGATTAGTTACAGAAAGTTATATTGATAAAGTTAATTCTATTAATAAACTCGCTGATAAATATAGTTCAAAAAAAATAGTTTTTATTAGTGCTGATGGTTATTTTTATAAGATAATAAATAATTTAAAAATTGATTATTTAGACTTAATTAATACTGGAAATCATGGGTATAATGGTAGTAAAAAATTGTTAAATAAAATTAAAAATTGTTCTAATTGTGTTTTCTTTGTTAACCCGGATGAGTATGGAAAGGGTAAGCAAAGTGATCAAGCAGTTTTAAAATATGTTATTGATACAGGTGATTTACTTGATAATTCAGGAGAATATTATGTGTATGAAATTAAAAGCAAAGATAAATAAGAAAAAAGTTAAGTATATTTTTAAATATATTTTGATGTTTTTGTTGTTCCTTTTTATATATGAGGTTGCAGCTTTTGGAAATTCATATGGAGATCCAATTGCAAATTATGGATTTAGTCACGCTATTAAAAATGGACAAATTCCATATTTAGAGTTTAATATAATTTCAACTCCTTTATATGCATTTTTAATGTCCTTAGGACTTCATTTATGGGATAATTATTTAATGTTTATTATAGAACAGACTATACTGTGTACAATTATGTTTTATTTACTTGAAAAATTATATGGAAATAAAGTTTACTTAATAATTTTTTCAACTGCTATTTTGTTTTTCTATGGTTTAAATCCAACCTATAATTTTTGTTGTTTATTTTTATTAATTGTTTTATTGTATTTGGAAAAATTTCATAATGAAAATGATTATTTAATTGGTTTTGTTATAGGTCTTTCGATACTGGCAAAGCAAACAATTGGTGTATTCTTTGTTTTGCCAACTATAATCGTCTATTATAGAAATATAAAAAAAATATTAAAAAGGACGATAGGTGCAATTGTTCCTATTTTGATATTTGTATTGTATTTAGTTATAAATAAGGCTTTTTATCCTTTTATTAATTTATGCTTTTTTGGGTTGTTTGATTTTGCTTCTGGTAATGGTCACTTTTTTAATGCTTGGTTTTTTATTGTTGCGACTACGTTTATAATTACATTGATATTTACAATTAAAGATAAGAAAAATATTAGTAATTGGTATTTACTTTTTGGCGTTAGCTTTACTGTTCCATTGTTTGATTTATGTCATTTTGCATTTTATTTTTTTACTTTAGTAATTTTTTATTGTAGATGTTTAAAAGAGTATAAATATCTCAAATATGTTTCTGTACTTTGCCTAGTTTTATATACTGGCTTGGTTGGCGTTACATTTATTGTTACGGGAAACTTAGTGCTTGCAAAAAAAATTAATCATTTTGAATATACTTTTTCTACTAAATATAACTATAAATATGATTTAGATAATATGAAAGTATTAGATTCTTATGATAAAAAGGTAGTGCTTTCTTATCTTACTTTGAGGTATGATGTTTCTTCAGATAATAAGCTTTCTTATTTTGATGTTTTACTTTATGGTAATTTTGGTTACGATGGAGTAAATAAAATGATAAAGAAAATTGAAAAAATGGATGATGTTTATGTTTTAATTGAAATTGGTGCTTACAATGATACTGGTGAAGATTCACAGTTTGCTAAGAAAATATGTGATTATGTAATCGATAATTATAAATTCATTGAAAGAAGAAAAGACTTTTTAATTTATTATAAAGATTAAAAAAGTCTTTTTAATTTTTTTCTTTTATAGTATAATTAAATTTAAGAATAGGAGATGCTAGAATGAGTAATATTTATACTTCGATTGATTTAGGTACTAATAGTATTAAAATTGTGGTATGTGAAAAGCATAATAATTCTTTTCATGTGTTAGCTAGTGTTAGTAGTAAATCACAAGGTATTAAAAATGGCCAAATAGAAGATACTAAATTAGCTGTTTCTAGTGTTAAGAATGCTGTTAAGAAAGTTAATGCTATGCTTGGTATTAAGATTTCTAAAGTTATTGCTTGCATTCCGCCAGCTGGTTGTCATATGAGTATTGTTGTTGGTTCTTGTGATGTTGATGATTATGAATGTATTACAGGTACTGATGTTAGAAATGTTTTAAAAGATGCTCTTGTTGGACATATTGATGAAGAATATGAAGTTATTACAGCGTCACCTATTAGTTTTACAGTTGATGATAAGGAAAATATTAAAGATCCTAAAGGCATGGCTGGTAAATCATTGGAAGCTAAAGTTGTAGTTAGTACTTTACCTAAAGAACCTTTATATAGAATATTGCAAGTATTAAAATTAGCGGGTTTAGAAACTATTGATATGGCTTATAGTTCTACAGGGGATTATTATACTATTCAAAATAAAAGTAATTCTGATGTAGTTGGTGCCGTTATTAATATAGGAGAGAAGAGTACCAATATTTCAGTATTTAATAAAGGAATACAAATTAATAATGCAGTTATTCCTATTGGAAGTTTTAATGTAGATCAAGATATTTCATATATTTTTAAATTACATCTAAATGATAGTCGTAAATTAAAGGAAACTTTTGCTGTTGCGGCTAGTAGTTATGCTGATAATAATGATGTTATGCAATGTAAGACAATGGCAGATGAAGATAAGGAAATTTCACAAGTTGGAATATCAAAAGTAGTTGAAGCAAGAATAGAAGAAATTTTAAAACTTGCTAAAAATGAAATAAAAAACTTAACAAAAAGAGAAATACGTTATATAATTATAACAGGTGGATTAAGTGAGTTAGCTGGTTTTCAATATTTGGTTGAAAATGTATTTGGATTAGAAGCTAAAGTATGTAATATTTCGGTTATAGGATTAAGACATAATAAATATAGTAGTGCATTTGGTGCTATTAAATATTTTGATGCTAAACTTTCACTTAGGGGACGTACCTATAATATGATTAGTGATAATGATAAAGATAGTTTAATTTCTACTGGACAAAAGGTTACTGTTAACGGTAATATAGTAAGTAGGTTAGTTGGACATTTTTTTGATAATTAAGGAGGTCTAGGATGATAGGCGGATTAGAAATGGATATGGTAACAACAATTAAAGTCATTGGATTAGGTGGCGGTGGTGGTAATGCCGTTAATCGAATGGTTGAATCTGGTGTTAAGGGTGTTGAATTTATTGCCGCTAATACAGATAAACAAGCTTTGAATCAGTCTAAAGCAGATGTTAAAATCCAACTTGGAGCTGCTTTAACTGATGGACAAGGTGCTGGTGCTAATCCAGCTATTGGAAAAGAAGCTGCTATAGAATCAAAGAAGGAAATAGAAGAAGCATTAACTGGTGCTGATATGGTATTTGTTACATGTGGTATGGGTGGAGGAACTGGTACTGGTGCTGCACCTGTAGTTGCTGAAATAGCTCAAAGTTTAGGAGCTTTAACAGTTTCAATAGTAACTAAACCTTTCTCTTTTGAAGGGCCAAGAAGAATGAAACAAGCTGTAGCAGGTATTGAAGAATTAAAGAAACATGTTGATACTTTAATAGTTATTCCGAATGATAGATTAAGAGAGATTATTGATAGATCAACTCCGATGTATGAAGCCTTTAAAGAAGTAGATAATGTATTACGTCGTGGTGTACAGTCTATTTCAGACTTAATTGCAGTTGTAGGACTTATTAACTTGGACTTTGCAGATGTTAAAGCAGTTATGGAAAAGTCTGGACAAGCAATCATTGGTATTGGTATAGGTATGGGCGAAGATAGAGCAATTGATGCTGCTAAGCAAGCTGTTTCATCACCATTACTAGAAACTTCTATTGAAGGAGCTACTGATGCTATTATAAATATTACTGGTGGAGTTAACTTAACTTTATTTGAAGCAGAACAAGCTGCAGAAGTAGTTAGAGCTGCTGCTAATACTGATATCAATACTATCTTTGGTTCAGTTATTAATGAAAACTTATCGGATGAAGTTATTGTTACAGTTATTGCTACTGGTTTTGATAAAAATAAGAAAGCAGCGCAGGCTTCACCAGCTCAAGAACAACCGGTATTTAGTAATACACAACAAACTAGAAGAAGTACTCAAAGTAAGGATGATTTTAGGCCTACTGAAGTATTACAAGATAGTGATGATTCAGATGATGGAGATTTTGATATACCAGCATTTTTAAGAGATAGAAATTATTAAGTTTTGGTAAATAAAAAGGTTTTATGATTTACATAAGACCTTTTTACTTGTTATTATTTTTGTTTTCGGCAGCTCTAATTATTTGAGCTATGAGATTTATAGCGATTTGTTCTGTTTTTCTTGACGAATCTCGTAACGGATTAAATTCAACTATATCATATGAGACAATATCATCGATGTGTTTTACAATTTCTTTGTTTATGGTCATCACTTCTTCTTCAGTTAGGCCATCAAATATAGGAATAGAAACACCTGGGGCAATACCTGGATCTAATAAACATAAGTTAAAACTTATATGTACACCTTTAGTTTTATCAAGTGCTATTTGGAAAGCTTCTTCAATAGCAGATTCTAATCCTTTTGTTTTTATGTCTTCATTTGTTATTACATTAAGACCAGAATACTTAATGTTATCTTTTTCCCAGTCTTCGATATTTCTTACGCCAAATGCAACAGTTTTAGTAGCTTGAGGAATGTTACCTTTATGGTAGTATCTTAATTCATTATTTTTGTAGCCTGTTATACTGGCAAGAGATAGACCATTAAGATTACCTGTTACAGTAGTATCAAAAGTGTTGTAGCTTGCATATGGAGAAAAATAAATCATACCAATGTTATCATGTTTTTTGGCACTAGCTAGAGCTATAGGAATAGAAGTAGTGCTATCGCCACCTAATAAAATTGGAAAGTAATCTTCGTTTAACTTTTCTTCTACAGTTTGATATATTTTTTGATTGAATTCTTCTAATTCGTATTCATTTTTCCTTAAGTCTGATAAATTTCTACTTTTTAAAATGTTTTCATCTTGAAGAATAGTTATACTTTCACCTTTATAGAATCCTTTTATATCGTTAATTAATTGAACTGGTCCTAGAGCAGCTCCATCTATATGAACTCCTAAGTCAGAACCGGCACCTATTATAAATGTTTTCATTATGTTCACCTTACCTAAATAAATTTTAACGTAAAATTAGAGCTATATCAAGGAAAAAACTTTTATTTAAAAAAAATTTACTGTATAATTTGTATAGGTGAATAGGATGAAGAAACTAAATGACTTATATCAAGGTATTGGTACAGATATTGTTGTGAGAGGAATTAAAAATAATATTGCTGATGTTTCAAATGGAGATTTATTTGTTTTTAATATTAAACAAATTCCTGATTATGACTATTTTGATGAAGCTATAAAAAAGGGAGCTTGTGCAGTAGTTACCAATAGATCTTTACGTGACCCTAGAATTCCAGTAATAACTGTTCCTGATGCGTCTAGAGAATATCCTTATTTGTGTCAGAAGTTTTATGATTTTCCTGATAGAAAGATGCAGATGATAGGAATTACTGGTTCTAATGGTAAGACCAGTACTTCATTTATATTACAAAGTATTCTTGGTTCTGGTATGGCTGGTTATATTGGACCTAATGGTAGAAGTTGTGCGGCTTTTTCAGATACTGATAAGGAAGCTATGAACTCTTATGAAATATATAGTACTTTGGATGAATTTAGTAAATTTGGTTGTAAATATGGAATTATAGAAGGTAATGATAAGGCTTTAACTAAAGGAGAATTACAATCAATTGACTTTGATATATCTGTTTTTACTAATTTGGTTAATGAATATTTAGATGATAATAAATTTATTAATTATTATAATGCAATGATGATGATACTTAATAAAACTAAAGATGCAGGATTTTGTGTTTTAAATAGTGATGATTCAGTATTTAGTACTATTAAAGGATTATGTAAGGGTAAAATAGTTACATATGGTAGAAGTGCTGATAGTACTTTACAAATAGTTGATTATAAAATTAATGATACAAAGACAGTAATTAAATTTAAGTATGGTGATGAAGAATTTGAAATTACTAGTTCATTACTTGGAGTATTTAATGTTTATAATTTAGCGGCTAGTATACTTGCAGCTTTAACTTTAGGTTATAAGATAGATAGTATTGTTTCTAAAGTAGGAAATATTACGGTACCAGGTAGAATGAATTTCTTAAATACTGATAGTACATATTATGTTTTAGTCGATTATGCACATACAATTAATACAATTTCTAAAGTTATGGAATTTGTAAATACTTTGGATATTGGTAATAAATATATAGTTTTTTCATCAGCTTTGGATTTAGATGTAGATCAGTTAAACTGTATTGGCAGACTTTTATGTGAACAAGCTAGTCATGTTATTTTCTCATATGATGATAATAATCAAGATGTAATTAATAATGTTTCTTATATTTTAGGAACTATTAAAGGTAGTTATAATAATTGTTCATTTGTTGAAGATAGAAAAGACGCAATAAATAAGGCTATTGAGCTGGCTAAAGATAAAGATATAGTTCTTATATTAGGAAAAGGTGATAAGAGTTATCAAAATTTAGGTTTTAATGATACAGAAGTTGCTTATCAAGCTATTGCTTTAAAGAAAATTAAAGAGAGTAATTCATGATAAGAAAAGTTATTAAAATTATTTTAGTTCTATTATGGATGGTAATGATATTTTTATTATCTAATGAGGAAGCAGTTAAATCTAGTAAGAAAAGTGATGGCTTAATTATTAGAAGTGTGGAGTTATTTACTGGAAAGAGTTTATCAGTTCAGGAAAAAGAAAAAGTTTTAAAGTACTTAGTTTTTCCAGTAAGAAAATGTGCTCATTTAAGTTTATATTTAATATTAGGAATTTTAGTGATTAGTTTATTACGTGAGTATATGGTAATTAATACTAAACTAGTTCTTTTGTCTTTACTTATTTGTTTTTTATATGCTTGTAGTGATGAGATTCATCAATTATTTGTTCCTGGTAGGTCAGGTGAGGTAAGGGATGTTTTAATAGATATACTTGGTGCGAGCTTAGGAGTTTTCTTCTATTACTTATTTTTTAGAAAGGAAAAAACGAGCTAATTAAATGACATAATTAGACATATAATTCTTTAGGAGGATTATATGTTTTTTAATATTTTTGATATTTTAAAAAATTTATTTTGTTTAACAGGTTCATATTCAAATGATGTTTTTCCTGAACCTTTAAGTCCTGAAGAAGAAGAGAAGTGTATTAAAGGTAAGATGAATGGCAATATGGATGATCGAAATAAACTTATAGAACATAATTTGAGATTGGTTGCTCATATTATAAAGAAATTTGATAATAAATATGTTTCATCAGATGATTTAATTAGTATAGGTACAATTGGCTTAATTAAAGGGGTAGATACATTTTCTTCGGATAAAGGAGTTAAAATAACTACTTATTGTGCAAGATGTATTGAGAATGAAATACTTATGTATTTTAGAAGTAATAATCGTTATAATAATGATATTTCTATAAATGATGCAGTTGGATATGATAAAGATGGTAATGAAATAGCAATAATGGATGTTTTAAAAACTCCTAATCCAGATTTTGCTGCAGATATAGATTTGAAAGATAATATAGTATTATTGAAAAAATATATTAATGTATTAACACCTAGAGAAAAGGAAATACTAATTAGAAGATATGGCTTAAATAATAAAGATGAAGAAACACAAAAAGCAATTTCTAAAAAACTTGGTATTTCTAGAAGTTATGTTTCAAGAATTGAGAAAAGAGCATTAACAAAAATACTTAGAGAGTTTATTAAAAATAACAGATATGATAAATAGGTTGGTAGACAAAGTATGTATTTTTTAGTATAATTATATTAGTGATGGTGGAGCTTATGGAAGAAAATAAAATTAGTAAATATAGTAAAAGCTTTGTTAGAACTTTTAAGAAGAAAAACTCTTCTTTCTTTTGTTGGACTCTTATTGTCTTTTTAGTTATAGTAGCTTTTTCTATATATAATTTTTTATTGATGCCTAGTATTAATTTAAAAGGATCTAGACATGTAGAAATAGGATATATGGAAAAATATAAAGAAAAAGGATATAAAGCTTCGTTTTTAGGAAATGACATTACTAAGGATGTTAAAGTTTCTGGAAAAGTTAATAGTAAAAAGTTAGGTACTTATGATATTACTTATTATGTTAAAGAAGGAGTTTTTGAAAAGAAAGTTATTAGAAAAGTAAAAGTTATTGATAAGACAGCACCAGTTATTAAACTTCAGTCAAATGAAGATATATATGTTTGTCCAGGTAAGAAGTATGAAGAAGAAGACTTTAGTGCAACAGATGACTATGATGGAGATGTTACAAAGAACGTAAAAGTTACTTTGTCAGATAATAAAATTACTTATACAGTTAAAGATAAACATGGTAATAAAAGTACTATTAGTCGTAATATTATTTATGAAGATAAGAGTCAACCTGTAATTACTTTGACTGGGTCTGATACGGTTTATATGTTTTTAGGAGATAAATATAATGAACTTGGATATAAGGCTACTGATAATTGTGATGGTGATTTAACTTCTAAAGTAAAGGTAACAAATAATATTAATAATAAGGAATTAGGTGAATATAAGGTTACTTATAGTGTTATGGATGAAGCTAATAATAAATATAGTATAGATAGAAAAGTTATTGTTTCTAAAAGAGATGCTCCTGGTACAATTTATTTAACTTTTGATGATGGACCTAGAGCTGGTACTACTGATGTAATATTAGATATCTTAAAAGAAGAAGGTGTAAAAGCTACTTTCTTTGTTACTAATTCTGGACCTGATGAATTAATAAAAAGAGCATATGATGAAGGACATACTATTGCCTTACATACTGCGACACATGATTATGGAATTGTTTATAACTCAGTAGATTCATATTTTAGAGATTTAGGAAGTGTATCAGATAGAGTTAAGAGAATTACGGGAGAAGAGAGTAAGATAATTAGATTTCCAGGTGGATCTAGTAATACTATTAGTAGAAGATACTCTGATGGAATTATGAGTGCTTTAACTAAAGAAGTTTTAGCTAGAGGATATCGTTATTATGACTGGAATTTATCATCAGGAGACGCCGCTGGTGGAAAACCTCCTACTGCTTCTGATATTTATAATAATGTTGTTTCACATTTATCAAAATCACGAGTTAATATGATTTTAATGCATGATATAAAAACATATACAAGAGATGCGTTAAGAGATATTATTCATTACGCTAAAGAGAATGGTTATACATTTGATAAAATAACAGCTGGAACAGAAATGGTTACACAACGAGTAAATAATTAAATAGTAGGTGAGAATGATGAATTTATTTAGACCAGATATGTATAAAAAAGACATATTTGAGATAGATTATCAAAAACTAAAAGATAAAGGTATAAAGTGTTTAATATTTGATTTAGATAATACTTTAGGTTTATTAGAACATGAAAGATGTCCAGCAAAGACTAAGAAATTACTTAAAGGATTACAAAAGGATTTCTTAATTTTAATTAGTTCTAATAATACGAAAAAGAGAATTAAACCTTATTTAAAAGATTTAGGTATTGGGGGAGTAGCTTTTAGTTTAAAACCTTTAACTAGAGGACTTAGAAAAATAAAAAGAGATTATGGATTGAAGAAAAAAGAAATGGTAATGATAGGAGATCAAATTGTTACAGATATATTATCAGGTAATAAATTTAAAATTATGACTATTTTAGTTGATCCATTAGGTAAGAAAGATTTAAAAATTACAGGATTAAATAGGGCTATCGAAACTAAAATAATAAAATATTATAACAAACGAGGTTTATTTGAAAGAGGTAAATATTATGGATGAGAAGAGTATGAAAACATGTTCTGGTTGTGGTGTTAAGTTGCAAGATGAAAATGTTTTACAAGAAGGTTATACAACTAGTTTAGATAATGATATTTGTCAGAGATGTTTTAGAATGAAAAACTATGGTGAATATCAAATGATTACTAAGTCTAATGATGAATACTTAAAAATACTTAAGAGTGTAGGAGAGACTAAAGATTTAGTTTTATATATTGCTGATTTACTTAATTTGGAAAAAAATATAGAACAAATTAGAAATATTATTCCTAATAAAATGATATTAGTACTTAATAAAAGAGATGTTTTACCTAAGTCAGTTAATGAGAATAAATTAATTAAATATTTAGAAGAAAAAGATATACATTTTGAAGAAGTTATTGTTGTTAGTGTTAGTAAAAATTATAATATTGATTATTTACTTAAGAAAATTAAGTTTCATCAAACGTCTAAGAATGTTTATGTAGTAGGTCATACTAATGCTGGTAAATCTAGTTTGATAAATAAATTAATTCAAAACTATTCAGACAATCTTCAAGAATTAACTATGTCACCATTACCTTCTACTACTTTAAATACTGTTAAAATTGAAATTAATGATTATTTAACTTTGATAGATACTCCTGGTCTTGTTGATTCTGGTTCTATTTTAAATCATGTCGATACTAGTTTGGTAAAAAAAATATCTCCTAAGAAGGAAATTAAACCTAAGACTTATCAGTTAAGACCTAATCAGTCTATTATTATTGAAGATATAATAAGAATAGATTATGTTGAAGGAGAAAGAAATAGTTTTACTTTATTTGTATCTAATGACTTAAAAGTAAGAAGATTACTTAATTTACTTAATAATAATGAACTTAAAGATAAAAATAAAATTACTTATGATGTTAAGTATGATGAAGATTTAGTTATTAATGGTTTGGGTTTTGTTAAAATAGTTAATAAAGGATTAATAGATGTTTATATAGATAAAGATGTTGAGACATTTATGAGAAAATCATTAATATAGAAACTTCTTAGAAGAAAAGCTAGAGAAATCTAGTTTTTTTTTAAAAAACATTGTAAATACAATGCAAAATTTGATATACTTTATATAGTAGTATATAGTAAGAAGTGTATGAGGTTTTGTATGAGTATTATTAAGGAAAGATTAAGAAATTTTAATAAGTTTTTATCTAATAAAAAATACTTATTAGGTTTTGTTGTTTTGACGGGGATTTTGATTGTTCTTGTAGGTAGTTCTTTGGCGGCTTTAACACCTGTTTCAAGTATAACAGTACCTTCAACTACTTTGTCATATTCCGATAAAGTAGAAGGAGCATGGCAATATACTAAATCAGCTTACTGGCTAAGTAAAGATAAAGCTCGGATTAATATAAAAGTAGATACTTTAAAGAAAAATAATGCTGATCATACGGATATTGTTTTAATGTTGGATTTAGCTGATTTTAGTAAAAGTGATATTACTTATTTAAAAAGTGAACTTAGTAATTTTGTTAATGAAAATGTACTTAAAGGGAATAAGATTTCCATCATTGGATTTTCGGATTTGGCGGTTATTATGAGTGGTTTTACTGATAATAGTGAAATATTGTTGGAAACTATTAATAATATATCATCTAAGGCTAATGCTGGTTCAAGTTATTATCAAGCTTTGATTAAACTTGATGAATTATTAAGTACATATAGTGAAGCACCTAATAGAAACTGTGTTGCGGTACTTTTTACTGATGGACAGCCTACGCTTGATATACCTAGTGAAGTGGGCGAATATAGATATTTAAAAAATAAATATGATTATTTAAATATTAATGGCGTTCAATATAATTCTGGTGATACTGCATTATCTGGTATTAAGAATGTAACTGATGCGCAATTCTTCGCAATTAAAACTACTATATATGATGCTTTAATTAAAGCCTCTTTAACTACTGATCTCTATGAAAAGCTTGTTTTAACCGATTATGTAGATGATAATTATTTTAATTTGGATAATATAACAGATATAACTACGACGGTTGGTAAAGCTACTATTAGTAATAATAAAGTTCTTTGGGATTTATCAGGATTGAGGTCAGGGCTTGATGCTTCTTTAACGATAGATATTAATTTAAACAATGATTTAGAAAATGTTGGAGGTATCTATTCAACACATTCTAAAACAGATGTTAACTATAAAATAGATAAAACTTCAACTACTGAAACAACTACTAAGTCGACAGTTTTAAAAGATAATTATTTGGTTAATTATGAAGCAAATGCACCTGCTAGTTGTGTGCCATCAAACGTTCCTAATTCTAAAAAATATTTTGTATACGATACAGTACAGATAGATGGTAATGTTCCTACGTGTTCAGGATATCAATTCAAAGGATGGGAAATAATAACATCTGGAGTAAAGAAAGTAACTGATACTACATTTGTTATGCCAGAACAAAATGTAATATTAAGAGCAATTTGGACAAAGTTGAATGTTACAAAATCAATGGATGGGACAGTACATAGAGGACAAACTTTATATAATCTATTGGCTAATAAATCTGTTGGAGTAGATACAGATGAAAGTTTTACCGAATTGAATCCAACGTTCAGTGATGCAATTTATACTAGAAAGGGTACAGAAAATGATGAATATCCTGTATATTACTACAGAGGAGCTACGGCTGATAATAACGTTATGTTTGCTAATCTTTGCTGGAAAATGGTAAGAACTACTTCTACAGGCGGCGTAAAATTAGTTTATAATGGTCCGTATGAAAAGTATGCTTCTTCATCGCCAATAATTCAAACTGAATATATAAATATTTCAAACGATGCTACTTATCCTTTTACATATGATACTTCAACTAATAAATGGACAAGTACTAATAAAACAAACTCTGCAACTGGAACAATATCTTTTTCAGTAGCTGAATCTGGAACATATACATTATCATATTCTGTATCGTCTGAAGCAAATTATGATAAAGCAATTTTTTATAAAGATGGTACTCAAATAGGTGTTTATTCTGGTACGAATACAGGTACAATAACATTAGGTGACTTAACATCTAGTAATGTTATTATGGTTAAATATACTAAAGATGGTTCAGGTTCTTCTGGAAGCGATTCAGTAACATTTTCATTAGATAAACCGTCTGGCGAATTAGTAAAAAGTTGTGACAATACAGGAGAGGATGCCTTAATTAGCACGAGTAAATTTAATGCAAATTATTATTCTCTAGCCGATGTAGGATATATGTATGGAGTACGTTATAATACTGATCTTCAAATGTTTCCGGACGCAGAAGTGTTGAATAGAGTTATCCTTAGTACGCAAAATTATTATTACGGTACCTCAATTTCTTATTCAAATGGCACTTATACTCTATTAAATGCAGAACAAAAGAGGTGGAATACTAATTATAGTAACTTAGTTGGTTATTATACGTGTAGAAATTATGAGACAACTTGTTCTACCGCGTATTATGTTGCTGCTGGTGAATATTCAACTCAGTTTGCTGTAGTTTTGTCGGCTGGTGCCACAAGTCCAACTAGACAAACAATAACTTTGGGAAAAGGGGTAAGGACCAACAGTAATGGCACTTATACTCTAACTAATACTGTTACTTTGAAAAAATCTGATTGGTATGCAAATTATAGCAATTATGAAGGATATTATGTATGTAGAAATTTAACTAGTACAACTTGTGCAAATAAAAATCGCATTATGAATACTATGGATTTTGCTATTAGATATGATGATACTTTTGGATATGTATATGGAAATGATGTTACTTGGGATGGAACAAAGTATACGTTGAAAGATACTTTTACATCTACCGGTTGGGACACGGATGTAGCTACAATAGCTAAAAAATATCATTATACATGTCTTAATACGACAGGGCAATGTACAGAGGTTTATTATCTTACTGATTTTTCTGAAAATCAAATTAACGGAATTTACCATTTAACTTTATCATCAGGAAAAAATATAGAAGATGCAAAGAATGAGATGTTTACAAATACAAATGATTCATTAATAAAGCAAACTATTGATTCTTGGTATAAAGAGAACCTAATTTCATATACTGATAAGTTGGAAGATACTCCTTGGTGTAATGATAGAACATTATCTACTGGTCCGTTAGTTGGAAAAGATGAGGATTCAGGAACTAATTTTTATACAAAATTTATGGGTTATTATAGAGAAAGTACCTCGAAAATTCCTAGTATTGAATGTCCTAATTTGAGTCGAGATGGTTTTACAGTATCAAAGGTTTCTGGTGGAAATGGTGCTTTGACTTATCCTATTGGATTACTAACTGTTGATGAGATGATGCTTGCTAAAGCTGTAACTTCAAATTCTTATCTACGTATGAGTACTAATTACTGGCTTATGTCACCAAGTCATCAAATTTATGAACAAAATGATGGCTATTATTCTATTCCTTCTTCTCAATATCAATATATAAGTTCTAGTTTGGTCGATAAATCATATGGCGTGCGACCTGCTATATCATTAGCTCCTGGTACTGTGTATTTTGATGGTGATGGAACAATTGATAATCCATATATTATTCTCACTGACTGACAGTTTTTGACAAATCATTGAAAATAAAGAAAAGACGTGGAAAAAATGACAAAAAAATACGACCAATTAATACTATTTACTGGTTGTATTTTTTTGTTTGAAATTTTGAACACACAAAAGGGATTTCATTCATAAATGAAATTTAAACTTATTATGAATTGATGAAATTATATGTCTTATAAAATTAATCTAAATGGAATCCTTATATATTTATAAGAATTAAATCCTTCTGGTTCTTTAATGCCTTTAAAACATTCAAAATAAATAGGAATTCCTTGTTTGCTAACTCTCATTGAGACAAAAAGTACAGTATAGTTTTCCTTAGAATACATGTGATCAATTGTTAGATGAACTGTGTTAGAAGAATGTTTAACTTTATAATTGTTAATAACATGAGTAATAGTTTCTTTATAAAATAGGTAGCCATCAAATCTACTGTTATTAAGGAGTCTTCTAATTCTTCTAGAAACGGAATCTAATTGAACTAAAGAAAAATCATCTTTTAAAATTCTGGCAATATCTTGGGTAACAACAGATTCGCTCATAATCATTCCAAAAATAATAGAAGGAATCATTTTTTCTTGAGGTCTATGTAAACAGGAAATATTTTCTTGCAAAAAAAAGTTCAATTTTGCTTGTGATTGTTTTTTGTGTATTATATAATTTATTCATAAAACGACTTACGCTACTTTCGGGTTTTTTATTCTATATTGATTGTAGCATAAAAGGGTCGTTTTATTAATTATAAGAGACTTTTTGTGTTAATAGTATAAATCATTACTTATTAAAAAAATAAAAAACTGTCCGTAGATAAGTTATATAGTTGATTTAGATACTAATTAATATATAAAGTTATAGACTTAATTATTAAATTGTGATATATTAGTGTTGTTTAGATGTAATAGATTTGATTTTGATTTGTATTTGAGACTAAACTTGTCATATTATTACATTTATAACATATAATAGTATATCATGATGGGTTCATGATTATAAAAAAGCTGGTGATTCCCACCATATAAGAGGAAACTAAAAAAGCGGTGATTCCCACCATATAAGAGGAAACTAAAAAAGCGGTGATTCCCACCATATAAGAGGAAACTAAAAAACAAACTAGAGAGCACACTCTAGTTTTTATATATATATTTTAATTTGTTATTGATAAACACTTGTTCGCATTTTATTATAATGAGTTAAGCAAATTATTGATGAAAATCATAGATGATTATAGTAATCAATATGATTATTATTTTTAATAGTTAGGGGGAATAGGTGTTTGTTGAAAGAAGCTTTATTTTTAGTTAGAATTGATTCTGATTATTGTGATTATTTAAGAAAGTATGATAAAAGAGTTCCATACAATTTTAAACAAAAAGATTTAAGACCGTTTGTTGGAGTATTATTTACAGTCGATAATTATAAGTATTTTGCACCATTATCAAGTCCAAAACAAAAACATTTAAAAATGAAAAATAAATTGGACTTTTTGAAAATTGATGATGGCAAACTTGGGGTAATTAATTTTAATAACATGCTTCCTGTCAATGATAAAAATGTAATATTACTTGATTTGAATGCTAAATTTGATTCGGTAGAAAAACAGCAGTATTATAAACTGTTAAAGAAGCAAATATTTTGGCTGAATCGTAATTCGGATAAATTATATAGTCAATCTAAAGAATTGTATTTGAAGTATTTAGATAATACGTTAGCACCTAGTATTTTTGCTAGATGTTGTGATTTTAAATTACTAGAAACTAAGTGTGAGGAGTATAATCAAAATTATACTCGTTGATTTTATACTTGGTCTTTATTGTAAAAAGTGTCAAAATGTGATATATTATTTGTTGTTTAAAAGGAGTGATGTCAGTTGAATAATGACTTAGCGAATGAAATTCGTAGTAAGACAGATATAGTTGACATCATAGGTGAGAGAATTCCTTTAGTAGCAAGAGGTAAGAATTTCTTTGGAGTTTGTCCATTTCATGACGACTCTAATCCTTCATTGTGCGTTTCTAGAGAGAAACAGATTTATACTTGTTTTTCTTGTCATGCGACAGGTAATGTTTATACATTTTTAATGAATTATGATAATATTGGATTTAGAGAAGCTTTAAAATACTTAGGCGATAAAGTTGGGGTTAATGTTTCATCTATTAATATTCAAAAGAAGAGTACTAAGTTTGATAAGTTTTATGAAGCATATAATTTTTCTGTTAAATATTTTCAAAATAACTTATCTAGTACTAAAGGAAAAGCAGCTCGTAACTATTTAAGCAATAGAGGTATTAATGAAGCAACTATAAAAGAGTTTGAAATAGGATTATCATTAGATACTAGGGATGATTTGACAAAGTTATTAGTAAATAAAAAGTATGATCTTGGAGAATTAAATAGAATAGGTTTATCTAGTGATGATTATGATATATATAATGATAGAATTATGTTTCCATTATATAATGTTTCTGGGCAAGTAGTTGGTTTTTCAGGAAGAATATATAATGATAATGGACAAAATAAATATTTAAATACAAAAGAGACAGACATCTTTAAAAAGGGTGAAATGTTATACCATTATCATATTGCGAGAGAAGAATGTAGATTACAGAAGTCAGTTATAGTTATGGAAGGTTTTATGGATGTTATTAGAGCTAGTACCATTGGTATTAAAAATACTGTTGCTCTTATGGGTACAGCTTTAACTAATAATCAATTTAATTTAATTAAAAGACTTTCTAATAATATAATTTTATGTTTAGATGGTGATGAACCTGGGGTACGTGCTATGCTTAGTATAGGAGACCATTTACTTGAACAAGGAGTTGAAGTAAAAGTAGTAGTGCTTCCTAATGATGATGATCCAGATTCATTTATATTAAAAAATGGAAAAGATAGATTTGTAGGACTTATAGAAAATGCTTTAAACTTTAGTGATTTTAAAATGCAACAGTTACGTAAGAATGTTGATTTTAGAAGCGATGAAGAGAAAAGTAATTATATAAACACTGTTTTAAAAGAAACAGTAAAGATTAATGATTCTATAAGAGTAGAAATAGTACTTAAAAGGCTTGCAAAAGAATTTGATATAAGTTATAATACATTGGAAAAAAAGTTTAAGGACCTAAGTGAGTTTAGAGAAACAGTTAAAGAAAAGACTGTTCCGGTTATAAATAAAGTAGTTAAGAAAACTAAGTATGACAAAGCAGTGGAGCAAATATTGTACTTTATGCTTAATAATGATTGGGTAATTAGTCAAGTAGAGGCGGAAAAAGTTGTTTTTCCTAGTGAAGAAAGTCGAATACTTTCAAGTGAGATTATCTATTATTATAAGTTATATGGTAATATAAATGTTGCTGATTTTTATACTTATGTTCAAGATAAAGAAGATATTTTAGTTTTATTAAATAGTATTTTAGCAAGTAATTATAATGAAGAGACTACAAAGGAAGAGTTATTCTTGTATTTTAAGGTTATAAGAGAATATCGAAGTAATCAGGAAATTAAAAGATTAACTAATTTAATGAAAAAAGAGGTAGATCCATTAGAACAGGCTAAGATTGCTAATAAAATTAGAACTTTAAGAATGGGAGAATAGACATGGTTGGAGAAATAAAAACACTTGAAGAAAGAAAAAATAAATTACTAGCGAAGGGTAAGAAACAAGGTTTTATTACTTATGAACAACTAGCAGAAGAATTAAAAGGATTGGATGTAGATAGTGATTCTTTAGATGAATTATACAATTCTTTAGTTGAGGCAAATATTGATATAGTTACTGAAGATGGATCTGATGATGCATCAGGAGAAGAAATTACTGCGGATGCAGTAGTTGAAGATATTACTTTGTCAAAAGATGTTAAGATTAATGATCCTGTACGTATGTACTTAAAAGAAATTGGGCGTATTAACTTACTTACTTCTGATGAAGAGTTTGAGTATGCTAAAAGAGCTGAAGAGGGTGATGAGGAAGCAAAGAGAATGCTTGCTGAATCTAATCTTCGTTTAGTTGTTAGTATTGCCAAAAGATATGTTGGTCGTGGTATGTTATTTTTGGATTTAATTCAAGAAGGTAACATTGGTTTAATGAAAGCAGTTGATAAGTTTGATCCAACAAAAGGATATAAGTTTTCAACATACGCTACTTGGTGGATAAGACAAGCTATTACTAGAGCAATAGCTGATCAAGCTAGAACTATTCGTGTTCCAGTACACATGGTTGAAACAATTAATAAATTAGCTCGTGTACAGAGACAATTAACACAAGAGTTAAATCGTGAACCTACTGATGAAGAAATAGCTAAGAAGTTAGGCATTTCTATAGATAAAGTTCGTGAGGTATATAAAATATCTCAAGATCCAGTTTCATTAGAGACTCCAATTGGCGAAGAAGATGATTCACATTTAGGAGACTTTATTAAAGATGAAAGAACAATGGGACCTGAAGAATATGCAACAGTAGAAATGTTAAAAGAAGAATTATCAGGAGTTTTATCAACACTTACTGAACGTGAAGAAAAAGTACTTAGACTTCGTTTTGGACTTAATGATGGACAATGTAGAACACTAGAAGAAGTTGGACAAATATTTGGTGTTACTCGTGAAAGAATTAGACAAATAGAAGCAAAAGCACTTCGTAAATTAAGACACCCTTCTCGTAGTAGAAAATTAAAGGACTTTTTAACTGATTAATGAAAATTAATGATAGATTAAAAAAAATAGGGGATTTAGTAGATGCTAATTCCTTTTGTTTAGATATTGGTTGTGATCATGCTTTTTTGGATATTTATTTAGTTAAAAAAAATAAAAATATTAAAGCAATAGCTTCTGATATTGCAGAAGGACCAGTAAAACAAGCAAAAGATAATATAAAAAGAGAAGGGTTAGAAAAAAGTATAGAAGTTCGTTTAGGAAATGGACTGGATACTTATACTGATGAAGTTGATACTATTATTATTTCTGGTATGGGCGGAAGAAATATGATAGGGATATTTAAAAATAATATTAAAGTATTGAAAAATATTGATACTATTATACTTAGTCCTAATAATTATCAAATAGATGTAAAAAAATTTTTAGTAAAAAATGGTTTTTATATTGATGATGAAGAATTAGTTAAAGATAAGAAATTTATTTATCAAATTATTAAATTTAAAAAGGGTAAAAGACATTACAGTAAGAAAGAATATTTCTTTGGACCGGTTCTTATAAAGAAAAAGGGTACTTTATTTGAAGAATATTATAAAAGGGAAAAGTTATCTAGAGAGATACTTATTTCAATATTACCGAAGAATTATAGATATAAAAAATTTATAACTAGAAGAGAGATTAAAATGATAGATGGAGAGATTTAATCTCTTTTTTATTTAAATTGTTTTTTTGTAATAGTTTTTTTCTCTTTACATATAATTTCTAGTGTGATATAATTATGAAGCTTTGTCTCTAAAGGAGGAAATTGTATGAAAATAGAAAAAAGTAAAGACTCTATGAGTCGAATTATTAATGATTATATAGATGGTGCTTTTCCATTGCCAGAACATAAAGGACCTAAGAATATATCCTTTGGTGAGAATAAGAGAGTTAAAGACTTGGTTAAATCTAAAGTAAGAGCAGGAATGAAATATAGTGATATATTTAAGAGTGTTTTAGATGAGAAACCTTTAGTATCTTTAGATGATGAATTCTATGTAAGTTTATTAAATAGATATATTAATGTAATAGTTCCAGTAGATAATACAAATGATGGACAATTAGATTTACGTGTTGCATATAAAGAAAAGGCTTTAGAAATATTTTCTTTAGGGTATGATGTTTGTTCAACATTTAGATATATAGTTGGTGATAAAGAATTACCTTCTACTACTGTTGTTATGATAGAGGCTCCTGTTAAACAATACGCTAAAGCTGTATAATAATTTCTATATAATTAAATAGTAATATGAGAAATATTTCTTATATTGCTTTTTTTTATTTATAATGAATTTGCTTTTTACTTTTCAAATTTTTATAACTACGCCTATTGACAAACAAATGTTTGTATTATAATATAGTAAGACAAGAGATGGAGGTGTGTCATATGTATAAAGCTTATAAGTTTAGACTGTATCCTAATACTTCTCAAAAAATACTTATTAATAAAACTCTTGGCTGTGTCAGATTTATTTATAATTATTTTTTAGATAAATGTATGAAACAAGGATATATAAAAGCATTTGATATGTGTAGTGAAATAAAAGATTTATATATTGAATATCCCTTCTTAAAGGAAGTAGACT
The DNA here is from genome assembly GCA_934168205.1 of uncultured Bacilli bacterium. Lineage (GTDB taxonomy): Bacteria > Bacillota_I > Bacilli_A > RF39 > UBA660 > CAG-877. Next base: position 55,652 of record CAKPMX010000002.1, read on the forward strand.
CTTGTAGTTTGAGATGTGCTGTTTTTAATTTAGAAGATAGTTTTAAAAATTATTTTTCTAAAAGAACAAATTATCCAAGATTTAAAAATAAGTTTAATAAACAAAGTTATAGAACAACTTGTATTAAAAGTACTTATAAGGAAAAAGAATATAGTAATATCATATTAGATTTAAAAAATAAAAAGATAAAATTACCAAAACTTGGATTTGTAGATGTTAGAGGTTATAGAAAATTAGAAAAAATTAATGGTAGAATAATAAATGCGACTGTAGAAAAAGAGACAACAAATAAATATTATGTAAGCGTTATATTTGAAGAAGTAGAACCAGTGTTAAGTAAGATAACACCAAGTAACATTGTCGGAATTGATTTAGGAATAAAGGATTTAGTTGTAACAAGCGATGGAGAAAAGTATAGTAACCCAAAAGATGTTTTAAAAAGAGAAAAAAGATTAAAAAGATTACAAAGAAAACTTTCAAGACAAGAAAGAGGTAGTAACAACTATTATAAAACAAAAATAAAAATAGCAAGACTTCATAGTAAAATAAAAAATAGTAGAAAACATAATATAATAAATATTGTAAATAAGATAGTAAAAGAGCATGATATCATTGTAAGTGAAAAATTAAACGTTAAAGAAATGAGTAGTAATCACAATTTAGCTAAAAATATACTAGATGCCAGTTTTAATAAAATATGCCAAATGCTGAAATGGAAAAGTAATTTACTTGGAAAATATTATTATCAAGTAGATACATATTTTCCAAGCAGTAAAAAATGTAGTCATTGTGATGAGATAACACAAGAAACAAATAATTTAGGAGTAAGAAACTGGACATGTTTAAATTGCGGATGCGAAAATGATAGAGATATAAATGCAAGTATAAATATTATGTTTGAAGGATTAAGAATACATTGTCAAAATAGTTAAAGAAATATAAATAAAATAATTATTACGGCAGCGACTGTCGGAATTTAAGCCTATGGAGAATAGAGGTTACTCTATCTGAGAAGTAGGAAATTTGATCGGCGACGACCAAACGACAAATTGAAATTTGTCTTTTGTTCTGGTATACTAGTAGCTGTACTATTTACGGAGGGATATTATGCTTGATGGAATAATTAGAAATAGTGATAATAGTTATGAATTATTAAAAGTTATAGACGGGAAACTTGGTGCTTTTCATGTTTCAAAAGATGGTTTTTCAAAATCAGATAGTAAATATATAAATACTGTACTTAATAAATTACGTTTTAATTCTAATTGTATTTATTTAACTGATGTAGATGGATATAGTATTTATTATGATAAGGAAACTGGTTTTAAACATTTTATGAAAGAAGGAAAAGAAGATTTTGAAATGTTTGTAAGAGCTAATGGTAAGGACGCTACTATGTATTTATCTAGTGATTCGGAAAATAAAAAATATAAACCTGGTAAAAAAATAGCTAGAGCTTTTGGAATATCAGCTTTATCAATAACTATTATGCTTGGTAGTTTTGATATATTTCATATTAGAGAAATGTATGGTGTTAATGAAGATTTAATTGTATTAAGAATACATTCAGCGACTGATTTATATGATATGTATAAGACTGGACCAATGGATTATATGGACGCAATTGAAGCAATCAATGATAGTGAATTTGACGCAATAGATAAACAATTATTAGGAAATGAAGAACTTTTAAAACTGGTGTTTAAATATTATGAAGGTACACCAATGAAATATACTGCTAATGCTAAATTTAATGATATTAAATTAAAAGTATATAATGGTGATGAAGGGGAAAGAGAGGCTCAAAATTATGGATATTATTCTATTTTTGAACCGAATGTTTTAAATGTACATAAAGATTCTAGGAGTTCTACTTTAGTTCATGAGTTTATACATCTTTTACAAGCTGATGGGTGTTGTTACAGTTATTTAAATGAAGCTGTTGCGACATTAATGACAAAGGAATTTTATAATTTAGATAGTTCGTCATATCCTGATGCAGTTGATAATTTAAAATTACTAATTAGTATTGTAGGACCAGAGCCAATATATAAATTGGTATTTAGTGGAGATGATAGTGATTTACTTAAGATTTTTAGAGATAATCTTACAAATGATGAAGTAATAAGTTTAGTTGATGAGCTTCGTAGTTCTCCTAGTAATACTAAAGAATCAGAGCAATATCAATATGTTAGAGAAAGTCTTTTCAAATTATATAAAAATATGTATGGAAGTGATATTTCAGATAATGCAGAGTTAGCATTAATATTTTTAAATGAAGATTCTAATGATAATTACTCTCCATTATATTTAAATGTTTATAAAATATTGAATGATGGTGATGAACGTAGTATTTTGATAAATGATGATAATGGAAAACGTATTCTTGTTGGAATTGGTTATTTAAATGTTATGAGTAGAGAATATTATAAAAAAGATATTTCTTATGATGAGTATACTCAATTAAATTTAGAAGATAGAGAAGAAGTAACTTTTAGAGATAGTTTTTCAAAAGATATGATCAATGGTTGTATTTTAGAAAAAGAAGGCGTTTCTACTTTTTATCGACTTGATAGTCCTGTAAGAAGAGATGATTATTTGACAGAGACTGGTTATGATAAGGAATCTATTAAAAAGCTTCCTGGAGAAAAAATATCTTTAGTTAAAGCTTTTGAAACTGGTGATGTTGAGGCAACATTAAGAAAAGAAAAATCAGATATTACTGATATGGAAGGATGGACTTATTGTGATATTAAGTCTTCTTTATATGTATCAACTAATCCAAATGTTACGGTTTTAAAAACTGGTGAAGTATTATATACGGTAGAAAGTATGAAAGCTAAGTTTTCTGATCAATACTCTAGAATAGGTGAAAGTGTTAATGATTCTATTAAAATAGCAGTGAAAAAATAAAAAGAGTCATGACTCTTTTCTTTTGTTTATACCTATCATACTACCAAGGATTGATGTTATTAAAATTATCATATAATATAATATAGCTTTTATTTCTATTTTTGATGAGGTTATTAGAGAGATTATTATAAATATAGGAATTATTATTAGAGCTAGTTTAATTCCTTCTAGATAGCCTTTTTTAAGGGTGTTTTTACCTAGTATGAAACTACTTATAAATATATTTACTAGTATAGCAATTATTTTTAATACTTTATTGGTATTTTGGCCAATAATATTGAAATAATATAATAATGTTATAGCGAGTAATGATAGTAATATGGATATCGTTGTAAATAGTAATCGCTTTCCATATTTCTTTAAATAAGTCATATAGCACCTCACTAGATGTTATGTTTAATGATGCTGAACTATGACAATAATTGACTTTTGAGGCGTTTTATGGTATAATTTGCAGTACTAATTGAGAGGTATGGATAAAAAGGTGATATATATGGAAAAAGATATTAGGAAAGCTTTACGCTTTAAAGAGTTAGCTTATTTATATGCAGATAAGGTTTGCGAATATTTGATTACAAATTCTTATAAAACTAAAAATAAGGATAATTCTATAGCTATTTCAAGATTAATTAAGGCTTCACATAATAGTATTGATGGTATTGATTTAGAAAGTGTAGAACCTGAAGATGTATTTAAAACTATTGTAAAACATAAATTGGTTTTAGATAAAAGTTATCCTAAAAATCCGGAAAGAGAATTTGTTTATGATCAAGATATGGATGATTTTTATGTCAGAGTTTTATCTAGTTATTTAGATTTATTATTACCTATGGCGGCACCATATGATGCTAATTTGATAGAAAAGGTAACAAAACTTAGAACAAGAGCTAAAGCTTTTTATGTTTCTGGAGTATCGGCTGAAGCATTACTTGAGAGTTTAATAGTTACTGGTGTAATTGATGGTGATAAATGTTTTACTTTATTAAATGAAGACAAACAAAAAGAACGTTACGCAAGATGGGATGAATTAACTACCAAAAAAATGATTGATACTGAGGACGTTACTGATAATGTTTATTTGGAATTGGCTAATGAATATTTAGATACAGTATTACCTTGTTTAACGACATTTTATTCAACTGCTAATGGTGAAAAATTAGAAGATATAACTGCTACGGAAGTTTGTTTAGGTAAAGCATATGTTTTAAATCAAGTTCTTAATAATGGCGTTAGAGGATTAGATATACTGGAAACTGCTGTTAGTTTTAAAGTTTTAGAAGAAAAAAAATATTTAAAGAAAAATGGTGTTTCTTGGTCTCAGGGTCCAGAAGACTTAGAAGTATTTTATATAAGGATGTTAGGAAAAGCTATTTCAATGTATAATGGAGGCATTTCTAGAGAAGAAAAACAAGCTTATGTAAATGAAATGGCCGAATTATATTCTGCTGGATATTCAGCTGAAGGATTATTTGAATCATTTGCGGGGCAACCGTTGGATGATACTAAGAGAACACAAGAAGCAAATGCAGGAGAAATTTTATCAAGAAGAAGATCATTTGAATGTTTTAAAAGAGCACAATAGTGTTCTTTTTTTACATAAAAAAAGATAATTAGTTCATGATATTATTAGGTGATTAGTTATGAAATATCTATTAGTCTTTAGTAAAAGTTTGTTTTTCTATTTACTAATAACAGTAGTATATAGAATCATGGGAAAAAGAGAAATAGGTGAATTATCAATAATGGATTTTATAGTTTCTATTTTTATAGCGGAATTAGCAGCTATTTCAATAGAAAATTATAAGGATACCATATGGCTATCAATTATTCCTATTTTTGTATTAGTACTTTTACAAATAGTATCATCTAAAATATCTTTAAAGCATGAGAAAGTAAGAGAAGTAATTGATGGTAAAGCTTCAGTTATTATTAATAGAGGAAAAATTAATTTTGAAGAAATGTTAAAACAAAGATATAATTTAGATGATTTATTAACACAGCTTAGGGCAAAATCTATTAAATCAATAGAAGAAGTTGATTACGCTATTTTAGAAACATCTGGTAAGTTATCAATATTTAAAAGTTCTGATGATAAAAATCATACTTATCCTTTACCAGTAATTATAGATGGTAAAATACAAGATGATGTATTAATACAAATAAATAAAAGTAGAGACTGGTTAGAAGATAGTTTAAAAAAAGAAGGGTATTTACTTGAAGATATATTTTATGGTTTTTATAGGAATAAAAAATTATTTTTAATTAAGAATGAAAATATAAAATGACAAATTATTTAGATTATTTTTATTATATTATTTTTGGTGATAATATGAAAAAAGTAATTATAATAATTTTTTTATTTTTATTAATTTGTTTTGGCATTTTTAATAATAAAGATAATGGTACTAGGAAGATTAGTAGTAATAATGAGAAAAAGGGAGTATTTATTAGTTATATTGATTTACGTAATTATGTAAAGAATAGTGATGTTTTTGGATTTAAGGAAAATATATGTAATATGCTTGATAATATATCTAGTTTAAAGTTTAATATGATTATTTTACAGGTCGTTAGTTTTAGTGATGCTATATATGAGTCTTCTATATATCCATGGAGTAGTGTTATTAGTGTATCTGAAGGAGTTAGTCCTGGTTTTTCAGTACTTGATTATTTTATTGAGGAGGCTCATAAAAGAAATATAGAAGTTTATGCTTGGGTTAATCCTTATCGAGTTAGAAGTAGTAATGATATTTCTAGTATTACAGATGATAGTCCAGCTTTTAAATATATTGATACTGATACTTTATATGTTAATGAAGGAATATATTATAATCCGGCTAAAGAAGAGGTTACGAATTTAATTGTTTCAGGAGTTAGAGAAATTGTTACTAAGTATGATGTTGATGGTATTTTATTTGATGACTATTTTTATCCTGATTTAGAAGTATCTAGAACACAGTATGAAGAGTACTTAAAAAGTAATAAAAAAATAACTTTTAATGAGTATAGATTAATGATTATTAATGAAATGGTAGAAAAAGTACATAAGGTTTGTAAAGATAATAAGGTATTATTTGGTATTTCTCCTGATGGTAATATTGAAAATAATTATAATAAGGTTTTTGCGGATGTTAGAACTTGGCTTAATAGTGATAAGTATGTTGATTTTATAATGCCACAAGTATATTATGGTTTTCATAATGAGACAAGACCATTTTTAAAGACTATTCATGAATGGAATGATTTAATTAAAAATAAGAATATAGATTTATATATTGCTTTAGCTTTTTATAAAGTCGGTTCTATTGATAATTACGCTAAAACTGGTAAATTAGAATGGCAAAGTAATAGTGATATTATTATGAAGGAAATACTTTTAAGTAGAAATTTAAAACAATATAAAGGTTTTTGTTTGTTTAGATATGGCAATTTATTTGATCAAGCACTTTATACCATGACAACGTTAAAAGAAATAGAAAATATGCAAAAGATTGTAAAATAATATTTAAATATTTTAAATATTTGTTATAATTAGGTTATAAGGTAGGTGATATGAAGTGTTAAAAAATAGGAAGGGTTTTACTTTAATAGAGTTACTAGCTACAATAGTTATTCTTGGTATTATTATGATTGTTGCGGTTCCTAATGTTACGGGTATTATTTATAGAAATAGAGCAAATACTTATGTAGAAGATGCTAAGAAAATGGTAACTTTAGCAGATTATGCAATTAGAGGGAGTAATAATAAGATAACTAAACCAGCAGATGGACATTGCATTGCTTTTAGTTTACAGTATCTTGATAATGCTGAATTTGAAGAACCACCAAATGGTGGAGACTATCAAAAAAATGACTCTTTTGTAGTAGTAAAAAAAGAAGGTACTAAGTTAGTATACTATGCTCAAATAGTTGAAGAATTTAAAAGTACTTATCGTGGAGTTAGTTTTACAACGTCTTCTAGTTTGAATCAAGAAGGAGCTGCGAATAAGCTTGTTGGTAACTTTGATTCTGGTAATATAACTGGTTTACCTAGTGCTACAGGAGACGTTTTAAACTATGTACAAAAATTTACGGATAATGAGCCATCATTTACATGTACATTTGATGCTGTATATGCGGAATAAAATTAATGTCGTAAAATTTTGTAAATGTAAAAAAAAGCTGTTGAATTTTAATATTTGATATGCTATTATTAAAATGTAAACAAAATAGAAAGAGAGAGTGAAATTTAAATGAAAAAGATTAATGAAAAAGGTTTTACATTGATCGAACTTTTAGCTGTTATCGTAATCATGGGTATCTTAATGATGGTTGCTATTCCAGCTGTTACAAGAACAATTGAAAATTCAAGAAAGGATACATTTTTAGACGTAGCTAAGCAGTATATTAATGCAACAAAGACATTATGGGCTGCTGATGGTGTAAAATGTCCAAATGGTGAAGATACTTCTCACAATACAGTATATACAATTTCTTCTGCATTACCTGCTGGTACTTATTATATAGAAATCGATTCATCTAAGACTGATCCTGATGTTGTTTTATTGGACCAAGGTGGTAAATCTTCTTGGGGTAGTTCTGATGTTAAAGGTTATGTAAAAATTACTACTAGTGTTGCTACATCTGGAAATGTTAAAACAGCGTATTCTATAGCTTTAAAAGATGATGGTGGTCATGGATTTGTAAATGATATTGCTGAATCTGCACTTGGTCGTAGTGATGTAAAAACAACTGGTGCTACATTTACTGCTCTTACTGCTGCAACTGGAAATGGTGGAAAGATTTACTGTAAAGAAGTTTAATCAAGTTAGATTAGAAATATATAATTTAAGACTTAAGATAAGATACCTTAAGTCTTTTTTTTGTCTTTGGTTTTTGATATACTTATATTGGAGATGGTTATATGTTGATAATTGGTAGTCATGTTGGTTTTAAAAAGGATAGTCAATTACTTGGAAGTTTAAATGAAGCTTTAGGGTATGGTTCAAATACTTTTATGTTTTATACAGGAGCTCCTCAGAATACTAATCGTTATCCAATTGATGATAATTTGACACTTGAAGCTATTAATAAAATGAAAGAGAAGGAAATTGATTATTCTAAAGTAATAGTTCATGCTCCTTATATTGTTAATTTAGCTAATGATGATGAAGTTAAGTTTAATTTTGCAGTACAGTTTTTAAAAGAAGAATTAAAAAGATGTAGTCAATTAGGTATAAAGAATGTTGTTTTACATCCTGGTAGTCATGTGGGACTTGGAATTGATAAAGGAATAGAAAATATTGCGAGAGGGCTTAATATGATACTTGGAGAGGTTGATGTTACTATTCTTTTAGAGACTATGGCTGGTAAGGGTAGTGAAGTTGGTTCTAAGTTAGAAGAGATTAAGAGAATAATAGATTTAGTTAATGATAAAGAACACATTGGCGTATGTTTAGATACATGTCATTTAAGTGATGCAGGATATGATCTTAGTGATTTTAATAAATTCTTAGATGATTTTGATAAGATTATTGGAATAGAACGTATTCATTGTGTACATGTAAATGATAGTAAAAATGAATTAGGTAGTCATAAAGATAGACATGAAAATATAGGATTTGGTAAGATAGGTTTTGATACTTTACTTCGTGTTATTTATAATGAAAGATTAGAAAATATTCCTAAAATATTAGAGACACCTTATGTAGATAAAGAGTTTGCTCCTTATAAATATGAAATTGAAATGATTAAAGATAAGAAGTTTGATAATGATTTAATTAATAAAATAAGACTAGGTTAAGTACTTAGTCTTATATTTGTTATATAAAGATATTATAGTATTATATAATTCTGGTTTTAACTTTTGTTTTAGTAAATAAAAAGATTTTTCATTATTATTTAGAATTTCTTGATAGTTTGTTTTTATAAAATTATAAATAATAGTTATTTCTTCATTTGTTACTTCTATATTTTCTTTTAATGCATATATTTTAATGTCTTCTTTAGTTAAAATATTTATATATTTTTTAATTATTTCTTTATAAATAGTATCACCTCATAAAAATATATGAAATAAGATTTTAAATATGTGGTAAACTAATGTTGAGGAGAACTTTATGAATAAGAGAAAAAAGAAAATTAATTATGAAAAAATTATTAATAAAAGAATATTTGTTATACTAATTGTTTTGATTAGTCTTTTTTCTGTTGTATTTATTAAGTTATTTATGGTTATGCTTATTGATAAAGATAAATATAATGATAAGTTGTTAGCTTTAACTAATAAAAATATTACTTTAAATAGTGCTCCTAGAGGAAGAATATATGATCGTAATTATAATGTTATTGTTGATAATAAGGCTATTAATACTATTGTATATAAAAAAGAAAAAGGTACTACTAATAAAGAGATGATAGAACTTGCTTATACTGTTTCACCTCATTTGAATTTAGATGTTTCTAGACTTACTTTAAGAGCTAAAAAAGAATTTTATTTAGCTAAGTATCCAGATAAGTGTAAAAAGAAGATTAAAAGTAGTGAATATGAAAAAGTAAAACAAAGAAAACTTAGTAATAAAGATATAGAGGAATTAAAAATAGAAAGAATTAGTTTAGATGAACTTAATGTTTTTAAGGATGAAGATTTAAAGACGGCATACTTATATTATTTAATGAATAATGGATATACATATGAAGAGAAGGTTATTAGAAATGGTGCTACTGATGAAGAGTTTGCTTATATTTCTGAAAATAATGATAAGTTAAAAGGATTTAATACTAGAGTAGACTGGGAAAGAGTTTATCCATATGGTGATACTTTGAGGACTATTCTTGGTAATGTTTCTAGTAGTAGTCAAGGTATTCCTAGTGAAGATAAGAATTATTATTTGAAACTTGGTTATTCTTTGAATGATCGTGTTGGTTTAAGTTATTTAGAAAAACAATATGAGAGTTATTTAAAAGGGGAAAAGAATGTATATGAGGCAGTTAATTCTCATGAATTAAGACTTGTTAAAGAGGGAATGAGAGGTAATGATATTGTTTTATCTATAGATATTAATTTACAGAAGGAAATAGATAATTTGATAGATGAGGCAATTGTTAGAGCTAAGAGTGAAGCTAATACAGAGTATTATGATCATTCTTCTGTTATTGTTACTGATCCTAATACTGGTGAGATTTTAGCAATTGCTTCTAGGAAAATTGTTGGAGATAAGATTATTGATAATGTTAATAGTATTTTGATATCGCCAATTACACCTGGTTCTGTTGTTAAGGGTGCATCTATGTTAGTTGGATATGAAACGGGTGCTATTAAGTTTGGAGAGAGAATGCTAGATGAGTGTATTAAAATAGCTGGTACTCCAGAGAAATGTTCATCTGTTAATGATTTAGGTGTAATTGATGACTTAACTGCTATGGCTAAGAGTAGTAACGTTTATCAGTTTAAGACGGCTATTAGAGTTAATGGACAAGAGTATTATAGAGGAATGAAACTTAATTTTAATCAGAAGTCTTTTGATACTTATCGTAATATGTATCATGCATTTGGACTTGGGGTTAAAACTGAAATAGATTTACCAGTTGAGAGTGCTGGTTATACTTCTATTGACAGAGCTGCTGGTAATTTGCTTGACTTTGTCATGGGACAATATGAAACTTATACTCCTATACAATTAGCTCAGTATGTATCTACTATTGCGAATGGTGGAAATAGAATGCAAGTTCATTTATTGAAAGAGGTTAGAAAAGCTACTGATAAAGATACTTTAGGAGATATTATGTATACTTTTGAACCTAAAGTTTTAAATAAAGTAGAAGTTAAGAGTGAGAACTTGAAAAGAGTTCAAGAAGGATTTTATGCTGTTATGCATATGCCCGGAGGTTATGGTAGAGGTTACATCAATGATAGAATGGACGCAGCTGGTAAAACTGGTACTTCTCAAAGCTTTATAGATACCGATAATGATGGTATTATTGATACTGAAACTATTACATCATCATTTATAGGTTATGCACCATATAACAATCCTAAAGTAGCTTTTATGGTTACTTCTCCTAATTCTTCACATGCTAATTCAAGTAATAATTTTGCTAGTTTAGTTAATTATAGACTAACTAGAGCAATAACAGATAAATATTATGATATGTATGGGATATAGTTTTTGTTAAAAATAAGCAAAAATCTTTTGCAATTTAGGAAAAGTTTGGTATAATACCTATAGACGTAAGGAGGGATAGACATGGCTAAAGCAGGAAATAGACAATATAAAACTCTTTTTTGTACTGAATGTAAAGAAGAAAATTATAGAGTTGAGAGAAATGTTAAGAAAACAGACCGTCTTGAATTAAATAGATACTGTCCTAGATGTAAAAAACATACTGTACATAAGGAAAAGAAATAATTTGATATTTGTTTCGTTTGGTGAAGAATATGAATAAAAATTTAAAGACACCAGAAAATATTGATAAATTAATAAGTAATCAAGCTAGTGAACCTAGCTTTTTAGATAATGTTTTTTCTGGTTCTTGTGTTAAGGAAACTAGTGCTAATAAGAATAGTACTAAAGTTTATAAAAAAGTATATTATAAAGGATCTAAAAGAAAAGGATAGGAGGTGTTTTTCGTGATTAGTACTAACGATTTAAAAAATGGTATTACTATTGAAGTAGATGGAGCTATCTTTGTTGTTATGGAGACTCAACATGTTAAACCTGGTAAAGGTGCAGCAATTGTTAAGGCTAAATTAAAGAATTTAAGAACTGGAGCTATCTTCGAAAAGACTTTTAATGCTGGTGTTAAAGTTGCTACTGCTAGAATTGAAAAGACTTTAATGCAATATCTATATACCATGGGTGAGACATATTACTTTATGAATATGGATACTTATGAACAATTAGAACTTGATAAAAGTATTGTTGGAGATGGAGCTAAGTTTTTAAAAGAAAACTTAGAAGTTTATATTACTACATACGAAGGTGAAGTATTAGGAATTGATTTACCAGATAAGGTAGAATTAAAGGTTACTCATACTGAAGCTGCTGTTAAGGGTAATACTACTAATAATGCTTTAAAAGATGCTGAGTGTGAAACTGGATTAATGGTTCGTGTTCCTTTATTTATTGAAGAAGGCGAAGTTATTATTGTTTCAACTGCTGATGGAAAATATGTATCAAGAGCTTAATGCTCTTTTTCTTTTTGATGTAAAGTTTTGTGTTTTACTATTTAAAATATTAAACTTTTTTAGTATAATTAGTTTGTAATGATAGGAGAATCAGTATGGCAAAAAAGAAAAAGAAAAAAGTTACTAAAAAAGGATTTAGTTATAGTGCTGAATTATATGGCATTATACTCGTTTTAATTGCTATTTTAGGTATAGGTAAATATGGTCCAGTTGGAAGAATCTTTGCATCTTTTGGCTTATTTTTGTTTGGCTCTTTATATATGGCTTTTTTACTAGTGCTTTTTATTATAGGATGTTATTTATTATTAAAAAGAGAGAAGCCTGATTTCTTTTCGACTAAGTTAGTTGGTCTTTATGTTTTTGTTTTAGGTTTTCTTATTATGATGCATAAAGAATTTGTATTAGAAAATGATGGTAATGTTGCTTTGATTTTTAAAGAAACAGTTAATCAATTAGTTATGTCTTTTAATAGTATTATGAGTACAGGACATTTAGAAAACTGGCTAGCAGTTGGTGGTGGACTAATTGGTGGTGTTTTATCAGGTATCTTTGTTAAATTATTTTCTTATAATGGAATGTTAATTGTTTCATGGGTATTGATGATAATTGGATTCTGTTTGTTTACTGGTTTTTCTATTTTAGATCTTATTAATAATTCAATTGAAAAGAGTAAGGAAATTAAAATTCATAAGAAAGAGGCTAAGGATAAGAAACCAGTTATTATTAATAATGGTGTAGAGGATGAGCCTAAAAATGATAATCATATTAAGATTACTAGTATTGATGAATTGACTAAGGTTCCTGAGAAGAATGAGAAAGTAGAGGCTACTCCAGCTCCTGTAGTTAAGGAAAATCCGGTTAATTTAAAATATAAGTTGCCACCTTTAAATTTACTAAATCAACCTAAAGGTAAAAAGAAAGGAATGGATAATGCCGCAATAGAAAAAAATATTGTTATTTTGGAACAAGTACTAAGGGATTTTAAAATCATTGGTAAAGTGGTTGAAGTACATATAGGTTCTAGTGTTGCTCAATATGAACTTGAAATAGCATCTGGTACTAGAGTTAATAAGATTACATCTATTAATAGAGAAATTGCTTTGGCTTTAGCTAAAAAAGATGTAAGAATTGAAGCTCCTATACCTGGTAAAAACACTGTTGGTATAGAGTTTGCTAATGACGAAGCTACTCCTGTTAGTTTCTATGAAATTATGAGTAGTAAGAAGATGCAAGACTCTATGAATAAGAAACTTATGGTACCTTTAGGTAAGAGTATCATGGGTGATGTTGAAGTATGTGAAGTTAATAAGATGCCACATTTACTTATTGCTGGTACTACTGGTTCTGGTAAGAGTGTGTGTGTAAATGGTATTATTTGTTCTATTTTAATGAGAGCTAGACCAGATGAGGTTAAACTTGTTATGGTTGATCCAAAGGTTGTTGAATTATCTGTTTATAATGGTATTCCACATTTGATGTGTCCAGTTGTTACTGATCCTAAAAAGGCTGCGGTTGCTTTATCTAAAATGGTAGCTGAAATGGAAAGACGTTATGAAACATTTAGTGAAACTGGTACTAAAAATATTGAATCTTATAATGATTATATTGATAAATGGAATAAAGAAAATGCACATGATGATTATTCTAAGACTAAGATGCCATATATAGTTGTTATTATCGATGAGTTATCTGATTTGATGATGGTAGCTGCTAAAGAGGTTGAAGATTCAATTTTACGTATTACACAAAAAGCACGTGCTGCTGGTATACATTTAATAGTAGCAACACAACGTCCATCTACAGAAGTTATCACGGGTCTAATTAAAGCTAATATTCCATCTCGTATATCATTTGCAGTTGGATCTGGAATAGATTCTAGAACAATACTTGATCAAACTGGTGCAGAAAAACTACTAGGTAAAGGCGATATGTTATTCTTACCAATAGGAGTTAATTCACCAACACGTATTCAAGGTTCATTTATTACTGATGATGAAATTAAAAAGTTAATAGACTTCACTGTGGAACAACAAAAAGCACAATATGATGAATCATTATTAAATCTTGAAGCTGTTGATCATAATGCGGTTGATAATACTGTTATCGATGAAGTGGCAGGTGACGCTGATAGTGAAGAAGAGTTGTATCAACAAGTATTAGAGTTTGTTGTAAGAACACAAAAAGCTAGTGCTTCTCTTTTACAAAGAAAGTTTAAAATTGGATATAATAAAGCGGCTAGGATGATAGATACGTTAGAAGAGCGTGGAGTCATTGGCCCTGCTACTGGTAATTCTAAGCCAAGAGAAGTATTAGTACAGTTTGATGAAAATTCAATGGGAGAAGTATCTGAATAATTGATACTTCTTCTTTTAATATGTTATAATGGGTGTATAGGAGAGTGAATAATTATGACAGCACATATAGAAAGTAAATTAGATGATATTGCGAAAGTAGTATTAATGCCAGGAGATCCATTAAGAGCTAAATATATAGCTGATAATTTTTTGGATAACGTCAAAATAGTTAATACAGTTAGAAATATGTATGCTTATACTGGTGAATATAAGGGAAATAAAGTTACAGTATTTCCATCTGGAATGGGAATTCCAAGTATGGGAATTTATGCATATGAATTATTTAAGTTTTATAATGTGGATACTATCATTAGAATTGGTACATCTGGTACTATTCATAAAGATGTAAAATTACTCGATGTTGTTTTAGCAACAAGTTCTTATTCTGTTAGTACATTTCCATTACTTTTTGATGGAGATACAGAAAAAGAGTATGAATCTAATAAAGAATTAAATCATGAAATTATTGATACTGCTAGTAGATTAGGTTTAAATTTAAAACCTGGTAAAATCATTACTAGTGATGTTTTTGATCCATATGTTGATGGTGATAAATTTATGAGTAATTTTCCGGATGAGGAGTTTTTAGCAAGTGAAATGGAAGCTTTCTGTCTTTTCTATTTAGCTAAAAAACTAAATAAAAGAGCTACTTCATTAATGACAGTGGTTGACTCTAAATTTGATAAGAGAAGTTTAACTAGTGAAATGAGAGAAAAATCATTGAATGATATGATTACATTAGCTTTAGAAACTGTTTCTAATAAAAATTAAAATAGTGAATATACTAATTGATAGAGGAGACGTGAAATATGAAATACACTAAGAAAGATTTTGGTTCTTATAAATTACATTTAATTAACACCGATAAATTTAAAACTATTAAAGTAAGAGTTTCATTCCATAGAGTTATTAAAAAAGAAGAAATTACAATACGTAACATTTTATGTGATATGTTTATTCAGTCTAGTAAGAAATATAAAAGTAAAAGAGATTTAACTATTAAAGCTCAAGATCTATATGCTGCTGATATACATACTACTAATTCACGCCTTGGAAATTATATTAATACTGACTTTTATTTATCAGTATTAAATGATAAATATACTGAGGAAGGTAACTTTGCTTCTGCAATTGACTTTTTAAGCGAAATTATATTTAATCCTGATGTTAAGAATGATTCTTTTAATAAAGAAAAACTTGAAATAGTTAAAAGTACTGCTAAAAGTGCATTAAATTCTATTAAAGAAGATGCTAGTAATTATAGTTTAATTAGAATGGCAGAGGTATTTGGAACTGGTGAACCTATTTCATATAGGATGACTGGTTATATTGAAGATCTTGATAAAATTGATGGAAGTAATTTATATCAATATTATTTAGATATGATTAATAATGATTTAGTGGATATATTTGTTATTGGTAATATAGATGAAAAAAGTGTTGCTGATTTAATAAAGAAATATTTTAAATTTAATGTTTTGAAAAAACGTACTGTTCCATTTATTGTTGAAGAGAAAAAAGCTCGTAGTAAGAAATTAATTGGAAAAGAGACTATTGATAATACACAATCTAAATTAGCTATTGCTTGTAGAGTATATGGACTTAGTGAGTATGAGAGAAATTATCCATTAACGTTATTTAATGTTATCTTTGGTGGATGTTCTGATTCTAAGTTATTTAAAGAAGTAAGAGAAGAAAATTCACTTTGTTATACGATACATTCTTTTCCTAATAAGTTAGATAATGTTTTAATTATAAGAGCTGGAATTGATAGAGCTAATTATAAGAAAACAGTTAGTTTAATTGAAAAAGATCTAAGAGATATGTGTTTTGGTAAGTTTAAGCAAAGTGATATTGATATGGCTAAAGAATATCTTAATACAGCATTTGAAGAAATTGAAGATAGTCAAGGTAAGATAATTGATAGTTATTTGATGATGGAATTACTTGGTACTGATGATATTGAAACTAAGAAAGAGAAAATAAAAAAGGTTACAAAAAATGAAATTGTTAAAGTTGCGAAAAAAGTAACAATTGATACGATATTTTATTTAGAGGGTGTTAAAGATGACAGAGATTGAGTTAAAAGGATTAGATGTTAGTTGTTATAAAGAAGTTTTGAATAATGGATTAGGAGTTTATTTAATACCCTATTCTAATAAGAAAAATTATTTTATGGCCTATGCAACTAGATTTGGTTCTGAGACTACTGAATTTATTCCATATGGCGAGAAAAAAATAGTTAGAGTTCCAGATGGAGTAGCACATTTCTTGGAACATAAGATGTTTGAACAAGAAGATGGAGTAGATCCATTTACTTATTTTTCTAGGTCTGGTACTGGTGCTAATGCATTTACTTCTTTTGATAGAACACAGTATATATGTTATGGTACAAAGAACTTTTATGATAATTTAGAGTTTTTGATGAACTATGTTAATTCTCCTTATTATACAGATGAAAATGTTGAAAAAGAAAAGGGAATTATTGCTGAAGAATTAAATATGTATGCTGATATGCCAGATTGGCAAGTTGAGACAAAGTTAAGAGAAGCACTTTATGTTAATCATCCTAGAAGAGTAGATATTGGTGGTACTGTTTCTTCAATTATGAAAATTACAACAGAAGACTTGTATACTTGTTATAATAATTTTTATAGTCCTAATAATATGTTTTTATTATTAGTTGGTAACTTTGATAAAGATAAGGCAAGTGAAGTTATTCATAATTTTATGGATAAAATAGATAATAAAGGTAAGCCAATAGTAGAAGAGATTTTAGAAGATGAAAACGTTAATACCAAAGAAGAAGTTTTCTATACTAATATTAAAGTACCTAAAGTTGCGATAGGATTGAAGGTTCCTACTAGTAAACTTGGTGATTATGAAGATATAACTTTAGATTTATATTTACAAATGTTTACGACTTTGACATTTGGTGCTTCATCATTATTTAGAGAAAGACTTAGAAATAAAAAATTAATTAATAATATATCTTCTGATTGGGAAAGTATTTCGGGATTTAAAAATTATTTGGTAATTGCTTCTAGTAATGAGCCGGATAAATTTATTGCAGAATTTAAAAAAGAAATTGCTAATATTAAAATTGATGAGGCAGCAGTTAATAGAATGAAAAAAGTATGGATTGCTAATGAAGTTAAGCTTTTTGATTATGTTGATAGTGTTGCTAGTAACGTTGGTGATGACTTAATTAGATATGGAGATATTATTCCAGATAAGATAGATAGAATAAGAAAAATGAATATTGATGAGATGAATGATATTATTTCTAAAATTGATTTTGATAATATTTGTTATATTAAATGTCTTGGTAAAGAGTCATAGTATTGTAAAAAGTAACTTTTTGTGATATTATGTATATAGATGAGGCAAGTCCTCATAAAATAAAAAGGAACATTCAATTTTGAACGGTTGGGTGTTGCCTTATGTTTTGCTACACCTAACTTTTCTTAGTTAGGTGATTTTCTTTTGAAATATGAAAATTTGACAAAATTTGACAAAAATGATATTATATTTTTGGAGGTTGACATTATGGAATTTTTTGATGATGTTGTTCCAAGTTATACATTTTCATGTGCTTGTGATGATCAGGGATGCCAAGGGACTTGTCATGGCTGCGACAATTAATTTCTTAATTAATAAGTTGTCTATATTTTTGTATGGACAACTTTATTTCTCGAGGGGTGTAAGTTATGAAGTATAAAAAATCTAAATATAATATTTTTGTCCCTTATGAAGATTCAAAGACGATAATATTTAATTCTTTAACTGGATCTATTGGCTTATTTGATGAAGAGACTATGGAAAAATATAATAATGATACTTTTTCTTTAGAAGAGACTGAATTATTATTAAAAAAAGGTATATTAGTTGATTGCGGTTATGATGAATTAAGTAAAGTTAATAATGACCGTGTTAATGGTATAAAATATACTAAAGGAAAATTTATAAGAGTATGGACAACGTCAGCATGTAATGCACGTTGTTATTATTGTTTTGAAAAAGGTATAGCAACTACTAAAATGACAAAGGAGACAGCAGATCAGTTAGTTGTTTTTATTGATAATATGTTAAATGATGGAGATAAATTAACTTTTGAATGGTTTGGGGGAGAACCTTTATTAAACGTAGAAATTATAGACTATATTATTGATAAACTTGAACCTATTTGTGTCCAAAAGAAGTGTAGATTAACTAGTACGATTATTAGTAATGGTAGTCTTATAACAGAAGAGATTGTCAATAAAATGATTAAAAAGTGGAATGTTAGTTATATTCAAATAACTCTTGATGGAGATAAATATGACTATGATAGGGTTAAAAATTACTTTAATCCTAAAAAATTTAATTTTGATAAAATTATCGAAAATATAAAATTGCTATCTAAAAATAATATACATGTGTCTGTTAGAATGAATTATGATACTAATAATTATGATAGTTTAAATAATTTGATTGACTACTTATATAAGGAGCTGGCAGGTTTTAAAAATATTTTTTATTATGTATATCCGATATGGAGTTCATTAAATGACAAAGATGACTCTAGATTTATTTCTCAGTCGTTTGCTGATGATAAATTGTTATTGCTACTACAAAAAATAGCTTCATACAAATTAACTCCAATTCGTGAACTTGCTCGATTAAATTATAAAGTAAATCAATGTGTATCATGTAATATTAATAGTTATACAGTTTTACCAGATGGTAAGTTGGCAAAGTGCAGTGAAACTTTTAGACAAGTAATTGGTGATATTTGGAATGGCGTTACTGATACTGATGCATATAATTATTGGACTAATACAGGCTTGGATAATAAGTGTGAGGAGTGTGTTTATTTACCATTATGTCAAGGTGGATGCAGATCTTCACATTTTACGGAGATGCCACAATGTTTTGTATATAAAGATATATTAGATGAAATTTTGAAATGGTATGTTTCTGATTTAAAAAAGCATAAATAGTTGTCATTTATGTTTTTTTAGTTTTACTAATCATTGATGATTATGTTATAATTATTTGACGAGGAAGATGTATATGAAACAAGAAAATATTAGAAATTTCTGTATTATTGCACATATTGATCATGGTAAAAGTACTTTGGCAGATAGAATACTTGAAATTACTGGAGCAATACAAAAACGTGAGTTAAAAGAACAGATGCTTGATTCTATGGATATTGAAAGAGAAAGAGGAATTACAATTAAATTAAATGCTGTTCAACTTACTTATAAATATAATAATGAAGAGTATTATTTACACTTAATAGATACACCAGGTCATGTTGATTTTTCGTATGAAGTTTCACGTAGTTTAGCAGCTTGCGAAGGAGCAATACTGGTAGTTGATGCTGCTCAAGGGATAGAAGCTCAAACTCTTGCTAATTTGTATTTGGCTCTTGAAAATAATCTAACTATTATACCGGTTATTAATAAAATAGATTTACCTTCAGCTGATGTTGATAAGGTTATTGAAGAGTTAGAAATGATTGGTTTTGAAAAAGACGAGATAGTTTTAACTAGTGCTAAAAATGGTACTGGTATTAAAGAATTAGTAGAAAAAGTAATTGAAAAAGTTCCTGCTCCTAAGGGAAGTAATGATAATAAATTACAAGGGCTTATTTTTGATAGTATTTTTGATGCTTATAAGGGTGTTGTTGTTTCAGTTAGAATAGTTAATGGTACATTAAAAGTAGGAGATACCATTAGAATGATGGAAACTGGTGCTAGTTATGAAGTAACTTCTATTCATATTAATACACCTAAGGAAGTAAAGAAGAATGAATTAGTATCTGGAGAAGTTGGATTTATTTGTGCTAGTATAAAGAATATTGGCGATGTTAGAGTAGGAGATACTGTTACTTTAGAAAAGAATCCAGCAGATAGTAAATTACCTGGATATAAACCTATGAAATCAATGGTTTTCTGTGGAGTTTATCCTATTGATACTTCTAAATTTGAGGACTTAAGAGAAGCTTTAGAAAAACTAAAATTAAATGATGCATCACTTGTTTTTGAACCAGAGACTTCTTCGGCTTTAGGATTTGGTTTTAGATGTGGTTTTTTAGGACTTTTACACTTAGAAATAGTCAAAGAGCGTGTTACTAGAGAATTTAATATAGATTTAATAACAACAGCTCCTTCGGTTGTTTATGAGGCTATTTTAAATAATGATGAAAAGATATTAGTTGATGCTCCTAATAAATTACCAGATAAAGGTAAGATGAAAGAAGTATTGGAGCCTTTTATTAAAACTAGTATATTTACGCCTAAAGAATACATTGGTCCTATTATGAAGTTATGTCAAGATAAGAGAGGTATTTATATAAATATGGAATATATTGATACTAGTCGTGTTAATATACATTATGAATTACCATTATCTGAAATTGTTTATGATTTCTTTGATAAGTTAAAATCTTATACTAAAGGTTATGCTTCATTTGATTATGAAGTCATTGGTTATAAGAAAAGTGATTTAGTTAAAATGGATATTTTATTAAATGGTGAAGTGGTTGATGCTTTAAGTGTTATAGTTCATAAAGATTTTGCTTATCAACGTGGTAGAAGTGTGGTTGAAAAGTTAAAAGAATCTATACCTAGACAGTTATTTGAAATTCCAATTCAGGCTGCGATAGGTAATCATGTTATTGCGAGAAGTACTGTTAAAGCACTTCGAAAAGATGTTTTAGCTAAATGTTATGGTGGAGATGTTACTCGTAAGAAAAAGCTTCTAGAGAAGCAAAAAGAAGGTAAAAAGAGAATGAAACAAATAGGTAGTGTAGAATTGCCACAGGAAGCATTTATGAGTGTTTTAAGTATGGATGAGGTGTAAGAGATGCTTGGTGAAGAGAAATTAAGATTAAAGATGCAGTTTGCATATGAAGTTGGAAAATTGTTTATAAAAGCAGGATGTTCTTCTACTGATTTAGGAGCTGCAACAGAAATACCTAAGGCAACTATTAAAAGATGTTTAAAAACAGTTAGAGAAAGAGGTAGCGATATTTTATTATTGTTATCGGATATTAGTGAAGAAGAACTTTCACGATTACAAGAAAAAATTAATGAGCAGACTAAAGATAATAAGCAATTAAACAGATGGACTCAAGGAATTTCTTTTGAAGAATTAAAAACTGATATAGAAAAAGTAGGAGATCTTTATAAGCAAACTAATGGAATTATTTCTGATGATACAAAGAGTACTGTTGTTGGACTTGTTGTTAATGGAGAAGCAGCTTATAGAGCTATCGCAACTAGTCAAGGTATATCATTGGGATCTGTTGCTGGAATTATGAAAAAGTCAGGTATGAAAAAAGATGATGATGTGAAGGGAAGTAGTCATAAGTAATGACTGAAGCGGTATATATACATATTCCATTTTGTGAGAAGATTTGTTCTTACTGTGACTTTTGTAAAGTACTTTATAATGAAAAGTTAGTTGACAAATATTTAGATTCTTTGGAAAATGAAATTAAAAAAAGATATTTAGGAGAAAAAATAAAAACATTATATATTGGTGGTGGTACTCCTTCTTCATTAAATATTATACAACTTACAAGATTATTTGAAATAACAAATATTTTTGATAAAGAGTCATTAGAAGAGTTTACAATAGAAGCTAATTTTGAAAGTACTACATTTGAGAAGTTAGATCTATTTAAAAAAAATGGAGTTAATAGACTTAGTTTTGGATTAGAGTCTACTAATAAAAAACATTTAGAGTTTTTAAATAGAGATTTTGATAAGATTCATGTTAGAAATATAGTTAATTATGCTAAGAATATAGGTATTAATAATATTAATATAGATTTAATATATGCTCTTAAAGATGAGACTACTGAAGAATTAAAAGAAGATTTAGATTTTATTATTGATTTAGATATTAAACATATTTCTACTTATTCATTAATAATTGAGAAGAATACTTTACTTAGTGTTTTGAATACTAAGAATATTTCAGAAGACTTGGATTTAGAAATGTATAAGCTTATTTGTAAGTATTTAAAAAATAATGACTTTTATCATTATGAAATTAGTAATTTTTGTAAGGAAGGTTATGAATCTAAACATAATACTGTATATTGGAAAAATTTACATTATTATGGATTTGGCCTAGGAGCTAGTTCTTATGTTTTAGATGAGAGGATTACTAATACGAGGTCTTTTAATAAGTATTTTATGGGAGATTATGTTTCTTCAATAGAGAACGTTAGTAGAGAAGACAATATTGAATATGAAATAATGTTAGGACTTAGGATGAGTAATGGAATAAATAAGAAAAAATTTTATTATGAGTTTGGCAAAAATATAGATGAATGTTATAATTATTCTAGACTTATTAATGATGGATTTATTATAGATGATAAGGAAAATGTTTATATTCCAGAATCAAAGTTTTATATAAGTAATGAGATAATTGTAGAATTTATTAGAGGTGAAGTAGTATGAATAAAAGTTTAAAGTTTTCTAAAGAGCTTGAATATATTAAAAGTGAGAAAATAAAAAATGCTTGTCAAAAAATGATAGAATTGTTGCCAGATTACTTTTTTGAAGTACCAGCATCTTCAACTGGTAAATATCATCCAGAGTATGCATTAGGAGAAGGTGGACTTTTACGTCATACTAAGGCTGCTGTTAGAATTGCCTATGAATTATTAAATGATCCTTGTATAGGGGATAAGTATACACAAGATGAGAAAGATTTGATGATAATGGCTTTAATTTTACATGATGGTTTAAAATCTGGTCTTAACCATGAAAAATATACAAGATTTGATCATCCTATTTTAATAGCTGATTATATAATGGATAATGAAGAAGAACTTGGACTTGAAGTAGAGGAAATCGAATTTTTATGTGATGTAGTTAAGACACATATGGGCTCTTGGACTACAGATTATAATGGAGTAGAAGTATTAGAAAAGCCAAAGACAAAATATCAAAACTTTGTGCATATGTGTGATTATTTAGCAAGCCGTAAATGTTTATTAGTACCTTTTGATAAGAATGATGATATTAGTGTTTAATTGTCATCATTTTCTTTTGTTCAACTTGATACTGTAAAGAAATTTTGATATACTAAAAAAGAAGGGTGAAGTTATGGAGAGAGTAAAACAAAGCTATTTTAGAGAAATTATTACATCAGTACTTGGTATCTTAATATTAATTGTTTTGATATTTGGTACAAGTTACGCTGTTGAAGTTAAAAGTTCAGATGAGAAGATTAATACTTTGACAATGGGCTATTTGTCTTTTAATTTTACAGAGAGTAATAATAATACAATTAATATTATTAATGCTAAACCGATGAGTGATACTGAAGGTATGAAGATTACAGATAAAGATTTGTATTATGAGTTTAGTGTTTCAAATGACTTTGATAAAAGTATTAACTATGAAATTTTACTTGAACCTATTGTTAATGAAATTGATGGAGAATATATTAAATTTTATTTAACTGATAAAGATAATAAGCCTGTTTCTAATTATTCGAATAATGTATTAAGTTTGATGGAACTTGAAGATTCTAAATTGGATGGAAATAAGGTTTTATATAAAGATGTTTTAAAACCTAAGACAAATAAAAAGTTCGCTTTGAGAATTTGGGTGAGTGATAAATATCAAGAAAGTACTGATAATTTATCGTTATCATTTAAAGTAGATGTTAAAGGTACTACTAAAGATATGGAGTGATTATTATGACTGGAAAGATTATTGTTATAGAAGGAACTGACTGTTCGGGAAAAGAAACACAGTCAAAATTATTGGTAGAAAAGTTAAAATCTTTAGGTAAAAAGTGTGCATATTTTAGTTTTCCAATGTATGATACTCCTACTGGTAAGATAGTTGGTGGGGCATATTTAGGTAAGCCGGAGATATGTGAAGGATATTTTAAAGAAGGAGCTCCTAATGTAGATCCTAAAGTATCTTGTTTATATTATGCAGCTGATAGAAAGTATAATATTGATAAAGCATTAAAGTTACTTGATGAAGGATATTATGTTTTACTTGATAGATATACTACTTCTAATTTAGCTCATCAAGGTAGTAAGATAAAAGATAAAGATGAAAGATTTAATATGTATCAATGGATAGATAAGTTAGAATACTGGTTATTACAATTACCTAAACCTGATAAGACAATATTTTTACATGTTCCTTACGAATATTCATGTGAGTTAAAGAAAAATAGAGTTAATTTAGATGAAAATGAAAAGTCTCCTGAACATTTAAAAGGTGCTGAAAGAGCATATTTGGAATTGGTTGAATTATATAACTGGGATAAAATTGAATGTGTTAAAGATGGAGAACTTAGAAGTATTGAAGATATTAATGAAGAGATACTTAAGTTAATTGAAGAAATGAATTAGAACGAGGTTTTAATTCTTTTTTTATAATTTAGGCAAAGAAAAAACGCTTTTGTTAAGCGCTTTTTGTTTCTACTTTTGGAATTTGTATTGTTTGACTAGCTGTAGGTGTTGTTGGCACTGGTGTTTTCGCAACAGCTGGTGTTTGCACAGGAGCAGGAGTTACCGGAGGTGTTTTTGTTTGTGCTTGAACATTTTGTTGTACGGTTGTACTTGGTATATTTATAACTGGTTTTACTTCAGTTTTATTATTCAAGTTTACAACTGGCATTGGTGCTTGTACAGGTGTTGAACTTACTACTGTTGGTGTAGTTGCCTTTACTTGAGTAGTAACTGGTGTTGTTACCGGAGGTGTTACTGGAACCGCTGTAGTAGTTACAACTGTTGTAGTTCGTGTTGCTGGTGCAGTAGAAGCTGCTACTGGTTGTTCTTTTGTAGTTGGAACTATTGGCTTAGCTGGAACAGAGCCTACTATAGTTTGTACTTTTTGTGCAGATATAATTGGTGTTACGTTAGCAGGTGTTGGAGCTATTTCAGTAGTAGGTATTTCTTCAGTTGTTTCTTCATCAATTGTTTTTGTAAGATATCCTTCTGTTTCTTCACCTGGTTCACTTTCTATTTCAATAACACGGTATACTTCTTCAAAGCTTGTTAGACCAGCGATACATTTACCTAAAGCATCTTGAAGCATGGTAATTGTTTTATTTGTATATACCATTTCGCTTAATTCTTCTTTTTTCATTTTGTCGTTTGTTAAGGCATTTCTAATTTCATCATCCAATTCTAGAACTTCTTGAATAGCAATACGTCCTTTGTAACCTTTACGACAATGTTCACAACCTTCTGGGTTAGCATCATATAGTTTTTCAATATCGCGATTCATATATCTTTTAAATACTTTTTTCTCGTATTTTGTTGTTTCTCTTTCGATTCTACATTTTGTACATAATTGTTTAGCAAGTCTTTGAGAAATAATACCAGTTAGGGCAGTTGATAATAAGTAACGTTCAACATCCATATCTAGCAAACGTTCAATTGTTGATAATGAGTTGTTGGTATGGATAGTAGATAGAACTAAGTGACCTGTAATAGAAGCACGAACGGCTATTTGAGCTGTTTCAGAGTCACGAATTTCTCCGATTAGTATAACGTTCGGGTCCTGACGTAAGATAGAACGTAAGGCAGCAGCAAATGTCATACCAATTTCAGCGTTAACTTGTACTTGGTTCATTCCTTCGATGTTCATTTCGATAGGGTCTTCAACTGTTATAATATTAATTTCAGGTTTATTTAAACCTTGTAATATAGAGTAAACTGTTGTAGATTTACCTGAACCAGTAGCTCCGGTAACTAGAATAATTCCATTTGGAACACCCATCATACGTTTAAGTTTAGCTAAGTTTGTAGGATTAAATCCTAAACTGTCAATTCCTTGTAAACTTCTTGTGTAGTCTAAGATACGAATAACGATCTTTTCACCTTCGTTTAATGGAAGACAAGACACACGCATGTCTAGGTATTTACCACCAAATTCACCTTTAATAGCACCATCTTGAGGTAATCTTGATTCAGTAATGTTCATGTTCGCTAGAATTTTTAAACGGGTAGTTAGGTTTCTTTCAAAAGCTTTTGGTATATATGTATAATCCTGTAAATCACCATCGATACGGAATCTAACCATCATTCCATCTTCCCTAGGGTCAAAATGGATATCTGATGTATTGTTTTTAGACGCAGTAATAATGATGTAATCGGCGACTTGAGTTATTGGAGTACGTTCAAAATCAAACGCAACCATGTTGGTTTCAGCGCCTTTTGACACCTTTTTTTCTTCCTTTTCTACCATTTTTTCAGCCCCTTTTTACTTTCTGTATGGTATTTTTCTATAGTTTATTATATAATAGATTTAAGAGAATAGCAAGGAGTGAAGTTATAAAATGTTAAAAATTAATAGTAAAGGTTTCGTTCTTGTTGAAACTTTAGTAGTAGCAGTTTTTGTATCAGCAATTTTTTCCGTTATTTACTCTAATTTTTATCCAATCATGGGTGAATATGAGAAGAGAGAGGCTTATGATGACATTGACAGTAAATACGCAACATTTTGGTTTAAAAGAATAATCCAAAGTGATAGTGTCAACTTTACAAATATTCAAAATGATATTACCAATAATTCATATCATGAATTTAATTGTTCTAATGATATTGTAGCTTCTGATGTTACAGCAATAAAAATTTGTAATAGCTTAGTAACACGTTTTGGTGTGGAAAAAATGTATATTACAGATTATAAACTTGGTAATAGAGTTGAGCCTAATAATAAAAATAATTTTAAAGGAAAAGTTGAGGCTAATAATTCTAATGTATTTAGTTCTGGGTTACAGGATTATGTAGCATATTTGCCTACTTATTCTAAAGTACCATCTTTAAATGGTGCTTGCTACAGATTGGTTGTAGAATTCAAACATAAAATTGATGAGAGTATTGATGATAATGATACAACAAATAAGAATAATTATTGGACATATTCTACTATTGAAATATTAAAGGGAAGTAGGTGCTAGATATATGAAACTTAATAATAAAGGTGTGACTACTATTGAAATACTTATTTCTTTTGTACTTTTGGCAATTATAGTTGTTTCCTTGTATGGAACAGTTGAATCTTATAAGAATAAACAAAATATTGAATCCGAAAAGAATCAAATTATGACATATAAAAACTTATTAACTAAAGAAATTCAAGATGATTTGATTATGAAAGGCTTAATAGATGTAACCGTTGGTTATGAAAAATTTAAAAAAGATGCGTCAACAAATACTATTACACCAGAAACTTACACAGTTACCTTTTCTTTTAGAGATAGTAGTAAATCACAATTAGTAGTAAAGAGAGTTTTAGCTAGTGATTATGGTGTTGAAGGGTCTGGTGCTTGTACTTCTGAAAGAAATGACTATTTTTCAATTTCCTATGGTCCATTAAAACCAGATTTGACTGGATATGATCTTACGGAGTATGAACTTCCTGATTTAGGATCTGGTGAAAATAATGAAGGCTGTAAAGTTTTAGATTTAAGAATGAGTGATATAAATATAAATACTGATGATGATATTTTATCTATCGATATTAGATTTTATCATCCAGACTTTTCAACTAAATATGGTATTAATATAGCTTGTCCTATAAATTTCTTTAGATAAGATATAGTAGTAAAAACATAGGTATAGAAATCATTATTTGAATGACTCTTCCATAAAGAAAGTTTTTATATTTAATAGAAGTATTAGCAATAATACTTTTTATTTGGATATGAATAGATAGGCTACCAAAGGCAAAGAAAATAATAATTAGAAGGGATCTTAATAATTCGTTAGATATTAATATGGTAGAGAATATTCCTTTTGTTAAATCAAAGACACCAGATAAAATTACATAGTTAAAAGTATTTAAAGTTAAGTATTCGTTGATAATTACAGTTATTAAATAAAAAAATATAGATGTTCCATATATTATAGCTATTACTTTTAGAGAATCTATTATAGCTTTTGATAAGGATGAAGCAAAGTCTTTAGGAGTTGTTTCTGGAAAATAATAGTTTTCTTTTTCTTTTGGTTTAGTAATATAAGCAATTATTAAATTACTTAGTATTAATACGGATAGAATTTTTATAGCAGTTCTATAATTAATTATAGTAGTTATAGTACCTAGAACAAACATAGGATTAGGAAAGTGAGTATAAGTTATTAAGTAATTGGCAGTTTTTTTAGAAATAATATTTTTATCTAAAAGATCTTTTGTGTATTTGGCACCTGATGGTATACCTGATAAAATACTCATAATTGTTACATAAAAGATACTGCCATTTAGTTTGAATTTTTTACTTAGGAGTTCAATTAATCCCTGTTCTATAAGGACAGTTGACATTATAAAAAAGATAAAGTTAGTGGGAAATAACTTAGTTATAAATAATTTTGTATATGAAATAATACTTTTTATTACTAAAGGAGAATTAATAGTGTAAAGAATTAATAATAGTAATAATAGTAATATAATAATTGTTTTGTTTTGATATTTTTTTTTCATATTTCTCCATTTCTTTGTTATAATTAGATAAGGTGATAAGATGTTTAAAAAGATTTTTACTTGGCTTAAGGAATTAATAGTTGAAGAGTATAAGTTTATTATTTTTATGGTTGTCTCTACTATTTTATTCTTGTTTCCAGTTAATTATTATATTATTATTGGTGGAGATATAAGCGATATTTCTAAAAGAGTTAGTGTAACTTCGGGATATGAGAGTGAAGGAAGTTTTAATATTTGTTTTGTTTCGGAGTTGAATGGAAGATTAGGCCCTTATTTACTTAGTTATGTTATTCCTGGTTGGGAAAGGGAAAGTGCTAATGACTATAAATATGATGATGAGGAGAGCATTGAAGATATTAGTTTTAGAAGTCATCTTGATTTAATTAGTTCTAATTCTAACGCTATTAAATGGGCGTATAAACTAGCTAATAAAAGTTATGAAGAAATAGATACTAAAGTTTATGTTATTTCTGTTATGAAGGATTATAATGATTTTAAAGTAGGTGATCAAATAACTGAAGTAGATGGAGTTAAGATTAATAATAATAGTGATGTTAGTGAATGTATAAGTAAACATAAAGAAAATGATGTTATTGATATTAAGGTTATTAGAAAGAATAAAGAAAAGATAATTAAAAGTAAAATATATAAAGAAGAGGATAGGCTTATACTGGGTATTTATGTACAAGAAGTTAGTAGTTATAAGACTGATCCGGAGGTAACTATTAAGTTTAAGAGTATGGAACAAGGTCCTTCGGCTGGACTTATTACGGCTCTTTCAATATATGATCAGTTAACTAAAGATGATTTGACTAAGTCATTAAAGATTGCTGGTACTGGTACAATAGAAAAAGATGGCAGTATTGGCTCTATTGGTGGTGTTAAATTTAAATTAGCGGGAGCTGTATCTAAAAAAGCGGATGTTTTCTTAGTACCAGCAGGAGAAAATTATAAAGAAGCTATTAAATATAAAAAGAAAAATAATTATGATATAAAAATCATTGGTGTTTCTAATTTAGAAGAGGCTATTTTAGAGTTAGAGAATTTGGAGGTATAATTTTTTGAGAATAGGAATAGATATTGATAATACAATTTCTAATACAGAGGAATTGTTTTTAGATTTAGCTAATAATTATATGACTTCTAAAAACATTTCGGTTGAAGAGTTTAATGATAAGTATTTGGAAGACTTTTATATTAAGAATATTTTAAAGATTATAAATAATAATACTTTGAAACCTGGTTTTAGAGAAGTATTTGAAAAAATATCTCTTGATAATGAAATAATTATTGTTACGGCGAGAAGTGATGGTTATATACCTGGCTTTGATAGGATGGCAGAAGTTACTAAATCTTGGCTTTTAAGCAATGGTATTAGATTTGATAAATACTATGGCTCTTGTTACAAAGAAGGCAAAGCAAAGGTATGCGTTGATGAGAAAATAGATCTTATGATAGATGATGACTTTAACAACTATTTAGCATGTAAGAAGATGAATATTAATACTTTGTTATTTGATGATAAAAAAAGATATTTAGATATAGCTGATAGAGTTGAATCATGGGAAGAAATAGAGAAAATTATATTGGATTTAGAATAACTATTTTGAATAGTTATTTTTTTTCACATAATTTCCCATAAATTAACAATAATTCGACAACAATTAAGTAGTATGATTAAGTTGTAGAAAGGAGGAATAAGTATAAGAAAAGAAAATAATTATTAATTAGCATTTTACTACTTTACTTTATATATATAGGGAGGGATGCTTATAGAAATATAGAATTATTTAGATAAAAGTGCTATACTACTTACATATGGTGGTGATTATAGATGTATACTGTCTGTTTGGTAGAAGATGAAGTTGATTTAGCCAGTTTAATAAAAACGTATTTAGAAAAGGCTGGGTATAATGTTGTTTCATTTACTAAAGGAAGTGATGCCATTAACTATATTGGTAATGCAGTTCATATATGGGTTTTAGACATTATGCTTGGTGATGATATTAACGGGTATGATATAATTAAAGCTATTCGGGAAAAAGATGAAGATGTTCCAGTCATATTTACATCAGCTAGAGATCAGGACTTAGATAAAATATTGGGACTTGAACTTGGAAGCGATGATTATATTACTAAACCTTATTCTAGTAAAGAACTTGTTCTTAGAGTTAATAAAATTATAAAAAGAGTTTATAAGGATGATAACAATAATAATATACTTACATATGATACTTATACTATAGATTTAACTAGAAGAATAGTATTACAAAATGATAAAGAGATAAAGCTTACTACATTAGAATTTGATTTGTTAGTACTATTTATAAAAAACAAAGATAAGTGTTTTACTAGAGAAGAAATATTAGATGAAGTTTGGGGTAAAGATTACTTTGGCTCAGATAGAGTAGTTGATGACTTAGTTAGAAGAGTTAGAAAGAAATTGCCTAGGCTTAATGTTAATTCTATCTACGGGTATGGGTACAGACTATCATGAAACATATTAATAAATTAAGTAAACAATTAGTCTGGCTTGTAGGTTTTATATTTGTTATATTATTTATAATACTTGGTTTAGTATTACCTAAAATGTTAATACCAGTTGCGGAAAACAATATATATAATTATCTTAGAGAACCATTACAATTAGTTAATGCCAACGTAGATTATAAGTTATTAGATACCGAGATTGCCTATATTTATGTTGTAGGAGATAATGTTTTAACTACTGAGAATTTACAAGAAGAACTTGGTATAGATAATGTTAGTTTATTGATGAAGAAAATTACTAATGAATATGGTAAGATCGAATATAAGCATAAATACTATTATTACTACGCTATCGAAAATGAAAGAGTTAAGAAAATTGCTATTACAAACGACAGTTATATTAATAAGACTAAAACAGAAATATTAGGATCTATATTCCCGGTAGTACTTGGTACATGTTTGTTAATAGGACTTATTCTTATTGCTTGGTCTACTATTATAGTTAAAAAGATAGAAAAGCTAAAGGATAAGATTGATAATATTGATAACCCGGATTATAATCATAAAATAGATTTTGAAGTTGATGATGAAATCAAATCATTAGGTTTAGCAATAGAAGATATGCGACTTTCTTTAATAAATCAAGAAGAATATCGTAATCAGATGTATCAAAATATATCACATGATTTTAAGACACCTCTCACCGTTATAAAATCATATATAGAAGCTGTTGAAGATAACGTTGAAGATGAAGCTACAGCACTTAGCGTTATTAAAGAACAGACTTCAAAATTAGAACAAAAAGTACACTCACTTCTTTACTTAAATAAACTTGATTATCTTAAAGATTC
Source organism: uncultured Bacilli bacterium (assembly GCA_934168205.1). Classification (GTDB taxonomy): domain Bacteria; phylum Bacillota_I; class Bacilli_A; order RF39; family UBA660; genus CAG-877. The sequence goes on from CAKPMX010000002.1 coordinate 87,891, forward strand.
TAAAAATATTGAGTTAGTACCAGTTGATATGGAGGAAATTATCAAAACTGAAGTTGAAAAGTTTAAGTTCCATAGAAAAGAATTGAACTTTATAGTTGAATACGATAAGAAAAGTCAATTTGTAGGTACTGTTGAAAACTGGGAAACAATACTTGATAATTTATTAGGAAATTTTATAAGATATGCTACTACGACTATAAAAATTACAGCTAAGCAGAACAAGTTAATTTTATATAATGACGGAGATAATATTAGTAATGATTACCTAGAAGGAATTTTTACTCCGTTCCGGAAAGGAATCAAGGGTCAGTTCGGGCTTGGCTTATCTATTGTTAAAAAAACACTTAATATTATGAATTATGATATTAGTATTAATAATGAAAAAAAGGGTGTATCATTTATAATTACAAAGAGAACTCATAAGTAATTTGAGTTCTTTTTTCTTGAAAAATAATTATATATTTAATATAATTTAAATAGTAGAGGATGTGTTGATAATGAAGAAAATTAATAATAATAATTATTTTAAAATATTACTTTCATTTATGATGCTTACTTTAGGTTCTTTTTTAGCGGCTTTAGCGTTAGAGACATTTTTAATACCTAATACTATATTAGATGGTGGTGTTACTGGTGTTTCTATTATTATTTCAAAACTTAGTAAGTTACCAATGGGTTTATTGGTATTGGTTTTGAATATTCCTTTTGTTTATATTGGTTATAGAAATTTAGGAAAGAGATTTTTAGCTAGAACAGTTTATTCCATGGTTTTATTTTCAATATTTTTAGAGGCTCTTAACGGGTTAGAGCCTTTTACAGAAGTTATGCTTTTAGCGACAGTATATGGTGGTTTAATACTGGGTGTTGGAGTTGGATTAATTATACACTTTGGTGGATGCATAGATGGAACTGAATCAGTTTCAATAGTTATTAGTAAGAATACTAGTTTATCTGTTGGACAAGTTGTATTGTTATTTAACTTAATTATTTATACTGTTGCGGGATTTATCTTTGGTTTTGATAGGGCAATGTATTCTTTACTTACTTATTTTATTACTTTTAAAGTAATTGACTTTGTGTCTGAAGGTATGGAACAAGCTAAAGCTGCATTGATTGTTACTAGTAAAGGTAATCATTTATCTAGTGAGATATATAATAGGTTAGGTAGAACTACAACTACTATTAAAGGAAAAGGATTAATATCGGGAGAAAAAGAAGTATTATATTGTGTTTTAACAAGAGCTGAAATATTTGAACTTAGACATATAGTTGAGGAAATGGATGAGAGTGCTTTTGTTACAATATTAGAAGTATCAGATATTATTGGTAATCATATTAAGTCTAGTAATAAAGTTATAAAAGGATAGGTAATTTTTATGAGTTTAGAGAAAATTGTAGAAAGATTAACAGAAGAGAAAATGACTATTTCATCAATGGAATCTTGTACTGGAGGATGTTTTTGTAATAGTTTAACTAATGTAGAAGGAGCAAGCTTAGTATTTAAATTTAGCGCAATTACTTATTCTAATGAATATAAAACTAAGTTTGGTGTTAAGAAAAATACAATTGATAAATACAGTGTATATAGTTTTGAAGTTGCTGATGAAATGAGTTATAACATTTCTAAGTATGCAGATAGTGATATTGGTATTGGTATTACTGGTAAACTTAATAGGGCTGATGTTAATAATATGTCTGGTGAAGATAACGTTGTATTTGTTAGTGTATATGTTAAAGATAATGATAAGTTTTATCATAAAAGAGTTGTGGCAACTTTAGATAATAGGGTTTCTAATAAGGAGTTAGTAGTTAAAGAAATTTCTTTAATTTTAGAAGAAATATTAGGATAGGTGATATTACATGATAAATAAAATAGGAGTTTTTGATTCTGGTATAGGTGGTTTAAGTATACTTAATGAATTGAAAAAAGTACTTTTATATGAAGATTTTTACTACTATGGTGATAGTAAGAATAATCCATATGGTGAAAAGAGTGATGAAGAGTTATTTAAGATAGTTAGTAATGTAGTAGAAAAGCTTATAGATAAGGGCTGTAAGTTAATTGTTATTGCGTGTAATACAGCTACTACTAGATGTATGAAAAGGTTAAGAGAGACCTTTAAAGATATTATTTTTGTAGGTACAGTTCCAGCTATTAAGGTAGCGTGTGATCAAAGATTTAAAAATACGTTAGTAATGGCAACACCGGCAACAATTGAATCAGAAAGAACATATGAATTAATTAGAGATAATAAAAGATATGATCAAAAGATTTATTTATTAGCTTGTCCTGGCCTTGCGAAAGCAATTGAGAATGATGATAAAGAAAAGATAAAAGAGATATTAAGAAATGATTTTAAAGATTATAAAGATAAAAATATTGATTCTATTGTCTTAGGATGTACACATTATCCATTTATAAAAAAAGAAATATTAGAAGAAATGCCAGGCGTTAGTTTAATAGATGGATCTGTTGGCGTGGCAAAGGAAGTTAAAAGACAATTAGAAGAACATAGTCTTTTAAATAGTGAAAGAAATAGGACAATTACAGTATATAATTCGTTAACTAAGGAAGAAAAGATTTTTAGTAATTAAAATAATTGGAGGAATGTATGATGAAGAGGCTTTTAATATTCATTTTTTCTTTAATATTTATTTTACCGGTTAATATTTTCGCTTTAGATTTATACAGAAGTAGTGAAATTGATATTAATGATAATTCATTTAATAGTTATGATATGTTATTTTCTGCATCAAGCTACGACAATTTAGGCAATTATGATGGACATATATATTTTACTGTTGATGATGATAATAAGATGCATAGATATAAGTTAACTCTTGATAATAAGTTGATTTATAATGATATTAATTATATAGATAATGATTTAATGGATGCAAGAATTATTAAAAAAAGTGAAAATGAAGAGGTAAAAGGCAATAGTGATGTTTTATTTGTTCTTTATGATGATTCACTTAATGTGAGAAAAACGTTTCTTTATGGTGGTGCAGGTGATGAATATGGTGAAATTTTTGGATTACCAAGTCTTGATGACCAAGGGAATATAGATGGTTATTTATTTGTATTTGTGACTACGTCAACAGATATTCCTGGTATTAAACAGGGAGAGCTTATGGTAAAATTTGATTTAAATGGTAATTTGGTTTGGCAAAAAAATATAAGCTTTCTTAAAAATTACAGTAAGGATGGTAAAATTAGTTTTAGTATTGAAGGCACTAAGCTAATAAAAAATGATATTAACGTACTTGACTCAAGTCAAAATTCAATATTATGGAGTGTTGATACTGGTTTATACTTGGATGATTGTATTATTAGCTATGATAAATCTGGTAATATGGATGGCGTTATTGCTATTTATGACGGTAATTATGGACTTAATCCGGTATTATTTAAATATGATTTAGATGGAAAACAAATATTTAAAAAAGAATTATTTAATGTTAAATATGCTTCTCAACTTTTTTTAAGTAAATATGTTGATGGTAGTTATGATGGAATAATGATTACTACTAATACTGATAAATATGGTTATGGAACTGCTACTATTTCAAAATATGATTTTAATGGAAACTTTGTTTGGAAGGATGAATATAATCCTACCAAGTATGGTGGCGTTATGATAAATTCTACTGAAAAGAGTGCTTTTAACGGTAAGTTTAATGGCTATTTAGTGTTAGCTCGTCAAAATAATTGTTCGGCACCAGACATGAGAAAAGTAGAAAATGAAGAATTCTCTAAATCTAGTCCGACTATAAAAAAACGAATAAATGAAAACAATGATTGTTTTAATTATAAAATTTTTAAATATAAATATTTAAGTTATGAAATTGTTAGTGATGATAATGAAAATGGAGTTATTAATGTTAACAATATGGCCTATCCTGGCGAGGTAGTGAGAATTAATGTTACACCAAGGGAAGGATATACAGTAAAAAGAATTGTTGTAATGGATGAGTCTGGTAAAGAAATAGAGGTTAGTAAAGAAGGAACATTTATAATGCCAGAAGGAAAGGTAACTGTTACTGCAATCTATAATAGAATAAGTAATCCAAAAACAGTATCAGCTTGTTATGTTGTGCTTGGAATAATATTATTGATTTCTATTGGTACTTTAATAGTTCAGAAGAAAAAAGAAATTGTTTAGACTTTAGCTTTGACTAAGGCCTTTTTTGTGTTATAATTTTATTAGGATATGGTTGTATGTAGTTAGGAGAGTGTGTATGAAACGTAAAAATAATAAAGGTTTTACTTTAATTGAAATTTTAGCTGCTGTTGTGATACTTGGAATTATATCTACTGTTGCTGTTCCAGCAGTATATAAATATGTAACTAAGACTAGAAATTTTTCATATGATAATATGTATAAGACTGTATTTGATGCTGTAAAAAACTACAGAATTGATAACAGTGACGACAGTGCAACGTATACCAAAGATGATATTAAAAATTTTGTTGAACTTAATTACTTAGATCCTTTGATAGATCCTGTTGATAAAAGTAAAACATGTAGTGCAGAAGTTTATGTTACTGAATGTAGAAATAGTACAGATAATACAGTCTTAAAAGATCATGAGTATACTGTTAAATTATCATGTTCTGCTCATTCTGGAACTAAATATTTTAATGATAACGGTGATTTCTTGAGTTCTTCATGCTATGTTATTAACAACTAATGTTAAATAGTGTGTAAAATAAACAAATGATGATTTTATATTACTAGCGTATCATGCGCTTTTTTCTTTGTAAAAAAATATATTGGCTAAATTTCATCTTTGTAATATAATTGATAATGTAGGAGAAAAAGATGAATAGATTATTTTATAGTTTTGTTAGAATATTTTTAAAGATAAATGTTTTTTTGTTTTTACATCCTAAAGTTATAGGTAAAGAAAATATTACAAAGAACAATTCTTTGGTTTTAGCGGGAAATCATACTTCTTGGTTAGATCCTTTGTTACTTATTGCTGTGGTACCTAGAAAGGTTCATTTTTTAGCTAAAATAGAACTTTTTAAAGGTATTGAAGGATTTGTTGTACGCAACATGGGCTGTATTCCTGTTAATCGTAAGATTCATGATAAAGATTCTTTAAAGAATGCTAAAGATGTACTTAAAACTGGTGAAGTTATTGGTATTTTTCCAGAAGGAACAATTAATAGAACAGATGATATTGTTATGCCTTTTAAGATAGGTGCTGTTAAAATGAGTTCTGATACTGATAGTTTACTTGTACCTTTTGTTATTACTGGTAAATATAGAGTACTTGGCAAGAGTGTTTGTATTGAGTTTTTACCTGGAAGAAAAATTAGTGATGATTTAGATAAAGAAAATGAAAAGTTGATGAGAGAAATTTCTATAAAACTAGAGAGAGGATGTAAGAAATAGATGAAAAAGAAAGATAGTATGTTAGGATACAGATTTTTTAAAGCTGTACTTGGACCTATTTTTAAACTTTGGTATAATCCAACTATTATTGGTAAAGAATATATTCCAGAGACTGGTCCTATTTTAATAGTTGGTAATCATAAACATTTATATGATCAATGTTTACCGATAGTCGCAACTAAGAGGCCAATACATTATATGGCTAAGAAAGAGTATTTTGATGAGGGATTTGCTTGGTTTTTTAAAGCAGCTGGATGTATTCCAGTTGATAGGAGTAAAAAAGATAATAACGCTACTAGTTTAGCTTTAGAAGTACTTAAAGAAGGAAAAGCACTTGGTCTTTTTCCAGAAGGAACTAGAAATAAAACTGATAAGTTTTTATTGCCATTTAAGTTTGGTGCTGTTTCTATGGCTTCTAAGACAAATGCTTTAATAGTGCCTTTTGGTATTACAGGAGATTATAAATTTAGGAGTAAGAATTTAACTGTAAGATTTGGAAAACCATTTAAAGTAGAAGGGGACTTAGAAGAAGCTAATAAGAAGTTAGAAAAAGAAGTAGAGAAGTTAATGAGAGAAAGTATGAAATAATGTTTACGGTGTGGAGGTAGTTTAGATGAATATTATTGATTTGTTGAAGCAAAAGACCATAAAAGTACCTTGGAAAAAGTATTATAGTAAAGATGAATTAAAATTTAAAGTAGAAGATATATCTATTTATGAGATGTTTAAGAGAAGTGCTCTTAAGAATATGAATTCGCCAGCTGTTAATTATTATGGTAATGTGTTTAGTTATAAATCTTTTTTAAGCAAAATTGATAAGGCAGCAATATCTTTTAATAGTATTGGTGTTAAGAAAGGTGAGGTTGTTACTATATGTATGCCTAATACACCTGAAGGATTAATTAGTTTTTATGCTGCTAGTAAAATAGGAGCAATTAGTAATATGATTCATCCTTTATCTGCTGAAGAAGAGATTAAAGATTATTTAATTATGACTAAGAGTAAGCTTTTAGTTGTAGTTGATTTCTGTTATGAAAAGGTTAAGAATATTATTAGTGAGACCGAGGTACGCAAAGTTATTGTTGTACCTGTTAGTAATTCTATGCTTCCACATATGCAGTTAGGTTATAGATTAAAAACATGGAAGATGAAGAAGCCTAGACGTAGTAAGTTATATATGTATTGGAATGACTTTATGATAAGAAGTTATTTTAATGAGTTTGGAGAGAACAAGGCTTTAGCTGAAGATCCAGCTGTTATACTTCATTCTGGTGGTACTACTGGTAAACCTAAGGGTATTGTTTTATCTAATGGTAACTTTAATGCTTTGGCTTTACAGGCAAGAGTTATATTTAAGGATTTAAAGCCTGGAGATAAGGTTTTAGGAATTATGCCAATATTTCATGGTTTTGGACTTGGAGTTTCTTTTCATATTCCGTTTGGTTTAGGATGTGAAGTTATACTTGTACCACAGTTTAATGCTAAGAAGTTTGATGAGTTATTAGATAAATATAAACCTAATGTTATTTGTGGTGTTCCTACTTTGTATGAGGCTTTAATAAATACTAAAAATAGAAATTTAGATCTTAGTATGTTAAAGTATGTTATATCTGGTGGGGATTCATTATCTAGTAATTTAACTGAGCGAATTAATGATTTCTTAAAGGAACATGGTAGTAGAGTTAAAGTTAGTCAAGGTTATGGTATGACTGAGGCTTTAGCGGCTGTTGCTTTATCTTTTGGCGATGCTTATAGAGATGGTAGTATTGGTATACCTTTTCCAGGTAATTATATAAAAATTGTTACTCCTGGTACACAAGATGAAGTTCCATATGGAGAAGATGGTGAAATATGTGTATCTGGTCCTACGGTTATGTTAGGGTATTTAAATGATGAAAGAGAAACTAATGAGATGTTACAAAAACATAAAGATGGAGCTATCTGGCTACATACAGGTGACATTGGTATGATGAATGAGAATGGTATTATTTATTATCGTCAAAGATTAAAAAGAATGATTATTAGTTCTGGTTATAATGTTTATCCTAGTTATGTAGAAAAGGTTATAGAAGAACATCCTGCTGTTTTAAAATGTAGTGTCATTGGTATACCTCATCCATATAAAGTTGAAGTTCCTAAAGCATATATAGTTTTAAAAGAAGGATATAGTCCTATGTCTGTTAAAGGTAGTATAAAAGAACATTGTAAAAAGAATTTAGCAGTATATTCTATTCCACATGACTTTGTATATCGTAAAAGTTTACCTAAAACTAGGTTGGGCAAAATTGATTTTAAAAAGTTAGAAGAAGATACTTCTATAGAGGATGAAGAATAATTATTTTGTTTTGCTTGGCAAAAATTGTGTAAAGTAAGGAAAGTTTCAGTCGAGGGAACTTTCTTTTTATGTTATTATATACTTGGTGGTAATGATGATAAATAGCGTGAATAGCTTTGAAAAAGGATTTAAATATAAATTATATAGAACTGTTTATGAAGTTGTACATCCAACTATTTCTAAGAAGAATATATCTAGTTATAGAATAATGTTTAAAGATGATATTTTGCCAGTACGGGTATTTTATCCTAAGAAGGTTTCTAATATAAATAGAATTATATTTTATATAGCTGGCTTTGGTGATGTTACAGGATGTACTGGTAAATATGGTGATATCTGTAAAAGAATAGCTTTAAAGACTGATACATTAGTGATCGCGCTTGATATGGATGATATTGATGATGATAATTATTTAGATGTGTATGAACTTTGCTATAAGACTTGCTTGTATTTGAATGAAGAGTTAGAAAAGTTAAATATTGAAGATTTAAAAATATTTTTAACTGGTGATTCATTAGGTGCTAATATGGCGATGAGTATTTGTAAAGATGAGGAATTTTCTTTATATAATATGATTTTATTTTATCCGGTTTTATCCTCAATGTGTCTGGATAGAGATGTTGACTATGAAGTTTTGAAAAGTTTGAAAAGGTATTTTTTAGATAAAAAGTTATTAGATAATAGTTTAGTATTTCCATTAGTTGATATGAATTATAAATATAAGAATAATACTTTATTAATTGTTGGGGATGCTGATCCTATAAAGGATGATGTTCTTAGTTATTATGATTTAAGTCATGATAATAATGAGTTATATATTGTTAATATGTATGGTCATGGTTTCTTGGATGGAATTGATGAAATTGCTTGGGGCAATTTGTTTGATAAGATAAATAAATTTATGAATAATTGTTAGACCTTTGTAGGTCTTTTCTTTTTATTGTTTTATTCTTACAAAATGTGATATAATTTTTATGGTGAATGGTATGGAAAAAAGAAGAACTAAAAAAGAAATTGTTAAAATGTTACTTAGAAATAATGAGTTAGAGGCACAAGATGAAGAAGAGTTATTAGATTTATTGGTTGACCAACCTATAGCGATTGATGTTGATAAGCAAGAAGAAGCTAAGATGTCTTTTGGCGATAGAGCAGCTGATAAGGTAAGTGAAGTTGCTGGTAGTTGGACATTTGTAATACTATTTTTACTTTTCTTAATAGGCTGGGTAATTCTTAATGCTGTTATATTAACTACTGGTAATGAAATAGATCCTTATCCGTTTATTTTGCTAAACTTATTACTTTCTTGTATTGCGGCTATTCAGGCTCCTATTATTATGATGAGTCAAAATAGACAAGCTGAAAAGGATAGTTTGAGAAACCAAAATGATTATAGGACTGATTTAAAGAGTGAACTTATATTGGAGTCTTTACATGATCATATTAATGAGATGTTAAAGAATCAAAGAAAGATTATTAGATTATTAGAGGATGATAGTAATGATGATGAAAATATTAAGAAGTAGTATTGTATTGGTAATGGTTTTATTACTAGCAGGGTGTGGTAGTAATAGTTCTGTTTCTAGTGATGGAGTTAAAAAATGTACTCGTACTGGAACAGTTACAAATGGTTCTACTGAAATGAACTATGAAGTATATTATAAGGGAGAATATGTTGTTTTGCTTCATTCAACTGAAAAGATCATTAGTGATAGTAGTAGCGTTTTAGATACTTATGAAGAAGCTTATAAAAATATTTTTAAACAATATGATGGTTTGGAGTATTATGATAATAAAATAACTAGAAATAGTAATAGTGTTACTAATGAGATTACTATTAATTATGAAAAAATTGATATGGGAAAATTACTTGATATTGAAGGTGAAGAAAACAACGTTATAGAAAATGGAAAAGTTAAGTTAGATACTTGGCTTAGCTTCGCTAAAAAATATGGGGTTACATGTGAGGACTAAGTCCTCTTTATTGTTCGAGTAGTTTAATGGATAAAATATTTCCCTCCGACGGAGAAGATGTGAGTTCGATTCTCACCTTGAACACCAAATTAGTATATTTACTTATTTTTATTTATTTGATAAAATTTTCTTATGCCGGTATAGTATAATGGCAATACAGGTCCTTGGTAAGGATCAGCAGCAAGTTCAATTCTTGCTATCGGCACCAGATTGATACTAAACTCGAACTTTTCAATTTTTTTGGATTAGTTCGAGTTTTAATATATTTTGGAATATGATAAAATAGTTATAGAAAAAAGAGTCTTAAAATCATGTCAGGAGGTTTTAATGAAACAAGAAATAATAAAATCAGAATTAGAAGTTAATGATAATAAAATTAAAGTAATAACTATAGATAATAAAGAAGTTATTACTTTTGGTATTGTTAAATAGGGAGGAAAAATGACAAAGATATATTTATTAAGACACTCACAACCTTTTAGAAAACTACTAGGTGAATATAATTCTAGTGATGTAGAACAAGTAAGAAATGAAAAGAATGTATTAAGTGTATATGGAGAAAAACTAGCTCGTGAAATGAGTGAAAGAAAAGAACTACAAAATATTGATGTTATATACTCATCACATTATGTTAGGGCAATGTGTACGGCAAAATATATTGCTGAAAATAATAATATTAAATTAAACGTTGATGAAAGATTAGGGGAAAGAAAATTTGGTGTTAATGATATATCAGAACTTCCAAGTGATTTTTTCGAAGAACAATTTAGAAATTGGGATTATAAATTAGAAAAAGGTGAATCTGCAAATGAGGTTTCAAAACGAATGAATGAAGTTTTATTAGAAATTATAAATAATAATAAAGATAAAACAATAGCTATTGTATCTCATGGAACTGCAATTTCTGCAATGTTAAAAACTTGGTGTAATATTTTATTGAATGAAGAAACAAAATTAATTGAACTATATTTTAATGATAAGCTAGTATTTGATGGAAATTGGAATTGTCCAGAATTATTTAAGTTAGAATTTGATAATAATAATTTAATTAGTATTAGTAATATAAGATAATTAGAGTTATTTATATGGAAAAAAGCAAAAAGTATATATATTAATCTACTTTTGAAAATTGTGTTACAATACGGTTGACTAATGTTTTTACGTATTTCTGAAAGTATAAAGGGCGAGTATGCTGAAGGAGAAATATATACTTGTTCTTAGTTTAGATGAGATAAATATTAAAAGAAGCAATTAAATGTGATGTTTAGTTGCTTTTTTAGTTACTTTATTTATACATCATTTATAGTTTTGCATAAAATTAAATAGAGAGGTTTTTTATGGAAAGAAATTGTAAATGTTCAAACTGCTATATTGTTGGACCGACGGGTCCTAAAGGTGAGGCTGATACTATTGAAGTTAGAAATACAATTACAGTTGATCCTTCAGAAAATGCTCGTGTTATTGATACTTATAGTGCGGGTAAACATATTTTAGATTTTGAAATACCAAGAGGAGAGGCATCTAGTATTAATGTCTTTGCATATAGATATAGTGATGTTGGTACTGTTATTAATTTAACTAAACAAGTCGGAGAGATAATTCCTTTAAATAGATCAGGTACATCTTTAGGTATTGATATTTCAGCAAATGATCATTTTATTATTTTAGAAAAAGGAATATATAAAATCGAATATTATTTTTCAGGCTCTATTGCGAATGATACGGCGTTTTTTACTGAGCTTTTAAGAAATGATGAAGTTATTGATGGAACAACAATTAGTAAAGATTTAATAACTAATACAGATAGTGATTTTTATGGGGCAACGGTATTAGAACTTGAACAAAATGATTTTATTAGTCTTAATGTTAGAGCTAATGCTGATACTATTCTTACTTTGGCACCGGATATTAATGCTTATGTAATTATTACTAAGTTTGTATAATTAATTAAAATTTGCTTATATTATATGTAGGAGGATTATTATGAAAGAAAACATTAATGCATTAGATGAAATGAATAAAGGTGCTAGTATGGGAATGGATGCGATTAGTTTTATAATGGATAAGGCAGAGGATGCAAAGTTTCTTAAAGTACTAAAATGTGAATATGAGAAGTATAAAAAGATGAGTGACAGAATTCGTGATGTTTATAAGAAATATAATGAAGATGATACACCACATGAGACAAATACAATGACTAAAGCTATGACTTGGTGGGGTATTGAAATGAAAACTTTTAATGATAATAGTAATTCTAAAATTGCAGAGTTATTATTACAGGGTACTAATATGGGTATAATTGAAGGTAGAAGAATTCTTAATAATAAAGAATTGGATAAAGAAGTTACTAAAATAGCTGATGAATATGTTAGAATGCAAGAAGAAAGTGTAGAGGTTTTGAAGAAATATTTATAAAATACCAATTCTATTTGTGAGAGTTGGTTTTTTTATGATATAATTGTTATTGCGATGGTGATAATATGAATTACTTATATAATTTAGATCTTAATGAAAATGAAATATTAGATATAGCTGAAGCTAATGGAGAAGTTCAAGATTTAAGTGAAGAAGAAATGATTAAATATATTTATGTTTTAATTGATATAGGATGTACTCAAAAACAAATACATACTATTATTACTTCTAATCCGGCTTATTTTAGTAGAGATGTTGAAGATGTAGGTACTTTTTTAAGAAAACTAAAGTCATATGATATTGATGTTTCTTTGGCAGTTGAGGCAAATCCTTGGCTTTTAAATAAAGATAGTTTTGAACTTGATGAGTTTATTAATGAAAAACGTAGTCTTGGTATTGCAGATGATAAAATATTAGATAATTTTATACATGATTGTTTTTAAATGAATTAATTGCTATAATTAATTTGTTAATTGCCGGATTAGCTTAGCTGGTAGAGCAGTGCATTCGTAATGCAAAGGTCGAAGGTTCAAATCCTTTATTCGGCACCAGTTTGATATATTAAATTCGATTTTTCGAGTTAAATAAAAAGCTACTTTTAATTTCAAAAGTAGTTTTTTGTGTTTTGCAATTATTTTTATTTTATTTGCTCTTTTCACGTATGGCTACATATTATAACGTATTTTTATACGTTTATATGTTGTTTTACAATTGTTGAATACAGAAAAATATATTATTAAGTAATCTGATTACAAAGTTGGCTTTTATTATGTTATAATTATATGTAGCTACTGCAAAAGAATATAAGAATTTTATTTTAGAGCAAGTTTGTTTATTAGAAAACATCACTTGTAAGTTGATAATGGGAGAATACTTGTTTTATTATAATGGAATATTATTTTATGGTATATGACAATTTGATTTTTATAATTCCGCTTACTAAATGCGAGGAAGTATCTAATGCGGTTGAGTCAATAAAAGATATTGATAAAATAGAAGAGTATAATAATGCAATATTTTGGTCTTTTGATTTAAAAAAATATAGAAAGTCAAATTACTGGGTTAAGATAGCAAGTACTGATATAAAAGATAAGATTACAATAAGGACTGCTAATACAATGAGAAAAATATTAGAGATTTGTAAAGGATAATGTGAGGGATTTTATGAGGCGAATAATTTTAGTATTTAGTGTTATATTTTTAGGTATTATTACTATTACTACTGGCTGTGGTAGAGAGAAAAATGTTAGTATTGATGAGTTAAATAAAATTAATGATAAAATAATAGAGTATTTTCAAACTCATGATAAATATAGTAATTTTAGCTATAACTATGTAGACGAGTCAAACTTAGTTGTTGTTGTAGGATTAGTTGATAATAGTAAAGAAGAACAGTCTTGGTTTAGAAAAAACGTTGTTGATTCTAAATACATAAAGTTTGAACAAGGAGAACATTATAATGATGGTTTCGATGTAGCTAAAAATATAGATATAATAGTTAAAAATGGAAATCAAGCTTCATCTAATCCTTTTGATTATATTAAGGCTAGTCAAAAAGAATATGATGAATTATTAGAACATTCTAAAGAGACTTTTGAATATTCAATTAAAGATTTAATTGAGACTAATGCTGGTAATGGATTAAAGAGTTATATTGAGGCATTACTATGTAGTGAGATAAATGATAATTTTAAATACGACTTTGAGTCTGCAAATGATTATTTAGATCATTATAAAGAGTTTTTAAAAGATGATAATCGTTTTAATCAATATGATGAGTACGCAATAACATTATTAAAATAATTTATTCTTGACTTGGGATTTTATTTCCAAGTTTTATTTTATATGTTATTATATTGATTAAGGAGAAGTTTATGAAAGTTATTACGATTAAGCAACCTTTTGCATCTTTAATAGCTAATGGTATTAAAGAGTATGAATTTCGTACTTGGAAAACTAAATATAGAGGTAAATTATTAATACAAGCTTCTAAAGGTATTGATAAGAAAGCTATGAAGAAATTTGAAATGTATAATTTAGAGTATCCTACAGGGTGTATTTTAGCAATTTGTGATTTGACTGACTGTATTAAAATAGATGATGAGGCAAGAAAAATGTTACTTGCTAAAAATGATATTGTATATCATCATGTTTGTACTGATAGAAGTTATGATGGATATGGCTTTAAATTAGAAAATGTTAAGAAAATCGAGCCTATTTATGTATCTGGTAGATTAGGCTTATGGGATTATGATTATGAGGAGTAAGTATGTTAAGTTATAATAATAAAAATGATATAAGTGAAATGATGAATTATCATAGGACTAGGGATATGATAAATTTACTTAAATATTTTCCAGATTTAAGTCCAATTATGGATTTAACTATAGTTAAAGATATTGATGATTATATAGCTAATAAGGAATATTGTGATAGTTTTATAGCTAGTAGAAATGATACTTTGATTACTAAACCTTCAATGGCTAGTGTGGAGACATCTGGTACAACTGATGGACTTTTAGAGATATTTAAGAAAGTAAAAGAACTTGATAGCGATGGAGTTTTAGTTTTATTTAATTTGTCACATGAGGCTAGTAAAAGATATGAAAGATATGCTGGTATATCTATTGGTGTTAGTGTTGGAGTAGGTGTTTATATTGATGCGGTTGGTAGAGGATATGATGGAAGGGAAGTATCTAAAGGAATTGACTGTCATGAAAGATACTTTATTCCTTGGTTTGATGTTAGAAAGTGTAATTTAAGTAATTTTAAAAATTATCGTACTTATCTTATAAATGAAGATGACTATAAAATTAGTCGTAAGAAAAGAATTGAATTTTTAGTTAGTGTTGGAATGGATGAGGATGAAGTTTCAAAAAGTATATCAGAGAGTTATAGTGAAATACCTGATTTTATTTGGATGGATATTATTAAGAATTTCTTAAGAAAACTTGAATACATTGAAGATGAATTTGAAGCGATTGGACTTACGGAATTTGCTTTATCAGGACATACCGAAGGAAAACATTTTCTTCCTTGGCAAATGTTTGATAAGAGTAGGTATGGAGCGTAAGATTTACAGATTTAAGTTTAGATGTTATAATATTTTTGAATGGAGTGATGTTATTTGACAGCTCAAAAAAGAGATGAAAATGAAATTAATCAAGGAAAAATTGTTGATCAACTTAGATGTTTAGGAATTGATATGATTAGTGAGGCTAATTCTGGTCATCCTGGTATTGTACTTGGTGCTGCGCCAATACTATATACTTTGTATGCACATCATTTAAGATTTGATCCTCTTAATCCAAATTATTTTAATAGAGATCGTTTTGTTATGTCAGCAGGACATGGTTCAGCTTTATTATATGCGACTTTATATTTAGCTGGTTTTCCTATTACTTTAGATGACTTAAAGAACTTTAGACAAATAGATTCTATTACACCAGGACATCCTGAATATGAAGTTACACCTGGAGTTGATGCTTCAACTGGACCATTGGGACAAGGTATTGCGATGGCTGTTGGTATGGTTATGGCTGAAGCTAATTTAAGAGCTAGATATAATAATGGTAAAAAAGAAGTAATTGATTATTATACTTATGTTTTAGCAGGTGATGGAGATTTAATGGAAGGTGTTAGTTATGAAGCTTGTTCTTTAGCTGGTACTTTGAAATTAAATAAATTAATAGTTTTATATGATTCAAATGATGTTTGTTTAGATGGTAAGACTTCAATGACTTTTAATGATAATGTTTCAATGAGATTTATTTCTTTAGGCTGGAATGTTATTACAGTTAATGATGGTGAGAGTTATGAAGCTATTTCTAAAGCAATAGATGAAGCAAAAAATAGTACTGATAAGCCAACATTAATTGAAGTTAAAACAGTTATTGGAAAACATTCTAGTTTAGAAGGAACTAATCTTGTACATGGTGCTCCTTTAAGTAGGGAAGAAGTAACCGCAATTAAAGAAAAACTTGGAGTTAGGGATATTCCATTTACAGTATCACAAAATATATGTGATGATTTTAGATACTTTGTTGAGAAGAGATGTTCTTCTTTATCTGAGAAGTTTGATAAGACAGTTGCCTCTTTATCTGAGGAAGAACAAGAAGAGTTAAAATTCTTTATGGGTAATGATAAAGCTATACCTATTAAGAACTTTATTTATACACCTACAGAGGATTTATTAGAGTCTCCTCGTGATACTTCTTCTAGATTACTTAATTCAGTAGTTAAAGATTCACCATTTATATTAGGTGGTAGTGCAGATTTATTTGCCGCTAATAGAACTTATATTAAAGATGCTGGTGACTTTTCAGCTAATAACTATTTAGGAAAGAATATTTTCTTTGGAGTTAGAGAACATGCGATGGGTGCAATACTAAATGGTTTAGCTTTATCTGGATTTAGAGTATATGGCTCAACATTCTTAAGCTTTTCTGATTATATGAAGCCAGCTATTAGAATGGCAGCGATGATGAAGTTGCCAGTTATATATATATTTACACATGATTCAATTAGTGTTGGAGAAGATGGTCCTACTCATCAACCAGTGGAACAATTACTTGGATTACGTAGTACTCCTAATTTAGAAGTATTTAGGCCAGCTGATGCTAATGAAGTTATTGGTTCATATAAAGCTATTTCTGAAACTGTTTCTGGACCTAGTGTTATTACATTATCACGTAATAAGTTACCAATACTAGAAACAACTAATGTAGTAGGAGTTAGTCATGGTGGATATGTTGTATTTGATACAGAAAGAAAACCTTCTGGTATTGTTATCGCAACGGGCGAAGAAGTTCATCAAGCAATAGAAGTTGCGAAGAGATTACTTGTTAAAGGTATTGCGATAAGAGTAGTTTCAATGCCAAACTTAAATAGATTCTTAAAACAAGATGAAGAATATATAGAAAGTGTTTTACCAGTAGAAGTTAGAAAAATAGTAGTAGAAGCTGGTTCATCATTCTCTTGGAATAGATTAATATTTAATGATAAATATTTAATTACATTAGATACTTTCGGTGCATCTGGTAAAAAAGATGATGTTTATAAGAAGTTTGGATTTGATGTAGATAGTTTAGGAGAAAAAATAGAGAACTTATTAAAATAAAATTCGATAAAAAACGACTTTCATAATTGTTATTATATACTTGGTGATATTATGAGAGTCTATTTTATTTTTGATATAAAAGAACAATTTATAAGTTTGTATCAGAATAATTATCGAGTTTTATATAATATATTAAGACAAATATATTATTTAGATAAAGAAGAAATAAGTTATGCATATACTTTATTTAGTCAACTTATTAATAAAATTGATAAGAGTACTATTGATAGACAGATATTTTTAAAGTGTCATAAAGATATTCCATATTCAAAAAGAGGTAATACACATTATATTAATAATTTATATAAGGATGAAATAAGTAGACTTATTATTAAAAGAAGTTATATTAGATTAGAGTCAGAACAGTATAATTCTTCTTTCTTTAAATTATTAGATAATTATTCAAGTAATTTTTTTGTATGTGACTTTAAAAATCAAAATTATTTCTTTTTGAAAGATTTTTGTGATAAAAAACAACTGGAACTTTCGTCTTTTGCTTGATATGACTGTGTTTAAATGTTACAATATTCATATAATTATTAAGGAGATGATTTTATGTTACATGATATTTTATTAGTTCTTCTTGGATTGGTTATAGGAGCTGTTGCTGGTTTCTTTATAGCCCGTAAAGTTATGGAAAAATATTTAAAGAAGAATCCGCCTATTAATGAAGATATGATTAAGGCTTTAATGATGCAAATGGGAAGAAAACCGAATCAAAAGCAGATTAATCAAATGATGAAGGCTATGGAAAAGTATCAATAGTATACTTTTCTTTTTTTCTTGGAATAATTAAGCAAATTATAGACTATCATCTTAAAATTTAGTACAATTATCTTGGTGATCTTATGAAAGACTTTAAAGAAAAGTTAGCTTTGGTACCAACTAAACCTGGTAGTTATCAGATGAAAAATAAAGACGGTGTAATTATTTATGTTGGTAAGGCTAAGAATTTAAAAAATAGACTTAAAAGTTATTTTACTGGTACAGTTACTGGTAAAACTAAGATGTTAGTTGAAGATATAGATGATTTTGAATATATAGTTACTTCTTCGGAGTTAGAGTCTTTAATATTGGAAATTACTTTGATTAAGAAGTATGATCCTAAGTATAATATTATGCTTACAGATGATAAGACTTATCCTTATATTGAGTTAACTAAAGAGAAGTATCCAAGACTTAGAGTTGTACGTAATGTTAAAAGAAAGAAAAATTTAAATTATTTATATGGTCCTTATCCTAATGTTACAGCGGCTAGAAAAACAGTTAATATGTTGAATAGACTTTATCCTTTAAGAAAGTGTGAACATTTAAAGAAAGAACTTTGTTTGTATTATCATATACATGAATGTTTAGGTTATTGTACTAAGAGTATTGATAAGAGTGTTATTGATGAGATGTCTAAAGAGATTGTAGCTTTTTTAAAGGGTGATAGTAGTTTTATTAGAGAAAAGATTAATAAAGAAATGTTAAAAGCCAGTGAGGCAATGAATTATGAAAGAGCATTAGAACTTAAAACTATGCTTGAAGATATTGATATTACTTTAAGAAGACAGAAGATAGATTTGAATAATAATTATAATTTTGATTTGATTAATTATTATGTAGATAAGAATTATCTTTCTATACAAGTTTTCTTTGTAAGAGATGGTTTATTAGTTGGTAGAAATAAAGATATTATTAGTAGTGATTTAGATGTTTTAGACCAAGTAGTAGAATATATTTTGAAGTTTTATGAAAAGACGGGTGTTTTACCTAAGGAGTTATTGGTTCCTGAAGAGGTTGATAGTGAATTGCTTTCTAATTATTTAAATATTAAAGTTAATAGTCCAAAAAAGGGTAAGTTAAAAAATTTATTGGATTTAGCTAGAGATAACGCGAAAGATATATTAATGTCTGAAGAAGAAATGTTAAAAAAGAATGATGATTTAAGACTTAAAGCAATAGATGAGTTAAAGGTATTGATGAAGACCGATAATGTTTCGAGAATGGAAGCTTTCGATAATTCACATTTATTTGGTACTTTTTACGTTGGTGGCATGGTTGTTTATAATGATTTTTTACCATTGAAAGATGAGTATAGAAAATATAAAATTTCTGTTTCAGTTAAAGATGATTTAGGAGCAATGAAGGAAGTCTTATATAGAAGATATTATAGAGTATTAATGGAGAACTTAACTCCACCTGATATTGTTGTGATGGATGGTGGAATGAATCAGGTAAGAATTGCGAAGGAGATAATAGATAGTTTAGGACTTAAGATTAGAGTTATTGGTTTAGTTAAAAATGATAAACATAAGACTAGTTCTATTATAGATGAAGAAGGTAGAGTACTGGAAGTTAGTCCTAATAGTAATTTGTTTTTATTCTTTAGTAGAATTCAAGAAGAAGTACATAGGTACGCTATTACGTATCATAGAAATATTAAAGCTAAAGGGTCTTTGTCTTCACTATTAGACTTGGTTCCAGGTATTGGTGAAGTTAGACGTAAGGAATTATTAAAGAAGTTTGGCTCTTTAAAGAAAATGAAGGAAGCGTCAATTGAAGAACTTAATGAAGTACTACCAGATGATGTTTCTAAAGCATTATTTGATTATTTAAAAGAAATGTAATATATAGAAGTAGGTGTTGTATGTCAAAAATTAAAGTTATGGATGAGGTTTTAGCTAATAAGATAGCGGCTGGAGAAGTAGTTGAAAAGACTATGAATGTTGTTAAGGAATTGGTTGAAAACTCAATTGATGCGAAAAGTAGTGAGATAACAATCAAACTTGTAGATTCTGGTGTTAAAGAAATAGAAGTTAGTGATAATGGTATTGGTATGGATAGAGAAGACGCTGTTATGGCTTTTTCTCGTCACGCTACTTCGAAACTTAAGAACTTAGATGATTTATTTTATATTGAATCATTAGGATTTAGAGGTGAGGCGCTTCCTTCTATTGCGTCAGTTTCAAATGTATGTTTAAAAACTTCTAATAGAGAAACTGGGACATTAGTTACATTAGAAGGCGGCGAAAATATAAAGGTTTCTTCATGTGATTTACAAGAAGGTACTACGATTACTGTTTCGGATTTGTTTTACAATACACCAGTTAGATTAAAATATTTAAAGAATTTATATGTAGAACTTTCTAATATAGTTGAATATGTTGATAAGATGGCTTTATCATATCCAGATATTAAATTTTGTCTTATTAATAATGATAAAGTATTACTTAGAACTGATGGCTCTGGAGATTTATTAAAAGTAATTTACCAAATTTATGGTGCTGATGTTACTAAGAAGATGATATCTATATCTGGTGAGAATGATGATTACTATATATCTGGTTTTATTTCTTATCCAGAAGTTACTAAGAGTAATCGTAATGGTATTACAACATTAGTTAATGGAAGAGTTATTAAGAATAATGAACTTAATAAAATAATAATTGATTCTTATCATACTTATATTCCTAAAGATAAATTTCCAATAGTTGTTTTAAATATTGATGTTGATCCAATACTTATAGATATTAATATACATCCAACTAAAATGGATATTAAGTTTTCTAAAATGGATACTTTAAAGGAATTGGTAACTGACTTAGTAACTAAGAAGTTAAAACAATTAACATTGATACCTAATGCGGCAGTTAGAGATGTTTCTTCTATTTCTGAGGTAAGTAAACAAATTAAAAATAGTAATGATGATGTTTCATATAATTCAGTACTTGGTGATAAGACTTCTTATGAAGAAATTAAGCTTGATTTTGAAGTTAATGCTAGAGAAGAAAGATATAATGAGACTAAAGAGGATAAAGATACAGAAGAAGTTCCAGTTGAAAAAGAATATCGTATTAAGAAAATGGAACCTAGAGGAATAGTTTATTCTACTTATATAATTGCGGAAAATGAAGATGGTATGTATATAATTGATCAACATGCCGCAGCTGAAAGAATTAATTATGAAAAAGTACTAGCAGCATTAAAAGAAAAGGTTGTTATTGTTGATTTACTTATTCCGATTAAGATAGAACTTAGTGCGAGTGAGGCATTAATCGTTAAAGAGAACTTTTCTTTGTTAGAAGAATATGGTTTTAAAACAGAAGAGTTTGGTATTAATACAATTATAGTTAGAAGTCATCCTTCTTGGATTATGGATGATGTTGCGGAAGAGTGTATTCGTAAAGTTATTGATATTATTATTACTAGAGAGTCATTTGATTTTGATTTATTTGTATGGAGAATGGCCGCTACTATGGCTTGCAGAATGTCTATTAAGGCTAATGATTATATTTCTTATGATGATCAAATGTTTTTATTAGATTCTTTAAGAAAATGTGATAATCCATTTACTTGTCCTCATGGTAGGCCAACAATTATTACTTATACTAAGTATGATTTAGAAAAACTATTTAAGAGAAGTCTTGATTAATACTTCTTTTTAGTTTATACTCGTAAAAAAGCTTTGAGGTGATATTTTGAAGGATATTATAGTTATCATTGGTCCTACTAGTGTTGGGAAAACAAAGTTAAGTATTAGTCTGGCAAAGATGATGAATGCTGAGATAATTAATGGAGATTCTGTTTCTATATATAAAGGATTAGATATAGGTAGTGCTAAACCTACTATAGAAGAAAGAGAAGGAATTGTTCATCATTTAATTGATGTTTGTCCGGTTACAGAAAATTATAGTGTTTATGATTATCAAAAAGATGTTAGAAGGCTAATAGAAGATATTAATAAAAGAGGTAAGAGAATAATTATTGTAGGTGGTACAGGACTTTATATAAAGGCAGCTTTATATGATTATAAGTTTACAGAAGGTACAATAAATAATAATTATGGTGATTATTCTAAGAATGAGTTAATTAGTAAGATAAATAGTTATGGAGTTAGTATTGATGATGTTAGTAATAGAAGACGATTAGTTAGACTTTTAAATAAACTTGAAAATAATGAAGAGATTACTAATAATAAGGATGTTTTATTATATCCAAGTAAATTTATTGGACTTACTACTGATAGAGCTTATTTATATGAAAGAATTAATGAGAGAGTAGATAAGATGATGAAGTCTGGTCTTTTAGATGAGATATTAGGACTAAAACAATACTATTTAAATTCTAGAGTTTTAAATTCTGCCATTGGCTATAAAGAATTTTATGATTACTTATTTGGTGATACTTCAATAGATGATGTTGTTGAAAGGATTAAGCTTGATTCTAGAAGGTTTGCGAAGAGACAATATACTTTCTTTAATCATCAATTTAATACGACTTGGTTTGATGTTAATTTTGATGACTTTGAGAAGACAGTAGAGGAAGTATATAATTTTATAGAAGAAAAAAAGGAGAACTAATTTTGTTCTCCTTTTAGTATGTTAATTTTAATTCTTGATATATATCTTGATCAAATTGATGTTCAGTAGTTTCTATTTCTAATAATTTTTTAGTATTTATTAAGAAGAAACTATGATCTAGAACTGGGGTATTATTTGAAGTAATTGGATCATCCCAGGTTAAGTCTAGGTGATACCAAGCATTATTTAAGTTAACAGCATTCCAAACATGATTATCACTTGATATTTTATAACTTTCAATACCAAGTCTTTCTAATATTAATTCCATAGCGTCTGTGTAGCCGCCACAGATACCGTATCCTTCTATTAGAGGCCCGTAGGCAATATCTGATTTATAACTTGTTACACCAGTATTCTTTTTAGTTATATCATAAGATGAGTTATTTATGATGTAGTCGTGAGCTAATTTTATATTTTCTGTTGCGGATAAGTTTTTATTTAAAACATTTGCTTCAATATAATCTAATTTCTTTTCGATTTCTTGAATATCACTTGTCGTATAACTTTTATGAACGTTTATAGTTACTTTACCAAGACTATCGTATTCTGTTTCAATATGTTGGAAACCATTATATGGATGAACAAAGTTATTTATGTGAGATAGAGTCTCTTGATTGTTAGCTAGTTCTTTAATATCATCCATGCATGTTTCATAGTCTTTTGAGCAGTAGAAAGTAAAAGTATTTTTACCAGCGTTGATAGCTGTATAATAAATATTTAATATATCTTGACGACATTCTGGACTGAAATTATCAGTATTTTGAACATATGAGAAATCATAGTTACGATAATAGTCATTTTTTTCACCAAGTTCAACAGTAATATTTTTCGGATTTAAAGTCTCTTTTATAAAAGTAATAATAGTCTCTTTTTGCATTAGTATTAAACTAAGTACGATCATAAAAAGACCTAGTTTTATTAGTTTCTTCATGTTTCCTCCTGTTATATTCTATGTCTCTATTGTAACTTAAATTTCCTTTAATGTAAATAAAAAAAGCCGTTAGACGACTTTTAGTTCATTCCGTTTTTCATTTTTGTTAATCTTGATTTTAAACGTGCAGCTTTATTTTTATGTACTAAACCAGATGACATTGCTTTATCAATTCTTTGAATAGCAACGTTTAAATTGTTACTAGCTGTTTCTTTATTTCCTGCTTTTACTTCTTTTTCGAATTTTTTAATAGCAGTTCTCATGCTTGAATTTACTAATGTATTAACGTTAGTCTTCTTAGCATTTGAACGCATACGCTTTTTAGCACTTTTAATATTTGGCATAATTTCACCTCACTTTTTGTAAACATATTAATTTTACCAAAGATATGGGAAAAATGCAAATAAAAGTTTAAGTTTTTGTTAATATTATAAGTAAGGGTGAAGAAAATGCATAGTATAGATTTAAATAAGTATAATTATAGAACGGACTTAGTTATTGAAAAAGAGGAGAAAAGCTCTTCTAGTGATGTTTTTAAATATGATAAAGGTATTACTGTTGATAAAAGAGTTGTTTCGGATAAAAATTATGTAACGATTAGTTTTTTAGATATTACAGATAAAGATAATTATTTAGCTGTTTCAAAAGTATTTATAAAAGAACTTAAAGAATTACTGGGTGATGTTAGTAAGAAAAAAGTGTTGGTTGTTGGACTTGGTAATAGCAAATCAACACCTGATGCTTTAGGGCCTATGACTATTGATAATGTTTTAGTTACAAGTCATTTATTTCAACTTGGTGAGGTAGAAGAAGGATATGTTAATGTTTGTTCTTTTAAACCTAGTGTTACAGGAGTTACGGGTATTGAAACATCTAGTTTAGTAAGTAATTTAGTGAAGTTTTTAAAAGTTGATTTAGTAATAATTATTGATGCTTTGGCGGCTAGAAGTATATCTAGAATTAATAAGACTATTCAAATTACGGATTCTGGTATAACACCTGGTTCTGGTGTTGGTAATTATAGAGAAGAAATTAGTAAAGAAAAATTAGGAGTTTCTGTTATTGCGATAGGAGTTCCTACTATTGTTGATGCGGCTACTATTGTTACTGATACATTTAGTTTTATGTATAAGAAATTTAGTTATAAAATTAAAAATTATAATAATGCTAAAATGAAGTTGGTTTCTGATAATAGTCTAGATTATAGTAATGAAAAGGATGAGTTATCTAGTAAAGAGAAAAATGAATTACTAGGAATGCTTGGTAGTCTTAATGAACAAGAATTGAATGAATTATTTAGAGAGGTTTTAATACCAGTTAATTATAATATGATGGTATGTCCTAAAGAGGTTGATTTTATAATTGAAAAGTTAAGTATGCTCATTGGCAATGGTATTAATAAAAGTTTGCATAAATCCTTTAATCCGACAAATTAATTTGGTATAAAAGTTTATATTAGTCTTGGTGATAATATGAAGAAGCGATTTATTACTAGGAAGAGTAGAAAGAGATTTACTAATTTAAAGATAATTGTTGTTTTATTGTTATTTATTTTTTCTTTAGTACTTAGTTTTTGTCTTTTGAATAGAAGTAATATTAAGATTAATGATAAATATTTAGTACAAATTTTATTAAAAGATGATGCGACAATATTTGATAATATTATTAGTTTGACTATTAAAGATTTATTTACGAGTCCAGCTATTTTACTTGATAATGATTATTTTAAGAGTGAAAAAACAATTTATAATGATGATGATTCTGCAAATGTTAGTACGGAGCCGATGATTTATATTTATAATTCACATCAAAGCGAAGAGTATGCTTTTAGTAATTTTGCAGAATTTAGTGTTAGACCAACTGTTATGTTTGCAGATTATGCATTGCAGGAAATATTTAATAAGAATAATTACTACTCATTGGTTGAAGAGAATAGTATTAAGGATATTTTAAACATTAATGGTTGGAAGTATTCATATAGTTATAGAGCGAGTAGAGTTTTATTAGAAAGTGCTAGGGAGAATAATCCTAGTTTGAAATATTATATTGATGTACATAGAGATAGTTTAGATAAAGGAAGAACTACTGTTGATATTAATGGTAAGACTTACGCTAAAACTATTTTTTTAATAGGACTTGAAAATGAGAATTATCAGGAAAATTTAGCGTTTACAGAAGAGATTAATAATCTTATGAATACTAAGTACCCTGGGTTATCTAAAGGTATTTATAAAAAGGGTGGCGAAGGTGTTAATGGTGTTTATAATCAGGACTTTTCTAACCGAACTATTTTAATTGAAATAGGAGGGTACGAAAATACTCCTTCAGAAGTTTTGAATTCAGTTTTAGCTTTTTCAGAATGTTTTATGGAGGTTATAGAAAAGGATGAAAGGTAAAAATATTATTAGATTAGTAGGTATTGTTATTGTAGTTTTATTTTTAGCTTTATACTTTGGTCAGTATACGGGATATTATGATGTTAGTAAAGGAAGAAAGAATGCTTTAACAAATGAGGCAATTAAGAGATTTGAAGCTGATGTTTCTTCTGGCAAAGAAATAGTTGCTTCTAATTATTTAGAGAATGAAAAGGACTATAGTAATAACTTGTCAAAGTTAGGTATTGGTATTTCTAATTTGATAGAAAAGGGATTTGATACGATTATGAACTTTATTTTTAATGAAGTTGAAAAAGCGATAAAGGATTAGCAATTTAAGAGTTCCTTTTTTGCTTTTTTTTTGCTATAATAATTTTAGAATAGGAAAAGTAGCCGGGTTGGAGATGGTCTAGATGGAAAATTATAGTGATGTTTTGCGTCGCGTTTTAAATCAAATTGCTTTAGAACTTACCACTGCTCAAATGGGTTTGAACAAGATTAATCTATCTAAAGATTTTATGCAGTATAAGACTGATATTTTACGTTTAGCTGATTCTGATGTTAATTTACTATCTAATTATTATATGGAGTCTACGGGTGAGAAGAAAGATAGTTTTTCCTGGTTACTAGAAAAGTCTATTCCAGATAAAAACTTTCGTTTACAAGTTAAAGAACAATTAAAAAATATGTATTATCTTAATAAAAATAAGCTTAATAAAACATCACAGTATTTTGAAGCTAAGAAATGTGTAGTTGATTTTATCTTAATACTTAAAGATTTTAAATTAGATGATGACGATGAAAGAGAAGAAAAAAGAATTTTAAAACGTATTAGTGATCTTAAAAAGATGCAACGATATTTTTCTACAGATAGTAGTAAGATATATATAAAGAATATTGATAGATTTAAAGATTTAGTTATGTCTTTAAATATTACGGATGCTGATAAGACAAAAGTTTTTGAGTTAATAATTCTTAATGAAATTAATTTTTTTAATAGAGATTTAAAAGAGACTAGGATTAAACAAAAAAGCCATAAACTAAAAGTTAAGAAGTCAGTATATAATAATTTAATCAATAATTTATCTTCTTTTGATTTTATTAATAATTGTTTAATTAAAGCAGGACTTAAAGGCCTTGTAAAGATAGATTTATTAGAAGATACTAACGCAACACGAGAAAGAGAATATCGTAGTATTATTGATATGCTTAAGAATAATCCAGATATGAATCCGGAAACAGCGTTTAGAGACTTTTATAAAAAATGGGATAATGAAGAATAAAATGGAGTGATATTTATGTTGGAGACAGTTAATGGCTGCGACAATTTAATACATTTGCTTAAGAAAAGTATTAGTGAAAAGAAAGCTATAATTCATAGATATTATCAATATAAAGATGATACCTTAGAAGAAAAGCAAGAATTAGAAAAGTTGATGTTTGCTAGTTGCTACAACATTTCTACCGTTTCTTTAGAAACTATAAATGATATTATAGATTTATTTTCTATTTCTAATGATGAGAAAAAGAAACTTAAAGAAAATATTTCAACAATAATGACAATACTTAAACTTAATAATATTTCAGGTACTACTTTAGTTCTGGATGATAGTCAAATAAATGTATTAAATAAATTCACTAATTATTTACATGAATATGTTGTTACTAGAAGAGACTTTGCAACATATGAGAATATTGATATAGAAAAGATTAGTTCTTTAAATGATAAGTATAAGTCTTTAGCGACATTACTTAATAATCCTAAAAATAAAAAGTTTGTTTCAGATATTCCTACTTTAAATATATTATTTGATGAAAATAATGTAAGTAGTGATGAGAGAAGAGATATTTTACTTTCAATTATTAAATATAATAAGAGTTTATTTAATTATAAGAAAAAAGAAGATGAGTCTTCTATTACTAAATATGGTGATTTAGATATTGATAAAGTTAGAGCTATATTTAAAAAATATGATTATGACTTTGATTCTTATTCAGAGAGTTTTAGAAATAAAGTGTTAGGAAATGGGTCTTTTGTTGGAATTAGAGAAGTATTAGATTCTCTTTCTAAATATAAATTTCCTAAAGTGTTAAATGAATATACTTTAATGTCTTTACTTTTAGGAGCAGATAAAGAAACTATAAGTAAATGTGTTAGCCTAGCTACTAGTAATAAACTTAAAGTAGAACAATTACTTAGAATACCAGGAGTATTAATAAAAAGAGAGAATGGCACTATTTTAAGTAAGAGATATAATAAATTCAGAATTGTTGGATATGACTCTGATAATTATAAAGATGAGGTTTATATAGTTGGATCTTTTAAAGATTTTGAAAAGAATATTTATAGTCTTTCAAAATATGGTTTATCAATAAAGAATGTTTTTAATAAATGTCCTTTGGTTTTGGTTTTTCCTAATGAAATACTTTCTGATAACTTAGAGACTTTTTTGGAATATGGATTTACATTTAAAGATAGAAGTAATAATTTATTTGATAAAGCAATGCCAGCTTTACTTTGTAATAATTTGGCTGAAGTAATTGATCAGTTTATTGAGATACATCCATATGGTATTAGCTATTTAAGACAGAATTTAAGTTGTATTAAGACTGTTTCTTCTTGTTTTGATACGATGTTTTATAAGATATATTATTCTATAATGATGAATGGCATAAATGAGGCTTTTATAACAGTAATTAGTAATAATAAGAGTTTCTTATGCTTTAAGAGTTTAGAGAGTGAAGAATATTTAAATATTAATGATAATAATAAAGCAGAGATTACTAATACTATTATTCCGGAATTTACAGATAGAGGTAAATATATGGAGATAATTAAGAATACTGATTTAAGTATTGATATTGAGATATTTGATAATGAGTTTATTCAAAATATTAATATTTATTCTGATAAGGAAGAACCTTTAATATATAATTTTGATGGAATAAGAATTTCTAAGATAAAGGTTTTAAGAATATTTAATGCTTTACTTAAGAATCATGTTTTAGCTAATATGGATAGTTTTATGTTTTCTGTTACTTATAATATGATTATTAATCAAAATGATTATAATAGGTTAGCTGATATTATTAAGAAGGTGATTTAGATGCAATTTTTGATAGATGCAGGATTTAAGACTGATGTTATTGGCGATATAGAGGAAAATAATGAACCTTCTGTTGTATTTGACTTTTTATGTAATAAAGATAATGCCAGTAAGATTATAGAGTATTTTAAATCTATTGGAATAGAGAAGATAGATGAGTTATTAATTAATAAAATAGAAATATTTTTAGTTGACTATGATAGTTTAATTAAGAGTTTTAATAATTATGATATTTCTACACTAGCACAATTAATTAATGAAGATATTAATGCAATTAATATAGTTAGAAACTAGAAAATCCTATAGAGTAATCTATAGGATTTTTTCTTTATTGATATAATTCTTGTTTTAATAATTCTAAGTTTTCAGTAATTATTTGTTCGTAATCTTTCTTTTCTGATCTTTCAGTATCAGAGATATTGTCTAATCTATGTAGTTGTTGGTTTTTAATATCCGGATAATCTTCTAATATTTTTTTAGCATTATCTGATAAAGTATCATTTTTAAATGAGTAAATATAATTTATTTCTTTATTTTCAATTAGTTCTTCAACATCACTTATTGTTTTATCTGTGGCGTCTCCATCAATACAATAGACCTTTAAGCCAAATTTTTCTAGATATTTAAGAGCTGAATTATCAACGACAATATTTTTATTAGTTGTATTTTCAACTGTTATACGATAGTTAGCATCTAATTCAGAAAGAGTTATTTTTAATTTTTCATATTGTTCATCAATATCATCTATTAAGTATTTACTTGTTACATATTCTTCAAGACCAATGCGGATATTTTGAGCCATCATTAGTAGAGAAGAAGGATTAAGCCATAACTCTTCTGGAGAATAGTCTGTTTCTAGAACATCTGAACTATCAATTATTTTTAGTTCGGGATTTAAACTTAATAAGTCAACTGCCATGTCTCTTTCTTTTTCTATTAGACCATTATATATAAATAAATCGGATTTACTATAAGTTTCTTTTTGTTTTTTACTTACTTTATATTTATTTATATCAATACCATCTGGGTAAATAGAAGTAACTGTAGCGTGTTCTCCATATAACTCTTTAGTTATATATTCATTGGCATAATTAGTAACATATATATCAATATTATCCATATTATCATCAGTACAACCTGAGGTAGTAAATGTTATAAAGATAGTAATTATTAGTAATAGACTGTATTTTAGGGCTTTTTTCATTATTTTTTCTCCTTATCCGGTACTGGATCATATCCTGGTTTTGTAAATGGATTACATCTAATAATTCTTTTTATTGTTAGAATGCTTCCTTTAAATGAACCGTATTTTTCAATAGCTTCAATTCCATAATTAGAACAAGTAGGAGTAAAGCGACATGATAAATGGGAAGATATAGGCATTTTTTGATAAAGTTTTATCAGCGAAATTAATATCTTTTTCATACTTTTTCCAGTTCCTTTTTAATTATCTTGTATTTCAATTTTACTATAATTAATAAAAAAAGGCAATTATAAGTATACTAATTTAATTTATTTTGATATACTTATCTATGGTGAAGATTATGAATGGATTATTTGAAAAACTTAATATTAAGCCTAATGATATTAAACTTTATAATACAGCTTTTTTACATAGTAGTTACGCTAATGAACATAGAGCTAAAGCTGATTATGAAAGATTAGAATTTTTAGGAGATTCAGTAGTAGACTTAGTTATTGCAGATTATTTGTATTCGTGTAAAAGCGAAAGTGAAGGAGAAATGACTAAGGTTAGAGCTAGTTATGTTTGTGAAAATGCTTTGTATGAATACGCTACTAATTTAGGACTTAATAAGTATATTAAAGTTGGTCACGGAGAAGAAAAAGAAGGGGGTAAATATAAGAAGGCAATAGTTGCGGATATATTTGAGGCTTTAATGGGCGCAATATATATTGATTTAGGGTACGCTACGGCGAGAAGAACTGTTTTAAATATAATAGTTCCTTATATTGAAAATCCTGATGTTACATTCTTTAGTGATTATAAGAGTGCTTTACAAGAATATGTTCAAACAGAACAAAAAAGTCTTGTTTATGAATTAGTGGAAGAATTAGGACCAGCACATGATAGAACATTTAAAGTTGATGTTAAAATCGATGATATTGTTTATGGTACTGGTATTGGTAGTTCTAAAAAAGAAGCAGAACAAGATGCCGCTAAAAAAGCTCTTAATAAATTAGCTATTTAGTTTGACAATACAATAAATTTTAATGATTTGTATTAGTTAAATATAGGTTTTATTTGAAATTTTTGACATTTAATGATATAATGGCTATGCATTTTAGGAGACGCCTTTATATCATTTATTAATTATGAAAGGAGATTATAATGAGTAAAATTAAAATTTTTAGTTTAGGCGGATTAAATGAAAATGGAAAGAATATGTATGTTGTTAAAGTTGACGAGGATATTTTCGTTTTTGATGCCGGTTTAAAATACGATAATGATTTAAACTTAGGAATTGATTATATTATTCCAAGTTTTGATTACTTAATTAAGAATAAGAAAAATGTAAAGGGTATATTTTTGACACATGGTCATGAATCTAATATGGGTGCTGTACCAGATATTTTAGCTAAGTTACCAGATATTAATATTTATGGTACTAAGTTAACTTTAACAATGGTTAAGAATGATATGACTAAGGAAGAAATAGATAGAACTAATTTTAAAGAGATTAGACCACATTCTAAAATTGATTTTGGTAAGAATGCTATATTTCCTATTAGTGTTACACATTCAATACCTGATGCGGTTTGTTACGTTTTATATACAGAAGATGGTGCTATTGTTTATACAGGAGACTTTGTATTTGATTCAACTGTACCAAGTATATATAAGACAGATATTGGTAAACTTGCTTATGTTGGAAAACAAGGAGTTTTATGTTTATTAGCGGAATCTATTTATGCAGATAAGATAGGTCATACTAGTCCTAATAATAGAGTATCAGGATTTATTAAAGAAGTATTTACAAATAATCCTAATCGTATTATTGCGACTGTATTTCCAGCGCATTTTTATAGAGTACAAGAAATATTTAATGAAGTTTCTTCTACGCATAGAAAAATAGTTATCATGGGTAAGAGTCTACAGGAAAATATTAACAAAGCTATTGATATGGGATACTTAACTATTGATAAAAGTAGAATAGGTACTCTAAGTGATTTAGATAATAAAGATGTTGTAGTATTTATTTCTGATGAGAAGGAAAAACCTTTTGCTAATTTGGAAAGAATTATAAAAGGATATGATAAGTATATTAAAATTAAAGATACAGATACTATCTTTATTACGGAACCAAGTTATGCAGGAATTGAAAAGAGAATGGCTATTATTATGGATGAAATAGCAATGTTAGGTGCTAATGCGATATCTTTATCTAGTAAGAAACATTTATTGCATCATGCGTCTAGTGAAGATTTAATGCTTATGATTAATTTAATGAATCCTAAGTATTATTTCCCAGTTAAAGGTGAATATCGTCATCAATATGCTAATGCTGAAATAGCTGAGTCTTTGGGTATTCCTAAAGAGAATATTATTTTAAAACAAAATGGTGATGTTTTAGAGTTGGTTGATGGTAAAAATACTAATTCTATGGAACATGTTGATGTTGATGAAATATTAATAGATGGTAATAGTCAAGGAGATATTGGAGACTTAGTTTTAAAAGATCGTGAAATGTTAGGTGAAAACGGTATCGTTATAATAAGTTGTACTTTAGACAAACAAAGTAAAAAGATAATTGCGGGTCCTGAAATGCTTACAAGAGGATTTATTTATGTTAAAGAAAGTCAAGACTTATTAGAAGAGACTAAGAAAATATCTAAAGAGACAATTGAAGCTAATATTGATGTAACAGCTAATAGAGTTGATTATTCTAAAATTAAGAATGATGTTAGGGATGTACTTGGTAAGTTCTTTTATAAAGAAACTGGTGCTAAACCGATGATTATTACTGTTATTCAAGAAATATAATTATTAAATTATAGAGACTAGTACTAGTAAATACTAGTCTTTTGTTTTATACTTTTATTATGAAGAAGAGTTTAAGAAAAAAATATTTGCTACTACGAAAAGATGTATCTTGTAAGAAAGAAAAAGATAATATTATTTTTAATAGAGTTATTAGTAATGATAAGGTTACTTTAGCTGATACTATTTTAATTTATGTATCTTTAGATGATGAAGTTGATACGAGGAGACTGATTAATTATTTTTTAGAATCTGGCAAAAAAGTTGCGGTTTGTAAAGTACTTGGTAAGGAAATGAAATTTTATTATATTAATAGTTTTGATGACTTGACTTTTGGATATAAAAATATATTGGAACCTAAGGAGTATTGTATTGAGGTGACTTATTTTAATGGTTCTGTTTCTATTACTCCTGGTATTTGTTTTAATAGAATAGGATATCGAATAGGATATGGTGGTGGATATTATGATAGGTTTTATGATAAAGTTAGTCTTTATAAGATTGGACTTTGTTATAGGGAGTTTTTAGTAGATGAGGAGTTCGATGATATTTATGATGTTGCGGTAGATGAAATAATTACAGATTAGACTTTAAAATAAAAAGTTTTAGTGTTATAATTTTTTTAGTTATTTTGTCTTCGTAGCTCAGTTGGATAGAGCAATCGCCTCCTAAGCGATAGGTCGGCAGTTCAAATCTGCCCGAGGACACCAGATGAAATTATATGCCTTGAAATCATAAGGGTTTCAAGGCGTTTTTTGTTTTTTAAAAAGTGATATAAAGTGATACAACATGATTTGGCATAATATTTGTTACGGCACTTTTTACGGCACCACTATAAGATAACTTAACTATCGATAAAATAATGGATAAAACACCATCTTAAAAGTAGCTGCACTTTAAAAAAATGTCAGAAAGGAAGAAAATGGAAGAAAAATTGAAAGATTTAAAAGATTTGAACTTCTATTTTACGGATAACATGAAACAAACTTTGTTTGATATGATGGCTATTCAAAAACTTTTAGAGAGTGATGACTTAAACTATAAACAACAGAAAGAACTTGAGAAAGAAAAGAACAGACTATTAGATATTTTTAGAACGGAACTACAAGAGAATAATCCGGTAGAAGTTTCAATAGTAAGAGCATTCTTACAAATGAAAGAAGATGGAGAAAAATAAGATGGGAAAGTTAATTGAAATAACAGACCCAAAGGAGATGGAAAAATTTGTTAAATTTAGTAATTATTTACTTGTTGATGATGGATTGGATGAATATGTAATTCATGAGTCAGATTTAGTTGATTATATTTATAACAGAAATGAGGAAGTAACTATATATAAACCAGATGGAGAGTTCTTACTTTCTACTATTGGTTTCT
The DNA here is from genome assembly GCA_934168205.1 of uncultured Bacilli bacterium. Taxonomy (GTDB): domain Bacteria; phylum Bacillota_I; class Bacilli_A; order RF39; family UBA660; genus CAG-877. Next base: position 122,271 of record CAKPMX010000002.1, read on the forward strand.
TCTTAAATAAAATATCTTATAATGAAAGACAAAAAATAATAGAGAGACTTATCAGATTACAACTAGGAGAAGAAGAATCTAAAGTTACATATTATTGTGAATCAACTATCCTAGATTACATGTAGTCTTACACTTTATCTATTGTTACTCTATTTTTAATAGACTTACTAATTCATTTATTATATAGAGTAAATAACTAATTATATTTTTAATATATACTTTAAATAATAATTCTTATAAATTTATTTATTAGTATATGAGTAAAGTAAAAAATTAAGAAAGGATGTATTATGACTTATAAAGAATTTATTAGAAAGTCAGATAATGTAAGAAGAAAAAGAGATATAATATTACTATCAGAATCATTAGATTTGTATGATGAATATTATAAGAGCAAAAAGAAAGAACCTATTGAACCAATTATTATATATAATGAGATTCATGATTGTTTAAATTATTCAGAACGAGAAATAGAAATTATCATACAACAAGCCCAAATATTAAGAAATGAGCAAAATCAATAACAGATTTTGCTTTTTTGTGCCTAACAATCACCAAAAATCGACATTTTGTGATATAATTGTATTGTATCTGGGGATACGATGTTTTTGAAAGGAATGGTAGTATGTTTGGAGATAAAAAAGTCTAAGTGAAACTGAAATTAGAACAAGATATATAACACCCTCTTTAGTAAATGTCGGATGGTCTGATGATAATATTCACGAGGAAAAATCATTTACAGATGGTCGTGTTATAGATACAAACATCAAAAGTATGGTTGAATTTAAACAAATTATAGGTCGTGGAACTCGTATATCAGAAGAACTTGAAAATCCTAATATACTTAATATCCCAGAATTATCCGCTTTCGGAACTATTATGGAAATCATAATGACAATTTTCATGGGATTACAAAACTTCCAAAAAGCATTGGAAGATATGAAAACAAATCTATATAGTTTGGAGGCATAGCAAATGGCATTAATAAAATGTAAGGAATGTGGCAAGGAAATCAGTGATTCAGTTAATTCTTGTCCTCATTGTGGATATGTGTATAAAAAAACAAAGGAAATGACAACTATGAAAGTTGTAAGAATTCTTCTTGTCGTTGCTTTAATTGGTATAGCATTGTTCTTTGGATTTACTTATTTAGTTTTTGATTATATTCCAAAAGTTAAAGTAAAAAATGAGATGGCTAAATATTATGGTGAGTGGAAATTAATTGATGGAGATTATGAAAATGTCGTTAAGATGTATAATGAAGAATATAAATTAAAAAGTCAAATTAACATAAATAAAGATAATTTAGAGAGTCAAGGAGATAATAGTAGTTGTGGTTTTAATAGACCTAGTAAGGATTATGCAATAACAAGTTATACTGATGAGGACTGTTCAGATGATTATTATTTATTAACTACACTTGATAAATTAGTAGAAAGTCCTTTAACTGATTATCCACTAGAAAATGTTATAATATGTTTTGAATTGAAAGATAAAACTTTAACTCAAAAAAAATGTGCTCTTAATGATAATTCAACTGCCGAAAATAAAAGAATTACTTATAAATTGAAATAAGAAAGGAAGTTCTAAATGGGTTTGATGAAATGATGAAAAAGTTAGAAAATGCATAAAATTAAGACATCATGGCACTTTTTTACGGCACCTTAATAAAAAATGAGTTCAAAGAAAATTAAATAAAATATACAGAAGCCCTTTATTTATAAGGATTTCTTGATGTATAATGTTAGTGTCGATTGGGATTCGAGCATACCCTTCCTAAGCGATAGGTCGGCAGTTCAAATCTGCCCGAGGATCCCAGATTGGTAGAAAACTCGAATTTTTCGAGATAATATAAAAACTACTAAAAATACTATGGATGAATTAAGAAAAAGTTCTTTAAGAGAACAACTTGATGAAGAGCCTAATAGTAAGAAATTATAAAAACGATAAATAACAGTGTGAAAATGGGTTTTCATTAGTATTGTTTGGAACTCATAAATTGCGAGTGAAATAATAAACTAGTTAGGAAAGTTCTAACTAGTTTTTGCTTTTTATATAATTGGTTTAAACAGAAGTTTTTTAGTACCAAGTTATTTTAGAATTATTGTCTTTTAAATATGCTTCTTGAGGATTTTCTTTATTGTATTTAACAGTTACTTTATTACCTGGTGCTGTACTTACTCCAGTATTTATTTTAATTAAACTTTTTGTTTTGTATCCGATAGGAATAAAACCTAATTTAATTTTTTTATAAGGTTTCATAATTTGTTGTTCTTTTAATTGATACTTTTTACCAGATACTTCATATTCTACTGTTAAGAGGTTTGAATTATTGCTAGAACGGACTTTATTTTCGATTATTATACCTTTACATGATTCAGTACAGTTTTCTTTTTTCATAATAAACCCTTCTTTCTATAATTAATTTATCATAGAAGATAATAATTTAGCTACATTAGTTGATAAAAAGTATAGTTATTAGTAATAAAATGTAAAGTGAAGGGTGTAGTTTATATAGATTAGACGTTTGACTTTATGTATTGGTAATGCTATTATGGTTGTAGTCGGATTTTATTTAAGTAAGGTTGGTTATAAATGACAAAAAATATGTTTGATCCTTTTTTGGAATATTTAGATTTATGTAGTAGAGAATTAAAAGATACATTTGAGTGTAGAAATAGTGTTTTGGATGCAAAAATAGAAGATGTATACTTAGATACTTTGTTAGATTTAGACGATATTTATAGAATTGATGTTTCTTTTGATATTGTTAAAAGGATGTTTATTTTACAAAATTTAATTACTGAAAGATTTTGTAATGGTAGAGGGTTTCTGCCAATGAAAGAGATGGTTAAATTACTTTCTCGTGAATTAAGAGCAAAGATAATAGAGTCTGATAAAAGGGCTAAGTTGGTTTTAGAAACCGATGGTAATATTAAAAGTATTACTATGATGCTTGGGGATGAGGCTGTTTTAGGTATTGAGACATTTGATGAGGACAGATTTACAAATGACCTAATGGTTAGTTGTAACCGCGTTAAAAATGTACGACCAGTTACTTCGGCTAGAGTTATTTCTCCTAATTATATCTTTGGTGATAATGGTGTTTATATTAACGCTGGTGATGAAAGCTTTTTAGATACATTTAAAAGAACTAATACTGAGGAGTTTGATTCAACATTAGAACTTCATTATTGGTATATTGATTATTCTAGACCTGAAGAAAGGGTATTGGTTGATAGAGTTCATGGCTTAAAAGATACTATTACTGATACTGGTGAAGTTAAACTTGGTTCTTTTCATGTACCAATGCTTAATGGCATAATACTTGGTGCTTTGAAACATAGTGATGAACAGATACTTAATTTTATAAATAGATCTAGTACTAATGATGAAAATATTGATAAAGTATATCACAAAGTTAATGAATAGAATGTTTGAATTTTAGTTATTTTGGAGGTTTAAGTTATGGCATTAGATAAAGCTAAAAAACATTTAGAAAAGTTTGGATTTGATGATAGAATTATTATTTTTGATGAGTCTTCAGCAACGGTAAAGGAAGCAGCTCACGCTCTTGGTTGTACTGAAGGACATGTTGCGAAAACGTTATCTTTTTTAGTTGCTGATAAGCCGATTTTAATAGTTGCAGCGGGGGATGCTAAAATTGATAATGCTAAATATAGACATTATTTTAAGAAAAAGGCTAAAATGATTCCATATGATGATGTTTTAAATATCATTGGTCATGAAGTTGGTGGTGTGTGTCCTTTTGGAATAAATGATGGAGTTTCAGTTTATCTGGATGAATCATTGAAAAAATATGATAAAGTGTATCCAGCAGCTGGTACAAGAAACAGTGCAGTTTCTTTAACTGTTCCAGAACTTGAAGTGTGTAGTTGCTTTTTGGAATGGATAGATGTTTGTAAGGAGTAGTTTTTACTACTTTTTTCTTGCTTATTTTTAATTATTAGGATATTATATATTACACCTTGAAGGGAGATATATTATGTTGATTGATGTTGTTGCAACGATTATGAAGAGGACAAAAATTAATGATTATTGTGCGTTGTATAGTGTTTCTAAGACTACAACTGGTCATTATGATGATGAAATGAATGTATTTTATGCCGCTAATGGTGATGTTTATCGTGATATTAAGTCATCTTTTTTTAGTAAAGGTGATTATGCTTTTGATAATCTGGCTGAGACAAGTCGACTTAGTCAAGATTTTTATGCTCCTAACTATACTTTAAATGATACTATTGCTGAATATAGTGATGAATGCAATGATTATGCTGTTTTGGCTGTAGTTGATAAAGAGAAAAAAGGTGAAATAGCAACTATATATATTGACACTAAACAAATATTAGGTTTGGCAAGGGAATTTGGATATAATAATATCGACGATCAACTATCTATTATTGCTGCATTATGTAGAAAATTTGAATTTTGTAATGATGTTGACAATATACTAGCTGATGTGTGTAATCTTGCTTTGGCTGGCGGAGTTCCTAATGAAAGGTTAGAAAGAGCTAAAAAGATTGTTAACTATTATTTGTCTAGATTAGGCGTAGTTTTAAAAATACTTAATAGTGAAATTAGATTTAATGAATTAAGTTCTGATACTTCAGTTTCGAGTTCTGAAGGTGATAGTGATGATATAGATTTTGATGAGTTCGACATTGAAAAAATATTTAATTATGTAAAGGAAAATGTTGTTGGTCAAGATGATGCTGTATATCGTTTGATTGTTGAAATAGCTAGAGCGTACGATTCTGGAAGGGAAAAAGATGGTATTTTAATTACAGGAGACTCTGGTGTTGGTAAGACTTTGGCTTTAACATCTTTAGCTGAATGTTTAAATAAGCCAATATTAATTGTTGATTCGACACAGCTTACAATGCCTGGCTATGTAGGAAAAAATATAGAAGAATATTTATATGATTTGTATGTTAAATGTGGTGGCAATATAGATTTGGCAGAAAACGCTATAATTTATTTTGATGAAATTGATAAGAAAGGTTCTTCACAAAAATCTGATGTTTCAGGACAGGGAGTTTTAAATGTTTTACTTAAATTTTTAGATGGAACAACATATGATGCTTCTAGTTGCCAAAAGGACCCTAAAAATGTTGTTAAAATATCTACTAATAATATGCTTGTTATAGCTGGTGGAGCTTTTAGAGATGTTTATAAAAAAGATAACTCTGGATTAATTGGCTTTGGAAATGAAAGACCTGTTACTGATGTAGAGCCAAGCTGTGATGACTTTATTTCTAAAGGTATGATGACAAAAGAGTTTATGGGTAGATTTCCTATTATTATTCATTTTAAAGATTTGAATAAAGAGGATTTATTAAATGTTTTAACTACTTCTAATAAGTCACCATTAAAAAGAGAGCAAAGGACATTTGATAATGCTGGAGTTAGACTTAATGTTACACCTGCATATTTAGAAGCAGTTTCACAAGGAGCACTTAAGTTAAAAACTGGAGCTAGGGGACTTAAAAGAATTGTTTCTGATACTACTTGGCGTCCTTATGCTGAAATTAAAAATGATGATTCTTATGAAGAAGTTTTATTAGATGCTGATACTGTTAGCGATAATAAAGTTTATAAATTAATAAAAAAAGATAAAAACAATTAAGTTATGTTCTTATCTTTTTTTTCTTTCTTTAATTAGTCTTTTTTCTTCTGACTTTGTCATTGAATATGGTATTAGTTCTTTATATGGTGTGTATAGACAAAATGCTTTTTCTAATTCGTTTTTTGGAAGATATGCTGTTTGACCGGCTAAAAATTCTTGGGCTTGTTTTTCGTTCATTACTGGGAATTTAGCACTAAAGCTTTTTATTGAGCCAAAGCGACTTTTATAAAATAATTCATCTTTTTTTAAAGTAATACCTTTCATTTCAATGGACATTATTCCATTATAAATTTCTATATTTTTGATTGTCATTTTTTTTAGCGTTCCTTTATAGTATTTGCGCATATTATATCACCTGGCTTCATATTATAACATATTTTTTGTTTTTTTGGAACTTTTTTGTTCTTTTATTATTTTTATAAGTTATAAGTGAGAAAAAGTAATTTTATTATGCAATTTCTTGCTTTTTTTCCATAATTATGTTATAATCTGCTTGTTTGTGATCAATGGGGGTTGATTATTAATTGCTTATGTAATCTCATTGTCTTTGCAATGAGATTATTAATTTTAAGGAAAGGTTGTGATTATGTGACAACACCAGCATTGCCTAGGAGAAGGGTTAATACTATAGCACCTGTAAAACAAGAATATACATATTCACAAATATTAAATCAGGATATTTCAGAATCTACTCGTTTATCAATAGTAATATCTAAAGATGATTTAGATTTGGATATGAGTAAGTTATTAGAATTTATACAAAAGGGTGTTACGATTAAATGTTTAGATTATGACAGTCTTATGTTTGTTGATGGACTTTTAGATGAAAAAGTTGATAACAAAGTGTTTTTAGTAGATGACGGGCTTAGAAAATCTAGAGAATATATAGATTTATCAAAACTTAAAAACATTAATGCTACAGTTCCATTAACTTATCTTTTATGGGGAGTTAAATTTAATGGTATTGTTGATACTTATTGTTTTAAGTTTGTTGATCCTAACACGGGTGATTTTAATTATACTAGTGTTAATGGAAATGAAAATTTATCTTTGGAAAATTTGAAGAGAATAAAAGATGTAATCTCAATGTTATCAAAACATAATCCTGAGACTGATCTAGATAAGGTTTTATTAGTATCTGATTTTATTCAAAGTAGGACACAATTTGTTTGTGATGTGGATAGTGAATCTATGAGAGGTGTCTTTGTTATACCGGACTTTCAGGAAGATGAAGATATACATAAAAGAGCTGGCTTGATTGAAACTGTAAATAATGAACAATATGGTTTGTGTATGGGTATAGCTAATTTTTCTACTGTGTTATTGAATAATCCTTTATTTGATACTGAAACTGAATCTGTATTTGGTTCTTCTCATGTATGGAATAGAGTATTAATAGATGGAAAATATTATTATTTCGATAATACTTGGGATATAACAAGAAGTGATGATTATCATGAAGATGGTTTGATAACTTTATCATTCCAAAAGAAGTATATGTTATTTGGTACAAAAACAGCTGATTCAATTGGACACCATCAGGCACAAAGTTTGAGTGTATATAATAATGGAGTAATGTCTGAGGAGAATTATAATAGAGTTATGGACTATGCTTCTAAATTTTCTTATAATCAAACTCCAGTATATAAATCTTATAAAAAAACAAAATAATATTAAAAAGATATTTATATGTTGCTATAAATATCTTTTTGTTTTTGTATAAAAAAATTAAAAAAGTATTGAAAAATAAAAAAGCTTTTGTTATAATCAATTTGTTACTTGTAATGGCGATGTAGCTCAGCTGGCTAGAGCGTCCGGTTCATACCCGGAAGGTCGGGGGTTCAATTCCCTCCGTCGCTACCAAATGAATGTTAGCTCGGGAATTTCTCCGAGTTTTTATTTTACTTTTCCTTTATTTTTTTATGATAATGGTGTAAAATTAAATTGTTGATTTATTGCCCTATAGCCAAGTGGTAAGGCAGTGCGCTCTGACCGCACCAGTTCGTTAGTTCGAATCTAACTAGGGCAGCCAATATAAATAATAATACAGTGAGGTGTATTTATGAATATAGATGAAAGATGCGAATTAGCTGAGATTTTATTTCCTAATATTACAAAGACAAGAGAGTATTATGAAGAAATGTATCCAGAAAGAAATTTACCTGAAGGAGCAATGGTAACTAGATATGGTCCTTCTCCTACAGGAAGTGTTCATTTAGGAAACTTGTATTCGGCTTTTTGTGATATGGTTTATGCTAGACAGTCTAAAGGTGTTTTCTTTTTAAGAATTGAAGATACTGATCAAAAACGTATGGTTGAAGGTGGAATTGAAAATATTACTGGAGTATTAAATGGCTTTAATATTTTACCAGGTGAAGGATATTCTTTTGGTGGAGAGTATGGACCTTATCAACAAAGTGAAAGAACAGAAATTTATCAAACTTACGTAAAAGATTTGATTAAGCAAGGTTTTGCATATCCATGTTTTATGACTGAAGAAGAACTTGCTAATATAAGAGAAGAACAAGAAATTAATAAAGTAAGAACAGGTGTATATGGTATTTATGCAGCTGATAGAGATTTATCATTAGATGAAATAAAAGAAAAACTTTCTAAGGGAGAAGAGTATGTTATTAGATTAAAGTCTCCAGGAGATGCTTCTAAGACAATAGAAGTAGTTGACTGTATTAAAGGAAAAATGAAATTCCCTGAACATGACACAGATATAGTACTTTTAAAGAAAAATGGAATTCCTACTTATCATTTTGCTCACGCTATTGATGATCATTTAATGCATACAACGCATGTTATTCGCGGAGATGAATGGGTTTCTAGTTTGCCATTACATATTCAATTATTTGAAGTACTTGGTTTTGATAAAGTTCAATATGCACATATTGCGCCAATTACAATTAAAGATCAAGAAACAGGTACAATTCGTAAATTGAGTAAAAGAAAAGATCCTTGGGCTGGGGTTAAATTCTATGAAGAAGGCGGTATTCCGATTGAAGCTTTACATCTTTATTTAGCAACAATTACAAATACTAATTTTGAAGAATGGTATTTAGCTAATCAAGATAAAACAATAGAAGACTTTACTTTTAGTTTTGATAAACAAGCTATTGGTGGTACTAGTTTTGATGAAGCTAAGTTTAATAATATTTGTAAAACATATTTTTCTAGAAAGACTGGAAATGAAGTTTATGATGAAACATTTGTCTGGGCTAAAAAGTATGATGAGGACTATGCTAAATTATTAGAAGAAAATAAAGAAGATATGATTAAATTCTTAAGTATTGAAAAAGATGGCCCTAGACCTAGAAAAGATATATCTAAATATAGTGATGTTAAAGAAGAATTTTCTTATGCAATAGACTCTATGTTTGAAAATGAAAACTATTCAAAGTATGATGGAGATAAGACTTATGATGTTTCTCTAGTAAGAGAATATATTAAGAATTTAAATTTAGATGTTACTAATGAAGAATGGTTTAATATGACTAAGGAGTTTGCTAGTAGTCATGGTTATGCAGCTAGTCCTAAAGATTATAAGAAGAATCCAGATGATTATAAGGGACATGTTGGTGATATATGTGAGGCTGTTAGAGTTATGCTTACTGGTAGAAGACAGTCACCTGATTTGTTCTCTATAATGAAGATACTTGGACATGATCGTATAAATGATAGAATTGATTTATATGAGAAAATAAATGTATTAAATAAATAATTTAATATGAAATTGTTGAGATAAAAGTGTACATAAAGATGTATGCTTTTTATTTACATGTTATAGTGAATACCAATTTTTCCTTTATATATTGTAAAAATACTGATTTTATGGTATTATATAGAACAAATTTTACAGCTGGGTGTTATTGCTTTGATTAATAATTTAAAGGTGGGTTGTTATGAGTTCAAATGATTCTAAAAAAAATTTATATAGGTTATTAAGTTATCCTTATCTTAATGCTTATAACTTTAATCTTTGCCAAAAGTTACTTGGTGAGTTAAAAAATACGGGAGATAGAGATTATTATAGTTTTTATGGTTCTTTTCTATTATTGAATAAAAAGTATGATGAAGCAAAAGAAGCTTTTAATAAGGCTGTAGAAGAAGGTGCTACTATATATTCTGCATATTATGGTCTTTATAGAATAGCGTTAAGAGAAAAAGATTATGAAAGTGCTTATAAATACGCTGTGTTATGTGATGGGAGAAAAGACAAGACAAAAGTTAATTTTTCTTTACAAAGTGCATTAGCTAAAATGGCTATGGATATAGTTAATGATCCAAAGAAAGCATTAAATACTGATTATAGTATTGATAGTGAAGATATTTTGTTTACAGATTTTTCGGCTAATTTATATTACGAAAAAGCAATTGAAGCTTTTAATAATCGTGATATTTTTTCAGTTAGAGAAAACATTATAAAAATATGTGAGAGTGCTGATATGAAAGGGACTGCTTTTAACTTTTTTGAATTTGTTGATAGTATAGATTCATTAATACTTTTACAAAGAGATGCTTATTTTGAATCTGTAAAAGCTTTTGATCCAGAATATAAAGTTTCTCCTAGAGAAATATTAAACTATATCAATATGACTGTTGATACTGATCCTGATGCTGCTTATATGGTATTTAGAATCGAAGAAGACTGGTTAAGTGATGAAGTTGATCCTTTGCTTGTTAGTTATGTAGATAGAAGAATTAACGAAAGAAGATGCTATAAAGATCTTGATAGAAATCAATTTAGATTTTTTAGATGTTCTAGACATCAAATTAGAGAAGAAATTGACAAAAATAATTATGCTGTGGCTATTGAAGACTGCGATAAAGCTAGAATGAATTTAGATGTGCCTTTATTTTTATATTATAAAGGTAAAGCTTTATATCTTTCTGGTAAATATGAGGAAACTACTAAAGTATTAGAAAGATATTTAGAAGTAGGTGCTGCTAAATTTGATAAAGCTTCATATTATTTAAGTGAATCTTATGCAGCTATGGGTAATGATAGTGTTGCGAAGGATGTACGAGCTGATCATAATGCTATTTCAAATTACTTTGTTGATTCTATAGGAACTGATAAAAAGTATGTTGATAAAAAAAGAAAAGAAGATAGAAAAGGTTCTGGAACTAAAAACTTAAGTGTTAATTTTACGAATCTTATGTCGTCTGATTTAACATTATCAGAATATGAAACTTATTGTTTTAGACAAAAAATTGGTGTTGTTGCTGGACTATATTGTGATAAGTCTGGTGTTAAAAAAGCTGATAAATTAATTAGTAAGCTAGAAAAGGAAGCTAAAACTTCAGATGAAAAAAATTTAGTTCGTGCTGTTAGACAAAATAAAAAATTATTACTAGCTAAAGGTACAAAAGGATTTAAAAAATAAAGTAGCTTTAATTAATTATTAAGTAAACATATTAGAAGGTGAAATATATGACTATTATTGATGTTAGATATCAATTAAATAAAATATTAGGATATGATAAAATGTATTCTAATAATTTTAAAGAGTGTGAAAAGTTGCTTAAAGTACTTGAAGATGCTGGGGATAGTAGATATTTACTTTATAAAGCTAGATTTTTACAAAAAATTAGAGAGTTTGATAAAGCAAAAGAATGTTATTTGGAGTTGACTAATTCTGATACTGAACAATTTTTAGCATATTATGGTTTGTATACTCTTGCTGTTAGCAAGAAAAAATATGAAGACGCTTATAAGTATATTCTTTTATGTAAAAAAAATAGTTCTAACTCTAATATGGGCTTGAGTTTTCATATTGCTTTAACTAAAGCTTGTTATGATTTATCTATTAATCCTGATGAATTTTATAATGAAAATTTAAAAGTTGTTCTTGATAAAGAAAAGCAAAGTAGTAATCATAACTTGACTAGGTTATATGAAGAAGCAGCTGAAAGCTTTAACAGACATGATTTTGTTACCGCTGTTTCTTTATTACAAAAGATACGAGATGCTGATCATTCGGTTAATTCTTCTTTTGAAATAGATCCTTTGCTTAATGGTATTGATAACTTGTTAGAGTTAGAAAGAGTTAAGTATATAGAGTTTGTTCAAAAAAATGGAATTGATGCTGAGTTAAAAAATGGAAAAATTGATGTTAAAACATTACTTAATTATATGCAAATGTCTATTTTTTCAAATTTGAGTTTAGTTGAGAAAGTTTTTTATGATAACTATGACTATATTGCACAATCAACTAGTGAAATAGCATTTGATTATTTACAGAAAAGATTAATTGAGAAAAGAAAATTTGAAAATTTAACTAGAGAAGAATTTGAAAACTATAAAAAATGTATGCTTGAAGTTAAAAAGTCTATGTCAATGCAAGATTTTCCAAGGGCTATTGAGTATGCCAATTTAGGTAAAGAATTAACTGGATTTTCTGTCTTTGATTATTATGTAGGACAATCTTATTTTAGAATTGGTGATAATTTTAAGGCAATAGAAAAATTTAGAGAATATTTAGATAATGGTGGAATTAAAGCGTTAAAAGCGAGAGGATATTTAGCTTTTGCTTATACAAATATAGGTGACTACAAAAGTGCATCTTTGATGCAAGAAGAAATAGCACAATTAAAAAGATTTTATGTTAAGATTGGAAAGAATAAAGTTTATGCTGGACCTATATTTAAAGAAGATAGAGGCAAATCTGGTGAAAAAAAATTGACTGCTACTGGTATTAGCGAAAGTGTTGATAAATTCATAGATGAAGATCTTGCTGTTGGAGATTTTTACTCATATTCTTTTCCTCAAAAAATGGCTTTAATTAGAAAATTATATCTTACTAATATGGTAAAAGTTGCTGATAAATTAATGAAAGAAGTAGAAAAAGAATCTGGTAGTTCAGTAGAAAAACAATTTATTAATAAAGAAAGACAAAATAAAAAATTATATATTACTAAGGGTAAATTAGGACAACATTAATTTACTCTTTTTTTTAGATTAATTTTATTATATAATTATTGTAGGAGGAGAATGTTTATGAAGAAAGGTACAATTGTGGGTTTGATTGTTGGAGTAGTTTTAGTTATACTTGTTCTTACTGGTATTGGTAGTTATAATAAGATGACTACAAGTAGAGAAAATGTTGATACTAAACTTAGTGATGTTGATGTTTATTTACAAAGAAGAGCAGACTTAATTCCTAATTTAGTTAGTACTGTTAAAGGATATGTACAACATGAAGAGAAAGTTATTTCTGATATTACAACAGCAAGAGAAAATTTAGTTAATGCAAAGAGTATGTCTGAAAAGGCTGATGCTAATCAAGAATTATCCAATGCTATTAATGCTTTAATGGTAGTTGTTGAGAATTATCCAGATTTAAAGGCAAATACTAATTTTATTAATTTACAAGATGAACTTGCTGGAACAGAAAATAGAATATCAACTGCTAGACGTGATTATAATGATGCTGTTAAATCTTATAATAGTTTAATTATTAAATTTCCTAATAATATTTTAGCTTCTATGTTTAAGTTTGAAAAAGCGGAGTACTTTAAAGCAGACGAAGGAAAAACTGAAGTTCCTGATGTAGAGTTCTAAGATGAAAAAGAAATTATTTTTAGTACTAGTATTAGTACTTTTTCCTTTTAATTGCTTTGCTTTAGTTAAACCAACTAATGATTTTTATGTTAATGATTATGCTAATATTTTAGATGATGATGTAGAACAATATATTATGCAAAGATCAGTTGATTTGGAAAAACAAACTGATGCACAAATCGTTGTAGTAACTGTTAAGAACTTAGAAGGTATGAGTTTAGAAGATTACGCTACTAAATTATTTAGGAGTTTTGGTATTGGCGATAAGGATAAGAACAACGGTTTATTATTACTTTTGGCCTTAGAAGAAAGACAATTTAGAGTAGAAGTTGGATATGGACTTGAAGGTGTGTTACCAGATGGTCTTACAGGAAGATATCAGGATCAATATATAATTCCATATTTAAAGAATAATGACTGGAATACAGGCGTTAAAACTGGATATACGGCATTTTATAAAAAACTTTGTGATTATTATGAAATAGAAGCATTAGATAATACTTTAACTATTGCTGATTATAATAGTAACAATTATTATTCTTTTGGGGATGAAACTGATACTGATGCGCTTGCTAGTGCAATAACTTTTGCTTTTATATTTTCTATTATTGGATTTTCACAGGGAAATTATTGTCGAATAATAAATGAAAAGAGACGCAAAAAACCTAGTAAGTTTTATATTATTATTTCAACTTTATTATTATTATTTCTTACTTTAATGATGATTTTTAGTTCCTTTGAAACTTGGATATATATTTTAGCATTAAAAGAAATATTCTGGCTTGTAGGTAGGCTTCATTCAGAAAATTCAGATGGATATCATTCATCTGGCGGTGGCTGGTCATCTGGTGGTTGGTCTTCCGGCGGAGGCGGTGGCTTTTCCGGTGGAGGAGGATCATCTGGTGGTGGCGGAAGTTCAAGAGGATTTTAATAGCAAGAAAAACTTGCTATTTTTCTTTATTTGATAAAGTATTTTTGATATAATATTTCTTGGTGAAGTATATGAAACGTAGTGAAGTAGATAGAGAAAAATTAAGTCCTATGATGCAACAATATATGGAGATAAAGGATAAATACGAAGATAGCATTATCTTTTTTAGACTTGGAGACTTTTATGAGATGTTTTTTGAGGATGCAATACTTGCTTCACGTGTTTTAGAGTTAACTTTAACGGGTAAACAAGCAGGACTTGATGAGAGAGTTCCAATGTGTGGTATTCCACATCATGCTTATGCCTCATATGTAGATGAACTAATAGAAAAAGGTTATAAAGTTGCGATATGTGAACAGTTAGAAGATCCTAAAGAGACTAAGGGAATGGTTAAAAGAGATGTTGTCCAAATAGTTACTAAAGGAACAAGACTTGATTCTGGTATAGATGCTAAAAGTAATAATTATATAGCTAATATATATGACTTTTCATATTGTTATGGAGTTAGTTATGCAGATGTTTCTACGGGAGAAGTTTATGTTACTTTAATTGATGGAGAAAAATATAAAGTAATTAAAGAAGTAGTTAGAAATGGTTTTAGAGAAGTTATTGTTAATGACTTAATAGATAGAGAAATAGTAGAAGAACTTAGAACTAACTATGGAATTTTAGTTACAATAACTAAAGAAGAATTAGATGATAAGAACTATGAATATATATATAAAGATTTAGAGGATGTTAGACTTATTCAGGCTTTGAAACATTTATTATATTATATAGTTGATACTAAAAAAGGAGATTTACATCACTTACAGAAAGCTATAGTTGTTAGATCTAAAGAATATTTAGAATTTGATATTAATACTAAAAAGAACTTAGAATTAATTGAAACACTTAGAAATAGAGAAAGACAATATAGTTTATTCTGGTTGCTTGATAAAAATAAGACTGCTATGGGATCTAGATTTTTAAAACATAATATTGAAAATCCTTTAACATCTAAAGAAGAATTGGAAAGAAGATACAATTATGTATCTAAATTATCTACAGAGTTTATTTTAAGGGATGATTTAATAAAAGCTTTAGATGAAGTTTATGATTTAGAAAGAATTGCTGGTAGAGTTACATATGGTAATTTAAATGCTAAAGATTTATTACAATTAAAAGGTTCTTTAGAGGCTCTTCCTAAAATAAAAGAAATATTAGGTAATATAGGATATGATAAAGAAATAGAAGTATTTGATGATTTATATTCATTACTTGATAGAGCTATACTTCCTGATGCACCATTTACTTTACATGAAGGACATTTGATAAAGCCTGGTTATAATACGGAACTTGATGAATTAAAAGATATTAGTGCTGGTTCTAAAGACTTTATTTTAGAGATAGAGCAACAAGAAAGAGAAAAGACTGGTATTAAGAATTTAAAAGTTGGATTTAATAAAGTATTTGGATATTATATTGAAGTACCTAAAGGACAAAAACATTTAATTAAAGATGAATATGGTTATGAAAGAAGACAAACTTTAACTAATTGTGAAAGATTTATTACACCAATATTAAAAGAAAAAGAAAATATTATACTTGGCGCAGAAGATAAGATCATTAATCTTGAATATAAATTATTTATGGATATTAGAGAAGTAGTTAAAAGATATGTTTCGAGATTACAAAGGTTAGCTAAAATTATTAGTGAAGTTGATATGTTACAAGCTTTTTCTATTGTTTCTGATAATTATAAGTTTGTAAGACCGGAAATTGTTTCGGATAGAACTGTTAAAATGATAGGATGTCGTCATCCTGTAGTTGAACAAGTTATGAAGGATAAGTATGTTCCTAATGATATTATTATGGATAAGACAACGGATATTTTATTAATTACTGGACCTAATATGGCTGGTAAGTCTACTTATATGAGGCAATGTGCTATTACGGTTATTATGGCTCAGATAGGTTGTTTTGTACCTTGTAAAAGTTGTGTTATGCCTATTTTTGATAAAATATTTACACGTATTGGTGCTTCAGATGATTTAGTTTCTGGACAGTCTACATTTATGGTTGAAATGAGAGAAGCTAATTATGCAATTAGTGAAGCTACAGAACACAGTTTAATTTTATTTGATGAACTTGGTCGTGGTACAGCTACATATGATGGTATGAGTTTAGCGCAAGCTATACTTGAATATATTCACGATAAAATTAAAGCTAAGACAATGTTTTCTACACATTATCATGAATTAACTGTGTTAGAAAAAGATCTTAAACATTTAAAAAATGTTCATGTTTCAGCTGTTGAAGAAGATGGTAAAATTACATTTTTACATAAAGTAAAGCCTGGTTCAGTAGATAAAAGTTATGGTATTCATGTTGCTTCTTTAGCAAAATTACCTGACAGTTTAATAAAAAGAGCTGATGAAATACTTAGTGTATATGAAAAGAAAAATGTAAAGAAAGAAACATTTACCCAAACTTCGTTATTTGAACTTAGTGAAAGCGAAGTTGAGGCTAAAACTAATCCAATTGAAGAAAAAGTTAAAGAAATTAATCCTTTAGAAATGACACCAATGGAAGCATTGTCATTCCTTTATGAATTAAAAAAAGAAATTAAAGATAAAAAGTAATTATTATGATATAATTTATGTAATTAGTAATGCTTATTTTTGAGAGAGGAGAATTTAATGAAAAGTAGAAGTGAGTTAAGAGACATTATTGTTAAAGTTATTTATCAAGCTAATTTGTTTGATGAAGCTAAGGTTGATTATAATGTTGATGATTTAATTAAGGAACAATTTGATGTTCAAAATGAGTTTGTTGATACTTGTGTTAAAGGGATATTAAAAAATAAAAAGGAAATTTATAAACTTGCTGATAGTAAGCTTAATAAATGGACAATGGATAGACTAAATAAAGTTGATCAAGCTATTATAGCTCTTGGTATTTTTGAACTTAAATATATTGATACACCTAGTGTAGTAGCAATTAATGAGGCTATTGAATTATCTAAGACTTATTCTGAACCCGCTGTTACTAAAATGATTAATGGTGTTTTAGACAAGATATATCATGATGTAGAAAAATGTTAGGTGAGAAATATGAATGATAAATATATTACAGTTTCACAGCTAACGAGATATATTAAATATAAAATTGATAACGACGTTAATTTAAATGAGGTTTTTCTTAAGGGTGAAATATCTAATTTTAAAGCGCATACTAGAGGACATTATTATTTTACTTTAAAGGATGATGGTAGTAGAATTAACGCTATTATGTTTGCTTCTAGCACGAAAAAACTTAAGTTTATGCCAAGTGACGGAATGAAAGTTTTAGTTACTGGTAAAATTAGTGTATTTGAGGCGAATGGTGGCTATCAAATCTATGTTAATGATATGTTGGAAGATGGTATTGGTAATTTATATATTGCTTATGAACAGTTAAAGAAAAAACTCGAAGCTGAAGGATTATTTGATCAAACTATAAAGAAAAAGATACCTAGAATTCCTAAACGTATTGGTGTAGTTACAGCTCCTACTGGGGCAGCTATTAAAGATATCATTTCAACAATTAAAAGACGTTGGCCTATTGCTGATGTATATTTATTTCCAGCCTTGGTTCAAGGTGAGGATGCTAAAGAAGATATAGTTAAGCAAATTCATAATAGTGTTAATTATGATATAGATACTTTAATTGTTGGTCGTGGTGGAGGAAGTATTGAGGATTTATGGGCATTTAATGAAGAAATAGTAGCACGAGCAATATATGAGTGTCCTGTTCCAGTTATTAGCGCTGTTGGTCATGAAATAGACTTTACAATTGCTGATTTTGTGGCTGACCTAAGAGCTCCAACTCCTACTGGTGCAGCAGAAATGGCTGTTCCTGATATTAATGATATAAAAGCGTATTTAGAACAAATTAAAATTAGGCTTAATAAAGCTATTACTAATGATATTAAAAGATATAGAGAAAAATTAAATTATTTAAAGTCAAGACCGGTACTTGTTAATCCAATTACTATATATCAGAGCAAAGAAATGGTTTTTGATAATGTTATTGAAAGACTTAAATATAGTATGAAAGATATTGTTAGTTTAAAAGAAAAGAGATTAATAACTATTAAGAATTCTTATGCTTTGAAAAGTCCATATCAATTAATAGATAAGAAAGCTAATAAGTATTTACAGATAGTTTCTAAGTTGGAAACACTTAGTCCATTACTTACTATTAAAAGAGGTTATTCTATAACGAGAATCGATGGTAAGGTATTATCTAGCGTTAAGAAAATTAAAAAGAAAGATGTTATTACTGTTGAGTTTAGTGATGGCGATATAAAGGCAGAGGTATTGTGATGAGTGAAAATAAGAAAAATACTTTAAGAGCGATATTTTATATTTTGTTAGGAATGAGTTTGGCTGGAACAATTATTTTATTTGTACTTAATCAATCTTTACCAGGTTGGTTTGGTAAAACTGATGAATGTACATTGTTTTCAAAAAAATTACATGATGTTTATTCTCTGGTTTTAAAAGAAAATTTTGTTTTATATTTATATTGTTTTATTATGTTGATAATAGCATCTAAAAGAAAGAAAATTAATGCTAAGACTGTGTTAATTATTATATTTGCTGTTTTAACTAGTGCAACTGCAGTTAATTTTGGAGAAGATTTTGTTGACAATGTTAGAAATTATTTTTCGCCTAAAGAAATCGAATTTGGTCCTGTTTATAAACCAATGTTATATGTATATCCGACAGAAGATATGGATTTAACTATAAAATTAAAAAATGATAATCTAATTACATATTCATATCCTAAGTATAATAACGAATGGAGAGTTCACGCTACTGTTGATGGCAATTTATATGATTATGAAACTGGTAGGAATTATTATGCATTATTTTGGGAAGGTATTGACAATAATATTTACGATATGAATGAAGGATTCATTGTTGCTGGTAAAGATACTGTTAAATTCTTGGAAGAAAAATTAAGTATACTTGGATTAAATGATAAAGAAGTTAATGAGTTTATAGTATACTGGTTACCTAAAATGGAAGATAATAAATATAATTATATAAGATTTAGAACTGAAGAGGAGATAAATGCTTATATGCCTATTGAATTTAGTAGTAATCCTGATACTTTAATAAGAGTATATATGGATTTTAAAGTATTAGATAAGAAAGTTAATATAAAAGAACAAAAGTTAACTAGTGTTAGTAGAGAAGGATTTACTGTTGTTGAATGGGGCGGCAGAGAACTAAAGTAAGAAAGGAAAAATATTATGGCAGAAAAAAAAGTTCCGAGTTTTGAAGAGAACTTAGAAAAGTTAGAATCTATTGTTAAAAAGTTAGAAACTGGTGAGGTACCTTTGGATGAGGCAATAGATAATTTTAATGAAGCTATGAAATTAGCTAAAACTTGTGATGAGAAATTAAAAAATGCAGAAGAAGCTATTACTAAATTAGTAAAAGATAATGGCGATGTTGTTGATTTCAAAGTAGAAGAGTAGAATAAAACCTATGTAAAATTACATAGGTCTTTTTTATCCTTCAATTAAACTCATAGCTAGTTCAAATTCTTCATCATTATCTAAAGGGTATATTGTTTCTTGATCTACAGTTGTATATTTTCTTATTAAATTATCATTATCATCATCAAGATTTGATAAATACATATAAGTAGTATCGCCAGATGCTTTTTCCATGACTACTTCGTATTTTTTATTATCGATTAATACGTATTCTACTTCTCTTTCTTCAGTCATATTATTTTCCTCCTCGACTAGCTTGGTCTGTGTTAGTAGCAGAATTTTCTGCTGTTGCTGGGAACATAGAATCAATTTCATTTTGAGCGATTAATGCATCTGCAACATTTTGTTTCCATAAGCTTACGTCTTGCTGGTTACTTGCATTTACTTGTCCTTGAGCACGCATGTATTCTTCTACACTTTCAAAAGGTCTATCAACTTTTGTAGTATCTACACTTTCTAAAACACGGTTTGCTTCAGCTTCGCCCATGTTACTATATAAACCGTATACTTCATAATCGTCTACTTTTCCATCGGCAGAAATGCTTTTTGCGATTCCTTGTTCATCATATGTTAGCCCATCACCTGTTGATGTTGTTGTTACATAAGGGCTTATATTGTCTTCGAAGAATTGTTCTGTATATTGTTGAACTACAGCCTCTCTTGTTTCATTAAGTTCTTTATTATCTAGATAGTCTGTTACTTGCATAGTTCCGTAAACTCCAGCTGTTCCACCAACAATTAGACCTAGTGCTAATCCAATTGTAGCAAATTTCTTTCCAAAAGCTCTCTTAACTTGTTTTATAGTGTCTGCTTGTTCTTGCCATTCTGCTTTTTTTGGTTTTGCCTCTGTAGTTGTTTTATGTCTTGTGTTACTTGATTTGTGTGCTCCAGCAGTATCTTTGCTTGAGTTTATGTAGGTACGTTCTGTTTTTCTTGCTCGTTCTTTGAATACTCTCTCGTTATATTCAACGGTTGGCTCATCAGTTACAAAGCCAGTGTTTGCTGTTGCGACTAAACTATTTTCAGCAGCTGGTTCTTCTTTTGTTTGTTTGCTAAGATATCCATCTTCTTTTGCCCAGTCGTATGGTTTGTCTGAACTAGAACCAAATTCAGCCATTATGTCATCTAAATTCATATTATCTCTTTCCATATTATCACCTTATACTAATTATACTTGGTAGTAACTATTTTGTCAAAAAAAACATCAAATTATTTATTTTATTGACGTTTTTGTTTTTTAATTAATTTTGCTTGAACAACGACTCTTTCGCCATTGTTATTTAAACAGGTTGATAAAGTTAGAAATTTATCGGATGTTGATACATCAGTAGTTTTAGTAGTAGTGTTTCTTTTTACCATGGTATCTAGCCAGGTTTGTTTGTCGTTTTCATTTTTGAAATCCGTTGTTATGTAGTATGATTCGCTCTTTATGGTATAAATAGAAAAGATTTGGAACATCATATTTTCTGTAGGAGTAGATAGCCAAATTATATAGTTGTCTTTATTTTCTTGCCAAGATTTTTTTAAAGAATTTTTTAATGAGCCGAAGACTGTTTTATCTAATCTTCCATGGCCATAAATTATAGTGTTATCTGACAAATTGTTTACATCGTTACGATAATCCATAAAGACCCAGCCAGCGTCGTTTTTACTTTTATCAAAAGCTCTACCTAAATAATATTCATTGTCATTAGTTTGAACAACAGGGTAATTTATATTTGTTTCAGCCATATGAATAAAAGCAACAGTATCTTGGTTTTTTTCTTTTAAAGTTTTAAAATCAACATCGTAGAATGGTAGACTTACATAATACCAGTAATCAGAATTTTTATCATCTGGTGGATTTACAAGTTCTCCTTCTTCGTTATTAGCAACAGGTTTTACTTCTTTACTTAAGTCATCAGTTATTTTTTTAATTTTTTTATTATCTAAGTTCCAAGAATAAACTTTATATATTGATATAGCGAGTATGCCTAGGAAGAAGACAAGAAATACACAAAAAGACCAAGGCTTTAGTCTTGCTTTCTTTTTCTTTTTAATTTGACGATATTCTTCTCTGGTAATATGAATTCTTTCTTGATTTTTATTATCGTCCATATTTTCACCTCGTATGTTGTAATTGTATCAAAATTATTTATTAATAACAAGTTAATCAATCTATGTTTTTAAAAAATAACTGGTAAATTTTTAGTAAAATAATTTTTAATATATTACTAATAATAATAATGTAGATTGGTTTTAAGAGGTGAATTTTATGAAAATTAAAAACAAGCTACATTTGATATTATCGGCACTTCTTTTTTCTTTATTTATTGTACCCGCAAATACTTTTGCTTATTCTAATTATGTTATTTCAGGTGGTAATACTATAGGTATTGAAGTTCAGTCTAAAGGTGTACTAGTTGTTGGATTTTACAAAATTGATGATAAATACGTAGCACGTGATGCTGGATTTATGACAGGAGATATTATTTCAGAAGTTAATAATAATAAAGTTAATGATATCAACTCAATGATTAGTTTAATTGAAAAAACTAATGATAATAATATTTCCTTTAAAGTACTTAGAAATAGCAAAGAAAAAACTGTTACAATGGAACTTTTAAAAGATTCTAATGGTGTATTAAAAACTGGATTATACGTTAAAGATAAGATTAATGGTATTGGTACCTTAACTTATATTGATCCTGAAAGTAAAGTCTTTGGTGCTTTAGGACATGAAATAATAGAAAGTTCAACAGTGTCTAAGTTCGAAATAAAGGACGGGAAGATATATGAAGGAACAGTTTCTGGGTTTGTTAAAAGTAGAAATGGTAAAGCAGGAGAGAAGAATGCTACTTATGATAAGAATGATGTGTATGGAGTTGTAACAGAAAATGAAATAGCTGGAATATTCGGTAAGTATTCAAAAGATATCTCAATGATGGATACAATAGAAGTAGGTAAGATTAATGATATAACAACAGGTGATGCGATAATTAGAACAGTTATAGATAGCAATAACGTAGAAGACTTTGACATTAATATTATTAATATAGATACTAAAAATAAAACTAAAAATATTTTGTTTGAAATTACTGATAAAAGGCTATTAGAGACTACTGGTGGTATAGTACAGGGAATGAGCGGTTCTCCAATTATTCAGAATAATAAAATTATAGGGGCAGTAAATTATGTAATAGTTAATGATACAACTAAAGGTTATGGTATATTTATTACAACAATGTTAGAAGAGGGCGATAAATAAGAGACTAAAGGTCTCTTTTTTGGTTAATAATAGTACTGGTGATAATATGAATTTTAATGAAGCATTTATGGTTGTACCTAGAAGTTTAATTAGTTTAGTAGTACTTTTCTTTGTTACAAAGATCATTGGCAAAAAGCAGGCTTCAGAACTTAGTTTATTTGATTATGTTATAGGTATTTCTATAGGAAATTTTACTGCTGAAATGACAATGAATTTTGATAATCAATATATAAATGGAATAGTTGCGATAGTTACTTTTGGATTTGTTGCTTATTTGGTATCTGTTTTATCTATGAAAAGTATTTTTATTAGAAGAGTTGTTGTTGGTGTACCTACTGTTATAATTGAAAATGGTAAAATACTTTTTAAATCATTAGATAAGGTAAAAATTGATTTAAATGACTTATTAGAACAAGCTCGTAATGCGGGATATTTTGATCTAAGTGAGATAGCTTTTGCAATAATGGAAGTTAATGGTAAGATTAGTTTCTTAGTGAAGGATCAGTATAAAGAACCTACTAAGAAAGATTTAAAGATTAAATCTAGTAATGATAGTTTATGTGCTAATGTTATTATAGATTCTAAATTAATGATTAAGAATATTTCTAATACTGATAAAGATGTAGACTGGTTTAAACAACAATTAAAAGTATTAGGATATACTGATTACAGTAACATTTTATTAGCAACATATAAAGATGGTAAAATTACAGTGTATAAAAAAGATAATTCTATACCTAAGGATATTTTAGAGTGATTTAGTCTTTTTTTTGATGGAAAATTATGCTACAATTGTTATCGTAAGGTGGTATAAAGATGTATATAGATTTAATAGTTTTAATTATTTTAATTTTAGTTGTAGTTATGTTTTTTAAAAGATTTTCATCATTTGTTTTCTTTATGGCTATAATTGATATATTACTTAGAATTTTAACTTTTATAAAGAATAATATTGGTTTACCTGATGTATCAGCTTTAATAGGTAAATATGTTCCAGAAAGTATATTTGATATTATTAATAAATATTCATCTGGTACAGTTAATTTGATACTTAAATGGGCTTTTGTAATTATTATGATTATTTTCTTATCATATATAATTAAAATATTTATGAAAAAGAAAAAGATATAGTTAATACTAAAAACGACAGATAAGTCGTTTTTTTATTTGTATAGTTATATTGGTGATATAAATGAAAGTTTATTTAGACTTAGTATTTTTACTAAATTTCTTCTTTGATTTTTTATTACTATATGGAACTAGTAAGGTATTGAAGGAAAGAATTTCTATTAAGAGACTTATTTTAGGTAGTATAGTTGCTTCTTTATCGATATTTTTATTATTTATTAAACTTAACTCAGTAGAATTATTTTGTATTAAGGTTTTGATAAGTATTTTTATTATTCTTGTTACATTTGGTAAAAATAATTTTATAAAAAACATTAGTTATTTTTATTTACTTAGTGTTATTTTAGGAGGATGTTTATATTTACTTAATGTTAGTTTTACTTATAAGAATCAAGGTATTTTATTTATAAATAATGGATTATCTATTAACTTTGTTTTGTTTTTAATAGTTAGTCCAATTATTATATTTTGTTATGTTAGGGAACATATTTTATATAAGAATACATATGGTAATATGTACGAAGTATTGATTTGTATTGGTAAAAAGAAATATAAATTAACGGGTATGATAGATACTGGTAATCAATTAAGAGATCCTTATAAGAATAGGAGTGTTATTTTAATAAATAATAATATTGATATTTTATCTGATGAGGTTTTATATGTACCTTATAAAGCACTTAATACGACTGGTGTTATTAAGTGCTATAAAGTTTCTAAAGTTATTATTGATAAGATGGAGTTTAAAAATTGTTTAGTAGGCATTAGTAAGGATAGATTTAGTTTAAATAATGTTGACTGTATATTACCAAATATATTTAAGGAGGATTTATAATGTTTATAATTAATTTACTTAAAAAGATATTTTATAAGGTTACTAGTATTTTTTATGTAGGCGCAACAGATATGCTTCCAGAACCTTTATCTAAGGAGATGGAAGATTATTATGTTAATTTAAAGGATGATGGTGATTTAAAAGCTAAGGATATTTTAATTGAACATAATTTAAGATTGGTTGTTTTTTTAGCTAAAAAGTATGAAAATACTGGTGTTGATTTAGAGGACTTAGTTAGTATTGGTACCATTGGATTAATTAAGGGTATTAATACTTTTAGTAAGGATAAGAATATAAAACTTGCTACTTATGCTTCGAGATGTATCGATAATGAAATACTTATGTATTTGCGTAAAAATAAAAGAATTAAGTCTGAAGTTAGTATTGATGCATCATTATCTTTTGATGGTGAAGGAAATGAGTTACATTTAGAAGATGTTTTAGGAACTGATCCTGATATAGTTACAAAAGGAATAGAGGAGGAGACAGAACGTAATTTAATGATTAATGAGGTTATGAGACTTAGACCAAGGGATAGAGATATTATGATTTTAAGATATGGATTACTTGGACATGATGAACTTACACAGAAAGAGGTGGCAGAAAAGTTAGGAATATCGCAGTCTTATATTTCAAGAATAGAAAAAAAGGTTATTAAGAGACTTAAAATGCTTGTTAATTATAATTAGGTTAGCTATAATGTAATTAGAATGGAAGTGTATTTATTTTATGGCTAAATTGTTTTTTAGATATGGAGCAATGAATTCTGGTAAGACAACAATATTATTACAGACAGCGTATAATTATGAAGAAAGAGGTATGAAAGTATTAATATTTAAGCCTTCTGTTGATTCTAAGGGTGAAGAATATATTGTTTCTAGAATTGGATTAAAAAGAAAAGTTGATTATTTAATACAAAAAGATGACAATGTATTTAAATATGTTGTTGAACATGATGATAAAGTTAAATGTATCTTGGTAGATGAAGCTCAGTTTTTGGAAAGAAGACAAGTTGATGAATTGATGCAAGTTGTTGTTAGACTTAATATACCGGTTATTTGTTATGGACTTCGAACAGATTTTAGGACAAATGGTTTTCCTGGTGCGACTAGATTGCTTGAGATTGCTCATACGATAGAGGAAATGAAAACTATTTGTTCATGTGGCAGAAAAGCGATGTTTAATGGAAGAAAAATTAATGGTAAGTTTATATTTGATGGTGAACAATTAGCAATAGATGGTAAAGATAAAATTACTTATGAATCTTTATGTCCTAATTGTTATTATGATAAACTTATGAAGTATAATAAATTAAAGGAACAGTTAAAAGAAAAGGACGCTTAGACGTCTTTTTCAATGTATGTTTCTTTAACTTTCTCTGTGTTATAATTATTTAGTTTATCTAGAAAAGATACTGGTACTTTTACAATATAGGTTATTTGTTCTTGAAAAGACTTTGATATTATTTCATAGTCTTTTAATAAATAATCTAAGTTTTTTTGCATATCATAATTAATGATAATTTTTACTTCTAGACCTTTTTCTAGTTCGACTATTTTAGAGTTTTTTATAGTTTCAGTTAAGGATTTAGTATAAGCTCTAACTAGTCCTCCAGCACCTAGTTTTATACCACCAAAGTATCTAACAGTGATGGCTAGAATATTGGTAAGATTATTTTTTAACAAAGCATTTAACATAGGAATACCGGCTGTACCGGCTGGTTCACCATCATCACTTGATTTATTGATATTTTCAATTACATAGGCGTAACAATAATGAGTAGCATCTGGATAAGTGCTTTTTACTTTTTGAAGAATATCTTTTATTTCTTCTTCAGAATTTATTTTTATTAAAAGGGTAATGAATCTGGAATTTTTAATTACTATTTCATTCGTTTGATTTTCTTTTATTGTTTTCATGAAATCACCTATAGTTATTATAAAGTATTTTATAGTTTATTGCTAGAAAATATGGTATAATTTAGGAAGAAGGAGGCTTTTTATGTTTAGAAAGAAAGATGAAAAAGTAGATATTTCTAGTTTAAATGAAATACTTTCTTTTGGAAGAAAACTTATCAAAATTTTATATATTGCGATGATGGTAGGGGTAATTTTACTAGGAATATATTTACTAAAAGAATCCAAAATACTGGTTTTTCTTAAAGATTTACTTATTGTTATATCGCCAGTGTTTATTGGTTTACTTATTGCTTGGTTATGTGATCCGATAGTTAAGTTTTTACAGAGTAAGAAAATACCTAGATTTGCAGGATGTATTATTGTTTATTTATTTTTAATAGGTATTATATTTATGTTTTTATATTTATTTTTACCTACATTTGTTAGACAAATAGGAGATTTTGTAGGGACTATTCCAGATATTTTGGCAGATTTAAAAGTATTTGGAAATAGATTTTTTGATACATTCGCTACTGATGGTATTGATGTTAAAGCTATACAAACACAAGTGTATACAACAATTGAAAATTTTGCTTTAGGATTAACTACTAATTTACCTAATACTATTATTAATATTACTAAGTCAATTATATCTTCATCAATTAATTTTGTATTAGGATTAATGATAGGATTTTATATGTTATTTGACTTTGATAAGATTAATAGTACAGTTCTTAGTCATATGCCATTGAAATGGAAAGATAATTATGCTGAATTAACAACAAGAATTAATACATCTTTAAGAAATTATGTTCAGGGAGTATTCTTAGTAATGTTTTTAGTGTTTATTACGCAAAGCATTGGCTTAACTTTGGCGGGACTAGAAGCACCTTTATTATTCGCTGTATTTTGTGCAGTAACAGATATTATTCCTTATTTTGGACCATATATTGGTGCGATACCAGCTGTTTTAGTAGGATTTACTATTTCTCCTAGCGTTGGAATTTTCTGTATTATTTCAATTGTTATTGTTCAGTTATTGGAAAATAATTTCTATCAACCTTTGATCATGGGCCATACAATGCAACTACATCCAGTAATAATTATTATTAGTCTATTGATTTTTCAACATTTTTTTGGTATCATAGGAATGGTAGTAGCAACTCCGGTTGTTGCTTGCCTAAAAGTTATTTTTATGTTTGTTGATGAAAAGATTCATTTTATGGATTTATTTAATAAAAAAGAAGTAGAATAGGAAACGTTGATTAAAGATAAGTACTTAAATTTACCTTTAGAGAGCTAAAATTATGACTGGTGAAATTTAGCATTAATTTAAGGAAGCTACTTTAGGAGTTTTCTCGGGAGACCGTTATTTAGAATTAAGACCAAAAAATAGGATGGTACCGGGCAATTGTCCTCCTATTCTCTGGTCTTTTGTTTGTTTTAGGAGGATAATTTATGAAGATATTTGTCATTGGGGGTAAAGCTAGAACTGGTAAAAATACACTTGGTAATTATTTAATGGAAGAGGCTAAAAAGTATGGATATAAGCCTTGTGTTATGCGTCTTACAGAGCCATTATATAGTTATGCGAGAAACTATTTCGACTGGAGTGAAAATACAGGAGAAAAACCTAGAGAGTTTTTACAAAAAATGGGTATTGAAATAATTAAAGAAAAGTTACATAAAAACTATTTTTTAATAGATCGTACTTGTGAAGATATTGAAATTCTTTCTAATTTCTTTGATGTTTTTATAATTACTGATGCTAGACTTATAATGGAATTTAGTGAATTAAAAAAGCGTTTTGATGATGTAGTTACTATAAAATTAGAAAGAGAAGATTATGATGATTTATTAGATGATGAGGAAAGAAAACATATTACGGAAACAGAAATAGATGATTATAAGAATTTTGATTATATTGTTAAAAATACTAGTATTGATGAGTTAAAAAATGAAGCTAATAATATTATTAAAAATGAGGAGATGTAGATTATGAATAAGTTAATTGCGGTTGTTGGAATGGCTGGCTCTGGTAAGAGTATTGCGACTGATTATTTAGAAAAGAAAGGTTGGACTAAGATTTACTTTGGTGGTGTTATTTATGATAATATGCGTAAAGAAGGTATTGAAATAACACCTGAGTCACAAAAAGAATATAGAGAAAGCATTCGTAAAAAATATGGCATGGGTGCAGTAGCTTACCTTTTAAAAGATAAAATAGAAGAAGCCTATAAGGCGGGAAATACAGTACTTGATGGTTTA
This sequence comes from uncultured Bacilli bacterium, assembly GCA_934168205.1. Taxonomy (GTDB): domain Bacteria; phylum Bacillota_I; class Bacilli_A; order RF39; family UBA660; genus CAG-877. Next base: position 151,328 of record CAKPMX010000002.1, read on the forward strand.
TATTCTTGGGATGAATATGTAATTTTAAAAGAAAAATTTAAAGATGAATTAAAACTAGTATGTGTTTGTTGTGATAAAGCTATTAGATACGAACGCATTGGTAAGAGAATTGATAGACCATTTAATCTAGATGAAATTCAAATTAGAGATTTGTCTGAAATTGAGAACTTGGCAAAGGGTGGACCTATTGCTTTTGCAGATTACTATATATTTAATAATGGTAATATTGAAGAATATGAAAAAAGACTTTTAGAGATACTTTCAGATATAGATAAACATTAAGGAGGTAGAAGTTTATGAAGTATATGAGTCATGATGATATAAGAAATACTTGGTATAGATTCTTTGAAGAAAAGGGACATAAGGTATTAGAAAGTGCTTCGTTGATACCTGTTAATGATAATAGTCTTCTTTGGGTTAATGCTGGTGTTACACCATTAAAAAAGTATTTTGATGGTTCTGTTGTACCTGAATGTAAGAGACTTGTTAGTATTCAAAAATGTATTCGTACTAATGATATTGAAAATGTTGGTGTTACTAAGAGACATCAAACATTCTTTGAAATGATGGGAAACTTTTCGATAGGAGATTATTTTAAGAATGAAGCAATTGAATATTCTTTTGAATTGTTAACTAGTCCTAAATATTTTGATATAGATAAAAATCTTTTATATGTAACGATTTATACTGATGATAATGATGCTTATAATCGTTGGGTAGAAGTTGGTATGGATCCTAGTCATATTGTAAGACTTGAAGAGAATTTCTGGGAAATTGGTGAAGGACCATGTGGCCCTGATTCAGAAATATTCTATGATCGTGGTGAAAAGTATGATAAAGATGGTACTGCATTAGAAAAATTTAAGTTGGATGAAGAACAAGAAAGATATGTTGAAATTTGGAATAATGTATTTAGTCAATTTAACTCTAAAGAAGGAGTAGATAGAAAAGATTATAAAGAACTTCCACATAAGAATATAGATACTGGTGCTGGTCTTGAAAGATGGTGTTGTATTTTTCAAAATGTAGATTCTACTTTTGATACAGATTTATTTAAACCTATTATGCAACATATTGAAGAATTAACTGGTTCTATTTATACTGGCCAAAAGGAATATAAAATTATTGCTGATCATATAAGAGCAATTGTGTTTGCTTTAGCTGATGGAGCTTCTTTTGAAAATACGGGTAGAGGTTATGTTTTAAGAAGACTTCTTCGTCGTAGTGTTAGATATGGAAAGAACTTATTTATTGAATGTCCTTTTATGTATAAACTTGTTTCTGATGTTGTATTTACGATGGAAAAGGCTTATCCATATTTAGTAGAAAAAAGAGCTGTTATAGAGACTTTAGTTTTAGAAGAAGAAAAGTTATTCTTAAAGACTTTGGAAGCCGGAGAAAGACGTTTAAAAGAACTTGTTAAGAATTCTAATGATGGATATATTTCTGGAGAGGATGCTTTTAAATTATATGATACTTATGGTTTCCCATATGAACTTACTTTAGAGTATTTAAATGAACTTGGATATTCTTGTTCTAAAGAAGAGTTTGATAAATATATGAATATTCAAAAAGAAATGGCTAGAAAAAATAGTAAGAATAAGACTTCTATGGCTAGTCAAAAGAAAGTTTTATTAGATTTTACCGATAAGAGTCAATTTGTTTATGGAATTTATCGTTTAAAAACTTCTGTTTTAGCAATTTTTTCTAAAGATGAGATTATTAATGCAGTTGACCATGACTGCTATATAGCACTTGATAGGACTTGTTTTTATGCAGAATCTGGTGGACAAGTTGCTGATACTGGAATGTTACTTGGTAAGAACTTTAAAGCACGTGTGCTTGATGTTTTTAAAGGACCTAATGGACAACATATTCATAAGGTTAAATTACTTGATGGTGTTATTAAAATAGGTGATAATTGTGAAGCCGTTATTGATAAAGACCGACGTAAAAAAATAGAAGCTAATCATTCTTCTGTTCATATTTTACAATATGCCTTACAGCAAGTTGTATCGTCTAATATTAAACAAGCTGGTAGTTATGTAGATGATGAGAAATTTAGATTTGACTTTACTTACTCTGGTAAGGTTAGTGATGATAATATTTTAGAGGTTGAAGGTTTTGCTAGAAATGTTATTTCAAAGAACTTGATTGTTTCTACAGAGATTATGCCTCTTGATAAGGCAAAACAATTAGGAGCAATGGCTTTATTTAGTGAGAAATATTCGGATATTGTTAGGGTGGTTAAGATAGGAAAATCTATCGAATTATGTGGTGGTACTCATGTATCTAATACTAAGGATATTGAACATTTTACACTTTATTCATGTGAATCTAAAGGAAGTAATACTTATAGAATTGAAGGAGCTACTGGTACACGTAGTGAAATAGCATTATTAACAGCTATTAAACCTTATAATGATGAAATTGTTAAGTTGCTTGTTAAGGCTAGAAATATTTTAGATAAAGCTAATAATGAAGGTATAAAGTTAAAGTTTGATGTTGATATTGATAATACTAAACCTACATCATATAAAGATATTATGTTTAATAAAAATGAACTTGGATATGTTCAACAAGAAGTTAAGAGTTTAGAAAAGAAATACTTTAATTTAAGAGAACAAAAGGACTTATCAAATTTAGATATTTATAAGGAACATATTAAAAATTATAATGGTACTTTAGGTATTATTATGGAAGTTAATAATAAGGACATTAATTTACTTAAATCAATAGCCGATAGTTTAATTGGTGTTTTGGGTACCGGTTTTGTATTTTTTGCTAATGTCAAGGATGATGGTAGTGTTAATTATTTAGCTCGTAGTAATTGTTCTTTAAATGCTGGACTTGTTGTTAAAAACGCATCTGTTGCTTCTAATGGTAATGGTGGTGGTAGTTCTACTTTTGCTCAAGGTGGCGGAAAAGAAACTAGTAATCTTAAGAGTATTTTAGAAGAAGTAGGAGTAGCTTTAAATGAGTGTAAATAATTACTTAATTGAAGGTGAAGATTATGTTTCTGTTCAAAGTACTATTAAAGATGTCATTTTAAAAAATGATTTTAATGAAGTGGTTTCAGAATGTTATGATTTAGTTGATAATTCTTTAGAAAAAGCTTTGGAAGATTTAGATACTTATGGACTTTTTTCAGATAAGAAAATTGTTATAGTTAATAATGTTGATTTATTAAGTAAAGAGGAAAATAGTAAGGATTTAGATCATTTGTATAAATATTTGGATGATCCTAATCCTACTAATTTATTGTTTCTATGTAGTAAGAAGCTTAATTCTACTTTGAAAGTGACAAAGGAATTAAAAAAGAAATGTACTTATATTAAGGCAGAACTTGATAAGAATAAGTTTGCGAAAGAGTTACTTGCTGACTATAAAATTGATAATAAAGCACTTAATTTATTGTTTGAATATTGTCTTGATGATATTACTAAGCTAGAGAATGAAATTATAAAGTTAAAGACTTATAGATGTAAGGAAAAGACTATTAATGAGAAAGATGTTTTAGATTTATGTGTTGCGAAGTTAGGTGATGCTAGTGAGTTAACATTTTCTTTTAGTAGATCTTTAGCGGAAAAGGATAAGAAAAGGGCTTTAGAAAAGTATAGAGAATTATTAAATTATAATATTGAACCTTTAAGTATTGTTGGTTTACTTGCTAGTCAAGTTAGAATTATATATCAAGTTAAATGCTTAAGAGAAGAGGGTTTAAATAATAATGAAATCGCAACAAAGTTAGATGTAAAACCTTATCGCGTTACTAAGACTTTAGAATTAACTAATTATTATACTTTTAAAGAGTTACTTAATTTAATGATTAGTTTACAAAAAATAGATTTACAAATAAAAACTACTAGTGTGGATGCAAATTCATTGGTTGAACTTTTTATATTAAACATATAGATTTTAATTTATATGTTTTTTTCTTGGTATATTTTTTATTTTATTATATACTGTTTATAGTAGGTGGTGAGTTTTATGTCTTTTGATGATGTAGAAAAGGCAAGAATTAAGTATAGGAACAAGTTAATTGTAGCGATTATTGTTTCCTTGGTTATTATTGTTACAGCTGGAATATTAACTAATGTATTTGTTGATGGAGAGTCTGTACCGTTATTGTTCTTTGGTTCTATTGTTTTATTTGTGATAGACGCTCTTATTGTATCTGGTGATAAGAAAAGATATACTTTGGCATTTAAGGAGTTTTTTGTAAAGAGTTCTTTAGAAAAAGTATTTACTGATTTAAAGTATATGCCAGAGTCTGGAATTAGTCCTAGTGTTATTAGAAATACTGGAATGATGTATATGGGTGATAGATATTCATCTGAGGACTTTGTTTCTGGAAAGTATAAAGACATTGGATTCTGTCAAGCTGATGTACACATAGAAGAGGAACATCAAAGTACTGATTCTGAAGGACATACTACAACTTATTATGTAACTATTTTTAAAGGTAGATGGATGATATTTGATTTTAATAAGACTTTTAAAGCTAATGTCCAGGTATGTCAAAAAGGTTTTGGAAATAATAAAGTTATTAATTCTATATTTTCTAAGAGTACTAGATATCAAAAAATACAGATGGAGTCTACTGATTTTAATAAGAGATTTTTAGTGTATGCTCAAGATGCACATGATGCTTTTTATATTATTACGCCTCATATAATGGAAAAAATAATTAAATTATCTGGCGATAGTAAGGGTAAAATTTTATTATGCTTTATTAATAATCAGTTACATGTTGGCTTATATGATAATAAAGATTCATTTGAACCTAGTAGTTGCTTTAGTACAATTGATACTGAAAAAGTTACTGAAAACGTATTGTCTGATATTAAGAAAATTACAATGTTTGTTGATGAGTTAGAGTTAGATAATGACTTATTTAAGAGTAAAAATGTAAATTAAATTTGTATTTTAGTAAATCGAGGTGATTTATTTGGAACTTAAGGAATTTAAAAGAGTTAGACGTTGGTGTCAGGCTTGGACTATTATTTTGTTATTAATATTATTTTTGATTGGTTACTTTTTTGTGAATATATTTCCGGTTAAGTATAGTAATATTTTAGTTCAAAATCAAAATTTATTAATAGGATTTATTGGTGTTTGTATTGGCGTTGTTTGCTTATATGTTGTTTTAACATATTTTTGTGTTATTAAACCAAGAAAAAAATATATTAAGTATTATAAGGAACTTTTTGTTTTAAAAACGTTGAAACAATATTTTACTGGTGTTGTTTATAAGAGTAATGCTGGTGTTAGTAAGAAAGTTATTGCTGATACTCGTGTGATACGAATGGGAGATAGATTCTCGTCTAATGATTATGTTTCGGGAAAATATAAAGGTGTTAAATTTAGACAGTCTGATGTACATATGGAAAAAGAAAGACATATATATATTCCTGGGGAAGATGAAATTTCTGAAATTACATACTATACAACGTTATTTAAAGGTAGATGGATGGTGTTTGACTTTAATAAAAACTTTAAATCGAATGTTTGTGTTTATGAAAAGGGATTTTTAAATAAAGGAATTAATTCAATATTTTCTTCTGTTGAGTATAAAAAGGTTAATTTAGAATCTGATAAATTTAATAGTGAATTTAATGTTTATGCAATTAATGGGGAAGAAGCTTTTTATATTATTACACCACATTTAATGGAGAAAATTTCTAGATTGAACGATAAGTGTTCTGGAAAATTATTATTATGTTTTATTGATAATAAATTACATGTTGGTATAGATAATGATCATGATTCTTTTGAAGCACCAAGTTACTTTAAGATTTTTAGTAAAAAGACTATAATTAAATCTATTACTAAGGATATTATGTTAATTACAATGTTTGTTGATGAATTAGGGCTTGATAATGAATTATTTAAAAGTAAGGATGTAAATTAGTGTATATTGATTATTTATTTTAGTTTTGATTTTATCCGTTTAGTGATAGAATTGAATATAGATATAATGTTGAAAGGAGGTGTAGTTGATGGAAATATTAATAGTTGTTGGCGTTTTAGTACTTATTATTGTAATATGGTATGTTTCAGTTTCTAATGCTTTCAATAGAGATATTGTTAAAATTGATGAAGCTGATTCTGGTATAGATGTTGCGTTAACTAAGAGATATGATGTTTTAACTAAAATGATAGCTGTTTGTAAAGGATATGCTAAACATGAAAAGGAGACTATTACTGATACTATTAAATATAGAAAAGGTATGAGTATGGAAGAAAGAGTTGAAGCTAATAATAAAATGAATGAAACTCTTGGCAAAATCAATGTTTTAGCTGAAGCTTATCCAGATTTGAAGGCTAGTGAAAATTTTAAAACATTACAGACTGCTATTGCTGATGTTGAAGAACATTTACAAGCTGCTAGACGTTTATATAATGCAAATATATCTTCTTATAATCAAAGAGTAGTATCTTTCCCTTCTAGTATTATTGCTTCTTCAAAAGGACTTAGTAAAAGAGAATTCTTTGAAGCTGATACAGCTAAAAAGGAAGATGTTAAAATAGAGTTTTAAAAAAGATATTCTTAATTTTAGAATATCTTTTTTTGTTTGTGTTTATTTTTGATCTTTATTAGGATCAGTTTTAATAAATGTTTTATTTGCCTCACTTGTATTATTATCTTGATTTGTGCTTGCTGTTAGAAGTTCTTTTTCTTCGATGGACATTCTAGCAAGGTATTCTTTGCACTCATCTATTTCTTGCTTGGCATCAGCAATTTGCTTTGTTATGGTTGCGACTTTATTAGTACGATGACCAGTATTTTTTCTTAAACAATTCTTTTTATATTCAATTAAGGAACTTGTACTTTTATAATTATCTATAGCATCTTTATCAATTATTATAGCTTTTCTATATAGATCAATATATGTAACTACTTCAGTTGATTTTTCAGTAAACTGTTTCATGTAATTGATGTAGCCAGTAATTGCTTTTGATAATCTGTTATCTGGCAGATAATCATTATTTTCTTTACTCTCATCCCAGAAAGTATCGAATTCTAAAAGAGCTTCTTTTAAGGTTAATGGTCTGTTTGAATATTTTTTAAGACTCGGTATGATAGTTTCTAGTTCTTCACGTCTACTTAAATCATTTACTTTAGTAATAAAATCTGCTCTCATACTATCTTTAAAGTCATCTGGTTCAACTGTTAAATGGTCTATTTCTGCGGCTTCGGCAGCATTTACTAATTGTGTTAACTCTTGAACTGTTTCTTTAAAATCTGGGTATCCCTTATCGCTAATAATGTATTTTAAATATTTTATGGTTTTCTTTTTACTACCAAACTTTTCGTTATAAAATCTAATTAATTGTGATACTTCAGCTGGCAATTTTTTTATTACAGTTCCTTTTATACCAGCAAATTCATATGTATAAGTATATGTTTCTTCATAGTCTTTGTTCATGTTTTCGTTGTATATGGCTAAAAGTTGACCGTAATTTATAATTTTATCAGCTGGATTTAATTTAGAAGTTATTCTTAATACATCTTTTATAGTAATGCTTCCGCCGGCTTTAGTGTTAATAATATCTTGGAGCTTTTTTCTATTAGCTTGAGCTTGTTTTATAAACTCTGTTGTTTTGTCATCATCGTCTTTTTGTTCTTGAAGAGTTTTAGCTCTTTCTTGAGATAAACTTACTATTTTACTTTCTAAATTTTCTATTCTAAATATAATACTTTTTCTTTGTGTTTCTGTTATTTCTGATAATTCCTTAATAATTTCATCTTTTTCACTAGAAATTAAAGAAAGACAACTTTCTATGGTAATATTCTTTGTTGTAGGATTAGTGCTAGCTATCTGAGTAAATAGGGTAATAGGAATGTCACTATCTTGAATATTTATATCATAAAAATACATGGATGAATCTATAGTTTCGCATTCTAGCCAGATTTGTTCATTAGTTCCTTTGACATCTGGTAATGGTTTTGTTTTTACTTTCCATTTGAACCCAGTTTCTTTAGATAGGGTAGCTGCTACTTTTTCTAATAATTTTTTGCCTTCTATAGTGTGTTTTTGTAAAATGTGTTCTATTGCGGTAATTGTTCTTTCATCATCATTTAAATAGCTATTTAAAAATTTATCTTCATCTATGTCTAATATTCTACAAAGTATTTCTGTTAATTCTTTATTCACTGCGATCTTCTCCTTTTGATACACTATTATATTTTATAGTTGTTTATTTTTCAATGATTTATTTATTTTTTAATTTTTCAAGGCGATCATATATTTCTTTTACTTGTTTTTCATAACCTATATCCTTTGGCTGATAATATTTTTTATTTTTAAGTTTATCTGGCAAGTATTGTTGTTTAACATAAGCACCTTTATAATCGTGAGGATATTTATAATCTGTAGATGATGTTTTTATATGATTTGGGACGTTTCCGGTATTGCCGTTTTCAATATCTTCTAAAGCTTTATCTAGGGCAACATGAGCTGTATTACTTTTAGGAGATAGAGCCATTTCAGCAACTATTGTTCCAAGAGGAATTCTAGCTTCTGGTAGACCAACTCGTTCAGCAGCGTTAATTGCGGCATCTACTCTTGGGCCAATGGCGGGATTGGCTAGGCCGATATCTTCATAGGCAATAACACTCATTCTTCTATATATTGAATCTAAGTCCCCTTCTATTATTAGTCTTCCTAAATAGTGTAGGGCGGCATCAACGTCAGAACCGCGAATTGATTTTTGAAAGGCACTTAAGACATCGTAATGACCATCACCATTTTTGTCAGCAAAAAAGACGGGTTTATTATTTATTCTTTTTATCTTTTCTTCAGTAATAGTTTTATCATCTGTTGAGTAATAAGATATTTCTAATAGATTATAAGCGTATCTTAAGTCTGTTCCAGCTAGTTTTGCAATTAGGTTGATACTTTTATCATCTATCTTGATATCTTTTAAATCAGGGTGTTTTATAGCTCTTTTAAGGCCGGCTATAATATCTTCGGTAGTTAATTCTTCTAATTCGAATAATTGACATCTACTTCTAATAGCTGGATTTATAGCGTGATATGGATTAGAAGTAGTCATTCCAATTAGTGTTATTAATCCTGATTCTAATGCTGGTAGTAAGACATCTTGCTTGTCTTTATTTAGACGATGTATTTCATCCATGATTAAAACAATACCATCATAGACTTTTGCTTCTTCAATTACGATATCTAAGTCTTTTTTAGTATTTATAGTAGCATTTAAAAATCTATACCTAACATCTAAGTCTTTTACAATGGCATTTGCGATACTGGTTTTACCTATACCTGGTTTCCCATATAATATCATAGAAAATAATTTTTTATTTTTAACTAAGTTAGTTAGTATTTTATCTTTTCCTATTAAATGAGTTTGTCCTATAACTTCATCTAGCGTACTTGGTGCTAATTTGAGTGCTAAAGGTTTGTTCATAGTATCACCTGTTTCTTTATATAATTATATTTTAACAAATTGATGCTTAAATATCTAGAAAGATTACTAATTTTTGGTATAATATAATTGGTGGTATGATGAATATAAATGACGCTATTGGTGATTTTATAAATTATTGTATATTTGAAAAAGGTTTATCTAATAAGACTCGAGAATCTTATTTAAATGACTTGGATGTATATAGGAGTTTTTTGAATGATAGAGGAATTTTTAATGTTAAGGATATTCATGATGATGATATAAAGGAGTTTTTAAAGGGGAGAAGTTCTTTGGAAAAGACTACTACTATTGCTCATAATTTGACAGTTATTAAGAACTTTCACTCATATTTATTAAGGGAAAGTATTTTATCTTATGATCCGGCTTTATATATTGAAAGACCAAAGTTGAGAAAGAGTTTGCCTAGGACTTTGAGTATGGAAGATGTAAGTCTTTTACTTGATATTCAATTGGAGAGTGTATTTGACTATCGTAATAAGGCTATGTTAGAATTAATGTATGGCACTGGTTTAAGAGTTAGTGAAATTGTTAATTTAACTATTAATGATATTGATTTAACAAATTGTTTGGTGAGAGTATTTGGTAAAGGTAGTAAGGAAAGAGAAATTCCTTTAGGAGAATATTCTATATATTATTTGAAACTTTATTTGGATAGACGTAGGAGTATGTTGAAAGGTAAGCCTTGCGATAAGTTATTTTTAAATAATCATGGTTTAGGTATGACAAGGCAAGGATTTTTTAAGAACTTGAAACAGTTATTGGTTTCTAAAGGATTAAATCCTGATGTATCACCTCATACGTTAAGACATAGTTTCGCTACTCATTTATTAAATCATGGTGCAGATTTACGTAGTATTCAGGAGATGTTAGGACATTCTGATATTGCGACTACAAAAATATATACGCATGTTAGTGATGATAAGGTTATAGCAGATTATAATATGTATCATCCTCGTAGTCATAAAGGAGATGTTTAATAATGCGTTTTAAAAGAGTTTTTTTAATCGTTCTGGATTCATTAGGTGTTGGTGAGACAACTGATGCGGTTAGCTTTGGAGATAATGGTGCTAATACGTTAGGACATGTTAATGAACAATGTGATTTATTTATACCTAATTTAAAGAAAATAGGTTTTTTAGATACACTTAATATGAGTGATAATGATGATGTAGATGCTTATTATACTATTGCGAAACCTATAAATGCTGGAAAAGATACTTTAAATGGTCATTATGAGATGTTAGGTATTAAGAATGATATTCCATTTAAGACGTTTAATAATGGCTTTACATATGATATTTTAGCTGGTATTGAGGAAGTTACCGGTAGACGCGTTATTGGTAATAAGTGTTCTAACGATAATTTAGCTATTATTAATGAACTTGGTGAAAGACAGTTAAATTATGGCTCTTTAATTATTTATACTTCTGCTGATTCTGATTTACAAGTTGCGGCACATGAAGACTGTATTCCTATTCCTACTTTGTATCAGTATTGTGAGAGAATTAGAGCTTTAACTTTAAGAGAAGAATGGAGAGTAGGTAGAGTTATTGCGAGACCTTTTACGGGTAGTGTTGGTAAGTTTAAACTTATTAATAATGCAAGACGTGACTATGCGGTTAAGCCACCTAAAAAAACAGTTATGGATAGTTTAATAGAAAATAGTTATAATGTTATTGCAATTGGAAAGATTAATGATATTTTTGATGGTCAAGGTATAAATAAAAATATTAAGGCTAATAACAATTCGGAAGCTGTAAATAAATTGATTGATATTATGGATAAGAATTTTACAGGTTTATGTATAAGTAATCTATCTGACTTTGATAGTTTATATGGGCATACTAGAGATGTTGCTGGCTATGGTAGGGCTATTGAAGAGTTAGATGTTGATATACCTATTATTTTAAATAAATTAGAAATTGATGACTTATTAATTATTACAGCTGATCATGGTAATGATCCTACATTTAAAGGAAATGATCATACTAGAGAAAATGTTCCGGTAATTATATATAGTCGTAATTTTAAGAAGCCTTCTAGATTAAAACCATTTGATACTTTTGCTAATATAGGAGCAACTATTGCTGATAATTTCGATGTAGAAAAACCGGAAATTGGTATTAGTATATTGGATGAATTAAAGTAATTTTGGTGGTGTGAATGAAAAAAATAGATTTAGATAGTTCTGAATATATATTTTTTAATTGTAATGGAAAGGTTCAGGATATTCCTATTTTATTTGGTGCAAAGCAACCAGTTATATTTGTTGTTGATGATATGGTGGAAGATGAAGTTGGACAAAAAAAGGCTATTGATGAGATTAATGAGTTTTTAGCTAGAAATCCTGCTCTTGATGACGTTATTATTGCTCCTTATCCTGTTGAGTTTGATTTTTCTCGTTTTTTAAGATTTGAAAATTTATTTTATAAAGAATACGATAATATTTTAGAACCTGAACGTATTTCTTTAAGAACTATTGATCATTATGTATCTAGAGCATCTGATGAAACTGTGAAAGCTTGTTGTGAATCTTTTCCTTTAAAACACTGTAAAGAAGTTGACGATAAGTTAGATTTATTTATTAGCGATATTAAGAAAAGTTTTTTATCTCCTTTTGAAAAAGTTATGGCTACTTATATCATTTGTACTCATTTTATGGATTCTGTTCATGATAATGGTATAGAAGAAGAATATGATAAAAACATTTACAGTAGTGCTTTTCATATTTTAAGTGATGATGAAGATGGCTATCAAGCAAAATGCGCTGGTTATACGGATATATTCACTAGATTATTAGCTAAACTTGATATAACAGCTTTGCCTATGTTAATTTCTTGTTCTAATATCGATTTTTATCATAGTGTTGCTTTAGTTGATGTTCATGATGAAAAATATGGTATTGATGGGCGTTATATTTGCGATGTAAGATCTGATTCTGATAGTAGGGAATTAATTGATGGAAAGGCTAGGAGAGCCTTAACTGATACTGAAAAAGAACATTATTATACTTACAATAGTTTGAAATACTTTTGTTTAACGTTTCAGGACTATGATTATTTTGTTAATCCTAATATGGAACAAATGATATATTCTATCGGCTCAGGTGAGGCTAACGCTGAAGATTCAATTTCTGAAGATAGGGTAGAACTAATTAATATATGCAGTGCCTTAATGAGAGTTTCTTTATTTACATATTTAACTGGGGGAAATAAAGAAATGTCTACAGGCGATGATGCTTTGGAAAAAATAATGAAAGAATCTGCCAAGACAACTACTAAAATTGATTCTTTTAGAAAAAAAACTGATCAGTTCTATTCTGATTTAATTGGCAAAGAAAAAATAGGGTAGTAATCGCCCTATTTTTGTTTTTTATGGAAAAGGTTGTTATTCCTCTTCTATGTTATCTTCATCTTCTGAATTTACCTCATATTCATTGTCTGTAATTGGACTTGCTGTATTTTCAAAGCTTTGACATACTGTTTCTTCTGTACATTCGCATTCATCATTGTTGCAAGTACAGCTGATTTTTACCGATTCTAATTCACAGCATTCTTCGTCTTTATTATTATGTTTACAAGTATCAACATCGCATTTAATATTTTTATTAGTAGTTTTTTTGCTCATGAATATGTCCTCCTCTCTAATTATTATTTTGGAGAATTTTTTCTAAATTATGCAGTGTTAAATATTTTAAATTTAGATGAACAATTATACGTCTTTTAATATTTAAATTACTTAAAATGCATTTTAGATTTTGTGTTTTAATAGGGTGGTAATATTATAAATTAAGACATAGTTTATTTAGATACATTTAATATAGAATGGATAAGTAAGTAATAGTTACATTAATTAATGTATAGTTAAATAAAATAGATTTACAGATATAAAAGTAAATTAAAATGATTTAAATAAATTTATATTTAAAATTTATATGTGATATTATATAATTAGTTGTAGATAAATGAATAGAGATAGAATATACTGATCTTTATTTATATATATAAAGATAGGGTAATATTATTATAGGTAGATTTAGAAATATATATAGAAGTTAACATAATATCAATTATAGGAAGTTGCTTATTTCTTCTAGATGTTATAAAAGTGTTAAATAAAATTGTATGGGAAGTCGCAACATCTAATAAATTACATAAATCATTTTTGATTAACGTATTTAGCAAATCGGAATATTCTATAATGTCATTATCTTCAATAAATATCAATATTTCTTTTTTACATTTATTAACTTCGGTTTTTGTCAATTCATTTACTGAAGAAATATCAAATCCATTAAAGAATTGTCTATCTCTATCGTCATATTGATATTTTTCAGGGTTATCTAAATGCAAGTGATATCTATACATTCCCCTAACCGACTGTAAATCTATTGGAATTGTTGCATTTAATTTTTTAGTAAATTCCAAAGCATTATTATACGTAGTTGGTCCGTCATAACTAGCTATAACGTGATAATGCTCTTTTTTTTCTTCTCCGTCTGGATTTACATCTTTATCATGCAATGGGCTTATAGCTACCGCTAACCCACTCTCTTGTATTATTTCTTGCCAATTTTCTGGCATACTTTCAGGATACATTACAAAAGCCCAGTGTCTAGACTTTCTTATTTTTGACATAATTTTCCTCCTTTTCTGGCACATGTCACATGTCACTCATTGGGGGGTGTCGTAGTAACCCCCCTAAAAGCCAGCCACCCTATCGGGTAGCCTGGCAACTTATTTTTTTCGCTCATTGGCGCTAGGCCTAGGAAAAACGAACTGTTTTTCCTAGACGAACAAAATTATACTTGTAATTAATTGTCATAAGTTTTCTCGGCATATACTCGCCTAAAGGCTCCGTTATTCCAATTTCCTTATTGACAATTACCAGTATGATATATTAACACTAGGTATTAAATTCAATAACCATATAATACCGTTCCAAATCTTCTTAATGTTATATATAGTAACCATAACAATAGCACAACTTATCCAAAATCTTAAATCAATAAATAAATCTATAATACCTAAAGAACTAGTTATGCCATTAAAAATAAAATTTAATACATTCATGAATTTACTTGGCAAGCTTGGAAGTTCGAAAGGTATTAAATTTATAACACCAGTTATTAAGGTAAATATACCTTCTAAAATCATGATTCACCACCTCCGGAAGCAAATTTATCATACCATTTCTTTAATGTATTAACACATAATGCAACGCATATAACATCAGTTATATATTTATATGGACTAAATATATCAATAGCAGGTTGAAGCGAAATCTCTTGACTGTTCCAAAAATTAACACCAAATATATCTATGGTAGGCAGTGTTATAGAATTGAAATCATCCCAACTAGCAGTAGCTAAACCTAGAATAAAATCTATAACTGCCAATGGAACTTCGGCAATGAAACCTAACTTATTTTCTAATACTTCCTTAAAATCATTTATAAAATCAAAATTATCAGGTATGAATAAGCCTTTTAACATATCTAAAAATTTACCAGGCAATCCTTTTATAGTTTCCCAGATACCTTGTCGAGTCTCTTCTGCTTTATCTAACTTTTCATTTGTTTTTTTGTTTTCTTCGGTATTCTTATCAACACTACCAGTGATTTTGTTAGCATTATCATCATTATTTTGAATAATAGTATTAGTATTATTTCTATTATCCGTTATTAAATTACCAAAATTCTGATCTCTATTAGAATCACTAGAACTATTATCAACATTAACATTAACATCTGGTGAATCGTTAACAAAAGACATAAAACCATCAAAGTAAATCTCATAAGTATTAATAGGAGTATTATTTAGTGGCATTAAATTAATAGTAAGTAAAGTCAAACCACTACTTGAAAAATTAACAGGACAAACTACACTATAATTTTGATTAATATAAGTTGAATTATTTACAGAACTAGTTCCCATAGAGCAAGCAAAACTTGTATTACCAGAAGATAATACAATTGATTTTGGAGAAACTAAAGGAGTAACACTATCAGTAGAACGTTTTGAAATACCAATATTAAAATAAACATAACCAGAACCCCAACCATTCCAATAATTATCTATTGACTTATTAACATACCAATAATCAGTGCTAGGGTTTACACTCCAAGTTTGAGCTCCAACATTTTGACCACTAACAGTCATTGCATTTACATCAACAATACCTAAATAAGCAGGAAACAAACGACTCAAAACCCAACCAGCAAGAATAAAAGCTAAAGCCTTAAGAAAATAATTGAAAAATTTTTTCATACTTACCCCTCCAAATCAATTAGATAAATAACTTCATCATAAAAATCATCATCAACATCTACTACAGTTTTTAATTTATAAAAAAAATTTATTATATAATTTTTAATACTTAAAATCATCTGTAATCCCTCCTAAATTAATGAACATATCAATAATACTAAAAATATAAAAATCACGGCACAAGTCAATAAACTAGTCATAGACGGTTCATGAACAAAAACATTAACGCCAGTTACTGAAAAATCCTCATCTACACCTTTTGTATATTGCAATTCATAAGAACTACCATAACTTTTATAAGATATATCTAAATAATTACCTTGTGAATCTATACCAAAGTAACAAGTCCTTGAATAATTAGTATTACACTCATAAGGAAAATAAGTATATTTTTGATATTCTTTAAAATAATTGTGAAAAACATCATGATACTGACTAGGAATAGTAACAGTATCGTCAGCTATATAACTTTTTGCGTTAACATTAATAGTAGGAACTAGTATTATTCCTAATACCAACATAAGTATCCATTTTTTTATACGTATCATAAGCTAAATAATCCTCCTTACTGTGAAAGAAAAAACTAGTCTTCAATTTAGTAACTTTTAATTGTCCATCTTTTTCTACAGTATTAAAGGCGTCAATTAAATAATTAAATTGAAATAAACCAAAATAATTCTTACAAACAATTACATTTCTTATTTGTTCCCTTAAAGGTTTAGCCATACGTGAATACACCTGACTACTACCTAATATTAATTTTCTTTGTTTACGCTGTTGAGAAAGTTCAACAATAATTGATAAAGGTACGCCTTTAGATTCTAAAGAATTAAGTATTAAATGTATTTCATCTAATACATAAATCACACCATAAACGCCGTTCTCAATTTTAAAATCATCAAAACCAGAATATTTTTTTACTTCATTTTCTATAGGAAAATTAAATTCAATATTAGTAACAACAATAGCTTTAGGATAATCCTTTATTATTTTTTTAAAATAATGTACAACTGATAAAGTTTTTCCTGAACCTTGAGGACCACAAAAAATATTAATACCTGTTGTCTTTAATTCTCCAGGTATAGAATTTTTAATCTTCCAAACTTGAGCCTTAATTCCATCGATAATATTTAATTCTCTATCCAAATAATCGTTCATTAAATACTTACATCCTTTCCTAAATATGCACCAACAACAAATTTATATGCTTTAATACCTAAACCCCAAAAAATCGAATAAGGAACAACTGCCTCAACTAAAGACAAAAAACTTGTCATAGCCTCATTCATAAAAAAGCCTCCTTTCTAAA
The DNA here is from genome assembly GCA_934168205.1 of uncultured Bacilli bacterium. Taxonomy (GTDB): domain Bacteria; phylum Bacillota_I; class Bacilli_A; order RF39; family UBA660; genus CAG-877. The sequence continues at coordinate 168,361 of CAKPMX010000002.1, forward strand.
TAAAAAAGGGAGATATCCTCCCCCACCTTAAATCTTTCCGCCACCATTTGATAAAGCGTCTTTGATAAATTTGTATCCTTTTCTAGCATATTTCCAAGCGAAAATGGCAACGATACCAGCAGCAATTATTGCAGCTATTACAGTAGCAACTTGAGCCAATGTTATTTGTCCTGTAACTCCACCGATAATACTATCAACGAAAGTCTTAATATCAGCACCTGTTGGGTTAGTAACTTCACCTAATAAAAATAAACGTCCTAGATTCATCTATTTTCTCCTTTCTATAATTTCTTTTCTATATTTTGTAAAAAGGAAATCACTTTCCTTAATACCTTAGCTAAAAATATTTTTTTTGTTTTTCGATAATAACAAGAATCACATACATAACAGAAATCAACTATTATAATTAATTCATGTTTAAACTGATTAACATACCCCACTTTGTAATTGCAAAATTTTACAATTTTATAGTAATAAGTATCGTAATTCAAATTATGCCAAACTGTTATATAAAGCATTATCTATCTTGATAATACATATTAATTAACTCTTTTTCTGCAGGTTCTGGGAAGTATTTAACTTTATAATTTGGAGTTAATTCAATTTCAATAACAACATACTTATCACCTTTTTTAGATACGGCTTCTTTTAATGTTGCATTTAATAAAATTTCTGACATTTGCTGAAACCTCCTTTCAAAAATTTTAGTGAAACGGTTAGAATCGAACTAACATCAACCGTGGCATTAAGTATCATATTCCCGGTTACAACGATACAAGCTTTACCCTTAAGCTACGTTTCACGTGAAACGATTACATAATGTAATCATAATTAAAGTATAATATATAATCACTTTGTTGTCAATATGAATATATAAAAAATGATAGCAAAAAGATATAATATTGAAAGTGAGGTGATAGTATGAACGAAATAATACCAACTACAATAAGAATACAAGAAGAAACAAAAACAGCAATAGAAGACATAGCAAAAATAGAACAACGTAGTTTTAATAAAATGGTAGAATTTATACTTCAAAAATACATATACGAATATATGAAAAATCAAGAAGAAAAAGAAAAAGACTAGATAACTAGTCTTTTATATTTTACTTTCTATCAATTATAGGAAGTTGCAATATTGAAGAAATAGATGAATATATGGTAGTTTATGTATATTATCAATGATTATTTTTAAATATATTATTACTCTTTTACTTATATATTTATTTTGTTTGAATATAAGTATTTATATACAACTTATACATTAATTATCATGTATTATTTTATTATTATATATTTATGTAGAAAAAATTTTAAATTAAAAACAGTTCTTTTAAATTTTATATAGAACTGTTTATTTTTTATTAATAATTTATATTGATGATTATAGTATACTTACTACTACTCTTCTCTATTACATCCTTATACTTTTCTTGACTGAATCTCAGCTATTTTTTCTAATACTTCCTTAGCATTATCTTCATTTATTTCAGTGTAACCTAATTCTTTTAAGGCTTGAACTTTAGCTGTATTTAATTCTTGAGTACGAGATAATTTTTCTTCGTTTTTATGTTCAATATCTTCCTCAAAACGTTTATGTGTAGCTGCTAATTTTGTTTTAGACGCACCACCGTTGTTATATAAGGTCATTGCACTGAACATAATACTTTCAAATATGAATTGTTTTTCACTGTTGAAAGCAAAATCTAATGGAGGCGTAAATCCTAATGATTTTGAAACATATCCTAATATATATTTTAATTCATTATTTGTTTCCATTGATTGTAGAAAATGATATAGATATAGATATGTGTTATAAGTATCTTTTGTTTTATCGGAAGATAATTTTTCTTTTAAGATATTTATAATATCTGATAATAATTCTTGTTCTTTTTTATTAAAGCCTTTTAGATCTGCTATTATATCTTTACTAGAAGAATCCTTTACTCCTTCGTTTAACCTATTCTCTACTTCAATTATATATTCACCATTGATTTTTAAATCTTTTAATTCATCAATTTTTTCTATATTTAATAAGCTTAATAATTTAGCGGCTTTTTCTTTTGGCCAGTTATTAATATCTTCTATAGCTAGATAATTATATAACATTTGCCTAGATACTCCTAAATATTTAGCTAAGCGTACTTTACTAATTCCTAATTCTGTTAATACTATATTTAATTCTTTCATGTTTTACCCTCCTAATATAATTATAGGCAAGTTTGTGTAAATAATCAAGTGTAAATTGACACTTTTTTTAATTAAAAAAATACTGTGTTATTTTACAGTACTTTTTCTATTATGCCGCCGCCTAAACAAATATTGTTTTGATTATAAAATACTACGGACTGTCCTTTTGTTATAGCTCTTACTGGTTCTTTGAAGGTTACTAGTATTTTATCATCTACTTTTTCTAATGTTGCTTCTTGTTTGTCACCTCTAGACCTTATTTTAGCTAGTACATTGCTTGGTAATTCATCTACTAGTATATTTATATTGTTTGCTAGTAATTGGGTTTTAAATAGGCTTTTATTAGGGCCTACTATTAAGGCATTATTTTTAGTATCTATTTCTAGGACATATAATGGCTCTTTATAACTTATATTTAATCCTTTTCTTTGTCCTATGGTGTAATATATTAGTCCATGATGTTTACCTATAATTGTATTATCTTCTAAATATATATTACCTGGTTTAGCTTTTTCTTTCATGTGTTCTTCTAAATACTTTGGGTAATCGTCATTTGGTATAAAGCACACTTCTTGACTATCTTTTTTATTACTTACACTTAGTCCTGCGCTTCTAGCAACTTCTCTTACTTCGTCTTTACTTTTATATTTTTCTAAAGGGAATATAACGTGTTTTAAGACTTCTTTATCTATACCATATAAGAAGTATGACTGATCTTTATTTATAGTGTTTGATGAGATTAATTTACCATTTTCTACTTTAGCATAATGACCAGTAGCAATATAGTAAGCATGTAATTCTTCTTTTGCTTTTTTATAGAATAGTCCAAATTTAAATTTTTTATTACATAATACACAAGGATTAGGAGTTTGACCAGATTTGTATGACTCAATAAAATTATTTATTACTATATCTTTAAACTCTTTAGTTAAATCAAATACGTAGTGTTTTATGCCTAATTTTTGACATACTTCTTTAGCATCATTTATGGCTTTTTCAGTTTTTTCATCATCTATTAATCTCATTGTTGCTCCTACGATATTATAGCCTTCTTTTTGTAATAAATAAGCGGTTGTAGAAGAGTCCACTCCTCCTGACATCGCAACAACTACTAATTTTTTATCCATATTACTTCACCTGTTAAAATTATACAATAAAATGGCTATTTTTTAAAGACTATGTTAGAGAAAAGAGTTTTGGCACTACATATGTTTCAATTACGGAGCTAAATATTAGTATAATGATGCTTATTACTAATAATTTTAAATATCTATTTACAATAATTCTTTTATTATATTCTTTTTTTCGAAAGAGATAATTAAATAACATTAATGAAAAACTTATTGAATAATAGCTTATTACAAAAAATATAAATAGATTAATAATATTTGGTACTATATATATTAAGGCTTTGATTACTCCATTTAATTTATATGTACTTATAATACTGGATATTGTAAAACCTAAACTTAGGCTTTTGTAACCCAGTAATATAATTACTATTGGTATTCCTATTATTGAAATACCTAGTAACCAGAGAATTAAATCTATAATTATATTACTGGTTAAGGTTTTAAATAATAGTTCATTTGTTTTTAATTGGTTATTTTTTATGGTATCAAAGAATGAGTTTAGACTTGTTTGGATTATTTTTCTATTTTCTTCATTTAAAATACTTGGTAATAATACTCCTATTATGAATGCTACAATACATATTACAAAGATTATTATAAATTGTTTTTTATCTTTTAGTTTTTTAATTATTTTTTTCATATTATCATCCTCATTTAAATATATTATTTTTATTTGTTTCTATGTAAAAATATGTTTTACTTTTTATGACAATTATTTTATAATTATAGTGAGGTGTATATTATGAGTAAGAAAGTAACACGCATTATATCAATAATTTTATGTTTAGCAATGGTAATTGGTTTTATTAGTGTTCTATTTTATTTATAAAAAGAAAAAGTCATCGTTTGATGGCTTTTTTATTTGCTTATATATCCTTCTATTTCAGGATTAATACTTTTTATTGTGTCATTACTAAAGTTATATTTATTAGCAATGTCATTTATTCTTTTATAGTCTTTGGCTAGATAAAGCATTAATATACCAGATATGCGGTCTGCTGTGTATTGACTTAATTTAGCGTAGTCTGATGATGAAATATTATATTTGTTTTTTATACTAGCGGCAGGTCCTAGCGCATATAAGTAATTGGTTAGAGAACGGCTTACTTTATCTATTTCTTTATTTCTATCTTTTAATCTTACTTTTGTCCATACTTTCATATTAATACCTTCCTTTTCTTTGTCTTAATATACTAGCATATATAAAGAAAAAAAGAAAGCAAAACTTTCTTATTTTAAGTATGGATTATTTTCTTTTTCATATTTTAATGTTGTATCTTCATCGTGACCAGGATATAGCTTTATATTTTCATCGTATGTTAAAATTTTCTTGATACTTTCCTTCATTTCACTTGGATTAGCTCCAGGTAAATCGGTTCTACCAATGGATTCTTTAAATATGAAGTCTCCAACAAACATTACATTTTCCTCTTCGAAATAGAATGTTACTGAATCTTTTGAGTGACCTGGAGTATAGATACATTTAAATTTAAATGGTCCTATTTCATATTCTTTTTCTTCTAAATTACTTCTTTTAAATATTTTAATAGATTTTTTAGTTAAGAAATTTCTAAGTGCTCCTATATGATCAAAATGAGAATGGGTTATTAAAACTCCTAGTATTTTGTTGTCTCCAATAGCTTCTTTTATATTTAAATAGTCATCTCCTGGATCTATTACTAAAGCTTCTTTATTTTCAATTAAGACATAACAATTTTCGTCTAATGCTCCTGTTACTATTTTTTTAATTTCCATTATTAATTCACCTGCTTTTTATATTTTTAATTCTTTGCTTTTATATACATAATTATAATTTGTATCTAATTTGAATGTATAAATATAGGTACCGGAAACTAATTTTTCTGGTAGTTTTTGACCTTCACTTCCATAGTATTTTACATTTTCATATAGAATAATTGTAGATTCTTGGGATGTTGCTTTTACAAGTTCTTTTTCAGCTCTATATGTAGTTGATTGTTCTTCTTCGCAATATCCTTCTACATATTCTCCTCTTTTTTCAATATATTGATATCCGCCAATACATTTTCTACCTATTTGGATATTATTATTTTGAAAATTAGCATCTTCACCAAAGAGTTTTTTGTATTCTACCTTAAGTGTTTCTTCTTTAAATGCTCTTGGCGTGTAAGCGTTAGTATTTATACAAGAGTAGTATGGCATTGCGGTGTCACTGAAATAGTTACAATTTGATTCATATATTTTATAATTAGGAATTTGTCTATAGGCTAAATATAATTTTAAGGAATCGTTTAGTTCTGGTTCTGCCGCATCTTCTTTAATCGTTGTATAAACTTTGCTGTAAAGGTCTTGAACTATTGTTGAATCAAGAGAAAGTTCTTTTACATCGCCTGTTGTTGATACGGGAGTACATTTTTCGTTTAATTCATAAATTTCTTTTTGATGCTCAGTATATGTGTAATACGTGAAAAAACAGAATCCCGCTACTACAAACAAGAAAAATATTAAACCTGTATGTTTTTTCTTTGGTTTTGTCTCTGTCACAACTGCAACATTTTCTGTAACATTATTTGTATTATTCATATAATAATCACCAGCCCTATTCTACTCTACTTTTTAATTTTAATATATTTAAATAAAAAATACAATAAAAATGTCTAATTAGTAGACATTTTTAATTTATATTTTGATCAAATTGTGAATTGTAAAGATTTGCATAGAATCCATTTTTCTTTAATAGTTCTTCATGATTACCTTGTTCTATGATATCACCTTCGTTCATAACAAGAATTAAATCAGCATTTTTAATAGTTGAAAGTCTATGAGCAATTATGAAACTAGTTCTTCCTTGCATAAGTTTATCCATGGCTTTTTGAACTAATTCTTCAGTTCTAGTATCAACGTTAGATGTTGCTTCATCTAGAATTAAGAATGGAGCGTCTTCTATCATACCTCTTGCGATAGTTAGAAGTTGTTTTTGTCCAGCAGAGATACTTTCATTGTCACTAAGTTCAGTGTTGTATCCTTCTGGAAGTGTTTTTATAAAATGATCTAGACCTATTGTTTTACATACTTCTTTTATTTTGTCATCCGATACATTTTGTTGATTATATACGATATTTTCTTTTATTGTACCGTTAAATAGCCAAGTATCTTGTAAGACCATAGTAAATAAAGTATGAATGTTTTCTCTTGATAAGTCATTAATTGATGTTCCATCTATTATTATGTCGCCAGAATTTATTTCGTAGAACTTCATTAATAAGTTAACAAGGGTTGTCTTTCCAGCTCCTGTTGGTCCTACAATGGCAATTTTTTGTCCTGGTTTAGCACTAGCAGTAAAGTTTTTAATAGTTGGCTTTTCATTTCCATCGTATTTAAAGACAACATTTTTAAATTCTATTTTACCAGCAGCTTGTTCTTTACCTAAAACTTTAGTTATTTCTTTTTGATTACTCATTTCTTTTTCATCTAAGAATTCATAAACTCTTTCACTTGCTGCTGCTGTTGACTGTAGTCTTGCGGTTGCTTGAGCTAATTGCGATAATGGTGATGAGAATAATCTAACATAAGTGATGAAGGCTACAATTACACCAAAGGTAATGTTACCGTTCATAGTTAGTAAAGCTCCAACGATACATACAGCAACATATCCAAAGTTTCCGATGAATTGCATCATTGATGGCATAAGTCCTGATAAAAATTGACTTTTGCGGTTAGCATTGTATAGTTTTTTATTTAATTCATCAAACTTTTTATTAGCTTCTTCTGTACCATTGTATACTTTAACGACATTAATACCTGAATATACTTCTTCGATATGACCATTTAAGTTTCCAAGTTCTACTTGGCGTTCAGTAAAGTATTTTTGTGATTTGCCTAATACTAAGAACATGAATATAAATCCAAAAAGACTTGATAATATTGCGGTGATTGCTAAAATCCAGTTAGTTACAAACATCATTATTATTGTACCTAGTAGTAAGGCTGTTGCACTTACCAAAGTTGACAATGATTCATTCATTGACTGAGCTATTGTATCAATATCATTGGTAATTCTTGATAAAATATCGCCAGTAGAATGGGCATCAAAATATTTTAAAGGTAATTTATTAATTTTTGTAGATATACTAGTACGAAGCTTTTGAGCAAATCTATTAGCAGCTTCAGTCATAGCAATAGATTCAAAATAATTAAATAAAGCACTTATTATATATAAAGATGCTAGTAAAATAGTTATATTTTTAATTTTTTCTAAGTCCATTTTTGGCTCTACTAGTGTTTTAATACTTGTAGGTAATTCATCTATTTTTTTATATAATTTATTTACATCAACATCTTTTTTATCTTTGATATCAAGGGACTTAAAGATGGTTAAAAATTCAACCTGATCTTTGCTAGATATAGTTTTATTTAGTAGTTTTATTTCTGGTAGTAATATTTTTGATAAGTTAGGACTTAACTCAGCGTCTTTATTAGCTGAGAAATCTAGTAAAGCTATTTTGTCTTCTACAGTTATTTTAGTATTTTTGTAAGTTGTATCTTTTAAAATGCTTTTCAAAATATTTTCTGGCAAACTACTAAGTTCAGTCAAAGCATTAGTAGGATCTTCTTTAACTTTTAATAGAAAACTATTGAAGGTAACTTTATCTTCTTGTGAAATTTCTGTTGAAGTTAAGATTTTTCTAATGTTATTTTCTCCTAAATCAATACTTAATATCTCTTGAATATTTTTCATTGATTTGTCGGATGTAACATTTTCTGTAATACTTTTGGTTACTGTTTCTAAGTTTTTACTATTTACGACTAATCCTTTAGAGATTTCATCAGTTAAATCTGATAAGATGTTTGGCGTAAAAATAGCTAAAATTGAGGCAGCTGTTGCAAGAAATAATGATATAAATATTAATACTTTGAAAGCATTTAATTCATGAAATAATCTTTTTATGGCGGCTCTAAAGTTCTTTGGCTTTTCTACTGCCCTACTAGCTCCTGGAGGACCGTGTCTTCTTGGCTCTCTTGTATTTTCTTTATCGTTAGACATTTTCTAATTCCTCCTTTGATAATTGTGATAAGGCTATTTGTTTATATACTTCACATGACTTTAATAATTCTTTGTGTGTACCTATACCAACACATTCACCATTATCTAAAACTAATATTTTGTCAGCATTCATAATTGTACCAATGCGTTGAGCAACAATTAAGTTTGTAGCATCTTTTGTATGCTTTTTTAATTCTTTTCGCAATACGGCATCGGTTTTGTAGTCAAGTGCTGAGAATGAATCATCAAATATATATATTTCGGGATTTCTAGCTATGGCTCTGGCAATTGCTAAACGTTGTTTTTGACCTCCGGAAATATTAGTACCATTTTGAGATAATTCTGTTTGATATTGTTCGTCCATTTTTTCAACGAATTCTTTTGCCTGGGCTACTTTTATAGCTGTCTTTACATCCTCTTCAGATTTTTTGTTACTACTTTTTCCATATGATACATTAAAGTCTACAGAGCCATTGAATATAACGGCTTTTTGTGGGATGTAACCTAATTTATTATTTAATGTTTCTTCTTTATATTTCTTAACGTTTATACCATCTATTAAGACTTCTCCTTCACTAGCATCATAAAATCTCGGTACTAAGTTAATAAGTGTTGATTTGCCTGAACCTGTTGAACCTATAAAGGCTACTGTTTCACCTTTGTTTGCCTTGAATGAAATATTTTTTAAGACATATTCTTCAGCATCTGGGTATTTAAATGAAACATTTTTAAATTCTACTGTACCTGTTTCCTTGGTTTTTTCTGAGAAGTTTCCTTCAATTACAGAGTTTTTAGTCTCTAGTACTTCATTGATACGTTCTGCAGATACTTGGGCTCTTGGAAGCATCATAAATATCATTGCTAGCATTAAGAAAGACATTATTATTTGCATAGCGTAAGATGAAAATACTACCATGTCACCAAATAAAGCTATTTTATTTGCCATTAAAGCTCCGTCAATTAAAGATGAACCAATGAAATATATAGATAATGCTAAACCATTCATTACTAAAAACATTATTGGTGATAATATAGCAAATTTCTTCTGATTAAATAATTGTTGATTAGTTAATTTTTCATTAACTTCTTCAAATTTATCTTCTTGATATTTTTCAGCATTAAAGGCTCTTACAACTCTAATACCAGTTAAGTTTTCTCTTGTTACACCATTTACTTTGTCAATTAATTTTTGGACAATTTTAAACTTAGGCATAACTATCATTGTTATGATACCTATTACGGATAATAATATTACAACAGCAACAGCGGTTGTGGCACTCCATTGCCAGCTTTTATTTAGTATTTTGAATATTGCCCAGGCTGCTGTTATAGGGGCTTTTAACAATAATTGTAGACCAAAGCTAATTAGCATTTCTATTTGAGTTATATCATTAGTAGTTCTTGTTATTAAACTGTTCGTTTTAAATAATTTGATTTCACTCATTGAAAGCTCTTCTACTTTGGAAAAAAGGCTTTTCCTTAAATTCATTGAGAATGAAGAAGCTACATTAGCAATTATATAACCTACTATTATGGCAGCTACTAAACTACCAAAGGCGCAAATAATCATCCAAATACCATTGTAGATAATTTCTGACATCTTACTACCTTCTGTTTGAACTAATCTTGTTATTTGAGACATGTAGTCTGGCATTTTTAATTCTAGCCAAACTTCTATTACTATTAGTATTAAGGCTATAAAAGAAAATATCCATTCTTTCTTTTGAAATCTTTTAAGTAATTTAATCATGTTTTATATACCTTCCTTCTTTTTGATGTTTTCTTTCATTTGTGATATTACTTTTAGAAATACTTCTAGGTCTTTATCTGATATATCCTTTATTATATTATTCTCTATTTTTTTAATTTTCTTTGAATATTCATCAAATCTTTTAGGGATTTTATCATTTAGAATAATTTTTTTAGTTCTAGTATCAGATTCATCGGTTATTCTTTCTATCAGACCATTCTTTTCCATTGTATGCAAAACACCAGATACTGTTGCACGTCGTAAATTTAAAACTTTTTCTAAATCTTTTTGATATATATCTTTATTTTTATTATTAAGAATATATTCGATAATTTGACATTGCGTTGGCGTTGGCAAAAGATTTTCTTTTTGCTTTATATCACTGTTGCTAATAAGCTCTCTTACTATCATTTTTTCAAGTGATTTTATTTCATATAGAACTTTATTATCATTCATAATTTCACCTTCATTTCCATACTTTGCGTTTTAATTTTAATACTTGGTTTTAGTTTTGTCAATAACCTTACAATTTTTAAAGACAAATTAAAAGTAGCTTTACACTACTTAAATTTTAAAATGGTAGCCTGTACGGAATTCGAATCCGTGAATGTTGCCTTGAGAGGGCAATGTGTTAAGCCACTTCACCAACAGGCCATTTAATTTATGCCTTTTTCAAGGACATTTCAATTTTACCATAGTTAATTTAGTTTTTCAATACGTCAAATTAGTTTTTGACAAATAAACATTGAAAGTTGTTGCGTACTTTATATTTTTTTCTTATACTTAAATAAAGGTGGTAATGCTGATATGGGTCTATTTGATAAAAAATATGATGTTGATAAAGACAGATTAATGAGACAGTTTTCGCCAGATGAAGGATATTATTACGTTAAAGTTGTTGATGGGAAAAAGGTAAAAATTGACTCTTCTGAATTAAATTCTAAAACTAACAAACTTCTGAAAGGAGAAAATCAAAAGCTTGCTTCAGATCGTGAATTATTAGAAAAAGAGGCTAAGAGATTTTATTTAGCTGAACGACAAAGAAAACTTGAAAAACTTGGTTATCCATGTCATTCTTTTGAGTATCTTGGTGAAGTTCAAGGAAGTATTTCTCCTTTAATGCAGGATTTTTTAGATGATTTAGTTAGTGAAAAGGATGTTTTGTTGGGAGTTCATAGAGTTAAAGAAGGAGTTTCGATGGATGATATTGGCGATATATTAGAAAATGGTTTAATAATATATGGTCATTTAGCTGGAACTACTAATTCTAAGAGAGATTTAGCAAGTACAGTTAGTTATTATCCTGATAATAGTACTGTTCTAAAAGAATTGATGTATGCAAATGAATATAAAAATGCATCCGGTTCTATTTTAATTAGGATTCCAGATGAAGACTTAGAAAAAGATGATGATATTTATATTACTACTGGAAATAATGTTAGAGTTAATCCAAAATATATTCTCGGGTTTGTTCCGGTTGATAAAGATCATTATGTTGATAGGCTCGTTACTAAAACTGATTTAAAGGCGGAAGTTATACAAAATAAAAAATAGTGCCAATTAGGTACTATTTTCTTGGTTTTAATGTTTTTATTAAGACTTGTTTTTTACCACATAATAGGCATGTTTGTGCGATTTCTTCAGTTTCAATAGTAAAGTCAATTGCTTTAGTAAGATTTAATGGTTTCATAGTATATGTCCTATAATTTTTCTTTGGATTTGATGATGCAACAAAGATATGATCTTCTTCACTTGTACAAATCTTAATACCAAGTTTTTCTTCTAATGATATATCATTTCTAGTATCTTCTTTTGCTGTTCTTAACATATTAACTAATTGATCTTCTAATTTACTCATATTATCACTTCCAATTGGCGTATATTATATACGAAAAAAGAAGAATTGTCTAGTTTTTTTGCAATTCTTCTTTATATGCATTGATTAAGCCATCTACATATGCACATCCCATGAAACAAACTACTGAATCTTTTTCTTTTAATAATTTATCAATTGTGCTTTCACTTATTATTTCGCCAGAATCAAGTCCCGCTAAAATAATTGATGAAGATATTCCAGGATAATCTTCTGGTTTCTCTCTATTACAGTCAATTTCAGTTAGATATGTTTTATCAGCAATTTTAAATGCTTCAATAAACTCATTTTTAAAGTCTCTTGTTCTTGAGTATGTATTTGGTACAAAAACAACGACTAATCTTTTGTTTGGATATTTTTGTTTAACAGCTTCTAAAGTAACTTTTATTTCAGTAGGATGATGAGCATAGTCATCTATTATGATGCTTTCACCTACTCTTTGCTCGGCAAAACGTCTTTTGGCGTTTTTAAATGTCTTTAGAAGTTTTTCTATGGTATCTTTTTCTAAACCTATTTCTTTTGTCATGATGATAGCTGCGGTTGCATCCATTACCATATGTTTACCATATAATGGAATGCTGAAATGACCATATAATTCATTATTTATATATAAATCAAATGATGAACCATTTTCTTTTAATGATACGTTTTTTATAACGATATCATTATTTTCATTAAATCCATAAAATAAAACTTTGGTTTTATAATTAATTTTTCTAACTTCTTCGTTATCTCCGTTAGCAACTATTAATTTTTTAGTTTGATTAGCAAATATTTCAAATGTACTTCTGATATCGTCTATATCCTTGTAACATTCTAAGTGTTCAGCTTCAATATTTGTGATTATTGAATATGTTGGATGATAAGCTGTGAAATGTCTGTTAAACTCATCACTTTCGACAACATAATATTTATTTTCTCTAGTTGCGTGGCCATCGCCTGCTCCGATAAAATAGTTACAACCTACTGTATTTTCTAATAAATGTCTTATAATAGATGAAGTTGTTGTTTTACCATGAGTACCAGATACTCCTACAGTTGAAAATTCATCTATTACATCGCCCATTATTTCATTGTATTTTTTAATGGTTAGACCTAGACTTTTTACTCTTTGCATTTCTGGATGATCTTCTTTAAAAGCTACACTATAAGTTACAATAGTATCAGGACTTATTTCATGATTACCATCATAATATATGGGAATATTTCTTGCTTCTAAACCATCTTGAGTAAATTTATGACCTTTTGCGTCATCGTAGCCAGATACATCGTTTCCCAAATCACTTAAAATTTGAGCTAAAGTTGACATACCAGTTCCTTTTATACCAATACAATAATATTTCATTTTATACACTCCTCGTTACTTTTAGTATACAATATTTATTTTTGTAAGTAAAGTTATCTATATACACTATATGTTATATTAGATATTTTTAGAAAGAAAAAGATTGAACTTTATTCAATCATTTTAGTTTTCTTTATTTTCTTGTCTGTTAGTTCTTGCTGCTTTTCTTTTATCACGACATTCTTTGCATCTCTTTGGTTCATTATCTAAACCTTTTTCTTTGTAGAATGCTTGTTCTCCAGCAGTAAAAACAAATTCATTTCCACAGTCTTGACAAACTAATGTCTTGTCTTCGAACTCCATCGTTTACCTCCTTATTAAGAATTGGACTTATGAAAAGGATATAGTTTCCAGTCTCAATAAAGAGGAAAAATAATAGCCAATTTTATATCAAAAATCCAGTGATATCTCACATTTAATAATATAACATTTTTGGTAAATTTATGCAATGTGTAGATAACAATTTTACATTTTGTATTTACTTTTTACTTTTTGATAGGCCTTTTTACTATCTTCTACTGTTGCTATTTTAGTATTGGCCATGTGTTCTATTTCATATATTGCTAAGGCATAATAGTTAGCATAATTATCAGAAACACCAGCTTTTAAGTCTTCATTTAAACGTCTCATAGCAAGTGATGGAATTTTTCCAGTTACATTAGTTCCAAAACTATTTGTTAAAACAGAGTTTAATATTGAACGCATTGTTCTTCTGTATAATATGTCTTCTTCTGTTTCTTCATCTACTAAACTTAATTCTAAATCAATTAAGGCAATATGGTCTGAAAACAAGATGTTGTCTCCACCAATGTCTTCTGTTTTTATATGATGTTGTGATAAAGTACGTACTTCTTTTTTGATTCTATTTAAGGCGTTCTTTAATACCTCAATTCTTGTGTCTTGAGGTATTTCTTCTAGGCTTACTCCTGGCATTATTGTTGATGTATATCCATATAGTTCTTTTTCACTTTTAAAAATATTTTTTGGTGTTGCAATTGATGGTGTATCAGTTATTTCTGATAATGCTTCTAATGTTTTTAATACTTCTTGATTTTCTCTTGCTGCTAGCGAATAATATTCATCATTTAATATTTTTAAATATTCATCTTCATTATAACGATATATTGTACTACAACTTCCTTTCGCAACAATATCTTTTTCTTGTAAATTTAAATCGGCTACTGAATTAATAATAGTTTGCATAGTATCCTCCCTTTTTATGGCGCCTATTATAACATAAAATAAAGAAAAAATAAAGCTTTAATTGTTATTCGCTTTATTTTGTTCCCTTTCTAATTTAGAGTATATGCAACCACAGTAGTCTTGACGATATAAATTATACTCTTTTGATAATTCAATGCTTCTTTTATAACCATTTTTCTTTTTAAAATCAGAATATAAGTAATTAGCTTGATATTTTTCTGATAAATTTTCTCCTATTTCATTTAGCCAGGATGTCTTTTTATATGGACTTAGAGTTAGTGTTGTTGCGAAGAAATCAAAGCTTTTTTCTTTAGCGACTTTAGCTGTTTCTTCTAGTCTTAATTCATAACATTTGTAACAACGCTTACCCTGTTCTTTTTCTTTTTCTAGACCTTTAGCTATTTTAAAGAATTCTTTTGGCTCATATCTTGAATCAATTATATTAATTTGATATTTGAAATTTAATTTTGATATAAATTTTCTTAGTTCATCTAGTCTTTTTTGATATTCTTTTTCTTCAGTAATATTTGGATTATAATAAAGAATTGAAATTATAAAATGTGAGGCTAATCTTTCTAATACGGCTGATGAACATGGTGCACAACAAGCATGTAATAATAGACTGGAACCTTCTTTAGAATTTAAAATTTGTTCTTCCATTAATTTTTCATAATTCATAAGTATCACTTCTTTTCGTTTCGTATTATAGCATATTTTTTCTCTTTTTAGTATATAAATTACTATGGGAAATATTGTTTTTAGTTTTTTAATGACAACTTTAGCGGGATTTAGTACTTTACTTGGTATTATTCCATGTTATTTAAATAAGACTAGAGAAAGTATTATAAGTAAGTCTTTGGCTTTTTCAGCTGGTGTTATGTTAATGATTTCTTTATCTTCTTTAATTCCAGAGTCGGTTTCTCTACTCTCTTTTAAATATAGTTATATGTTTATTTTTATTATTGTATTTATATTTGTTGTTTTAGGCATTTTATTTTCTTCTTTTATTGATCAAAAAATTGAAGAACGGTTTACTAGTAATAAACTCTATAAATTGGGTCTTATTTCGATAATTGCTCTTTGTTTACATAATATTCCAGAAGGAATTACTACTTTTATTTCAACTAGTAGTAATGTTAAGCTTGGTATTACTTTATCTATTGCAATAGCGCTACATAATATTCCAGAAGGTATTTCGATAGCTGTTCCAATATATTTTGCGACTGGTAGTTATAAAAGAAGTTTTTGGTATACATTGCTTTCTGGATTTTCGGAATTACTAGGAGCTGTACTCGCTTATTTATTTATTGCTAGATATGTAAACAACTTTATTCTTTCTTTAATACTGGGCGTTACAGCTGGAATTATGATACATATAAGCGCATATGAACTTTTACCTAATTCTTTGGCATATAAAAAGAGAAAAGACACTATATTATCTTTTCTACTTGGAGTTTTAGTAATGTTCATTTGTGAAGCTTTGCTTTAGTCATCTAGATCACAATGATATTTTGTAATAGTGCCACGAGCTGTTTCTTCTTTGGACTTTTTAGCTTCACACCAGCTTGGACAAATAACAGTATCTGTTTGAGCGTTGTAATGTGCGGAACAGTCTCCTTCATCTTCAACTATACGACTTTCAACATTTGAAATTCTGTATCCTGACTCAGTGGTTTCTTGATCATAAAGATACATTTTTGAAAAATTGGTCATTAATTTCTTTATAGTTTCATCATTAGCATAAACTTTCATGCTATTTTTAAATTCTTCGGTTGCATAGTTTTTAATAGTATTATTTTTTAAGTCATTAATGAACTCTTGTATTTGTTCAATTTTATTACTGGAGTTATCTAAATATACGTAATATTCTCTCATGTCAAAATCATAGTTTATATTATAAGTAATATTAAAATGCTTTGGTGTTTTATAGATTATTTTTATATCATTTAAATTCATGGTATTATCTATTACTATTTCATAATTATGTGGATAAAAATTAGTAACCAACATGTTATCTTTATACGTTAAATTAATTTCATTTTCTTTAATATCTTTTTCAGTATAATCAACAACTTTTATGTTTTTAAAACCAAGTATACATATTCCAATACCGATGCCTGTTAAAATTATTGAACCAAGGATTATTAAAGCTGGTATTTCTGGCTTTATTTTTTTATTTATGATGTAATAAATTATTAGGATAAGGAAGATTATTATAGCCGATACTATACCTATCATACTAATTGTTGTTCCAGCAAATATTTTGGAGTAGAATGTTAGGGATATACTAATTACTAGACCTACTAAAGCTAGTATTAAGGAAAATATTAAAATTAAACCAACAAAGGCTATAAATAATTTAAAAATAAATATTATTATTTTTGATAGTATTCTAAGGAAGGCATATGGTTCTTTACTTGGATCTCTTAAGACAATTTTGGGTTCATTGCTAGAAGTTATTTTTTCATCGACTTTTTCTTTGAAGTCTTTATTAGCATCTACTTTTTTAGGTTCGGCTTTTTTAGATTCTTCTACTAATATTTCTTCATAATAATTTAAATAACGTAGTTTAAAGGTATGTATTATGACTATCATTGATAGAATTAACCAGACTGCAAGAACTAGTCCTTTGATTATTTCGTATACTGTATAATAAGTAGTATTTGTTAGTATAAAATTAAATGTTTTACAAATTACATTTGGTATTATACTTGATACGATATTTCCTAATATCCATAAAATAAACACTATTATTAATTGCTCAAAGACACATTTTATAATGCTTGATACTTTCATACGGGAAAACATATTAATTGTCTTGGTAAGAAAATCTAATAGTGAATCTAGGGCAATGTTTAAATTATTCTTTTCTTTACGCTCTACTTCATCTATTTCTGTAATTTTATCATTAATTAAATCATCCATACTACAATTAAAAATGTTACATATTTGGACAATTTTATCAGTTTCAGGATAAGTATTGTTGCTTTCCCATTTTGATACGGATTGTCTAGATACATTTAATTTTGCGGCTAAATCTTCTTGAGATAAGCCATGCTTTTTTCTTAACTTTATGAGTTTATCACCAAACTTCATATTTTCACCTCTTTCGCTATTAATATTACGATAATTATTAGTTGCATTCTACCAACTTTACTTGGAAATTTGTAAACTTTAAGTTGCATTTACTATATAATACCATATTTACAAAAGAAAAAGTAAACATATTTGAATGTTTACTTTAATGTACTTTTTATTTAGTAGCAGATTTCATTTTATAAATGAATGTTGAATTACTTGAACTATTTGAACTGTATCCATTATAATTTTTTGATAATCTTACTAAAGTTTTTAACTTGTTAGAATAATTATTTACTGTTTTTCCATATGATGATAATTTGTTTATTCCTTCTTTATTTAATTGATCAAGACCTGAAGCTAAGTTTTCAGTACCATTAAATACTTCAACTGTACCAGTAGATAATTGTTTAGCACCAGCAGATAATTGAGCTACACCAGCTTTTAATTCTGTTAGACCAGCATTTACTTGTTCTGATCCAGCTTCAGCTTCATATAAAGCTTCTTCTAATTGACTTAACATAGAATCAACTGTTGCGACTGTACTATTAATTTTTTCTGTTAATGTTGAAATAGCAGTGTTGTTATTTTCTAATAATATTAAGTATGGTAAGTTTTGAGCTTGTTTTAATGTTACACCTTTACTTAAAAGACATAAACCTAATTTTAATTCATTTTCTTCTGTTTCCATATTACAGTCAACAGCAGCTTGTTTAGCATTATTTATTTTTTCCTCATCATTATCAAATTCATTTTTAATTTTAGTAATCATTTTATTATTGGCAGCTTGTAATTCTTGCAATTGTTTCATTTGTTCTACTGTTTCAGCATTACTTTGTGCATCCATTAATTGTTGTTTAGCAGCAGTTAATTTAACGATAATTTCTTTAATACCAGAAGTTAAGCTAACTGAACCTGCTTCTAATTTATCAATACCGGCTTGAGCTTCTTCTAATTTAGTACTTAAAGTATTTGCTCCAGTAGAGATTTCTTTAGTACCAGCTTTTAGTTCATTTGCGCCAGCTACAGCTTTATCCATATTAACTTGTAAAGTATTTAAAGAAGTGTTTAAAGTATCCATTTTATTGAATATATTCATATCAGTTTCTGATAATAGTTTTGGAGAGGAAATTAAATAGATATTATTTAAACTGAAGTTTGTAGTATCAAATGATATTTCTACACTGTCTAAACCTTTTAATTCATTAGTACCTAAACTTTCATATAATCCAGGAGCAGCTAAGGCTACTAGCATACTCTTATTACCAGTACTAGTAACTTTACCATTAGTAATAGTAATATTTGAATTAGTTTTATTACTCAAAGATGTTCCAACTGTTACTACGAATGGAGTATATAAACCAGTTCTTGTATCATAAGCATTATTTTTTAAACTTAATTTAATAGTAACTTTACCTTTTTTACCTACTAATTTTTTAGCTTTCATTTCTTTACCATCTAAATAGTATTTAGCATCTACTGTAATAGGCAATTCTTTATCTATTGTACCTTGATAATAAATATCTTTACCTTTAGCGTTCCAAGTAATGATACCATTATTTTCAGTATAAGTTTCTTTTCCATTAATATTTAATAGTTTTTTTAGTTCAGTATCATCAGTTGCTTTACCTTTATCTAAATCAGATATATGATTATTAACAATTGTCTTTTCTACTGTACCGTCATAGTTTAAATTTGTATAAACTGTTTCTTCTTTAGTTAAAGCTAATGTTGATACTGGTGTAAATAATAAACTTGATATTAAAACACCTGTTATAACTTTATTTAAACTTTTCATTTTAAACTCCCTCTTTCTTGGCATTTTTATTTTTTAATACTATCTTATCAAACATCATTAATAATGTTGGTAAAATGAATATTACAGATGCCATACTGATTAATGATCCACGTGCTAATAAGTTACAAATTGAACCAATCATATCTATTTTTGTATAGAAACCAACACTTGATGTTGCTGCAAAGAAACATAAAGCTGAAGTTATAATTGATGGTATTGTAAATTGTAATGTTTCTTCCATACATTTCTTCTTATCGGCACTCTTTTGTCTTTTTTCAATATATGTTGTTGACATAAGAATGGCATAATCAATTGTTGCTCCTAACTGAATTGTACCAACGACAATTGATGCTATAAATGGTAGAGAGGTACCAGTATAGTATGCAATTGACATATTTACGAAAATGGCAAACTCAATTACTAAACTTAAAACCATTGGTAAACTTAATGATTTTAGTACTAATATCATGATTACGAATATTACAGCTAATGATGTATAATTAACCATTTTAAAGTCATGGTCGGCTATAGTTATAAGGTCTTTCATTAGAGCACCTTCGCCAGCTACGATAGCTTTTTTATCATATTTATGAACTATTTTATTTATTGTAGTTATTTGATCATTTAATTTATCTGATGCTATTTCGTATGTTGAATTAGTTAAGATTAATTGATATTTATCATTATTAAATAAATCTTGTAATTCATCTGGTAATATTGTTTCTAATCCATTATTGATTATTTCACTTGGTGCTAATACTAAGTCTATTCCTTTTACATTCTTTAACTCATCAGTTAACTCTTCTACTTCACTACTTGATACATCTTTATCTAGAATAATTACTTCTGGAGATGTAATATTAAACTTTTTAGCTAAATTTGAATTAGCTACGTTAAACGCTAAGTCTTTTGGTAGGGAATCATCTAGTTTGTAATATACATCATAATGACTGTTTCCATAATATGCGGGTATCATTAAGATGATGAATATAATTAAAATTGCTTTAGACTTTGATGTAATAAATTTTGGTAATTTTTTAAATTCTGGTAATAATATTTTGTGTTTTGTTTTATCAATTTGTTTATCAAAAATAAGTAAGAATGCTGGGAATATTGTGACAACAGTTAATAGTCCGAATAGAACACCTTTTGCCATAACTATTCCGATGTCTTTACCTAATAATAAGTCCATTGTACATAGTGCTAGGAAACCAGCAAATGTAGTTAATGATGAACCTAATATTGATTTAAATGTTTGAACTATGGCATCAGACATAGCTTTTTTCTTATCCTTAATTTTCTTTTTAGAATCTTCATATTTGTGATATAAAAAGATTGAAAAGTCTGTTGTTACACCAAGTTGTAATACTGCAGAAATTGATTTTGTGATATAACTTATATCTCCTAGGAAGTAGTTACTTCCCATGTTGTAGATTATAGCGATACCAATGTTACCTAAAAGTAAGAATGGTATGATGTATGAATCTGTTGTTAGTAATAGAATTATTAAACAGAATAATACGGCTATAGCTACATAAGCTACGATTTCTTGGTTTGATAAGTCCATTGTATCAATTACCATTGCGGTCATACTGCTAACTCTTGTTGCATCACTTACAGTTTCACGTAATTCTCTTACGGCTGTTATGGTTGAATCTTCAGATGTAGAGCCATCAAAGGTAACAAATATTATTGTTTCGTTATCAGAATATAATTTATCTTTTACCTCATCTGGTAACATGTCGTAAGGAATTGTTGTATCAATTACGTCTGCTACACTGTATACGGCGTTGACATTTTTAATGTCTTTTATTTTATCCTCTAAATTAAGGATATAGTTTGATGATTTGTTATCTACCATGACAAAGGCATATGAACCTAAGCCGAAATCATCAGTTAGTATGTTTTCACCTTTAATAGTTTCAATACTATCTGGTAAATATACTAAAATGTCATAATTTACTCTGGTGTTTATATAACCGAATACGGAAACTATTAAAAGAATAAAACTTACTATAAGGATTAAAATACCATTGTTTGTTATTTTATCCGCTATTCTTTTCATTGTTATTCCTCCCTCTTTGCATAATTAATTGTATTCATTATTTTAATAATTTCCATTATTTTTTGTATTTTTTTGGTCGATATCCAACACTTGTATGTCAAAAGTAGTACATTTATACAACTTTGTGTAGTTTATCTTTACAAATGACGTATTAGGTATATAATGTTAAGTAGGTGATGGAAAATGGATAAAAAGGAAGATTTAAGAGTAATAAAAACTAAAAAGAGTTTATATGATGGTTTAATTATGATGATGAAGGATAAACCGTTTGAAGAGATAAAAGTGTCCGATATCTGTAAGATGGCTTTAACTAATAGATCTACATTTTATGATCATTTTAATGATAAGTATGAACTTTTATATGCCTTAATGAAAGATTTGGAAGATTCTTTAGTAAGTAAATTAAAAACAAATACAAATATTTCCAACTCAAAAGAGTTCTATTTAAAAACAATCGAATTACTATTTGAACATGTTAATGAAAACATTTCTATTTACTCTTCTATTCTTAAAAATAATAATAACAGTGTTGCTTATGATATGATTAGAGATACCATTATGAAAGATGTAAAGAGTCATATTGAAAGTGAACAGGAATATAATAGTGATATCCCAATAGAAGTTATAACTACGTTTTATGTTAATGCCGTTATAAATGTATGTTCTATGTGTATTAGAAAACCTAATCAATATACAGCGGAAGATATGATTCGTTATTTAGATAAGTTAATACCAGATAATTTATATTAAAATGAAAAGAACATGAATTATTCATGCTCTTTTTGTTTGTTTAAATTTACTTATTAATTAGTGTATATTAAATATCCTATTAAAAAGGCTATTATTATGAGAAGAATAGTTGCAAAGACTCCTCTTTGTTTATTGGTTAATTTATTGTTAATATGGGAAAATAAATTAGGAACTATGATTGCTAGTAGTATTAAAATTACAACTCCTGCTATGCATACGATAGCAAACAATTTTAAAAGATGTTCTAATTCCATATTAAACCTCCAATTTTAATCTATATTAATAAGTTCGTAATCTGTTGTACCAATGCCTAGGTCTTTAGCGGCATCTATTGTATGATGTCCATTTCTTGACTCAATACGTTCTATTAAATGATCTTTACCTGGATCATTACTGTTATATACCATGTCTAGACAAGCTTGGTCTATAGCAACAGGGTCAGTCGATAGGACAATACCAATGTCTTTCATACAAGGATCTTCAGCTACGCTACAGCAGTCACAGTCTACTGACATGTTTGCTAGTACGTTTATGTAGACAATTTTATTATTGAATAATTTTACTACAGATGAAGCTGCATCAGCCATTGATTCTAAGAAACTGTCATGATCTGCTGTCCATAAATTTTCTGGTACACCTACTCCATGAATATAAGCTTTTCCATAAGATGAAGCACAGCCAATTGATAATTGTTTTAAAGCTCCACCGTATCCACCCATGGGATGACCTTTAAAATGAGATAAAACTAACATTGAATCATAATTCTTAATATTTTTACCTACATGATTTTCTTTAATTTTTTTACCATTTGGAATAGGTAATACAAAATCTGGTCCTTCGGCATCTAATAAGTCAACATTGAAATATTTAGTCCAACCATGGTCTTTTAGTAATTTTTCATGTTTTTCTGTTGTATTTCTAGCTCCATCATAAGCAGTATTACACTCTACTACAGTTCCTTTTACATAGTTTATTATATCTTTAAAATATTCTGGATGAAGAAAGTTTTGATTACCTTCTTCACCAGAATGAACTTTTACAGCTACTTTTCCTTCTAAATGACAATTAGCTTTTTCATATAATTTTATTAAACTTTCACTAGTTAAGTTTTTTGTAAAATATACTTTTGCTTGTTCCATGTTTAAGCCTCCTCATTTTTATTATAACAAAGAACGAATAATTTTACTTATTTTTTTCTAAATAATGGCAAACTTTAATGAAACAAGATATTTGATCTTCATTTAATTTTTTTGTTTCTACCATGTGTTTTAATTCATCCATAGAGAACCATTTATCTTCTGTTAATTCTTCCTCTTGAATTTTTATATCATTTAAATCAAGATCTTTATTTACAAAATACATTTTATAGCAATCTTTTCCATCACAACCAGAATCATATTCTGTGAATTTTTCATTTGAAAAATCAAGTCCCAATTCTTCTTTTACTTCACTGATAATTCCTTCTATTGGAGTTTCACCAGATTTTGGATGGCCGCCGGTTACACCCCAATCGCCACCTTTTTTCTCTACTCTTTTTTGCATAAGAAACTCACCCTTAGAATTTCTTATAACAACCATTACAACCATTGGATAATATCCTTCTGGAACTTTTTCTCCTTTGTGATATGTTTTGTTTGTTTTATTACTATTAATGTCATATAAATCTCTTAGTTCTGCCATATTATCACTCCTTTTAATCTAAGTCTGTTCTTGCAAGGATTTCGGCAGGTCTTTTTCTTAATACTGCGTACACTGGTATTAATCCTACTAATAAGTTAAATCCATAACAGATAATTACAGCTTCAAGATATGTCTTTAAATTAATCATTATAATTGACTGCATTCCTGGTATAGATGTTAATACTTTCATAATGTAAGCACATAGAGAAATACCAATTAAACTTGTTAGAGTTGTTATAGCGATGATTTCTCCTGAGAACATTATATAAATATCTTTTTTCTTAACACCAATTGCTCTATAAATTCCTACTTCTTTTACTCTTGATAGGAATGAGGATCTACTCATTAAGAAAATTTCTATTAGTGAGATACATAATATTATACCAGCACTAGCATATAAAACTGTTTTACCTTTTGATTTCCCGGCAAGATACTCTTTTTTATCTTTTTGATAATTATCATAGATATTTAATTCAAAATTACTTCTGAATTCATTTAATACTTGCTCTTTGTTTTCGGGATAAACAGTTATTTTTTTAGCGGTTGTGATGAGTTTCGTTTTAATCGTGTTATTATTTACAAAATATATATTAATGTCATCTGGAGAAGTATAGTAACCAACGACCATTAATTTTTTGCCAGCTATTTTTACGTCGGACTCTTTATTTAATTTTAAAGTTTCTTGGTTAGAAATATTTACTATTGTTTCATAGTCATTTTCTGGAAGACGTCCTTTAACTAAAGTAATTTTATCTAAATATATATTATAGTCTTGTATACCTTCAGTTCTTATAACATTAACATTATATGTAAAATCCTCTGATTTTTCTTTATTGTTATATAAAATATTAATCATATTGCTATTATAAGTATAAATAGATGGACTAGTTAAATCTGATATACCAACTATTGTATATGGTTTAAGGGACTGAATATATACATCTCTATTTAAGACGTCTTTTGCTTTTTTAAGTCCTAACATTTGGCTTGATCCGGATGATGAATTATACATTTTTTCAATAGTAAATTTATCAACGACGATTTCATTTTCATTTTCTGGCATTCTACCATAAATTAAATCTTTTTTACTAATCATATCAATTGATGAAAGTGAGCCAGTTAATTCTAGAGTTTTATCTGATGTTTGATAAAAGTCATTTATTGGCATGATAAATGATACTTTAGAACTTTCCGGTAAGATGTATTTTACTCCTGAAATATTTTCATACTTTTGATATTCCTCAATACTTGGTTTATTTGTTTCTATCGTTAAATAGTTTTTATTGGTAGAAACAAATTCTTTTTCCTCTACTCTTTTAGCAACACCTAAAGTACTTGTTGATATCATAATAAATATTCCGGATAAAAAGAAGCCAATTAATAATATCTT
Organism: uncultured Bacilli bacterium; assembly: GCA_934168205.1. Lineage (GTDB taxonomy): Bacteria > Bacillota_I > Bacilli_A > RF39 > UBA660 > CAG-877. The sequence continues at coordinate 193,641 of CAKPMX010000002.1, forward strand.
TTTTATTAAAGAGTAATTAAACACTTTGACGAAACCATTCGTAATAAATGTTATAGGGTTGAATATTGATGAATAACGTATTCTTTTATTTTTATCGACTATGTTATCAAAATCAAATTCATATTTTTCAAGATCTTTTTTATCCATTTTATGATATTTATCATTAATGAACTCTATGCTTGAATCATCGTCTACTACTTCTATGGAATTGTTATTTTTACTCTTTATGTAGATATTATTATTTTTAATGACAATTTCTACCTTTAATTTTTCATTGGCATCATGATATATTTCTATATCGTTATTTTCATCATTATATGTATCACATTTTTTAAAGTCTTTTAAATAAAAACGATTATCAATGGCGTAGTCTAATTCATTGGTATGAGTATTTTGATAGTCTTTAACGACTTTACCATCAGATATTTCTATTATTCTATCAGCATAAAAGTTAGCTAAGTTTGTTTCGTGAGTTACTAATATTACTAATCTATCTTTAGAAATAGCTTTAATAATATTCATGATTTCAACGGAATTTTTACTATCAAGGTTTCCAGTTGGTTCATCAGCTATAATGATGTTAGGATTTTTTACGATGGCTCTTGCGATACCTACTCTTTGTCTTTCACCACCAGATAGCATATTAGCTGGTCTTTTACGATAACGATACATTCCTACTTTTTCCAAGACATAAGTTACTCTTTTGTCTATTTCTTTTTTGTCTTTAATACCAATTATTTTTAGACTTAAAGCAACGTTATCATAAACTGATAAGGTTTCTACTAATTTATAGTCTTGAAAAATATAGCCAATGTTTAGGTTTCTAATTTTATCTACTTTATAGCTGAATTTACTAGTTATTTTTTGATTATTTATGTAAATTTTACCTTTACCTACTTTATCAAGTCCACCAATGACATTTAAAAGGGTTGTTTTACCAGAACCTGATGGTCCAAGTAAAGCAGTTAGGCCTGTATCTTCTAGAGTTAGAGATGTATTATCAATTACATGTATTTGATTTTTACGATGACGATTAAAGTATTTATTTACTTTTTCTATTTTAATCATTATTACACCTCTTCCCTATATGAATTCATAACACTATTTTTAAATATTTTAGCAGCATACTTTTCACTTGTTAAAAATGATAAAATAATTAGTATTATGTATAGTAATAAGTAATCTTTAAATATTAAGTAGTCATTTATTGTATTGAAAAGATTATATGAAATTATATTTATTTTATTTAGATATAGGCATCCCATAAATGAGAAATATGCAAGATTTGATATTACAAATAATTCTATTACTAATAGTTGTCTAGCTACTTTTTTAGATGAGCCTAACATTCTAATTGTTGTATAGTAGATATTTCTAGATTTTAATATTAGTTTGATGACAAAGTATGTTATAAAGAATAACGCTACTACTAGGATTATTGTTACTATTATTTTTAATATTCTTACTATAACAACGGCTTCTTGTTGAACTAATACATCTTTTATTGCTAGAGTATTATAATCTTTTTTTAACGTATTAAGTGTTCCATCTATTATTCTGGCATCTTTGACATAAACACTAACTTGGTAAGTTGCTTTATTATATAGGCTATTATAGTCATCTTTATTAATGAAAATAATGCCGTTATAATTTCCAAAGTCTTCTTTTTTATAATTTGGTAAGCTTAAAATACTAGTAATATTTTTTATGTTGTAATATTTTTCTACTGATAAATTTAACGATTCTTGATAATATAAATTGCTTACATTTATAGTTAATGGCTGGTTAATACAATTTTCTTTAGGACAAGAATACTTATTATCTTCTGATATATAGGCTTTTCCTCTTGAAACCCAGTCATTTGAAACTATTTTGTAACTTGTATTCCAGGATTTTGACTGATGATTTTTTCCTAGGAAGTTCACTACGGTAGTACTGTAGGTTTGATTTGCTTGAAATTGCAATTCATTAAGTAGTTGATCGCTAAAATATAAGTAATATTTATAGTCATTTGTTGCTTTTGCATATTTGATACCAACTATTTTTAAATTTTCAGCGATGTTGTTTTCACCTGATGAATATTCATTTTCTATACTGTAAGTTTTTTTCGTTAAAGCGTCTTTAACTTGTGATAAATAGTAGTCATCTTTTGGACCTTCTACAACAATTTCATTATCATTTTCAGGAAGTCTTCCGTAGGCAAGTTTTCCTTTTAATTGCTTTATACCTTTAGGTGTTCCAGATATAACGTAGGACTGATCTTCAGAATTTAGGGTAAAATATCTGTCTGTAACGACATCATTTCTCATGACGTTTGAGATGTTATCTAATTTTGAAATTTTATCTAATTCTTCATCAGTAAAAGGGCTCTTATCTTTCTTATTTATAATGATTCTTTCTTCACTTAAATCTTGAAAGATATAATTATAGCCTGTTTTAGAATTTTCATATTCGCTTTTCTTGAATGATGAGTATTCTGCCATTAGTGAAACGACTATAAATAGATAGACAATTAGTAATAAAATGAATTTTGGTAAAACGTTGAAGGTATTTCTGATACCTAATCTTATTTTGTTAAAGAAAGTGATATTTTGATAGTTATTTTCAATACTTGGGCCTTCTTTTACTTCTTTTATTTTCTTGTCTTCTAAAATCTTACCATCATGCATAGTTATTTTTCTAGTGGCGTACTCACTTATTTGTTCATAGTTATGAGTAACAATTATAACGAGTTTATCTTTAGATAGTTCTTTTAAAAGTCTGATGATTGACTCTGCTGATCTTTTGTCTAAGTTACCAGTTGGTTCGTCAGCTATAATTACTGGAACGTCTTTGGCTAGAGCTCTTGCGATCGCAACGCGTTGTTTTTGACCGCCGGATAATTTTGATACTTTTGTTTTGGTAAATTTTTCAAGATTTACTTTCTTGATTAATTCTAACACCTTTGGTCTAGCTTCTTTTTTAGTTAAGCCGTTTAAAATTAAGACCAATTCAATATTTTGATATACGGTATAGCTATTAATTAGATTAAAGTTTTGATAGATATTACCAATGTATTTACGACGATAATCTTCCCAGTCTTTTTCCATGTAATGACTTGTTTCTTTACCATCAACATACATTTCGCCTTCTTCATAAGTATCAAGTCCTGAAATTACATTTAATAAAGTTGACTTACCTGAACCTGATTCTCCAGTAATCGCAACAAATTCTCCTATATTGAACTCGACGTTTACTTTAGAAAAGCCAGAGGCAATAACTCCTTTACTATAATAAAATTTTGAAACATTTTTTAACTTTATCATATACTATTTCCTTTCTTTCAATTAAAATAATTATATGTATTTACTTGGTTGCATTCTACCAACTTCACTTGGAATTTTGGCAAGTTTACTTTACATTTTTAAGATGATTTAACATTATTTGTACTATCCCGTTTTCATCCTTATTATGTATATTAATAACAATAGCGTCTTTTGGTTTTACAAAATTACTTGTATTGATATCATATTCATCGCGACTAAGTAGTTCTTTTTTGACTTCTTCTAAAGTGATATTTGGTCTTTTTTTAGATAGAATTTTAGCACGTGTATTTATATCGGCATAGAAATAGAATTTGAAATCAGCATCTGGCATTATTCTTTCAGCAATGTCTCGGCCTTCCATAATAATATTTCCATTTTCTTCTATAAAGACTTTTTGATATTTTCTAATAAACTCTTTTACTACTTCAACGGCTGAATACTTTGTTACTGTTAGAGCTACTAAGTCTTGTTCAAGGACTTCGGTTACATCAAGATTATTTACATAATATCTATCATTTTTTATGGATAACTTTGTTGTTTTTAATACTCTTTCTATTGACTTAATGTCTTCTGGGTCAACGTCATTACTGATTAATTGTAGACCTACCATACGATATAAATTGCCGGTATTAAAAACTTTGTAATTTAGTTTTTTAGCTAGTAACTTTGAGCAGGCTGTTTTTCCTGTTGCGGAAAGACCATCTATTGCGATTTTCATATTTCCTCCTAGACACTTACTTTTTCTTTTATTTCATTTTCTATAATCCATTTTATATCTTCTATTGATTTATCGATATTAAAACGACCATTTCCAATTGGATAATATACTGGATAAGCTTTGTATATTTTATCATTTATCTTTAAAGGATACATTTCTTTTCTAGATGTTGATACTGATATTTTTTGATTTAGGACAATACTACTTACTTGGTTGCCAAACAGGATAATTACTTTTGGATTTATTATTTCTATTTCTTTTAGTAATAAATCTAGGTATTTTTTATAAACTTTATCTGGTAATGGTCTAGCATCTATTTGAGTACATTTTCCAAGATTTGTAATAAAAAGTTTGTGTTTTTTAATATTTTCATATACTTCTTCGGCAAACTCTTCGGTCCATGATGATGCTGGCATTTTCTTGATAGTTTTATATAACTCTTCATCTATTAAATTAACGGCTTCAAATAAGTCCCAAATATTTTTAGTGCCAATCCATGGCGACTTTAGTCCATGCCAAGATTTAGAAGAAGCAATATTTCTACCGGTTGGATTCATAAATACAAAACAAATGTCTGGATTAGTTTCGCAGCCACCATTATAAATAGAATCTAAATCTTTTGACCCGTACTTTAGTTGTAATTTGTCATATTCTTTATTTAAGTCTTTAAGTTTCATAACCACTCCTATATGTTTATTTAATTATAGCATATTTTTATACTAACTAAAACAAAAAAGGACTTGATGTCCTTTATTTTACGATAGTAGCTTTACCAGATGCGAACTTTGTTGTTAGTGATATTAAGTCATTAGTTACTTTTTCTAATTCTTCATCTTTTGTTTCTTTGTCACCAATGATTAGATATAAGACGTTTTTAGAGTCTTCTGTTACTTTTGTTTTATCTACTTGACGGATATCTAGCCAGCATACTACATCATTATTGTCATCTACAAAAGAGTATTCTCCGGCTTTTACTGCTTTTAGTTCTTCGCTTCCTAATGGTAAGAACTTTTCAGTGCCGTCTGTTATTTTTAAAGTTACGTTTCCATCTACTTTATCTATATCATGAGCTCCTAGGCATAATTTTGACTCAATTGATAAGATGTTGTAAATATCTACGGCTTTATTGATACTTATTAATTCTTCTCTTTTAGTTAATAATCTTATTAGATTTTCTGATGCTGGTAAGTTTTTTCTTCTTAGTACACCTACTTCTTGATGTAATTCATAAAATCCTTCAATAATTGGATCGGCTTTTATATCATAATCTTTATATTTTTCTATTAAACTGGCAACTTTTTCTTTACGCCAAGCTTCATACTCTTCGCTAATTTCTTTATTATTTGTACCTTCTATAATAACTGCCTTTATTTTTACTCCTAAGGCTAGGACTTTTTTATCTACAATAAACTTCATATTAACCTCTTATTAATAGTAGTTTATATTCGCACGCAAAATATAATCCTATATTTATGTACGAGTTTTATGCATTATTTTAAAATCTCTTCTACTTCATTTAATAGTTCTTGAATTTTATTAAATGCTTTTGAAATGTGAAGACCATCTACAAAAATATGACTTACGGTGATATTAAGTGTTAATTCATATTTATTATTGTTTTTTGTATATTTACCCCAGCAAATTCTTGGAACTGTTTGAGAATGTAACTCTTCTGTTATTGGTTGATTTAGGCCGATAAAATTTAGCCAGGGAAGGCAAGTTATATAATATTCATTCCAAGTATTTTCTGGATTATAGTTGTTTTCTGTTAACTCTGTTTCATATTTTGCTATATCTATTTTTTTTCTAGCCAGGACATAAAAGTCTTTATAATTCTTTTTGTTTTCAAAACGAACATTTTCAAAAACCTCATTTTTAGTCATAACTGTAATTGCTGGGTTAATGTCATCAAAAATAACAGGCTTATTATCAACAAATCTCATCCGCATTTCTGGAACTGTGTTTAGTCCTTTAACAACAATATATAACATTCCTATAAAGAATGAAGTGTTGTTCTTTTTGGAATAGTTAACTAATTTAGTTACATCCATAGTAACATTGATACTATATGTAGGATTTTTAAATGACTTAAACCAGGTATAAGTCTTTTTTCTTGGTGAATTTTCAATATCTAATATGTGCATTTTATCTACCTCTTTTTCTGATTTTAATTATAGCACATATAGAAAGAAAATAGTAACTGCTTACTTTTAGAATCTTTATTTTTATATATTTTAATAATGTATCGTTAACAAAAAAACTATAATTTTAAAAGTAGAAGTAAATCTCATTATAAATGAAAAAGCATTGGTGCTTTTTCTTAATTATCTTCTAATATCACCTGACCAGATGTAATTGGTATATTAGGAAAACTTGCATCAGTAAGCATTATATTTCTAACTGGTGCGGTTGGATTTTCTATTTCTATGGTTTCGGTTGATGTAGTCATTATAACTGATTTTACAGTTTCATCAAATGTGTGTCCTCCATCACTTGTAATTTGTTTATAATAAATTTCTGTACTACCTGATGGAGCAAATGGAACATTATTAAATACTGCATTTCCATCATGATCCGTAGTTACTTCTGTTCCTGTTATAGTTCCTGTACTATCTGTTCTTACAAATTTTGCTCCTATAATTTGAACACCAGTTGTTTTATCGCCGGTATCAGTTACGTGAAGCGTTAAAACACCTGTTGCTCGTATTGTAAAAGCATAATCATTTGTACCTTCTATTATAGTTACTTTTTTTGGATCTAAAGTAGAAGCATCGTAACCTCCTACTATTGCTGTAGCGTTATATACTCCATTAACCAGTTCTATGCTTCCCTTACCATTAGTTATTGGGATTGTATGTCTTGCCATATTATCATTTTTCCTCCTTTTATTCTTATATTTGGATAATTGGCATCCATTAGCCTTATTGTAATAAGTTGTTTTCTACCATTTGGATTGTTACCAGCAATATTTATGAAATATGTTTCGTTTTTCTTTGCAATCAAAGGAACTACGCACTTATTAGCTTTTGAAATAATGATTAATTTGTATACTTCATGATTACAAATTGGTATTTTAATTTTATCATAACAATCTTTGACAAAAGTTTCAAAAACAACTTTATTATATTTGTTTTTTAAAACAAATTTGATATTTTGCATATTTATATTAGCACATATTTTTATATAGATATGATCTTTTTGCATATATCACCTCATCATAATATTTTTTGATATACTTATCTAAAAATTATTTTTCTATACTCCATATTACAGTAGTTGAATAATCTTCATCTTCTAGTAAATTTTTACTGGGTTTTAGAAATAATCCTTTATCGGTAGAAAATGTAACGTTACTTACGTTTACATTTCCACCAGCATCAGCTGATTCATATATTAATTTTTTATTTGTATTTAAAAGAATTTCTTCATTATTAAATTTTTTAAAAAATAATGAGTCTATCAGCACTTTACCAGCTTTTTCTTTCATTGGATTTGTAAAACTTATATATAGTTTCCAATTGGTACTATTAATTCTGCTATCAACAACAGTTACTACTGTTTTATCTTTTTTTGATAAAATTATCGGATTGGTAGATGTGGGAGTAATGCTAAAAGGAATGTTTTCTGTTACTTTTAATAATGTTAATTCCCCAGCGAATGGTGTTGTTATTTTTCTTTCGGCAAAGCAACTGTTTAAGCAAGATGTTATTTTAACTCTTGTGTTAGCTGGAATAACAGAATCAATGTTTGCTTCAAAAAGCCCGTTTTCATCTGCGTTAGTTGTTAAGCTTTTATTCTCATATTCTATTTTTATATCTGAATATGGTATTGTATGTCCTGAAATAGTATCTTTAGTATCTGTAATAGGATGAACATTTATTTTTAATTGTCCGATTGTTAATATTTTTGTGTTTTGAAATGAAAAATTATTAATATCTGGTAATGTGCTTAACTCATTATCTGTAAAATTATGTGATGAAACAGTACTGGTATCTTTATTTAAAATTCCTTCCATTTTAACTAGAAAATTCTCTTTATACCAAGAAAATGCTGGTGTATCATCAATTGTGCATGCTGAAGTATAATCAAGGGCATATATCCATATATTTATTCTTGTAAATTTAAATATAAAATTAACAGGATTGTTCGTATATACAACATTAGCATTTTTAGTATAAATATTTACATATTTTGGATTATCTAATATAAATTTTTGATTTGTTCCCTTAAAGTATATATTATAATTATCAGATGGTGTAGTCATATATGTATTAATAATTGAAATGCTAGCCATTTCTTTAACTATAAAATCTCCAAACACATTCCACATCGGAACTCTTTGATGACTTTTTTCAATGAATGTAAAATTTGCCATCTCTTCAATCAAAACATTTCTAGCACCATGTGTAGTTGTTATTGCAAAACCATTACCTGTTGTTAAAAGAAATTCAGCACCATGTCCTACTGTTAAATCAAGCCTATTTGTGCCATTCATAAGTTCTTTGTTTGTTGTAATGCTTACTTTACTGTTAGGCATAATCTTAAGATAGGATGGTATAACGTCGTTAAAGAAAAAAATTGTGTTTGTGTTTGAATCACTTGTTATTGTTGAAGTTCCAGCTATTATAATTCTATTTGAATCACAAGCTCTTTGGGCAGAGACATTGTTAGTATTTTTTACTTCTATAATAGAATCAACGATTTTGGTTGAACCATAATAATTACAAGATAATTCTATCCCTTTAAAGTTTACGTTATTATACTCTACTAATACGTTAGAATAGTTTGGATGAGATGGTACATAAATAATCCCATAACCATGTGAAGAAACTATATTCATGTTTTTTAGTATAATTTTTTTATTAGTTGTACTTGCTTTTATAGTATCTTCTTCTAAACTAAGATTATTCGTATAAGTATATTTTGTATTATTATATGTTCCATCAATTGTTATTTTGCTTTTATTATTATTTATAACAAAGCCATTTTCTAATACAATATCCATACCTAAGTAAATATAATTATAATTATTATCTTCGCTTACTGCTCGTTTTAATTCATCACTAGTTGTAACAACAACTGTATTATTATCTATTACTTGAATATTATCACCTTCCTTTGTAATAATTTATGAGCAAAACAAAAGAAAGAATAATTAATTCATACAGATGAACAAAAGACAAATTTCAATTTGTCGTTTGGTCGTCACCGATCAAATTTCCTACTTCACAGATAGAGTGACCTCTATTCTCCATAGGCTTAAAATCCGACAGTCGCTGCCGTACTAATTATTTTATTTATATTTCTTTAACTATTTTGACAATGTATTCTTAATCCTTCAAACATAATATTTATACTTGCATTTATATCTCTATCATTTTCGCATCCGCAATTTAAACATGTCCAGTTTCTTACTCCTAAATTATTTGTTTCTTGTGTTATCTCATCACAATGACTACATTTTTTACTGCTTGGAAAATATGTATCTACTTGATAATAATATTTTCCAAGTAAATTACTTTTCCATTTCAGCATTTGGCATATTTTATTAAAACTGGCATCTAGTATATTTTTAGCTAAATTGTGATTACTACTCATTTCTTTAACGTTTAATTTTTCACTTACAATGATATCATGCTCTTTTACTATCTTATTTACAATATTTATTATATTATGTTTTCTACTATTTTTTATTTTACTATGAAGTCTTGCTATTTTTATTTTTGTTTTATAATAGTTGTTACTACCTCTTTCTTGTCTTGAAAGTTTTCTTTGTAATCTTTTTAATCTTTTTTCTCTTTTTAAAACATCTTTTGGGTTACTATACTTTTCTCCATCGCTTGTTACAACTAAATCCTTTATTCCTAAATCAATTCCGACAATGTTACTTGGTGTTATCTTACTTAACACAGGTTCTACTTCTTCAAATATAATGCTTACATAATATTTATTTGTTGTCTCTTTTTCTACAGTAGCATTTATTATTCTACCATTAATTTTTTCTAATTTCCTATAGCCTCTAACATCTACAAACCCAAGTTTTGGTAATTTTATCTTTTTATTTTTTAAATCTAATATGATATTACTATACTCTTTTCCTTTATAAGTACTTTTAATACAAGTTGTTCTATAACTTTGTTTATTAAATTTACTTTTAAATCTTGGATAATTTGCTCTTTTAGAAAAATAATTTTTAAAACTATCTTCTAAATTAAAAACAGCACACCTCAAACTACAAGAGTCTACTTCCTTTAAGAATGGATATTCAATATATAAATCTTTTATTTCGCTACACATATCAAATGCTTTTATGTACCCTTGTTTCATACACTTATCTAAAAAATAGTTATAAATAAATCTAACACAGCCAAGTGTTTTATTAATGAGTATTTTTTGAGAAGTATTAGGATACAGTCTGAACTTATAAGCTTTATACATATGATACACCTCCATCTCTTGTCTTACTATATTATAATGCAAACATTTGTTTGTCAATGGCACAATTATAAAAATTTTAAAAGTAAAAAGCAAATTCCTTATAAATAAAAAAGAATAGTTTCTCTATTCTTAATGTATTTTTGTTAAACTTAGCATTGCATTGGTACTCCCGTTAAAACTTATGTTAACGGTTTTAGAAGCTTTAGCATTTAGTGTTATAATATCATTTTTCTGTAATGAACAAATAGTTGAACCGGTTATACTATTAATCATTTGGGCGCTAAATTCACTTGTTACACTGGCAGCTGGCTGTAATATATCGTTTGCTCTAACAGTTATAGTTATAGAACATTCTTCATTTGTTGCTCCCGCTAACAAAAACGATACTAAATATACTCCGTTTTCTTTTATTTTGATAGAATTATCATCTGGATATTCTGTAAGAAATGCCGGGCCTTTTTCTGGTAAAGAAATTAATGTATCGGTCGCTTGAGGTAAATTCATTTGTGTTTCGGTCATTGAATATCTAATTCCATAAGAGGGAGTATATGATGTTCCTGGGGGCCCTGCTGGTCCGGCTGGACCTCTCTCTCCAACATCGCCTTTATCACCTTTAGGAATCGAAAATGCCAAATGGTGAACCCAGTTCTCAAAAGTGTCCATTACTTGTGCTGGTTCTCCTGCGTCTAAAGTTTCAGTTTCGTCTATAGCAATATGCTCTGTTCTTCCTGTTTCTCCTGGCATTCCTCTTGGACCAGGATCTCCTTTTTCACCCTTTGGTAGTTTAAAATTTAAAACGACATCTACTGGTGTTCCAACATTTATGACTTCAGCTTCTTTATCTGGCTCTGTTGTTTCAACATTACCAATTTGAATAGTTGATGGTCCTTGCGGTCCCTGTTCTCCTTTTTCTCCTTTTGGACCAGGATCACCTTTTTCTCCTTTTGACCCTTGAATTCCTGGAGGACCGGATTTTCCTTCTATTCCTTGTTGCCCTTTAGGTATTTTAAAAAGCAAAATCACGTCTTCGTTTGTTCCAATATTTTCTACTTTAGCGTCTTCAAAAAAATCTACAGTTTCTGTATTCCCTACCTTTATACTTGCTGGTCCTGGTATTCCTCTTTCTCCTTTTGGACCAGGATCTCCTTTATCCCCTTTTGGCCCTTGCACATAGCAAAATATGCGTTTATTTTGTTCTTCTTGTATTTTTTTTTCAGACTTTTTGTAACCGTCATTACAATTACAGTTATTGTGCACTTTCATTTCCCCTTTCTTTTGTTGCAAATAGTAAACAAATTATAATATTTTTTATATTTTAATTTATGCTAAAGAAAATAAGATGTGCAATTAAATAACAAAGCAAGAGACATATTGAAAGTTGTCTCTTGCTTTGTTTTGTTTTTATTTATCGTCTTTTATATAGGTTGCTTTTATCATAGTATCAATAATAGTGTCTAAATATTCTTTAACTTCTGTGTCTACGCTACGCATATTTTTATAGAAGTCTTTTAAATCAGTTAAGTTGAAATTGATTCCTTCTTTGTAATCATTTGGCAAGTTTTTAAAAATTGTTTCAAATGTTTCTTTTACTTTTTCTTGGTTTAATTTTTCAAAGGCAACTGTTGTTGTTTCGTGTAGTTGTTTACTGATACTAGAAAGATTTCCATTAACGAAATGTTCGCCAAAGATACACCAAGAATTTGGATAATGTTCGTTAAAGGCTTTTTCAGTGCTTTTTACTACTTTATAATCTTTGTTATTTAATATTGTTCCAACTACTGATCCAGTTGGGATAATATTTTCTAGTTTATTATACAAGCGTTTGAATTTGGCACTTTCATATTCTTCTTTTCTAAAGCCTGGACCATCAAAATTATAAATTGTTCGTATTTTCTTATATATATCATCGTTTATGGTCATAACACTTGCCATAGCTAGATTTCCACCTTTAGAATGACCTGTTATGTAGATGTTTTCATCACTTGGTGAAATGGCAGTAGATAAATATTTTTGAGCTAGGACTTGAGTATTCGTTGGATATTGATATCCTAGGCGAAGATTTTCTATCCAGCCTATTAAAGAGCCATCTGTACCTTTAAACGATACTATCGTATTATTGCTTATTCTAAATGTTACAGCAGCAAACTGAGTATCATCATTTTTGATATTTTGATAGTCAGATACAGATAAGTCTTGATACCTTTTAGAGTCTTTTACAATATCTAGTAATTCATAAGCAATTGGTGCCATAACACCTGGAGCACTCTCTTTATAATTATTTACATATTCAAAGAAATCATTTATTTTCTTTTTACCAGAAAAAGATGGGGCTGAGACATATATTAAAATGGCACAAAGTAAATTATCCATAGCATTCCAGTGAACATCTTTTATAGTTGTATCCTTATAGTAATTTAAATAATCTTTTATAGTATACATAATTTCACCTCTTGTTTATTATATGAATTAAGTATCATTCTTTTTAGAAGATAACATAATAATTATTGATTTGTCAATGTCTCAAAAAGTAATTGTTAGTAAAAGAAAAAGGCAAACGTATTGCCTTAAACATTTATACTTTTATATTCCTTAGGTCCTTTTACTAATAATACTTTATATAATACTAAGGTTATAATGCTGATAAGTAGTGAATGAATAATGGTTAAATGGTCGATTTTTAAGTAATCACTAAAGTATCCTATTAATAACATACTTATTATAAATATGGCCATTCCGATAAATACTGATAACATACTACTCATGCTTTGTTTAACTACTTCTGTATCATTTGAGGCATTCATTTTAGGATACTTTAAATTGATAAGTAATCCTATTACAGCACTTAGTATTACTGATGAAAAACTTGTAATAATTAGTGAAATCATTGATAATATACTTGGATGATATACAATCACATAAATTATATCGGCAAATAATATAAATGGTAATTCTATTATCATACACATAAGTATTTTAGCATTTAATATCGTTGTTTCTTTTACAGGAAGACTTTTTGTTATATTAATAGTTTTTCCTTCTAGTGAAATGCTGGATGAAGTTATAGATGTTATTGTACCAGTGAATAGAATTAAGCCATAGAATAATAATGATATAGTAGTATTAATATCTATTTCGGTATTTTTTAGTATTATTTTAAAGGCTTCATCACCTTTTATACAAATGGCGATAGATATTACTAGAATAATTATTAAGCCAAAACAAGTATTTAGCATATATACTGGTGATGAAAAGTATCTTTTTAATTCTTTTTTTGTAAGAGATATAATTGGACTATTTTGTTTAACTAAATCCTTTTTAGTTATTTTTTTAGATTTTGTCGCGGTCTCTTTTGATTTAAATATAATTTTAAAATAGAATTTCGCACCAATATATATGAATATTATCATTGGAACTATGTTGATTAGAATTAGTTTAATTAAAGTTATAATATCAAAATCGTTAATTAAGCTGATATATGTTCCGATAGGATAATATATTCTAGTAAGAAAGTCATTAATACCTTGAGCTTTTGTAGCAATATCTTTAACAAATGAATCAAGGTTTAAACTAGCAAAATAGATAGCCGTAAAAATAATTAAAGAAAGAAGAGTCTGAATTATTTTCTTTGACTTAAATCTACTTGAAATCATTTTTACTAAGTAACCTAGAATACTAGAGACAACGGTTGGTATTAATGGTAAGAGAATTGACATTAGTAATGACAATAAGTAAAAGTTAATTCCTGGTTTTTCAAATATTATGTATACTACAAATGCTGGTAGTAAAAACATTAAATTGTATATATACTGAAAAATAATTAATTTAAGTATTCTAATTGATAATATGTATGCCTTTTTGATAGGTAGTGAAAATAGTAAGTCGTTGTCTTTTGCTTCAAAAAGAATTCCTTGTGATTTATATATTCCTGAGAAAAATGTTAGAACTGTTACTATAGCTAGGAACATTGTTAGCATAATGTATGTTAAATTAACTTTGTGTAATGGTTCTGCTAGCATGTAGGCATAGAATCCAATGGATGTTGCGACTACAAGGAATAAAAATACTGGGAAGAGAAATCTTTTTAGTTTACTGGAGTTTTTCTTGGTGTTATATTTAAAAAGATTCATATCTTGGCTTAGAGCTGCTTTTAGTAATGAGAAAAATTTTTTCATTTTCTATCACCTAGTTCTAGGAATACTCTTTCTAGTGACTCATCGCCTTTAATATCTTTCATTTTTCCTGATTTTACAATTTTACCAGATTTTATTATCGCAACATGGTCACATAATTTTTCAGCTACATCTAAAATGTGAGTTGAAAAGAAAATTGTTTTTCCTTCTTTGGCCATAGACTTCATTAATTCTTTCATATCATAAACGGCTTGAGGATCAAGGCCAACAAATGGTTCATCCATTATTAATACTTTTGGATCATGGGCTAAGGCAGCAATTAGAGCTACTTTTTGTTTCATACCATGAGAAAAACTTGATATATCGTCATTTAATTTATCTGTTAGTTCAAACATTTTAGCGTACTTTTCGATATTTTCTTTTCTTTTACTTGTTGAAATATCATACATGTCACAGACAAAATTAATAAAATCTATAGCCTTCATGTTTTCATAAAGATCTGGATTATCCGGTACATAAGCCATATCTAATTTACAACCAATTGGATCTTCTTTTATTGACTTACCATAGATAGTTATATCTCCTTCTTCAAAGTCTAAAATTCCCACAATAGACTTTATCATAGTTGTTTTACCGGCTCCATTATGACCTATGAAGGCAAATATCTCACCTGATGCTATTTTTAAACTAACATTATCTAATGCTTTTTTGGTACCATTATAGGTTTTACTTACATTTTTAATTTCTATCATACTATACCTCTTTCTAATCATGTAATTGTATTTTTAATCATTGTATCACATGATACATTATTTGTATAGTATATTTTATTTTTCTTTACTTCTATCTAGACCATTAATATAGGCATTGAATTGTTGAAATGACAAACCTGGTTCAACTTCAAAGAATTCTGTTACTGGTCTTGAGACACCATTAGCCATTTTTTCATAGTAATTATTAATTTCTTTAATGGCTTTTTCTTCATTTTCAAAGTCATATATACCGACTCTTTCCCAGTTAGGATGTTCTATTTGATATACTTTATCATCTTGATAGTATAAGACAAAGCAGTGCATATGTTCATCCTGGTCTAGATCATTGAAATCATCTTTTTCATATACTCGTGTACAAAACATTTTGTTTTTTATTCCTAGATTATCAAGCAATGTGTGCATTAAATAAACTTGTTCTATACATGTACCAAGTCCATGAGTAATAGTTTCTTCTATGCTGGAAATTCGATATAATCTTCTAAAGTTTTTCATATTTCCTACATGTTCTTCATTATTAATATCTAACCAGCCATATTTAATGTGTCCTTTCATGTATTCCAATATGTCATTAGGTGTTTTAATTTCTTTTATTTCCATAATTTGTTCTCCTTATTTAATTTCTTCTAATAATTTCTTAAACATTAAGCCATGAGATTTAGTTATTTGTTCTTTTTCTATTAAATTTAAGATTTCATTTTCTGATAAATAAGAAACACTTTCTACTTCTTCTGCTTGAAGTTTTAAAGAACTAATATCGATGCCTTTTTCTAAATAGTATATGTCACCAAATGGTATGCCAAATAAGATACTACCAATATACTTTATATTTTCATTTGAAATATCTAGGTTTAGTTCTTCTTTTACCTCTCTAATTATTGCTTCTTTGGATGTTTCATTATATAAAACATGGCCACCTGTTGTTGAAAAACGTGAACCTTTTTCTTTAGAAGTTTTTTGTATTAAATATTTACCCTCAGAATTTTTTATAAAAATTACAGTAACTAAAATATGTTCATCGTCCAGCAGGCTCTCACCTCTTACTATTTTTTTGTTTAGTTTTTTCTTGTTACTGTCATATACATTTAAATACTCCATATTATCCATCCTCTATTTAAAATTAACATAGTTAAAGCCTAATTTACTATATACGTCGTACGCTCTTGGTAAGTGAAAGATTCTAGCAAAAAGCAAGTTGTAAAATTCATCGATTAAAATTATTGAACATAAAGTGATGCTAAGGATTAAGAAATTTTTCTTTTTCATCTTTTTAGCTAGGTAAAAACAAAATGGTATTATTACATACATTAGTAATAATGCTGATAGTCCAAAAAATAAGACACTTCTTAAACAAACAAAACCATTGATGTTACCAAAATTAAATATTTCTTGATTATAGTCCCAACATCTTTTTCCATTTCCAATTATATACATGCCAAGTCCTGAAAAATATTCTAAAATTCCAGTTGAGAAAAAGCTTATTAGGAATACTTTCCATGGTTTCTTTCTATGTTTATAAGTTAATAGATAAATCATGATAGATCCTGTTGCATAAATATTTATCCATGGCAAGAAGTTACCTCCTCGCCAGTAGAATTCTTTCATACCACCATTAAAATAATAAAATATAAATTCGTATAGGAATCCAAATATTCCGGTTATTACTATTACAAGGCAAAATATGCCGATCATTGTTTCCTTATCAAATGAATGATCTTTGTTCAAATACTCATTAAATCTTTTTTTCATACTGCTCACTACTCCCTTATTTTTTTATTATATCATACCTTTTATTATTGTTTTTGTAAATTAACATTTTAATTTTTAAGAATATTTCTATCTTCATTGACTTTAACTGTTCGCTTTGTTACAATCTAATTATAGTAAAGGAGTAGAATATGAACGGAGAGAATAATTTTAACAATCAATTTAATGGGGGATTTAATAATCAAATGCCACAACAATCCGGCCCTAATGCTCAAAATGGAAACTTTAATGGGATGCAAGGAAATGGATTTAATAATCAAATGCCACAAAATAACTTCAATCAACAACAAGGACAATTTCAAAATGGCCCTATGCCTATGCCTATGAATAACCAGTTTAATAATGGTCAACAAAAAAATAATGGTACTATCAAAATTGTTGGTATTGTAGTTGGTGTTGCGGCAGTAATTGGTATTGCTTATACTTTTCTAGGTGGAAAAGGCCTTACTTGTACAAAACACGATAGCATATATGGTATGTCTACTGATGATACAATTAAACTTAAATTTAAAAATGATAAAATTTCAAGAGCTGATGAAACAATTATTTTGGACATGGGCAGCTATGCTTCTCAAAAAGATACTATTATTGAAAGCTTTAATGAGGAATACGATGAAGATATCTCAGGATTTTCAATTAGTACTGATACTAATGGTAACAAGGTTACCTTTAAAATATCAGCTACTTCAGAAGAAGCTATAGATGAATATTTTATAGCATATGGAGAACCTGATTATGACAGTACTAAATCAACTTTAGAAAAGCGAGGATATTCTTGTAAATAATTTTAAGTCAAAGAAATTTATTCTTTGACTTTTTTATTGCAATTTTTACCTAACTCTGTAATGACCTACAATGTCGTTTCTATATTCAAGGATATCTTCTTCATAATATCTTTGATATGGACTAGCATGGTGTATAACAAAGGTAACTCCTCTTTTATTTCTTTTATCTGAAACTATTCCAATATGTTTTTGAAAAATAACGATGTCTCCAGCTTGCCATTATTCTATTTTCTTAGGGTTTGTTGTAAGTGAGATAGCTGTGTGTTCAAAATATATTTTTAAGTTTTTGACTCTTCTAAAATCTATATTTTTATCGATTGTATCTACATCATATAGGTCTTTATTATTTTTAATATCTTCATTGACTAATTCCATTAAATCATATCCTGCATCTTTTAGTCCAAAAGCTACTACATCGGTACAAACACCATATTCATCATTTGGATAACCTGTGTCATAATATTTACTTTTATATTTTGGATGCTTTTTAATGTAGGCTTTAACATTGCTTAAAATATCGGTTTGATCATCTACTCCGTCATTATCTTTATCTATTCTACTTGTATATGTTTTTATATTAAAGTCTTTGTTTGAATATTTCTTGTGTGGTATGTAGTTATATATGTATAGTATGTAAGAAATAAATGCTGCAATTATGATTGCTAATGTTAGTATAATTAGTGTTTTCTTTTTCATTTTATCATTCCTAATTTAATGTATTTTAGTTTGTTTCTATATATATTTTAATTTATTTATACAATATTCTCAACTCTTTTAATTATTATTTCATGCATTTTTGGCTTTCTTAAAGTTATAAACAAAAAAAGAACATATCTTTTTATAAGATATATTCTTAGCATATATTTTTTATTGTTAAGAAAACATACATTTTATCATTTAAATTATCTTTCTTTTCAATATAGAAACAGTCTCTACGTGATACGTTCTTGGAAACATATTAAATGGAGTAACTTCTACCACTTCATATTCTTTTAATAAATTGATGTCTCTAGCTAAGGTTGCTGGATCACATGATACATATACAATGTTACTAGGAGAAAGTCTTTTGATATTTTGTATTGTCTTTTGATCTAATCCTAATCTTGGTGGATCTACTATTATCATATCAATATCTTTAAAGTCTTCTATAACATTTTCAACCTTATTTTCTATAAATTCTATGTTAGTAATATTGTTTAGTTTTTTATTTAAATTTGCATCTTCTATATTTGATTTAGAATAGTCAACTCCGGTTACAAAATCGTCAACAAATTCTGAAACATAGATACCAAAACTACCAGTACCAGAATATAAGTCTAATAATCTCTTTGGCTTTACTTTTTCTACTTCAGTTTTTACTTTGTCATATAACTTTTCAGTTAATTTTTCATTTACTTGGAAGAATGAATCAATAGATAAATAATAATTTTTATTACCAATACTAGTAATGATTCTTTTCTTTTCTGTTAGATATTCATCATTATATACTAGAACATCAACTTTCTCTTTTAAGTCATTGATATTTAATACTTCGCCCGATATTTTTAACATTATTTCTTCCTGATTATTACTTGTACGAATAATGACTTCTGTAATATTATTTTTTGCTGAATTTAACTCTTTTAAAATACTATTAATTCTTGGATTTAGTAAATAACATTTGTCAATCTTGATGAGATTATTTGAACCTTTTTGATAATAGCCAAGTTGCTTGTCTTTACCATGAAATGTTACTTTATTTCGATAATAATATTCATCGGAAAATACTGTTTCTTTTACTTTAGTTGGATTAATTTTAGCGAATTTAACTAGTAGTTCTTGAACTTTACGTCTTTTAAATTCATTTTCTTTTTTAAATGATAAGTGTTCTAAATCACATCCGCCACAGATGCTGTAATATGGACATTTTTCAATAATTCTATTTGGCGACTTTTCAATAAAATCTACTACTTCTGCTACATAGTACTTTTTAGTTTCTTTTATAATATTAATTTTAACAATTTCATTAGGAAGAGCATTTTCGACAAAGCAAATTTTATTATTGATTTCTGTTATTCCTCTTCCAAAATGATCTAATTTTTCTATTTTAACATTCATAATATACCTCTTTTTTTTATTATAACAAAAAGTACATAGTTTTTGAATATGATTCCATAATAATAATGGTGATTTTATGAGTTTAGTAAAAAGTATTAAAAGGAAAACGAAATATTCTAAAGATTATATAGTTAAAGAAATGTCTATAAAGGGTAAAAAAGTAATTTTATTTTTTAATGAAGTACTTACAGACAGTTTTTATATTGATGAATTTATTTTAAAACAATTGATACTACTTGATAAAAAGTCTCTTAATAAATTAGAAAACGCTCTACCTGTTTCAAATATTATTAAAATTAAATATGAAGAAATGTTTGATTATGTTAATAAGGGTTTTTTAATTATTTGTACTAAATATATATATGCAGTTGAAGTTAAAGCGAAACTTGACAGAGGCGTTTCAACTGTAGAAAGTGAATTATCTATTGCTGGACCAAAGGACAGTTTTTCGGAAAATTTTAATACTAATTTAGGACTTATAAGAAGACGAATTAAGTCAACTAATCTTTATGTTAAAAATATTGAACTTGGAAGAAGAAGTAAAACTAAAGTTGGTGTTTTATATATTGATGATATTGCTTCTATGAAAACTGTAGAAAGAGTTAATGAAGTGTTAGAAAGAATAGATATTGATGGAATAATTGATTCTAGTTATTTGAAGACTACATTAGAAGGGCAAAAAAGTTTCTTCCCTACTATTATGATGAGTGAAAGACCAGATAAAAGTGCCATGGCATTATTAGAGGGTAAAATTGTTATTATTGTAGATATGAGTCCATATGCTTTAATTTTACCGAGTTTCTTTGTTGACTTTTTTCATACAACTGATGATTACTATCAAAAGTCATTTAATACTACTTTTATTAGAATAATTCGCTTTATTTCTTTTTTAGTTGCGGTATTTACTCCGGCTTTATATATTGCGGTTACAACTAGAAATTATGATATTGTTCCGTTAGATTTACTTTTAATGTTAAAAGCCGGAAGAACTTTTGTACCTTTTCCGGCCTATATAGAAGCTTTATTTATGATTATTTGTTTTGAAATACTTAAGGAATCGGATTTGAGAATGTCTAACACATCTGGTTCATCGGTTTCTATCTTGGGAGGGTTAATACTGGGTGATGCTGCTGTTAGTGCTGGAATAGTCTCTCCTATTATGATCATTGTAATAGCTATTTCTTCTATTGCTGGGCTTGTTTTTTCTTCAGTAGAATTAGTTAATGCATTACGGCTATATAAAATAATTCTGTTACTTCTTGGTACTATGTTAGGAATTTATGGCGTTGTTTTAGGGACAATATACATTATTTATAAATTATTGACTTTAAAAGTATTTGGCATACCTTATTTAGTTCCTTTTATACCGCTTGAAAAGAATGAAATAAATGACTCTATAATTAAAAGAGAAGAAAGTGTAAAAAAGAGAAACTCATTCTTAACAAAAAATATTAATAGAGGTGAATATAAATGAAAAAGATTATTGTATTAGTCAGTTTATTTATTTTGTTTGGTTTTGTCATAAAGATACCTACCTATCACGAACTAAATGATTTAGCTATTATAAAGGGTGTTGGTGTTTCTTATAAGAATAGTAGTTATACAATTTACATGAAGGAAATAATTCCTACAAGAAGTGATGATGGTATAGAATACAAATATAAAATTTATGAAGCTAGTGCTGATGACTTAGAAAGTGCATTAGAAAAAGTTGCTGATAAAACAAAAAAGAAACTTTACTATAAAAGGTGTAAGTTTCTTGTTACTGATGTTGATCATAGTGACTTTATAAATGAAATGCTTGATATTAAGCCCAAAAATATTTATCATCCCTCAGATGATGTGAAGGACGTACTAGCAAAAACTAATTCTTAATTTCTTCACAGGTATATCCTTGATTTTCATAAAATTCTTTTTGTTTGTCTTTTACATTGAAATATTTTAGCAATGTATCATTGGCAGTATTTACTTGAACAACTGCTTTAATAATAGTTACTGTTGTTATATTATCTTCACTTCTTACGTCTATTCCGTTGATTGAGGAGAAAAATTGTATTTCTTCTTCTGGTGTTTTTAGTGAAGATTTTTCATTACTAACAGTTTCTTCTATAGCGTCTAGTTTTTCATACTTAATTGTATTTTGTTCTATGGAATCTTCTTTATATCTTGATCTACTTGTTATTTTATAAAGATTTATAGTATCTAGTTTTTCACACGATAATACGGAAAGATTACTGAATGATGCTGTATGACTATTATCATTTGATAAGTTTACATCTTTGATGGTTGCTCGTAAGACTGGTGGAACAATTATAAATGATAACAATATTATAATTACTAGAAATAACAATATATTTATTGGATTTATTTTTTTCATTTGATTAATCCTTTCTATTCTTTCATGTTAATAGTAACATATTGAATACTCTTTTTCAATGTGTTTTTTTATTAAAGATTTTTCAATCTATTTAATTTTTCTTGAAGAAGTTTTCTTCTATTTTCTTCTTCTTGATTATTTACTTCATAAGATGAATCAGACTTAATAATAATTGCTCCTTCATGAACTTCTCCTTTTATTTCATTTTTATTAAGGGTTATTTTTTTTCTGGTAGTTAGTTCTTCACAAACTACTACGTCATCTTCTATCTTGTCTACTGCATATTTCATATTGATCACCTACCCGTTGGTATTTGTTTTTATGGTTTTAAAAGTTATAATACTTCCATTTGATTCTGCAACAATAGAACCAGATTCATCAGTTCTATATATTTTTATATTCTTGTTTTCAAGACGTTTAATTATTTCATCGTGTGGATGTTTATATGTATTATTTTCGCCAACTGAGATAATGGCGTAAGTTGGATTTACTTTGTCTAAAAAGGCTTTTGAAGTTGAATACCGTGAACCATGATGTCCTACTTTTAATACATCACTTTTAATGTTTTTATCGAGAAGTTTTTTTTCTACTTTTGTTGAGGCATCTCCTGTAAATAAAAATGTATTTGTGCCATGTTTTAAACGTAGTACAATTGAAGAATCATTTAAATCTCTTGAGTTGTTATCAATATATAGAGTCTCAATTGTTGTATCGGTGAATGTAAAACTTTTATCTATTTCAGGACTATTAAAAGCAACTTGTTTTTCTTCTAAAGCATCTAATACATCTTCAAATGTCTTTGTTGTTGTTAGTACTTCTGGCATATAGAATGTACCTATTGAGAAGTTTTTTATTATGTCATCCATGCCACCGATGTGATCTTCATGAGCATGGGTTCCGATTACATATTCAAACTTTTCTATTCCTAAGCTCTTAAAGTAATTTACTAAATATGGCCCATCTTCATTATTACCGGCATCTATTAACATATATTCATTATTTTCTTCTATTAGTATAGAGTCTGCTTGTCCAACATCTAAATATGTTATTTTTAAATTATTAGATGTTTCGTTTATTACTTCGGTTTGCCTTTCTTTAGTTGATGTGTTTTCTTTATTTTTATTATTAGTATTAGGCTGAGTATAAATTCCATATAAATAAACTATTAATAATAGTATTAGAGCTATAATTTTATTTTTTGTTTTCTTCTTCATATGATTCTCCTATATTTTTATTATACCATGTTTATTTTAAAATGAAAAAGAATTATCTTATTGATAACTCTTTATTTTTGACCTGATGATTTATTATCTTTATATTCACTATACTTATAGTCTTTAAGCAACTGTTCTTTAGTTACTTTATACTTACTTTCAAATCTTTTTGCATGCGTAAATACTTGGTTATATGCTTCTTCCTCATTAAGTAATCCTCTTTCTTTAAGGAAACAGTGTCTAGCATATACTAGTTCTGGACTAACCATTAGTACATGGGGCTTTTTAACTATTAGCCAAGAGAGTTTTAAATCACTTAGAAGTTCAAACTTTTCGGCTAAACCTTTTTCGCTATAGCCGATAACGGTTGGCAAAGTTCTAATAATTGTATGTACATCATCATCATTATATCCTAACTCTCCAAGTTTATTCATTCTTCCTTTTATATTTTCAGTCTTTAATCCTAGCATTGTCGGAAATAACTTTATAATGGAAATTATTTCATCATCTGAATATCCTGATTCTTTAAAGACTTTTATTTTTTCATCAATAGTTGACTTTTTCATGGTATATAGGGTTGGTGAAGAAGTTGTAATTTTTAAAACTTCTTCTCTTGTTAGACCGAGGGATTCTAATTCTTTTATTTTTGTTCTTATGTTTTCAGGACTATATGTGTATATCATTGGTACTGTTTTTGTTATTTTATGAATAGCTTCTTTACTATATCCTAATTCACTCAAAAGATTATAGGTAGATTTTGCTTTATCAGAAGTTATGGTTAACATTGTAGGACTTCTTTTAATCATTATTACTAATTCTTCAGGAGTATATCCTAAAGCTATATACTCATTAAAGCGAGATTTAATTCCTTCAAAATTTATACTAAACAAAGCTTGAGCTCTACTAATTATTGCGACTACATTTTGTCTTGTAAAACCAAGAGTTTCAAGGCTACTAATTTTCTCATTTAGAGTTTCTATTTTAAAGCCAAAGATTGATGGTAATAAAACTAACATTCTATGTACTCTATCATGACTTATTCCTAGTTCTTCTAAATAAGATACTTTTTGTTTCATATTATCTTTTGAAAGGCCATAAATTGCTGGGGCTGTTTTGGACATTTTCTTAATTTCTTCTACAGAAAAGCCATATTCGCTTAAAAACTTTTCTTTGTCTAGAAAATTTTCTTTGCTAAGACTATATAAAACTGGCTCGCTATTAAGCATTTTCAATAATTCTTCTTTAGTATATCCTTTAGATAGATAAAAGTTAAATTTTTCTTTTAATTTATCTTTTGCTAGTGTAAAAGTCCTTGGAGTTCTTTTTAATATACTAATAGTTTCTTCTTCTGTATGTCCTAATTCAATCAAGCAATTGTATTTTTCAAGAAACTTGCCTGCTGAAACACATAATAAACTTGGAGTATCAACTGTTACATTAATTATTTCTTCTGATGTTAAACCTAAACTACTAAACACTGCCCAGGTAGCTTGTGTTGTTAACATTGATGTTTCTTCCAATGAATCTTTAATTAATAATGATGATGTTATTTTTTCTATTTGTTCTTCGCTATATCCTAGTTTTGCAAGATATTCTTTGTACATATTACTTCCTCTTTCTCATTTGCACTATTAGTATACACTATTTTTTAAATATTAAATAGTCTTATGTAGCATTTTATAACTTTATTATATTAACCGTTACGTTATTATCCTTTAGTATATTTATTAAATCAGTCGTCTTAAGCCAAATGCTTGCGGTATTATCATTTGGATGAACACCTATTATATTGTTTGGTATTAATAATTCTTCATCAATATATATTTTTGTTTTGCGTTTTTTATCGTTTAAGGTTCCTAAAGGAGTAACTGAGCCTTTTGTTAAGTTTAAGATTGATTTTAGCTCTTCTTCGCTGGCAAAACTTAAAGGTCTGGTATTATTATCTGTTCTAAACTTTTTTAAATCTACTTTTTTAGAACCTTTTACGGTTATTAAATAATAATTTTCTTTTTTATCATCGTGAAGGAATAAATTTTTGGCATCTCCTTCTTTATATGGGATATTTATTTTTTCTAAGTCCCTCATATTATATACGGCTTGATGTTCGGTTATCTCATACCAGATATTTTTACTTTTTAAATATTCATATATTTCGTTTTTATTCATTTGACTTACCTCTATTTATAATTTTTGCAGTTATTATTGTATAAGTACTATAATTGATAGTTATTAAATTGTTACCAATTATAAAAGAAAAAGTAATCATTTTTTGATTACTTTTAATTATCAACTTGGTGCGGGTAACAGGAGTTGAACCTGCAAGCCTTGCGGCACTAGATCCTAAGTCTAGCGCGTCTGCCAATTCCGCCATACCCGCAACATAATATGGTGGACCCTACAGGACTCGAACCTGTGACCGCCCGGTTATGAGCCGGATGCTCTAACCAACTGAGCTAAGGGTCCATTGCTATTTAATGATAACATATATTTTATGTTGTTGCAAGAGAAAACATAATTTTTTTTAAATTTAAAAGTGCACAAATAAATGCACACTTAATTATTCTTTTTATTATATTTTATTTTAAATAATCTAACACTATTTCGGGATATATTTTTAATTCTTTGTTTATAAACTTATCAATATCTATCCAAGATGCATCTGTTTCAACATCTCCATCTACTACGTGATAATGTTCTTTATAGTCAACATCTTCTATTGAAGCATTGTAAAAAAATATCAATTCATGAGCATTTTTTCCGTTGTAAGTAAAGATATTTTCAAAAATTCCTAAAAATTCCTCTATTTTAATATTTGCATTAAGTTCTTCCTGATACTCTCTCTTTAGGGCATCCTTGCTGTTTTCTAAAAATTCTATGCCACCGCCAATGCACCTATAGAATGTTTCATTCTTTACTTTATCATATCCTTTGCTTACTAAAACTTTATTATTTCTTTTCGCTATGCCTAGAACAACGGGTCTTATTTCTTTGAATTTGTCCATTTTTAATCTCCCTTTATTTATATTGTAACATGTTTTTGACACGAGTACATCTAACAATTTATTTTCTAGAACAAAAAATAGAATATACAATTATCCTATTTTCCTAACATATTAATTAAATTAATTTTAAACATATCTTTCTCTGGATGTGTTTTAGAAATCATAACACCTTTATAAGTAGATAATTCAGCTCTATGACCTTCATCTAAAATTTCTTCTGGTGTAATGTTTGTTAAAAGAATGATTTTCTTTTCTGTATATACAGTATAATGTAATGTTATTTCACCGTGAACTTTAACAAATAATTCATCAGTTGGTAATTTCAATTCATATCCAATGGTGTTATTTTTTTCATTTCTACTAACTTCTTTTCCTAAGAAATTACCTTTACGTAATTCTGGATAATAATTAAATGTTAATTTTTTATAAGCTAACATATTATACTTTCTTACAGATCTTTCTTTTTTACGAAAATCGTTTTCATCCAAATACTCGAAAATATACGCACTATTCATAATATTCAACCCACCCTTATACTTATTAATAAATGTCGTATGGTACTTATGTACCTCTCACCTTCAAAGTACACATATTATAGCATATAATTCCTTATTTGTCAAATATAAACTCAAAAAAACCGACAAGCGTCGGTTTTCATTAGACATGATATGTATAGACTTTAGCTGATGTATCCTCACTTGGTGTTGCCATTTGTTCAACTATTGCTTCGGCAATTTCTTCTTTTGACATTTGTGTATATGGTTCTTCATATTCATAAATGTTTTGAGAAGTTTCATTTGTACTAGCGTTGCTTGATTCATAATCAGAGTTTGGATCTGGTAATGGTTCATCTGTCTTATCACCTGATGGATCAGTTGTAATATCTTTTACTGAATCATCTAGATTTCCATCTTTATCTGAATGATTATTATCAAAGTTAACATCATGGTCTCCAAAATCACTTTCATTTACTTTGCCACCAGAGTTTTGATTCTTATTAGCTTCGTCGATTTTATCTTGTAAGTCTTTCTCATCTTGTCTAATTTTGTCTTCGTATTCTTGTTTTTTACTGTCAGCTTGAGCTTGTTGATGTTCTCTTTCTTTCTCAGCAGCAGCTTGAGCTTCTTTTCTTGCTGTTTCATTTTCTTTTTTAACACTTGCATCAGCAGCACTTTCAGCTTTTTTAACTTTTTCTATACCTACTGCATCTATAGCCTTTTCTCTATCGGAAGTTCTTATAACTTTTGTATCTTGATAACTATATGAAGTATTATCAGAGTAAACTATTGTTCCGTTGAATTTTCCTTCTTCATAGTCAAAAGCTACATTTACTTTTTCTTTAAAACTATTATATTGGCTAATATCACGATGAGCATCATCTCTTACATATGCAGATTGAGCTTCTAACTCTTCTATTTTTGCTTGTTTTAATTCTTCATAATTAGCATATTCACTATTACTGTTTGCTCCTAAATTTACTATAGTTGCTTTTTCTATTATATCATTAGCACGGTTACATACACCTAAATCATCAAGATAATCTATTGCTTTATCTGCTAAAGTGTTATCAATATCTAAGTTTTGGAATAGAATTTCTGATGCACTTACCATTGGTATAATTGAAAATTTGTAAGCACTGATTGTATCTCTAGGATCAGAATGAGATATACCTACTTCTCTTTGCTCAAAATTAATTGGGAAGTCTTTGTATAGTTCTTGGTAGAAAGCATTTACTTTGTCAATTTGATCTTGGCCAGTTGCTTCTTTACAAGCTAAGAACATTTCATGATATTTTTCATAGAAGGCTCTACCTTGTTCACTTTGGATTAGTCCTTCCATTTGAACTGGATGTTCCCTTGTTTCAATGACATGAGCACCAAATAATTGTAATGTGCCAGTCTTATAGGCATCTTGTAATTTTTGTTGATTTAATTCAGAACCATTAAATATAGATATTAATTGTTCTTTAGAAAAGTCATTATAGACTAATCCTAATGAAACTACTTCATCCCATGAAAGAGCTGCTTTTACATCTGATCCTGCTTCTAAATATGATCTTGCAAAATCTTTATTATAACTATCTAGTGTATTTGAAACACTATTCATAAATTGTTTTTGCACTACACTCTTTGAGCTATTGATAATAGTATCAAAGTCTCTAGCTTTTACTTCTTCTATTTTAGTTGGTGCAGGATCATTTTGTTTATCATTTCCTTTAGCACAACTTGAAACTGGTATTATAAGCATTGCTAAAGCTGTAGCTATTGCAGCAACTTTTTTCCAAGTTTTATTGAATGTTCTTTTGAAGAAGTTTTCTTTTTTCTTATTTACTGTATTTTCTTCTATGTTTTCTTCTTCGAGTTCTGCTTCAAGATTTTCTTTCTTTAATTTACTTAAAATTTTTTCTCTAGCTTCTTGAGCTTTTGAACTTATTTCTTTTCTTTTTCCAAAAAATTCTTTAATACCTGTAATTTTCTTTGATATCCAAGAAACTAATTTTGTACTAGCAATTGCAGCAAATATAGTAGTAAAAATAGTTTTCTTTTCTTTTGACTGTTTTTTCTTTTTCTCTTCTGCTTTTACTAGAGCTTTGGTTTGAACATTTTTATTGTATGGATCATCATTTGTTCTAAATTCTTGGAACATTCTAGAAAATTCTTCTCCGTTTACTCTATAGACATATTTTTTATCAATTATGTCTTCTAATTCTTCAATACCATTATTATCCATAAATTCTATAGTTAGATCTCTTCCTGTTTCATAATCTGTGTTGTATACACTACCATCTTTATAGAAGAAGCACACTTGCCATTTTTCACCGTCTTCGCTATCAAATTTATAGAAAACAATATTCCTTATTTCTTTTTCCATTTTACTTAGACTCCTTTACCTTTTTATTTCCTGTATAATACCAGTTATTATTTAATAACTCTGTATCGTTATAGTGACTCCATTTAGTCTCTGTTTTACCTTTAGACTCTAATTTTCTAGTTCTATCGCTTGAGTAGCAAACAGTTCCATATAATGGTTCTGTTCTACTATCCATTTCTGATACTGTTATATTGCTGTATAGATATACTGTTTTAGTTACATAACTACCACAGCTAGCCATTACACCAGAGCCAGAAGAAATTGGTGTTGTAGTTGAAGCTACATTTTGCATAGTTCCTGTGTATGTATATTCATCATAATAGAAGTTTGGTAGAGTTGTACATACATCTGAACAGTAACTATAATCAGCACCTACAAATATGTAATGTTTAGTTGTTGTATCTCTTGGCGGATTTTTGAATGACTTTCTACCATTATATGTCCAACCTGCTACAGATGAAGCTGTACTTGATGTAACGTTATTGATACTTGCATATGTTGTTGTTACAGCGTATGTTGTATTATTTATAATTACATAATTGTAGTTAGCACAAGTTTTTTCTTGGTATGAACCAGATGTTATTTGTACTGTTCTTTCTTTTGTATAATATTGTTTATGAGTACCTATTTTTTCTTTACGGTTGTATAATTTTACTTCTCTTAAACAATTTACATCAGTTGCGGCACATGTTATAGCTTTTGTATTACAATTTGTTTTTAGCCATGATGACCAAGCTGTCCATGATGAGAATTGAGCATTTGTTGTTCTAGCATATTCATATATATATTCTTTTCCTGGAATAGATTTACAACTTTTTTCATATGCATCTTTATCTACTACGTTGCCAGACTTATCATAATACTTACCATCAACGATTTCACAGTAATATTTATCTTCTTCTGGTTTAGTATTACATTTCTCTTCAAAAGTTTCTTTATCTACTTCATTACCATCTTTGTCATAATATTTATCGTTAGCTTTTACACATGAATATTTATCTTTCTCTTTTGAATTACAACTTTTGTCAAAAGTTTTCTTATCTACTATACTACCTGATTTATCATAATATTTTCCATTTACTTTAACACAAGAATACTTATCATCTTGTTTTGGTGGCTTAGTATTACACTCACTATCATATGTTGCTTTATTTACAACATTTCCTGATTTACTATAGTATTTTCCATTTACTATTTGGCAATAGTACTTTTTAACTATAGGTGTTTTGTCATTTACGATGCTTCCTTTTATAACCACTTCTGTTTCTTTCTTTTCACAAATAGTTGAATCACAGTATGTGTAGCAGCCTAAATGTACTAAGATATAGTCTTCTTTTTCACTATCTTTAATGTTTACTTTTAAGATGTATTCATTACCTGATTTTGTAATTTTTACATAACTTTTTTCAACGTCTACTGCTTTATTATTTTTATCTATTAATGGTGTTATTAACTTTAAGCCAATCATTTCACTTAAAGTCATTTGTTTAAATTCACCAGATTCTTTTGGTAATCTTTCATCTGTGTAGTATGATATTGCTGCTTCTTTCATTTTATCTAAGTTGTTTTGAAAAATTTGAGAAGTTAAAGCATTAATTCCTTTATTATCTACGTTGTTGTTTTTAATATTGTTATTTATTGATGGAGCTATAAATTTTGGTAATAGCCATACTAATAAAAATACAAATATTATTATTAATATTAACTTTAGTAGAAAATTTCTGAATGGAAATCCTCTGTTTTCATATTCTTCCGTATACATACGTACTTCACCCGCCTCATATATAGCACACTATTCTAACATAGTGTGCTTATATTGTCAAATTTTAGTCTTAATTTTTACTATTGTACAACCAGAGTTAAAGTTATCTATTTTATATTCTTCAACGTACTTATTTTGTCGTAGTGTCTCCTGGGTTGTTTTTCTTAAAGTACCTGTTCCATTACCATGAACTATTAAGACCTGATAATTTTTCATTTTGTAGTTATCTGATATAAACTCTTCTATTAACATTTTGGCATAATCTCTATCAAATCCATGCAAATCTAGTTTTGGTGTATTAGATAATATCATCATAGTTTTCTACCTCTTCTAATCTAGGAATTGAATATCTTGAGCCAATGGTTTTAACAGATAAGGCACCGGCAATAGACGCATAATAAATGGCATCTTTTAAGGAGTATGAGTTTGCTATAAAATAAGCAAAGGCACCATGAAATATGTCTCCAGCACCAGTTGAATCAAGAGACTTTTCTTTTATACTTGGAAGATGACAATACTTTCCATCTATTTCAGTAAAACTACCTTTTTCTTCTAATGTAATAATGATATTGGTATTATAATACTCTTTTAATTTTTCATAACAGGATATAATTGTTTCTTTATTTGCATAATCAATTTTTATTTTAGAAAATTCTTCGGCAAAGTCTTTAGAACAAATTACGTATGTTACTAATTTTCCTAACGCTAAAGTATCTTCATTTAATCTTCCGGCATCAAGTATACTAATAGCTTCTTTATTGTCTTTTAATACTTTCATTGCTGTTTCTGGATGCTCTCCATCTACCAAGACAATGTCTGCTTTTAGATTTTTATTATATGATAGTTTTCTTATTGGCTTATCTTTTACAGTAAGAATTGTCCTTGTTCCTTTTTTTAGATTAGCAATTATATAACTACTTGATGTTTTATGATTTTTAACTTTATCTATATATTGTGTATGCACTTTGACTTTTTTAAATTCATCAATTATTAACTTTCCATAATAGTCATCACCAATGGCAGAAAGTATTGTTGTATCTACATTCCAAAGAGCCAATAAATAACCAGCGTTAGCGGCTGGTCCTCCTCCGTTTTCGATACTTTCTTGAAGTCTTGTTTTTTTATTTTCAACTGGAAAATTTTCGACTGGTAGAGTTATATCATATGTTGAATGACCTACACATATTGCTTTCATAATTATTCCTCCCTATTATTCATATTTTAGTTATTAAAAATTAAATGGTAAAAATGCAAATACTACGGCTAGTACTATTGATGGCAGTAAGTTCGCTACAGATATTTTTTTATCAAACAATAAGTTTATGCCAACGCAAAATATTAGAATTGAACCTATTAATGATATATTGGCAATGGCTGCAGCAGTCATTAGACCGGATAAGAGTTTTGCTAATAAAGTCATTGTTCCTTCTAAAACAAATATTGGTATGGCACTAAATATGCATCCTTTTCCTAGTGAGCATGATAAAATCATTACAAGAATTAAATCTAATACTGATTTTGTCATTAATATGGAATAGTCACCAAGTAGACCTTCTTCCAAAGAACCAAGTATGGCCATAGCGCCAATACAAACTGTAAATGAGGCGGTAGTAAAGCCTTTGACAAACTTTTTATCTTTTGAATTACCTGTTTTTACTTTTATAAAGGCAGCAAATCGTTCAAATATTCCTTCTATATCTATTAATTCACCAAGTATCGTTCCTAGTGTTAAACAAAGTACTATAAACATACTTCTACCTGCTACTAATGTGGAATTAATTACATTAATCATTCCTTCAATAGCGCCAGCTACTCCGATAAAAATAACCGCTATTGCACAACTTCTAATGATGGCTGTTTGACTTTCTTCTTTTATGTGTTTTCCAAATAAAATTCCTAATATCCCACCAAGGATAACGGAAATTGTATTAATTATAGCTCCCATAAATACTTATCTCCCAATTAAATTATATTTTCTTTATTTCTGTATACATTCTTGGATGATATCCTTGTTTATCATAAAAGTTTATACCATTTTTGTTGTAGGCAAAAACATCGACTAAGACATATTCACAATTATTGTTTTTAAAATACTTTTCTAAAGTTTCCGTTAAAGCTTTTCCAACACCGTTATTTCTTGTTTTAGATGTGACTATTAATTCTGTGATTTCTCCTCTTTTAGGGCACTTATAGTCCAGATAATCGTACTCTTCATACCCGGGTATAATTCCCATTATCATGCCTAACACTTTATCATTTTCAATGGCTAAGTAACACTTACCAGAATTTTTTTGTACTTCTTCTAAATCAAGTAGTGCCATTTTTTCATGATACTCTGGATGAACATGGTCTAGTTTGTCTTCATCTATTGATACAATATATTCTTCTAATTCAGTTAATAAATCTCTTACATCTTCTAAATATTTATCTTCATATTCAATTATTTCCATTTAACACCTCTTCTACTGTTTCTTCTATTGTTAGGTTTGAACTATCAATTATATATTTTTTATCATAATTATATTTTTTAAATTCATTTAAAAGAATAATACTTCTTTCATGCATTTGACAGTCTTCAGGTCTTAATAAATCTCTTTTTATAATTGTTTTTTCATCTACTAATAAACATCTAAATATTATTTCATAGTCTTTAAATGTTTCTTTTAATCTATCTAAGTTTTTATTACTAATAATATAATTGAACACTACATCATAGCCAGTTTCTAAATATGATTTAATTAGCATAATACAATTATTCCAAAATAAATCTAATGGGGCATTTTTATACCAGGGTTTTATTCTACCTCCTACAAAGAAATTGTAAATTGTGTCTCCTTCTATCACAACGGATTTCTTTAATTTTTTTCCGACTTCATAACTGATGGTACTTTTTCCTACTCCAGCAGGACCAGTTATTATGTATAATTTATTCATATTGGCTTTTCCTTTCATATATTTTATTTTTAATTACCATTTATTACTCTTATATATATTTTATCATAAAAAGAAATGTTTTTAATAATGAATTTATAATTAAAAAATTCTTAGAACACTCTAAGAATTTTATTTTTTATGTATATTATTCAGATTTGTTATTAATAGCTGCTATTGCGGCTGCTAGACGTGCTACTGGAACACGATATGGTGAGCAAGATACATAATCCAATCCTACTTTATGGCAGAATTCAATGCTCTTTGGATCTCCACCATGCTCGCCACAGATACCTAAATGAAGACTTGGTCTAGTTTTACGACCTAATTCTGCGGCCATAGCAACCAGTTTTCCAACACCTTCTTGATCTATTGTTGCGAATGGATCTTGTTCTAATATTTTCTTTTTATAATAATCATTTAAGAACTTAGATGCATCATCTCTTGAGAAGCCAAATGTCATTTGTGTTAAATCATTTGTTCCAAAACTGAAGAATTCTGCTTCTTTAGCAATTTCATCAGCTATTAGAGCGGCTCTTGGAATTTCAATCATTGTTCCAACTTCATATTTTAAATCTACGCCTGTTTCTTTAATGATTTCTTCGGCTGTTGTAACAACTATATTTTTTACATATTTTAATTCATTAACCGTACCAATTAATGGAATCATAATTTCTGGAATAACTGTTTTTCCTTCTTTTTGAACATTAATTGCAGCTTCTATTACTGCTCTTGTTTGCATTCTAGCTATTTCTGGATAAGTTACAGCTAAACGGCAACCACGATGACCCATCATTGGATTAAATTCCTTTAATGATTCCACTCTATTCTTTAAAGCATCTGGAGTCATACCTAAACTCTTTGCTAGAGGAATAATTTCTTCTTCTGTATGTGGTAAGAACTCATGTAATGGTGGATCTAAGAAACGAATTGTAACTGTATATCCATCCATTGCTCTAAATAGTCCTTCAAAGTCATCTCTTTGATATGGTAATATTTTTTCTAATGCTTCTTCACGAACCTTTTCGCTATCAGCTGTAATCATACGACGGAAGTTAAAGATTCTTTCTTCTTCAAAGAACATGTGTTCAGTACGACATAATCCAATACCTTCAGCACCAAATTTTCTAGCTTGAAGAGCATCTCTTGGTGTATCAGCATTAGTTCTAATTTGTAATTCACGTACTTCATCTGCCCAATTCATGATAGTTTCAAAATCACCTGAAATA
The DNA here is from genome assembly GCA_934168205.1 of uncultured Bacilli bacterium. GTDB lineage: Bacteria > Bacillota_I > Bacilli_A > RF39 > UBA660 > CAG-877. Next base: position 229,037 of record CAKPMX010000002.1, read on the forward strand.
TCTGGCTCAACTGTTTTAATTTTTTCACCATAGACATTTCCTGTTGAACCATCTAAACTGATGTAATCTCCTTCTTTATAGACAGTTCCATCTGGAGCAGTTAATGTTTTTGTTTCTTCATCAACTATAATGCTACCGCAACCTGAAACACAGCAAGTACCCATACCACGAGCAACAACAGCAGCGTGAGAAGTCATTCCGCCACGAACGGTTAAGATGCCATGGGCTAAATTCATTCCTTCAATATCTTCTGGAGATGTTTCAAGTCTAGCTAAAATTAAATCTTGTTCTCCTGAATTATGCATTTTTATTACATCTTCAGCAGTAAAGCATAATTTTCCAGTCGCTGCACCAGGAGATGCGGCTAAACCTGTGGCAATTACTTTTGCTGCTTTTAAACTCTCGTTATCAAAGTTTGGATGTAATAATTGATCTAATTGTTTTGGCTCAATTTTTAATAAGGCTTCCTCTTTAGTAATCATACCTTCATTTACTAAGTCAACAGCAATTTTTAAAGCCGCTTTGGCTGTCCTTTTACCATTTCTAGTTTGTAACATAAATAGTTTACCATCTTCAATAGTAAATTCCATATCTTGCATATCACGATAATGGTCTTCTAGTATTTTACAAATTCTCTTAAATTCTTCATAACACTCTGGCATTACTTCTTTTAAAGTCTCAATACTCTTTGGTGTACGAATTCCAGCAACAACATCTTCACCTTGAGCATTCATTAAATATTCACCATAGAGTTTATTTTCACCTGTTGCTGGGTTTCTTGTGAAAGCAACTCCTGTACCAGATGTTTCGCCTTTATTTCCATATACCATTTCTTGTACGTTAACGGCAGTGCCCCATGCACTTGGTATATCATTTAAACGTCTATAAGTAATAGCTCTATCATTGTTCCAACTTCTAAATACAGCTTTTACAGCTTCTATTAATTGTTCTTCTGGATCCTGAGGAAAACTTGTTTTAGCAAATTTCTCATACTCACCTTTATATATTTCAATTACTTCTTTTAAATCTTCAGCTGTTAAGTCAGTATCATATTCAATATTTTTTTCTTCTTTTATTTTATCGAAAAGTCTTTCAAATGATGATTTTGGATAACCTTTAACTACATCAGCAAACATTTGAATGAAACGTCTATATGAATCATAAACAAATCTTGGATTTGATGTTACTTTACTAAATCCTTCAGCGACTTCATCATTCATTCCTAGGTTTAATACTGTATCCATCATACCAGGCATACTTGCTCTAGCACCAGATCTTACAGATACTAATAATGGATTGGTAGCGTCTCCTAATTTTTTACCAGTTACATCTTCTAATTCCGTAACTTTTTCTTTTATTTGACTAATGATTTCATCATTCAATACTTCTTTGTCTTCGTAATACTTGTTACATGCTTCTGTAGTAACTGTGAACCCTCTAGGTACTGGTAAGCCAATATGAGTCATTTCGGCTAAGTTAGCACCTTTACCGCCAAGTATTTCACGCATATCTTTGTTTCCTTCAGTGAACATATATACATATTTCATCATTGCATCCCTCCTATGCTATTAGACTATTTAAGTATAACAATTATTTACTTTGATAACAAGGGTTTTTACATTTTTTTACTACTTCTTTTTAAAAGAAAAAAGACTTATTTTAGTAAGCCTTCTATTCCTTCTTTTTCTAAATATCCAATGTGTTTTTTTACTTCTTTTCCTTTAGAAAATACCATGAGTGTTGGTATAGACATAATACCATATTTTCTACTAAGCTCTGGAAATTTATCTACATCAATTTTTATGACTTTAGTGTTTTCATTTTCTTTAGCAACTTCTTCAACAATGGGACTGATTAGTTGACAAGGTCCGCACCAAGTTGCATAAAAATCAACTAGTACTTTTTCATCTTCAATTAAATTATTAAATTCTTGTTCTTTTTCTAACTGTATCATAATTTTCTCCTTATTTATATTTTTTAATTACTTTATCTACACCTTTTACACTTTTTAGTTTATCTAAAACAACTAACTGTTCAACGGTATGGACACTAGTTACATCATATTTTATCATAGCATCTATTATTTCTAGATTTGCTGTATTTGTATCAATTCTTTTATTTACTACTTTATCGGCAATTGTATATATATCTGATATAGAATTAGTGATATTGCTACTCTTTTCGGATATTATTGGAGTTTTATAAAGAATAGTATTTACTAGTTTACTGTCATTAAATAAGTCAAAGTTTTTGCATGGTAATACTAGTAGTAATAAAATTATGAATGTTAAAATGTATCCTTCAATTAAACCAATGATGCTACCGGCTATTGCTGAAGGTAATTTTAATATAATTGTTGCGTTGACTATTTTTTGAAGAAGGCCAGATATACTCATAATAAGAGCATATATTGATAAAAGAATGGCTATTATTATTATAAACGCTAATAATTGATATATTAATATATTTATAGAAACAAGTCCTTCTAAATTGCCGGAAAAATTAAAGAACGGCAAATATTTACAAAGAAAATTTCCTAATTGTTCTTTAAATGTTAAGGCAATTATAAATACTAAAATGATGCCAACTAATGATACTGCACTTTTAATTAATCCTTGTTTAGCGCATACAATCATGGACATGATAATGAATAAAATAATCCCAATGTCAAATATATTCAATGTAATCACTCTCCTATGTTTTAATTATAAACTATTTTTGATATTTATGCTATAATATTTTTTGAGAGGAGCAAAAATATGAATGTTGTTATTAAAGTTAATGATGAAATAAAAAATAAAATGATAGAATATTATAAAGACAAAAAACGTGATAAAGTTATTCCTTATGTTGTTTTTCAAGCGGAAGAAGAAGATACTGTTATTACTATGTATGAATCTGGCAAGGTTATGTTTCAAGGAAAAAGTGCTGATGTTGATGCGGCCATGTGGGGAGTTGCTTTAGAAAATACTAAAGAAAAACAAGAAGAAAATAAAAAAGCACTTACTAAGTATTACAATGCTTCAGCAGTTGGTTCAGATGAAGTTGGAACTGGTGACTATTTTGGACCTATTGTAGTTACAGCAACTTATGTAAAGAAGGAGGATATTCCTTTTCTAGAAAATCTTGGTGTTGGTGATTCTAAGAAAATTGATGACTCTAAAATTTTGAAGATTGCTCCTGAGATAGCAAAAAAAATCAAATATAGAAGCATTATACTTTCTAATAAAGAATATAATGAAAAATATGCTAAAGATATTAATATGAATAAGATAAAAGCTATTATGCATAATAAAGTTTTATATCAATTAATGACTGAGGAAAGACCAAATGTTGATTATATTATTGTAGACGAATTTGCAAGAGAAGCAAGATATTATGAATATTTAAGAGATGTTGAAAATGTTCAAAGAAATATTACTTTTATTACTAAAGCAGAGGATAAAAACTTAGCTGTTGCTGCAGGGTCTATAATAAGTCGTTATATTTTCTTAAAAGAGTTTGATAAACTATGTGATAGTATTCATATTCCTTTACCTAAAGGAGCGGGACGAGATGTTGACACTGTAGGTGAAGAAGTTGTTGAAAAATACGGTAAAGATAAATTAAAAGAAATTGCTAAGTATAATTTTAAAAATACGGATAGAATTTTACATACACTAGTTATGTAAAGAAAAAGGCTACATTATTTGTAGTCTTTATTCTTTGTCAAAATATTTTTTTATCAAACTATTTAACTCATTTGGTTTAATTGGTTTTGGTAAGTATTCATCAAAGCCTTCATTTAAATACATTTCACGCATACCAGAAATAGCATTGGCAGTTAAAACAACTACTGGTGGAATAACATACCCTTCTAGTTTTTTTAGTTTATGAAGTGTTTCAATTCCATCAAGTCCGCGCATCATATGATCCATAAAAATCATATCATATTTATATTCAGCTTTAACACTATAAATACATTCTTTTCCAGAGGTTAATGTTTTTATGTTAAATTTATATGGTTCTAAAATTCTTTTTGTGACTTTTACGCTTAAGTCATCATCATCTACTATTAAAATAGTGTATTTAGAGCAGTCAATGTAATCAATTTTTTCTTTTGATTGAATCACATCTGTGATATTACCGATTGGTATAGTATTAGTAATTTTTTGTTTTAGAACTACTTGGAAAGTACTACCTACTCCATATTCACTTTCTACTGATATTTTGCCATCCATCATATCAATGTATTTTTTAGCAATGGTTAATCCAAAGTTGGAACTATCTATTTTTTTATCTTTTGTATTATCAATTTTACTGAAAATACTATTAATTTTATCTTTTTCTTCCTGTCTGATACCGGTACCGGTGTCAGATACTTTCATTGTTAAAACACATTCACTATCATTAGTCATTTCTGAGGTAATAGATAATTTTATTTTACCTACTTCCGTATATTCAATGGCGTTAGTCAAGAAATTTAGTAATACTTGATATATTTTATTATGATCGCCATAGAGTTTACTTGGGATTTTTTCATCAACATTTAAAATGAATTCTATTGGTTTCTCGCCTATTTTTGTATTAACTACATTAACTAAATCCTTTACGATGTTAGCTAATGAATATTCTTTTTCTTCTAACACTTCATCATTAGATTCTAATGCTGATATATCTAGAATATTATCAATTATATTTAAAAGATTTCCGCCAGCTATGGATATTTCTTTTATGTAATCTTTAGTTTCTACCTCACTGTAAATGTTTTCTTTTAAAATTAATTTACTACACTTTGTGATTGTATTCATAGGATGAACTATTTCATTTGACATATTTGATAAGAAATCTGACTTTGCTTTATTTGATTTATCAATTTCATCTTTTAACACTTCTAGTTCTTCTACATTTTTTATATCTGGATTTTCAATGGTAAAGTACAAGAAGAACATTTGTATAGAGGTACCAATTGCTTCAAAAGCAATTTCTTTGAATAATAATTGTAAGAAAACTACGACAATAATAAGAATAGCTTGGGTATAAATTGCTTGCTTTTTTCTGTTAGTAACGGCTTTTCCATAAATGATTGTATATCCAATAATAAGTGTAACCATTATAGAAGCATAACAAATAATATAGTACGCAGCTGGTCCAGGAATATATGTTACAGTTTTTAGGCTATCAAATGGTACAAAGAAATAAATTATTGTGGCAATTATAGTAAATATTGTTATTAATTTTGTTCTAGTATTATAAAATATATATTCTTTTAAAGAATTCACTGGTACATCGCTTACAAAACTGATGTTATATAAATATAGGAAATAGTAACAGAAAATACCGGTTAGCCAGTGTATTCTTATTGCTAGGTCTTTTGATGAGTAGTCGTCTGAATAATATATAACTATTGTTGATATTACTTCTGTTATTAGTAAACACATCATAGTAATTAATAAATATTTATATAATTTTGTTTCTATCGTCTTATTGTTACTGCTATTTTGGGAAAAATATACTATTAAAAGTAAAACCATGAAGAATATACTACCAATGGTTAATGTTAATCCTGGTATCATATTCTCACATCCTTTTCTTCATTTATATATTTATAAATTATTTTATTTATATCATCTTTACTAACTGGTTTATATATAATGTCATTAATGTAGCTTTTACTTTTTTCTACTCGATTTTCATTCATTTCAATAATTATTGAATTCATATTTATTCCTTTAAGACTTTGTTCCAAAGTCTCATCTATGTAACTACTATCAATTAAAATGAGATCAAACTTTTCAAAAGACACTTTATTAGCATATTCTTCTTCAGTATAAGCACTGGAGATGTCATAGTGATATTCTTCTAATAGTTTACTAATAATTATATGATTAACTTTGTTACTATCAACTATTAAAACTTTTTTAGTTATGTCCGGTTTTTTATATACTTCTTCTACTATTGGAGTTGCATCTTTACCAATAATACTTTGCGTGAAGTATATAATACATTCACAATGATTATTAGTGTTTTTGAAACCTACTCTACCATTTAATAAATTAATATATCTTTTAGCAATTATTAATTTTAAGTCATCATTATTGATAGAATTATCTTTATTTTCACCTAGTTTTACAAAGTCATTAAATTCAATATCAAATTTTTCTTCTGGGATATAACAGTTATTACTACTTATATTAAAGATTAATTGATAATTGTCTTTTTCCATTTTCCTATAGTCTACTGCAGTAGTAATTATGCCATCTGGAGTTGACTTTAGAAGATAATTTATTATGTTACTAAATATTTTATGCATCTTTTCACTATCACCAATGAACTTTGGAGGAATATTCTCGTTAATAGATGTTTTGTATTCAATATTTTCATTTATCTTCGCAATAGTTTCTGCCTCTAGATTGGACATTAAATCATTAATATTATACCTTCCGTTTTTTACTTTTTCTTTATTTGTTTCCAATGCTGAAATATCAAGAATAGCATCAATTAATTCAGTTAAAATACTACTTGCTTTGTATATATTTTCAGTGTCTCGTTTTGCTATTTCTTGAGTTAAGGGTTTTTCATTTAATAAAACTTCACTGAAACCTAAAATTGTGCTCATTGGTGTTCTTATTTCGTGTGACATATTTATTAAAAATTCAGTTTTTGCCTTATCGGCTATGGTTGCCTCTTCTTTTGAATATTGCAATTCTTGAATAAGTTTGTTATCTTGACTTTCTATAGTAAAATAAAGAGTTGCTACCATGAAAGCAAACATAAATGTTATTGCATTATAATCATAATCCAGTAATAATTGCGGTACTACTATTAAGATGAATAGGAATATAGTAAAATATATAGGTCTTTTTTGACTACTAGGGATTGTATTTCCTTTGAAAATCATTACTATACAAATTGTTATTAATAATATAACCCCGTCCATATAAGCGATATTAGCACCTGGTCCAGAAAAGTTGTAAAAACCTGATTTTGAACTTGAGTAGTCAAATGGTAGTGATGTAGAAACTGCTACTATAATGACGGCTAATACTAATAATACTAAAAACGTTATTAAATTGTGACGTCTTTCTTTTTCTTTGTCATCATATTTTTCAAACATTGTGACTAAATAATATATAAGTAAATTAATCCAAATCAAATCGCCAATGGTATAGATTCGACAAGTTAATTCAGTTAATTTAGGATTTGTATCTATAACAGAAAGTCCATAGACATAGCCCATTTCACAAAATGTTAACACTATTGCTAAGCCAAGTAAAGCAGCAAACACTTTACTTTGAATGTCGCCTGTCTTCTTTTTATTTATATACATAAGTAAGATAAGGATTAAATATCCTAAGGCACATATGGCAAAGCCCATACTTCCGAACAGTTTTAGATTCACATTAACACATCCTCGTATATTCTATTATTCTCTTATAATCTTACTATATCTTTAGAAAAAACTCAATTCATTTTGGAAAATTAATTGTTTTTTTGTATGAAAAAAGTTACCTTTACAAGTAACTTTTATAAGTAATTTTTTAATTAATATTTTGATTATTTTTTATATATTACATGAGTATATGTTATACCATTATCCTCGTGTGTACATAAGACTTCTTTTTGATATTTACTTTTATCAAATTTCGGAAAGTAGGTATCAGCTTCTGTCTCATCTTCAACTTCTGTTAAGATTAATTTAGTAGCGTATGGTAAAAATTCATTGTATATTTTACCGCCACCCATGACCATGACTTCTTCATTTAATGTATCTAAATATTTTAAAAGTTCTTCTACCGAATGAAATACTTTTAGTTTTTCACTTTCTTCTAAATCCTGACTAGTTAAAACTAAATGAACTCTTTTTGGCAGAAGTCCTGGTAATGACTCTAATGTTTTTCGACCAAGAATTACTTTTTTACCTATTGTTTGTTCTTTAAAAAACTTTAAATCCTCTGGCAAGTTCCATAAAAGTTCGTTGTTTTTTCCAAGTTCATTATTTTTGCCTATTGCGGCTATCATTGTTATATCTGCCATATTAGATACCTAAATCAAATTTCATTTGAGGATTTTTTTCTTTTATTTCGGCTCTTGGATAGCCGGTTATTTTTATATCATCAATTGTAAAGTCGTAGAAGTTTGTTTTTTCGGGATTTAGCCAGATTTTTGGCTCACAGTCTACTGGTTCTCTGGCAATTAATTCTTTAGCTTGTTCTATATGTCTATCATAAATTTGAATGTTATTGTAGAACCAAGAGAATCTTCCTGGAGTTAGTCCTAAGTGTCTAGCAACTAAATGTAGAAATACTAGATATTGAACTTGGTTAATGCAACCAGCTGTTGCAAAGTCACTAGAACGTTGAATTAAGCACATATCTAGATAGTCTGTACCATCTTTACCATGACGAACATTCCATTCTGTCATAAAGGCACAAGGCTTTAGACCGTGAGGTTCTTTAAAGTCATCTTCTTGCCATAGACAAATTATATGTCTACGTCCATCTGGATCTTCTTTTAAGCCTTTTAATAGTCTTTTTACTAGTTCATGTCGTCTTACAGTCTCACCGTATACTGAGCCTATTGTTCTATTACCAATGTCCCATTCATCCCACCAGGTTACGCCATATTTATCTCTTAAGACATTTAAGTCATTTGATTCATCTTGATAGATCCATAATAATTCACCAATGCTTGATTTTACAGCAATTGGTCTTAGAGTTATTAACGGACTTTCTCCTTTAGTTAAATCATATGTACACATACCATGATTTACACTTAAAGTATGAGCTGGAGTTCCGTCTGCATACTTTGGTCTTGGATTCTTATCTAAACATCCTTCCTCTAAAATTCTTGTTAATATTTCTTTTGTGTATACATCACCTTTTGTCATTTTTTACCTCCTTAGACTAGTTAATTGTATCATATCAGTCATTTTTCTTGTGTTGCTTTTGCAACAGATACATATTTTTTACAAAGAAAGATGTATATAAAAACCGATACATTTTTTATGTATCAGTTTATTAATATATTTTATTGGCTTGTTACAAAACGATCAAATTCATTTACTTCTTTGGTACTTAAATCAGTTTGTGATAATTTGTCGATTAAAGATTTTTGTTCTTTATTTAATTTCTTTGGTGTGTAAACTTTAAATATTACATACATATCACCTTTATGGCGACGATATTCATTATTTACACCTTTTCCTTTTATCTTTTGCTTTTCTCCTGAATCTGTACCGGCGGGAATAGTTAATTTTACATTTCCATATAATGTAGGAATCATTTTCTTACATCCTAAGATAGCTTCAGTAATAGTAATTGGAACTTCTAAGTAGATATCATCATTTTCACGAATATAATAATCGTGTTCTGATACTACGTATTCTAAATATAAGTCTCCATTTGGTCCACCATTTGTACCAGGATTTCCTTTACCAGATACTCTTTGTCTATCTCCAGTATTTACACCGGCTGGAATATTAATAGTAATACGTTTATTTTTCTTAATTTTTCCTTTACCGTTACATTCACTACATTTTCTTTTATAAATTTTTCCTTTACCATCACAGTCTGGACATGGTCCTTTTGAAAGGAATGAACCAAGGATAGTTTGTCTTTGACTAGTTACAGTACCTGTACCATGACAAGTTTCACATGTTTCTGGGTCAAAGCCACCTTTACCATGACATTCTTCACAATCTTCCACTACGTCTAAATTGAATTTCTTTTCAGTTCCAAAGATAGCCTCTTCAAAATCAAGATTCATTCTCATTAAAACGTCGCTTCCGCGTGTTGCCCTTGAACTAGATGATGAACCGCCAAAGTTTGAAAAACCACCGAAGTTAGATGTTGCGCCGCCAAAGAAAGAATCAAAGATGTCACCGAAGTCAAAACCTGAAGCATCAAATCCTCCGAAGCCAGATCCGCCTCCGGCATAAGAATTATTAACGCCAGCATGACCATATTGATCATACATTTTACGTTTTGATTCATCTGATAATACTTCGTATGCCTCTTGAGCTTCTTTAAACTTCTCTGCAGCATTTGGATCATCTTTATTTAAGTCTGGATGATATTGTTTGGCTTTTTTACGAAAAGCACTTTTTATTTCATCGGCACTGGCGCTTTTACTTACACCAAGCACCTCATAATAATCTCTTTTATCAGCCATGTTGTTCCACCTCTTTATTAAATTAGGAATAAGAAGTAGTTCTTAAACGGAGACTACTTCTTATTTGTTCCTTTCTGGTTTTATTCTTCTTCAATATTTGCTTCTTTTACGTCGTCATCTTTCTTTTTGCTTTTCTTTGTTTCTTTTTTGTCATCTTCTTTTTCGTCTTCACTTTCTTCTTGTTGACGTTCTTTAGCAGCTTGTTCATATACTTTTGTTGCTAGAGCCATAGCTTTTTCTTGAAGTTTTTCTTTTTCTTCTTTGATTTCTTCAATATCGCCTTTTTCTAGAGCTTTCTTTAAATCTTTGATTAGGTCTTCAGCTTCTTCTACTTCTTTCTTATCAGCTTTATCTCCTAAATCTTTAATAGCTTTTTCTGTTTGGAAAACCATTTGTTCAGCTTCATTTTTAATTTCAGCTTCTTCTTTACGTTTTTCATCAGCTTCTTTATTTTCTTCAGCTTCTTTACGCATTCTTTCGATTTCTTCATCTGAAAGATTTGTACTTGAAGTTATAGTAATTGATTGTTCTTTATTTGTTCCTAAATCTTTTGCTGTTACGTTAACAATTCCGTTTGCATCGATATCGAACCTAACTTCAATTTGTGGTACTCCTCTTGGTGCTGGTGGAATGTTTCCTAATTGGAAGTTTCCTAATGTTTTGTTATCAGCAGCCATTGGACGTTCGCCTTGTAAGATATGAATATCAACAGCCGGTTGATTGTCGGCAGCAGTTGAGAATACTTCTTTCTTTGATGTTGGAATTGTTGTATTTCTTGGAATTAGTGTTGTCATAACTCCACCTAAAGTTTCAAGTCCTAATGATAATGGTGTAACATCAAGTAATACGATGTCATTAACATCACCAGTTAAAACTCCACCTTGAATAGCAGCACCCATGGCAACTACTTCATCTGGGTTAACTTCACGGCTTGGATCTTTTCCTAATTCTTTAGTTATTAAATCATATACCATAGGTACACGAGTAGAGCCACCTACTAAAATTACTTTATCAATATCTTTCTTTGTCATCTTAGCATCTTTTAGAGCTTTTTTAACTGGATCTAGAGTTGATTCTACTAAATCTGATATTAAATCTTCGAATTTTGCTCTTGTTAATGTCATATCTAAGTGTAATGGTTCTCCATCATCACCTTTTGCAATAAATGGTGCTGATACTTGAGTTGATACCATTCCTGATAAATCTTTTTTAGCTTTTTCTGCTACTTCTTTTAGACGTTGCATAGCCATTTTATCTTTTGATAAATCTACACCGTTTTCCTTTTTGAATTCTTTTACTAGATATTCAATAATTCTTTCATCGAAGTCATCTCCACCTAAATGGTTATTACCAGCTGTTGCTTTAACTTCGAAAACACCATCACCTAATTCAAGAATTGAAACATCGAATGTTCCTCCACCTAAATCGTATACTAAAATTGTTTGTCCTTCATCTTTTTCAAGACCATATGCCAATGCGGCAGCAGTTGGTTCGTTGATAATTCTTTCTACTTCTAAGCCAGCAATTTTACCTGCATTCTTAGTAGCTTGACGTTGTGCATCGTTGAAGTATGCTGGAACTGTAATAACAGCTTTTGTAACTTTTTCCCCTAAGTAACTTTCAGCATAATCTTTAATGTATGAAAGAATCATAGCTGAAATTTCTTCTGGAGTATATTTCTTACCTTCTAGTTCTACTTTTTCACTAGTTCCCATTTTTCTCTTGATTGAAGATACTGTGTTAGGATTAGTCAAAGCTTGACGTTTTGCTGATTCACCAACGATTTTTTCTCCTTTTTTGAAGGCAACAACTGATGGAGTTGTTCTTCCACCTTCTGGATTTGGAATTACTTTAGCAGCTCCTGCTTCTAGTACAGCTGCACATGAATTTGTTGTACCTAAATCGATACCAATAATTTTACTCATAATTTATCTCTCCTTTATATTTATATTTGATTTATTTTTACTGAGGCAGGTCTTATGACTCTGTCTTTTAGTTTATAACCTTTTAATAATACTTCAAGCACTTCATCTTCTTGATGATCTTCTAAACTATCAGTTAATAGTGCTTGTTCTTGGCTTGGATCAAAGATTTCTCCTACTCTAGATATTTCTTCAACTCCAAACTTTTTTAAAGCTTCATTTAATGATGCATACATCATTTTAAAGCCAGCTAAGAACTTAGATAATTCGTCTGTTAAGTCGTTATCATCTAATTTAATAGCTCTTTCAAAATTATCTAATATTGGAAGTATTTCCATAATTAAATTTTGATTTGAATATTTTAACATATTTGCTGTTTCTTCATCTTTACGACGACGGTAGTTAACTAATTCTGCTTGAGCTAATTTTACTTTATCAGTCAATTCTTGATTTAGTTTTTCTAATTCAGCAATTTTTAATGTTAATTCTTCTTCTTTTTTATTTTTATTTTTCTTCTTTTTCTTGTCATGATGACATTCACAATTTTCACAATTACATTTTTCTTCAGTAGGCTGTTCTACTGTTAGTTCTTCTATTTTTTCTTGTTCTTGATTCATACTTTCCTACCTTTCAATATTTTCTCTCATGTATTCTAACATGGAAACAACTTGATCATATTCCATTCTCTTGGGACCAATGATCGCTATTGTACCTTCTTCGGTATCAGTTTTAAACTTTGTTTTAATAACAGTAACATCATCATCAATATTACTTTCTGTACCAATATAAACTTTAATATTATTGTCATCGTCTTCTTCGATGCGATGAAGTACTTCTTTATCTTCTAACTTATTATATATATTTTTTATTTTTTCGATATTGGTACTGAATTCTGGTTGTTCCAATATTTTGTGTCTTCCGACAACATTGACTTCTTGATTTGTAAAATCATTAAATACATGATAAAAAGCGTTGTATAATTGTTCATGTTGTTTTACATATTTTCCAATAATAGGCTTTATCTCATACTCTAATTTTTTACTTACTTCATCTATTGGAGTACCTGTTATGAGGTTGTTTATTAGACCGACAGTTTTTTTGACTTCATCTAATGAAACATCTTGAAGTTTTATATTCTTATGTTCAACGTGTCCTTTATCGGTTACTATAATTACGATCATACTAGCATCATCAATAGGAACTACTTCTATTTGTTTAAGAAGGTTCTCATGAGAGGTACTACCAAGTACTACTGTTGTATAATTCGTGATATCTGATATAACCTGCAAACTTTTAGTTATTACATCAGATAAGGCTAATTGTTGATTTCTAAAAACAATTTGTAACTTTAACATGTCTTCAGCATTCATCTTTTTTAACTCCATTAGGTTATCGACATAGTATCTATAACCAGCTTCACTCGGAACTCTTCCAGATGAAGTATGGGTTTTTTCTAGCAAGCCAGCATTTTCAAGGGCGGCCATTTCATTACGTACTGTAGCGCTTGAACATTTTAAGGCTTTTGATATTACTTTTGAGCCTATTGGCTTAGCTTCCTTTATATATTTTTCAATTATTAATTTTAGAATGCTGTTTTGTCTTGCCGTTAGCATTTTTAAATCAACCTCCTAGCACTATCATTTTACTAGTGCTAATTGTATTTTATGACTTTTTTTGGCACTTGTCAACTGTTTGTGCTAATTTTTTTCAAAATAAAAAGAGTACTGTGTAAAATACTCTTTTTAGAAGCCGGTTGATTTGAAAATCCAGCGTTGTTGTAGCAAATTATTACAAAAATCTATATTAACAGCAGAATCAACGTTGTAATTATTAATAACAGTTGAAAGACAATTGCCACCAACTTCCGATTTAATTGTATAAGTACCATCACCTAACGAAGTTATATGCCATTGTGTCCAGTTATATCCTTGTCCTTCTCCATAGCCAGATGAAGTATTTACAGCAGTTTTAGCAGCTCCTGAGCTTTCTTTTATTTGAAGAGCCCTGTTGGATGCTGTTTCAACTAATCTATAAGTGTCTCCTCCAAGACTAGTTACTGCCCAGTTTTGAGATAAACCCTGTACACCAAATAAAGCAAGTTTAACATGTCTTTCTGAATATAGCGTGTCACTATTTTCATCAACTTGTTGTTCTGTATTATTGTTTATAGCTGATAGGCCTCTACTTATCGGTGACAACGCTGACTGAACTTGGTATATTCCGTTTGGCAAAGTTTCTTGATAATTAGGATCCCATGCTGTATATCTGATTCCCGAAGAATTTTCTGGTAGGCTTTCACCATCAGAAGATATCAAGGTAGTCCAGTCTCTGTTATTTGCCGATACTTGTATGCTTTCTTTATAACTCTTTTTGTTGGTTTCAGTTGGTTTATGATATACAGCTATTTCATCCAAATTATAAGTTGAGTCTAAATCTATCGTGATACAAGCAGTTGAACTGGCATTTTTTGTACCAGAATACGATGTATCTACATCGCTATCAGTTATCTTTTTCTTTTCAGTTAATGAAACACTAACACCTGTGGCGTTAGATATTCCTTTATCCAAAGCAAGATTGCTTCCATTTTGCATAGCTACTATTTCTGTCCAAGATACTGTTGTTTGGTCATCTGTTGTACCGGCAGTACAACTTTTTATGTATCTTACGTTGCTTAACTTACTATTTTTTATTGTAGGTTTGGCATCTTTTGAGGCTGTTGAGACTAGTTCTATTCTTGCTTTACCATTGCCTTCGTTTACGCCTTCTACCATTTGCCCATCGATAAAAATATTAGAGTTTTCGGTAAAATATACAGCCTCATCATATCCTGTCCATTGATGACTATATTTAACACCAGAATATCCGGCAATAAATGATGAACCACCAGCTCCAGAGCCAGCTACAGTACTATTGTCTGATGAACCAGCTCCACCACCAAAGTAACCAGAACCACCTCCGCCACCTTCATTGTTAGTGGCTGCTCCGCCTAGTCCAAGTTTACCGCAGGCGAGCTTAATTTTCGATGCATTGTTGGCATCTCCCGATATGTAACCTGAATTACATTTATCTGCTTTTTCATAAAGATTAATCCAGTTTACAAGAATTGGTCCTTTTTGACTGCCGTATCCTGCGTTAGTATAATTACTTCCCGCAATATTACTTTGACCAGGTCTTCCAATTACAGCTCCGGCGTTGCCACCAGGAGCTCCTTCCTTAAAACCTTCAGCTCCGCCACCGCCAGCAGCAACCATTAGTCTTGTCTTTAATGAGTCATCATTGTCCCAGGCACCAGATTTTGTTCTAACATCGGATGAACCACCGCCACCCATTCCTTTTCCAGCACCTTTACCACCGCCGTTTGCGCCACCTGAACTATTTGTTGTGGTTCCGCCTATATAAAAATATAGTTTTTGATTTTCAACTAAATAAATTAGGCCAGATGTATATGCACCTTTGCCACCGGCTCTTACTTCTCCAGTCTCAGATGTTGTAGTTCCACCTGATGCACCCCAGAGTTCTATTTTATACCAGCCTGACTGACCAGAAGGAACAGTGTATATTTGTGCCTCAGCTGTACCAGTTGTTCCATCCTTATAAGCTAAAGTAGTAGCACTTTCATTATATCTATTTAATTCATCTTCGATGGTTTCGACTAAATTACGATTGGCCTTGCGATTAGAAGCCATTATACCCATCATTAATGTGACAATTAAAAACACCATAATTAGTAGTGAGTATAAAACCGTTGATATGGCAAAACCCTTATTATTTAATTTCATTAGTATCACCTAAAACTCTCTATTCTACAGATATTTTATCATACTTTTTCTAATATAACTACCCTAATATCTCCATATTTTTTTGATTTTACTTCTTTTAAAGAGTTAGGGTAGATGATTTTATCCAAGTCGTCACTCTCGCAAACTATTATACCAGTATCTTTTAAAATATCATTTTCTATTATTAAATTTAGACTTTTTTCAATATAATCTGTTTTATATGGTGGATCTAAAAATACTACATTAAATTTAATTTGTTGGTTTTTGAAACTTATTATGGCACTTTTATAATCAGACATGATAGCTTTACAGTTATTTACTCCTATTGTTTTAATATTTTCATTAATTGTTTTTATAGCTTCTCTACTTTTATCAACAGCATAGGCAATTTTAGCACCTTGACTAAGAGACTCTATTGCTAGTGAACCAGTACCTGAGAATAAATCTAAAACGATGCTATCTTTTATTTCATCTTGAATAGTTGCGAAAAGACTTTCTTTCACTCTATCCATTGTTGGTCTAGTTCCATCCATGTCATATCCTTTTATAGTTCTTCCTTTATAAATACCTGAAATTACTTTCATAAGCCACACTTACCCTTATTATTTATTTTCTTTAATTCATTATTTATTTGTAAAATTAAAATATTAAGTTCTGTTTCAAATTTTTTATATTCTTGATATAAGTTATTTTTATAAATCTCCTCTTTTATTTTTTCACTATGTGTATCATGATATTTTTGTATTTCTCTTTGTAGTTCTTTACATTCTTTTATTTTTTTATTTAATTCTTTTATTTTTTGAACTTGTTCAGTATTATCAAGCTCTTTTTTTAATTTTTCTATTTTTTCTATTAACTCTTCCATAATTTTATTTTATCATAATTTTTATTTAAGTACATCTAAAATATTAGAAACTAAACTTATACTATTTGATATTTTTTCTATTCTATCAGTAGTAGTTAGTTTATATTTTTTCTTGGCTTCTTCCTCTACTTGTTTTAGGTAGATAGGACTTCTATTTAGGTATTTATACCAGTAAGAGTTTTCTCTTAGGTATGTATAAATCATAGGATTTTTCTTTATATAATTAATTGTATATAAGTCCATAAGTATTAGTCCTCAAAATGTTTATATATTGGTCTTGGTTCATATAAGTTCTGGGTGCCTTTAGTATTTGTAAAGCCAATATCCTGTAGAATGCCTATTGTTTTTTGAAGGTTCTCAATGCCTTTTTGAACGGAATTTAGATCTATATTTTTGACGGTATCAAATAAGTCTTTAAATGAAGTTGTTGCTGATGTTGAGGTTGTTCTTAAAGAACTAGCGGCAGTACTCGGTGTTATATAAGTATTCCAGATATTACTGCTTTCACCATAGATTTCATATATTTCATAGAGTTTTTGCCAAGTAGTATTATTTTTTAAAACTGATGTTGCTAACTCAGGATGGCTTCTCGCAAACGCTTTAAATGTTTCTTTAGACATAATATCACCTGTATAATATTATGTTTTAGAAAACAGAAAAAGAAGTCCTTTACTTTTCTTTTGAACTTCTTTTATTAATAGTTGTACTTATTATATTTATTCCCTTGTCTATGCCTTCATCTATTTGTTTAATGCAATTCTTATTATAAATATCAATGCCAATATAGCCTAATATATTTTTAACATTTCCGGAATTAGCCAAGTCATTTAATCCGACCATTTTTTCTCGAAATTCTTCTCCTTGATTTATTCCATAGAACGCAATCACTGTTCCAATTATATAGCTGAAGGTACGTAGAGGATCATATTCCGGTTTCTTTTCAATAATTTTTTGGAAGTCACTTAATATCTCATTAAATCTTTTTTCATCACTTGGCCTTGGCAATAGATTAAAATTCAACATATGCTGATATGATTGTTCATCTATTTGGCCTAAATTATAAAAGTAATATAGTAAAGGGAAAACAATAAGAA
Source organism: uncultured Bacilli bacterium (assembly GCA_934168205.1). GTDB lineage: Bacteria > Bacillota_I > Bacilli_A > RF39 > UBA660 > CAG-877. The sequence continues at coordinate 246,849 of CAKPMX010000002.1, forward strand.
TATCTTCGGAGCAATGATAGCAATCATTTAATCTATACATTAAAAGTGAGGATATATCTTCTCTACTTACACCTTGTTCGAGCATGAAATTGTTTATGTCTAGTTCAAAATATATTGATATAGCTTCTGAAATGTATCTTCTTGATCCTTTCTCTTTTTCCTTCCTATTCATATCATGTAAAAATTCATGGATAATTGTATTTGGATCATTAGCATTATGCGATAATACTACATTTATAACATGATGTTCTTGTTCATCAATGCCAGCATAACTTTCTAAATCAGTTGCTTTTTCATCATCTGGGTCAACTATATTTAATGTTCCAGAAGACATAGCCTTATTGAAGTCTTCCTTATACATTGGAAGTTTTTCAGTTAAGTATTTATCAACTAAGTCTAGGCTTTCTATTAAAGTAAAATATTCTATCGGTTTTTTTAGTGAGTTTCTCACCTTTTTATCGGTTATAACGGAAGTCTTTAACTTACGTGTCAAAGAAAGAGTAAGATTATACAAAGTACTTATGTTTTCTAGAAAGTAGCTTCCGTCCATTTTAGAACAATATCTGTTTAAATATTTATTTATTTTTTCATAATCTATATTTGCCATATTATTTTAGAAAATCATCTATAGTCATTAGACGATCATCAATCTCCTTTAGGGATATTCTTTCTTTTTTAGGTTTTACCTCTTCCACTTCTTTCTTTGTATCCACTTCTTCTTCAGAAATTAAGTTGATTTGTTCTTTATTATTTCTTATTAAGACAGCATCTAGATAAGCATCTGTTATATTATGTTTAGTTATTTGACTGCCAGTAGAATGACGATCACTTATTGGTAATTCAGTTAATTTGTATTTATTAATATCTGAATTTTTTAGACCTATGTAGTTTCTAGAATCTGTGATAAATGTTTTTAATATTTTATATGGATTAGTCTTTACTTCTCTTATTACTTGTAATCCTCTTCTTGTTCTTGTTGATATTTCGAAGTCACTTAACCTCACTCTTTTTCCAGTACCTTTTTCAGTAATGATAGAAATAAATTCATCTTTTTCTGGATCATATTGATTTACTGATACTAAGTTATCATCTTTAAGTTTTATTCCCTTTACACCAGAAGCTTTTACACCTACAACTGGTACTTCTTCTGTCTTAAAGCTTAGTCCGTAACCAGAGTCTGTTGTTAAAAATAAGTATGGGCTTGTTTCTAAGAAACTAGCAATTACATAGTCATTATCTTTTAATTTCATGCAACTTGTGGCCTTAGAGTAACGTTGTAATTTAAATTCTTTCAGTTTTGAACGTTTAATCATTCCATCATGTGTTGCGATAATGACATTTTTATCACTTTCGAAGCTGTATGCCGGAATGGATGAGACAATACTTTCTTCTGATGACATTTCAATTATATTACTTACATGTTTTGGCATGTCTTTCCATTTTAAATCAGGAATTATATGAACTGGTATATGTAAGTAATTTCCAGATGTTGTGAATAATAATAATGTATCGGTTGTATTCATTTCATATATTCCAATGATGTAGTCATTTTCTTTTATGGTTATATCTTCTGGATTAGATGCAGTGTAACTACGGAATGATGTTCTTTTAATATAGCCATCTTTGGTTACTAATACAACGACATCTTCTTTAGGTATCATAGCAGTTGTATCTATTTTAATTTCTGTTATTTGATTTTTTATTTCTGTAATTCTTGGTGTTGGATAATTTTCTTTAACGTCATTCAAATCTTTTTTCACTACAGATTTTAATACTTCTTCACTACCAAGAATGGCACTTAATCCTTTAATAATTTTTTCTAAAGATGCCTTTTCATTTTCTAAGGCTACTACGTCGGTATTAGTTAAACGATATAGTTGTAAAATAACAATTGCTTCTGCTTGTTCTTCAGTAAATTCAAATTCTTTTACTAAGTTCGTTTTGGCATCTTGTTTATTTTTAGAAGCTCTAATTACTTTTATTACTTCGTCTAAGATAGAAATACATTTAATTAAACCTTCTACGATATGATATCTAGCTTTGGCATGGGCTAAGTCAAATTCAGTTCTTCTTTTTACGACGTCTTTTTGATGAATTATGAAAGCGTCAAGTGCTTGAGCTAGGCCAAGTAGTTTTGGGCGTCTATTAACAATTGAAACCATGTTAAAGTTATAACTTATTTGCATGTCAGTATTTTTTAATAAGTAGTTTATGATTAGTTCCTTATTAGCTGTTTTCTTTAAGTCAATTACTATTCTAACGTCGGCAGCTGACTCATCACGCACCTCTACTATGCCATCTATTTTTTTATCAATTCTAATGTCATCTATCTTTTTAACTAGTAAAGCTTTGTTTGTTTCAAATGGTATTTCAGTAATTACTAGTGATAATTTACCTTTTTCTTCTTCAAATGTATATTTACTTTTGATGTTAATTTTTCCACGACCTGTTGTATAGGCATCTTTTATACCATCTATTCCTTCTACTATGGCACCGGTTGGAAAGTCTGGGCCTTTTACATATTGCATTAATTCTTCTAGGGTACAGTCAGGATGATCTACTCTATAAATGGTAGCTTCGATTATTTCTCCTAAGTTATGTGGTGGAATATTAGTAGCATAACCAGCTGATATTCCTTGAGCACCATAGACTAAAAGAGCTGGAAATCTTGCTGGCAATACGGTTGGCTCTACTGTTGTATCGTCAAAGTTTGGGGCGAATTCAACAGTATTTTTATCAATATCTCTAAGCATTTCGTTACTAATTTTTGAAAGCCTTGCTTCGGTATAACGATAAGCAGCTGGAGAGTCGCCATCAATTGAACCATTATTTCCATGCATATCTATATATGGCAATCTTGTTTTCCAAGGCTGAGACATACGTACCATGGCATCATATATAGAACTATCACCATGTGGATGATAATTACCAATTACGTCACCAACAGTTTTAGCACTTTTTCGATAACCATGATCATAAGTGTTTTTTTCTTTATACATTGAATAAAGGATACGGCGTTGAACTGGCTTTAATCCATCTCTGGCATCTGGTATAGCACGATCTTGAATTATGTACTTTGAATAACTACCAAAGCGTTCACCCATGATGTCTTCTAATGTATAGTCAAAGATTTTCTCTATTATTTCTTCTGTTTTTGTTTTTGCCATTTTAACCTACTCCTTTTAATTAATTGAATAGTCATCTTCTAATGAAAATTCAACGTTTTCCTCTATCCATTCTTTTCTTGGCGGAACATCATCACCCATAAGAATTGAAACACGTTTTTCAGCAAGTTGAGCATCTTCAATATTTACTCTTATTAAAGTTCTACTTCCTGGTTTCATAGTTGTTTCACATAACTGATCAGCGTTCATTTCACCAAGACCTTTATATCTTTGTATTTCACATTTTTTGCCTTTACTTTTAGCTTGCATTTCTTCAATTGTATAAGCGTATTCGATGTTCTTTCCAGATTGAATCTTAAATAATGGTGGCAAAGCTACGAAAAGTCTTCCATCTTCTATTAATGGCTTCATATAACGATAGAAGAATGTTAGTAATAGACATTGAATATGTCCTCCATCTTCATCAGCATCGGACATGATTATTACTTTACTGTATTCACAGTCTTTAATATCAAAATTAGAACCGTAGCCAGCACCAATGGTGTATATCATAGTATTAATTTCTTCATTTTTAAGGATATCTTCTTCTTTAGTTTTTTCAGTATTTAAAACTTTACCTCTTAAAGGAAGAATTGCCTGGTAACGTCTATCTCTTCCTTGTTTTGCTGAGCCACCTGCTGAATCTCCTTCGACTAAGAATAATTCTTTTTTATCTTTATCTTTACTTTGAGCTGGAGCAAGTTTTCCAGAAAGAGAACGTTCTTTATTGTTTTTCTTAGTACCTTTACGAGCTTCTTCACGAGCTTTTCTAGCGGCCTCACGAGCTATTTTACTACGCAAACTTTTATTAATTATTTCAGTTGCGATAGATTTATTTTCTTCTAGGAATGTTCTTATTTGATCAGTTACGATATTTTCTACGGCTACTCTAGCTTGAGGTGTTCCAAGTTTTCCTTTAGTTTGTCCTTCAAATTGAAGAATAGCTTCTGGTATTTTTAAACTAATGACAGCGGTTAGTCCTTCTCTAACATCACTACCTTCAAAGGCTTTTTCTTTACCTTTTACAAAGTTATTATTTTTAGCATAATCATTAAATACTTTGGTTAAAGCTGTTTTAAAACCTACTTCATGTGATCCACCATCGATAGTTTTAACATTATTTACAAAGCTAACAATATTTTCATTATATGAATCAGTATATTGCATCGCTATATCAACTTCAATTTTTTCTTTTGTTCCAGAAAGAGCTAGTACTTTGTGAAGTGCGTTTTTTCCTTTATTTATTTCTTCTACAAATTCTTCAATTCCTCTTTCATAATGGAACTTAGCATTTCTTTCGTCTTCTTCATCAACTACTTCTAGAGTTATTCCTTTCAAAAGATAAGCACTTTCTTGCATTCTTTCACAGATAGTTGTATATGAAAAGTTTGTTGTTGTAAAGATTTCATCATCTGGTAAAAATCTAACTGTTGTTCCGGTTTTATTAGATGTACCTATTTCTTTTAATGGTACAGCAACATGTCCACCATTTTCGAAACGGATATAATATTCTTTCTTATCTCTTTTAATAGTTACTTCCATCCATTTTGATAAAGCGTTAACGACACTACTACCAACACCATGTAATCCACCTGAAACTTTGTAGCCATCACTTTCGAATTTACCACCGGCATGTAGTACTGTATATATTACTTCTGGGGTTGATTTACCTGATTCATGCATTCCAGTTGGAACTCCACGACCATGATCTTCAACACTTACAGATTTATCTTTATGAATAGTTACTTTTATGTAATCACCAAATCCATTAATGGCCTCATCTATTGCGTTATCAACGATTTCCCATACTAAATGATGTAATCCTCGTTTGTCTGTTGAACCGATATACATACCAGGTCTTTTTCTTACTGCTTCTAATCCTTCTAGTATTTTTATCGATGTCTCATCATATTTTAAAGCCATTTTATCACTCCTATAATTTCAATCATTTATTATTATAACTAAATAAAGCGTTTTTTTCAACGCTCTTTTACTTTATTTTACAAGGTAAAGTATTGATTTATTATTTATAAGTCACTGGTGAATGTAACAGTTTTTATATAAAATTTTTATATAAAATAAAAAAAGAAGATTCTTTATGCAATTATAATATTATCTCCTTTTTAGTGATTAATCTTCATCTTTTATTCTATGAACGTGTGTACGCGTGCGAGTGTATACTTTTGGTTTTTCTGCGTATTCTCCATTACACTTTTTGCATCTTTGTTTTTGTTTTTCTTCAAGAATCGTTTTTCCTAGTAGCATTCCTGATGTACCACCTATCAATCCAATACCTATATAGTTAATAATTTCTTTAGTTTTCTCATCCGATTTGGCTTTATCAGATTTAGTAAAATCCTTTATTTCAATGCCTGTGTCTTCAGTCACAGTATCTTGTGAGGTCTTTTCTTCAGATTCAGAATTATCTACTTTTTTGGCTTTGCTATAATCAACGGTTGAATAGTTAACATCTAGATAACCGGCAGAATTACCAGCTCCAGCATTTCGAGCAGCCTCACTTACCTGGAATATATTTATTTCAGGATATGATTCTAGTCTTGCCTTAGATGGCTCTTTAATTTCACTTAAATCACTTGGCTCATCATATTGTTCTCCACCAGCTAACCATTTTTGAATATTACTCCAATTATCAACAAACTTTCTTTCACTATCACTAGCTGAATCATTATTATTTTTAATTGAAGTAACAATCTCATTAAAATATTTATACGTGTCGCCATTAAAGTATACTCCTGGTACATAGCCAGCTTCAGTGATTTTTTCATACCAAATATTTATCATACTTACTGCATAATCCTTTGGTAAAATTTTATTCCAAGGAGTTTTTCTGTTATTTTCATCCGCACTTTTTTCTATATCCAAGTATACTGGGTAAGTTACATCATGGTTTTTTAAAGCTGATATTGCTAATTGGGCTTGACTATTTTGGTCTTTTTTAAACTTCTCTATATTATTATTACAATTGCTGGTTCTAGGCTTATTATAGCAATATGTTCCTACAGGTATACCCATTTTATTTGCCATTTCAATGTTATTTTCATAAGTACTATTTATTGTTTCTCCCTCATTAGACTTTATGATTATAAAATCAAAGTTTTTACAAACTTGTTCCCAGTCTATAGAATTTTGATTGCTGGAGATATCACACCCTCTAAGTAATTTATCTGATTCTTCATATGTTTTAGTGTCATTACTATTAGGACGTTGAACTGTATTAATTTTTGATGGTATTTTAATTTCCACTCCAGCTTTAATATCTTTTGCTTTCATATCGTTGTATTGCAAGATTTCTTCTTCACTTAAGTTGAATTCTAATGATAATCTTAATAGATCTTCTTCTTTACTGATAACATACTTACCATCATTAACTAATCTTTCTTTTGTATTTAAATTTTTTGCTTCAATTATACTGGCTAGATCTACATTGCCTTTAGAATAAATCTTTCCATCTTGTGTTTCAAATAAGTGATATGGCCCAGTGTATTCTATTTTGTCGCCTTCCATTACTACATATGCGTCATAGTCTCCTATTTCAAGATACTGCTTTGCCAAACTTAAAGTTGAATCTTTTCCATATATTCCTACATAAAAGCCATTTGCTGAACATTTTCCTAAGAAATCTGATATTAATTTTTCTTTCATTTCATTATTTAGCTTTTTATTTTTAACTATTTTTTCAATATTTAAAAACACAGGGTAATCTATATCATTTTCATATATAAGCTTTCTTGCATATTCTACATCATCATATATTTCACTTTCAGTTTCTGCTTCTGTACTAATTACGATACCTACTGGAATTCCGTCTTCTTTTCTGGCTATCTTTTTGGCTTTTGTTCTTTTTTCATGATTACCAACATCAAAAACAATAAAATCATATTTGTCTTTACTAGCATCAATATCTGTTGTTCCTACTATTTTATATGCGTCATCTTGTCTTGGACTATTCTTTTTACTACAACCAGTTAACGCAAAAGTCCCTGTCATCATAAAAGCCATAGCCAAGGCTTTTAAACGAATATTAAGATTTTTAACTTGATTTTTTCTTTTCATAATTTAACCTTCTCCCCTTTTTGAGTAGCTATTTTATCATATATTCATAATTTTGTCAATGATTGGGTATTTAATATCCCAATTATTTGGTTCATTTAATGTATTGAAAAGGTCATTATAAAACTTAAATACATAATAAAAAGCATGAATACCTTAACAATAGAATTGAAAGATACTATCATACTTGGTTTAACATTTATTATGTTTTAATTTCTTAACTTATTTTTTATATGCAAGTTAAGTGCATAGCAAAAGAAAAATTGACCAGGTCAGTCAATTAATCTAAATCATCTAATTTGTCATATGTTTTCTTAGCCATATCCTTAGCCATTGTTTTCATATTACATATAACATCCGGATTATTTTTTAAATACATATAAGCAACAGCAGCCATTACACCAACAATAGCTGTTATTACCATGCCTTTTTTACTACCATTTTCCATATTTTCACCTCAGTTTTAGTATGGAAAATATTAAATTATTTTATACCAGTTTCTAAAAAATCTTTAATAGTAGTTCGGCGAACATCGGCTTCTTTATTGTTTACGGCTAGTTTTAAGGCAGACATTTCGCCAAGTAAATATAATCTTTTTTTACTTCTAGTTACTCCAGTATATATTAATTTTTGATATAACATTTTATTGAAGTTTCTAATTATTGGAATAATAACTACTTCAAATTCACTACCTTGAGCTTTATGAATAGAAATGGCGTAAGCAAGACGGAAATTACTAAAATTAGATGGTGTGTATTTAACAATATTTCCATCAAAATCGATAGTTATTTCTTTTTTAGGATTAGTTTTTATTTCTTGGATGATACCAATATCACCATTGTAGACATTTTCATCAGGCATATTAGTAAGTTGAATTACTTTGTCACCTTCTCTAAATGTTACATCAGCTGTTGCTATTTCTTTTTTAGTTTTAGATTTTGGATTAAATCGTTTTTGAATTTGATTATTTATTTCATCTATTCCAGCAATAGTCTTATACATTGGACATAATATTTGAAATTCTTTATATGATAAATCTTTATATGTATCAGCAATTTCTAATATATTATTTACAACATTTTCTTTATCGGACTCAATAAATGTTAAATCGTCTCCTACATTAAAGACAGATTCATCAACAAAACCTTTTCTAATATCATAAGCAAGTGTTAAAATATTAGAATCTTTTCCTTGACGATATAATTCAGTTAATTCAACTACTGGTAACTCATTACTTTTAATTAAATCATGAAGTACTTGGCCTGGACCTACTGATGGTAATTGGTGATCATCACCTACTAAAATTATTTTACAATTGGCAGAAATTCCTTTTAAAAGGCTTGCCATTAAATAGGTATCTATCATACTAGACTCATCAATTATTACAAATTCAACTTTGCTTTTGTTGTACTCATTTATTTGAAATTTGTTGGTTTCTTTTTGCCATTTCAAAAAACGATGAATGGTGGAGGCCCTAAGAAGAGTTGTTTCTGTCATTCTTTTGGCTGCTCTACCAGTTGGTGCTAGAAGAGCCATTTTTTCTTGAAGTTCAGAGTAACCTAATTTATTCATTTGACGATACAATTCAGTTATTGCTTTCATAATAGTAGTTTTTCCCGTACCTGGTCCACCGGTAATTATTAAGAATTTTTTTAAATAACTTTCTTTTATAGCTTGTAATTGTTCTTCATTATAAGTAATATTTAAAAGACTTTCTATTTCCTTTATTTTTTCATCTAGATTTTTATCAGAAATGTCTTTTTCATGTGATAACATTTTAAACCTTTTAACGATTAAACATTCTGCTTCGTACATTTCTTTTAAATAATATTTTTCTTCTTTTACAATTATTAAAAGATTTTTCTCAAGATTTTTTAGTGCTTCATCGATTTTTTTATCTGATATTTGTACGCCTAAAACTCTAGGTAATAGCGATGCTAATTCTTCTTTGTAATAATAGCTATGTCCATAAGCATTACTTACTTCATTCATAATGTAAATAATGCTGGCTTCTATTCTAATACTAGCATCTTTTTCAAGGCCTGATTTTATAGCTATGTAATCTATTTTTTTGAAAGTTAAATTATAAATGTCATGAACTATTTGATAGATATTTTCTTCTATTATGTCTTTGGTTTTTTTCTTATAAAAGTTATAAACTATCATAGCATCTTTAGTATTAAAACCTAGTTCACCTAAATATAGTATGGTTTCATAACTTGCTTCATATTCTTGTAACTTAGTATGTAGCGTTTCAATGTTTTTCTTAGTTACACCCGGAATTAAAATTAAATTATCTGGATTTTCTAGAATTATTTTAAGAGTGTCTTTACCAAGGACATCTACTATGGCTTTAGCCTTTTTCTCACCTATTCCTTTAAAAAGTCCTGATGTTAAAAAGTCTATTATAGAGTCTTTTTCTTCAGGTTTACATCTTTCATAACTATCTACCTGGAATTGTTCTCCATACTTTTGATGATTAACTAATTTGCCATAAAAAAGATATGTATCCATATCATTAAGTTCATGAAAATAACCAGTAAAAGTAATTACTCTATCAACATAATCAACTAAAGCCTCATCATCTGTATCTGTTACTTTAAATAATCCAATGTGATAACCTTGTGCTGATGTATAAATACTTTTACGATAATTTCCCTTAATGTATGACATATCTTTCTCCTTCTATTCTCCTAGACAATATGGATATTCTATTTCTTTTATTGTTACTGATACAAAAGTATTTGGTTTTATTGTTCTAGGTATTTTAACGTGTAAATAGTTACTTGTATGACCAAGACTATAATCATCTTTGTTTTCTTCTATTAAGACTTCTTCCATTTTGCCGTTGAATTTTTCGGCATAAGCTATTTCTAGTTCTTTTGAAACAAGTAATAATTCTCTAGCACGACTCTTTTTTTCACTTGGATCAACATGATTAGGTAATTCAATAGCCTTTGTACCTTTTCTTTCACTATATGGAAAGACATGAATTTTAGCAAATTCTAATTTACGGCATGTTTCAATAGTTTTTTCAAATAGTTCCCTAGTTTCACCTGGGAATCCAACAATTACATCTGTAGTAATAGAAATATTGGGACGAATCTTTCTTATATCTTCAATTTTTTTAAAGAAGTAAGCTAAATCATATTTACGATTCATAGCTTTTAATATTTCATCAGAGCCAGCTTGTAGAGGAATATGTAAATGATCAACTATTACATTACTTTCCTTGATAACTTCTAGTACTTCATCAGTTAATTCTGTTGCTTCAATTGAGGAAATACGAAGTCTTTTTAGACCTTTAATTTTGATAAGTTCTTTTAAAAGATGAGCAAAGTTAGTATCTAAATCTACTCCATAATTACCTGTGTGAATACCAGTTAAAACTACTTCTTGATAGCCGTTATTAACTAAGGATTTTATTTCAGAAATTACTTTATCTTCGTCTTTACTACGACATTTTCCACGTACATATGGAATTATGCAATAACTGCAAAAGTTTTCACAACCGTCTTGAATCTTAACAAAGGCTCTTGTACGACCTGGAAAGTTAGTGATATACATATCTTCAAATTGACTTTTAGGATCATTGTAAAGTTTTATGATAGTTTCTTTTTTAGTAAAGTATTCATCTAATAACTCAACAATTTTTGATTTATCTTTATTACCTATAACTATATCTAAGCCTTCAATATTATAGTCTTTATTTGCCTCTATGAAACAGCCCATGGCAACAATACAGGCATCTTTATTTTTTCTAATGGCATTTCTAATCATTTTTCTGGACTTAATATCACTTGTATTTGTTACAGTACAAGTATTAATTATATAGACGTCACATATATCATCAAAACTTTTTATCTCGTAATTATTCTCTTTTAGAACGTTCATTATATATTCACTTTCATAAGTATTTACTTTACATCCTAAAGTTAATATTCCAACACTACGCATTTTATTCACTACTTTCTTTTATTCCTTGATACCAAGTATTCAATTTATCCTTGGTTTTCTCATAAGTTTCTTTTGTCTTTTCTTTAGCAGTATCTATTACAGGTTCTGTCTTTTCTTTTACTTTGTCTTTTGTATCTTTTATTATTTCCATTTCTTTTTGATAAGTATCTTCTCCTACACTATCAATATAACTCTTCTTTAAATAATCTTTTAAAGATATAACCATTGATTTTGCTTTACTATAAACTTTTGTTGAAGTATCTTTTATTTCTTCTTTATAATTTGGATAAATACTTTCTATTTTATTATCTATTTTTTCATAAAGCTCTAGTATTTCTTCTTTGGCTGATGTAGTTAATTCATTAAAAGTTTTTCCTTTTATTGTTCCATCATAAAAGATAAAGTCTGTCAAAATAATAAAATTTTCTTTTAATTTTTCTTTTATAGTTTCTTTGTTAGACTCTGTATAATTTATATTTTCTATTTCATTTTCAATAGTAGAAACATAATTTACTACATCTTCATCTGTTGCTTCTTCAGAAGCATCATTATTTACTTCTATTAAGCTAACTTCTTCTGATTTATTTTCTGTAACTGGCTTTGCCTTTTCTTTTTTAGTAGCTTCACAGCCTGTTAATAATACTAATATACATAATAGTAATACAAGATATTTTTTCATCCGAATCATCCCTTTCTCGCTATCAAATTATAGCATATTTCAACATTTTTTTCAATCTCTATATATATGATACTGAGTAAATTTAAAAGTCATTAAAAAACTCGAAAAAATTCGAGTTACTTATACAGCATTAAAAAAATCATTGCTCCCACGGTTGATTTAATAAATCGTTGTAGATATTATAATTAATCAGGGCTTCTTTGTTTTTTTGCTCCTCACTTCCACTTCTTGGAGGGTGATTAATGTGATATACACATGATGATAAAACCGGTATTACATAGCAACCCTCAGATATAAGTTTAGAAGAAAAGTAAGCATCTTCCATTCCCCAACCTTTAAACTTTGAGCTAAATGGTTGACTTGTTCTTATCAAAGATTTATTTAATGCCATGTTGTGTCCTGTAACAACTGTTGCAATATTATAAATGCCTATTTGCGAGCCAAAGCCCAACTCCTTGAAATAGTCTGTGTCATCTAAAATTGAAAGTTCTTCATTAACATACGATTTATCACAACCAATGTGATATTCCTTGCCTTTGGTAACAACTCTACTATCATCAAAATCTGTACAAGTATCAATGCCTTTTATTAATTTTTTTATCTTTAGAATATCAGAGTTTTTTTCTATATTTTTTCTCATACAAATAAATATTGCATTAGGTATCAGTTGCAGTCTGATGCTCATGTCATAAATATAATTCTTACTTAAAATAATATCAGAGTCCATGAAAAGTATATGTTCATATTTGGAAATTGCATACCCAACATTTCTAGCATTAGACAGGCCTTGGTTTTTTTCAAAAGAAATTATTTGTAATTCAAAATCCAATTTTTCTCTTACTTTATTAATATCTTCTATAACATTATTTTTTGAACCATCATCTATAACAATAACCTGAAGCTTTTGCTTCTCATCCTTGCTTAGATTTTGTCCTTGTATAGATAATAATGAATAACTTACATCCTGATTGTATACAGGCATTATTATACTCATATTAGATATTTTATATTTCTTTTTACTTACTGGCTTTGTAGACAGTAAATCATTGGATGTTATATATTTGTAATAATATTCTAAATATGAATAGTTATTAGAAATGTTGGAAACGCGCATCTTTAAAGAAGCGCTTGTAGAGCGAATATCTAAACCTGTTTTTACTCCATAGTTTTTTATTTTGGCATTCAAATTACCAATTTCATCAAATATGTATTCTGGCTTTGGAATGGTATGGAATTTGTGATCATTAATATTTGAGTAATGAATAAGTTCAAATTTATTTTCCAACTCCAAGCATAATTCTTCATTTTCCATTGATATTATTGTTCCATGATAAGTGTCAAACAATATAGAGCAGTTTTTAAATTTCAATATTAATATATCATTTATAAAATATTTTTTTTCATTGTTTAAAACCTTGAAAAAATATTTTATATTTTTGTTTTTTATATAAATTGTTTTTTGCCTATTGCTTTTTCTATAGCTAACTTTATTGTCTAAAATTTCCACTTGAAAAGTATCATCTTCTGTATATATATTTAATCTCCTATGTATTTTAGGAAGAGACTCCTTTTCAATTAAATAATTAATAATTTTTGTTGTTTTTTTCTTATTATTTAATATTAGATATTTCATATTCTTGTCCTCTATTAAAATTTAAAACTTATATTTTCTATGGGAATTGAATACTTCTCATCATAAAATGAAAGTTTATTATTATTTTTTTTAAAAACTCTATTATAGACTTTATATTCACGGGAACCATTCCAATGTCTTCCATCCTTTACAAACGTTTCATACTTTTCTGCATCACTTGGTAAAAACTTATAATGTAATAGATAAGAACAGAACTTTGCTTTTTTATTTATATCCCACGGATAATAATAATGGTCATTTACAAATATTTCTTTGCCACTATAGAAAATAAGTGGTATTTTTTGTAAACTTGGATTTATTCCAAAAACCCTAGATCTCGGTCCTCCAAAAAAGCGTTGTCCGTATGGAACATTACTTGTCATTTTGTAGGTTCCTTTATCAACATATTTGAAATCATCTATGTTTCCCTCAAATATGTTCTTTGAAGAGTAGACATCAAGCATTAAACTTTTTATGAATGGTATTTTATTTAATTTTAGATATTCTTCAAGTGATATATTTTTGTAATTTTCATATATAAATAGTTCATCAGAATCCACAGTTAAGTAGTGTTTCCCAGAACCATAGAACTCAAAAATCCGCTGTTTCCACCCACACATTTTATAACAGTTGTAATTATCTGAAATTTTCCAAAAAGAAATATTTACTTTGTTCTCATATTTTTTTAAAATCGAGGTTGAAGCATCTGCAGAATTGTTATCAATCAAAACAAAGTTTTTTATTCCAATATTAATATAGTGATTAATCCACTTTTCCGCAAAATTTGAAAAATCATTATAAAAACAGATTAATATTATCCCTTCTGGAAAATCAATATTATTTATTTGGATAAGATTTTTGGTGTTTAAACCATCAATAAAATTAAAAAAATAATCATCGGAGTACTCTATATTATTGAATTCTCTCTTTGAGATTTTAATTAATTTTTCTTTTAACTCTTCACTTACATCCAACTTTTTGATTTGTTGTATTCTTTCTTTTTCTTTTTCACACTTTATCTTATTTAGCTTTTTCATGTGTTTAAAAAGAGGGTTAAAGTCAACATTGACAAATTCCTCAATCTTACCAGTTTTTATATGAGGAGTCTTGATATTTAAAATTCTTTTCATGTAGGAAGTGATTGAGCCATGAGAAACTATCATTACTGTATTATCTATAAAATTATTTGTATAAACATCATTCAAAAATTCACATAATCTAAACTCTATGTCAAACTTATTTTCTCCATATTCACCAAACCTAACAAAATAATCTCCAGCTATTTGTTTTATTCTTGTTTGATCTAATTCATTATTATTCTTTTTTCCTGAATACTTTCCGTGATTTATTTCGTGTAATCTTTTTTCAATAATGACCTCTGCTTTGGAATGCTTTTCGTGAACAAAATGAGCCGTCTGTATTGTTCTAGGAAAGGGGGAAACATAAATTTTGGTAATTTCTTTTGGTAATGATTTTAACGATTCTATCACTGTCTCTTTTCCATTTTCTGTTAGAGTTGACCAATAAATTTCTCTATCTGAAATCAGTTTCTTTACATTATCAGTCGCTTCTCCATGCCTCATAAAAATTATATTCATTTTAATTCCTCCAAGATTTCATTAACTTTATTCTTCCAATTATAATGTTTAATAACATATTCTCTATTTTTTTGTGAAATTTTGGTTCTATCACTATCTATTGCCCTTTTTATACCTTCAACAATTGAGTCAACGTTTGATTCTACTACGAAGCCTCTACCATCAGCTAATAATTCACTATTGATTTGAGTATTGGTTGCTACTATGGTTAGCCCACAACTCATTGCTTCTAATATTGTTCCTTGAAGGCCTTCACCATAACCTGATGGCGATATAAATATATCTGCTTGTTGATAGTAATGTTCTGTATTTTGAACGTTTCCTGTAAATACACATTTATTAGACATGGTTTTTAGACGTTTTCTGTCCGGACCATCACCAACGATTATGAGTTTTACATTGTAGATGCTTTGTAATTTCTCATAGGATTGTATTATTTTATCAATATTTTTACGTTCAATAAGACGTCCAACATATAAAAGGTTTATCGTCTTTGGACTTGAATACTTGTTTTGCGGAGAAAATCTATTACAATCAACACCAGTAGATATGACTTTAACTTCATTTTTACAATATCTTTTCCATGATTCTTTTACTTCTTCAGAAATAGCAATAACAGTATCATATGCCGATAAAAAACTCCCTTGAAAATCGTTTTGTTCCCTTGGAATTCCACATAAATACAGCACATTTTTAGAAATATATTTTCTCGGTATGAATACGGCATCTAAATTATAATAAGAGAAAATAGCATCATATTTTTCTTGATGCTCAAAAATATATTCATATAATTTTTGGTTATAATAAATAGATTCTATATTCCAACGGCATCTGTCTTGACCTGGCTCTATTTCATATATGTATTCAGCTTTCTTGTCCTGACTAATTTCTATGATGTGAATTTTATCAAAATACTTTTGATAAAACTTTTCAAATTGTGGGGAGTGTTTTATATTTACACTTGATGGCAAAATTGTAAAAAAATAAATGTCATGTCCTAAATTATATAGATTAATGGCGTGATCAAAAGAAATCATTTCAGCACCACCAACAAAATAAGATGCTCTAGGTTGGTTAATTATTATTTTCATATTTTCTCCTTTGACTAATATATTTTTTTGTTAAAACTTTGGCTTGTTCTAAATCATTTATATGTAGTTGTTTGTTTTGACAATATGGCATCCAAATGGTTTGGTACCTTTCTACATCATCAAAGGGTATATTGTTGTTTATCATTTCAACTATTTTTTCAATTTCAAAGATAGCTCCTCTGTGTGTTATGTTTATTGACTGGGCCGATTGTTCTAAATCTCCTATGATGTGTAACATCCCAGTGGCAATGCGTACTGACCATTGTGCATGATTTTCTCCAGGTCTTAAGATTATTCTCCTATTTTTATTTTGACCAAAACAATGTGTCAAATCTCCTTGCATTCTACAGTTTTCGAAATCGTCCCAACAACTTTGGAGAAAGTCAACTCTTTCTTGATGTTCCATATCAACAAAATCAAAAGTTCCTTGAAATAGTTCCGTCAATCCAACGTCCATAACGCACTCACTGGGAATATTATTTTTTGAAAGGTATTCGGCTAATATCTCAGCAGTTTCCTTTGCTCTTTTTTTTGTTGAATGTCTTATTATTACCTTACCGTCGCCAATTTGATGCAAGATTTCTTCACAAGCATTTTTGGCAATTTCGATTCCTTTTAATGTAAGTCCGGTATCATTTTTACCATCAATATAACTATGATCATCATAACTGTGTCTAACGACCAAAAAACTATTTTTTTCCATATTTAACCTTTAAAATACAGCTATATAAATAGTAATGTATTTCCCTATCTTATATATTTTATTAATTAAGCATATATGTTTTGTTCTAATCTACTTATTATGATAACAATTGTATTTTTAGTTGTCAATTTTATAATTTACAAACAGTATAAAATTTTTCTGTTTTGAATTAACTAAATCTTTTTTAATGTCTTTGGAGGCTGTATTGCTTCTTTAAATGGCTTAGTTATTTCTTTGTTATATAATACCAATTGTTCATGTAATGCTCTTGTTGAGGCCACATACAACAGATGCATATCTACGTCATTATTGGCATCATATACATTTTTTGAAGCATCATTAACAATTACACAATCAAATTCTAATCCTTTTGATGAGGCTACTGATAAGACAAATACACCCGTTGTATATTGAGTATCTTTATCAGAGATGTACTTTGATTCTACTTGAGCATTTTGTAATTCTGCTTGTACCCGTTGGGCTTCATTCTCATCTTTACAAATAACCGCTATTGTCTGATAGCCAACATCAAGCCATTCATTTATCTTATCAATTTTTGCATTACTTTTATTAGAAATATCTTCATACCCAACGTCGGTTCCATGTCTTATAACTGGCTCTGCTTGATTTAGATCTAGGACAGCTAAAACATTGTTAGCTGTTTCGGTTATTTCCATGGTTGTACGATAACTTTTACTTAGTTCTAATAATTCACATTCGCCATCAAACACATTTTCATTAAGTTCACGCCAAGATTTGATGCCTCTATACGAATGGATTGACTGAGCTAGATCTCCATAAATATTAAATTTCCCTTGTTCAAAAATTTTTCTTAACACATGAAAAGTGAACATACTATAATCTTGTGCCTCATCTATCACTATATTACTATAATTCAATCGTTTATTTGTAAGTCTGTAATTTAAGTACAATAATGCTGGAATATCTTCAAGAAATATACGTTTCTTTTTTAAGGCTTTTAATGTATCTTTTTGTAGTGTATTAACTTCAGATAAAGTTAAACCTGTTTTGTATTCGTTTAAATTGGAAATAAACGAAACGTATAAGGATAAACATGATTTATTAATACCTTTAAAATATTTATCTAAGGATTTTTCACCTTGCTCCTTTATAAACTTTCTTAATGTTTCACTCTTATCTATATATTCTTTTCTTTTTGGGTCACCTTTTGGCAACGACATATAAACCCTTCTATATTCATCGTTTAGTGTTTCATATATTTCTTCCTTTTTTTCGCGGAATAAGGCTTTATAATATTTGTATGTAGAATTAAAATCTAAGTGTCTTCCATCCTCACCTAGTAATCTTTTCCTTATCATTTCTTTAGGAAAAACGACTTTGCCATCTATTTTAAAATCGTCTTCTACTAGAGCATTTCCTTCTAAACATCTTAACACAAATTCATCTAGCAAATCACGATATTTAAGGCTCCCTTTAAATGCACTTATACGTTGTTCCATTTCTTGTTTTTCACCCTTTTGAGATAATGAATAATTTTCTAATGTTAAATCTATGCCAATATATTCATTCATTAATTCTATTAAAGTCTTTTGAGCTACTGGTGTTGTTTCAAGTTCAGGAAGTACTGAAGAAACATAATTTAGGAAATAATCATTTGGACCTATAACCAAAAATTGATTTGACTTTGCTTTTTCTCCCAACGCATATATCAAATACGCTATTCTATGTAAAGCTACAGATGTCTTTCCGCTTCCGGCCACCCCTTGAACAATAACATTGTTGTTTTCAGATCTAATAATGGCATTTTGCTCTTTTTGAATGGAAGCAATAATGGTTTTCATTCTACTATCGGCATTTACATTTAAATATGGTAATAGCAATTCATCATTAGTTACTAAATTTGTATCAATAGCATTTAACAGCTTTGCATTTTTTATTAATATTTGTCTTTTTAAAAGTAAGTTACCAGTTTGAACACCAGTTGGTGACTTGTATGAAACTGGACCTATTTCACTGTCATAGTATAATCCACAAATTGGACTTCTCCAATCATAAACAATTAGAGAATTGTCGTGTGATATAGCAGTTCTTCCAATATATATTGGAATAGCGTCCTGTGCCTTAGCATCCTGATAATCTATTCTACCAAAATATGGGCTTTTTTTAGCTTTTTCCAAACTGACTACTTTTTCTCCTATGTTGGCTAGTTGCGAGTTTAAATTGAGATGTGTTCCTCTCAATCTATCCTCGAATGATAGACTGATAGCTTCCTTCTTTATAAGACTTTCACTGTCTAAACTCTTTTCTATTTCTGCTTCAATAACTTTCTCTATGTATTCTAATTGTTCTGCCTCATTTTTTAATATTTCATTCATTATAATCTACCTCACTTAATCTTTTTACTATAACTTTTCATGAACATGATAACTATTTTTTTACCTTTACTAATCTTGGATTTGGGTACATAAATCTAGTCATTACTTGGTGTTCTGGATACCCAATTAATAATTTTATTGAATCCTCACTATAACTTCTTGTTTTGAGATCATATGGCAGAACCAATTTGTTTATCGAATCATTTTTTATGAGTGAGACCCTAATATTTCTACCGAGTTGTTCTTCATTAGTGCTGTAAAACATTCTCGGGTTTAAACCTAGTTGCTCTGTTGGTTGTTGCAGATCTAAATCATATTCAAAAAAAACAAAATCAGATTTCTCTAACTGATGGGTGGATTGCTCTGTAACTAAAGTTTCATATCTATTTTCAAGAAAAAATCTTGGATTGATACTGGATAATCTGATCTTTTTTCCACCAATATTAGCATATTTCTCATACGAATCGTCTAACCATTTATTCTCGTGAATAATTGCTGAAGCAAGTTCCTGCTGTCTTTTTGGATTGCTGTTATTTTGCTTTAGGTCCCTTAACTCTTCCATCCATATGGCTGTTTGAATTTTTAGTTTATTTCTTACTTCATTTAAACTTCGTTCATTCGCGCTATTGCAAGGTTTTATACTATTTATTAGGCTATGTATCTTATCCTTGTCGTACTTATTTTCTAGATGTTTGTAAGCTATTTTTAAAACTAGGGCCGCATAACCTTTTAAAATAGGTATTTCTTCTACTATATGGCATAATTCTACTATTTCTTCTATTTTAGCTAAATCTAATAATCTATTTACTGAATCGTCGTATATTATCTTTCTAAATTTATATAAATATTGTTCAATATCATTGTCAATAATAACACATTCCTCATAAATCCTTTTAAATGTTATATTTTCAACACTTCCATATTTATATCCAACAAATGGTGTTGGATCTACTTGGTAAGTTTCACCGGTAGAAGAATCTATCAATGCAACAACATGAATTGTAGTTACAATATCAGGATCAAATGTACGTTTTCTCACTAATGCGCATCTTGAATTTAGTCCTATATTAAGATGTTTAGCGTATCGTACAAAACAATGAGCGGCTGTATAGCAATTACCATTCATTTTTAGTATATCAGTATCAGGATTAGGAAAACCGTTTGGATATATACTTTGTCTTACAATATCACAAAGAACCTGCAACTTTTTTTCAAACGAAAGATTATTAAATGTTCTATTGAAATAGCATTCGCTAAAGACACTACTGCTATTATTGTTAATTGGTCTTAGTTCCTTTAGTTCTGGTAAAAAATCCATTTGTTTATCCCTCATTAATTTTCTTATTCTCAAGTTAAATTTCACATGTTTAGATTTATCTGTTTTGATAATAACTTTTGGTTGTTCTGGACATTATCTCCAAAAAATTGTATTTTATTATATCAACTTTTTATAAATAGTCAAGTTTAAATAAATAAGTTTCAACAGCATAGTAAAAAATTAGTATTTCAAATTGAATTTTTTTAATTTGAAACCGAATTAAACATGGCGTTAAATATTTCAACATTTTTTTCAATCTCTATATATATGATACTGAGTAAATTTAAAAGTCATAAAAAAACTCGAAAAAATTCGAGTTAATCTAAATGTTTTTGTAATTCTCTTAATGTCATTAAGAATTCATTTGTCTTCTTAATCTCTTCATCAAGTTTTTCATAATTAGCTGTATTTTCCAATTCAATATCGGTTTTACTAGGTTCTTTTTCAATACCATATATTGGTGAAATAATTGGTGATGGCTTATATTTAACATTTTCTTGATAAACTGGTCGTTTAGGTTCTTCAACTTTTACATTAATAAAGTCATCTATAACTAATTGTTCTTCTTTAACAGGTTCTTCAATATTTTCAATTAATACTGGTTCTTCGTATGTTTCTTCTGTTTCTATTGCATTAACTACTTCGTTAGCTTCTTTAAATTTCTTTTCAAGATCAGCTAAACTAATAGGTTCATTTCCTTCATCTTCGTATTGAGTTATTTCATTAGACTCATACATTTCTTTACTCTTTTTAATTAATTCATCTAAACTAATAATTGCATCACGTTCTTGAGCTTCTTCATAACTTGTTAAGTCAATGTTTTTAGTTTCTTCTTCAGCCTTTTCAAGTTCTTCTGTTAAACGTCTTAACTCTTCTTGAGCTTCTTCTTTATTTGGTTCAATAGCAGTATAAGTTATTTCTTCTTTTTGTTCTGGTTCTTCTAATGTTTCTAATACTACTACTGGCTCTTCTTTTGTAGCTTCAATGATTTCTGCATCATTATTTTCTACAATATTATTTATTTCACTTGTTTTTTGGCTTACATCTTCTATTTTTTCTACTTCTTTTACTTCATCAACTGCTACTACTTTTTCTGGTTCTTGTTCAATTTCAACTGCCACAGGTTCAACTTTTTCTGGAACAACTGGTTCTATAGTTACTGGTTCTTCTACAAGAACAGGTTCAACATAAGTTACAGGTTCTATAGTTTCTACAGCTTCAAGATTACTTGGTTCTTCCTTTTGTAATTCTACATTTATATCTTCAACCAGTTTATTTAATTCTCTGGTATTTTGTTTTTGTTTTCTTTTATAATAACTCTTGTCAATTAAGTATATAATGAAGTATAAAAAACAGGCAACGCCAGCAACAATATAAACAATTATTATCTCTTTTGAAGTTAATAAATTAATTAAATCCGTCATTACGTCCACCTCTTAAAATAAGAATATCACATGTCATATTCAATGAAAAGATATCTTTAATTATTTGTAAAAAATTTTACAAAGCCTTTTACAACTTTTTACATTTGTTCGATTTACATCTTTTTACGTTTTTCACATTTATTCTTCTATAGTTATTTTAACATATTTTTAGTGATAAAAGCATTATATTTTTAATTTTTTCATATAACTTACTATGAAAGAAAAATTTATTAAATCAACTATCATTCTTTTACTTGGTGGATTCTTAACAAAAGTACTAGGTATGACTATTAAAATTATTATGAGTAGACTCATTGGTACTGAAGGATTAGGACTTTATATGTTAATACTACCAACCTTCTCTCTTTTCATTGGAATAAGTCAATTAGGAATGCCTGTTGCTTTAGCGAAACTTATTGCGGAAGAAAAACGTAATAACAAGAGACTCTTTTTTTCGGTTGTACCAGTGATTATTCTTTCAAATGTCCTTTTAATAATATTGATTTTTTTACTAGCACCGGTTCTTTCTAATAACTTATTACATAATAATGATACCTATTATGGTATTATGGCTATTGCTTTAGTTATTCCTTTTACAAGTATATCTAGTATTTGTAGGAGTTATTTTTTTGGTAAAGAGCGCATGGGTCCACATGTTATTTCGAACTTAGTTGAAGATGTTGTTAGACTTGGATTAATGATTATTGGCATTCCTTTTGTTATAGATAAAGGATTAAAGTACGCTGTTTGTTATATCATTCTTTCTAATATTATTAGTGAAGCAGCATCTATTATTATATTGTTCTTATTTTTGCCAAAAAAACTTGTTATCAAAAGGAATGATTTAAAGCCAGATAAAAGTTATATTTCGGAGTGTTTATCTATTGGAATACCTAATACTACGGGAAGATTAATTGGTAGTTTTGGATATTTTTTGGAGCCAATTATTCTTAGTTTAGTATTATTAAGCGTTGGATATGATAATAGTTTTATTACAAGAGAATATGGTATTTTATCAGGATATGTAATGCCTTTAGTACTACTTCCATCTTTCTTTACACTAGCTATATCGCAAGCTCTTTTACCAGTTGTTTCTAGGGAGTATTCTAATGGAATGATTAAAAGTGTGCAGAAAAAGATAAGATTAGCTGTTTTCTTTTCATTAGTTATTGGTATTCCAGCTACTATTTTATTTGTTATTAAACCAGGATTTTTCTTAAGATTAATTTATCATACTAGTGAAGGAATTAGTTATATGAGAATAATCGCTCCAGTTTGTCTTTTACAATATATTCAAGCTCCTTTATCATCGGCATTAGACGCAATGGGTAAAAGTCGTGACGCAATGATAGGAACTACTCTTGGTATGATAGTTAGAACTAGTTTATTATTTATACTTTCATATTTAAAAATTGGTTGCTATGGACTTATTATTGCAATAAGTATTAATGTAGTTATTGTGACAATATATGATTTATGTCGAGTAAGATTCCATTTAAAAAAGGCTTAACGCCTTTAGTTATAAATATATAATTCATGTTGACATCTAGTACAAGCAACGTATAGTAGATTTCTTTCATTTTTTCGATATGAATTATTACGATCGTTATAAATTATGACACTGTCAAACTCTAATCCTTTCGCAATATATGCTGGTATAACGATTAGGTCTTTTTTGAACTTTTTAGTATTGGCATCTACTAAGGAAATACTAATATTATCTTTTAATTTGTCATATAGTTCTTCGGCTTCTTTATAATCTTTAGTAATTATGGCAGTACTTTTATATTCTTTTTGTAAGGTGTTTATGTCAGATAGTAAGCTTTCTTTTAGATTAGTGATATTTTTTCTAAATATTACTGGTTTATTATTGTCTTTACGAATAGCATTGACATGTTTTAAATTAAGAATTTTATTTGTGTACTCAATTATTTCTGGTGAAGAGCGATATGTTTTTAATAGTTCTAGGTATTTTGTATCGCCAGAGAAAATTGGACTTAGGTCTTCTAAAGAGTTATAGCTATAATATGGATTAATATTTTGATTTATGTCTCCAAGAATTGTAAAATCAGCTTTTCTAAATATTTTACTGATAATTATGTATTGAAGCCGATTATAATCTTGAGCTTCATCTATAACTACTTGTTTGATATTACATTCGTATGGGAAACCTTGCAAAGTACCTTTTATATAGGAGAATAATAAAGCATCTTCGTAGTTGATAATGTTTCTTTTTATGAATTCATTTATTTCTCGTTCTGTTAAGACTGCTTTACAGAAAGGGCTAGTCCAAAAGCCTGCATAAATTTTCTTGTAATCTTTTTCAAAGTTAGAATTTTCTTTTAGTAATCTACCAAAGGTTTTAGCTTTTTTATTACTACCTTTGTAAAAGTTAGCAGATAATTTTTTAGCCATTTCGTCTAATCTTTCAAATAATGGAAGACGATTATATTTATAAGTTAACATTTCATTTAGTTCTTCTTTTAATACAACATTAAATTCATTTTCAATTATGTCTCCAGTGAATTTATATTTGGAAATGTAGTCTTTTAAATAAGCATCTAAGTCAGATATTATTTCATCGCTTTGTTTATATTTTACTAAATCTGGATTTGTTTCACTGTAAGTATAATATCTTGATACAAAGTCGGAGAATGTTTCAACATTTTTATATTCGGTTATAAAGTATGATAAGTAATCATTAAACGTTGTTTGAAGGGTATTGTCTTCTCCTAAGGATGGTAGGACATCTGAAATGTATTCTGTAAAGACATTGTTTGGTGAAAAGATTAAGATGTTGTTGCTGCTAAGGGCTTTTAGACGATATAGTAAGAAGGCAATTCTATGTAGAGCAACGGTTGTTTTACCTGAGCCAGCTATTCCTTGGACTATTAGGTTATTGTCTTCTAAGTTTCTGATTACTCTGTTTTGTTCTTGTTGGATTGTATTAACAACGTTTTTCATTTTATCGCTTGACTCTGTTGCGAGTACTTCTTGTAAAACTTCGTCATCAATGTTTAAAGAATTATCAAATACTCCTACTAATTTATTTTTTTCTATTTTGTATTGTCTTTTCCTTTTTAGTTCTCCTTCATATATGCCACCTGGCGCTTTATAACTACAAGGTCCTATTTCGTAGTCATAGAATAAGCTACAAACTGGACTACGCCAGTCGTATAAGATATTGTTTAGGTCATCATCTTTTAAGTATGTTAGAGAAATGTAAATATTATGAATTTTATTTTCATCATCTTTAAATACTATTGATGCAAAGTATGGCTTATTTTTTATTTGACAAAGTTTTTTGAAATAAGCTTGTTTTTGTAAGGCTTTTTCAGCTTCGTGTGCGGTTGCGGCCATTACTTGTTGTATTTCAGCATCATCGAAACTGGTCGAATCTTCCCACATCATCTTTTTGAATTCTTTTAGATTTTCCTCATCGACATATACATCTTTTCCTAATGAAGACAGTCTATCACCCAGTAATTTTTGGACCTTTTTTAAGATTTTTTGTTCCGTTTTAAACTCTTGCTCGCTAATTGCCATTTAGTACCTCCTTCTTAATTTATTCTTTAAAAACTAAAATACCACATTTATTCATGTAGTCACAATTATAAATATAATATTTTCGCCAAACGTCTCTATCAATATATCATAAGTTTATTTTCAAAGCAAGAAAAAAAGAGAAATATTTCTCTTAAAAATTATTTAGTTCCTTTGCCTATGGAATCATCTCTTTTTATATAAGTTTTTGGTGAACTTTCACTTACCTTTTCTTTCCCATTTAAGAATCTAGCAACAAACGCATCTACACCTTTTTTTAAGTCTTCTTCTGTATCAAAGGCCCTAGTACAGTCAGTCTTTGGTATAATATAAGACTTTCCATTAGGTGATGTATAATTAATCACTTTACTTTCTGGATACTTTTCTAAAAATTCTTCTGCTTCATAATCGAAATTGAAGTTAAGTGTCATATCAGCAGGTTCAACTTTACCTACTATATATCTAATTGTTTTAATTGTTGTCTTTTCTTCTAAATCAGCATTCAAATATGGTATTTCTTGATTTAGACTTACTATAACTGGTGACTCTTTTACAGGATATTTATAATCTTCTAATGAATCTACTATATCACAATAAGTTACTAATTGTGGACAACTGGCATGACAGTGATAGTAGATTGTTAGTGTCTTCTGTTTTTCTTTCATGTTAATTTTCCTCCTATTAATAATTATATTCATTTGTTAAGGCTATAAATTTCTTATACCATAAGTTTTTGTTTTTAGCAAGAAAAAAGGGATATATTTCCCTTTAAAATTCAGTTTCAATACTAGGCATGTCTTTATCAAAAGTAACGATGTTATAAACTTCTTTTCCTTGTTCTTTACATATTTCACTATATTTATCGTCCCAGGACAATTGATACGCATCGTTTAGATTTAAATTCAGTTTTTCTAGCCAGTAATTGATTATTTCTTTGGCTTTATCTGTATGAGTTTTATCTTCTATTTCTAGGGCTATTCCAAATGGATATTCATCTACTACAATTTCTATTTCTTTATTTGAGTATACACTTCGATATCTTCCATAACTTTCTACTAAATCTAGATGAATTACATTTTGTAGTAAATGTATTAAATTATCATATTCACTTGGATCTATACTTACCTCTACTTCTTCTTCAGTATGAATTAATTCTTTTGCTGTACTTGGTAATCTTCTTTTCCAAGTAATCATACATTTAGAAACCTCAGAGGAAGATGTTTTTCTCACTCTAAATCTACCATCTATTTCCTTACTATAGAAGTTGTATTCTTTCATTGGATGATTATATTGATCTGTCTTTTCATAAAATGTGCCTTGATATTTTAATTCAGTAAAAGTATTTAATTTGTTTAGAATTTTGTCTTTACTGTTTTTAGAAAAATAATATCTAATTTCTATTTCCATTTTTGCCTCTTTTTGTTGTATATTATTTTGTATATACCTTTGGTAGGTCTTTAATATCTTGTTTTCTTGATATGCTATCATTTCCTTTTGTATCTTTTAAATTTAAGAATCTAGCAATAAATCTATCTACTCCAGCTTGTAATTCTTCTTTTGTTTCAAAGGCTTTAACATAATTACTTTTAGGTTCTGTGTAAACTTTACCTGATGGTGTTTTATAGGTAATCATTGTACCATCGTAACAGCTTTCATAAAAATCAATTGGGTTTAGGACTTTATAAATATCTGGATGAGTAATGACACGTTCGGCATCTTCTTCTTTTCCTAAAAAATATTTTATGGTTTTTGTTGCGACATGTTCTTTTAATTCGGCGTCTAAGTAAGATACTTTTTGACGAAAAGTCACAATAACTGGCGTTGTTGATGGATACTCATAATCTTTTTCTGAAGATACTTGGTCAAATGATGAGATTATTTGAGGATACTCTTCATTACAATGATAGTAGACAGTTAAATTTTCATTTCTTCTCATAATGTTTTTCCTTTTTATTTATTAAACTCTTCTATTAGTTCAATGAATTCTTTTTGTAATTCTTCTAGTCTTTCTTCAGTTTTAGCTTCAAATCTGGCAGTTATATTAGGGCCAGTGTTAGAAGCTCTTACTAGTGCCCAACCATCATTAAATAAAACTTTTACACCATCGATATCTAGGAATTTATAATCTTTACTTTTAGCATATTCTGCTACTTTATCAATAATGGCAAATTTTTTGTCATCAGAACTTTTAAATTTTAATTCTTCTGTTGAGTAGTAGTTATTAATTCCAGAAAGTAATTCTGTTACTGTTTTATCGGTATGAGACAATATTTCTAATAAACGAAGTCCGGCATATAGTCCTGAATCAAATCCCGGCCAGCGATCTCTAAAGTATACATGTCCAGATAGCTCTCCACCAAATGGTAAATCTTCATCTCTTACTTTAGCTTTTGTATATGAGTTTCCAGTACGATAGCATAGGCCTTTTCCGCCTAGTCGCTCTATTTCATCACTAAGCGACTTAGAACATTTTACATCATATAAGAATTCTTTTTTAGCAACTTTATTTATAATGTCTCTAACTATGATAATCATATATTGATCTGTTGGTATAAAGGTTGACTTTTCTGATACTACACCTAGTCTATCACCATCACCATCAAAACCTAATCCAACGTCAGCTCCTAGTTCTTTTACTTTTTCTTTTAGTTGAGTAAGATTATCTTCAACACAAGGATCTGGATGATGATTTGGGAAGCTACCATCACTTTCACCATTGATTACATGTAATTCCATTGGGAACATTTCATATAATTCTTTTGCGATAATACTTGTTGTTCCATTACCTGGATCAATTACGACTTTTAATTTTCTATTTCCAAAGTGTAAATTAGTTTTGAATAGTTCTAAATATTCATCACGGATACTGTAGTCAGTTACAGTACCTGTTCCTTTTTTAAAGTTGCCAGCTTTTATATAAGCTAAGAAGTCTTGAATTTCTTGCCCTTTACAGTTTCCAGACTCATCAAAAGCAAATTTTAAGCCATTATCATCTTTAGGATTATGTGAAGCTGTTACCATAACACCTGATGGTATTCCTAATTTTATACAAGCATAATAATACATTGGTGTTGTACATAAACCTAGAGAAATTATATTAACACCAGTTTCTGTTATACCTTTAATCAAAGCATTATATAAACTTTCTCCTGATAAGCGATTATCGTGACCAATGACACAAGTTGTTTTACCTATTGTTTGAATATAACTACCAAAACCTAATCCGATAGTATATACTGTATCTTCATCTAATTCAGTAGGATAAATTCCTCTAATATCATATCCTCTAAATATATTTTCATTTATGTTTTCTTTTATATTCATATTTTCCTCCTATAATCTAATTATACCATATAAAATATTTATGTATAGAAAAAGAATGATGTAAAATCATTCTTGTAATTTATTTTTCTTCACCTATAACGATAGCTTCTACATTAGCAAAACGGTCTACATCTGGATTATATTCCGGTACTTTTTCTTCTTTCTTTGGAGTGTTCGCAAGAATACGGTCTAGTTTTACTTTAATTTGATCTTTACTAAATGGTTTAGCTATGTAGTCAGCAAATCCTTCTTCAAGATATTTTTTCTCACTACCAGAAATAGCATCAGCAGTTAAAGCAATGACTGGTGTATTAAAATTAGGATTTTTCTTTAGTTCACGTAGTGCTCTTTCTCCAGACATTATTGGCATCATAATATCCATTAATATTACATCATATTCTTGTCCTAAAACAATTTTATTTAAACATTCTTGACCATTTTCACATTCATCAATTTGAAAATTGAAAGATTCTAGTGCACGTTTAGCTACTTTTATATTTAATTTGTTATCATCAACAATTAGAATTCTTCTATTACTGTAATCAGAATTATTTATTCTTTGCATGATTTCAGCACTATTAATTATTTGAGTATCTGTTAATGGCTTAGTTTCTAAATCTATCTTTTGAGGTATTTGAACGATAAATAATGAACCTTTACCATAACTACTTTGAACGTTTATTTTACCGCCCATCATTTCTACTAATTTTTTGGTAATTGCTAGACCTAGTCCTGTACCCTCTGCTGTAGAACTTCTTTCAATGTCTAGTCTTTCAAACTTAGTAAATAACTTATTGATGTCTTCAGCTTTTATTCCACGGCCAGTATCTTTTACACTTATTATTAAAAGACAATTTTTATCTTTATTAATACATTTTGTAGTAAATTCTATAGTACCTGATTCTGTATATTTAATAGCGTTTGATAATAAATTATTGATAACTTGTTTAATGTGAATTCTATCACCAAGTAACTGATATGGAATATCTTCTGCTATATTAGTTTTTAATTCTATTTGTTTGTCACCTATACGAGTGGCATTTACTTTAGCTAACATATTAGCTTCTTTACGATAGTTATATGATGTTTCAATTATTTCTAATTTATCACTTTCTATTTTATTGATATCCATGATATTACCAACTATTTCTAGTAAGGTACGAGATGCCGCAATTACATCTTCCAAGTCTTCTTTCATTTCAGCTGGTACATTATTTCTTTCAGCCATATCTTCTGATAGACCTACAATAGCATTTAATGGCGTTCTAATTTCATGTGACATGCTAGATAAGAATTCACTTTTAGCATTGTTGGCTCTTTCTGCTTGTTCTTTAGCGATGTTTAATTCCCCTATCATTTTCATATCTGGGTTTTCAATGGTGTTATACATAATAAACACAATTAGAAATTCCATTATTGTTGTAACCGTTACATGGGGATTTGCTTTTTGAATGAGTGATGTAGCAACTGTCAATATCAAAAAAACAACCAATGGAGTTAATTTTTTACCTTGAATATACTTTCTGTTTTTAATATATGGTATAAACCAGATAATTAGTGTGATACTTGCACATAGGTATACAAAATTAACTGCTAAGCCATCAGCATAACCAGCTTTTACATTCATTGGTAATAGGATAGTTATAACTATACATATAATGTATAATATAAGTGATATTTCCTTCAATTTCACCCAGCGCGATTCATCTGGCCTTTTACTAACAACATAGCAAATCATATATATATATAACGTCATTAATAATATAAACGACATTAAATAAACTAAGTATATTTTGGTGAAAATAGTAGCTAAAAAAACATTTGACGTATATTTATATCCTATAAATGAACATATAAACTCAATTAAAAGTCCTATTGAATTCGTTATAAGTAACACGGAATATATTTTTGTTTCTGAACTTGAAATATGTTCCTTTTTAAAATAAATTATACTTAATACAATTGAAAAAACAAATGTACAAATAATTGCATATGTAAATTCCATTACTGCCACCTACTTTATATGTATTTTATCATATAGTATATTTTTTTTAAAGAAAAAAAAGAAAACTTGCTATTAATTTTCTTTTTTTACGTATACCTTTGATGAACTTTTTTCTTTTGATAAAACATTCTTGAGTGCTATACATTTATCATCAACGCCAGTGTTTATTAGTGTGGTAATGCTTCTTTTTCCTGAAGGGTCAATCGGGAATGATTCATCAAAACTGTGATAACGTATATACATTTTGTTTAGGACCTCTTCTGGAACTACTTTTTCTATTCTTCTGGCGCAACTTTCTATAGTTTCTTCTTTTTTCTTTTTGCTGTCTGGTTGCATTTCAAAATGGCAAATGTATTCATCGGTATCTTTGGCTCTTACAACTGTACAAGACAATATATTTTTTGTATCCTTTGAAACAGCATCAACTAGTTTATAATATGGGATTTTTTCACCTGATTCTAGATATATAATGTCGCTCATGCGACCTTTCATTTTAATTTTTCCATTCTTGTCCGATTTATAAGAATAAGTTCCCATGTTTAACCAGGTTTTACCGGTAGCATCAGTTATATATGGACTTTTAGCATTATCTGTAGTATATCTTTTCATTTCACATGGAGATATAGCCACTAAACGTCCTGGCTCACCAATATCACAATAATTACCATTTTCATCTAAAACTTCCACTTCGGCAAAGCCATGAGGTCTTAGTCCGAGGGTTTCTTTTTTTATCACAGAGCGTAGTCTTTTTTCTTGAAGAGATTTATATAATAACACAAATATTCCACTTCCTTCTGTTGTTCCACCGCCCATTGAAAAGGTAACGGGTGCTAAAGGATATGGAAGTTTATCTGTTCCAAATTTATGTTTTCTAGCTGTTGAATTAAAGAATTTTTCTTCACCAATGGAGCAGCCTTCTCCAGTAACGGTTGGGACCATTAAATATGGCATTTTTATTTTTTTCCATTTTGGATCATAATTTAGTTTTTTACATAAATTACCCCAAAATCCTGTACTGGCACAAACGTAATTTGGTTTATTAATTAATAATGAATATGGAAAAAAATCTTTGCTGTAAAATGGTTCTAAAGCTAATGTACATCCACAATATAAGGTATCTGATATACCACATGACAATTCCATATGCGTATATGTTGGAATATGTCCTAAAACTGTTAAATTTTTCATATTAGGCATTCCTGAAACATCTGATACTTTATATCTTGATAGGGTGATATAACTTCTGTTAGTATGTTCAACACCCTTTGGACAACCAGGATCTGTCGTACCAGACGTATATGTTATAGCACATGTATCATCAAGTTCTGATTTTTCAACTACTTTTCCCTGATAATTTGATCCATACATTTCAAAGTCTTCTGCTGTAACAATTTCTTTAGTAGTGCTTTGCTTAAAATGTGATATTTTATTACTGAAATCATGAAATTTAGAGTCAATTTCAAAATAAGGATTATATCTTTTTCCAGTTTTATCTTTTGATAATGAGTCCGTTATAGAAAACATTATTATTTTGCTTTTGTTTGAATCTTCCACAGTTTCTTTTATATCACCATATACATCGTCTGATACAAACATTACAGGTGAGTCAGTTTTATTTAGTATATCCTTTAAATATTCCTTATCGAACCATTCTCCAACTACATTTACTTTAGCTCCAATTAAATTACAAGCTAAAAATAGGTAAACAAATTCCGGAATATTCGAAGTACATATTGGTACTTCTGTCCCTTTACTTATACCAAGTGCTTTTAAAGATTTTGCGTAAGTATAAATCTTTTCAAACATATCCTCATAAGTAACTTTGTTCCCTCTATAATAAATGGCGTCTTTAAATAAATTATTTTTGTTTTTTAAAAAAAGTTCCACCGCTAGAGAATTATTATGGTTCATATCTAAATCAAATAAAACTTTTCTACTCTTTTTTTCTATCTTTGGTGATGGTTTATAAAACTTTTTGCTTGGCATACCAAATTCTTTCATATTTAATATTTCTTGTTCTAATTCATATATTTGTTGCATGTTATTCCCCTTTCTCGAATGGCTGTATTATATCATATTTCGACTTATTAGTCAATTTAGATTAGGCTATGCATGGATGGTTATAAAAATTAAATGCCTAACTTTTTTAAAATTTGGCATTTAATGAAGTGTTGAATGGTTATGTTATTCTCATATTGTTGTTTACCAGTCATTATTTTGGATATTCTTTATATTTTGATATATTTTATTTATTGTTTCTTGCAAATCCGATGAACTATTATTAACATAAATAGTGTTTTCTGGAAGGCATTTTTTAAATTCTGTTAAAAACATTTGTCTTTTCTCATCATCATCCAACACAGCATCTAACTCTGTTTTACCTCGACTCGTTATTCTACTTTGTCTTGTTTGCTCATCGGCATACACAAACAAAGTTAAATCTGGAACCAATAATTCGTTTCCATATATTGTATAATCCATTTTCATATCTATTCCAGCAACTCTATTTGATACAACAGTATCTATTAAATATCTCACTAGATAGACATTCTTATTTTTGTAGTCACAATTATTTCTAATATAATCTGACATATACACGTCTGATGATAAATAATATAACATATTAGCTACGCAAGATTCACGTCTAACTTCAGTATCAATTATTTCTCTACCAGTATACTCTTTACTTGGAGTTTTTAATAAATATGATTCATCATCAATTTTGTGAAGTTCTTTTCCAACTGTACTAGTTCCACTTCCATCCAATCCGGTTATAACTATAAACATTTTAATCTCCTATTCAGCTAACTCAATTTTTTCATTACTAATTCATATGCTTTCTTTATATCATAATTATTTTCAATTTTTATTCCATAATTTTTAATAATTTGATACATTTTTTGTTTTTCATTTGCAATGGCTTCATCTGATACTCCTTCAAAGTCGTTCTCATTTTCAAACTCTAAAAGTAGCCCTAAGCCTTCTACATTTTGGAATGCAAATTCATAATCATTTGGAAATTAATATTTTGTCTACTTCGTCTAGCGTGTTATTTACTTTTACTGTTATTTTTATTTGTTTCATACTCTTCACTCCTAGATCTAATTATACTTAATATTTTAATTTTTTTCTACTATGAAGCAACAACATTTATCAAAGCCAGGAACATCTTCAATTATTTTATTTTCGATAACTTTTAGATTACTACTTTCTATTTCTTTAAGCATATTTGAAATGGACTTTATTTTACATGAAGTTGAGGCAACAATTACTCTTTCATTACTATTTATGTTTGTTCTTTCAACTTCATTGAAGGCCATATTGATATCTGATGTATACTCATCTTTACCATTGCCCATGGCGATAATTAAAGCTTTTCCAGTGTTACTTAGATGTTCATAGATAAAATTATAAAATTTTTGGCGATGGTTTTCTTCTACAAACATATGAATTACAGCTACTGAATAGATAAAATCATACTCTCCTGATAGGGTATCTTGCATTAAGTCAAATTGTTTAAAATTATTTGGATATTTATTATTAGTTAATTCCTTACATTTATTTACAGCACTTATTGAATATTCTAAGGCTAGGACATTATAACCTTTATCAAGTAAAAATATAGCATCTCTTCCCTCTCCAGAACCTAGTTCTAATATTTTACTATCTTTGGTAATTTTGTACTTATTTATGGTATTAAGAACTTCAGGCGTTGGCTTAGGTATTTCCCATAGATTATTAGATTCATGGACTTTTTTATACCTTTCTTCATAGGCTTTATAGTATTCATCTTTCATAAAAACTTCTCCTTAATTATTTTTTCTGAATATATTTTCATTTATATTTTAGTTTTTGTCAATAGAAAAAGTAGTTACTAAAAATAACTACTTACGTCTTTGCTCTTGTTTCAGCATTCTAATCTCTTTAGCTTTCGCAATAAATTCTTTTCTTATATCTTTAAATTTATGAGATTTATCTTTAGCATGTGGGAAGGCATTTATCAAACGTTTTGTTAGGAAGTTGTTATGCAACTCTTCTATTATTTTGCTCTTTACTTCGTTTGTATTGTCTTCGCCATACCTCTTGAAACTTTTATTAAATTTTATAACTGTGGTTCCTGATACTATAGTGTCAGCATAGAAGATTATTGATAAAATGATACTTATTATTACCATAATATTATTAGGCAATAATAATATTAAATTTTCTAGATAAGGATTTAGATATTCTACTACTATGACACCAGCTAGGCCAAATAATACTCCATTTTTAAGACATATTCTTCCGTTAATATTAAACTTTTTATCAGAGTAATCCCACCAGCGTAAATGGAATATCTTTTCAGCAATTAGACTACATAAATATTCAATTGTTAAGCAAACGGTCATACTCATTATAAACAAAGCTATAATATCACCTTTATATTTTTGAAGAGTTAAAATCATTGCCATAGAGCCGTAGCCAAAGATTGGTATATATGGTCCTACTAAAAAGCCTCTATTTAAAACAACTTTTTTCTCCATAATACTTACGGATATTGACTCTACAATGTAGCCTATAAAGGAATAGATAAAGAATAATAAAAATAAATTATAGTAATTATACTCCATATTATACCTCTTATATTAATTGTGATAGTAATAGAATAATTACACCAATGGATAAGCCTACGTAACTAGTTTTTTTATCAGTTGCTTCTTTTAATCTAGGAATTAATTCACCAAGGACAATAAATAGAAGCATACCTAGGGTAATTGATAACAAGATACCTAATACTAATGGAGAAATTGTTGTTAGGTTTAGGAAGAACATAATTAAGCCACCTAGGAATGTTGATAATGATACAAGTCCTATAATGCTTAAAGTTTTCCAAATATTATCATTACTTTGATAGAATGTAGCCGCTATAACCATTCCTAGAGGAATATTATGAAAACCTATTCCTAGAGTTAATGCTAAACCGATATTAGTTTCAGTAAGAAATGTTGAATATACAGCCATTCCTTCTATTACATTGTGTAATACTAATGCAAGTGATGTTATAACACCTATATGAATTAAATTATCTTTTCTTTCCTTTTTAGTCATAGAACTATCTTCATGATCTGGAATAAATTTATCAAGTAATTTTAACATTCCATAACCTAAAGCTGTACAAATTATAAATACAAAGATATGTTTTATACCTAAATTTTCAATTATTTCTGGTAAAAGGTCTGTTACTATTAACATAGCAATTACACCTAGAGCTAAACCTAGAGAAAAATCTACTACTTTTTCTTTTTTCTTTACTAGGAAGGCAAGTATTGCTCCTATTAAAATAAATATTCCTAATAATAATGTTGTTAGTAGTCCCAATTTAACCTTATCCATATTATGCAACTCCTATCATTATTAATACTATTAGAGCTAAGATTAGACGATATATCATAAATATTTTAAAGTTATGATTATGTAAGTATTTTAATAAGTATTTAATACATAATAATCCTACTATGAATGATATAAAGATTCCTAAAATAAATGTTCCAATATTTCCTGCTATAACTGTCCATGTTGCCTTTTTAAATAATTGTAAAACTAAGGCACCAGCTACAACAGGAGCACTTAAATAGAAGGAAAACTTGGCAGCATCTTCTCTATTTAGACCTAGAACTCTACCTGTTGCGATTGTTGTTCCAGATCTTGAAAATCCTGGAATTAAAGCTAAAACTTGACTACAACCAATTATTATAGCGTCCTTAATAGTCATTTTTTTAATAGTTTTTTTATTGTCTGAATATTTATCAGCACAATATATTATGATACCCATAATAGCAAGGGCTAAAGCTATGATAACATAGTTATTTCTAATAGCATTTTCAATAACATCTTCAAACAACACTCCAGCAATGGCAGCTGGAACTGTTGCTGCTATTAGGTACCATAATATTTTTCCTTCATCATCTTTTACACCTTTAGTAAAGCCTTTACTAATCATATTAATAAAGTCTTTAAAGAAGTATATTCCTATAGCTAGAAGGGTACCAAAATGAAGTGCTAAATCAAATGTTAAAGCAAGATGAGCATCCATTCCAGCACCTATTCCAAATAAATCTCTAAAGATTATTAAATGTGCTGATGAAGATATTGGTAAAAACTCCGCAATTCCCTGAATAAATCCTAAAATAATTATTGATATAAAATCCATATGTTTCTCTCCTAATTTTCAAATAATGGCATAATTATTGGTACAACGTGTTTTTTACGTGAAACACAACCTGGTACGAAGTATCCTTCTGGTATTCTATCTTTAGCATAAGCTAAAGCCATTACGTCAGCACCATGGTTATTAAAGATTACATAACTACCATTTTTAATGATATCTGTTACATATAAAGCTACTAAATTATAATTATTAGCTTCACTTACTTCATCTAATACATGGATATATTCTTCCATATCTTTTTGTATTTCATCAAAGTTCATAGTAAAGAATTGACCAATGGCAAACTTCTTTTCACCTACTGTATATATCTTAAAGTCATTATATAAGACATCTTCTTTACTCATACCTTCTAATGAAGTACCAGCTTTTAATAAGTCCATACCATATTCTTTATAGTTTACACCAGCAACTTTTGATAAGTATTCAACTGCTTCTATATCTCTTGGTGTTGTTGTTGGACTCTTTAAGATTAAAGTATCAGATAAGATTCCTGATAATAATGCTCCCGCGATATGAGTAGGCATTTCTATTTTTCTTTCTTTATATAATAAATATACAATTGTACAAGTTGATCCAACAGCCATATTTCTAAAGTTAATTGGACTATTTGTTGTGATACTACCTAAGTTATGATGATCTATTATTTCTAGTATTTCAGCTTCTTCTAGACCTTCAACACTTTGTAATTTTTCATTATGGTCTACTAAAATTACTTTCTTAGGATGTTTTTCTGATAAATCTGTTATTTTTAATAGTCCTAAACATTTATTACGACGATCTACTATTGGATAATTTGTATGTTTTAATTTATTGTTTATATCAGTAACATTATCTACAAAGTCTGTAACTTCAAATTTTACTGGCGTTAGACATCTAAGCATTGTTTTGATGTAGTTAGCTAGAGTTACTAGTTTAGTTATATGATATGTAGTATATGGTGTTCTAATTATATTTACTTTATTTTGACGAGCTATTTCTAAGTGTTCATCTTTAATTCTAGCATCTCCTGATAAAATAAGTAATTTTACTTTAGATCTAACCGCGTATTCAATAATACTATGTCTATCACCAACAATTAAAATCATATCAGAATCTAATTTTACAGTTTCCATAAACGTAGTACTACGATAAGCAGCTACTAAGATACGTCCAATAATTTCATCATCGAATTTTAAGACTTCACTAGCTTTTAAAACATTTAGTAAGTTAGCATAGGATGTATATAAATCATCAGTATTTTCATTAATAATTACATGAGATAAATCCTTAATAGTAATTAGTCCTTTAAAATAGTTTTTATCATCTACTATTGGAATACCGGTTAAACTCTTTTCTAGCATCTTTTGATATCCTGTATAGATAGAATCTGTTTCTTTAATAAAGAAATTCTTATGATAATCAATGTCCTTTAATTGTAGTTTTACATCATTTAAATATTCTGGTGTTTTAATATTAAAGTATTTTAGAGCGTACTTTGTTTCTTTATTTATATCTCCTAATATTCTAGGTTCTGTGTTTTCTCCGAGACTATTTTTTAAATATGATAAACCTATAGCGGACATTACAGAATCTGAGTCTGGCTTCTTATGACCAAAGATATATGTTTTTTGCATATTTTTTCCTTCTTTCATTTTTATTTAAAAAAGGGATAGTTCCCTTTATTAACTTAATAATTAAACAATAAAATCAATAGAAATGTACCTACTACTTTAGCTTGTTGTTTTATCACTGCTCCACGTTCTTGTATAGCGGATATATCATCAACTACATCAACTATCCAACTTTCTAAATACTTTGGAGGTGTAAATGTAATTGGAAACATATGGCTTTTTATAATATCCATTTGTTTTTCACTTAAATCAAAATTATCAGTAGCGTTTTTCAAAGCACATTTTGGATGCTTTCTTAGTCTAGCGACAAAGTTCTTATCAGCAACTTCTTCTTGAAAGAAATCGTGTAATAAAGCGGCTTCTGTTGTTTCTTTGTAATCTAGGTGCAATAATTTTGTAATTTTGTATGAGTAGTAGGCTACTCTAATTGAATGATCGTATCTAGTTATACCATGATGTTTTATGCTTTTCAATTTGAGAAAATCTTTATTATTACTGATATGACTTATAATGTCATTAAATTCTTTATTTTGATATCTATTCATTTTATGACCTCTTATTATTCTATTCGTATATTTACTATTTAATAATAACACAATACCAAGTTTCTATAAAATGTTTAGATATTCAGGTTTAATATTTTGACATTTTTTTACATATCGGAACTGCTCTAGGTATTATACCATTATTAATTTTTTTAGACAAGTCCTGATAAGATATCATCCATTTCTTTAATGTCTTCTTCACTAGCTTCTTCTTTATCTAGTGTTTTATTAAACCAAACTGGTAATTCTTCTTTAGTTGGCTTTTCAGTTTTTGTTTTTACTTTTTCTGTTTTATTAGTGATTAGTCTTTTTAACTTTTTATGTTCTTTTTCGGTAATATCCATGGCGTCTTCTACAGTTTCAATATTTAATCTTTTCCATTGACCTGCTATGGTTTCAACGTAGCTTTTCTTTAGTTGTTGATTATTGGTCTTTAGGACATAGGATATTAAAACGTTTACGACTCCTGGATTTAGTTTTTGATCTACTAAAAGACTTTCTATTAATCTTTTGTCTCTGTCGGTTGGCTCTGCACCTTTATATTTAGCTTTTAATAATTGATAAGGATTTATATTTTCAAAGGTATAAATCATTTTAGCTCTTTTAGAATTATCTCCTTTAGGTTTTTTTAGGTAATCCGGTTGTTTATTATATATTAAGGTTGGAAGTGAGCCAGCTGTTTCAAACTGATAATAATCTCGGCAAGCTTTACGAAGTTTTGTTTTATCAATTAACCCTTTTTCATTGATTGAGTCACATACTAATCCTTTAATATCTAAAGTGTTTAAGTTATATGTAAAACTTAGGGCATTTATTAGTTCTTTAACATCTTTAGTAAAGGTTTTATCGGTAATTATATTATCTGGAATACTTGATATAAGTAAGTTATAATCTATTCCTTTATTTATTAAGATGTTGTTTGAATCTTTTTTAGTAATATCTACTTCTTCTGACATGTCTAAGATATTTCCTTTTATTGAAGTAAAGACATCATCAAAGTTACTAGTAATGTCTTCATAATCTTTAAGACTTACTCTTGGCGTTTTATAGTAATTTAGTAATTTTTCATACTCTTTTTTACCTAAATTATTATATAGAACAACATTTAAAATAGGATGTTGAAAAAAGTCATGAGCAGATACTGGTGAATATATTAAGTAAACGTAATGATTAATACTTCCCTTTTTTAAATAACTTTTCAAAAGACCGATAGCTTCAAGTTTTTCTCTTGCGATAACTATATCTTCTAGTTTTAATTGCATTGTTGCCATTAGATGATGATGAGTTAAGTCATCACTCATTACTTCTAATTTATCTAGGTCATCTATTAAAGTAAAATATAGCGATGTTGCGGTATGACCAATTACGGGTTGATACAACATTGTTATTAATTTATGGTCATTTTCACTTAAAACTGTTTTATTAACTACTGTATAAGTATCAGCAGGAAGAATTGTTATAGTACTACGCATAGTTATCACCTAGATATATAGTACAATAAATATAAAAAAAAAGAAAGTTTAACTTTCTAAAATCCTAAGAATTTCAAAACATCTAAAGAAGACATTTTGGTAAAATATATAAAGGCAAAAGCTATTAGTAAGAAAGGTCCAAAAGGAATTGCTTTTTCATTATTTGTTTTCATAAGAATGAAGGACATTGGTAAAGCAAAAAGACTTCCTAAGAAAATGGTTAAAGTACCTAATAAAGGATCTAGTACTAGGCCAAATAAGAACATCATTTTAATGTCTCCTCCGCCAAGACTTTCTTTTTTTAGAGCCTTATTTCCAATAAACATAATTAAGTACATCATGGAAAACAATAATATACCTGTTCCAAGATGAATTAAGGTTTCTTTTAAGCCAGAGTTTAGAAATTGAATTATTAGAAAATAAACACTAAAAAATATTAAGACTTCATCTGGTATTATTAAATATGTTAAATCACTAACGGTAACTATCATTAATAATGTTACTATTCCTAAGGCTATTAATAATTCATAACTAAAGCCGAAACTATAATATGAAACTGCAAATAATAGTCCTGTAAAAAATTCCATATATGGATATAAAACATCTATTTTAGAATGACAATGACGGCATCTTCCTTGTTGAATTATATATGAAAACAAGGGAATAGTTTCTTTGGGTGTTAGTTCATGACTACAGGAGTCACAATGTAGTTTATTCCCTAATATTTTTTCTTTTTTGGGTATACGTAATCCTAAAATTGTAGAAATTGTACCGACGAAGCTTCCTAAAATAAAAAAGATAATTAAATATAGTATTTCCATATAATTATCCTCCTTATTATTACTCGATTTGTGAATATATACTAAACATTGGTGTAACTATTGATAGTAAGATAACACCAACAATTACGGCTAAGAAAACAATCATTAATGGTTCCATTAAACTCTTCATTTGATCAATTATAGTTTTATGCATAGCTTGGAAATGGTTTGATACTTTTTCCATCATTAGACCTAATTGACCAGTATTTTCACCGGTTACTATCATTTCATAGGCAACTACTGGGATAGCCCATTCACCACGGAAGGCTGAAGAAACTGGTTCACCTTTTGATAGGTTTTCTAGTGTTTTATTAATTATCTTTTTAAATACTTCGTTGTCTGTTATTTTAGACAAGATTTCCATACTGTCTGTAATGAATACACCATGGTTTAATAATGAAGCAAATGTCTTAGTAAAGTTAGCGATTTCATTGTAGATAATTATTTTACCAACTACTGGCAGATGCATAAGTATGGTTTGAACAGAAAGTTTAAATGATTGGACATGGTTCATTAAATATTTGAATATAACAATCATTGCGACTATTCCAACTATTAGATATATATAATAATTCTGAATGAAACTACTGACACCTAATACAATTAATGTTATAGCTGGTAGTTTAGCGTCATTTTGTTCAAACATACTAGCAAACTGTGGAACTAGGTAAACTAACATGAAGACTAATACACCAAGAGCAATTGTTAATACAACAATTGGGTAAGTCATGGCACTCTTCATTTGTTTTCTAGTTTGGTTCATAGATGTATAGTATTCGGCCATATCATCTAGTATTGA
The DNA here is from genome assembly GCA_934168205.1 of uncultured Bacilli bacterium. Taxonomy (GTDB): domain Bacteria; phylum Bacillota_I; class Bacilli_A; order RF39; family UBA660; genus CAG-877. The sequence goes on from CAKPMX010000002.1 coordinate 289,171, forward strand.
TGGTAAATCACCAGTCATTTCTGATGTTTTTACCATGTTTATTAGTAATGCTGGGAATACTTTTCCTTGTTTTGCTAAGGCTGTAGAAAAACTTTCACCTTTTAATAGTTCATAAACTACTTGGCCATAGATTTTTTTATGTGCTGGTTTTTTAGCTTGCTTTGCTAGAATTCTAACAGAGTCAACTAAAGGGATACCAGATTTAATATATGTAGACAACTGCGTCAAGGTGAATGATAAGTCTTCTGGCTTTAATTTTGGCGGTCCGGAGATATCAATATCCATAGCTGATTTTGGTTTTACTTCTAGGACTTGATAATCTTGACCTTCCAAGAAAGTTCTTACTTCATCTTCTGATTCAGCATCGAAAAATCCTTTTTCTTTTTTGTTTGCAGAATTTATTACTACATAACTGTAGCCTTTTAATCTACTATTTTTGTTTTTTTCTTCATTCTTTTTTTCTTGTAACTCTTCTATTTTTCCAGATGAAGCTTGATTTGTATTAGCTTTAGGTGTTGACAATTTGCTCTGATTACTTGGTGCAGTTTTACTACTTGGATTTTCTTTTGCTAGAGGCATAATCTTATCTTGTGACATTACAGTATTATTAGGGTTTGTGCCGGCACTAATACTTTGATTTGTTTGACCAGTACCAGTAGTAGTACTGGTAGTCATTGTCGCTGGGGCTATATTATTGGTTGTTGGTGTTTGGTTTGGTGCAGGCTGAGCACTTGATGTTGTTGTGGCTACTGCTGGCTGTTGAACTGTATTATTTGAAACAGAAGAAGCTGGCACTTGAGCTGTAGGAGTTGCTAGTGTTTGAACTGGTGCAGCTGAAGCTGGTGCTTGATTAGGGACTTCTTTTTTACCTGCTTTATTAAATAATTTCATCTAATATCACCGTAAACCTTTCTTTTGAATACATTCTTTTTATTCTATACTATTAATATTTTAACATAGGTTTTTAGTTTTGAAAATAAATTATTTAACTTTTTATTTTCTTTGACATATATTATGAATGAAGAGGTGGACTATGTTTAACTATCCATATCCAAGAGCTAGTTTATTTAGTAGATGGGCTGGTCTTGCCAAAGGATTTAATTTTAGTGCATTTTTGGATGGTACACAAAAAACCTTAGGTGTAATAAATCAAGCTATTCCAATTGTTTATCAAGTTAAACCAATATTTAATAACGCTAAAACAATGTTTAAAATAGCTGATGAATTACGAAGACCAGTAACAGTTGAGGATACTACCAATAATACTGATAGTGTTACTTCTACTGCTGTTCAGACTGAAGCTACTAATAAACCGATTTTTTACATATAAAAAGAATAATTTTAGTTATTCTTTTTATTATATTTACTTAAAAATTCTTCTTTATACTCTAATACCCTGTTTTCTTTTATTGCCTCTCTTAATTCTTCTGTTAGTTTTATCAAGAATCTTATATTATGAATTGATAATAGTCTACCACCTAGCATTTCATCAGTTGTGATTAAGTGACGTACATAAGCTTTGGTATAATTTTTACAAGTGTAACAGTCACAACCTTCTTCTACAGGACTAAAATCTTCTTTATATTTAGCATTGTTGAAGTTAATCTTACCTTCTCTAGTAAAGGCTTGGCCATGACGAGCTATTCTTGTTGGTAAGACACAGTCAAAAATATCTACTCCTCTTATGACACCTTCAATTATATCAATTGGATCTCCTACACCCATAAGATAACGAACTTTATCAGTAGGCAAATATTTGATACCATAATCAATCATTTTATACATGGTATCTTTATCTTCTCCAACTGATGTACCACCGATACTATAACCATCAAAGTCTAACTTTACAGTTTCTTTACAACTGTATTCTCTTAAATCTTCAAATTCGCCACCTTGAACAATTCCAAATAGTGACTGATTAGGATTAGAATGAGCTTTTTTACCGCGAGCAGCCCAACGTAGTGTACGTTCTACTGACTTTTTCATGTACTCATAACTTACTGGATATGGTGGACATTCATCAAAACTCATAGCGATATCACTATCTAATTTATTTTGAATTTGAATTGATTTTTCAGGAGTTAGGAATAATTTAGAACCATCAATATGACTTTTAAAATGTACTCCTTCTTCGGTAATGTCTTTTTCTTTATTTTTCACTAAAGAAAAGACTTGGAAGCCACCGGAATCAGTAAGTATTGGTCCATCATAATTCATAAACTTATGTAGGCCGCCTGCTTTATCAATGATATCTTCACCTGGTCTTAGCCATAAATGATATGTATTAGAAAGAATTATTCCTGAATGAGCTTCTTTTAATTCTTCTGGTGTTAATGATTTTACGGTTGCTTTAGTACCAACAGGCATAAACATTGGTGTTTCAAATGTTCCATAATTTGTTTGTAATGAGCCATAACGGGCATTGCTATTTTCATCTTTATGTAATAAAGTGTATTTAATCTTCATAACTACTCTCCTTACTTAATAAGCATAGCGTCTCCAAAAGAGAAGAAACGATATTCTTTTTCTTGAGCTACTTTATAAGCATTCATAATATTATCTTTACCAGCTAAAGCCGATACTAACATAACAAGTGTTGACTTAGGTAAATGAAAATTAGTAATTAAGCTGTCAATAGCTTTGAACTTATATCCTGGATAGATAAATATATCAGTCCAGCCAGAGCATTCTTTAAATTCATTATACTTTGTCATTATTGTTTCTAAAGTTCTAGTACTTGTTGTGCCAACAGCAATAATCTTATGATTATTCTTTTTTGTCTCTGTTAAAAGTTCAGCTACTTCTTTTGTCATTTGATAGTGTTCACTATGCATTTTATGTTCTTCTATGGTATCAACACTAACTGGTCTAAATGTTCCTAGTCCAACGTGTAGAGTTACATAGGCAATATTTACACCTTTATCTTCAATTTTCTTTAGCAATTCTTTAGTAAAATGAAGGCCAGCCGTTGGTGCTGCGGCACTACCTATTTCTTTAGCGTAAACAGTTTGATATCTTGACTGATCTTTTAGTTTTTCATGAATATATGGTGGTAATGGCATAGTACCTAAATGTTCTAATATTTCTAATAGAATACCAGAATAAATTAATTTGAAATGTCTTATACCTTCATTATCTTCTTTAACACATTCAGCCTTTAATTCACCTTGGCCAAATGTTACAATGGTTCCTACTTTTATACGTCTAGCAGGTTTTACTAGGCATTCCCAAACATCCTCACCTAAATCTTTTAATAAAAGGATTTCAATAACAGCATGGGTATCAGTTTTTTCACCTAAGAGACGAGCTGGTAATACTTTAGTATCATTTAGTACTAAAGTGTCTCCTTTTTCTAAATAATCAATGATATCGTAGAAATGTTTATGTTCTATATCACCGGTTTTCTTATCTAAAACTAATAATTTAGATGTATCTCTATCTTTTATAGGTGTTTGAGCTATTAAGTTTTCATTTAAATCATAGTCAAAATCTTCTACTTTCATATAATGCCTCCTGTTATTTTCTTATTTCTATACCTAATACTTCATAGGCTTTATCTGTTACCATACGTCCTCTAGCAGTTCTTTTTAATAAACCTGTTTGTAATAAGTATGGTTCGTATACATCTTCTATTGTCGTTACTTCTTCACCAATGGAGCTACTAAGAGCTTCTATTCCAACTGGGCCACCGTTAAATTTATTGATAATGGCTAGTAACAAGTCATGGTCGGTTTTATCTAGACCAATTTTATCGATATGAAGTCTTTCAAGTGACTCTTTTGTTATATCTAAATCTATTTTACCTGTACCTTTTACTAAGGCAAAGTCTCTAACTCTTTTAAATAATCTATTAGCAATTCTTGGTGTTCCCCTACTACGTTTAGCTAATTCATAAGCGGCATCATCATCTATTTCCATATTTAAAACACGAGATGTTCTTTTTACTATTTCAGTTAATTCTTCAGTTGTATAGAATTGTAATTTTGAAATAATCCCAAAACGATCACGTAACGGAGCTGATAGGTCACCGGCACGAGTTGTTGCTCCGACAAGAGTAAATGGTGGTAAATCTATTTTTATATTTCTAGTGTTACCTTCACTACCAACGATAATATCAAGAGAAAAGTCTTCCATAGCTGGATATAATACCTCTTCAATATATCTTGGCATTCTATGAATTTCATCAATAAATAAGACATCCCCTGGCTCAAGAGATGAAAGTATAGCGGCTAAATCACCGGTTTTTTCAATACTTGGACCTGAAGCTGTTTTTATTTTTGTACCTAGTTCATGAGCAATAATAAAAGCTAATGTTGTTTTACCAAGTCCTGGAGGGCCATATAATAAAACATGGTCTAGGGCTTCGTTTCTTATTTTGGCGGCTTCAACAAAGACTTTAATATTTTCTTTTACTTCGCTTTGACCAATGTATTCTTCTATTGTTTCAGGACGAATTGTATTATCTATTACTTGGTCATCTTCAAGTGAATATTTTTTTATAACACTTTCATTTTTCATAATACTTTCCCTCCTACTTCAATAATAATCTTAAGGCTTCTTTTACTTGTTCTTCAATTGATGCATCTTTATTAACTTTAGAGATAACGCCTTTAATTTCTTTATCTTTATAACCTAATCCTATTAATACTTCTTTCAACTCTTCAGCATTATTTACTTCATCATCAGAAATACCAACGCCAATGAACTCTAGTTTTCCTTTTAAGTCTAGGATAATTTGACGAGCTAGTTTCTCACCTATTTTAGGGAACTTCTTTAAATATAAAATATTCTCTCTTTCAATAGCGTCCATTATTCCTTCTACGTTTCCTAAAGCTAGCATTGGTAATGTCATTTTACAGCCTAGTCCTTTAACACTAATTAGTTTTAAGAACAATTCTTTTTCAGCAAAATTTTTAAAGCCAAAGAGACTATTTTCATCTTCTTTAATTTGTTGATAAATATAAACTTTATATTCTTTTCCTTCTTCAAATGAATATGGATTAGATACATAAATTAAATATCCAATACCAGAATTATCTAAAACAATGGCATTATTTTTAATACTTGCTACTGTTCCTATTATATAGTCATACATAAAATCACTCCATACTTATTATATACTAAAACTAAAAAAGAAAAAAGAGCTATTAAGGCTCTGTATTAACAATATTAGTCTTCTTTTAAATTATAATATACGTCTTGTACATCGTCTAAATCTTCTAATGTGTCAACTAATTTCATTACTTTTTCTTGTCCTTCTTCATCTAGTTCTACTTCCATATTTGGTATATATGTTAGTTCACATTCTAAGAACTCTTTTACGTTTTCTTTTTCTAATGCTTCTTTTACAGGAACAAAGTTAGTTGTATCTGTTGTGATAACGTAAGTATTTTCTACTTTTTCAAAATCCATTGCTCCGGCATCAAGTGAAGTCATCATCATAGTATCTTCATCATAATCAGCTGGTATAACAATTGAACCGCGACGCTCAAACATGTAACTTACAGAACCATCTGTTCCTAAATTACCACCGGCTTTTGTAAAGGCACTTCTAACTTGAGAAGCTGTTCTATTACGGTTATCTGTTAAACAGTCTACCATAAAAGCTACTCCGCCATGTCCATATCCTTCGTAACGTACGCTTTCATAGTTTGCTCCATCTGCACCACCGGTTGCTTTTTCGATTGCTTTTTGAATATTATCTTTTGGCATGTTTTGAGCTTTTGCTTTATCTACTGCCAATCTTAACGCTGCGTTTTGACTTGGGTCAGGACTCCCTGCCTTAGCTGCTACCATAATTTCTTTAGCTAGTTTTTGAAAAACTTTACCTCTAGCAGCATCTAATAAACCTTTTTTTCGATGAATTGTTGCCCATTTTGAATGTCCACTCATACTTATACCTCCTCATTTCTTTTATATAATATCATATTTTTTTTAATAGTTAAAGCTTTTAACAATTATTTTTGTATGTTATAATCAGTTTAACAGATGGTGATATTATGTATGTAAAAATTGATAAGAAAAAGTTTGAAATAAATGAGTTAAATACTTTTTGGGAAAAGTTTAAAAGTCTTAAATTTGTATTAGAGCCAATGCAAGATTATGTTATTCTTATGAAGAAAAAATCTTTATCTACTTATATGTATTGTCAAAGAGTTGATGTTGTGATGACGGATGAGGATGATGTAGTTTTAAAGATGTATCAGCGATTTCCTTCAGAAAGAATAATTCTTCCAAAAAGGAAAGTAAAGAAAACTTATCTTTTTCCAGCTGATAGTACTAAAGATATAAAACTTGGTGATAAGTTAGAAATTAAAAAGAAGTAACGCTACTTCTTTATTTTTTACATATTTTCTTTAAAATACATTGTCTTTTCAATTACTCTTTTTACATCAGCTTCTGTAAATGGTTTACCTAACATATCGATAATTGGATATGTAAAGGCTTTATTAATTGTATCTTTTGATGAGTCTCCAGAAATTATTGAAACTGGCATACTACTGAATAATTGATGTTCATTCATATATGTTAATACAGCAAAGCCATCTACTTTTGGCATATTTAAGTCTAGTAGAATTGCTACTATATTTTCATTTGAAGCATTTGCTTTGATAATATTTAGAGCCTCTTCTCCATCTTTTGCCATACCAATGTTATATTTTTCACTGAATATTCTTTTTACGAAGTTTCTAATGATATTAGAATCATCTACTACAAGAATTGTCTTTTGTGAATATACTTCAGCTGGCTCAATATTAGATGATGTTGGTAATGGAGCGGCAGGAGCTGGAGTTACTGGAGCGGGTGCAGCAGCTGGTGCTGGTGTTGTACTTGTTGGTACTTGCTCATTTGATGTAACTTCTGATTCAGGAGAAATATATTTTTTAACAATATTTATAGTTCTTTCCACTTCATCAATTAGCTCTTGATAATGTTCATAAATATAGAACATATCTCCTTCTTTACTTTTTAACTCTTGATCATATGCTAAATCAGCTAATTTAGTAAAACCAAAGTATTTAGCATCACTCTTAAGAGAATGAACATAAATAGCATAATTAGGCATATCCTTATCATCTTTATATTTTTGAAGTTTAGCTATTTTTTCTTTAGCACTTACTAAGAATTCACCAACAGTTTCATTGTAAGTATCTATATCACCAAATAACTCTAAACTTTTATTTACATCTACTCCGTTTGATATCAAAAAATTAACATCGTACATTATTTTCACCTTCGCATTCTTAATCTACTTAAATTATATCATAAATTTATTTGTAAGCAATTACTTTTTTTAATTTAATCGATTAATACCCTTATTAATACTGGGTAATGATCACTGGTTTCTATATCTTTAACGACATTTTTATCGACCAATTTAAAGTCTTTTGATATGAATATATGATCTATTGCTCTTTTATATTTAGATGGTTTAAATGTCTTTTCATCAATTTGGACACGATATATATTAAGTTTTTCTAATTTTTCGGTAAAATCATTAAATATTTCTTTGTTGTTTTTTAGATTAAAATCTCCGGTTAAAATAATAGGATTTCTATCTTTTTTTATTAGTTTTAAAATTTTGTTTAGTTGACGTTTTTTGACAGATAAATATTGATAATCTAGATGAGTATTGTATATTGATATTTCTTTATTATCTATAATAACAACTGTTTTAGTAATTATTCTATTTAATAATGATGGGAGATGGGGAAGATTGTATGTTTTACTATATAGTACTTTTTTATTTGTAATGATAGGATTTGATTCATTTATTTTAGGAAAGTATAAATATCTATAATTTCCTGTTACTTTATAATCTTTTAAGTCACTTTGAAATTCTCTCATAAATTTAGGATAAGCTTCTTGCAAATTTAGAATATCTATGTTGTTATCAATGAGATAATTTTTAATAAGTTTAATCTTATTTTTATCTTCTTTATTTTGAATATTAAATGTACTTATAGTTAACATATAATCAACCTCTTTAGTCTTTATAATCAAAGTAGAAATCTAGAATACGTACTTGGTCACCGTCTGTTGCTCCTAGACTTTCTAGTTTAGCGTCAATTCCTAGGCGACGTAGTTTTTTGGCAAAACGATAGATGGCTTCTTCACTATTAAATTTTGTCATTTTAAATATTCTTTCTACTTCTTTACCAGATATTACCCAGGTACCATCCGAATCTCTAGTAATAGTATATGGTTCTTCTTTTTTAAATTTGTATAAGAAATGACTTTCTATTTCGGTATCTTCATATAAAGGATTATCTGGTATTTCATCTAATAAGTCAGCGAGACGATCTACTACTTTTTGAAGGCCAGTATGAGTTGCAGCACTTATTTCAAATATTTCGGCATCAACTTTTTTCTTGAATTCTTCTAAGTTTTCTTTAGCACCATCTAAGTCCATTTTATTAGCGATAATTATTTGTGGCTTTTTTAATAGTTTATGGTTAAACTCTTCTAGTTCTTTATTTATTAAAAGATAGTCTTCATATGGATTGCGCATTTCACTACCAGACATATCAATAACATGAGCAATTACTTTTGTTCTTTCAATATGACGAAGAAATTTATCTCCAAGTCCTTCTCCGTGAGATGCACCTTCTATTAATCCTGGTAAGTCGGCAACAACAAAACTTCTACCATCAGTTGACTTTGTTACACCTAAATTTGGCGAAAGGGTTGTGAAATGATATGCTGCTATTTTGGGTTTTGATTTTGATATTACGGAAATAATAGTACTCTTGCCAACACTTGGTAGACCTACTAATCCAACGTCCGCTAGTAATTTTACTTCTACTTTTAAAGTCTTTTTTTCTCCTTCTTCACCATTTTCTGAATAATCTGGTGCTGTATTGGTTTGAGTTTTAAAAGCGGTATTACCTCTACCACCACGGCCACCTTTAGCAATCACTTCTTCTTGGTCCTTTTTAGAAAGATCAGCTAAAACCAAACCTGTTTCTAGGTCTGTAACCACTGTACCTTGAGGTACTTTTATAACTAAAGGTTCAGCTCCTTTACCATTTTGATTTTTACCACGGCCATTTTCACCTTTTTTAGCTTTTAGTACTTTTTGATAACGTAAATCAAGAAGTGTGTGTAGTCCTTGGTCAACTTTAAAGATTATGTCTCCACCATGACCACCATTTCCACCATATGGTCCGCCCATTTCGATATATTTTTCACGACGAAAAGCGGTACAACCATCGCCACCGTTACCAGCTTCTACTTTTATTTCTACTTCATCTACAAACATATTGATGCCTCCCTTTTTTCATTTTTTAGTATAGCAAATTTATCAAAAAATATCTAGGTCAAAAAAAAGAGCCTTCATGGCTCATATTTATGCTTCTTTAGGATATACTGAAGCTTGTTTCTTATCTCTTCCTAAGCGTTCAAACTTAACAATTCCATCAATTGTAGAATATAAAGTATCATCGCTTCCACGACGAACGTTAGTTCCTGGGAATACTTTAGTTCCACGTTGACGATATATAATACTGCCACCAGTTATAAATTCTCCATCAGCAGCTTTAGCTCCTAATCTACGTCCTGCAGAATCACGACCATTAGATGTTGATCCTTGCCCTTTATGATGAGCAAATAATTGGATATCTAATTTTAATAATTTCATAATTCTCCTCCTTATTTTACTTCTACGTTAGTTGGATAATCATTTTCCAACTCTTTTAAAAGACTAATCATATTATTTAGTAAAGTTTGAGTAATGTTATCAGTCTTGATATTTTTTATTACTAGTCCATCTTTACTAACTTCATAACTTAGACCTTCCTTATCAAATGATAAAATTCCATTTATTGTAGTTGTTGCAATACTACTTACTGCACTACAAACAATATCTTTACCAAAATCAGCATACATAGCGTGTCCTAGTATAGAAACAGATTTTATCATATCACTATCTTTTGTAACTTTTACTTTAATCATAATTAACCGTTAATTTTAGTGATTTTTACTTTTGTATAAGGTTGTCTATGTCCTTGAGTCTTACGATTAGATCTGTCTTTACTCTTATACTTGAAAACTTTAATTTTCTTTTGTTTACCGTTTTTGATTACTTCACCTTCAACAGTAACATTAGTAAGATAAGGACTACCTATTTTACTATCAAGCATTAATACTTGATCGAATTTTACTGTGTCACCAACTTTAGCATCAAGCTTTTCTACGTAAATTTCAGAATTTTCTTGTACGTAATGTTGCTTTCCACCAACTTTAATTACAGCGTTCATTAATAATTACCTCCTTTAATTAATAACTTAAGACTCGCTCTTAAGGTACAATAAATTGTTTATAACCTTTTCAATGCGGTTTGAGCATGAGGCGTCAAACATCTAGATTATAGCATAACTATTTTAACCTGTCAACTTTACTTAGTGCTTGGCTTAGTAATTTTAGGGATAGTTGGTATATAACTATCTATTTTACCGTCAGGTATAAAGAAATCATCTCTGTCTAAAAATGCTGGTAATTCCTCTTTGGATACAGGCATATCAATAATCTCCATCACAATTGCCCTTTTCCATTTTATATTACTTGCATTTAATAAAGTAATATCATCACTAACATATGGCATATATTTACTATTCTTTATTAAAGCAATTCTTTCTTCTAACTCATCCGATGTAAAAAATGAAATGTCAGAATCTTTTTTTATGCTTCCTATCAAGTTTTCTTCTCGCATCAAATTCACTCTTTCTTTAATAACTGTACTATCGGCTAGTAAAATAGAAGTATTAGTATACAAATACCTTGGGTTAATATCATTTTTAGTAAAAGTATTTATATTTTCTAATACAGTTGAATAGTCATGACTGTCGGTTAAAAATATACTCATATGGCTTTTATAAAATTCACTCGGTATTATTTCTTTTTCTGTTAATGATTTTAAAAGGGAAATCGTTTGACTATTACTGATAGATAATATTTTATATATATCTTCCGGATTTGTTATTTTTATTTTTTTCAGTCCATCTAAGGCTTCCTGTAATTCATCTTTAGTATATCTTGATGTAACACATTCTAGAAATTTCTTATTATTTGGCATTGAAAAATTAGAAAGTATTTGAGCATATGCAGATGCTTCTTCTGAAAATGTTTTATTATACTTTTCTTGAACTTGTTCTGCTATTGCTAGGTTATTTCTATAGACATAATTTAAAAAAACCAATTGTAAATCTTGATCTGGAATGGAAGCTAATAAAGTGCGATAATTAGTTATTTCACCTGGTGTTTCCACTTGTTTTTGAAAAAGTGCTAAAAATTCTCGATATTTTAGAGATTTTTTATTTTTTACTCTTACTCTCTTATTTATTACTGTTTGTTTTGCATTATAATAAGCTGTTATTTTTTTGTATTCTGATATAAAATTCTTAAATTCATCTGTTTTCATTATTTTACGAAAAAGATTGTTCCTATCTTTCTTTGAAAATGATTTGTCATTTATATCCACTGGGTTATTATCACAATTCAAAATTATTGTCTCACCAGTATTAGAACAAATTCCTTGCGCTGTTTTTATAATGTTGATAACGTGAATTCCTTCTGATAGTTTTTCTGTACTTTCTAAAACTTTTCTTTTTTCATCTTCATCTAATGAACATTCTTCATCTGAATTAATAACCTCGTCTATCATCAAATCCAACAATTCCATAAAAGCATTTGCTGAATCTAAGTATGACTCATCTAATCCATGCTTCTTTAATGATTTTATTAGTTTTTGATTTATGGAAAACTTTTTTATACCTTTTGTAATAGAGTTACTTTCATCGTTCTTTACTAAATCATTGTGTGCTGATACAATTTTTTTTAAAACGCTTGATAAATCCTTTCTTGTTAATTCTGGATTTTCTAGTAATGGTTTTAATCTATTAAAAATGATATCTATTTTTTCAAAGTCAGCATCAAGCCATGTTAAAGTATGTGCCATAAACATTTGTGTTATATTTATTTTGGCAATACTATCTAAACAAAACTCCGAATTGTTTTCCAAAAAGTTTTTTAGGAATAAAGTCTCTTCATCCGGCTCTATTACCTCATTTTCTATATGAGAAAGCCTTTTATTAAATTCTTCTATTAATTCTTCTGCTGTCATTTTTCTTCACCTGTCTTTACTTTTTGAAAAGGCTTTTCATTATTCTTTCCTAATAAATTATACAATTCCTCTTGGCACGTCGCTTGAAGTTGCATAAAATCTTCATCTTGAATTTTTTCTTTTAGGGCACTTTCCATTTTCTTAAAACTTGCTGCTCTGAGATTTAGTTGTTCTTGATAATCCTTATTATTATCTGTTTTTTTAGTAAAGGCTGTAATTACGCAATACTCTTTTGGCCCTAGTCTAGAAAATACAACACGTATTTTAAAATCTTTTACTTCAATTAAACCAGAAGCCGTACTGTTAGATGTAAGTCTTTTACGATTTTTAAATTTTCCAGAAATAATAGAATCGAATAAGCCAATAAAACCTTCATAATATTCTGGATCTATATGTTTTAATTCACTTATAACGCAAGGATTTCCGGATTGTGTAGGCATAAACACTAATTTATTTTCTTCGCTTATTTGTGCTTCTTCTTCTTTTTCTCTTTCTAAAAATAACTCTTTTAAAATCGTTTGTCTTCTAGCATTTTCTTTTATTTCATTATTCAATTCTTCTTTATCTTCTGCGGACATTTCTTCTTCATTGATAATTGTTTCTATTTGCCTATTTTCTTTTACTAATTCAGCCATTAATCTTAAGAGAACGTTTTCATAATCATAGTCTTCTTTATTTGGTAAAACTTCTTTTACTTCATCCTTTGTACACTTGCTTGGTAAAGAAAATAATTCACCTAAATAGTATAAAATATCATCTTCAAAAGACTCATCATCATAAATATCTGGTTCGAGATTTGGATTTTCTGTTATAGTAGGCTGTTTATCTTCAATACCTTCGATAACGTTGGTGCTAGAATGGTGTTTTTCTATTTCATTTCTCATGATACTTGAGGTTCTTATATTTTGTTCTATAGCATCCAACAAACTAGTCACATCTTCAGTATCACTAATTCTTATAATTCCCATATCTTACTCCTTTTAACTATTCATTTTTATAAGTTTTTGCTTTTTGATTTTGTCCTGGATGGTTTGGAAGACATCTACCGGCAAAGGCTTTTACATCATCTAAGTCGGCAGTTACATTTGTAAATGGTAGAGTTTCTAGGACTACCGTTCCATAGTCCTTTATTCTGGAATCTAGGATTGACACTATTCCTTTATCTGTTTCACTTCTTATCAAACGACCTGCTCCTTGTTTTAATTTTATAAGCATATCTTGTAAGTAGACGGCATTTGAACCACCGGCATAGTACTCTGCTTTAGCATCCATTATAGGATCTACTACATGGAAAGGCAATTTAGGAATTATAACACTTTCTAGTGATTCTCCTTTAATATCTATTCCTTCCCAGAATGAACCCGTTGCGAAAAGACAAGAAGTTGTATCTTCTTTAAAGCTTTGTTTTAAAGCTTCTACGTCTTTTCCATCTTCTTGAATGTAAATATTGTAAGGTTTGTTTTTGTCTTTTATTCTATTATATACTTCGCGCATATCACTTTTAGATGTAAATAATACTAGAGTCCTTCCTTCAGTTATATCTAATAATTCATTGATTCTTGTAGAAATAGATGATAAGTAACTATCATGATCATGGCTCTTTGGCGTCACTAAATCTAAAGGACAATATAACATAGCATTTTCATCATAATTAAATGGAGACCTTTGTGGGTCTTCTGTTGTAATACGATTACCTATTTTATTATCTATTCCTAATCCTTTAGCAAAGTATTCATAATCTCCTTCAGCTGTTAAGGTAGCCGATGTGAATACTTTACCGTAGTTTGGATTTTTCAATAAATTTCTGGCGATTTCTGGTATATTTTTTGGTACATATTGTATCTCAATATGTTCTCTTGTACCAGGTAAGAAAGCTGCCCAGTAAACATTCTTTTGTTTTTCAATTGATGAAACCATATCTTTAAAGGCTTGTTTTGTCTCTTGCAAAAGGTTGATTTGTTCTAGGAAGTCTTTATTTCTATTATAACGACTATTAAATACAGCTTCTTCTTCTAATTCTTCTAATTGTTTTATTAATGTTTCTATTGATTCTTTTATAGTTGGAGTACATTTAAAACTGGAACTTTCAGAATCGAAAACATCAATATTTTCGGCGGCGTGTCTATTGTATTCTCTTTTGGCACTGGTGCTTATTTTTCTAAATAGACTATTAATAGTACCAATGGCTGGTATATCATTTTTTACATTTTTATTTAAATGACGATATAATCCATAAATTAATGATTCTAACTCCTGTTTATTCAAACTTCTTTTATAGGAATCTCTTATTTTTTCTTCTAAAGTATGTGCCTCGTCTACAATTAGGATTGATGGTTCTCCTAATAGCGGATTTTCACTGTCTCTTTTTAATGATTCTACTAATAAATTATGGTTACAAATAATCGCTTTGGATTCTGGCCAACGTTTTCTTTGTACTCGATAAGTACAATCTGATTCATATATGCAGCTAGTACATCTGACTTTATCAACATTCATTTTTTTCCAGTCTGCTTGACTAATGTCATCAAAATCTGTACGTTCTACCTTACCTTCTTTTATTCTGGACCTAATGCTTTTTACTTTTTCTGTTTGACCAGCATTTCTTTCGAAAAATTCAAAACGTCTTTTACACAAGTAGTTACTTCTTCCTTTTGCGATAGTGACTTTTATTTTTGGAACTCCTAACATCTCAGATAGAGTTTCTATTTCTTTTTTCAATTGATCTTGTAGGGCTTTTGAGGACGTTGAAATGATGAATCCTTTAAATTTGTCACTACCAGAACTTGCATATATTAAAGGCACTAAATAGGCCCAAGATTTACCTGAACCAACACCTGATTCGATTAAAAGAATACTACGGTCTTTTATAGCATCTGCTATATCTAGTGCCATAGTATGTTGACCCTCACGATATTCTAATGTCTTACTTTCAATTAAATTTGCGAAGAAACTATCAATTTGTTCTTCTTGATCACGACTTAATATTTGATTTTCTTTTTCCCAAACATATCTCATATCACACCAGCCCTTTTCTTGAGTGCATATTATACTATAAATCCGTTTAAAAGTCAATAAAAGCAAAGAAAACAGTATAGGTAGGCTATACTGTTTTTAGCTATTCGTACTAATTTTAATCTCTTCTATTATATGACCTACATTTCCTTCTCCAGCATATTTTAATTTTCTTTCCCATTCTTAATACTATTTAGTTTTTCTAGATGTTTAAAAAGATGAGAAAAGTCAACGTTATTAAACTCTTCTACTTTGCCAGTTTTAAGATGAGTAGTTTTTATATTTAAAATTCTTTTCATATATGAAGTAACTGAGCCATGTGAAATTATTAGTATTGTATCCTTTGGAGAATTTTCATTGTAAACGTATTTTAAAAATTCTGATAATCTAGACTCTATTTCAAATCTATTTTCGCCAGTTGAACCTAGTCTTATGAAATAGTCACCTTCTACTTGTTTTATTCTAGTGTTATCAAGATTTTCATTATTTTTTTGACCTGAATATTTTCCATAATTTAGTTCACGAATTCTATTTTCAATTACTATTTTACTTTCTTTATATCTCTTATAAACTAAGTGTGCTGTTTCAATAGTTCTAGGTAAAGGAGAGACGTAGATTTTATCTATTACGTCTGGTAAATCTTTAATAGATTCTTCTACTGTTTTAATACCAGAAGCAGTTAAGATGGACCAGTATATTTCTTTATCTGAAATTAGTCCTTTAACGTTATCAGTAGCTTCACCATGTCTCATAAAAATTATATTCATATACATCTCTCCTATATCTTAGTTATTTTATACTTTTCTATAGACTTCATCTAATATTGAATATAAGTAACATTCTACTAATTTATTAGTTTTTTCTTCAATTACTTTACGATAGCCAGATAACTGTTTATCATAGTTTTCGTCGTTAATATTTTTTAACTTATAATCAATAATAATCATCTTGTCTTCTCTTTCTATTAATAAGTCAATTATTCCATGAGCAATATTATTATTCTCTTCATAGATGAACTCATACTCTTTATACATTGGATAATTAATATTTTCTTTTATTAAGTCAGAGTTTATAAATGAGGAGATTTTTCTCTTAATTGTTTCATCTTCTATTGAGTCAATATCTTTGAAGTTAGAAGTTTCTAATATTTCATGTACTTTTGTACCGAAAGCCATTAATTTGTTTTCTTCTTCTGTAAAGATATGAAGGGACTCTTTTGAAAAATGACTTTCTTCAACTGTTTCAGTTTTTAAATCTAGTTCTTCTACTTCTATGGTGTCATTTAGCTCTAAAAGTTCTTTTTCATTACTTAGTGATGATACTTTTTGATAGTCTTTAGTACACTCTACCGTACTTTTTATTATATATGGTAGTAGTACGGTATAAATACTTTTCATAATTGATAGAAAACTATTATATTTATTTCTTTCATATATTGGGACTATGTCTTTTACTTCAATAGCCTCTTCTTGTTCTGGCATTACAATAATCATTTTTTCTTTAGCTCTAGTTACCGCTACATATAATAGTCTTATTTTTTCAGAGATTTCTTCTTGTTTAACAGATCTTTTTAGGAGTGTTTTGACTATTGTTTCTTTATAATATTCATCTACTTTAGGAAGAACAATACCATATTTATTATCATAGACTATTTTTTCTTTTAACTCACTTATGTTAAAACTACCAGAGAAGCCAGCAAAGTAACATATTGGAAATTCTAGTCCTTTTGATTTATGAATAGTCATTATTTTACAACTATTAGAACCTGAGGTATTGACTTTAAACTTTAAGTCATAATCATTATTATAGATTTCATCTAGATAAGTAATAAAGTCATAAATAGTATTTCCAGTTGATACATAGTCTTCTACTAAATTATAGATATATTCTCTCCTAGTACGATATGATGAAACATCACCAAGTGTTAGAAGTTTTTTATCATAATCTAGTTCATCTAAGATATAGTTTATATACTCTCCTGCTGGTGTTACATCTATATTTTTTACTAGTTCTAAGCATTTTAAGTAAAGAGAACTTTCTTTGATGGAATTTGTTACATAGTAATGATATAGTTCTTCATCAGATAAGTTAAAGAGAAAACTTCTTCCTAGGGAGAAAAAACTATATTTGAAGTCTTGTTCATAATTATTTTCTTTAATGCAAATTAGGAATTTTAAAAGACTTTTTATTACTAAAATATCTTGATCTTTACGAAGTGATGAATCTTTTTCAATGGATAAAGGAATATGTAAGTATTCAAATATTCTTTTGTATAAGTCAAAGTTTTTACTTTTATCTAGAAGTATGACAATATCTGAATAGTTTATTGTTCTAAGTATTCCGGTATCTTTATCGAAGATTTGATAATTTGAAGATACTTTATCGATTATATCTTTACCAATGATAAATATTTCTTGTTCATCTTTAGTGATAGATGTGTTTTTATCTATTTCATATGTTAGGACATTTAAATCATAATTTTGGTCAGTCTTACCTTCTTCATTATAAGTTTTGTTACCAAAGACCATACGATGAGATTCTTTATAATTAGCGCCACCAATGGTATCATCCATGAATAAATCAAATAATAAATTGATATTTGATAGAACTTCTTCTCTTGATCTAAAGTTTTTATTTAGGTCTATTTTTATACCTTTATCAGTATCCCGATATGTGTCATATTTATTTTTAAAGATATATGGATTAGCATTTCTGAAACGATAAATAGACTGTTTGATATCACCTACCATGTAGACATTATTATTTGAAATTAAGGAAATAAATAATTCTTGAGTATCAGAAGTATCTTGGTATTCATCGACTAATATTTCATTAAAACTTTCTACTAATTCTTTTCTGATATCTTCATTTTCTTTAACTACTTTGATAGCTAAAAGAGCTATATCTGTAAAGTTAAATACTTCATTTTCATTTTTATAATTAGAAAGTCGTTTATCTAGTTCTTTTAAAACAGAAATAATTACTTCAGCATTAGACTTAGTAGATAAAATTTCTTCTTTCATCTGTTCTGTTGTTTCATATATTAATAATTCTTTTACTTCTTTTAATAATGATGAAATAGTTGATTTTATGTTTTTACCTTCTTCTTCACTATTTCTTGGTACAGCAGGAAGTTTAAAGTCAAGGGATGTGCATATTTCTTCATAAGTAGTAGCGTTTAAAAACTTACTTAAAGTATCTTCTACTTTAGTTACATAGGTGCCATCAAAATAGTCATTTAAGGATATTAATAATTCTTTTATATTTTCACGATAAGAATCAATATAGTTTAAATACTCATTTAGATAGTTATCAATATTTTCTTTAGAGTAAGTCTTTTCAATGTAAGTATTTAGATATTCTTTTCTATCGTATTTTAATTCTATTTTTTTATAGATATTTTGAATGTAATTTTTTAATTCTTTATCATCTTTTAAACAAAAGTCTTTTATTAGATTAGTAAAGTTTTTAGTTGGCGATAAGTAATTTTCTTCAAATATTTCGTCTAAGATTCTATTCTTTTCAATATTTATAATGACATCATCTGTTATTTTAATATTGTTACTTACATTTAGCTTGGTATGATATTTTTTTACCATGGATAAGGAGAAGGAATCAAAGGTTGTGATATAGGCACCATCTATTAGGTTAGCTTCATTTTCAAGGCCTTCAGTTTTATTAATGGCTTTTCTAATACGTTCTTTCATTTCAGCAGCGGCGGCATTGGTAAATGTTAGAACTAGTAATTCATTAATATGAATACCAGATTTTAGTTTTCTAATTACTCTTTCAGTTAAAACTGCAGTCTTACCTGAGCCAGCTCCGGCTGAGACAATGATGTTTTTACCTTCTTCATTTATTGCTTGTAATTGTTCGGTAGTCCAGGCCATATTATTCGTCACCTCCTAAAAAAGATAAATCATTTTGTTTTTCTAAGTAGACTAAATCTTTTTCCTTCATGTAACAGATATCTTTAAAGGAACAGAAAGCACAAGATATATTAACATTAGAATATACTTTTGGATTAATAGTAAAGTCTGCTGATAAGATATTATCAGTTTCTTTGGATATATAGTTTTTAGTATAGGCTAATAAATCGTATAATGTATCGTTTGATAAAACCTTTTTTGTGGCATAGGTTCCAAAACCTTTTTCTTCGTTATAGGACATACTTTTAATATATTCACTTTTTTCATATGTTGAATCAAATCTACTTAATATGGAAATATCATCTGTTGAATATCCTTGTAAAAGATATTGATCTTTTTTAACTTTTTCAATATCTTTACTCCAAGTAGGATAATTGAATAAAATGTTTTGATAATAAATTCCTGTAAATATTGGACTTTTAATAGCTTTGGAATAATGAATTAAATATAGGTATACTGGTAGTTGCATATGTAAGCCATATTTCATAGGTTCTATATGGGTATCAATACTACCGGTTTTATAGTCAATTATAGAAAAGTATGTATCTTCAATATTTTGATAGTACATTATTTTATCGATACTACCAGTAAAGATTACAGATACTTTTTTCTTTAAGTCTATATCTATTTTCTTTTCATAATAAGCATCATTGTAGCCAGTTATTAAGTCTTGTTTGTTTAGGATATCTATTAGTTTTAAAAGATCTTTTTTGATACGAATTAAAAGTAGTTTTTCTTTTAAGGAAAGGTCCCTTTTTTCTAGATATTTTTGATACTCTTCTTCAAAATTAAAGTTTGTCTTTTTATATACTGATAATATGTAATGATACATTGAGCCAATGTAAGTTTGGAAAGTATCAGTATATGGTTCTAGTTTTAAGACATGTCTTATATAATATTTAAATTTACATTCACTATAAGCGTTAAGAGATGTATATGATAGTTTTAATGGATATGGTAAGTTAGTTAGATACTCATCATTATTGATACCTGTAAAGACGTTAGAATATGTTTTATAAGGTATTTGGTAGTGAGTATATAGTTTTTTTAGGTCTTTATTTTTTTCACCGTATAAATGATATAAATCTAGGTATGATGCTAGTCGTAGTTCATTATATATATTTGAACTGTTATATGAGTCTAATTTAGGTTTTACAATATTTAGGGAAAGATCAGTAATTAGACTTGATTTGTAGTAACTTTTAAATGGCGAAGTTAGTTTATATGATAAGTATAGATTTTTAATATTTGATAAGATATAAACTAAGTTATTTTTATTACGTTTATTTAAATAGTCTGTTTTATATAGTGATACTTCATCTTTTTCTTTATCAGTAATATAGGAAATATCTTTTTCCATTTTAGGTAATTCATCTTGATTAAATCCTAGTACAAAGACATATTCATCATCATTAAATGATTCTTTATATAAATCTTTTATTGTAATTGCATTTTTTAAGTTAACGGGTGAAGTAAAAGTATTTTTTAGTTTGTCAGTTAAAAGTATTTTATATTCCTTGGAATTTTCATCTAAGAAACTTAAGTCTGATAAGATATTAATAAGTTTTTTATTGATACTTTTTTTGTCTTTATTTTCTAAGTCTAATTCTTTTGTATTTAGATAATCTTTTACTACCTTAGTACTATAAATTGAATAGTTAAAATTTATATTTATAGGTATATGATAGAATGAAAAAAGGCTTTTTATGGTATATAGGTAATCACTAGATACATTTGTTAGATATATTTTATTTATATCAACACCTTTTTTTAGAAGGTTTATTATTTCTAGACATACTTGATTAACTTCTTCTTCTAAAGTATTACATTCCATTACTGGTGCAGTTATAGTTTTTTCTGGTACATGTTCTTCTTTTATACCTAACATTTCTTCTTCATATTTTTCTAGGTTATATTCATTTTTTACAATGATATTTTTATTTTTAAGATATTCTTTATAAGTATTATTGTAGATTAATAGTCCTTCTTTTATTAATTCTTTTTTTAAGTCTTTTAAGAAGTTTAGTTTAGGACTTTTATATGTTTTATTTTCATCTATTACATATAAATTATTTATATATACTCTTGCGACATCTATATTGTAGTTATATTTTTTTATTAGATAAGCAAGTGATTTATCATCATATGAGAAATAGTATATTTTTTTATACTCTTCTTTAGTCATAAACTTTATATTAACAAGTTTTTTAGTTTGAGATAGTTCTTTTAATATCTTTGTCTTTGTTTGGTTTGGACAGATTATTAAAGAATTATCTTTTATTGTAAAATCCATATTTATCACCAGATATATTATAAGATAAATTAGACAAAAAGAAAAGAAGCTATTATGCTTCTTTAACTTCTACTACTTTGTTTCCTTTGTAGTTACCGCATTTTGGACATACTCTGTGAGGTTTAATCATTTCGCCACAACTTGGGCATTTGCTTACACCAGGGATTTCCATTGCGTTATGACTTCTTCTCATTCTCTTTCTTGTTTTTGAAACTTTACGGAAAGGAACAGCAAACATTTGAATGTCTAACTTCATCATATTATCACTCCTCTTTAAAATCTTTTAATAAATCAGAAAACGGATTATTATTACTTACTAGTTCTTCTTCACTGATTAATTTCCATCCATCTCCATGAAACTTACTCAAGTCTTTAACTTTCGTAAATTGTAATGGGACTTCCAGTACAATATTTTCCCATAAAAATTGAAATATATCAAGTGTATTTTCGTTTTTTTTGCAATTTTGGTCTAAAATATCGTTAATTTCGATAGAAACTGGATAAGAAACAGGCTCCAAAGAAATGGAATCGGAAAGAATAATATCTCCTTTTATACTAGCTTCTATATAATCTGTTAACTCTTCTTCATCATCTTCAGATGCATTCATATATACTTTACCTTCTACTTTGATATCTTCTATTTTTAAAACTGAAGTGTTTTCAAAGTAGTTGCTTGGTATGGTATAGGAATTTGTTATATCTACTTCTTTTACAGTTTGACTATGTAAAAGTGTTAAATCTATATCCATTATTTTAACTCCTCGCTTTCAGTATCTTTTGTTTCTAGTACTTTTATAATTCCATGATAGTGAAGATCGTTCGCAATATTTACACTTGTATTATTATCAACCCAGATTCTTATTGAATAATTTTTTTCTTCTAGGGCTCCAATGGTATCGGTTACAAGTGTGCCTGATACTAAATCCGATAAGTAATAGATGTTATTTTTATTGTTAAGTCCTTTTACTGATACTTTTAATAACTCTTTTGGGACTTGGAAATTCGCACAATAATCAGCTATTATTTTTTCTATGTTATCCGTTATAACTAATTGATAGTCAACCGGCTCTACTAAGTTATTTTTTATAGTTAAAGTATAAGCTTTAGATGATAGACCAATGGCATCCGTTACAGGAGATGGATCAACCAAGTTGATTTCGGCACCTTCTTTATCATGAAAAACTATTTCTAGGGAATCTGAACTGTATTCTACATTTCTTGCTTCTGAATATTTGTAATAAATACTACGGGTTGCGATAACAGCAACTAAAAGTATAAAAGTAATTATTACGACGTTTTTAATTATATATTTTTTTCTATTGTAATACATATTGCACCTCTTATATAATGATAATATTTATAAAATGTTTAGTCAATTATTCTTTTTCTTAATATAGCATATTTTCTAATTATTTACAATGGAAATAAAAGTAACCTCAAAAATGAGGTTACATATTTCTCATAATTTTAACAGCTACATCTTTTGCTTCTTCTAAATCTTTAAAATGTTTATCTACATATTCCTTATCTTTATCTTTACTCTTTAATTCATGTAAGAAACTTACATTTGCTAGTTTTGTAAATCCTAAGTATTTACAGTCACTCTTTAATGAATGTACTTCAATGGCATAATTCTCTAAGTCCCCTGACTCTTTATATTTCTTTATTCTTTCCCATCTACTATCTATTTCACTTAAAAAGTCTTTTAATGTAACTTCATACATATTCATATCTCCAAGTAATTCTAATGCTTTATCTACATTTACACCATTACTTCTTAAATACTCTTCATGACTCTGTTCATCTTTTTCGATTTTCTCATTCTCTACTACTGTTACATTTGTAACAGTTTCTTCTTTTTCAGCTAATACTTTATTTAAGACTTTTATTAAAGCTTCTTTTTCGATAGGTTTAGCTAAGTATTCATCAAATCCTAACTCTAAATAATTCTCTCTCATTCCAGATATAGCGTTAGCCGTTAAAGCTACTACTGGCGTAATAAATCCAGGCATCTCTTTTAACTTAGCAAATGTTTCAGCTCCAGACATCTTAGGCATCATATCATCCATAAATATTAAATCATACTTCTCGCCTGATGATATCTTATCCAAACATTCAAATCCAGAATTAACTGTAGTTATATTATTAGCGTTATATCTTTCTAATAACTTAGAAGCCACTTTTAGATTCAAGTTATTATCATCTACTATTAATATTTTAACATCAGTTAAATTAACATCTTTCTTTAATACTTTTACTTCTTTTTTAACTTCTGGCTCTACTTCTATTACCTCATTACTAATCTTTTGAGGTATCATAGCTGTAAACTTAGATCCAGATCCATAAACTGTATGAACTACTATTTTACCGCCCATTAAGTCAACTAATTGTTTAGTAATCGCAAGTCCTAATCCAGTTCCTTCAATAGTAGTATTTTTATCTTCATCAAGTCTTTGAAACTTCGTAAATAATTGATCAACTGCCTCTTTCTTTATTCCTCTACCAGAGTCTTCAACAGATACAATTAATCTACACATATCATCAGTATTAACACAAGTTATCTCATACCTAATAAAACCTTTATCAGTATATTTAACAGCATTAGATAACAAGTTAGTTATTATTTTCTTAACATTATTATAATCTCCATATAAGACTTTAGGAACATTAGGATCAATATAATAAGTAAACTTAATTCCTTTTTCTTTAGCTTTACCTTCTATTAAAGTAGTTAACTCTTCAAAAGTACTTCTAGCGTCATATGAAGATAAATTTAATTCTAACTTACCAGATTCAATTTTAGAAATATCCAAAATACCATTAACTATTTCAAGTAATGTCTTAGAAGCATTAACTATGTCTTTAGCGTTTTCTTTAGCTTCATCCAAAGTAGTAGCGTTATTAACACAGTCAGAAAAACCAACAATTGCGTTTAAAGGAGTTCTAATCTCATGAGACATACTAGATAAAAAGTCAGTCTTAGCATGATTAGCCCTATCAGCTTCATCTTTAGCTTTTTGTAAAGCTTCAACCATTTTCATATCTGGATTTTCAATTGTGAAATACATAATGCTACATATTAATGTTTCTACATATGTCATTAATAATAATTGTGGAAACACTTTTTGAATTATAATTGTTGCCGTACCTAATATTAGTAAAATAAATACTGGCAAATATTTTTTATTTAATAGATTTTTTATATTTCTAAATAACGTTATGATTATAAAGCCAACTAAAATACTACAAATCAAATATGTAAAAGTAACACTTGCTCCGGTTGTATATCTTGTTTGAAAGTTATCTTTTATAACTACTTCAATAGGTAGAATATATACAAATATACATGAAAGTATAGATATCATGCCTGCTAATGATTTCCATATTTTTTTAGCTTCTTTATTTATCGAAATTTTATATACATAATATGTGAATAAGCCAGTCCAACTAATTAAATAAATTAAATATGTTTTATAAATTGCACTAGCTATAATTGGATGCTGGCTATATATTAAAGATCCAACAGTACATAACAATTCTAATATAAGTCCTATAAAATTTAGTATTATTAATAGCTTATAAATCTTTGTTTCATAATTATCGGCATGTTCCTTCTTGATAAAAAGAACGTTTATTAAAATAGAAAATGGAATAGCACAAATTGGAAAAATAATACCTGTTCCCATAAAAACTTCAACTCCTAATTTACTCTTTTATTCTTTTATTTTACTTTTACTTTGTTTCCGGTTGTTAATTTTAATTCAGCATCTTTCTCTAGACTTGGATAGTCGATTTTTTCTGATCCTGGTATTCTTGGCAAACTATCGACAAATTCAACATATGAAGGTATTTCGTATGTCTTTAGTTGAGTTTTTCTTCCATTTGATACAGTTGTTGGAATATAAAATAAATCTTTTATATGTCCTAGCGTATCTTCATCTGGAAAGTACCCATCATTTAAAACAATATAGGCTTTGTTTACATATAATTCTTCTTGATCTGGCACTTTTACAACAGCACAGTCTCTAACACAATCAAATGAAGATATTATACTTTGAACATTATCACAATAAACTTTGTTCAATGATGACATTATATAAAATCTGGAATTTCTTCCGGTTGGGGTAAAGTATCCATCTTCATCTATGTATCCTAATGTTCCTGTGTTATAGTACTCTTTTCCATCAATGGTCATTTTGGACTGATTTGTTAATTCTTCATTTTTATAATATCCCTTAAATACATGTTTGCCAGAAATTAATAATAGACCTTCTTCACCATATTTTTTCTCTTCGTGTGTATCTTGATCAATTATCATAGGATTACTTCCAACTAATATTTTCCCTGCTGTTTCTTCTTTTAATGGAACTCCAACAGGAGTTGATCCAATACTAACGGTTTCGGCATTACCAAAACCATTTCCTAATTCAACATGTGCACCATGTTTTTCAAAGAATTCTACTCCTCTTTTATAATGGTGCGGTGTTAAAAAATCTCCTCCAGAAATAAAATGAGTTACAGATGATAAATCTAAGTCTTCTTCAATATTTCTAATGGTTAAATCTAACAAAGCAGGGCTTCCAAAAACTATACTAGGATTTTTCTTATAGTAATAATTTATTGTATCTTTGCTAATGTCAGGAGCTAGTATTGCTTCTTTTCCCCATAAAAGAGTTGTTAATGCTGAAGTTACAAGGCCATATGGGTATGAGAAAGGAACACATGTCAAAGTTTTTGGACCTGTTATATTTTCAGTGTGACTTGTGTTTTTTGCATATATTTCTGCAGCTAAAATATTTTCATTTGTTAATAAAACTGACTTTGGTTTACCTGTTGAACCAGAGGTAAATAATATAAGTGCGTCTTCTTTTCCTGAATGTGGAAGTTCCAATTTTGTTTTTCTAAATTTAGAAATATCTCCTAAACTATTGTAATCGATAAAATCTGAATTTTTTGTAATTCTATAATCTGAATTTAAATCTAGGTTATTTACGTTTCTTTTGCTTAGTGTAATGATGTATTTTACTTTTGTTTTATTCTTTATTTGCTGATTTGTCTCTTCTGATGCATCATAATTAATAAATATTGGTGATTCAAATTCATTTAGATAGAAACTAATATCTTCTGTTGATGCTTTAGAATCTAAGAATGTTGTTACAGCTCCAATTCTATTGCATGCTAAAAATGTTGATAATGCCTGATAAAAATTAGGCATACAAACTGATACTACATCGCCCTTTTTTACGCCCAATTCCTTTAGTGCTAATGACACTGTAGTTGCATCATCCAATAGTTGTCCATAACTGGCATCTAAATCCAAACAATTAACTGCATTTTTTTCTAAATAAAATCTGCTTAATAATTTTATTGTTGTATAGATACTGGTGTTTGGTATAATTGGATGTTTTTCAAAAAAAGTTGAATTTTTGCTTTGGGGATTATCTTGTGATGGATACCCTGTTAATATTTTCTGCATTTTATTACGCCTTCTTTCATAAATTTAGTCTGTATTTTAGCACAATTTCTGTACATTATCAAGAAAAAGTATTCCTAAAAAAGAAATACTAATCATTTCTACTGCCAACAGCTATTAATAACCTTAATATTTCTAAAATGGTAGCGGTTACTGAAGCTACATAAGTTAAGGCTGCTGCGGTTAACATTTTTTTGCTAGTAGATATTTCTATTTTTTCAAGAATTTTTTGTTTTTCTAATTGCTTTAAGGCTCTTTTTGAAGCGTCAAATTCTACTGGTAAAGTTATTAATTGAAATACTAAAATAACAATTTCAGCAATGATTCCTATCCAAATAATTTTTAAGGATGAGGCAATTATTCCTATTAAAATAGCGAAATAACCAGCGTATGATGCAAAATTTACTAATGGTACTATTGAGTTTCTTAATTTTAAGAAGAAATATCCTTCCTTATCTTGAATAGCATGACCAGTTTCATGAGCGGCCACGCTGGCTGAGGCAATTGATGTATTTTTATAGATATCACTTGATAAACGAACGGTTTTTGTCCTTGGATCATAATGATCTCCTAAAATTCCTCTTACTTCTTCTACTTTTACATTTGATAATCCATTCTCATCGAGAATCTTACGTGCTGTTTGAGCTCCCGTTATACCGGCTCTATTTTTAATTCTTTTTGTTTTATTATAACTACTATTTATATATATTTGAGCTGCTGATGTTACTAATAAGGCTAATACTAATAAAACGATTTGCATATATTCACTCTCCTTTTTAATTGATTAGCTACATTAATCAATTATTGTTATGATACCATATTTTGTTGTTTTTTTAAAGCGTTACAGGTTATTTTCAATTAAATGTTCAGCTACTTTTAAGCCATCCATAGCTGATGTTGTTATGCCTCCGGCATACCCTGCTCCTTCTCCAGCTGGATAAAGTCCTTTAATATTACTCATGCCAAACTCATCTCTTACAATTCTAATAGGCGAAGAAGTTCTACTTTCAATTCCTAAAAGTATGGCGTCTTTTCTATCATAACCTTTTATTTTAGTGGCGAAGGCAGGAATAGCTTCTTTTATTGAGTTTGATATATATGCTGGTAGAATATCATTTAGATTACTTAAAGCATATTCACCTTTAGTTATTACTTCAACATCACCTAAAGATGTTGATTTTTTGTTATCAATAAAATCACCTAATAATTGTACCGGTATTTTACCAGAGGCTATTTCATAAGCTTTTTTCTCTAAGTTTCTTTGAAATTCAATACCAGCGAATGTATCAGGTCCAAAGTCATCTTTCGTTATAGTTACGACTAAGGCACTATTAGCATTTTTACTATCACGAGCATGATTACTCATACCATTAATGGCTAGATGTTTTTCTTCACTAGATGCATTAACTACATAGCCAGCTGGACACATACAAAATGAGTAAACCCCTCTACCTTCTTTTGTTTGGTATGTTAATTTATAACTTGCGGCTGGAAGCTTATCATGATATTTTCCATATTGATTAATATTAATCATTTCTTGAGGATGTTCTATTCTAAGTCCTACAGCAAAGGCTTTTGAAGTCATAGAAACATTATTTTTACGGAGCATGTAAAAAGTATCTCTAGCACTATGACCTATAGCTAAAATTAGATTTTTACAAGGAATTATTTCATTACTATTTAATTCAATTTTTTCTAATTTATTATCTTTTATGATTAAATTTGTTAGTTTAGTATTATAACGAAAAGTCGCACCTAGACTAATCATTTTATTACGCATATTTATAATTACATTACGCAATAAATCTGTTCCTATATGGGGATTATTTATATACAATATTTCCTCTGGTGCACCAGAAGATACAAATATTTCAAAGACTTTTTTACATCTAAATTCTTTGTCTTTAACTAAAGTGTTAAGCTTTCCATCAGAAAAAGTTCCCGCTCCACCTTCACCAAATTGGATGTTAGAGTTAACGTTTAATTTACCAGTTTTAAAAAAGTTTTCAACGCTTTCTACTCGTTTTTCAATACTTTCTCCTTGTTCAATAATTATCGGATTATAGCCAGAGGTTGCGAGAATATAACCAGCAAATAATCCAGCTGGACCTGATCCTACTATTACTGGTCTTTCGATATTAGCGTGCTCTTTTGGAAATGTATACTCTTCACTTGGTGTTGAAAAAATTTCTTTTGACTGATACTTTTTTAGAATATGCTCTTCGTTTTTCAATGATACATCTAACTCATATACATAAAATAAATTATCTTTTTTTCTAGCATCAAGACTTTTCTTATTAATTTTTATATCTAAAATATCTTTATGATTAACATGTAATATTTTAGAAACTTTGTCAGTTAAAATTGAATTATTATCATTTTCAATACTTACTTTTATGTTACGTACTCTTATCATTTTATTCCTTATTAATACTCCTTCCTGCTAATATTCCAGATATCCAAGCAAAGCCTAAGTTGTAGCCACCACAGATACCATCGACATCTAGTATTTCTCCTGTAAAGTATAAATTTTTAACTAATAAAGACTCCATTGTTTTAGGATCTATTTCAGTAAGAGGTATACCACCGGTTGTAGTTTGAGCTTCATCAAAGGAATTAGTAGAAGTTATCTCAATAGTGAAATTGGTAAGATTTTGAATAAGTGCTGATTTTTGTTTATCTGTTAAATCTTTGTAATAACTCGTTTCTTTGATGTTACTTTTTTCTAATATTACTCTTACTAGTTTATAATTTAGAATTTTTTCTAATGATGAAAAAATGGTACTTTTAACTATATATTTTTCTCTTTCTTCTAGCCAGGTATTTGGATTGGTCTCTACAAAAGGAAGAAAGTTAATTATTAACTCTTCTTTTTTATTTTCATTTAGCCCTCTACTAACTTCACTGGAAAGGTTATAAACACATATTCCGGATACTCCATAACCAGTTAGTTGTATTTCCCCTTCTGTTCTTTTCTTTATTTGTCCATTTTCTTTTAAATATACATAAACATCAGTTCTAACTCCTGCCCAGGATTTTAAGAATTTACCTTCACTTCTTAGTTGAACTAAGGCTGGCAATGGTTTTATAATGGTATGATTAAAGGATTTTGCTATAAAGTAGCCAGTTCCATCACTTCCGGTCTTGGAAGCTGCTCTTCCGCCAGTTGATACTACTAAGTTATCACAAGTAAATGTTTCATTGTTTGTTTTTATAATGAATTTATCTTTATCTTTAGTAATATTTTCTACATAGGTGTTATTTTTTATTTCTATTTTTTTGTTTTTAATTTCATTTAATAAAGCATTTCTGATACTTGATGCTTGGTTTGACGATGGATAATAGTAGCCAGATTTTATTTTGGGAACAATTCCTAATTTAGTAAATGTTTTTAATACTTCGTTACAGTTGTCATCTGTTATTATTTCCTTTAACAATTCTTTATTCGTACTGTTATAATTTGATAAGTCTTGGTCGTCATTCCAATAGTTACAGCGACCATTTCCTGTTGCGAGAATCTTTTTAGCTGGATCATTGTTTCTTTCTAAAATAACAACTTCGTTATCGATAGTTTTAGCCTTGATAGCAGTCATTAAGCCTGACGCTCCAGCGCCAATAATAATAATTGTTTTTTTCTTCATATTTATCACCATTTAAATAATTATATCACGTATAATGTTGAACTTAAAGATTTCAAATTTTAAATTTTGATATAATTTATATGAAATCCGTGGGATTTATTTTTTTATTTATAATAATATATTTGGAAGCTTAAGTTGAATAAGTGTCTACCTAATTTCTTTTTTTTAGAAAGGAGGTTTGA
>CAKPMX010000003.1 GCA_934168205.1 uncultured Bacilli bacterium
TTGCTACCTTTTGAGCTGCTTTTTCTGTACTTTCTGTTGCTACCTTTTGAGCTGCTTTTTCTGTACTTTCTGTTGCTACCTTTTGAGCTGCTTTTTCTGCTCCTTCTGTCGTTGCCTTTTGTACTGCTTTTTCTGCTCCTTCTGTTGTTGCTTTTTGTATCGCTTTTTCAGCACCTTCTGCTGTTGCTTTTTGTACTGCTACTTCGGTTCCTTCTGTCAACAACTTTTCTCCAGCTTCTCCCGCTGCTTTACCAGCTTTCAATTTAGAAATGCCTTTGCCTAAAGCCTTAAAGCCTTTATCCATTCCTACTGTTAATACTGCGTCTATCGCACCTTGTTTTGTACCTTCCCACATCATCGATCCTGTACTATATGTATCGTCAAATGATGCTTCTCCATTGGCATCATATACTAAATGTTGTTGCTGATAATTTGTTGATCCTCGTCCAAAACCTGCTGCTCCGGCTATTCCAGCTTCCGCTACTAATCCAACTCCAGTTGCTGCTAGTGCTATATATGGAACTGCTGTTCCAATTCCTTTTAATAATTCTGCTGCTGCTGATTCATGTGAATAGATACTATATTTTTCTACCCAACTGAATGCTCCATTTTCAAAGGCGTCGTCGAATGCATCACCAACATGATCTTTTGCTGCCCAAAGTTCTATTTCTTCTGTGTCAAATCCACAGAATGTTCCTACACCGGCCAAAATATTGGCACCACAGTCTAATATGTCTTCTCCAAATTTTAATACGCCTTCTGTTACATTAAGAATTGCCATTGTTCCTGTACCAATCATTTTTTCAACAAGGCTTCCACTGTTGTATTCTTCTATTATTTGTGCTTGCTTGTCTAACATTCCAGTTAAATTAGCTATACTCTCTTCAACTGCTGGAACATATGCATTCATATTTGACATATCAACGTAGCCATTTGAAGCGTTATTAACTATTACGACATTTTGTCCAATTTCATCGGCTATTGCTGATAATGTATTTTGCTGTATGTTTATAAGTTCATCACAGGCATCCTGTACTTCTTCAGGACTACTTTCATATCTGTCACCAAATATTGATACAAGTAAGCCTAAAGCTGCTGTTGTTCCAACGATTGCTCCAAATACCATAATATTTTCCTCACTTTCTATGCACTTTGTTGCTGTGCATTAGCCTCTTCCTGTTCTTTTTGTTGAAGATAAACTTGATATGCATATTCATATGCTTGATTAGCGTTCTCTATTGTTGCATTTTTAACTTGTTTAACTAGTTCTTCTATTTCTTCAAACTTTTGTCCCATTGTCGCCCCATCGATATCAATTTTATCTGCTTTGCAAGTCTCCCTAGCCGATTCTAATTGATCTATTACTTTATCATATTGTGTAGCAGCCGATTGTATTGCCTTGCAACCATTTTTAATTGTTGTAATATCAATTGCCATTTCCTTCATTCCTTTCTTTAAATGTAATATATAGTAAATAGAGAAAGGGCTTTTCTCTATTTACATTTCTCTATTTACTATACATTGCATTAAGCAATGTATTTTTTTATTGTTGTTGGCTATAAGCTAGGAATTGTTCTACAGCTAAACGTAAGTTAGTAGCACTTGCTTTCATTCCTTCAATAGCAGCTGGTACATCTCCTGTATAGTAGCTTTCCCATTTGTTTCTTACTTCATCAGACCAAGTAGTTTCTACTCCTGAAGGTATATTTCTTTTGATTGCAGAATCTAAAGTCTCTAAAGAATCACTAATAGCATTGATAATACTATCAATTTGTACAGCATCTTCTGTAGCTGCTCCTGGATTTATAGTTATATTCATATTTTTCACACCTTTCTTTAAATATTCTTACTTCATTGTTGATGATAAATTGCTTACTGTATCTGTAAAAGCACGTTGTTGTGCACCCATATACTCTAAAGCTTCATCAATTGTTTGTTGTAATGATTTAAAAGTTTCATCTTTTGCTTGGAATTTTGCTAATAAATCATTAGCTGTATCTCCTTGAATATCTCCTGATGTAATTTCACTAATTAAGTTTTGTAATCTTGCATAGTTGTTTTTGTATTCTGTTCCTGCAGTTTCTAATGCATTTCTTAAATCATTTAATGCTGTTTCTTCTACATGAATTGCCATAGGCCACCTCCTAATATTTTTTGTAAGAATATCTAACTTTGATTTATATGTCAACCGAAGCCATATCCTTATAATTAAATTATAATATTCTTTTCTAGATAAGGCAAATATTTTTTTTAATTTTACGTATTTGTGTAAATTAACAAATATTTTATTTCTTTGCTTTACATTTTTTGACATCAAAAAAAGTGTTCATATTTGAACACTTTCTGTTTACATTTCTCCTAAATCCATGTTATCTTCTTCAAAATTATTTTCAAAGCTATTGCTGTCGTTTTCTTCCCAAGTCTCTGCTGATATTTCATCGGAGCTTTGATCTATTTCATTATTTATATTATCATCATATAATTCTTCTTCTGTAAATTCTTCATCTTTGTACTCATCATCATTTTCGTTATTTTTCTTGTTGTCTAAATATACTTTAGCGCCTACTCCAACTGCAGCAGCAGCTCCTATTCCTGCTAGTACTGGTCCAAAATTTATGCCTGTCTTCTTAGTTTGTTCTACCGCTGGCATGGCATTTATTGTTATTGGCTCTGTTGTTTCTTCTATTGTTGGCTCTTCTATTTCTGGATTTTCTGGCTCTAATATTGTAGGTTCCTCATTACTATTGTTAGTTTGTTCTGGCATTTCCATTTCGTTAGATGGAATCTTATTGTTATTTCCTGTGAAAGATTTATCTGGTATTTTTAAAGAACTATTATCTTCTGGATTTATTGGGATAGTTGGTATATTTTCTTTATCATCTTTATCATCAACTGGATTAGTAATGATTGTTGGTGTTTCTTCTTCTTTCTTCTTGTCATCTTTTGGTGTATTTTCTGTATCTTTTTCCTCTTTATCCTTATTATCTTCTTCTTTCTTTATTACTGTTTCTGGTTCTTTAGTATCTTCTTTTGGTACTATTACTGGTGCAATTGGCACAATACTTGGTGTTGCTGTTTTAGTTTCATTATCACTGACATCTGCAGCTACAAACCTTCCAGACAATTCTGTTAGTGCATCCCAACGAGCTTTTTGAGTAGCAATTCTACCTTCTTTTAATGACATCAATGTATTATTGACATTGTTAGCTGAGGATACCATTTTTGTAAGTCTCTCATTTAATAGTCCTTGGTTTATTTTACTTATATTACTATCAAAGAATTGAATATTAGAGGAAAAGTTTATTTCGATTGCTGCATTTTTTAGATTATTAAGCATTGCTAAAATGCTTGTAAAATTAATATCGCTTAATAAGTATTGACTAGATACACGTTCATACTCGGATTTCTTTTCTTTTATACTGGCACTGTTTTTATATATATCACTATTATATACATCAACTAAGGTATCACCATATGCAATTCCTTGAGCTCGTACCATGAATTCTTTTAACATCTGGTCAAGCGCTGTACAGTATTCAAACAAACTATTTTTTCGTATTAATCTTGTATTCTCAGATATAGAGTTAACATAATCAGTCATTTCATTTTTTGCTTGTGTCATTTCTCCAATTCCTTCATTGACTCTTGGCAAATTAAAGTGAAATGATGATAAACCTGAATTTTCCATATATTTCCTTCTTTCTATTTATTATTATCCTGGAATATGCGTTCTATTATCAGTATTTAATATTCCATTTTCTTTTTTTGATAACTGTTCGGCTAAGTATTGCTTATATGCAGTATACGATTCTTGTTTTAAAGCTAAGTATCTTTTGGATTCTTGTTTTATTTGAGAAATTATATCCTCATAGTCTGCTCTTAAAACATCTAATTCTTTGCTTATTGCTTCAACAACTCCATCAATTGCTTGATTGTTAACTGCTAAATTAGATGGTCTGCAACTATCAGCTACTCCGGCTAGTTTTTCTTTTAATTTTCTTGTATAGTCTTCCACATCATTTTCTAGTCTGTCTATATATCTTGCTAGATTTTGTGCCTCGGCTTCAGCTGCTTTTAATTGTGCCTGACTAGTAACACTAATTGTTTTATTGTGGAATGTTCGTGTGTAATTTGTCATATTGGTCTTATTTCTCCTTTACTTTTTAATTATTATTAAGAACTTCTTCATATACTTTTTTTAATTGTTCTCCAACTTTCTTTATATCTCTTTCTTCAGCAACTTTGTAGGCGTTTTCTCCAACTTTTGGAAGTTTACCAGTAATGATTCCTTTTATTTTCTCTTCGAATTCATCTATATTTTTTGCTTTATAGACGTTTTTACCATCTTCTAACATTTCTTCAAAGATTGGTATATCTCTAATTACCGCTGTTGTCTTACAGGCGCAGGCTTCTATTATTGGTATTCCTTCTGTTTCCTCATATGTTGGAAATAAATATACATCACAGCCATTCATTGCGTCTTTTATAACTTGTTGCTTAACATATCCAGCAAATACTAAGTTATCTAATTTAGTATTTACTGCTTTTTTTACGTCTTCTGTTGCGGCCGCTAAAGGACTGTAACCGAACCAGATAAATTTATATTCTGGCATTCTTTTTGCTAATTCTACAAAGTCTACTATTCCTTTTCTAGTGATATATAGGCCTATTCCAATTATTACTTTATCTTCTTTTTTGTAATTATATTCTTTTCTAAATCTTTTGCCAGCTGCTTCGTCTTTTTTAAATAAATCCAATTCTATTCCATTAGATATAGCATATATTTTTTTCTTTATACCATATCCTTCTAATAATCTTTTTGAATATGGTGTCGGTGTTACTATAACATCTCCTAGACTGTAGCATTTTATTAACCAGCGTTTGAACAATGGTGCTAGTTGTTTACAAAAGATAAATCCAGAACGAAAGTCTTCTTCTGTACTATGAGCATGGTAAACTACTTTTTTTCCTTTTCGATGAGCCTTTTTGGCTAGATGATAAGATCTTGGTCCATAGAAATTAATATGAATAATATCATAGTCATCTTTTAAATTAGTTGTGTATTCTACATTTGCTGATTCTAAGGCTTTCATTTGATGCTTGATTGCTTTTCCAAGTCCAGAATTTGAAGTCATTTTTTCGCCTTCTGTATATAATAATACTTTCATTTATACTCCTCCATTATTGTATTCTATGGCCACAATGTCCGCAAAAAACACCTGTTACCTGTGAGCCACAATATGTACAGTATCTATTTTGCATATAAAGTGAACGATTATTTGTTGCTATGAGTTTTAGTTTTTTGATGGAATTTATATACATCCAAATTACGAACACTAAGAAAACCAAAAGAAATATAGGCATTCCTGCGAGTATACAAAAATCATATGTACCGTGTAAAATGACTGGTATTAACAAACTCTTTAGAAGATATTTTTTTGACTCTTCTTTTTGATTCTGTAATTCTGATATTTTAGCTAGACTTAGGTAATATCCCATAAATAGTCCATCACAGGCATGTCCTGGTACTGCTAGAATGGCTCTTAAGACACCTGTTGTGATACTTGCTTCTATTGTTTCATTGCCTAAAACGTATAAAATATTTTCAAATGCTGCAAACCCTAAAGCAACAAATACTGAATATATTATAATGTCATATATTTCATCAAATTCTTTATTTTTATAGCCGATGCTATAAACCATTAATAATTTTGAAAATTCTTCTACTAATGCAACTCCAATAAAGGTATATATTAGTATTTCTATTAGGTTTGTTTTTTCACTGCTTGATGAAAGTATAGGAAATAAACTACCTAATATATTTGATATAAAAAGTACTACGAAGCAAGACAAAATTCCAGATATAAATAGTTTTACAAGTATTGATACTGGTTCTTTATTTCGATCTTTTCTATTAACATATGTACCAATGACTAATACTGGTAATATGGCTAAGGCTAATAAAACGTATACCATTATATATTATTTTCCCTCCTTATCATATATTTCGATTATAACATATTTTTTTATATTTATATGTTTTTTTTAAATATTGTAGATATTTAGTTTTTTAGCTAGAGGATGGATAAAACAATAAATAATGGGTAATACGGGCAAAACAATTTTAGCAATAAAAAAACGTTGATTTCTCAACGTTAATTTCATAATGGTGGAGCATAGCGGGATCGAACCGCTGACCTCCACGGTGCAAACGTGGCGCTCTCCCAGCTGAGCTAATGCCCCATAACTGCTAATCACAGTCAGCAATAAGATTATAGCATAGCATTTTTTAATATGTCAACTTTTTTTATAAAATTTATCTAAAATTTCTCTTTCTAAGTAATAATTGTGATTTTTCTTAAGAATATGACGTTTGTTTCTATGAAAATTTTTAACATCTTTAATCATAATACTTTTGTTGAATCTATATTTATGTAGATATCTTTCTAAAAGAAATTTATTATAAACTAAATTTATTTTTTTATATTCACTTGTTACCTTATATATAAGAAATATTATGATTATTACTATATTGATGTTAATATTATCTTTATTAATAAATAAAAGAAACAGTATAGTGATATAACTAATAAAAATTTCTAAATATAAACTGTTTCTAAAGGATAGTTTTAATGAAAAAAAAAGATTGATTAATTTACCACCGTCAAAGGGATATATGGGTAATAAATTAAATACTAATATACTATAGTGATATAGTGTTATTGTTTCATAATAGTCAGGCATTATAAAAATAAGAATGAAATAAGCAATGAATTGGAATATTGGACCAGATATTAAAATTATGAATTCTTTAAATAATGAAATGTTCAATGACATTTTAAACTTTGATATACCACCTAATGGATATATAATTATCTTTTCTACTTCTACTCCAAGGATTTTAGCGGATATAAAATGACCTAGTTCATGAACTATTATTAGAAAACTTATAATAATAAAAATGGAAAAGGACGCTGTTATAATTGCTAGTAAGGCGAAGATATATACAAAGGGATTTATTTCAATATATTTATATATAGTCTTTATAATTCAAATACTTCCCATCTTTTGAAAATACCATATATAGTTTTTTACCCTTTACTTCTCCTAGCAATTTTCCCTTTTCTATATAATCATATAGTTTTAACTCTACCGGCTCTACATTGGAATAAAATACTTCTACGCCATTTATTTGCTCTACAATTATTGTTTGTCCATATTCTTCTTTTTGTCCTAAAAATACTATAACACCAGACTCAATAGCTGGAACCATGTAATTATCACTTACATTTAGGACACAACCATCTTTGTAAGTATTATCTGATTTATAGGTTAACTTTTCACTAAAAACTGGTTGCTCTTTTTGGATTACTTTATTTATAGGAAGAATGCTTCCAAAATATTTTTGATAGATATTTTTGGCTACTCCAAAGTTAAGACTGCTTTCGTAAACATTTTTAGTTATTATTTTTTTGATACTAGAATTACTTTTTACAGATATTAATCCTATTAATACAATTATCACTGTTAACATTAATCTTGTTAAAAATCCACGTACACTTTTCTTTAATACTAGTTTTTTCTTTACTGTTTTCTTGTCCATAATTTTCTCCTTTGTTAATCTTATGAACAAAAAAAATAAATATACGTTAATTTATATTTATCTTCTTATATTTTTTAGGTAATTTGTTTAGTATTAATAGTAATATTTCACTATAAATTATATTTAGTAATAAACTATGTGAAATTTTATAGAACAGTCTATAAAAACTCATTGGTACTAGGTTAAACACTACGATTATACAGGCATTTATTATTTCATATGATGATATAATTACTAGTATTTGAATTATTATGTTTAAGTAATTCACTTCAAAGTTCTTATTTATGTACTTGGTTATAATGGCTAGTATAAGAAATATTACTGCGTTATAGAAAAGCATATTTGTATAGAATAAATCATAAATGATACCAGTTATTATGGCAGTTAGGTAGTAATACTTTTCTTTTTTTGTGTAGAATGGATAAATTATAAATATACTTACTACAGTTAACATTGGAGTAAATAAAGAAAGTGCATTTACTGTGTAAGGCAAGAAGTTTGATAAGACTCCATCTAAAATAATTGATATAGCAATTATAATTGTAGGAATCATTATGCTTTCTCCTTTAATACAGTTACATAATGAATGTTACTAAAGTTTTGATTTGTTTTTATGTATAGTGTTTTACTTAGATTATATTTATCACTTTCTATTTTTTCTACTGTACCAATGTAGATTCCAGCAGGAAATAAGCCACCTAATCCTGATGTTACAACGGTTGAACCTTTTTCTATATTGACTGTTTTATCTACCCAGATTACTTTTAGTAAGTTGTTTTTTTGATCATAGCCAGATAATATAGCGTGTGTTTCTTGATCATTATTTTTTATGGAAACGCTAACTTTAAAATTAACATCGTCGGCTGTAATTAATTTTATTTCACTGGAATTAGTGTATACTTTATTAATTTTTCCTATTAATCCGTTCTTTGTTACAACTGCCATGTCTTTTTTTAGACCGTCTTTTGAACCTTTATCTATACTTAGAGTGTTGAACCAGTAACTTTTATTTCGAGATAGAATTGTAGCGTTTACTGGTGTGTATTCGGTTAAAGTTTTGTTTAGTTCTAAGGCGTCTTTTAATTCTTGAATTTCTTTTTCTAATGACTCATTTACATTTTTTTGAATAAGATAACTTTCACTTTGAGTAATGTTTTTATCTTTATTTAAGGCTGTAAAAGGATACATAAAGACTTTGTTTATAAAGCTTGCGGTATCTTTTAAAATTACTTCTGGAGTCTTTTGACTGGCACTTAGATAAATTGATGTAACTAAGGCTAGTATTGATATAATTACACCAGAAATTATAATGATTTTCTTTTGTTTGTTTTTTTTGTACATATAATCAGTCCATTCTTCACTATTATATTATATTTTGCCTCATCTTACAATTATTGATTCAGAATATTACCATGTTCATAGAAACTGTAAAATGAATCGTCTCCTACTATAATGTGATCGATTAATGGAATGCCTTGAATTCTACCTATTTCCATAAGTGATTTAGTAAAATTAATGTCTGCTGTACTTGGACATAAGTCATTACTAGGATGATTATGTAAGCAAACGATACTTGATGCACTGTTTTTGTATGCCTCCTTAAATATTTCTCTTGGATGTGTAATACTTTTGTTAACTGTTCCCATAAATAATAACTTCCTTTCTATTAATTCTTGTTTTTCATTAAAATATAAACAATAGAATAATTCTTGTTTTTTTCCTACAAATAAATAGCGTGTTTCTTGCCAAATTGCTTCTGGGTTGTTTAGTTTTTTTCTTTGCTTTACAGCGGTTGTGTAATTAATTCTTTTACCAAGTTCTATAGCTGCTAGAAGTTCTAAGGCTTTTACTTCACCTATTCCTTTTATTTTTGTTAGTTGGGCTAACGTTAAGTTTTTGAATTCTTCTATTGGATATTCAACTAAAATATTTAAAGCTAAGTCTGTTGCGTTTAAATTTCTTGTTCCTGTTTTTAATATTATCGCTATTAACTCTTTATTAGTTATGTTACTTATTCCATTTTGTTTTACTCGTTCTCTTGGCCTTTCTCCTATTGGAATATCTTTTATTTTGTAATGTATAATTACCACCTCATTATATTATTAGGTGATTAATTACTTTTTCTTTTAATTAATTCTTCATAATTTGCTAAAACGACTTCTTCAATGGTTAATATTTCGGATTCTTTATTAGTACTGTTTATTAGAATATCGAATTGAGTAACATTGTTATAAAACTCTTCATTTGATAAGTTTTGTTCTTTGATGTAAATTTGATAACCTTTGTTTTCATATATTTCTTTTAGTTTTTTGGCGTTTTTTTCATCTCGGGTTATTCCTAGGTAAACATATTGTTTATCATTTTTAGAGTCGACTGTTTTTACCAGTAGGTCTTTAGTATTTTCTTGCATACTACTGGTTGATGAATAGACTCCTTCCTGAATAAAATAATAAGTTTTTTCCTCGTTTAAAAAGCTGTTACTGAGTTTTTCTTTGTATGTATTATTTAGAATTATTCCAGCTATGGCACCAAGGACTATAGAAAAGATACTTATCTTTAATGTTTTCTTCATATCATCACCAAGTTTATGATAGCAATCTCCATTAGCTATTTATGTCGAAATATATTTATTTACATATTTTTCTTCTTTATTTTTACATTTTTCTTTTGTTCTTGCATAAAAAAAGAAGCTTTGCGCTTCTTAATTTAGTTTTTCTAGTAAATAACTTAGTTTTTCTTTCTCTTCAGCTAATTTTTTTCTATCCATTTCTACTATATTGGCTGGTGCTTTATTAACATAGTTTTCGTTTGATAGGAGTTTTTCACGTCGTTCAATTGAACTTTTTAATTTATTAGCTTCTTCCTCTAGAGCTTTTGTATCTACTTGGTCTTGTTCGAAGAAATATGTAATGTTGATATTTGATGACTTGTAGTTACAACTTACCATGTTGTCAGGATCATCACTAGTTAAGTTCTTGTCTGTTATTTTTAGTTGAGAGGCAAATATTTTTATAAATTCTTCTTTTTTGCATTCAAAGTTAACTAGTGCTTCTTTTGTTATTTTGTTTGAAGCTTTTAAGTTTCTTATTGCGACAATGTCTTCTAAGATACTTTCTAATTCTTCGGCTTCTTCTTTATAGATATCTTTTTTATTTACTTCAGGATATGAAGAAATCATTATTGATTCTGCTTCTTTTATTGGTAGTTTTTGATATATTTCTTCTGTTACGTATGGCATAAATGGATGAAGTAATTTTAAAATGTCTGTTAGGGTATCTAGAAGGATTGTTTTTGTTGTTGGAGTCATGTTTGATTTGGTTAATTCAATGTACCAGTCACAGAAATCTTCCCAAATGAAGCTATAAAGTTCATTTCCAACATTATGGAATTCATATTTATCCATGTTTTTAATTACATTTTTGATTAATTGGTTTTTCTTTGTTAGAATCCATTTATCATAAATTGTTAATTCTTCTTTGCTTATGGTTCTTTCTTTTAAGTCTTCTATATTTAGTAGAACGAAACGAGATGCATTCCATAGTTTGTTTATGAAGTTCCATGATGATTTTACTTTCTCTTCATCATATCTTAAATCCATTCCAGGAGCTGAGTTTGTCGTTAGGAAGAAGCGAAGTGCATCGCAACCGTATTCATCTATAACGTCCATAGGATCTACACCGTTACCTAATGATTTAGACATTTTTCTTCCTTCTTTGTCTCTAATTAAACCGTGAATTAAACAGTCTTTAAATGGTCTTTTATTCATAAATTCTAAAGCTTGGAATGTCATTCTATTTACCCAGAACGGTATGATATCATATCCTGTTACTAAAACATTATTTGGGAAATATCTGTCTAGTAATTCTTTACTGTCTGGCCAACCAAGTGTTGAAAATGGCCATAAAGCGCTTGAGAACCAAGTATCTAAAACATCTGGATCTTGTACCCAGTCTTCTCCTGGACTTTCAACTTGAACTTTTATTTCATCATCTTTATACCAAGCTGGTATTCTATGTCCCCACCATAATTGACGTGATATACACCAGTCGTATGTTATTTCCATCCAGTGATTCATAACTTTTTCATATCTTGATGGTACAAAGTTAACTTTATTTTCTTTGTCTTTTTGATTTTCTAGTACACGATCGGCTAGAGGACGCATTTTTACAAACCATTGTTTTGATAAGTAAGGTTCTACTACGGCGTCACTTCTTTCACTATGACCAACTGAGTGTACCATTGGCTCTATTTTTATTAATAAATCTTCTTTTTCTAGATCTTTTACTAATTGTTCACGGCATTCTTCTCTAGTTAATCCTTGATATTTTCCTGCATTTTCATTCATAGTAGCATCTTTGTTCATTACTACTACTCTTTCTAGATTATGACGATTTCCTACTTCAAAGTCGTTAGGGTCATGTGCTGGTGTTATTTTAACTACACCTGTTCCAAATTCTGGATCAGCATGTTCGTCAGCTATTATTGGAATAAGTTTGTTGACAACTGGTAGAATTGCATTTTTTCCTATTAAATGGTTGTATCTTTTGTCTTTAGGGTTAACTGCAACAGCAGTATCACCAAAAAGTGTTTCTGGTCTTGTTGTTGCGACATCTAGGTAGTCTTCTGTTCCTTCTATAAAATATTTTATATGATAGAAGGCACCTTTATCTTCCTTATAAATAACTTCTTCTGTAGAAAGTGCTGTCATTTGTTCTGGATCCCAGTTGATTATTCTTTCGCCACGGTAAATTAAACCTTTGTTGTATAATCTGATAAACACTTCGTTAACGGCATGACTTAGTCCTTGGTCAAGGGTGAATCTTTCTTTTGAGTAGTCAACAGATATTCCTAGTTTTGCCCATTGTTCATGGATAGTGTTGGCATATTCATCTTTCCAAGCCCAAGCTTGTTCTAACCAGGCTTCTCTACTCATGCTTCTTGGCATGATTCCTTGTTCTTTTAGACGTTTGTCTATTTTTGATTGTGTTGCAATTCCAGCATGATCCATTCCTGGTAACCATAAGCAGTCATATCCTTGCATTCTTTTATAACGAATTATTAAATCTTGTAATGTTACATCCCAAGCATGTCCAATGTGTAATTTACCAGTTACATTTGGAGGAGGTATTACTATACAGAATGGCTCTTTTGAACTTTTTGAATCTGATTTGAAATAATCTTTACTTTTCCAAGTTTCATATTTATTTTTTTCTACTTCAATATGATTATACTTTTTATCTAACATATATATCGCTTCCTTTCATATAAATAAAAAATTTCATCCAATGTAAAGGACGAAATTTTATTTCATGGTACCACCTTAATTTCTATCAATTATTGTTCATTAACTGATAGCTTGATATTCATAACGGAATTAACCGGGATTACTTACTTAATTTCAGAAACCATGCTCCTCTGCTACCTTCATTATATTTTTTTATTCATTTACACCTAACATGAACTCTCTTTAAAAAAATTATAATTACTCCTCAGATTCCCTGCATCTATTTGGTATTATAGCTTATCTTTTAATTTTTTTCAACTATTTTATGGAACTTATATTTTTTTCTGGTAAGTTGAGAGTTTTATTGACTTTTTAATTATTTTGTTTTTTTAATTCGGCATCATATAATTGATGATAAGTTTTACTATTTTTCAATAGTTCTTCATGAGTTCCTTCATCTACTATGGTTCCATCTTCTACTAATAGTATTCTATCACTATTTATTACAGTACTTAATCTGTGTGCAATTATTAGTATTGTGTATTCATTTTTCATATTGTCTATGGCCTGTTTTATACTTGACTGAGTTTCATTATCTAGAGCTGATGTAGCTTCGTCAAATAGAATTATTTCTGTTTTTTGAACAAGGGCACGAGCTATTGCTAGACGCTGACGTTCTCCGCCAGATAGATTAATTCCACCCTCTCCAATCATGGTATCATATCCTTCTGGTAAGGAATTAATGAACTCGTCTAGGCAAGCTGTTTTGCAAGCTTCAATCATTTCCTCGTCAGTTAGATTTTCTTTTACAAGACGCAAATTTTCTTTAATACTCATGTTGAATATGTATGGGTTTTGACTGATAATTGTGATATTTCCACGAATAGAATCCTTGTCTAGTTCTTTAATACTTATTCCATC
The DNA here is from genome assembly GCA_934168205.1 of uncultured Bacilli bacterium. Lineage (GTDB taxonomy): Bacteria > Bacillota_I > Bacilli_A > RF39 > UBA660 > CAG-877. The sequence continues at coordinate 13,749 of CAKPMX010000003.1, forward strand.
TATCGTTATATCTCCTGAGTTAATATCATACATTTTGCATAATAAACTAAACACAGTACTTTTTCCGGCACCAGATTTTCCTACAAAGGCTACCGTTGAATTGGCTTTTATTTTAAAATTCATATTTTTAATAGTTAGCTGTTCTGGCTTATAACCGAAGCAGACATTTTTGAATTCAAAGTCGCCATGAATCTTTTTAAGTTGCTTTTTACCAAACTTTTCTTTTGGAAACTCTTTACTGTCTATAATACTAAATATTCTTTCTGATGATAAGTTAAAATCTTTTACTTTTTCTAAAAATTCACTAATATAAAATACTATTGAGGCGAGATTTCCCATGTAATTATTTACTACTAATGCATTAGCAATGGAAAGGTTTCCTTGGGCTATTAAAAGTATTGAAGTGAATATACTTCCGGCGTCAAACAGGTCTCGTAGGGTTCCTGTTATAAATTGATAGTTTCTATTTATTGAGTTCATATTGTACTTTTCTTGATTCAAGTGAGTTATTCTTTTACCTAGTTCTTTTATAAAACTCTTTTCGGCATTTAACATTTTTATATCATGTGCGCCATGAACTAGCTCTCCTACAAATCCGGATAATTTTTCATGTTCTTTTCGATAAGCTTTGTCTTTTTGATTTACTATAGTAATCCTTTTCTTCTCAACAATAAAAACAGTAGTTATCATAATTACTATGTATAAAAACATTATTTTACTTATAATGAAAACCGCTAAAAATATTCCTATATTTGTTACTATATTTGTTAAGTAGACGTTTAACACTACAAATATATCGGCAACTTTACTGGCATCGTTTGTTAATCTCTGTATAAATAATCCTGACCCATTTTCGTCAAGGCAGCTATTTTCTATTTTTAATATTTCAGTTCCTAGGCTAATTTCAATTTCGTTGAATGTTTCTCTAAATATTCGATGCCTAAAATAACTTGTAGCATAATATGCTGTATTTCTTAATATTTCAACTATTAATATAACTAGTCCTATAAATAGCACTTGTTCAAACTGATTACTTGTTAAACTAACAATTATTTTTGCACTTAAAATTGGTACAAATAGATTTATAAAAATGAATACTACATTAAACGCTATATAACCAACGATATATTTCTTTTGATTTTTCCCATATTTCCAGGCTTTTTTAATATTTTTTAAGAATTCTTTCATGACACTGCACCCGACCTTATATTCACTTTCAAATATTATTATATTATATTTTTATTTTAATGTAAATTGATATAGGATGTACTTTTGTGTTAAAATGTTTGTAGGAGGGATATATGAAAACAGTTAATAATACACAAACAGTAAAACGTGATGACTATATTTCTTGGGATGAGTATTTTATTGGAATTGCTAAATTGTCATCTATGAGAAGTAAAGATCCCAGTACACAAGTTGGATGTTGTATAGTTAGTCAGGATAATAGAATTTTATCTGTCGGATATAATGGTGCTCCTAATGGTTTTGATGATGATTCATTTCCTTGGGCGCGCATTGGTGAAAAACTAGAGACAAAATATATGTATGTTTGTCATAGTGAATTAAATGCAATTTTAAATTATCGTGGAAATATGCAGGATTTACAGGGTTCTAGGATATATGTTAGATATTTTCCTTGTAATGAATGTGCTAAGGCTATAATTCAGTCTGGTATAAGAGAAGTTATTTATTCACATTCTTATGACTATGATAATCATAGTGAGGAAATGGAAGCTTCTATTAGAATGTTTGATAAATGTGGTGTTAAGTATAGAAAGTTTGTGCCAGAGAATAAAAAGGAAATCGTTTTACATTTGGAAGATTAGTAGTTTTTATGGCTACTTTTTTCTTTGTAATGTTTTTGGATTTGATGTGGGATTAAGATATTAGTATTGATTTGCGTTTAAATAAAAAAGCCGTTTCTATTTTGGACAAGAAACGGTCTTTATTTTTGTTTAGTTTGGCTGTATTTGATGAAACTGGTTATTACTTGTTTATTTTTTCTGGATGATTTTTTTGATTTTATTGATTTTATTTGTTCTACTCTTCTATTTTTTCAACTTCATTGTACTCTTTACCTTTTAGGTCTATTAAGGTTTTTTTTATTGTTAAGTTGTTTTTTAATTGACCAGTATTTTGATCGGCTATAGTTTCGTTTTTTTCAATGTTTTCTATTGTTGTCCAGCCGTCGATTACTTTTCCAAATGCGGCATATTGTCCATCTAAATGTTCAGCTGTACCTAGCATTATGAAAAATTGACTTCCAGCAGTATCGTTTGAAGCAGATGTTCTTGCCATGGAAATTATTCCTTTTTCATGTTTTAAGTTATTTTCAAAATCGTTTGCGGCAAACTCACCTTTTATTGTATAGCCAGGTCCTCCAGTACCAGTTCCAGTTGGGTCGCCACCTTGTAAGACGAATCCCGGTATTAATCTGTGAAATGTGTTATTGTCATAAAACCCTGTCTTTATTAGTGAAATGAAGTTTGATACTGTATTTGGTGCAATTTCAGGATATAATTCTATAACTACTGAGCCATAATTTTCTATATACATTGCTACTACGGGATTTGTTGTGTCATATTGTGATAGTTCAACTTCATTTGATGTCGTGTCATAATTTATTCCTAGTAAGTCTTCTTTTACAGTCTCTTTTTTGTTACTGCAGCCAGAAATAGATACAATGAATATTAGTAATGTTATTATTAAATATATTTTCTTATTTTGCATTTTTCTTTGTCCTTTCTAGTATGTCTCTTGCTGCTACTAATCCTGTGGCTGCTGCCGTTACGATATTTCCAGCTTTTCCAGCACCGTCGCCTATAAAGTATATGTTGTCATTATTTAGTTTGAAATTGCTGTCGGTTGCGATTTCATTACTGAAAAATTTAATTTCTGGTCCATATAGTAATGTATCATCATTGGCAACTCCTGGTATTATTTTGTCAAGTGTTTCTAGGCCTTCTAAAATATTTGTAATGATTCTATGTGGCATAACTAGTGCTAAATCTCCGGCTACACAGTCTTTTAAAGTTGGCTCAATGAAGCCTTTATTTATACGATGCCATTCACTGCGTCGACCATTTTTCAAGTCTTTTAATGACTGTATTATTGGTTTACCATCACCTAGTACATTGGCTATTTTAGCAATTGATTCGCCATATAGTCTGGTGTTGGTTACTGGCTCCGTTAAATTAACCTTGCTTATAAAAGCAAAATTGGTATTGTTACTTTTTGTGTCTTTTAAGGCGTGCCCATTGACACATATGTAGCCATAATAGTTTTCTTTTGCTACAAAACCACCTGGATTGGTACAGAACGTTCTAATTTCATCTGAATATGTTTTTGTCTTTATGAATATAGTTGGATCATATATAACATTGGTAATTTCTTCCATTATGTCTTTTCTGACTTCTACTCTAACGCCTATTTCTATACTTTGTGATAGATATGGTATATTGTGTTTGTCAGCAAAGTCCTGTATCCATTTTGCTCCTGTACGTCCTGGTGCAATGACAACATTTTTAGATATTATGGATTTTTCCTTTTTTGATGGATCCAAATAAGTTATTTCATGTTCTTCTTCATTTATTGTTTTTATGTCTATAACATCTGATCTTTCTATTAATGAAACGCCTTTGTCGGCTAAGAATTTGCAAATTCCTTCTATGTATTCTGGCAAATGGTCACTGCCTAGATGTTTTTGTTTTATAATTAGGAGTTTAGCTCCGGCTACTGTTACTTTTTTTCTTATTTCTGAGGCAAAGTCTAAATTACTTGGATATACTTCAGCATTCATATTAAATTTGTTAAAAATTGTTTCTGTTTCGTCTATTAATTTATAAGCTTCGCTCTCGCTCATGTACTTTGTTAGGTCACTTTTACCAAGTTTTGGTATAAAATTCAGCTTGCCGTCTGAGAAGGTTCCTGCTCCACCGTAGCCAGATAATATGGCACATGGATTACAGTTTTTACATGGTACTCCTTGCTTTATCATTGGACAAACCCTTTTTTTTACAAAAAATCCTTTTTCTAAAATTGCTATTTTTAGTTTTGGATTATTGGTTATTAGTTCGTAGGCATTAAATAGACCGGCTGGCCCAGCACCTACAATTACAACATCATATTTCATTTTATCACCCAGTATAATTTTATCATAACTTTTATTTTTTTACTAATTAATTATAAAATGTATGATACAATATACTTGGTGATAATAAATGACTAGAGAGGAACTGAATAAGGCTAAACAGTCCGAAATTATTAGTGAAGAGCGAAGAGAAAAAAGAAAAAAAGTAGTATGTATTACTTTCAAGATAATTCTTGCTTTAGTAATTATTTTTTCTACTTTTTATATTCTAAATGATTATATATTTACGAAAAAAATATTGGTAAAGGAAGAACGAATTGTAAATGAGAAAATTCCAGATAGTTTTAATGGGCTTAAAGTTGTACAATTTTCTGATTTACATTATGGTTCTACTGTTTTTCTAGATGAAGTAAAGGAACTTGTAAAAATAATTAATTCTAGAAATCCTGATATTGTTATTTTTACTGGTGATTTAATCGACAAAAATTACGATATTTCAACTAAAGATAAAGAAAAGTTTATTCATGAGATTTCTAAGTTAAAGGCAAGCATAGGTAAATACTCTGTCTTTGGTGATGAGGATAGTGATGATTATTCAAGTATTATTAAGCAGGCTGGTTTTAATCTACTTGATAATTCTTATGACTTAGTTTACGATGGTGATAAAACACCAATTATTATAATTGGAATTTCTAGTTTGTTAAGTAATAATTATGATATTGATGCGGCGTTCAGTTATTTTAAGGAAAGCAATAGTAATTCTAATTTATATAGTATTGTTGTTTTTCATGAGCCAGATTTAACTGATTATGTATTGAAAAATAAAAATGCTGATTTATTACTTGCTGGTCATTCTCATAATGGATACGTAAAACTACCTTTTGTTAATGGTTTGATTAAGAGTGATGGTGCTATGGAATATTATGATGAAAGATATGAATTTTCTAATAGTAAACTTTTTATATCATCTGGAATTGGTACCAATGGCTCTGGTGTAAGATTTATGTGTCAGCCAAGTGTTAATTTTTTTAGGCTTTCAAGTAAATAAATTTTTGAATTTTCGAAGGAAGTTTTCCTTCTTTTTTTGTGATTTCTTATATATATCTAGTTGACCTATTTTTTTGTCACCTAGGTATATTTTTATGGTTCCAGCTGTATTTTTTGAATTATCCGTGAAGGCTACAAGTGTTTTGATTTTATATATTTCCTTTTGGGTTAATGGATATGAAAAGGACTTTTTTAGATATAATATTTCGTCTTCGTTTTTACTTTTTACGTCGAAACTATTTTTATCAACTATTTTATAATTTTCATATTCAGCAAATAATTGTTCATATAGCTTTTGATGAGTTTCATATTTACTGTCGTCGTTTAATGTTACTATGGTTAGGTTCAAGTTGTTTTTTTTCGCTGTTGTTATTAAAGTTTTACCTGCGCTTGGAGTATAACCGTTTTTTCCTCCGGTGCAATACTTGTAATTATTTAGCAATCTATTTCTGTTGTACCATAGATATGTTTTGTTGATAGTTGTGGTTTCAAATTTTTTAGTTGATGAGATTTGTCTATATGTCTTATTTTTATATGCGTACTTAGATAAGAGTGCCATGTCGTAAGCTGTTGAGTAATTTTTGGTATCTTCATCTAGTCCGTGTGGATTTTTAAAAGTGCTATTTTTCATTCCAATTTCTTTTGCTTTTTGGTTCATTAATTCTACAAATTTTTCTTCACTTCCTGCCGTTGCTACGGCTAATGTTACAGCCGCATCATTTCCTGATCTTAATAGTAAACCATATAATAAATCTTTTATTGTTATTTTTTCGCCTGGTTCTATATATATGTTTGTACCATACATTTTTAGTACTTCTGTACCTACTTCTACCTCTTTTTCTATGTCGGTTGTCTCTAAAACTATTATAGCAGTTAAAACTTTTGTTATTGATGCTATAAGTCTTTTTTCATTTATATTGTTACTGTATAATACTCTCCCAGTGTCTAAGTCCATTGCAATTGTCGATATGGCCTTTGCATAAGTTTTGATGGGAAATAAGACCATTATAGCAATGACTGTTATTAAAAAAAATTTTTTCATTTTAACCACCTAAAGAATTATATGCTATTAAAATAAAATTTTTGTTGCTAGTTCTTATTTTTTATAGGAAAAATTATTTTTTTTAGAATAATAATTATGAGGTGATAAATTATGGAACAAAATATTGTTGTACTTAAATCTAAATTTAAAGAAATCAAAAATAAAGGCTGGATAGAGGCTAGTTCTAATGGACGTGGAAACGTTGGTATTACATTTGAAAAAGAGTTAGGACTGAGTACTAATCGTTCTGAAAATCCAGATTTTAACGGAATCGAAATAAAAACAAAGCAAAATAACCTGTATAAATATATAACTCTTTTTAGTTCAGCGTTTGATGGGCCATTTCCATTTGAAATGAAAAGGATTTCTGAAAATTATGGTATGTATGATGAAATATGTACGGATGCTAAAGTCTTTTTTGGTATTGTACGTGCCGATGAATCTACAAAAATTGGAAAAAAATGGAAATTTAAGCTAGAAGTTGATTATATTGAAAAAAGAGTATATTTAGTTGTATATGACAATAATAATGTTATTATTGATAAACAAAGTTATTGGAGTTTTGAATTATTAAGAAAACGTTTAGAAACTAAGTTAACTTATTTGGCTTTTATTTTTGCTAAACGAAAGTTTTGTCATAATAAAGTGTATTTTTTATACTATGATATTAAGTGGTTGAAATTGAGAGATTTTGAAACATTTCTTTTCTTACTTGAAAAAGGCATCATTAGAGTTAGCTTTAAGGTTGGCGTATATAGATCTGGACCTAAGCGTGGTAAATATTATGATCATGGAACTAGTTTTGAAATACAGGCCGATGACATTGATTGTTTATTTTATAATTTATAGATTAAGTAACGACATAGGATTAAGTACTTTAGCTTGATAAATCAAATGAAGTACTTTTTATTGGAAAATTTTTCCATTTTTATAGAAGCTATTGTCAACATTTTTACATTGATTTTATTATTTCGTTTTCTTATACATATTTTTAAGACACAAAAAAACATTGCTTTTGCAATGCTAATTACATACTGGTCGGGAAGACAGGACAGAAAAAATTGTTTTTATTTATTTATAAAATTATTGATATATAACATTTTTATTTATAATAATTCGTGTCCATTTATTACTATTTATGAAAAAATCACTAGTAATTGTTGTCCTAGAATTTTAGACATTTCTTTAGTTGAGTTATGAAATGTATAAATTTAAAACAAAAAATGAACAAAACTATTTATTGCAAAAAAAGAAAAGAACAAATCACATTTAAGGATTGCAACTGTTGTCCGTTTAAAGAATATAAACAACATAAACCTCTACAGCCTAAAAAAGAATATAAAATGAAAAAAAAATCTGCTAAACTTGCTAAATTGGAAAAAAATAGATTTAGTGTGTTTACTGACAATTTGGATAAATGTTATCTATGCGCAAATAAGAAGGACCATTTGCATGAGATTTTTGCAGGACGTAATCGTCAAAATTCTATGAGGTATGGGTTTGTATTACCTATTTGCGAAAAGTGCCACAGTAAGTACCAAAATGATGCGAAATTCAATTTAATGTGGCATATAAAGGGTCAAAAATATTTTGAGACCAATATAGGAACAAGAGCAGAATTTATAAAGGTGTTTAGAGAAAGCTGGCTATGATTCAAAATATTTCATAGCCTCTTTTTTATATATTTTTCGTTTAATGTCACAATCCAAAATGGCATAATACTTATTGCCAACTTGTTTGATCATAATAGAATATAAGTTAGTATTATATAATTTGTTAATTTCTTCTACTTCTCTTTTACTTAAAATATAAGTTTTTTGCACAATATCACCTCACTTTCGGCGATATTATTGCATAAAAAAAGAAGTACTGCAAATTACCGATTTAGTAATTTCAGTACTTTTTTCTTTTTGATTTTCTATTTTCCTATATACAATTTTTGTTTTTCGTTTAATTTTATGGCATAAAAATCAAGTTTAGGGCTTTCGTAAATAAATTTGACGGCTGGAATATTAGTCAATTCTTCCTTGTATTTATTCGCTTGTTCTTTAGCCATATTTAGTTCTTTTTTTAAGCTCTCAACTTCTTTTTGCAAAGAGATAATAGTTTTATTCAATTCAACTGTTTTATCCTCTGTAGTGTCTTTTTTAGGTTCTTCAACAGGCTTTTCTTTTTTTGGCAACCACTCTGCCCATTCTCCCATCGCACACCACAAATTATCTTCAACTTTATGCCAGTCATAGCCATCCTTGTTTACTATTTCTATTGAATTATAAATACCAGCATTCATGTAGCCTATTATTTCTCCGTTTGGAGACTTTCTAGCTCTTACATTGTCAGCATTAATCTTAATTTGATTAACGTATTCATTTCTAACTACTGGAGTACCATATCTTTTAATTTCAACTTCTTTAACATTCTTAAATGAATATCCTTTAGAATTAAGTATTTTATAAGAGTCATCTACGAATAGACATTCTGTAACCTTTTTTCCATTATTTATACTCCAGTAACCTGCAGCATCCTTATGCCATCCTGTTCCTGTAAACTTTCCTTTTCCACATTCAAAATGAACATGATTACCGGTAGCATTTCCTTTGGTTCCTTCACTATAAAAAACTTCGCCTTGCTTGATTATTTTTCCAACCCATAGATCTGAAACATCATTATCATGGCAAAACATAATGGTCATATAATCCTTAGTGCAATCTGGATACTCTACTTTATCCACACTTTCTAGCCATACTTCATTAGCATCAGCAGTATATATTTTTCTTATTATTCCTGTAAAAGGTGCTCTTAGGTTACTTATACCACCATCTGCACATGCCTCATCAACCGCCCAACAAGCTGCATGAGTTCCTTCGTGATCTTTTTGTGTTATCCTCATAATTTTGCTAGGATACATTGCTTTTTCCATTGTATTATTCACCCCATTCAATAATATTCTCAGTCGGTATTTTAATTGTCGATTCTTCTTGCAACTCTAAAACTTCTGTTTTTAACTTTAAAATATCTTTTAGCTTAATTAAATCTTGGCTGCCATACATGACTATTCCTGCCATGAATAACATTTTTACTGCATCAATTAAATTTACATTAGTACCATTGATGTTGGCTACTAAAATGTCTGGATTTAAGTATGACGTTAAATACATAAGCCCTATACCACTCAAAATACTCACAACTTTAACTAAACCTTCTAACATTTTTTTCTTATTGAAAGTCTGTTTTAATTTAGCAAGTGTCATACCAAGTAAAATATTTGCCAACATAGTGGCTACTAGACCTATAAATAAATTAAGCACTTTGTTTCAACTCCTTTTCATATTCATCTTCCAATACGTGAACTTTAATTTTTATGGCACCATTGCCACCTTTATCAATGTAATCTTTTCCAATTGAAACTCTTTCGCTGAGGGGCAATTCTTCACTACAAATAGCAATTTTCATGGTGTCTAAACTATTCTTTAACAGTTCTTCATGAATTGCCTTGTTATCTTTTTTGATTTCTTTTATTTCTTTATTTATTTCTTTAATATCTGTTTTTATTTCTTCCTTTATTTCTTTCAATAAAAAATCCCGAATTAAGATTGGGATTTTTAGCATTATTTTTTTTAAAAATTCTTTCACATTTTCATTTTCCTTTCATTTTTTTATAATTCTTTAACGCTCCAATTTCCATTTACATATTTCCAAAGAACAGGGTTATTACTATATCCGAAATATATAAATGAAAAATATGCATTGTTTGTTTTTTGAACAATTGCTCCATTACCAGAGCCATTAATAATTAAAGAAAATAAACTCATTGAATTGGGCGGTACATTATTGCTCTTAACGTATTCCTTAAATGCATCAAGGGAAGCAACTGTTAATTGAGCAAATGGAGCGGTAATATACTTTCTATCGTTTTCCAATTCACTAACCTTTGTTGGAATAGAGATTGAGTTTATTGCATCAACTAAATTATCTTTTTCGGCTGTTTGCAGGTTGGATAAAATTCCAACCTTTTCATCGAAGAATTTTTTTATTAATTTGAAATTTATTGTCATAATATTCTTATTAGAATATTCAACTTACTATGCAGTACGTACAAAAATATAACATGTGAAGTATGGTTGTACATTGTTATGAGGTTGATTGCTACCTGCATAAAGCATAGCTGCTGGTCCAGAACCTATAGTTCCAGAATAAGCATAGCCAGTACCATTACCGCCAAGTGAATCTCCGTAATTCATATCGTGCCTATGTTTAGGCATTTCATCAATTGTTAGTGTATGTTCCTTTTCGCCGCCTGTTTTTTCTGAAGAAGAAAAATCAGTGTCATTTTCATCAACGCCAACCAATGTACGTCCCTTCGCAATTCTCTCCCAAACTCCGCCAAAAATTTGGCTTGGATTCTTAGATTTAATACTTAAGTAAATACTGCCTACAGGGTATAGTAAATCAACATTTATCATAATGCTGATATTTAATATCTATTATGCTATTCTCTTCCAAAATGCCATGACTATATAAGGTGGCCTATTCTCGTGCGCTAAAGGTGTATGCATTATTGGATTATTAGCAGTTAACTTTGGACTATTGCTATTAGTTACTCCTGTTTTTAATGAGTAGTAATCAGCACCAGGAGTTGGTTCATAACCGCCAGTAATAGGATCATTGTTACCCTCATTCGGATATATATATGTCGGAGGCAATTCTTCTTTTGCCAATTTATGAGCTTTTTCTCCACCTGTTTTACCTATTTGATTATAATCAGAATCGTTTGGATTATATCCTACAGGAAATTTTCCTTCAGCAATTCTCTCCCAGGTAAAACCTAAAAAGTTCGAATGATCTAAAGCATCAAAAAAGACCTCTACTTTGTTAAGTGGAAAGGCCTCTACTAATAATTTAGGATTAAGCATAAATATCACCGAGGTGACAAGATATTAAATATCTGTCACCTCTCTCCCTGTTAATGTTGAAGGTTCTAAATACAAACCTCCTGTCTGTCTGTCTGTCTGTCTGTCTGTCTGTCTGTCTGTCTGTCTGTCTGTCTGTCTGTCTGTCTGTCTGTCTGTCTAAGGATAAACCTTTAGACATTACTAAGTCAATATTTTTCATACATTTTTTCCTTTCTTTTAATTTTTTATTATTGGAACAATTGTCCAATGAGCAGAATTCCAAACTTCTGCAGTCGTAATTGCTGTTGTACATTCATATATTGCATGATTTTTAATCACCATATCACCGATTGCATAAGTCTTGGTTGAATCATAGGTGTCATCTTTTAAACCCAACGCCTCCAACAAGCTATTTGTGTTGATATCATTTTCATAAATTCCATCCTCCATATGTTCAAGACGGTCTTTTGTTATTGGTGTCGTTTCATCTGGTAAATCTTTCCAAATTTGTTTTTCGTATGCCATTGTTTATTACCTCCTATTCAATTTGTTCACTTGTATAGCCATATATGTATAGCTGTGCTAATAAGCAACCTGTTGCCTCATAAATTGTTTTGTACGCCGTTGGAGCTGTCATAGATGACTTTAATTGAATTGAATACGTTCCTGGATTTTTAATATAATTACTTATATCAATTGACGTCTTCTCTTTCAACTCGGTTGCTGAGCCGGTAAAACCATTTACACCAAATGCTTTGGGAATTTCAGTATAGTTACCTTCAATCGTAGGTGGTCCTATACTATAATTTATACTCCTTGATGAACTTCCATCGGAACACAAATATGCCTTAACATTCCTTGCATATCCTGTGTATGACTGCTCTGTTTGTGTATCAAAATAGCCTTTTGATGTCAACGGAATGTGCTTTAAATATATAAAAGCTTTCCTTGGTTTAAAATTTTCCGGAATTACAAAATCAAGCATTTGGCTTATTGCATATCCTTGACTACTTATTCCTTCAAACCCCATTGGCATAAAACCTTGCCCACCAAGGAATTGTGAAGACCAAATACTTGCATTTACTATCATCACGGACATCATACCGTCTCCACCAACGACCTTACCACCTTCTGGCAATGTTATGTCACCACCAGTGATTTTGGCGCTATTCATAATAGCATTGCCTTTTCCATCTATTTTAAAGTTACCGTTGGCCGATATTGCACCCTCTAATGAAATAGTGTCACTTGCCTTAATTTTAATGTTTCCAGTGGATGTTGTATTAATACTAGCTATTAATTCATCTCCTGATTCTAATATTTGAGATTTACTTTCTATCAAAATTTCATCTTGTGCAACTTTAATTTGATTTGTTACACTTGCTTGTGTTGCAAATGTATCCGTGTATTGATTTTTTAATAAATATGTTGCTGTTAGTCGAAAAGATGGAAAACTAGGTAATTCTATAGTATTATTGCCTTCTTTTAGATTAACAGATAAGCTCCCTAAATCTTTTATTACTGGTTCATCAAGTACATACTTTTCCAAACTATCATTAAGCCCTATTCTTTTTATCAATGTTGCTTTACCATTTTCTAAAATAAACTCATCTTTAATTGTTCCTAAAGTTCTCAGTGATGTTATGCCTAAATTGTATGTGTCCTCATCATCAGTTCCCCTATTAACATATAAAAAAGAATTTTTTAGATATGTTGTTGCACCTGGAAATAACTTAGTATTTGGAAATAGCAAATCATCGTCACCGCTTATAATTAGCTTGTATAGCGGGGTATTACTACATTCCGTAAGTTCTAGTTTGTTTATTCCTGTTACCGTTGCAGAAAGATTAACAACTTTTTGATTTAACAAATCTATCTCTTTTTGAATTTTATCAACCGATATTGAAACTGAATTTATTCTTCTATCAGTTTTGTCTGCCTTTTTATAATCCGTTTCAGTTTCTTCTGGCATATCAGTGTGTATGTTTTCAATTAACCCCTGTGTAATTTGAATTTCATCATTAAATATGACACAGGAATAGACTTTTTCATCAATTTTTACATTATATCTATCACAAACATCATAGTAAGTAATTCCAGTACTTACAAAATCATTTAAATAGTACGTTAATCCATTAAGCTTCTCCAATATATCAGGAAGATAATCACTTCTGTCATTCCAATTCATTATTTGGTTTTCTTTTATTTTTATTTCACATAAGCCATTAACACTTACTGATTTTTCATCCCTTAAATAGACATTATCTGACTCTCCGCGATTTAAAACAATAGAATTAATTGGACCATATTTTTTTCCAAAATTAATATTACAATCTTTTAAATAATCTTCATCGATGGTATCAACAGCCACATCGGAAATATATTTAATTTCAACTTTATCTTCTTCATTAATATAAATTGTACTAGCTGTAACTTGTGCTAGTTCGTCAAATATATCTCTGTACGTATAATCCAATCCAACATAAAGTTCTTTATCTATTACCTTATCATAATTGGCAAACTCAGAATTTTTATTTTTAAATTCAAGTCCTATCTTCGTACATAAAGCATTAATATAGTCTCTTATACTTATTGGATATGTTACTCCCAAATCTTCATTCTGTTTCATTGAACAAAGCATTTTATCGTAGCACACTATTTTATAAGAACTTGTATCTTCCTGTTTTTCGCTTGAATAGACAACGTAATTCCCATAATTTAAATACTCATAAGCACCATTTACTAATACACCGAACTTGTAATTTACAATTGTTCCTAAAGGTATATCCACGTTACTATCAACATCAAGTTCTTTCATTACTGATTTTAGTATTGCACCTTGAAAAGTGGGAGTAACACTATTTAATTGCTCGCTTGTTAGTGTTTGTGTTACTCCATTTATTTCATAAGTAATTTTACTATCAATTTGGCGGCCTAATAGTTTTATTTGCTGCTTATAATCACTTGTATGAGTTTTCATTATGTGCGCCTCCTGGTAGATATGAAAGAAATACTAAAAGTTTCATTTTTATGTTTTGTTAACAGTCTTTTATTAACTATCTCATAATCACCTGTGTAAGTGATCATGGTCGTCATAGCCTTCTTATTTGGGTCATAGTATTGCAAAGTCTGTCTTGCACTATCAAGAATTGGTGCTAAAGTTTCTAATTCATCTTGAGTTAATTTTTTGAATTGTACTGTTATTTTTGGAAAAATTCCAATTAAAGTGCCAATTTGAGTACCTGCCAAATTTCTTCCGGAATCCGAACTCCAAAGTTTATTGTAACCAAAAGTTGCTTGTAATATATATGGCCCCAAATTTATACCATCAACTATTAAACTGTCTTTATTTATTAACCTCTTATTCACCTACCTATTGAATGCAAAATCACTTTGTGCATTAATTCTTCTTTGTTCTCTTGCAATTTGCCTATTATCTAATTTTGTAATATTTGTAAAATTAATAACTGCACGACTACCAATTGCTTGTCCTATCATCTCCATAGCTGAAGGATCTGTTAGTGGAAGTATTGCTTCCCTTCCTCCTTCTCCGGCCGTGTAAGAACCCATATCAACGCCTTTACCTGGATTATTGACAACCGCTCCTCTTGCTAACTTAGGGCGGAATCTCGGCAAAGATACTCCCTTTGCTTCTCCTATATGTAAGCCAACTTTGTCACCAATTTTATTTATTGCCTTAATTATTCCATTTGCACCAGTAACTACTAAATTTATTAAATATTCTACCGAACTAATAATAAAGTTTATAAGTTTAGTCACACTACGAATTGCACTATCAACAAATGTTTCTATCGCCGGTCCAAGCTGTCTTATAAAACTAATAAGAGCACTTAATACACTATTCACTAGCCTATCCGTCTCTTTCATTATTCTTATTATTACATTTCCAACAGTATTTACAACACTTGAGATTCCACTAAACACTTTAGTAAATAAATTACCAATACTATTAATGATTGGCGGTAAAGTCGTGCCTAAAGCAATTATTATATTTTTTATTAATTGTCCAATTGTTTCAAGAATTTTTTCAACACGTGGGGCTACTTTTTCCACAAAAGTTGATACTGCAGTTAAAATCGTAGGCAAAGTAGCAGCCATTACTAGTAATATTGCTGAAATACCAGCGACCACAACCAAGAATGGTCCTAATCCAGCAGTCATAGCAGGACCCAATAGTACTATTGAGGACATTAGTCCAACAATTACTAAAAATATTCCACCCATTAAATCAAAAACATCATTAGCTTTCATTCCACTCTTTGAAAGAGCAGTAATTAAATTTGAAATTTGATTTAACACTAACGACATACCACCTAATATTACGGCTGCTCCAGCTATTCCTTCCAAACTAATTAATTTGGTTGCAGCAGCAATCATAGTGAACGATATTGCTAGTGTACCAAGCGCTGTCGCTAATAAGCCGGCTGTGTCTTTTAACGTTAAACCGCTCTCTGAAAATGAGGTTATTAATCCAGTCATTTCTTTAATTACAAGAGCAATACCACCCAGAATCGCAATTGAACTTGCAGCTTTTCCTAATCCATCAAGAAAACCAGTAAAATCTGCACCTACACCCTTTGTGATGCCGCTTAATCCTGTCAACCATTTTATTATTTTTTTTAATATTACAAAACCGGCCAAAGCACCGACAACAATTATTATTCCACCAGCAACTTTACCATATTTTTTTATTATCTTATCAAAAAAATCAACTATTGGTTTTAATATCTTGCCTAATCCCTCTAACCATTTTGGTATTTTCACATCATCCATCTTTGATAAATCAAAACTAGGTGATACCATCCCGGAATTAGAATTATCCTGTAGAGTATTCATCTCATCAAATTTTGTTGTTTGCAGTTCTTTTTTCAATCCTTTGGCATTTTTTCTAGCATCATCAAATGCTTTTGCGCCAGACTCAGCAAACAACGGATAGTTAAATAACAGCGTGGATAAATAATTCATGTATGCTAACAACTTTACTACCAAATTAAGTATGAGTTGAATAACTGGTTTCAGAGTATTTGCTAAAGCAAATTCTATATACTCTATATTACTAGCAAGTTGCGAATCATATCTCGAAAGTGTGCTCATGGCCTTTTGAATTGCTCCATAAGCTGAACTAACTCCAAAAATAGCTACTGCCCATTTGCCAACCTTACCTATTATTTCTGTAATACCATTGTTTATAGTTTTACTTTTTTTATCGACATCTTTTAAATCATCATCTATATCTGAAATGCCCTCTATTTGCCATTTCTTACCGGTTATTTTTTCCAAATCTTTTATAAGTTTTAATATTTCTTCATCTATTTCATCTATTTTATCAACATCATCATCTGAATATATTGCTGTTGAGTTTAATTGCTGCTTTGCCAGTAATAGAGTGTTTATATTTGAAACAAGCTCTCTAACATTCTCATCGCTCTGTTCAGTCTGAATTTGGGGAATAAAATTGTCAGGGATAGGGTTTTGACTCAACTTTTGTTTTTGATGTTGCAAATTAACTATTTTATTATTTAATATTTCAGCCTCTTTTTGCATTTCTCTTATTTCGCTAGCAGAAAAAAGCTTCTTATCATCTTTTGACATTTCTAAAGCCTGTTCTAAATCATCAAGTTTTTCTTTTGCAGCAGCAATTTGAGAATCAAATTCTTTAGTATTGAGTTCTGTGCCAATTACAACTTTTCCATCTTCCCTTCATTAATCACCTCCTAGTGCGCTATAAAATTCATCTTGATTCTTTTTTTCATCACAAGATAATATTTCTTTTTCTATCGTCAATTTTAATGCGACTTTCTTTTTTTCTTCTATAATTCGGCTTTTTTCTTTAGAATCTTTAATTTTAGACACATCAAAAGTCCTTAAGTTTCTAATTCTATTCAAAATACAACAATTACCTAACTCGCTATTAGATAAATTACTTAAATCATTATAAAAATCCCACCAATGAAGATATTCCAAATCATATGGGTTGTACTTATAGTCTTGAATAAAACTACTCCTTATGTATTTTTTATCCTCAATAAGATCCATATCCGGTTCTCCATCATCATTTGGTCTATTATCATCCAAATTCAAATATCTTATTGCTAATTCTTGTAATTTGATCCAGTCTTTTACGTTTTCCTCTTTTAGAGCTTCATCTCCAAAAAGTTTGTATATGATAGCCAAGGCTCTTTCTGTATCGCCAATTTCATCATCAATAGCAATTTGTTGACAACTAATAGCAACTCTAAAATCTGTATTAATTTTGTACTTTTTATCGCCAATCTTTACATACTCTGGATTATTCAAGAACATTTTCCTCTTTATCTAATGAGTATTTTTCTTTTATTTTTTTTGTGATATTTTTAGTTGTTAAATCTAATTTTGGCGCTATTGTGGTTTCTATTATTTTGTCTATTTCAGATAAAGTTGACCATCCAAGCTTTCTTCCATATAAAAGTTTTTCAACACCATTTTCGCCTAAAAACAAATTATATAACCTTGCTTGTTCTTTAAAGAATTCATTTAGTGCTCTAAATTTAGCCTCTTCATTTGCACTAAGTAGTTTTTTTCCCTTATGATCTTGCTTTTTTTCAATGATAATGAATTGGTTGCGAAGATTCTGTTTGCTCTTCTTTAGTCCATCCGCCAATTCCTGATATTTGAAAGGGAGTTCAATATCCTCCAAATCAAATTCAAGATATTCTCCGGTCGGCTTACTTTCTATTAAAACATTTCCTTTATCATCTAATATTTCTTGAGTATATATAAATACTCTATAAATATTTTCATTTTTTAAAACTGTATTGTCTATCATACTTAGTTTCCTTTCCTATTTCAAAAAAAGAGAGGGTTTCCCCTCTCATTATTACTTACCTATTGCTTGATTAGTTTTTGATGTATTTGTTTGAGTTGCTGTTTCTGGAGTAAATTTCTTAGTTGTTGGATTAAATGTTCCATATGTTTTTTTGCCAAGAAAATGAATATCAAAAGGTGTTCCTAATGCCTTAACATCTCCACCCCATGATTTTAAATCCACAGCAGCATTTTGAACCCATGCATCGTACTCTCCGGTTTTTCCTTCAATCGTCTTTAAAGTGTTAACTTCCAAGAATGGATATTCTACATCAGAACCATCTTTATCATATTTATTAATATCATATAATTCATCAGCAAATTTAGAGTCACTTCTTAACTTATATGGGTCAACTGTCATTGTTCTATTTCCGGCTGTTACATCAACTTCTGTTTCTCCTAAAACATTTCTTGTTTCTTCTACTTCATTGTTTAGCTCTTTTGATAACTCATCGTTATCTTTTCCAATAGCTTCCCAAGTTGCAGTAGCATCTCCTTTTTTGTCAGGATCAACAAAAATCATATATTGCTCTCTTTTATATTTTGGCCTAATTTCTACCTCCTATTTTTCATATGTTATTTTCATTTGAATTGAATATCTAGCAGTGTTAGTTGTTGCATCTAATATTGCACCATTATTTAAACATTCTATGCTTTCTATCCCATTTATATCTGGTAATATTTCTTCATTATTATTTGATTCTATCAAATCATATAAATCCTCATAAAATTTACTGTTTGCCATATTCTGAAGAACGTCAGCACCATAATCATTACAACTAATAAGTTGAAATTGATATTGTCTTAAAGAAGAACCATCTACGTGTCTTTCCAATATTGGATCAACAGGTATTGGAACTATCGCAAATTCTGTTGGATTTTCTCCTAAAAAATCTACATTTATTCTATAATCTTCATCAATTATTTTATTATCAATCAAATATTGTCTTATTTTTTCAATCCTTATTTACACCCTCTATTCACGTAACTTTGTACTTCTTTCTCAACATTATCACCTTTAGATGTCCACATTCTTTTATCCCATTGTGAACCTGTTCCGGGGGTATGATATACTAAATCTTCTCCAGAATTAATTTTTGTTATACCCGGTCTAGACCAATAACCAAAGTCTTGACTGTAAAAGGCACCCTTTTTATACTTTGGATCAATATACTTTTTTCCAATATAAAGATAATGGGCATCTGGGCCCTGATATATAATTTTATCAACTCTTAAATCTGTGTTTTGATTTAAGTGACTTTTAGTGCCTCCAGGAACAAACGGTGTCATATATCTATAGCAAGTTTGTGTTAAAAAGGCATGTGCTGGGCCATTTTTTTGGATTCCCAGTCTTGCTTTTATTACACTCGTTGATTTTAAATATACACTCATTATTTTGCTCCTAATTGAATATGTTTCATTTCATCACTACCAAAATTATTATCAATTAATGTTGTAATATTATAGTTGTCAATCGTCAAGTCACTTTGTTTAGATATACTATCTTCAATGTCACCCCTTATAATAATATCTCCAATAGAAAAAGGAACTTTTTCAAGGCCCTTGTTTTTATTATATGGTATAAATATGTTTATATCATTGGCTTTATCGTATCCCTTATTGACACTCGCACCTTTTCCACCTTGCCACATAACATTTTCTATTGGATATCTATCCCATTCATCTAATCTTGTCTTTGAATTAAATCTTTTATGATAAAGTGTCATACTTGAATTAGTTGTCATCCGCACCACAATATAGTACAAAAACATTATCAACTTTTGTTGTTGATAAATAAGTCTTTATTATATTCTTTAATGACTTTTGCTTTTCGCTAGTAATTGGTTTATCATAATTAACTGAATAATTTCCTACTGTTTCACTAGATTTGCTTCCAGTTTCATTGTATTTTTCTATTTCAGTCATTAATTCATTTATACACAATTTTAATTCAATGGGATAATTAGATATTTTTCTAAAACGATTAGAAGTAAGCTCATCAACTTGTTTTTCTGCTCGATATTCTAATAAACTAAAGGGCATTTCTGAAAGACTGCCTCCTAATTTCTTATATTCATCATAAGTTAAATATTGGTTTTCAAATTTCATAATGCCCTCCTATACTATGCAAAATCTACTAATAGATCGCTATCTAATTCTTTGATACCATAGATAATATCAAATGAAATTTTGTCTTTTTTAGTATCTTGATCATATCCAAATACTACTCTTACTGCTAATCCATCAGCACTTGCGATTGCAGCCTTTGCTGCACCTTGTGGTAATTCTAATTGTCTAGTTACTAAAGCTAAACCATTTCTATGGAAGCCTAAAGAGTGAGCTTTATTTACAATAAAAGCACTTACTGCTGTAGTAATAGCAAATGGTATTTTTTCAGTCACTTTTAATGTTCCTGCACCATCAGCTAGAGTTAAGTCCTCAGCAACTTCAAATAGATATCCATTAACAATTAATTTATCTCCTGTCTTGATTGTACCTGTCTTAGCAGTACCATCTGATACAGTGAATTGAGTTGCACCTTTTGTACAAGTAACTTTGTAAGCAGTTGCAGTACCTGCAGCAGCAGATGTGTTTTCAGGAGCATTTTGACTTAGGAATGAATTCATTGTATAAACTCTACCTATTTCAGATTCCTTTAATGCCTCTGAATCTCCTTTGTAACATACTTTAGCGAAATTATCTAAGGTATTGTATTTATACATAGTATCAGTTGCTAATACTAAATTTCTATTTTTGTCTCTTGGAGCTTTTTTCTTATCTAAAGCCTTTGCAACATTAGCAATATCTGCTATTACTGGTGTTGTTGAAACTGATACTTTAGATCCTGCTTTTTCAACTCCAACAGTTAGTAAATCAGTATCTACTGCTTGTGCAATAGCACTTAATGCTGGTTCAATAACTTGTTTTGAAAAATCTTTTATGTCTAAAGTCATTTCTTTAGAAGTTACTCCAACAGTAACATCTCTATAACGATCCATTTTAACTGGAACAGAGCCTTCACTTATTTCTTGTTCTTCTACTTCTCCTATGAAGTTTTTAGCTACGAATTTAGCAGGTTTACGAACTGTAATTGTATCTCCTACATTTACAAATTCTTTTGAATAATCTCTATGCACTAAATTAGCCATAGTAAGATTAGATTCTAGTACAAGTAATGCTTCATTAGCAATTATTTGTGGTGTTAATATTTTATTCCTATTATATTCCTTCTTTCTTTTTAATTTTAGTTATTCTTTCTCCATGCTTTATACTGCTCAAAGGACATTTCATCTAAATTTGTTGGTGTAGAATTATCGCCTTCTCCCATACCTGGCATGCTAGCAGGTTGATTTGGATTTTCAAACAATCCTGTTTTGTCTTTTGTAAGACTATCGAAGATTTCTTTAATACCTTTACCTTTATTTTCTGTTTTGTTTAATTCTGACTTAATATCAGTAATAAGACCATTTTTTACATAATCGCTAGTAAATTTTTTATCTCCAAATACAGAAATAATGTTGTTTGTAAGTATTTCATCCTCTTGTTTTGCTTTTTCATCAGCAATTCTTTTAGCTTCAGCAGTTTTCATGTCTGCTATTTCTTTTTTTAGACCATTTAGTTCTTCAGAATCTGGTACATTTTCTAATTGCTTTTCTAAATTAGCAATAGTAGTTTTGTAAGTTTCTATTTCCTTGTTCAAATCAGTTTTAGCTTTTTCGGATTCAGTTGTTACTGTTTTACCATGTTCTGCTAGTATTGATTTAACTTCTTCCTTGCTAAGTTTAACTTTCCCTTCTCCTATTTCTAAATTTTCTAAAAATTCTTTCATATCATATTCTCCTTCCACTTTTTTACAGAGGTTTAGTCCTCCTAGATTTTTAGATATTATCTTTTCTTTCAAGTCTTTAAGATAGACCAAAAAAGCCGATTTCATTCAATCGACTTGTAGTGCATTTTATAAGCACCTTAGAATAGATATAGTAGGAATTGCACCTACGACTCTGCCCTATAGCACACTATAGTCTATTATTGTATGTCCTATTGTTTTTGCTACACACTAGATATTCTTATGTTTTACTAATTAAACTATATATCTACTCTAAGCTACCTATAAGATAGCATAATAAAAGCACCCACTATTGAGTGTCATTTTTATTTTTTTTATGATATTCTTTCATTTTCCTATTAAATTGTTCTTTTTCTTCATCTGTAGGAATATAATCTTCTTTTGAATTCCATATTTTATCAATCAATTTTGTTAATGGACTATTAGGATCAATTTCTACTTTATCACTCCAAAATTGTGTTTCTAGAGAATTACCATTTTTTAATTTGTCTTTCATTCCACTTCCTCCAAACTAATGTATATTTTACCATTTTTCTTTTTTAATTCAATATATTTAAACTTAGTTTGTCTTCCAAATAGTATTTCTCCTCCACCCTCATCATTTAAACTAGATAAATCCCTGCCATTTTTTGATTTAATAATAAACTGTAATTTCATACTTTCATCATATACACCTTTAGATGAAGAAATATATGAACCCCAACTGCCAATTCTATCATCATTGTCAAATATACTTAAAATCTTATCCAATTGTTCTTGGCTGTCGATTTTCACACTTCTATTAACATTTCCTTGATATTTAGGTGCCTTTGATAATGCACTATCCAAACTATCTATAAATTGGATTTGTTCCTCTGTCAACTCTCTATTATTATATAGTGCTTCATTGATTTTGTATGAACCTGATGATATATATTCTTTTAAATTTCTTTGCTCTTGATACGTTAAATTGTCAAACCATTTATTTTTATTTTCTACATTTTTTTGACTCTTAATTAATTTATCCTCAACATACCCTTTGTTATTTTCATCAGAACTCTTTCTATATCCATCTACTCTCAATCTATCAATTTTAGTAGGTAATCCACTAGTATCGGACAATTCTTTATACTTGTTAGTGAGTTGTTCTATCTTCTCTTGGCAATGATATACTTCATCTGTATCATTTATCGCTTTAGCGCCTATTTGTCTGTCCTTATATTGTCTTATTTTCGTCTCTATCTGTCTCTGAAGCTGTGTTCCTTCATAATTAGTATAGTGTTTACCTTCAAACTCAAAACCATCTTTATTGGCTTTTTTATCTGCTTCTAATTGTTCTTTTGAATACATCGGCTCAGATACTCCTAATACTATTTGCATTGGAAAATGATAACAATTTAGTTCTCCAACATGTCTGTCTAAACTATTGTTGACAGTATCATAATCTTCATATTTAGTATCGTTAATTGTTATATCACCTTTTGTACTAAATTGTTTACCATCAATCGTATCTATATGATCTGGTGCAGCATTCTTATGATGCGATATTTCAACACCATTTGCTCCAAATTCTTCACCAAACGACTTTTGCAATTCTTGATTTAACCTTCTTATGCCATCCATTACGTTCATTCTAATAGATGAATCAGCTCGTCTTGAGTATCCACTATCAAAATCAACAGTTCTTAATCCACTGGAAGTCATTTCTTTCATTGCTCTTCTCATGGCCATTTCGTAAGAATCACGTCCCTGAGCTATACTCAATATAGCCTCATCGGTTATTTTTTGATATATGTTTGATATTTTAGTATATTCTTTAACACCTTGTGCATTAAGTTTTACATATGCAAAGGTTTTACTCATATTTATGTACTCATTGGCAGTTACTTTTGCTATTGCTTTAACTTGTTCCTGTAAAGACTTATTCTGTTTGTATGGAATAAATTTAACTTTTCTATATTCATAAAATTGTTTGGCATAATTCTGATTCTTTTTAGCGACCTCTTCAAATATATCATATATATCGGATACATTTTTTTCAGACACATCTGCTATTTTATTCATTATTTCATCTAAATTATTACCATATTTTACCGATTGTAATACTTCCCTTACTTGACTCGGTGTAAAAGTGCCAATATCAACAATCTGTTTACCAAGTTTTTTTATCATATAAGTATTTAGATTTTCTACTCTATTAACTAATCTCTCTGATAGTCTTTCTAATGTTTCTTCGCTTAACCTGCTATCTTCCTCCAAACATTTTGCAGACATCAATATATGGTATTTCCTTTGTTAATGTGAAATTGATAAAACTGATTATAGGATTACAAATAACACAAGCAGAGAAATGAAAAAGCAATAGTAATATGGTTTTAAATATAACAAATATCATCCTAAAAGTGATAATTATTATATTTAATATTGCTTTTACCATTTAATCGCCTTCTTCATATCTTTTACCACTTCCTATATTAAATCTCCACTAACACTAATTTATATTTTTCTGCCACAACATTGGTATGTAGTTCACCTGCCAAATTTCTTCTGGCACTATTGAATATCTTATGACATTCTAAATTGGAAATATAAAACTTTCTTTTTTTACCATTAACTAATAGTTCAATCTGATAATCTTTTATCTCGTTATTTTCATCAAGCTCATATTGAGTACCATAATATTCACATTTTATATAATTTTCCAACTTGTTTCTATCAATCTGTAGAGGGGCTCCACAATTACAACAATTTCTATATTTCATATTACTCTCCTACCAAATCTTCAGTTTTTGGGCTTTCTGATTTTATTTCATCGATAACCTTTTGTGCTTCTTCTAATGTTTCGCCAGACTTTAAGAATTGTCTTAATTCTGCTTTTTTGATTACTCCTCTAGACTCTCCTTGCATTAATTGGTTGAATTCTTGTTGACTATCTTCTAATAAAGAATAAGACCAATCGGTTGATAATTCATATTCTCCTTGAGGTGTTAAATTATAATAGTTTGCTAACACATTACAAGCATATAAGAAATCATCTAATCCATCTTCTAATCCATCTTGAACATCATCAACTATATCAAATGTTTCCTTTAACATTTTCTTAATTTCTGTAGCTGTTGCATTGGAAGTTTGAGCATCTGTAAGTATTCCTTTTGATGTTCCAACTTGCTTTTCTAACAGTGCAAAATCATTAGTTAACTTATTGTATAATGATGTATCCCTAAATGCAGGATCAAAAACTTCCCAAAATGAATCATCTCCAGCATTAATCTTCTTATATAAACCATTAACTGGTAAAGCATCTGGCCCATTAAACATCGTGCTATCGGCTCCAACAAAAACCGCCTTTAAACCATATTCTCTATCTATTTGCTCTAAATCTTTCTTTATCTTCGCTATTTGCTCGTCGCAGCCATAAGTAATTGGTGCACCATATTTATCTATCTCTTTTCTATTGTCAGTTGGACTTTTGATATACATAAAAGGCATTCTATCAACATTGGTAATAGATATATTTTCTATATTTTGCCATTCTGGAATAATGCTCATTTCAATTGGATCATCATCCAATGTAGCTCTGTATCTGATATATAAGTTTCCATTTTCTAAGGTATAGTCAGCCCATCTATAATAATGATTTCTATCTCTAACAACGTGTTCTGCTAAAATTGTACAATCTACTATGTCATCGCCAATCATTTTATTGATAGACAGTCTATTTTGAGAAATAACATTAAAATATAACTTGTTATTATTAACGTAAGGTACTACAAGCACACCACCTGTTCCTAACCCTCTAGCTATAATTTTCTTTAGTTTCTTTTTTAGTTTTTTTACTATTTTTCTTAATAAATCGGCTCTTTGGTTATTACCAACAACATCTATATTGCTATCACTTACTGTATAATTAGCCAATTTATTCGCAAATATAGCAGTAAAATTGATTCTTTTATCTTCTTCATACATTGCTGTGAAACTGTCATTTGCTTGCATTAACACATCGTCTGGTACTTGCTTTTTCCCAAATAAAGCAAGTATTCTGTTCCATATATTAGTTAACCTATTATCATTCTCCTTTTCTTCTCCAAATAGGATTTGTCGCATACCTAACACTGTCTATGCAGTGATTATCTGCATCTACATATCCTGTAATGTAATTACCATCTTTATCCTGTGGATATTCGTATGTAGTAAACTCTTCTGCTGATTTAGGGCATCTCTTAGGATCTATTACTATCTTAGCTAAGCTTGATAACCATTTCATTGAATACTCCACACTATCTGGTCCTTTCTTAGCACCTCTCATAAGAGAGCCATAGCTTTGAAAATCTCCTATTGATTTAGGTTCGGCACTATCTGCAGTAATTAAATCTTCATTTCTAACACCTTTTTCTTGCTGTAAATGATTCCAAACTTTAGAATTACTCATTTTATTTACTACAAATTCATCAAAAATATATAATGTTAGTTTATTTGGTTGATAACACATCTTAGTCCATGCTAATGGATCTGGATACCACCCAAAGTCCATACCTTGATATAAATAATCAAAATTTTCTATTTCCTCATCTGTTATCTCTCTTAATTCAACATTCTCAAATACATTTCCACCATCACCAGTTTCTTCTCCTAGATACTCATTAGCATAAGCTGTAGGATTATTTTGTTTTAGCAGTTCTGCATCATCGAAAAAAGGTTGTCCTAGCCACTCTACTGGTACGTCTAAATATGTACTTCTATGAACTAGTCTTTTAGAATTTGGAAGTCTCTTTTCAACGTTGACAAAATGTCTCTTTGATTTTGGAGTATTATATACTCTAAATATTAAGAACTCATTACCACCACGTTTAACCGACTGGTCTATTTTACGAACTTCATTCATACCAGTCATTTGATCAAACTCTTCATATATTATCAATGCTATATACATCCCTTTAGGTGGTTTTATTGATTTTATCTTTCCTGGATCGTCTGCACCTCTAAAGTAAATCATTTGCCCTGTTTTCTTATTTTTCATTTCCAAAGGGCTTTTGGTTTTAGACCAATTTTCATTTATAAAAGGATAAGTTTCTGAGAGCTTATCCATTCCCCATTCTAACTGGCTATATACTGAGTCCTTTAATGTATTAGCAACCTTACGAATACATATAGCACACCAGTTTGGATTGTTTTCTAATTCTTCTGGAACTACCTCACTCCAAAACGATGACTTAATAGAACCACGCCCACCTTCAATCCAATAATCATCATGCTTTCTCTCTTTTATATCTCTATATAAGTCTACAAATGCTTTTCCTATATCTTTAGCGGGAAAAAACACCAGTGGTTTGTTCTTATCTAGATTTAACTTTTGCATTTCTGCAAATTTAAGCTCTTTGTCTATCAAAATACCATAAGCACTGGCTAAATCTTTTACATTAGTAAATGCATCAACTTTATCTGCCTTATCATCAATAGCATCAACTAATTTAGAAATAACATTAAGCCTTTTTACATTGGTATTAGCTATCATATCAAGCATTGTCTTAGTGTTTTCTTCTTTTTTTTGTTCGATTTTTTCTTTTAGTTCTTTGTTTTTGTCATCTTTGCATAGCTTCCTGACTGTGTATTCCGAAACGTTGTTTATTCTAGCGGTTTCTGAGTAATTGTTATTTTCAACATAATCGGCAATAATTTTTTTCTTTTGCTTGTCGGTTAATTTAGTTCTTTTTGCTTTTTTTATTTTTGACATAACAACCAACTCACCAATGACCTTTTAGAAGTAAATTCTTCTCTTATTTCTTCTCCATTTTCATCTAGAGGATGCATAAATATTTTATAAATCCTGGATATTTTTTCATCTCTTGCATTTTGTATTTCAATGAGTGATATATTATATTTCTTTGACAAACTTATTAATGCTATATTTATATATTTGTTTAGACTCCTTATATCACTCCTATCTTTCATATGGTTGCAGGGGACAGATTTGAACTGTCGACCTTCAGCTTAGGAGACTGACGAGCTACCAGACTGCTCCACCCTGCGATGTAATTACTGAAAATATTTTTCAATAATGCTGTTAATAAAATCATTGCTATTGGCCACTATCTGACATACTTGTTCGAAATGAAATTTATCATTATCATTCTGAACATGCGAATATTCCCATAACCATACATGACATAATTCATGCTTTAAAGTATTCTTTTTACTTTTACATGTATTTAATAAATGTATTTCCTGTGTTTCATAATTTGTTTCACCCAATGCATCTTTTAGCTCAAAATTTTCTTTTGGAATCTCTTTTATTTCCCAAATATTACCATTTATCTTGAATTTCATCTTTATTCAACTCCTTAAGTTTTTTATTGTCAAAAACAGTAGTATCACTACTATTACGATTATCCCGATCTCGTTTAACCCTATTTTCATACTCATCACACCTTCTACCAAGTTTGCAACCTGTACATCCATGTTTCATAAAATAATCTAAGTTGCAGTAAGCATCTTTATTCTTTTTCTTCATATTGATTACCATCTTTTTCTCATTACATATTCTTCTTTAATTAACAATTTTCCTTTTTTACTCCTGTCGGAACAGTGTTCTCTTTCAAAACAGGTCAATAAATCATCTATTCTTTTTAAGTTGTTTGAATCTAAGTAACCTTTAACATTTTCGTCTATCATTTCACTTGTTAAATAGCAGAACATGTCATAATCCTTTGCTTCTATTAGATGAAGGTATGGATGAGAAGTCCTTCCACATAAGATAGCACCATTCCACCTCGCATAAGGCCCACCATTTCTATTTGGAATGATTAAATGATGAAAAGTATATATATCTCCTCTTTGCAAACTATACCCCATAAAGTCATAGCCTAATTGCTTAATTTTAAATTCATTTATTATTAACTTAGTGACTTCTCTCATCTTAATCACTCCAACAAAAAGAGCAGTTTTTTCTGCTCTCATATTTTTTCACAATATTATTGTCTCACAAAAAATGGCTCATATCGGTTCATTATAATATTTCTATACTTTCATAAACTATATATGATATATCCTTATCTTTTGAGCCCCGCAATATTGGAAATTTTTCTAAATCTCTTTTAGGTACACCATTATCAAAAGTTCTATATTCTCTAGCAAAAGTAAATTTATTATCATTCATCATTTCAATTTTTAATTTATTTTCTATATATTCACTTACATCTATTGATAAATCAGTGGGTTCATATTTGTAATCTTTTGGAATAAATGATTTTGCTATCTCGATTATATAATTACTGGATTGTTCAACCTGCTCTTTTGTATAATTGTTTTTATTTCTCTTTTCAGCTATCATAAATTGTCTGGCACTTTCTTGATATTCCAAATAACTTATTTGTTTTCCAGTTGTATTTATATAACTTAAAATATCAAATAATCTTATAATGTGATGGTATTGTTTAGGATCAAATTCCCACTTTTGAAATTCCAATTCTTTACTAGGATATTCATGCGTTAGTGCTTTTCTTTTTTCATACATAGCACCTAACATACTTTTTAAGTCTGGCCTTATCTGTCTAAACAATTCTTTAACATAATTATCACCAATTGAATATGGTGTATCTATCGCTTCAATGTAACTAAAATTTCCTTTTTTAATAACATTATAAAAAGTAATTAAATCTTTTACATCTATTGCGCCAGTTTCTAATTCTATAGTTATACTCGTTACTTTTCTAAAAATAATATCATGTAGATTTGGTAGTATAATTGCTTTGCAATCAATATCACTTTGTTCATCATCAACATTATAATTTTGACTTCCATATAATCCTATATAAATAACATTGTATCCTTTGTTTTCTAATATTTCTTTGTATTCAACTAATTGTTTATATATTTGTTCTCGCTTCACTTTAAATATCCCTCCTATTCTTATATTTGCTATACAATCTTTTGCATTGCGATATAGAATAATGAACCTTAGATGCTATTTGATACCAAGTATAATTTTTTGTATCTATCTCCTTGTAAAAAACTATCAACTGTTCAACCTTATCATACTTTTTTAGTATTTTTAATTCATTATCTATCCACTCTAAGTCATTTTTAATTTGGTCTTGAGTTTGTTTTATTCTCTTATCCAAATCTTGCCACCTGGCTAAATCTTGTTTTAATATATATACTTCAAGTATATTAGTATGTTTTCCACCATCAACCATAATTTTTGTATAATCTGTAGATTTTGGATCTACTAAAGTCTCCAAAAGTTCCTTGTCTCTCAATAATTTATTTAATTCATTTTCTAGTCGTTCAACTTCATAATTAACTTCTTTTAACGTCATTATTTTTCCTTTCCTAACCGAACCAATTCAATATTTTTATTTTCTATTTATTCCACCACTTTATAAGCCATTTGTCATTTTTATATAAAAAACCTGTTATAGCATACATTATTTATCATCTCCTAAAACAATGGTTTACCTATGTATTCTATATTAAAATAATTAGCAAAATACATATCTATAATAGTTATTACATCATCAGTTTTTATGTCATAATATTCTTTGAACTTTGTTATTTCTCCAACTAATTCTTTTGCTTTCTTTTTCTCTTTGATTGATACTACTTTTCCATTTTCATAAATAATATTAACTTTTATTAATCCATAAAAATTGATATTAAAATCTTTGCTATAATCTTTTTCAAATGTTACTTTTATCATTATTTATCAGCTCCTATTTTTTCTTTATCCCAATTATCTATTTCTATATCAAAGCCATGTTCTTGTAATATCATAGTTGAGTATTCATGATTTTTTCCATAAAATGTGTGAGTGGATAGATATATATGGTTTTTACAATATTCTCTAGTGGTCATATTTGAACAATTACAAATAAACTCACCATCTTTATCTGGTTCATCACAAATAGGAACTATCCAACCAGAATAATCATTTACTATAATCTTGTATTTATTATTTGCGGGAACCTTTGACAATTCTTTCCAGTTTTTAATTAGTTTTGTCATCTGGCTTCTCCTATTGTTTCTTTGTATTTTTGTAAAATTTCTATATAGAATTGTTTTTTAAGTATTAAAAAATTAATATCAGTTCCTACTTCATGCCATATATCATAATTTTTGATTTGTTCTTTGATTTTATTTATTTTATTTTTTAAATATTTTATAAACTTTTTTTGCTGCATTTCCATTAGCTCACAATCCATTGCTCTTTGTTCTAACTCTGCCATATATAGGTCTTCTGGATCAGGTTCTACATTTTCTGCTAAAAAATTATTTACTTTTTTTATATATATATTTTTATGTTCTTCAAGTTGTTTCTTTAACTCTTCAGCATACTCATACAATTCTTTTTCTTCCATCAATAATTCATTATCTACATTCAACTGCTTTGCAATTTCTAACTGCAAGTCTATACTGTCTTTTATTTCCTTTAATCTTTTATCTGTCATTTATTCCACCCCAATTCATTTATCTGCTGATTTATTGCTTTATGTAGTGAGATATTAATTCCATATTCAACCTTTTGCCAATGTCCATATTTAGCACAATGTTTTAAATTTTCTTCTCTTTTACTCATAGGTAACCAATCATCTCTATTGCTATCATCCAGCCAATCAACAAATGATACATCATAACACATAGGAAAATGATTACCTAAATAAAAAGTTACTGAATTATCAACATAATCACTTTTGTGTCTATATATCAATGTTTCTTCATCTTTTAAAAATAATGTATATCCTAACTTTTCAAACATTTCTTTAGCACTCATTTATTCTTCCTCGACTTTCTTTAATACCTTGTTAAGTTCTTTATTTCTTTCCTCTTCAGACTCAAAAGCTATATATTCAAAACTGTCATTTTTAAATTCAACATATATACAATAACCATATACACAATTATAAAAAGGTTGTATGTATCTAACTTCATCTTCGTTAACTAAATAATCTTTAATCTTCAACATTACTTACACCCACTTTTTCTACTTTCTTACATTCTTTTTTTAATCTATTGATAAAACTTTTATATCTTCCATAAGTATATTTTTTAGTGCATAAATTGTATTCTTTTTTAATTTCTGCTACTTTTTTATTGCCAAGTAATATTTTTGCATATTCTTCCCAAGTCATTTACTTACACCTCTTCCACACTTAATATTTTAAGTACATAATATAGTTTATTAGGTTCTGCTCCCCATTCTGTTTTGCCAATATCTATTTTCAACTCAATTTTGCATTTAATTTTTGGAACATTTTTTTGATACCCATTTTGAAATATTACTGTACCTTTTGCTTTTTCTATTAAAAATATATTATTTAATTCAATATTTTCATCTTTTAAGTTATTTA
The DNA here is from genome assembly GCA_934168205.1 of uncultured Bacilli bacterium. GTDB lineage: Bacteria > Bacillota_I > Bacilli_A > RF39 > UBA660 > CAG-877. The sequence goes on from CAKPMX010000003.1 coordinate 45,856, forward strand.
GAAATCTATTAGTCCAATAAGGTTTAATCTCTCTATATTCTTCTTTCTTTTCGCCAGATTTAATCATATCAAACCATTTCTTTTTTATTGGTAATATTAGCATATTTACACCTCTTTATCTTCTAATATTTCTAAATAGATTTCTAATAATTCTAATATTACTTCACTTTCTCCATGCTCATTAATAGTCATAAAACCGTCTATATCACCTTTAATAGCTTTTTTTATTTTATCAATAACTTCTTTTTGCTTTCTACATTGTTGTTCTAGTACTTTAATTTCATTTATAAGTTTAGTTTCATTTTTTCTAACTTCTTCTATTGTTCTATTATCCATATTCTTATTTCTCCTTTACCAAACTGTTCAATATGCTCAATTGCCATTTTTTGATAAAATTTTCCTGTTCTTTTGTTGTGACTTCATTATTTTTGGTTCTTTTTTGAACGACCTTATTTTCTCTCACTTCTATAGTAACTAATGAATGATTAACATCTTTTGCTAACCTCATAAAGTAAATATCACATTCACCACTTGCTATACGTTCAGCATAAGTTCTAACGCAATTGTTTTGTTGACTGGATTCATCAACTAATGATTCAAAGTCCCTAGCAGGAAATATAATATATTTGTCATCTTCAAATTCATTACATTTTAACTGCTTGAATCTTTTTTTAATAGAGTTATTTAGTAGTTTGTCTTTTTTCTGCTGATATTCATTTAAAGCCTTATCATGAGCAGACTTTATATGTTTAGGATATAAAATATTCTTATCTTTTAAATTGAATTTTAATTTTTTAGCAATAGAAATATAATCCCTATACTCATGGAACAACTTTTTTTCAAAATCTGTTTTATTCACTAATGTAATTAAATTTACATTTAATTTAATTAGCTCATTAAGATTCATACTATCTAATCCCTCATAAGCATATAGATATTTCATATCTTTTATTTTTAAATACGATAATATAATCAGTTGATCGTAGTTTAAATTGTTCTCCTGAATAAATGGTAAATAGTCTTTTGATAATCCTAAAAATCTCTCTTCAAATGTTTTCTTTCTTAAAAATGTTTTAGGACATAATGCTAAGTTATAAAGTTTCATCTTTGTCAATAGTTCTACACTAGGATTATAGTTTCTTATCAAATAAATTAAATCCATATAACCAACGTGTTTGGCCAGCTCCCATAATTGACTATATTTAAGATTCTTATCATCACAAAGTATCTCTTCTAAATTATATGGATAATAAATGAATTCTTTGGGTAAATAACACCAGTTGCTTCTGAAGTATCTCCATTCAGAACTGTCGAATTTTCTAAATGAGACAAATGTTCCACTAGTTGTTCCTACCACATTTTCATTAACTATCTCTTCAACTATATTAAAAGAACTATCATAAATAACTCTTGCATATTCATAGCAATAACTTTTATATGACTTATTTCTATAACTGGTGTGAATTCTAAATTGCCTTACTATGTAATAATCTTGATATCGGTCTAACATTGCTAGTTCGTTTTTAAATTCATAAGCCGTTAAACGATTAGATTTAACTAGATAAGTATTATTACAATTGGGACATTTACAATATCTATTTACTTTAACATCTGAATTAAACTTATGGTGACACAATGTACATTCATAATTATTTTTAAATTTAATAATTAATCTTGTTGTCTTTTCTACGTGTTCAATAAATGTATTCCATTTATTCGGCATACTTAAATTCTTATCTAACGCTTTAAATAACTCTCTATCTTTGACTTTGATATACATTACATTAAATCAAACAGAGTTAATTGTCCTTCTGGTTTCCAGTCTTTGCTTTTGATTTTTGACTTTTTAATTTTCTTTGACTCTGTTACCTTTTCAATATTAGATTCTGTTGCTTTACCTAGTTTTAGTTCTTCATTAGATTCATCCCAATAATGTATTGCCCATCCAAATACAACTTCATCTTTAACAATTGCTCTGTTATCCTTTGCTTTTTTCTTTGCTTCATTCATAATGAAATCGATCATTTGTCTTAAACTTTTTTCTTCGTTCAAATACTTATCATTCATATCTTTTCTAGATATTAAATAGTTTACTATTTCTAATAATGCTTCATCTTTTATTTCTGAAGCAAGTATCTTAATTCTCTCTATGCCTTCCATATTTGCCTCCACTACCATTTATCTGTCCAGCGATTTACGTAATCAGTTATATACCTGCTGCAACTCTTATCGTTGAATACATCACTAACAGCCATATTCATACATCTGTTTTCGTTTATTTTATCTATTAATCCAATTGTGAACCCTACCGCTATCATTAAAATTCCTATTAAGGCAATTACAATTGCTATTTTCTGACCTTTATTTAACATGAAATAACACCTCTTCTTCCTTGATTTTCTTTAATTTATATACTCTATACCCTGTTTTGCCATTTAAGCGTGTAACACTAGCTAATTTCAATTCAAATGCTGTAAATTCATGTGCGTCTTCTAAAAAATATGACAGGCAATTATCTCCTGATGTTCTGTAATAACTGTCTGTCAAATATTTTCCTGCTACAACATCTTTAACAACATATTTAGACTTCAATTTGTACTCCAAACGTGTAATAATAACCATCTCGTCTTTCAACTAACGTATGATTATGATCTATTATTCTGCTGTAATTGTTATAGCTTAATCTTAATTTTTCTGGCATAGTGTGATTTTGTCTAACATAGTTTTCAATGTTTCCAACAATAATGGCCAACAATTTTTCGACTGGCACATCTTCATTTTTTGTTATAAAAATTGTAGTTCCTACATATTCTTTTCTTTGTTTTTTAATAAATCCAAACATAATTTCCTCCTAAAGTTCATTATTAAAACTATTTCTATATTCTTCCTTACCCTGTCGCCATACCACTCTACAAAACTCATGAGCTTTTGATGATAATCTGTATTTTTGATATGCATAATCTTTAAACGAAGTTCTTGAAACTCCTAAATCAGTACAGTACTTATTAGCATCCAGTTGGATTTCTGCCCACCTATTAGCAAGTTGCATAAATACCATAGCCAACTGATATGCACTTTCTACATCTTCTGGAATAAGATTATAAAAATCTTCCATAGCCCCCTGATATTGTTCAATATCTTGTTTTAACTGTTCTAACATGAAACTTTGCCTTTCATATAATCACACCAGTCTTTAAATGCCATAGCAAAAGGTGTTAAATTATAGCCATCAGCCCAACCACATATTCCTATAAAGCCATCTTCATGAAATGTTATAGCTTCTCTATCATCAAAATAGGTTCCTTTTACTCTGAGTTCAGCAAATACTAATTTATTTTCTTTAAAAATGATATTTTTATTTACACCTCTCAATTTAGGCTCATTTATCATAATCGCACAGCTATTAGTTATAGCTATTCTTTTGTTCAATAATTTAATTAATTTGTAAATGTCATCCATTGCTATATCATCATAAGTTATTTTACAATTTTTAAAATATTCTCTAGATAATTCTCTTCTATCCATCTTTTTTCTCCTTATGTTCATGCATCCAATGATATTCTGACTTCAAGCCCATATTTTCAAGCAGTCAGTTGGTTGCATATTCTTTGCTTAAATGAGTTTTCTTGACTCTACTCTCATAATAGTTATTTGTGGCTCTAGAGCTTAGTTCTTCTTCATCTTGATAATTCCCCTCAATTAAGTAATAATCGTACTCTATGGCCTTAATTCCATCCAATGTGTAAGTATCTGTTGCATAGATTAACTTTTCATCGCCATAAAAAACTCTATAGCCACAATTTGGAACATCGTGATACAACTTAACTGGCATTAACTTAAATAATTTATAATCGTAAAATAAGCCAACTTCATATACATCGATATTCCTTCTATCAACACCGCAGTTTATCAATTCCTGTACTAACCATTCACAGCAACCAAATCTTAATGTTGGTCTATCTTTGGCTAATCTTCTTATTGTGGCTTTATTGAAGTGATCTGAATGAGCGTGTGTCAAGAGAACTAGTCTCAATTTTTCAACGTGAGGATTTAGTAGCTTATAACTAACTCCCATGTCGATTGCTACGATGTCATTTATTAGTGTGCAGTTTCCGTCAGAGCCGCTGTTTAAAATCTTATAGTTCATTTATGTTGACCTGTTTTATATCAGAATTTTCTGTTGGTTCTGTTTCCGAATTATCTTCTTCATCTTGTACAATTATTCTGTCTTCTTCCTTTAGCTCAGGCAAATCTACATTCATTTCCTCAGCCTCATACATTCCACCTAAATCCTCAACGAAAGCCTCTCTTAAGGCTCTAACCTTGGCTACTTTTTCAATCATCGTGGCAGGTTGCTTAGTCCAATTAGAATTTGGCTCTCCATCACTTTTTCTCTGAATAGTTTCTTCTAACGAAACACTAGCTTCAATCGAATTTTCCCAATCTTTTCTAAAAACTTCAGCCCAACCACCAACTAATGTTTCTGTTGGAAGTTTAAATGTACCTGTTCTTTTCTTCTCTTCACCATTTTCATTAGTTACAATAATTCCAGATTTCATACCATTGTATTTAGGATTTAATACTGCTCTTTTTAAAATTGCATCTTTCCCTACAACTATTGTTGCTGGTGTCTTATTTGAATATTTAATGCAGTATGCTTCTCGTAAAAATGGATTTAGGCCTCTAACCTTGCACAATTCGGTAAACATTTTAAATTCTGGCATTGTAATTTGTGCACTAGTACCTACTATGTAATCTTGTACTATTTTGGGTGTTAATTTAATTTGTTGTCCATCAACCTCATATACAACTGCTAAATTATTTTGTAATTCTTGCTTATTGTTCATAATCATATCCTCCATTATCTAAAAATTCTTTTAGTGCTATTAGTTTTGCTCTCGTATGTCTAACTTTAAATTTTAATTCTAAGATTTCTTCTTGATTTTCATTTGTTTTCTTTTCTACTTTTGGAGCAGATAAACTATCGATTTTCTTTAACATCTCTTCATCATTGATAACTTGCTCTTTTGTTGACTCTTTTTCTTGCTTCATCTCTTCTAGTTGTTTATATCTATCCATGACTAAGGCTATTGATTCAGCAGATTTAAGAGTCTTCTTGTATTCGATTAAGATTTCTTCTTTATGTTCTAATGTGTTAATCAACTCAACATCTTTTGAGCATCTATCAACAAATTCATTTATTTGCTCTTGAATTTTCTTTGTTAAATTTCCTGTAGATGTTAATAAACCTTTTGTGATAGATATATTCATCTGACTAAAATTAACAAAGTCAACATTTTTGCTTTGAGCATATTCATTGAAATATGATTCAACTTTTTCTTTTACTTTTTCTAATTGTTCATCATCAAATGCTTTTACTTGAACGTTGATCAAATCGTAAGTTTCTTTCAACAATTTTTCTGTTTGCTTAGCAGTGTCTTCAAACAATTTTATTGGCTCGTTATATTTAGCAACAATTTGTTTTCTAAAATCTTCAACTTGTTTTTTAAATTTGTTTATATCGGCTTTTTCCTTTTCTGCATCCTCTTTTGTTTCAGCAGTGAAAACCACGCCTGTATAATATTCTTTCACTTTAATTGCATATTCTTTTACCTTTTTGATGTTATCTTCGATTTTTGCTGTTCCTATTATTTCAGCATTAATTTCTTCCTTAAATTCTGGTTTTGCTAATGCTTCTTCCTCAAAAATTTCTGCTTCTTTAACTTCTTCCATGTTTTTTTCTCCTTTTCTTCTAATGTTTTTTTGTGTTCAATACATTCTCCGTATGATCCTTTAAATTTATTTTTGAAACCTATCCCTCTTTCTGTAGTAGTTGTTTTCCACAAAATATATTCGTTATCAAAATGACTTTTTTTAATGGTATATTTGATCATACTTCCGCCTCATCAATGATAGCTTTAGTGTATTTAATTTTTTCTTCTGCAGAATATTGCTCATCATCTATTAATTCAGATATTTCTTGGAGCTTCGCTTTAAATTTTTCTTTTTGTTCTTCAGTTTTCAAGAATTCATCAAATGGTACTGTAGAATTTCTTTCACAATATTCATCGTATCCTGGATAATAACTTTCTAAATCTTTTGTTTCCACTTTTTTAATTCCTTTCCGACTTTTTCTTTAAACTCTAACTTTTTATTTTTGTAAATATAATTTCCACATCGACTACAAATTGTTTTGTCACTCCGATAAGGAATTATTTCTCTATTCCCACATTTACATTGCACTTTTGCTTTTTCTAGTACTTCTTCTTGTCTTTTAAATTCTTTTTCGCTAATAAATTCTTTCATTAAAACTCCTTTAGCAAATCGTTCATCTCTGAAAGTTCTTCTGGCGTTGGCTCTACACTCTCAATTTTTTTGTCAAACCAGCTAGGCAATTCTTGCTCGATTTCGGGTAAATATTTTACAATTTCATCTACTCTCGGAAAGTATGGCTGGAATTTCAAAACTAGTTTAATTGCTTTGATAAAGTCTTCTTCTTTGTAATCTTTAAAAATGGCCCAATAATATTTATAGTCAAATTCTGTGTGTCGTGTGTCTTGATAGTTGCTCTTCATGATCTTCCAATATGTATCAAATATATCTAATCGAAGCACACACTCCACTTCCTTATCCTATTCCTTATCCTTATCCTATTCCTTATCCTAGGAAGACGCTGGCATTGATTTGGCTATAAGCCAAATTTAAGCCAAATTATTCTCTGGGTGTGTTTTGGGATCCATTTTTATATTGCTTAAAACTAGTGTCTAAAATCGGCTGAATAAGTATCCATGCGGTTTTTAAGCCACCTTTGAACTCTGGTACGTAATCATCTTCAAATGAATATTTAATAATTGCTTCGTACATCTTTTGTCTATCTTTTTTCGGCAAAGTTTCAACTGCTTCGTAAAAACTTTTCATAAAATTGAACTTTTTTCTATCTTTTTTTGAATTTTTTTGGTCACTTTTCATGTTTTTTTGATTATTTTTAGTATCTTTTTCATCCATTTCAGCACCTCAATTTGACAAAATCAAAAATTTGTAGTATTTTAAAAGTGCTAGTTTTTAGCAAGGGACTTTTTGTGGTTATTGAGTCCTTTTCTTTTTGCAATTTTTTCATTTTGCCTCCTTGTTAATTAAATAAATCTTCAATTAAATATTCACTTAGTAACCCACTAAGCACAAATGTTAATAATCCGAACGATGTCCAACTAACTGTTGTACTATTTATCCAACTGTGAATTGTTAACATGTATAAATCGTGAAAAATTGTGCTTATACAGATTAATAAAATTACTAGTTTAAATAAGTTTTTCCATTTTATTTTTTTCATTTTTACACCTCCTCTCAAAATCCAAATTTCTTTCGAATAATTTTTGTTAATGCTAATTTCGTTTGCCCACCTGGAACTAACAAATTCTTTTTTTCCATTTCTTCCTGCACTGATTTAATATAACTTAGTGCAGTTGCATATGTTATTCCTGGTATAAGTTTTTGCAAATCATAGGCTGATACATATAATTGATTCAGTATTTCTTCTTTAGTCTTGTCAGGGACTTTCTTTTCTTCTTTCATAATTGCTCCTTTTTAACTATTTTTATATTTCAGCGAATAGTTCTTCTATTGAATATTTCTTTTGTGTTTTCCTTTTTATTAAATTTCTCAATTTAATAGCCTCAATTACTGTAAAATCACTCTTATTATTGATTTTTTGATTAACAGTACTTAATGATCGAATATTTAGTTCATTAGCAATATCCAACTGCGTAATATTAGCTTCTTTTAAAATATCTTTTAGTTGTACCATTGTATTCTCCTTTCTACGATTTTTCGTATATTCAAGTTAAAAAAAATAATTTTTTCTTAACTCTGTTATCATTGTATACGATATTTCGTATGTTGTCAATAAAAAATATGAAAAATCGTAAATAATTTGAAAAAAATGATTTTTCGTATTATAATACTATTGAAAGGAGAAAATTTCATGTTAGAAGATAAATTAAAAAACCTAATTGTTGATAAGTTTGGTTCTGTTAGACAGTTTGCTCTAAACATTGATATTCCATATACAACAGTTGATAGTATACTAAAAAGAGGAATAGATAATTCAAACGTAGGTAACGTTATTAAAATGTGTAAAGCACTCAATATTTCAATAGATAACTTATTAGATAACAGGGAAATTATTTCTAATTTAAGTTTCGATAATGTTGACATTATAGATATTGATAATGGTATTATTAAAATTCCTGTTTATGGTACTATAAAGGCTGGCATACCAATCGAAAGCCAACCGGATATCATAGAATATGTTGATATACCAAAAGATTGGGCAAGAGGCGAAAAAAAATTTTATGGTTTAAGGGTTAGCGGTGATTCAATGTTCCCTAAATATCAGGATGGTGATACAGTCATATTTGAACAAAGTGATGATTTTGAATCATACAACGGTAAAGATGTAGCTGTTATGATCAACGGAACTGAATCCACTTTCAAAAGAATTCTAGTTAATGAACAAAGTATAATATTACAACCGTATAACACAGCCTATGATATTATGATGTTCTCAAAAGAACAAGTTGAACAATTACCTATTAAAGTTGTAGGAATTGCTAGAGAAAAAAGAACTAAAATAGATTAATTCTGGTTAAAAGTATGCTAGTACAGGTGCTTTTGATATATAGATATTAGAAGTAAAGGAGAAAATAAATGAAGGAAAAAATCATAATCGGATTATTATCTATCGCAACAGTTGGCTCTACTAGTTATGCAGTAATCGAACAACAGCAATATAATAAAAAAATTAATAACACAAGTGATTCCATTTCACAATATAGTAAGAGAATTGAAGATAATTCTGATAATTATAATGAATTACTAGAAAAAATTTCTGCTTTAGAAGAACAATTATCAATTATTACTTCAAGTGTTGATGAAAAAGCAAATGATACACAAAATCAAATAAATGAAATAAATAGTAGTATTTCTAATGTTAAACAAAAAGTTAGCACTGAAAACAATATGAACATAGCTGGAAAATGGAAACAAACCACTGGAATTATAGATGAAAACGGTAATCAAAAAGAAATTAATTATATATATGAATTTAAAAACGATGGAACCTTTTTCATTAACAACGAAGAAGCAGGTATATTTGGTAAGAGAATTTTAAAATTCAATGATTATAGAATAGGAATTTATGATATTATTAATGATAAAATATACATATCTATTACTTGGCTATACTATAAATCACCTACTCATTTATACATTTTGGAAAGAGTATAAAAAAAGACCTCGTGCTGAAACACGAGATCAAAACCTAATAAATTAGGTATGCAATTAGAAAAAAGGCCCTGACAAGACTTTAATTCTTTTTTTGCATACTCTAATTTTACATTAAATTATTTAAAAAGTAAAGATTGGAGTTGATAAAATGGCTGTATATAATGAAAAAGATAAAACTAAATGGACCAAGGATGGTAGACATTGGTATTTCAGAAAAAGTTATAGAGCTCTTAATGGAAAACTTAAATATTATAGATCGAAAATGTTTACAACAAAACAAGAAGCAGAACAGGAAGAATTACTATTTGTTACTAAACGTGATAACCCTACTCTAATTAAATTTAGTATTGTTGCTGATGATTATTTTAGAAGCTTAGAGTTAACTAGAAAACAATCTACTGTATATTCTTACAAAAAGGATTATAACAATCATATATTGCCATATTTTGCTGAATTGTATATTAATGATGTAAATATACAAAAAATAAAGAACTGGGCTGAGGGCCTAGGAAAATGTGGTATTTCTGTATCATATATGAACAAAATTTATAATGTTCTTTGCAATATATTTGATTATGCAATTAGAAATTATAGTTTAAAAGAAAATCCAGTACGTTTATATGGTCCATTTCAGAAAAAACAAGATAAGATAGTTAAAGATGAAGAAAAGTTAAGATATATAACTCATGAGGAATTTATTAAGTTTATTTCAGTTATTGATATTCCACTCTGGAGAGCATTTTTTATTTTTGCATATTATACTGGGTGTAGACGTGGTGAGATTATAGCACTTACATGGAACGATATTAACTTTAATACAAATGACATTTGTATTAATAAAACATTATATGAGGAGATAAAAGGAAAAACTTGCATAACATCTACTAAAAATAATCTAAATCGAAAAATAAAAATGAGCAAGACATTAAAAGAATGCTTGCTACAATACAAACAAGAGATAATGAAATATACTGATTTTAGTGAGTCTTGGTTTGTATTTGGTGGCACTAGGTATTTACCCAAGACCACAATAGCTAGGTACAAACACAAGTACTTTCAATTAAGCAAAATACACGAAATAACTATGCATGAATTTCGACACAGCCATGTATCACTACTAATAAATGAATATGTAAGGACGTCAAAGGAAAAAAGCATGAAAATAGATACTGCCAAATTTTTCTTAATGATGTCTAATAGAATGGGTCATACTATTCAAGTAATGCAAGACACTTATATGCACTTATTCCCAACAATACAGGACGAGATTGTCGATTTACTGGACAATCTTTAAAAAGTCCCAAAAAACAGGAAAGGAGAAAAAGAATTGTCCTAAAATTGTCGTAAAAAAATAAAAAACATTGATTTCTCAATGTTAAATTACTAATGGTCGGGAAGACAGGATTTGAACCTGCAACCCCTTGGTCCCAAACCAAGTGCTCTACCAAGTTGAGCCACTTCCCGTTATATGGTGCGCTCGAAGGGATTCGAACCCCTGACCTTTTGGTTCGTAGCCAAACACTCTATCCAACTGAGCTACGGGCGCATAACCGACAATATACTCAGTTAAACACGTCTCAATAAAATTTAAAAAATGGTGGCTCCAGCGGGAATCGAACCAGCGACACAGGGATTTTCAGTCCCTTGCTCTACCGACTGAGCTATGAAGCCATATATGGCGGTCTCAACGGGACTCGAACCCGCGATCTTCTGCGTGACAGGCAGACGTGTTAACCAGCTGCACCATGAGACCATTTTGGTTGCGGGAGAAGGATTCGAACCTTCGACCTTTGGGTTATGAGCCCAACGAGCTACCGAGCTGCTCCATCCCGCGATATTCATTGGCGGAGGAAAAGGGATTCGAACCCCTGCGCCGTTTGCACGACCTCCCGGTTTTCAAGACCGGTCCCTTCAACCAGACTTGGGTATTCCTCCAATTCGTCTCTATTTCAGACGACAAATAGATTATATCATAGTAATTTTATACATGTCAACAAATTTTATGTACTTTTTTTATTATAGTAAATTTTTATTTGAATGTCCGTTTTAGTAAAATAACGGAATTTAGTCTAAAAATTTACGACTTTTTTTATTATTATATTCTCTTTTTCATTATATTATTATAAAACGAGCTACTATTTGTAGCTCGTACTATATCGATTGGTGCCTAAGGCCGGACTTGAACCGGCACGAGGGTTGATTCTCGCAGGATTTTAAGTCCTGTGCGTCTACCAATTCCGCCACTCAGGCACTGGTGACCTGTATGAGATTCGAACTCATGACCCTTTGATTAAAAGTCAAATGCTCTACCGACTGAGCTAACAGATCATAAAAATAAATGGCTGCCTCGGTTAGATTCGAACTAACGCATGTCAGAGTCAAAGTCTGATGCCTTACCACTTGGCTACGAGGCAAACTTAAGTGGTGGAGAGAGATGGATTCGAACCATCGAACTCAATGAGAACAGATTTACAGTCTGTCGCGTTTAGCCTCTTCGCTACCTCTCCAAAAAAAATGGTGCCGAAACCAGGACTTGAACCCGGAACCTACTGATTACAAGTCAGTTGCTCTACCAATTGAGCTATTTCGGCATTATAATAAAATGGTGGGCGATATAGGACTCGAACCTATGACCCCTTGCTTGTAAGGCAAGTGCTCTAACCAACTGAGCTAATCGCCCAAAAAATAACCAGTTGACAGTATTTAATATACCAATTAATGTAGACTTTGTCAACCTTTATATAATATTTTTTTATTTTTTTTCAACACTAGTTTTATTTAGACTTTCAATTTTACTATTTATCCAATAATTTAGTTTACTTTGCAAATTCGTAAAACCAGATGGTGTTTCAATTATTTTCACTTTAGGAATCTTCGATTCTCTATATTCAATTCCTTTTATACTCAACTTTACATGATGTTCTTTCTCATTTTCTTCCAATACTTTTGCATTAATAGTTTCACCAATTTTGACATAATCATGAATATTTCTAACAAAATTATCTGATATTTCTGATATATGAATTAAACCATTGTAATAATCATCTAAACTTAAAAAGATTCCATACTTTTCTATTCCTGTAACACAGCCCGTTACTATTTCTCCTGTTTTATATTTTTTCATTTAATACACCTTCTTTGATATTATAACATTTTTATTTTGACATAACAAGTTTTCTTTTTTCTATACTGGCTAATAAAAAAATATAGACGATCATTTTAATTCTATAATTTCTTTACTTATATTTTGTTTAAAGTTATAATATTACTGGTGATAAAAATGAATAACGACATAGAATCAAGAATTAAAGTAGTAATAGATAAAATCAGACCGTTTTTAATAAGCGATGGTGGAAATCTTGAATTTGTAAAGTACGAAGATAATATAGTATACGTTAGACTTATGGGAGCTTGCCAAGAATGTTCAATGTTGGATGTAACCTTAAAGGATGGCATTGAAGAACTATTGATAAATGAAATTCCTGAAATTAAAGAAGTTAGAAATGTAGATTAGTTAAAATTTCATAACCAATCTACTTTTTTTATTGACGCATATTTATTTATAATCATATATATTTCTTTTAAATACACTTCATATTCTGTACTTCTTTTTATTATTTCTGTTATTTTACTTTCACTGGCATTTTCATTTATAATAAGTTCATATTGATCAAAATAGAAACTCGGATATAACATTCGGCTGAACAGTCTTATATATCCTTCTTTACTACATCTAAAATTTTTAATAATTGGTTCTATGTCAGTATCCAAATATTTCTTGCTTAGAAACAAATATTTTAAATATTCACTTAATTCTCTTTCTCTATAATCAATTATGTAAAACAAAGGATTTAAATAATTTTCTTTCTCTACTCTTTTGTGACATATTTTTTTTTCTTCAATATTTTTAGTTTCTGAAATATTTTGAGTTATGTATGATATTGCATTTTCAGCCATTCCTATATAATAATTTAGACTTTCTAACATTTCGTAGTTATATTTTTTTAAATGCTTGTATTGATATTCAAAATAATCATTTTTCTTTGTCCATAAATCATACCAGTCACTTCTGTCTAACTTATAATTTTTATTTTGAAGCTTAATTTCCCCTAGTTTTATATTCATATTTTGCTTTGATGGAATTCTCATTAAAACATATAATTCATTTTTATACAGAGTAAAAATGCTGTTATCCTTGTTTAAAATTATTTTATATATACCATCTATATTCATTGTAATGTTGTATATCTCAATAGTTTCTTCTTGATTTGTGATTTTACTAAATATATATATGTAATTTTTATGTTTTATGTAAGTTTCTTTTCCGGACTTTAATAATGATACATTTTCAAAATTATAATAATATTCAATTGTATTTTTCATATCATCAACTCATTTAATTTTATGACAAAAAAAAGCAAACAATTCAATTATTTGCTTTTATATCCTATCCAATTACAGCTAACATTTCGTTAATTGTATTTTTATACTCTTGTTGCATTGATGAATATTCTTTTTCTTTAGCAATGTACTCTTGACTTTCTTCAGAATACTTTCTAGCCTCTTCTTCTTTAGCAAGCTTTTCTTTTTCTAGTTCTTCATTATGTTTTTCTAGTTTTTTAATAGTCTCCATCAATTCTTCTTGAACAGCTTCTGCTTCTTTCTTTTCTGCCGCAGCCTTTTCCTTAGCTTTTATGGCATCAGCTTTGGCGGTTTCAACATTCTTTTGAGCCTCACTAAGTTGAGCTTTTAACTGTTCGGCCTTTGCTAAATACTCCTTTAATTGACTTGGAGCAACAATGCCTTTAAAATCTGTGTTTTCTTTTTTATTATCATTTTCTTCAACAGAGATTGGGCGAGCAGTGTTTTTTTCTATTACAGTAGGCGAAACAGTGGTTGGTTTTTCAACATCTTCTTCTGTAACTAGTTTAAATTTATTATTGATATTTTTTAAGTCATTTACAATATCAATTATTGGTTTTGCCTGCATTGGTTTTATTATATTTTCGTTAGTGTCATATGAATCTTCACTATACTTTTCTATTTTTGCGTTTGCAGCACCATTTTTTGTTACTTTTATTTCCTCTGATTGTGTTTCTTCTTCAACTTTGTGTTCCTCTACTTTGGATGCATCTATATCTGTATTGCAAGAAATAGCATTGTTTGATAGCATATTCTGTTTCATGCTGTCTTTAATTTTTAATGCCCTTTTGCCTACTAATTGTGGAAGTAGTCTTCCTTCAACCTTTAACATAAAAATTCTGTTTTTTAATCTGGCATGCTGACATTCTAACTCTTCATATTTTTTGTTTTCAATATGAACAACTATACTTTCAGGCGTGCTGATAGGTTGTATGTTTTCTTGATTTGGCATTTCATTAGTTTCTGGATTTTCATTTGGAATCACTGTATTTTTACAAAAGTCAGTATATTTTTTTATAATATTTGAGTATGACTCTTGTTTGAATTTTATTTTTTTAGAATCGGAGCTTAATTTTATTGTTCCTAATTCAACACTTAATAGTTCCGTATTTGATAATATAGACATTTCAAAACCTCCTACTCTGCTTTAGAAAGTTCTCTTAAAACATCTTTTATACGATTCCATTCTTCTTCACTTTCAACACCTAAAAGTTTTGGTTCTTCTCCAGAGTGATCTATGTTAGATACATATACTGTAATATTTTCATTTTCATCCTTTTCATTTTTTGTATATACTACATATTCTTTATTTGTATCCTTGAATTCAAATGCCAATATAACTTCTACATCTTCTATAGAACCGTCATTAGCAACGATTGACATTACTTTTTTTTCTATTTGATTTTCTACCATACGTATAGCCTCCCATATTATTCTTATACTATCATTTTATCACATTTTGTGACAATTACAAGCATTTTACTTAATTTTTTTCAAGAGAAATGTTTTAGCTCCGTAGCTGCAATACATTTCTTTATATTTATCAAGGCCTTTTATATTATTTATCTTTGTGGCTTTTTTGTTGTCACTACTGTTATAACCTTTTAATCTGATTTTTTCGTATGAATAATCACCGAAAATGTAATCATAGCTATCAAAGTAATCAGTTATTTTTTCTTCTAGTTCACCTACGTTTAAGCAATTATCAACGTTCTCAATTACTTCATATTTTATACCATTAATTTCTACTGTTTTCATATTACACCTCGTCTCTATTATATCATGTATATCTTAAAACATAAATATTTTAAATGACAAAGTTCATTCTCTCATTTTTATCATAATTTATTAATTCATCTAATTTCAATATTTTAAATCAGTCTATTGGCAAGACATTCAAACTTGAACTTTTTTCTAATGATGAGAGATAATAATTTGGAATTTCTCCTTGAATTATTTTTACTGTTATGGGGGCTTCTATAGTTAATTTTTCTTTTTGAGACATGGCTGGCATTACTACTTGTTCTTCTACAACTACTAATATATTAATTTCTATTGCTAAATAGTTAATACCATAATCTTTTATCTTTGTATTAAGGCTTGATTCTACTTGGCCTATAAATGACATTTTTATTGGAATACTTGGTCCAATATTTACAAATAAAGAATTTTTTCTTAATGAGCCAATGGGCACCTTACAAATTACTCCATTTTTGGAAAATTTTTCCATTTTAAATCCTGATGATATGGCTAGTTCTTTGATTTTTCCATCCTCTAAATTTGTTAATCTATTGTGTATTTCTTTATTTACTTTGGATAATAGATGATTTACTTTTTTTGTGTTATAGTCTAGAATTTCTACTTTGCCATTGTTACTGTTTAATTTGAATAAGTCGTCAGTCATTTCTTCTTCTATTATTTCATTTACTGATGAATTTATTACGTTGCTGGCAAATCTTTTGGCTTCGACATTTACGTATCTTTTTAAAATTGGGCTGGCAGTTTTTCCTAATTCGTTCAATAAAAAAAAAGAAAAAATGGTCGCTAAAAATATCATAAGGAAAACAAATTTCAATTTAGTCATGAAAACCATTTTTTACCAAAATTACATCTTCACCTATTTTGGTTATATCTTTCCAATTGATTTCAGTATCATTTTCACGACCTATTGAAAAAAATGTTTTATTAGCCTCAATTACCAATGACTCTATTGTTCCATCATTATTAATGTTGGCATCTATGATACTTCCTATATTTTTTCCGTCATTTATACTAACAATACTTTTTGTTTGCAAATCCGATAAGCGCACTACGATCACCTACTCAATTAAATATATTCTAAATTTTCTTGTGATATTACTTTAGAACTTTCTTTAATTGTTTTATGGCTCTTTTTTCTAATCTTGATACTTGGGCCTGACTGATACCTATTTCATCAGCAATTTCCATTTGAGTTTTCCCAATAATGAATCTGTTGTCTAGAATTTGTCTTTCACGTGTATCTAACATATCCATTGCTTCGTCCAAGGCTATTCTATTTGAAAAATCTTGTGAACTTTCTTGTTTATCTTCTATTTGGTCATATAAATAAATAGTATCTCCACCATCGTTGTATACTGGCTCAAACATGCTTACCGGTTCTTTCAAAGCTTCTAGGGCGTTTATTATTTCATTACTTGATATTTCTAGTTTTTCAGCAACATAATCTATGGATGGTTCCATGCCCGTATCTTGTAAATGTTTTTCTTTTATTTTTAGGGCTTTGTACGCTATATCTTTTAATGAACGGCTGACCCTTATTGTGTTATTATCTCTTATGTATCTGCGTACTTCTCCTAATATCATGGGAACAGCATACGTTGAAAATTTTACTTCATGTGATAGATCAAAATTATCTATAGCCTTTAGAAGTCCGATGCAACCGATTTGAAATAAATCATCCATATTATCTGTTCTATTGACGAATTTTTTTAATATTGATAATACTAATTTTAAGTTGCCTTGGACTAGTAAATTTCTGGCCTCTTCATTATTTTCTTGTAACCTTTTAAATAATTCTGTCATTTCTTCATTACTTAGTACATTTATTTCATTTGTATTTATACCTGTTATTTCTACTTTGTATTTTGCCATTAAAAAGCTCCTTTCTATCTAATTGTGATAAAAAGGAGCTTTTTTTATTCATATTATTAATATTTTGTTATAAAGCTTTCTTTTTGAGAATCTTTTTTTATAGCTAACACTGTATCAACATTGACATTTTCTGATGACTTAAAAATATTGTATGGAATGTTTTTATTTTGTTTTTCTAAAGATTTAATTAATTCTTTTATTTCTTGACGTTTTGAATCTTTCTTTGTTTCTTTATTTGTGAATTTGCAAGCACAATTGATAAATTCAAGATTGTTATACTTTGCCCAGCGAATGATACTTTCTTCTCTCACTAAATATAATGGTCGAATTAGTTCCATGTTTTCAAAATTGGTACTTTTTAGCTTAGGCATCATGCTTTTATATTCTCCGCCATAGATGATTGATAACATGATTGTTTCTATTACATCATCAAAGTGATGGCCAAGGGCAATCTTGTTGCAGCCTAATTCTTGAGCTCTAGCATATAAAAAACCTCTTCTCATTCTGGCACATAGATAGCATGGTGAATCACTTGCTAACTTATCAGTTACATCAAATATGTTTGAATTGTATGTTTTTATATCTATTCCAAGTGTTGTAGCATTGTTTTCGATTTTGTTCATATTTAACTCATTATAACCTGGATCCATTACGATATACTCTAAGCCAAATTTTACTTTGCCATGTTTTTGTAGTTCTTCTAGACATTTAGCTAAAAGGTTTGAATCTTTTCCACCAGATATGCAAACAGCAATTTTGTCGCCTTCTTTTATAAGTTCATAGTCTCTTACGGCTTTCATGAATGGACGCCAGATATCTTTTCTGAATCTTGTAATTATACTTCTTTCAATTTCTTCTTTAACTGTCATTTTATCAACCTATTTTAATCTCTTTCTAAATAGTCGCTTCCCTTAAATGGTTCTTCGCGTAGTAAGTCATTATAGTCTTGTTGGCGTAAGGCCTCATATATTACTATTGCAACACTGTTTGAAACGTTTAGAGCTCTTACTTTGTCAGTCATAGGAATTCTCATACAATGATCTAAGTCTTCTTTTAAAATTTCTTTGGGTATTCCGGTTGACTCCTTGCCAAAGATAAAGTATAAATTTTCATTATTTTTATTACTGTAATCAAAACTTGTATGAGGCTTTTTTCCATATCTTGTAAAATAGTAATATATACCAGGATTTTTTTCTTTGAAGTCTTCATAGTTTTCATATACTTCATACTCTAACTTATCAATGTAGTTTACACCTGATCTTTTTAAATGAGCATCATCTAAGACAAAGCCTAATGGTTTTATTAAGTGAAGACGAGTATTTGTTGCGACACAGGTTCTCATGATATTACCTGTATTTTGTGGTATTTCCGGTTCAAATAATACTATGTTGTTCATAATTTTACTCCTAACTAAAAGGAGATTAATCTCCTATTTTATTAAATTCTATAAATTGTTTGGTTTTAGATATTGTCAATTTTTCTTTTTCAGTTCCTTGTAATACGTTGACAATTTTTCCATTTTCAAAGATCACTAGTGCTGGGTACTTGGTTGTCAACTCTACTTTACTTTGATATTTTTCATTTAGCTGGCTTACGTATTCTTCTTGGTCAACGTCGCTTAAATTAAGATATACTATTTTTTCTTGAAGATTCTTCTTAATAATAAGTCTTTTGAAATCTTTTTCATAGTTGCGACAAGTTGGATCACTTGCTGTGCAGACATAAATTACTGTGGACTGATTTTCCATAATGTAATGGTCTAGGTCCTCACTAGTTATTTCTGATAATGTTCCTCTTATTACAGGGATTTCTTTTTTGCTTTCACTATATACTCTATAGCAACTACAGAAATATAAAGTAAGTCCTATTGTAGCAACAAAGATTAAAATTATAATTATGTAATTCTTCATGGCTATTTTCTTTTCATCCATTATATCACTCCTATCTATAAATATTTTATCATAAAAATTTATTTTTATATAGCATTTTTCTACTGATATTTTTTTATTATACTGTATACCTCATCTTTTGTTTCTTGATGAAAGTCTAGTCTTATTTGAATATTTTCTTTTAAATATGGGGAAAGTTTTTCTTTTCTTTGTTCAAAATTCATGACATGAGTTAGAACTCCATCGTAAAACACAGGGAAAACTCTTGATTTTATATCTGTTAGGCAATAATCATAGTCGTCTTTATTTATATTTAGAATGTTTCCTTTAATAATCATGTTTTCTACTGTGCCGTAGCACAACATTTGAAAAGTAGATTTTTCTTTAAAAGTTGTCTCATAAAGTCTTATAAATTGCTCTATTTCTAGTAGGGATAATTCAACAGATAAAGTTACAGCTTGTATGCCTAATTTATGTAGATAATAAGCAGTATATATGTTATATACATTTAGACCATAATCACCGGATAATTCTTCATATTTTGAAAAATCAAAGTAGTCTGATACTAGACTGGAATTATACACATTGTCTTTTAACTCTAGTTGACAGCGCTTTGACTTATAAAAGACAGTTTGTTTACACTTATATTTTTCATATAATGGCTTTACTTCTGTATAAATTCTTTCAATATTATTGGATAAACATGTTAATAATTGTTCTTCAGTTTTGACAATAGCAACTATTCCTGGGGACATTTTTTCAATTTGAAGCTTTTTAAATTCTACGTTTTTACTTTCAAATTTTACTTTGCAATTTTGTCTTTTTTTGATTAATTTTTCTACAGCACTACGACGAATATCATTAAGTTCTTTTATTGAAATAAATATTTCTTCATCACATTTTAAATGTACATTTTGGCATTCAAATGGTGTATTACCAAGTTTTGATGCTTGTTGTTTTATTCTTTCTTGGGTAATAGCTTCTGTTCTAGCTTTTTCAACAATGTTTCCTTGAAGTGAAATTTTATTATTTTGATCATCAATAAGTTCAATTGATAAATTTTTGCTAATATGAGCTTCAACAGTTATTGTTACAGGGATTTTTCTACTTGGTAATTCTTTTAATGATTTGTTTAAATTATAATCAATTGTTTTACATACTATATCATTTTCAGTTAGACCTATCTTGTTATCTATGTAGCAAATGTCGGTGGCAGTGTTAACTAGCTTTTTATTTTTATTGTATAAATAATTTACTATTAGGCCTTTGTTTGAGTTTAAGAATCTAATACCATCTTGTTGATTTAATGGTTTATCTAGTTTTATTTTTATTTTGTCCTTTGTTACTTCAATAACTTTTCCTATTTCCAATCCTATATGGTTAGGACTTTTAGTGTTCATCAATTCTTCTTCAGTACAATTAAATAGATGTCCAGTTGTGAAACCACGGTTAAATATTGTTTTAAGTTCACTATTTGCTTTCTTTATATTTGTTTGTTCATAATTATCAATAAGATTTCTATAAAATCTAGTTATGAAGCCAACGTACTCTGGACTTTTCATACGACCTTCAATTTTAAAACATAATATATTGCTTTCAAGCAATTCTTTAAAATTAGTTGAAGTATTTAGTTCTTTGGTACTTAGTAGGTATTTGTTATTGGCAAGTATTTTTCCATTGTGTTTAAGAGTATATGGTAGACGACAGCTTCCGGCACATTCACCAAGATTTCCAGAACGATGACCAATTTGACTACTCATAAGACAACATCCTGAATAACAAATACATAGTGCTCCATGAACAAAAACTTCTTTTTCGATTGGAACGTCAATAGAATTAATTTCTTCTAAAGACATCTCTCTAGAGAAAACAACACGTTTTACTCCTAATTTGTAAAATAGTTCGGCAGTTTCTTTTGATGATGTATTTGCTTGAGTTGAAGCATGTACTTCTAGATTAGGATACTTTTCTAAAACAAGGCATAGCATACCAAAGTCTTGAATTAAAATAGCATCAATTCCATTTTTATGTAGAAACTCAACTTGATTAAGAAATGAGTCTACTTCATCATTTTTAACTAATGTATTCATAGTAGCATATATTTTTACACCGTATAGATGACATAGTTTTATCGCTTCTATTATTTCATCATTTGTAAAGTTACTTGCAAATTTTCTGGCACCAAATTTTTTACAGCCAACATAGACAGCGTCTGCACCAGAGAATATAGCTTGTTTTAGACACTCCATATTTCCTGCTGGAGCAAGAAGTTCATGTTTAATCATGGTAACACCTCAATTTCTTAGTAAATTATATCACAAACTATAAATATATTAAATTGTTTATTGTGCATATATTTTATTATGAATGATAACAAGAAAAAAATAGAAAGATTAACTATTGAAAATTATATTTGGGCTGTTTATATAGTAATTGCTTTTCTGAATATTTATGGTGATGAACTGGTTAAGAAACATTTACGTTCTAATGATGAGGTTGCGAATAAAAAGGCTATAAATCTATTTAGAAAAATTGTAATTGCGAATATTGTTATATATTTATATTTTTTAAGTAGAAATTATAGTGAATGGAAGGAGAATAATTATGATAAAAAATATCTTATTAGATTCATTGGCAGTATCTTGGTATTTGTTGGAACTTTGTGTTTTTTCTATTTTCAAAGTTCTATTAGTACAGAAGATGACTCTTTGTCAAATATTTGATTTTAAATTATTCAGTTCTTTTTCCAGAGCGTTTAAAAGTTGCTGGAGCATATCTATTTCTTGTTTTTCTTTAGATTTTTCTGGTGCTATATTTCTTTCTTGTTGAACTTGTTTATAATAGGCATTGGTGCATAAGACTTGAGCTGTTAGCATAAGCCAGTTACCTAGAGCGTTTTGTTCGTTGGCTGTTAAATCATCTATAAGTAAATAGCCGACAATTATGGCACTGGCAGAAAAAGTTTTTGGTGATATATTGGGTATTAAATTCATTTTACTCACCTATAAAATTATATTATTATTTTTAAAAGAATATATTTTAATATGAAAAATAAAGAAGAAATACTTAGAACAATAGAAATAGAAAATTATATTTGGATTATATATTTAGTTATAATATTTCTTTCTTTTATGGCAAATAAAGAAGAAGTTAATTACTTTATAAATAATGATATGCAATCTAAAAGTAATTATAGAAAACTGATAATTATAATTTTTTCTATTGTTCTTGGTATCTATTATTATTTTTTTGTATCTGGATATAAAACATATAAAAGTTTGTCTCCTTATGATACGGAAAGTAAGAAATTTTTCGAAACGATTAATTTTATTGCTAATATTTTGATTTTGATATCTGGTGTTATTTTCTTATTTATTGCAATTTTTGACAAAGAGTTAGAAACAGAAATTGTTTTTTAAGAAAAAAACAGATTCAACTAAGTGAATCTGCTTTTCGTATTCTACTTATAATTATCTGCTTTTACTTCCATAAAGCTCTTTGGATGAGCACATACTGGACATACTTCTAATGCATTTTTGCCAGTGTAAACATAGCCACAGTTTCTACATACCCAAATTTTATCGCCGTCTTTTTTAAATACTCTATCATCCTTGATATTTTTTAATAGTGTTAGGTATCTTTCTTCATGTTCTTTTTCGATTTCGCCAACTTTTTCAAATAGATTTGCTATACGAGTAAATCCTTCTTCTTTAGCTACAGCGGCAAATTCTTTATACATTTCAGTCCATTCATAATTTTCGCCAGCTGCGGCATCTTCAAGATTTTCAATTGTTGATGGAACTTGTCCATTATGTAATTCTTTGAACCATAATTTAGCGTGTTCTTTCTCATTGTTTGCTGTTTCTTCAAATATTGCTGCTAATTGCTCATAACCGTCTTTTTTAGCCTTACTTGCATAAAATGTATATTTGTTTCTAGCCTGACTTTCACCAGAGAATGCTTTTAATAGATTTTGTTCTGTTTTACTACCTTTTAATTCCATTGTAATACCTCTTTTCCAAATAATTTTATTTTTTTGATAATAATTCTTTACATGTAGAGCATAGACCAAGACAAGTTATTTTTACATCAGTAATCATGAATTCATTATTACTAGCGACAGTTGAAATAATTGAACTATAGTTTTCATCGAATATGTCAAATATTTTCTGGCAATTTGTACATAATAAATGGTAGTGTTTATTTTCATTTCCATCAAAATGAAACTGGCCAGATAAGTCTGTTATTTTTTCTACTTCATTAGATTCTACTAGTTCATTTATGTTTCTGTATACTGTTGCTTGACCTATCTTTTTGTTTTTATTTTGGACTTTTTTATAGATATCAGCCATTGTTGGATGACTTCGATCTTTTCTTATGGTTTCCAAAATTATCTGTTTTTGTTTTGTAACTCTTTTTTTCATACTACTCTTCCTATTGATAATTATTATCATTTATATTGTAACAATATGCCAGTTTTTTGTCAATTGTTTTTAGGCAAATGTGAACTATTTTTTTCTTTTTTCATAGACTACTATAGGTGAAGAGTAATGAAAAGTAAACATCCATTCTTTTGTAATTGTAATTCTTGCAAGCAAAAAAGAAAGAGTAATATATTCTATCTTATTGGTATTATTGTTGTATTTATTATTTTATTTTATCAAATGTTACTATTACTTTTTATAACTACTAGGCTTAATGTTGTTATATTGTTGTTTGAATTTATAATGTTATGTTTCTTGGTCTTCTTGGTCTTCTTTTGACGCTATAGTGCTTCCCTTAACGATGTAATCTAGAAGTTTTTGAACTTGTAATGTATTATTGTAATGATTCTTAGTAAATTCTAGTTTCCATGGTTTTGATAATATGGTGAAAAATAATAGTTCCTCTTCTTCAGTAAAACGATATTTACTTTGATATATGTTATAAAGACTCTTTAGTTCTAATTCTTCATAGTCATTTTTAAAGAATGTTAGCAAATCATATAATGGTACTCCGAGAGATGAATTATCCCAGTTTATAAAGTAATGGTGTTCTGGTGTCATGATAAAGTTTTTTAGCGATGGATTGCGATGTAAGAAGACTTGACGTTCTTTTTTCATGGCTATTTTTTTGTCGTACCAGGCTTTTAAATTTTCCTTTGAAAAAATAATGGCATTATATATTAGAGTTATATTTCTAATTAGTAAGTATTCTTCTGGTGACATGTACACTTTATTTTCAATATAATCTTGTAAGTCATGATAATAGTCATCAAGGTTGTTTAATTCAAGGCTTGTTTTTTCGTACAAGGCTTTTATTTTATCTAAATTCACTTCTTCATATACTGTTGTTTTAGTATGAAGAAGACTTAAATGGTAAACAAGACTTACAGCTTTATCGCTACTATTTGACATACTTTCACTTTCTATGTAAGGATATATTTCGTATGGATCATCAATGGTAGTCAATGGTGATAAGAAGTTGCTGAAGGCATGACTCCTAAGATAGTTATAAATGTCTTTATTATTTCTTCGAACTTTTATGGTGTATTTTCCGTCTTCAGTTGTAATGATTTTAGAATTATTTTTATAACATATATTCAATGGTTCTATTTGACACTTTTTTAAAAATTCTCTTTCTTTAATCATTTTTCAGTATTCGGAATTATAATTTTAGTTCCTACGGATAAATTTGATAAGTCGTTATAATTCTCTAGTTCTTCTTTGCTAATATGATATTTTTCTATTATTGATTGAACAGTTTCTTCTTGTCTTAAAATGTATACTGAATATGTTGAAAATGTTTCTTCGCTACTATCTAATGATGTAAATAATGAACCGGCTTTTTCTGATAGATCATTGTCATTGTTAGTATTTATGATGTTCTCGATATTTTCATTGTTTGTACTCGCTACTGTTTCATCCGGAGTAATTTCAACTTTTTCTTCACTTGTTTCTTCCATAATTTTATCACCATCACATTCCCTTTCATTTTTAGTCTCTTCTTCTACACATCTTGTTTCTTGTTCTTCCTTTGGTGGACTTGGTATAGCTGGCTCTATAGTTTTCTTTTCTTCTTTTTCTTCTAACTCTTCGATTATTTCTACACCTTCTATTTTTACATCTATATAACATATCATAGTAACATCTGAATCTATCTCATAATAAAAGTCAGCAATAGATATCTTGGTTGTTTCTAAATCAAGTTTTTCTGGTAAAACTATTTCTGTTGGTATTGTGTAATCAAAATTTTCTTCTAATCTAGATGCTTCTGTCAACTTATAACTACCGGTTACTCTAA
Source organism: uncultured Bacilli bacterium (assembly GCA_934168205.1). Classification (GTDB taxonomy): domain Bacteria; phylum Bacillota_I; class Bacilli_A; order RF39; family UBA660; genus CAG-877. Next base: position 71,367 of record CAKPMX010000003.1, read on the forward strand.
AGTCTCCAGCAATGTTACTTTCATCGATAAATTTTAAAGTATGGTCTAGGGAAATGGCAGTAACTTCGCCTATCATTGAAGGAAACTCTATATTTTTTTTAAAAGATATTATTTTTTTCATATTGACCTCCTAAATCATACTATGAAAAAAGAAGAATTAATATTCTTCTTTCAGTTATCTATTTAAATACTTTATCATATATTTCACTGTAATTATTTACAAAATGGAATTTAATATCTTTCTTTATGTCTACTGGAATATCTTCTAAATCTTTTTCATTTTCAGAAGGTATAAAAATCTTTCTAATACCGGCTCTATGTGCACCAATGACTTTTTCTTTTAAGCCACCTATTCCCAAAACACGACCATGTAAAGTTATTTCACCAGTCATGGAAATTGTATAGCTAATTGGTTTATTTATGAAAAGACTGATTAAGGCTGTAGTAATGGCAATTCCAGCTGATGGGCCATCTTTTGAAACTGCTCCTTCTGGAAAATGAATATGAATGTTGTTTTTTTCTAGTAGATTTGGGTCTATAGAAAATTTATCAGTATTTGCTTTGATATAACTTAGAGCAATTTGACATGACTCTTGCATTACTTCTCCAAGTGAGCCAGTTAGTATTAAGTCACCTTTTCCTTTAAACATATTGGCTTCAATTGGTAATATGTCACCGCCAAAGACTGTATAGGCCATTCCGTTTGCAACACCGACTTCGTTTTTCTTTATATTTTCAGTATATAAATACTTTTTCTTACCTAAATATTTTTCAATATTTTTTTCATCTATCATATAAAACATATTAGATTTTTCAAGAAGAATTTCTTTTACTATTTTTCTAAATAGTGTGGCAATTACTCTTTCAAGTTCACGAACACCGGCTTCTTTAGTATAATTTCTAATCATTGTCATAATTACGTCATCAGAAATTTGAACTTGTAAGGGTGTTAGGCCATGTTCTTCTAATTCTTTAGGAATTAAATGTCTTTTAGCAATATCTAATTTTTCATATTCTGTGTAACTTGATAGATTTATTATTTCTAAACGATCTCTTAATTCATAAGGGATTTGTTCAATGTAGTTAGCTGTTGCGATGAAGAATACTTTTGATAAGTCAAATTCTTCTTCGATATAATGATCTGAAAATTTACTGTTTTGTTCTGGATCTAGAACTTCCAAAAGACTGCTGGCTGGATCACCTTTTATGTCTTTTGTCATTTTATCTATTTCGTCAATTATGAATACCGGATTAGATGTTCCAGCTCTTCTTATACCTTGAATTATACGTCCTGGGTTTGCGCCAATGTAGGTTCTTCTATGTCCAATGATTTCAGCTTCATCATTTATTCCACCAACACTAATTTTAGCAACTTTCCTATTTAAACTGTTGGCAATACTTATGGCTAGAGAAGTTTTACCTACTCCTGGTGGACCGACAAGACAGATGATAGGACTACGTGAATTGTTAGTGTTTTGTTTTACCGCTAAGTATTCTAATATTCTAGTTTTTACCTCATCTAAAGCATAGTGTGAGTTATCCAGTATTTCTTTTACTCTTACTAAGTCTTGATTGTCTTTTGTGTAGGTGTTCCAGGGTAGATTTATCATCCATTCAAGATACTCTCTTATTATTCCTAATTCTGGAGAATTACTGTTAATTGCTTCATACCTAGCAAGTTCACGATTTATTTTTTCTTTTACTTTGCTGTTACATTTTAGTTTTGATACTTTTTTCTTTAAGCGGACAACTTCGTCATCTTTACTATTTGCTTCTCCTAGTTCTTTTTGCATGGCTTTGATTTTTTCACGTAAAAAGTATTCTTTTTGAGTTTCATTTAACTCTTTTTCAACTTGGGCTTCTATTTTTTGTTCTAACTCAGCAAATTGTAGATCAATGTTGATGTCTTCTATTAATAATTTGCATCTTTCAACAGGATCAACTATTGTTACATATTTTTTCTTTCTATCATAATCTATTGTTAAGAAACTGGCTACAAGATCACATAATTCATCTAGACTTCTTACGTTATTTATTTGGCCCATGATGGCGTTACCTATATATGGTACTCTATCAATATAATGTTCAATAGATTTTATTAATATATTTATATAATTATTTTCGTCTTCTACTTCAATATTTTCAATTATATTGTAGTTAGCGAAATAATTTTTATTATCAAAAGTATAATTATTTATTTCAACTCTTTCAAGACCTTCTATTACGACTCTTGTTTTTCCGTTTGGAACATTTAGTTTTAATTTTATTTTACCTAATACACCAACGTTTGGTAAGGACATAATATCTATTTTTTCACCGTCATCTATAGGATTAACGATTAGTATTAATTCATCATCACAGTCAAATGTTTCATTCATTTGTTTATCAAGATTTTTATCATATTCTATTCTTACTTCATTATTTGGAAAAATAACCATGTCGTTTATTATTAATACACGCAACTTATCTTTGTTTGTTATCATGGGATATTCACCTCCAAATTTTTGTACTGTTTTTTATTATATATGAATTTTCTTTTTTTTGAAAGAATTTTGTAAAAAAAAAGTGATTTTACTCACCTTTTTCTTATTACTTATTTAATTCTTTTAATAATTCGATAGCTTTACGCATTTCTAAATCATATTGAATCATTTCGATACCACCAAATTGAGCTAAGAATTCATCTTTTTCCATTTGATATTTTTTAGCTAATTCTTCTGCTTCTTTTTCAGCTTCTTCAGAACTTACTTCAATTTTTTCTAGATTCATGATTTCTTCAAGCATTAAGCGATATAAAACATTTGAGTATGCTTCTTTTTCCATTTGGCTCTTTAAAGCTTCTTCATTGCTGTTAGTAAATTGATAATATAAGTCTAGAGAAATTCCTTGCATTTTCATTTGTTCTTCGAATCTCTTTAATAGACGATTAACTTCTTCATCTACCATTGGTTCTGGAATATCTACTTCTACATTTTTTGAAACTTCTTCTAATATTTTATCAATGTAGTTATTTTCAGCTTCAGCTTCTTTTTGAGCTTCTATAGATTTCTTAATTTCTTCTTTCAAAGTTTCTTCTGAATTAACGCCTTCCATTCCTAAATCTTCAAAAAATTCCTCATCTAATTCTCTTTTTTCTTTAGTTTTGATTTCATTTACTTTAACTTTGAATACTACTTTAGCACCAGCAAGATCTTTTGCTCCATAATCTTCTGGGAAAGTGATGTCTAAGTCTTTTTCTTCTCCAGATTTCATGCCAATGATTTGGTCTTCAAAACCAGGAATGAATGTATTTGAACCTATTTCTAATGAATAGTTTTCGCCTTTTCCACCGTCGAATGCCACACCGTCTTTGAATCCTTCAAAGTCAATAACTGCAACATCGCCAGATTCAACAGCACCGTCTTCTTTATTAACTAATTCAGTATATCTTTCTAATAAATGTCCAAGTTCATGATTTATTTCTTCATCAGTTATTTCTACTTTTTCAGGTTTAATGTTTAATCCTTTATATTTCTTAACATTAACTTCTGGTTTAGTAACAATAGTGAAAACAAATTCAACACCGTTTTCATCAATTCCTTTTAAGTCAACTGAAGGTTGTACTACTGGAACTAATTTTGAATCTTCCATAGCTTTTAAGTATGCTTCTTGTAATAATAAATCAGCAGCTTCCAAGAATAAAGATTCTTTTCCATAATGTTTTTCGTAAATGTCTCTTGGTACTTTTCCTGTACGGAAACCATCAACCTTAGCTGTTTTTTGCTTTTTAGCAAATGATTTATCTAAAGCTTTTGTCCATTGTTCACCTTCGATTTTTACAGGAACTTCATGAACATTTTTCTTAGTTTCTTCTTTCTTAATTTCTTTTGTTTTTGTTTCTTTTGCCATATATATCCCTCCAACTTCTAATATTATAACTTATAATTGTTTTTTAGACAACCTTTTTGTTGAGCAATTGTGTTATTGTCATAGCCTGTTTGACTTTTTAAAACTGTTATGTTAATATTAATTTAGTTAAGAAAACTGTGATTTAGATTAGTAGATATTATTGAAGTTTATAGAGAGCAGTCGGTTGCTGGAAGACTGTGGCGGATCGATATTGAATGGACTAATGAGTGCCTTTTGGAAATTATAGTATAAAAGGCCGGGATATTCTTCCCGTTATAAATTGAACATATATGTTAGTATATGAACTATGTTAGGTGGCACAAGACTCTTGTCCTAGTATTAGGATTTGGGTCTTTTATTTTTAGAGGTGATATTTTATGTTTATATTAAAAAGACGATGGTGCTTTGATATTTAAAATTAAAATAATTAGAGAGTGAGGAGATTTTTATGAAAACAATTTTAACAGGTCTTAGACCTACAGGAAACTTGCATTTAGGACATTATTTTGGAGCTTGTCAAAACTGGGTAAAAATGCAAAATGACTATGATTTTTATTTAGAAATTGCTGATGTTCAAGCATTAACTGATAACTTTAATAATCCAGATAAGGTTAGAACTAATGTATTTGAGATAACAAAAGATTTATTAGCTCTTGGACTAGATCCAAATAAGGTTAACTTTTTTATTCAATCAAAAATACCTGAAATAGCAGAATTAACAATTTTTTATTCAAACTTGGTTACGGTTGCGAGACTTGAAAGAAACCCTACTGTTAAAACAGAAATTGCACAAAAGAAAAGTTTATTTGGGAATAATGGAGAATCAATAACTTATGGATTCTTAGGATACCCTGTTTCACAAGCTGCTGATATTACAGCGTTTGATGGAGAATGTGTTCCAGTTGGTGATGATCAAATTCCTTTAATTGAACAATGTCGGGAAATTGTAAGAAAGTTTAATTCTATCTATGGTGAAACTTTAAGAGAACCTGAACAAGTTTTAAGTAATAATCCTAGAATAAAAGGATTAGATGGCAATGAGAAAATGGGAAAAAGTCTTGGTAATGCAATTTATTTAATTGATAATGATGAAGTAGTTAAAGAAAAAATCATGGGTGCACTTACTGATACTACAAAAATAAAAAAAGATGATCCAGCAAATCCTGATGTTTGTATGGTTTACTATTATCATAAATTAGTTAATAGCCCTGAAAATGTAAAAAAAGTTTGTAGTGAATGTAAAAAAGGAGAACGTGGATGTGTTCAATGTAAAAAAGAATTAATTGTTGCGATGAATGAATTCTTAAAGCCAATAAGAGAAAAAAGAAAATATTATGATGAGCATCCTGAAGAAGTATCCAAAATTCTTAATAAAGGAACAGAAATCGCTAGAGAAAGAGCTAAGAAACAAATTATTAAAGTTAAAAAAGCAATGAAAATAGATTACTAAAAACCAGTAATCTATTTTTTTATGTAAGTTAATCTTACTATTTCATATAATTCACTTAATTTATTATTGTAGTTTTCATTTATTTCTTTTATAAGTTTGGCTATTTTTTCTTGGAATGTTAATTTATCTTGGGGAAATATTTCTTCATATAAATAATTTAATTTCTCATAATCTTTTTCTTTAGCTAAGTAATTTAATTCTTTTAATAAATATTTCTTTTTAAAGGATTCATCTCTTGTTAAAAAGTATTCTATTTTATATTTTTCAAGTAGCTCATACCCTATTTTCTCTTCATCTAGTAAAGTTGTTTCATCTAAAACATCTTCCTCTTCGTCTAATAATAAATTACTTCTACTTATTACTACTCCTTTACTATTAAATTCTAAAGCTAGAACTTTGTTTAAATCTGAAAAAAGGCAGCCAAACTTGATATCTTTTTTATTTTTGTAGGAAATCGTACTTCCTTTTATTGTTTCTAGTAGTTCACTATCAATTTTAATTTTATAATTGAATATTTCTTGCATTTGTTCAGAGCTGATTCTGATAATAGGAATTCTTTTTATGTGTTCAAAGCAGTCATTATCTTTCCATTCATAAAATTCAAAGTATTCATCGGCATCATTAAAGTTAAGTAATATATCGTAAATATAATTCATGTTCTTTTTCCTTTCCAAGTATATATAATAATTATTTGAATTATGAGACCTATTATAAATAAATAACATTCTGGTTGTTTTAAAATATAGAAAACATATTCTTTTATAGTATAGCCAAAAGTAAATAAATTAATGTACATTATTATGTAAGTTATTCCCATGGTCATCATTAATAGTGAGATTAGCATTATTATTATTTTGGTTATCATAGTTAATTTTATGTTTTAAAGTTTGTTTTTTTCCAAAAGAAAAGCACCTAAGTGCTTATTTGTAATAAATTGAATTTAAAATACTTGTATTGTATTGTTCACAAGAAATTGTATTGGCATTTTTTTCTTCTCTAAACTCATACATATATACTTTTTTGTTACGAGATGTTAAGTATAAATTAACGGTTCCATTGTTTTCATAAGAAATATGATACCAAGTTATACTATTTATTTGTAATTCTTCAGGGTTATCTTTAAGTTTATAGTAATTTTTCATTTGTTTAGCTAAGTTTTCAGCATCTGAAAAGTCTTTTAAGACATTAAAACTATAATGACAATTACTGAAGTTATCATTTGGATCTGTTTTGATTCCACCTATTATACTTCCTTGATTAGAATTAGAATTTTTTATTTCATCGGGCATTACTATTTCATAATAATTATTGATGTTGACATTATTGTCATATGTCAAGTTACCTTTAAACTCTGGATTTTTTCCTAATAAGACTAAAATATTTATGTCTTTGAATGGTCCAAATGAGAAACCATTGATATTAGCAATAACAAGGCAAACAAGACCAATAATTATACTTGCAAAAACAGTAAGAATTGGATTAGACATTTTAGTTTGACCAGATGAGACAATTATATCTCTTAATTGATCATATGAAGCATTGGAATATCTTCTTTCAGCATTTTTTATTTTTGCTTTAGCGTATGACAAGTATAATTTATTAAATGTGAAACATAAGATTACATTAATGACAAGAGAAAGATATGGATTTACGTAAAATATTATAACAACTCTTAACAATAGTATAAATAAGCCTATTACTACCATTCTACGATATAATAAGTAGAACTCGCCAAATATTAAGGCAAATAAATTGAATTTACTTTGGGATATTTTTTCATACTTGTATCCAACAAATCCCATTAGTAAATTTCTTCGATGAAAATCAGTTATATTTTGATTATATTGCACAACGGTATTATTAGGTTGTATTTCTACTACTGGCTTTGTCTCATCTTCTGGTTCTGTTTTTTGATTGTCATTCATTTGGTTTATTGGAAGAATATTTATTGAATTATTTAATAACTCACTATTAGTAGTATTAATACTTTTAAAAGTATTAGTCCCAGAATTATCTTGTATTATCTCATCAACTATTGATGAAAATGGTTTATTGTTTTGAGCAGATATTTGTTCACTATTTTGATTTTTAAACAAACTAGAAAAACTGTTATTTTTGTCACTGGTGTTTTCTTCATCACTAGGTGCATTAAAATCAAAGCCAAATGAATTCGTATTATTTGATGGCGTAGTATTTTGATTATTTTGAACTAAATTTGTATTTGGACTAGGTATATTGAAATTCATTGATGAAAAGTTATTGTTTTGACTTCCTGTTTGACTAACTGAATTATTTTGATTGAATTGACTTTGACTAAAACTTTGTCCAAATTGACTTTGAATATTATTTTGAGAAATATTCTGGTTATTTGTTTGAGGGATATTTTGATTGAATTGATTTTGTATATTATTATTTTGATTATTATCAGGTGTTGCTGGTGGCATACTCGTGACGAATTTATTACCTTGATTATTATTCATACTATCCCTCCTCTTTTTATATTTTAACTATTCTTTTTCTTTATATTCTAACATAGAAACATCTACTTTGTTTATTGTTTCAAATTTCTTAGTGATTTTATCTGACGTAATAGAGACGTTTTCAATGTCTTTATTTACAGTTTGAATACTTCTAGCTAGCTTATCCCAACGTTCTTTATAGCGAGCAAATTCTAAGCCGAGTTTGTTTAATTCGTCATGGATTATTGAAGTGTATTTGTCTCTTTCCATATTCTTTATAATCATTTCTACTACTGTTAAAGTTGATATTAAAGTAGTAGGACTTGTAATCCAAACTTTCTTTTTATAAGCATAATCTATTATATCTTGATGATAAGCGTTTATTTCGGCGAATATTGCCTCTGCTGGTAAGAATAAAATTGCTTGATCAGCTGTTTCACCAGGAATTATATATTTACTGCTTATAGCGTCTATATGTTTTTTCATATCTTGTTTAAACATTTTTTCATAATTATCTCTTAATTCTTGAGATAGTTTTTTATCAACCATTAATTGATAGTGTTCTAATGGGAACTTTGAGTCGATTGCGATTGTGCCAAGAGGTTCTGGAGCAAAGACTACAGAGTCAGCTATAACACCAGTTTTTAAAGTATACTGTAAACGAAATATATTATCATTTCTTTCACCAAAGACGCTAGTTAGAATGTGCTTTAAGTTTACTTCGCCAAAGATACCACGCGTCTTTTTATCGGTTAAAATACTTTGTAGACTAACTATATCAGTTGATAGTGTCTCTATTTTCTTCTGTGCTTCATCTATTTTTGATAATCTTTCAATAACGTTCATGAAGGTTTTATTAGTCTTTTCAAAGTTTTGATCTAGTCTTTCATTTACTCTTTCATTGATAACAATTAGTCTTTTTTCTAATTGTTCATTTAAAGACGTAAAATCTTTATTTAAATTTCTACTTATGTCGGACTTGAAATCACCTAGTTCTTTCATCATACTTACTTCTAGTTTTCCAAGTCTTTCTGTTATATTACTTTCATTAATGTTTTTAAATATTGATATTACACCAATGATTAAATTAATTACTAATAAAATTATAATTACATATTCCATATTTTTCACCTACTCTATATTTGCATTTTTACCTATTAATTTTGATAGTGCATAGGCTATTATTATCATTATTGACATCACTATTATTGCTGATATATCGGTCATACTTTCTACGAAACTTTTGCCAATGTAGCCCCAGAATGAAACCATAAATATTTTTCCAATAAGTAAAGCAACAATATACTTCTTTTTTGACATTCCAGAAACTCCGGCTAAAATATTTATTAGAAACGCTGGCGTAAATGGTAAAGTTATTATTACTGTTAGATTAGCTAGAGAGATTTTTTGAAACTTATCTATGGCTTTATCTATTTTATCTCTTGTTTTTTTACTTAGATATTTATAGATTATGTTATTTGATACATAGTAAAATATTAAGTATGAAATATAGCAGCCAATACAAGTTGAAACCCATGACATTAGTATTCCTGGTAGTAGTCCAAATGTATGAGTATTTAAAGCGATGAATACACTTAAAGGTAAGGCTGGTATAAATGACTCAATCATTATTAGTAACATACCAAATAAAATACCACCATTTGAAATAACTTCTGTACTGTATTCAACTATTGTATTTATTAAGTCCAAGTTATTCACCTTCCTATTTTATTATAATACAAAAATCGAAATGTCTCAAGAAAATAGTAGTTAGTTAATACTGGTTAACAATTATAATGGACAAATATATTTATTTAAAAGTAAAAGATATTAGAAAGAACTAATATCTTTTCCTATATTTAGGCGATAACTATTGTATCCTCCATTAATACTTATTGTTTTATATCCTAGTGAATTTAGTTTTTTTGAAATACTTTTGCTTGTATACCCTGCTTGACAATATAAGTAATAAGTATCATTTTTGTTTAAATACTTTGATGGACTCAGCAGTAAGTAATCATAAGGAACGTTTATTGAATTATTTATGTGACTCAGATCATATATGTATTTACTTCTAATATCAATTATATTTAAGGTACTACTAGAATTATTTACAATAGTAAGAAAATCATTCATATCAATTGTCATATTTTCACCTCTATTGTATTAGATGAAAAAAAAGAATCTGCAGTAATTACAGATTCCTACTTATTATTTAATTATATATGGATTTTTCTCAGTTCCATTTCCAGAACTGATCATGATTCTACTACTTAGTTTTACTACTGGTCTAATACGATTGTATGCATTACATTTTGTTTCGGTAACGCTTCCTTGTTCATCTACAATGAATACGGTTGAGCTACTATTAGCTACTGCTGTTGCGGTCCACCAACGATAATCAGCGGCTAGATAGTTGTAGTTTTGACAGGCTGGACTTTGTGGACTAGTACAATTTGGATCAATACTAGCATTAATATAGTCTGATACTGTTAATAAACCAAGTTTTTGTCCAGCAACTGTACTTTTACATTCTAGTTCGTTAGTATTATTGGTACTGTCAAGAGTTCTTTTTCCGGTGCAAACTTCAAAGCTGGATAATTTTGTCTTATCAGTTTCACTTAAGAATACTAAGCCTTCTTTTGTCTCATTATACAACTCTTCAAGATATTCTTTTATTCTACTTGTGGAATAATTATTTATACCAATGTTATATTTTACTTCATTATTGTATCTATCATCCCAAGCAGCTGAATATCCAGCGTATTCTTCTTTAATTAAGTAAGCATTGTTATTGCTGTCGATTTTAACTATACGCCAAAGTTCTTCATTTATTTTAACATAATTGTTAACCATTTCGCCACGGAAGACTAATCCATTGTTCATTTTGTATAAACCATAGCCAGAAGTAACTACTTTAGAATCTTCTTTAACTGCTGCAGCTATTGTTTTGTCACTATAAGCATCTCCACAGTTTAAAGATGGCGTATATATATATTCTTCACCTGATTTAGATACACTTACTTTTCCAGTACAAGTAACACCTTTTTTTGTGTATTCACTTAAGTCTTTCATTTTTCCAGCCAAAGCTAGAGTTGATGCCTCTATTTCAACAATTTGAGTTTCCTTCTTTGGAAGACTTTCTGGATTATCTGCAAAGTATGATTTAGCGGCATTAGTCATAATCTCTTCAATTTTTTCATAAGAATAATTTCCCTTAGTGAAGGCTGTTGCTATACTTAAAACTATAAATAAAAGAACTATACCACCAATAACTATAAATGCTAGTTTTAGAATGAATTTTTTAAAGTCGTCTTGTCCTTTATTTTTAGAACTTTTGCTTTCTTCTTCATCTTCTTCATCATCGTCTTCTTCAACAGTTTCCTCTTCAATTTCTTCTTCAAATTCGTCAGCATCTATGTCGTTTACTTTTCCATTTTTTTTGCTTTGATTAAAATTAAGATTCATATTATTTAATTCCTTTCATTATATTAGTTATCAAAAAAGTCATCAAAGAAATCATCATCATTGTCATCATCGTCTTGTAATTCCAAATTATTATTAGGTACTGTTGTCATCATTGGTGTTGGTTCTTTAACAACATTATTTTCTACCTTGTTTATTGACGTTGGCATTACAGGACTTTTTTGTTCAACTACAGGCTTGTTTGGCTCTTGTTTTTCTTTGTTCTTTTTTTCTTCTTCTTCAAGTTCTGCAATTTTAGCATCTATTTTTTTGACTAACTCATCAACATCAAAATTGAAGTTATCATCAACTGGCTTTGTTTCCTTCTTTTCTGGCTTTGGTAATCCAACCTCTGTGTCTTTAAAGATAGGTATAGGCTTTTCTACTGATTCTTTCTTTTCTGGAACTCTAGGAGTAATAGGACTTGGTGCAGGGCCAAATGGACTTTTTCTTGGTGCAAAGTCAAAAGCATCAGCTTTACTTTTTTCACTGTTGCCTGGTTTTGAATCCATTTCTGCGGCATTCATCATATCTAACAGTTTCTTTTTCTTTTGATTTTTTACAAATTCTTTTATATCAAAAGTATGAACTTCTCTTTTAGCTCTTGTTGGATACTTAGCTAATGGATATTTTTTACCCCAGTCTATTTTAAAGTTTGGAGTTAATTTAGTCTTAAATGGTTGTTTACGTAAACGAAGAACTATAACTTCAAACATTTTCATTCTTTGTAGGTCAGATACTGTTACCAATGGCGTTGAAGCAGTTTTTTCATCTTTTTTAGATTTTACTTCACCACACATTTTAGATATTTCTTCAAGGGCTTTTAATTCCGTTGTTATTAAGTAAGCTATGTTTCCACAGTTACCACGAATTGTTTCAGCATCTTCTTTTCCATATACAGAATCCAATTGTGCAAAGTTCTGAATAATCATTGTAAATCTTATTCTTCTTGAACGAGCAGCAGTAATCATTGTTGTTACATCTTTTAATGGTGGCATGTTAGCAAACTCGTCTAGTATGAAGTTTGTTCTTACTGGTAATTTTCCACCATGTTTTTGAGCTGTTGCTATTAAAGTTTCATATATTTGTTTTAATAAAATAGTAACTAATGAATGGTATGTTTTCTTTTCATCTTGAATAACTATGAATACAGCAGTAGGTTTTTCACCAATGCTTTCTAGGTCGACACTACTATATGATAACATTTCACTTAAGTTATCACGAGAAGCAAACAATTTTACTTTTTGTTTAAATACAGATAAGATACTACCTTTAGTTTCAGTTGGCGCCATTATAGTACTTGAAGCATTGATAGCGGCTGCACTAGCAGGATCTTTTGCATTAAAGTATTCTTTAATATAAGTTGATCCTCCAAATTTTTCTTCACCAACGGTTGTTGCTAAAGAAATACTGTTAATATTAATTTCATCTTCTTTGGCATCCTCAAATAATCCTAAAGCAATTCCTGAGAAATAATCGGCTGATGTTTTTTCCCAGAATGGATCGGCATTTTTATTACTATCATCGTATAGAATGTTTAAAGCTAAGTCATCTAATAACTCGATAGCTTTGTCATGATTACCAGACTTCCACATTTTATATGGTAATGTCATTGGGTTCCAAGCACTACCCATTTGAGGATCACGGAAGTTAAGTAAGACAATTTGATAGCCTAATTCTCTAAGCATCATACTGTTCTTTTCGTATATTTCACCTTTTGGATCGGTAATAATCATTGATTCTCTAGCTTTTGCTAAACTATGTACTTGTGGATGAACAAATCCTTCAGTTTTACCTGAACCAGTGGCACCGATAATTAATGAGTGATATTCACCATTGTCTACCCACATTTCGTTTTCTTTTACAATTAAAGGAATTCCAGCGGCTTTTGCTCTTTTTTGTTTTACCTCAACACACTCTAATTCTTCTTTAATTTCTTTATCTTTTGCCCAACGAGAATAACCTTTATCTTTCTTTTCTGTTGTTAGACCTATACCTTTTTCTCTTTCAAAGAAGTATGAACTAACACTTACAAATAAGGCAAAAAGCGCTAATATGAAAAATGTTAAAGTTGTAACTATATATTTAGGACTAAAAGCTGGTAAAGGATTAAATCCTGATAATGTTCCTTCTGCAGCAAATGTTGCTAGATTAACTATTACAATTGCTACTATATATAGTAAAAATAGAGAAAAGATTCCAAATATTAATAAATCATGAGAATCTGCTCGAAACTTAAATTTCATGTTACTACTTCCTTTCTGCCTATATTATAACATCAACTATTTAAAACGTCATTAAATATTTTATTGATTGCTAACTATAATACTGAATTTATCATTATTGAATTTATATAGCATATCGATAGTTCCTTCAGTACTATACTTACTACAAGATAATACTATTTCATATTTATTATCATCATTAACATCAATTATAGAATTTATATACGGTTTGCAACCATTAAAACTCCTGTTTTTTTCTACTGATTTATAAATTGGATATATTATATCATTTTTTTCCATAAATACTACACTAAATATATAATCCGGGTCAGTTTCCCTAGGAAATACATTGCCTACCACATATATTTTTTCGTCTACTCCATCGTTATCTATATCAACACTAATTTGAGTATTACTTGTTAGTTCCTGACCTGTAGATATATTATTTTCTGATAATACTTTATTTACTTTAGTATAGTCTGATATTTTTTCTTGATTAAAGTTTTTTATTTTCATTTCATAATTAGCTGAGTATGCTATTAAACTGCCAGAGTAAGAAACCGGTTTTCTTTTATTATCAAATAAATACCATTTATCATCATAAACTATTTTATAGTTACCTAGCTTTTCATTATCTACAAAAACAGTAAATTCTTGCCAATTTAAATTTTCCATGTCCTTGTTATTGACAATATTATACCATTTTTTTTCATCTAATTGCCAGATTGTATTATCACCTATTATTAATGTTGTCTTTAGTTTCGAATATTTTAATTCGTCTCTTCCATATAACAAAAAGAAGACTGTAAAATAAACTATTACTATGATTAAAATTACAATATATCTTTTTTTCATTAATAATCTCCTATCCAATTGTATAGTAATTAAATTGACTAGTATTTCTCCAATCATATTGTGCCCATAGGTCTGTTGCTGGACTACCTGGGTCCATCATTACGACACTACCATTTGATATACCATCTATTGCTACCCAGTGTTGACCTGTATTACCTTTTACTTCAGCAACTACATAGTTATTTTTATTACTAAGTAGTTCTTGTAATTTACTTAATTTTGCTTCTTTTGATAAACCTTCTACTACTACTCTTCCCATGTATTTAAATGATGGTACTATACTTGTAACTGTTCCCCAGTTTAAAGAACCATTACCTGTAAATCCACCAAGTCTGTTTAAAGCTTGAACGAAAGTTCCTGGATTAAAGTCTCCAGTAATTGTAGTTGGTTGACCTGATTTTGCTACTAACATAGATATTGATGTTACTAAACAACCAATATTTTTAATTGTTTTTCCAGAAGAACCTATTTGAACACTTGTCCATTCACCTTCATATTGTTTCCAGTTTGCATATGGACCAGATGATAGTATAGAGCATGATGTACTACCATTAATATTACAACTGTTTTCCTCTACTTTGTTGGCAGCAGCATAGTGTGATATTAATATTTGTTTGTAGTCAAGCCCTGATGCTGCATCACTTTTCCATTTGTTTTGGTTTACACTTGTATATCCAGAATTTATTAGGTAACCATTGTTATCTACTAATACTTGTCCCATTACTGAGCTTACGGCAGTTCGTAAATCTGAGTCTTCTGGCAACTTATCTTTTATTGTAACAGACTTGGTATGTGCTCCTGAGAATATAGTAGCACCGGATTTATCAGCACTTCCAGCTGACACACTTGTTGAACAACCTTGATCTGGATCACAATAAACTTGATCTTCAGTACAATTTCTGATTTGTAAAATAGTTTGTCCATTTTCTTCTTCTAGTTTTAAACCAAAGGCACCATTCATTGCTTTTGGTCTAACTAAAGCGTAAGTTCTAGCGGCAATAGCTTGAACTTTATAGGCTTCAGAATTGTTTCCCGGACCCATTTCGGCATAAACAACTCCAGTAACATACTTCTCAAAATCAACTAGTTCTTCACCTGGAATTGGTTTCCCTCTTCCTAAATCACCACAGGTCATTAGTCTTACCTTAATATTAGAAGCATTCGTTTCCTTTGCAATAGTACCTTTACCAGTGTTGAATCCTTTGATTTTATATGTACAAGTTCCTTGTGCAGCACAAGTTGAACTTGGAGCATATTTATCAACCAGGCTCTCATAGTTTTTGGCATAATTTATTACTTCTTCAGCCAATATTTCTCTTTTTCTTTTACTATATTCTGGAAAATAATCAACAAAAATGTCATTAACAAGATTATTTTTAAATGTCTCTTCGTTATAAGTATTTCCATCAAACATGCTTTCAGCAATTTCTTTGATTTTGCTTTTTGACATATCGTCATAATCTACTGAAGGATCATAATAATTAATTATATGATATACAGCAGCAACTCTAACTGCTTTTACTGTTTTTCCTTCTGATTGCATTTCTAATTTTACATCATTTATTCTTTCATAAAACTCTTTTGCTTCCTTGCTTGAAGCAGTGTAATCATTGCCATCTGTTTGTTCGCCAGCAGCATCACTGGCACCAAGAGCATCATCCATATCGCCTGCATATGTACCCGAAAACAATGTAGCCGTTAGTAATAGTAGAAAGAAAAAGGCAAAAATTGGTAACACAATTGGCAAAGCTTTTTTTAGTAAAACTTTACCATATGCAGAAAGTGCACCATCATTTTCGCTGGCATTATCTCCTTTGCCCTCTTTTTCCTTTTTATCACCAAGTATTTTGGATTTTGGAAGTGATGTACCAGAACTCTTTTGTTGTTTGCCTGCAGTATCTGTACCAGCAGAAGTGGCATTACTAGCATCACCAGATGCTAATCTTGCTGCTTGACCGGCTTTATCTCCCATTCCAGATTCATTTACTTTATTAAGTTTTTTTTGTAGTTTTTTTCCATTAGGCATTTTGTTAATAGTATCTGTTAAACCTTTACCTAACATTTCACTACTCTTGCCACCAGTTAATTTATCGGCGGCTTTGACAGCTGCTCCAGCTGCCATTGCATATGGATTTTTACTGGCAATAGCTATGTCAGCTGCATTTTTTACATTTTGAGCATTGTTTTTATCAGCACGTTCTGTGTCACTTGTACTTCCTTTTCTATTGGCTCTATAAGATGACATGCTATCACCACCTAACTACTTACTATAGTCCTCCTCCAGTACCGAAAGAGTCTAATTCTTCTTTTGTTACTGTAACATTTATTCGCATACGTCTATTTCCACAAACGAACAAAGCTTCTCCTTGTGAATATCGTTTTATACTTTCTTTTTCACTTTCATTTAAATCAATTAATAATGATAAGTCTTCTACTGCTTGTTTTCTTAGACCCATGACTAAGTAATATGATGAGTTATCAAATATTGCTTTTCCTTGTGTAATAACTGCAGGATCTGAGAAATCACTTGGTTGTTGAGTAATAATTATTGTCCCTGTATTGTACTTACGTGCACGACGTTGTACTTGAGCAAGGAAATCTGCTCCTAATGTGTTCTTATCTCCTAATAATACGTGTGCTTCATCAACCATTAGGACAGTATCAACATCGTAGTCTAAACATAGACCCCAGGCATATTTTAAAACGTTAAAGAATAAAGCATTTTTTACTGTTGTATCACTATTCATTAACTCTTTAATATTAAATACCATGAAGTCACTATCTTTACTTATTGTTGTGTGTCCATCAAAATAGAATTTTAACTCTTTTGTTATAGGTCTAACTTTTAATTCAAGACGTTCCATAATTTCACGCTCTTGAGTTTGTTCAGTCATTGACATTAATCTACCTTTTATCGTGGCATATACATCACTGAATGTTGGATAATCAGCACTAGTATAATGTGAAAAGTCTGTATTAAAATCAATTCCAAAACGTTTATATGTATCTTGAACAACTTCACTAAACATTGTTAAGACATCTTCTTGAATTGATGGATCATAGTATTTCATAAATGCTTTTAAGAATTGTAAGGTTCTTGTTAAAACTGTATAACCAAGACCTTGTTTTATTTCTTCTTCGTCAGCATCTATTACTACTTCCAATGGATTTATTAAACCAAACTCTCCACCTTTACCAATGTCTACTGTGTCACCACCAAAGGCTTGAGTTATTTCTCTAAATTCATCTTCTGGATCGATTATAACAATTTGACAACCATTACGAATATGTCCTCTTAGTAATAGTTTTGCTGCTGTTGATTTACCTGAGCCAGATGTACCTAACATAATCATGTTGGCATTATTTCTATTATTTTCTTTTCTTATTTTATATAAGAATTGATTGAATAAAATTACTCCACCAGAAAAATCTACTCCTAGTAATGTTGATAATCCTGGATCTTTAATGCTATCAAAGATGAATGGATACATAGCCGCTATTGTTACTGAAGGTATTGGTGTACCAATACGTTGTTCTATATCTTGTGATGGGAATATTGGTAAAATTGATTTTAATACCTTTTCCTGTTCAAAACGTAATGATATAGCACGTAATTCCATAGCATCTAGATAGTTTTTAACATTAACTTTCTTTAGTTCCAATCCTTCTTTTGTAGGAGAAGTAATCATAATATGCATTTGAAAGTCGAAAATACGAGCTTGACTCGCAGCTAGCATAGAAACAAAGTATTCCAAACTTTCAGCATCTTGACGATATCTTTCGCGAACTGTTAAGTCACGTTCATTTTTATATTTTTCTTTTAAGTCAGCAACCTGTTTATTTAACATTTTTGCCATTTGTTGAAATGGTACTGGAATGTGTTTAACTACGACTTTAATTCCAGGCATGTTAGTTAAAGATGATAAATAACCTGGCTGAATATATTTTGGATATGATACAACTGTTAAAATTGTTGCATAGTTATCACTGATAACAAAGTCACTTGGATTAAAATGTAGTCCTTTTGGTGCTAATTGACTTTTGATTCCGATACTCATTATGACATCACCGTCCCAAACTCAGTATTTTCTCCACCATTTAAGAAATTCTCTAAAATAATTCTTAAATCAGCATTGTTAACTTGAGAAGCATTTAGTCCACAACTAGCAAGTCCATTAATCATTGTTCTGACACGTTTTTGTAGTATATCTACATTTTTATCCTTAAATAATAAGTAGTATTCTGTATCAACAATATTATTATTAATAAACATGTTTCCTTTATTGATATCTTGTAGTATTAATTTTCTAATTGCTGGATTTGGAGCTTCATTATATAAAAGTTGAAGTTGTGCCATATAAACTGAAATATCAACCGGACGGTCAGCAACTACTAACCAGAATTCAAAGTCCAACATATTATAAAAGTTTTTTAGACTTATAAGGACATTGTCTTGGGCATTTTGATCAAGAATAAATATATTTCTAGGTGTAATTTTAACACCTGTTACTTTTTGATTATTTGAAGTTATAATAAATCCATTTTGAATTCCTTTCACTGGTAACCAGTCTTCTGTATAACCAGATGTTACTTTTTTAGCCATTCTTTATAGCACCAACCTTTCCATCTATAAGTTTGTCTTGAGGTTATATAATCATACAACTCAATAATAACATTTAAAACATTGTGATAATATGGTATTGGCATTACCAATAAGCCACAGATAATTCCTGGTGCCAAGGCAAGTATTGTCCCTGCTGTTGTTGTTATAGGGATAAAAGCAAGTATTGCTACTGTTGTTATGACACCAGAAATTAAAATTGCTAAATCACTTTTTCTGAACATACCTAATATCAATTGTCCATTCTTTGTATTAGCCGGTATTAAATATTCATTCACTTATATCACACTCCTTTTTATTTATAATCTATCTCCAATCGTTGGGTCAACTCCATTTCTTGTATTAAAATCATCAGCAGTGTTGTCATGATAATTTTCTCGAGCTCGTGGCACAGCTCTGTCTTGTCTTCTTGTTGAAGTGTATGGATGTCTTCTTCCCTTTGCTTTTTCACGATATCCTAAAGTTTGACCAAAACGTTTTTGTTCACTAGCCATATCATTGTATGCAGATTCTGCTGCAGTGGCATAGGCTCTTTGTTCTGCAAGTTTTCGATCAAATTGATCTGCCCTAACTTGTTTACTTACAGTATGCCCATTGGCGTCTTGATAATATACTGTGTATGCACCATTGGTTGCTCCAACTTTCTTGGCATCTTCCATTCCTTGCAATATACTTGACTGTAATTTCATATCTTTTTTGTAATCTTTTGCTATATTCGGCGTAATTCCTTCTCTTGCAAGTATACTTCTACCACGTCTCATCTGGTTATATGTCATCTTGTCATCGCCAGTAATCATTTTTGCCGCCAGATCTCTTCCGGAATTGTAAGAATCTGCCAACCCAGGAGCAGCTTTACCTGAATTATATGCATTAACGTTTGTATCGACAGTATCTCTTACTGCATTAAAGGCATCGCCAAAAGTTCCACCTGCTCTAAGTGTCCCAATGCCAGAAAGGCCCATTGCTAAACCAATGCTTCCACCCATGCCTTTTATTCCAAGGGAATTTTCAATAAATTTAGGTGCCATTCTGGCAAAGATAAATATACCAATAACAATAAATATAAATGAAAGCACGCCAACAAAACCAGTTCCTGTGTTGATAACAATACCATTTTTGACCATATCGCTTACTAGGTATATAACAAAGTACATAATTGCTAATCGTATAAACAATTCTAAGTAAGTACTAGTTAAACTCCTAACCCAGCAACTGAAAGCGTCTTCACCCTTTCCTTCTTTAGCAGATATACTCATATGACTAATAATTGGTATTGGAGCTATTAAACGAAGTATTGCCAATTTTAGTGCCCTGATAGCAACATCTATTGTATATAGTATTAAAATAACAGAAATAATTAAGGCTACAATTCCAGCTAATGGACTGTATGAATATCTGTAAAATTTTTCTTTTCCAACAAATGTTTCCAATAAATCTACAAATTTATCCCACAAATTGCTGTCAGCATCTATGTCACAAGTATCATTAACTGTAGCTAGCAATTCTAATGTAGATGCTGTTTTATAAAATTTTTTTTGCTCTGAAGTGAATGAACAAAAGTAATAATCTTCATTAGTTTCTGGGTCCAAGCCTTCTTCTACATCGTACCCTCCGTCTGGTTCTGGTACAATATTTATTCTATAAAAGCTACGAAGTATTTGTCCAGCAAAGTCATCTGCCGACTCTGCCAAGGTTTTTCCTTGTTCATCTGCATCATCAGCTGCTTCTGTTGTTCCTAATACTAATTTACCAACGGTGTTATTTGACAAGATTCTTTCTTGTAACGAATATAAAGCACCAAATAATATACCATTGTTGTTTACTTGTTGTTCCCATTTATTGCTAGGATTAGGAATATTTATTGGAGTAATTAAGGCAAGAATGACTAATGAAGTAATAATTCTAGAAATTATTTTTCCAGCACCAGCCTTTTTATCTGTTACTCTTGCTGGATCCATTATTCCTTCTAGTATTGTCACGGATAATTTAAAAAGCATAAAAACGCCAATTATTAATTGACATCTATAATAAAAGTCTCTAATTAAAGCATTCGAAAACAATTCAGCTGTTGAAACATTGAAAAAAACTTGATAAACTCCCTGCAATAAAAGAAAGAAAAGTCTATCAAAAAAAGTTAAAATTGTCCTTATGGCATCCGATACAATGCCAGGAGTCATGTAATCTGTCATTTTTGCATCCCTCCCCAATTAAAAATACATATATCGCTAGATGTGAAACCAAATATGTCTAAAACAACTTCAATGAGTGTTGGCAAAACGAACAATAATGCAGCTAGAATTAATCTTGTGATCAAACTACTTTGAGCTTTCTTTAGACTCTCATCATCCGATGTTAAAATTGCTTTAGCAAAGTCCAAACTACTTAACACTAATACCATTAATGGTCCTAATAGTCTTAAGTAATTTAATATTTTAACAAGAAACCAGGCTACAGAATCTGGATCTTTTTCAGGATCACCAAGTATTCCTTTACATTCCTTGTTATCCTTTAAACTACTAATTACCGCTACTACTGAATTAGAGTTAATTGAATCACTAATTACGGCCATTTTCGAATCAAAAGTAATTGGATTAATAGTACTTTTTGCTGAAACATTGAATGAACTAAAGCTTATTAGTCCAATAAATATAAGGAAAAGAATATTTATTCTTTTTTTCATAAGATCACTCCATATACATTATAACATAATAAGTATATCAAAAGAAAAAAAAAATAGCAATTTATTTGCTATTTATTTACTATATATATACTATTCCAGCAAGTTGCCCAAGTTCCAGTAGAACCATCAGTAATACCGATACTTACGATTCCCATAATTAATGAAACTAATTGTGGTACTAAGAATACTACAACTGCGTAGATAACTCTTTTTATTAATCTTGATTGAGCAGCTTTTACTTCTTTTTCATCACTTGCGATAACAGCTTTACCTAAATCAAATACTCCAAATAGTAGTAAAGCTATTGGAATCAAAATACATATATATTTTAAAATACCATTTTTAATAATTTTAATTACAGGTTCTAATCCTTCACAAGCTCCGCCTACATTTCCTACTTTATTACCCATAATAATACCTCTCCTTTGCTACAAATATAATATCCCATGTACATTTATTTGTCAATTATTATTTTCTGAATAAGCCAAATACCCTACCTGAATTAGCATCATTATTTGCTGTTTGACTTATTAATCCAGTTCTAACTAAGAAGTCATTAATAGCACCATTTCTTTGTCTTTCATCCAATGGTGGCATATTATAAGCAACTTGTATATTTGATTCCATTTCGAAATCAGATATATCTTTACTTGATAATAGACTCTTATTTAGAATTACCTTTTTATTTCTTACTCTATTGAAAGCACTAGGCTCTCTTCTTATTAACTTATTTAATTTAATAATACTAGGTTCAATTAAATAGAACACTTCATGACATACTTCATCATGTGGGTATGCATTTAAATCTATTAATATAACTGGAGCCTGACTGTTACTAGCAATTAGATTTTTTAAATCATCTTTACTTACGGAAAGCATGTTTTTTTGATTAAAAAACATGAAATCACGTTTATCTACTTCAATTGCTAGAACTGATGTATTTAGTGCAGCTTCCAACTCTTTTTTAAGCATATAGATTAATGTTGTAGAACCGGCATTATCTGTTATACTTCTAAATCCTATTATCACTGAACTTTTATTTTCTGCAGTAGGAGTTGCTGTAGCAGCTACTTGTAAAGAACGTCCAGCCATTTCTTGGATGTGTTCAACATCTTTATATGTATTGGATTTTTGAAGTAAATACTTTATACCATCTATATTATTGGTAAAATTGTATAAACCATATGTTATAATTCTAGCTAAAAAAGTAGCAGTACATAACTTAGAATTTTCTGGTATATATAACACTACTTTTTCAGGATCTAATTGTTGTGCTAAAATTTGATAATTATCGGGATTATCATACCCTTTAATAGCAGTTACATCAAGAATCATTTTATTGAAGAAAAAGTTCTTAAACATTTCTACTATTTCTCTTGCTTCATAACTACCAGTAACTGTTTTAATAATGTCAATATCTAATGCTGACAGTGATTGTTGTTGTTCATTTGCTATTATAACGTTCATCTATATCATCACCCGTTTTCTCAAATTAATTACTTGACGGTACAAATGCTTTTGTTGTACCTGATACTTGGAACATTTTTAGATTTGGCATTATTTTATTAATTATTGGAATATCTATAACTATGGCTGTTGTTACTTGATAGTAAACTTTTTTCTTTAAGTCAACATTTTCTGTATCAGTTTCTGCTTCCATTCTTTTTATACAGTATGAATCATTGCATTCGTATCCTTCAATATTTAAGCTACCGGCGTTATATCCAACAGATTTCATGTAATCTTTAATAACTTGATTACACTTGTTACTTGGGTTACCTGGCTCACAAGCACCTTCATATTGTTCTATTGTAGTGATTATTTTATTTTTTACACGAAATGCCTTTGTATAGTTGACATTGAATGCTAAATATCCTGATACTAATACCAAGAAAACAACAATAATTACCATGTTCATAAGTCCACCAAATGCATCACGCATAACTAATCACCTCTTTTTATTTATCTTCTTTCTAATACGATCATACCATTAGGATCATTGTTAGAAATATTATCCCATTGGCTATTTATTGAATTTTTGATATTTGGCCACATAATCCAGAAAAAACCAATAACAGCTGCTATAGCAATTAAAGTAATTACTGTTAAGTTTAATTCTCCTGTTGCTGCTTTCATCTACGCATCGCTCCTTTCTATTATTACAATTTTATTATAGCAAAATGTATTATTTTTATCAATATTTTTTCTACATATTAAACATCATCATCATAGAGATTAAAATTATTAACATAACGCCAACACCAGTTACTACTAACATAACCATGGTTTGACTTTCCATATGACCAAGACGTTCTTTATACTTAGTTTCACGGGCTTTATTTTGAAGATTTGATACCGTTCTTGAAAACATCATTAATCTTTCTTGTTTCTTTTCTTGTGATCCTAAACCTAATCTATATAACAAACGCATCATACGCATAGAATCACGTACAGGATAAGTATTTGCAAAATCCATATATGGATCAATACTTGCATCACCTGAATTTATTTTATTAATCAATTCTCTTAAACCTGGTTTGAAAATTTCAGGAGCATCATCTATAGATTTACCTAATGCTACTGGTACAGTATAGTGTTGAATTAAGATTTCCAAACTTTTTAAGTAATATGGTAACATTATGTCTATTTCGTGTAGATGAGATTTATAAAAACTCTTAAGTTGCATGTATGGTATTTTAAACATAACTACTCCAACTACAACAGATAACACTAAGTTTAAAAAAAATTGGGAATTAAATAGAGATCCTGATGAGCCACCTGTTGCTGTTATTGCTAGTATTACTAGAAAAGCAACAATAGCATAAGTACATCTTTTCATATATAACTGGTCTACATCTACTTCTTCTCCATATTTAGCAAAAACTAAGAATGTATAATCTTCTTCTCTAAAGGCTTGTAAATATTTTTCATTGTCAATCATAAATTTCTTTTTATCAATGGTACCATTGTAAATAAATATTCCTATTATGATTGCTCCTACTATTAACGCTTCCATTATTCAGCACCTACATTCTCATTATAGTATTTTTCTCCTTTTAAAAGGAAATAAGTATTTATAATTAATACTCCATGAAGTAGGAATTTTATATACCATCTTTCTAGAAGAATGATATATGTTTCCCTACCAAGTAAGTATTGAACAAGCATAACCATTAGGTATAGCATTATACCGAATTGTAAGAATGATTTATGGAATGAGGCTCTTTCAATACGGTCTCTATAAACACTTTCTACTAACATATCTATGTCTAACTGCATGTTATCTAATGAATCAGCTGAATTTCTAGCACCTTCTTTTGTTATTTGTAAGAATAACTGGTGCATGTTTTTTACAATGTAGTATGGATAAGTTCTGCTCATATAAGCAAGGGACTCATCAATACTACCATTTTTATAGGCTAATTCTATCATATAATCGACATCACTTTTTACGGGATCTTCTAAAATACCAGAGTTTCTTACTCCTTCTAGAGATTTAACGAAACTTTGTGTTGTGGCAAATTCCATAATTACATTTGATGTATATACTTGAATTTGTTCAAAGATAAATTCACTATATACTCTTTTACATCTTAAATATGATAGATATGGTACAAACATAATAACTATTAGTATATAAAATATACAAATAACTAAGTTATAGAAATATAGATATGTTACTGCACCAGCAAATACTGACATTCCAATTACTTGAAGAGCGTATTGCTTAGCAGTATACTCCTGACCTAACTCTTTTGTTTTCTCTCTTACTACTTTAAATGAGTAAGGAGCAAATCTATCATACATTTGTTGAACTTGGACAGTAATAAATTTTCCAACATTCTGCCCTTTATAGTTTCTATAAGCTAAAATAGCAAAGGCAATAACTATTAAAATTAATAATTCTTCTATATACATATTTATTACTCCCTTTTTATTTTATTATTGTTGAACACCAGGATTACTATCTAATGTTGGTAATGGTTCTGGTATAACTGGTGATACACTTGGTATCACTTGTGCATTTGCATTTGGTATTACAACAGTTTCTGGCTGTAATGGTACATTTGCTGGAGCTTCAGTTGCTGGTGTTAATGGTATAATTGGCTGAGGAACGCTAGGTTGTTGTGCTTCTTGAGTTACTGTTGCTGGTTGCTCCGGTATTGGTTGAGTCATAACTGTTTGTAAGTTTGGTAATACTACTTCTGGTTGTAATGGTACATTTGTTGTTGATGCTGGTGTTGGTAATACTGGTGCTGTAGGTATTACTTGACTTGTACTAGGTTGTTCTGTTCCTGCAACTGTTGGTGTTGTTTGGTTTTCTGGTTGTACTTGCGTAGGTGTTGGTACTACTTCTTGATTTACAGGTGTTGCAGTTGGCAATACTGGCGCTGTTGCTGGAACAGGTTCTGAAGTTGGTATTACATTCTCAGTAGGTTTTTCATTATTCGCAACAACAGCACTTGTCTCTAGTGTTGTACCTGCGTTTTCTTTAGACCCTTCAGTTTCTTTAGTCTTTGTTTCTGGACTAGCATTTTCTGCTGGTGCAGTAGTATCATCGTCTTTTTCATTATCAAAAGGAAGATCATCTACCATATGACTTGTAACTGAAGTGATATCAATATTTTGATTTTCTAGATATTCAATTAAATGTTTACTAGGTTTTCTAAGCATTGCTTCTTTTCCAAATACTTTTTGATATATAGTTCTACTCTTTGGCTGATTATTTTCATCAACATAAAATTCTGTTACTTCATCCACTTCACGATGAAATTTACCTTTTTCCTTACTGTAATATGCTCTTATATGAACACCTAGTTGAATATATCTATAAATTGTTGATAGGAACTGATTAACATCTAAGTCAGTTTCCATCAAACTATATAAACGGTATGGAATTGCTGATGCTTTATCGGCGTGAATTGTAGATAAGATATTGTGTCCTGATGATATAGAGTTACGTACAGCTGTAACTGCTTCAGCACTACGTACTTCTGATAGTAGAATCCATTTTGGATTCTGACGCATACAAGTAACTAATACATCAGTGTAACTAGCAACGTTATTTGTTTTCATTGCTACTATATCACGTTGTGGGAATATTTTATCTAAGTGCAATTCCAATGTATCTTCAATAGTAATAATTTTTTCATTTGTTTTAGTATGACTGGCAAGGTATTTTACAAACTCTGTTTTACCTGAACCAGTTTCACCAGATACGATTATGTTACAATGTCCTTCTACACATTTAATTAAAATATCATGAATATCTTGTGTGAAATAATCGTCTTTAAGTAATTTTTCTTTTTCTAGACGTATTTTAGCTGGTGTTTTACGTATAACCATAGCAATACCATTTGTTGCTATTGAAGGATGTACAAAGTTAAGACGTAATTCACTTGATTCAGCATCTAGAAATGGCTTAGCATTATTGAAAGTTGTTCCCATGACGTTAGAACATTGAAATGCTAGTTTTTCTACAAACTCTGGTGTTGCTCCGTTAACTTCTACCCGAATAGAGCCTTGTGTTAGAGAACGAATCCATATCTGCCCATTATTATCATAGGATATATCAGTAATGTCATCATCATCTAATAGGGATTTTAAAGGCCCAAAATCAAGTTTATCAAAAATATTTTCGTTCATCTAACCAACCTCTTTCTTTTTCTTTATTCTTAACTTTCAGTCCATACTGTAACTTTATTAATCCAATTCTTTAAATCTTCACTTGATATTGTAATATCTCCAGGCTTATCAGATAAGCTTTCATTTGTTGGAACTGGAATTAAAGTTGTATCATAATTTCTTAAATATTCTGCTTTTTTCAATAAGATGTACATATCTTCAGGTACAGCAAATATAATCATTGCTGGTGTTCTTTGCTCATCTAAATTAGCAAATACTGCTTGTCCTGAAGCATCTTTTACTGCTAGAACTTTAACGTTTTCAACAAGTTTTCCTAGCATGATCTTATCTGCATCTGCAGTTACTTCATTACCTGTTAATTTATTTACAGCTTTTAGGTAAATATCAATATAGTTTTCTGGATATATTGAGTTACCATATGTTGATTGTGTATTAACTGACATATTGTATAATACATATCCTTTTGGATATTTTAAAATTATACTCGCAGGTAATTGAGCTTCTTCTACTACAGCAGTTGAGTAGAATAAGCTACCTTCTGGAATAATACTATCAGGACGTGCATACTTATCAATTATTTGTGATTGTTGAGTAAGCACGTTTCCTTTTAGCATTGAAGGTGGAACTTGAATTGTTCCAACCTTGTCTTGTGTTATTTGTGTTCCACCTTTGATAGTTTCTTTGGCATAAGGAACAGTTATTGGATTAACAGCACTTTTAACACGCATGTTATAACCAACGTATAATACTAAAACTGCAAGTACTACACCAATTACAGTTACAGTATTTTTGTTTTGTAAAAATTTCTTTAGTCCATTTGTAGTATTCCCCATTTTATTTTCTCTCCTTCTTTATTTAGTTACCAGTTTTATTTTTATTGGTACTATTTTCTTGCTTATATCCTTTTTGAGGGTCAGTTGTTGTTATAGGCTGACCTAACTCATTTTCAGGATCTAAATAAGCATTCTTAAGATACATATCATTTGTTATGGTTGATTCAACGATTCCATCAAAACTTGTAGACATTATTAAGTTTTGACTATCGAAACTAAGAACTGTTGCTGAATCAACTTTTACACTTACTTTTGGTGGAACTTCATTTAAATCATAAAATCCTATTTTGTAGTTTCTAGTATTATCTACGCTATCAGCAAAACGTCTTAGGAAGCTTTCTACAAATTTGTCTTTATCCATTCTAATGGCACCATTATCACGATAGTATTTAATATCAATTGCATCTTCAATTGCGGCTTCTGTTGTTTCTTTTACTAAGTAATAATCTAATTCATTACCAGTAGAATAATTAGAAATAACATTTATTAATAACAATCCCATTAACGCTAGAATAATTATACCAACTGTTAACATTCCTTTATTCATATACTAACCTCCTATTCCAGTTAAACTTGAATAGTTATTACAAGAGTCATTTTCTTGGTTGTTACATCCAAGTTTTCCTACTTTGTTTATATACTTACTGTCTAATGTACTTCCAAGTCCTCTAAATAGTGAACTATTATATACTGATACTCCGTTTACTATTTCAAATTTACCAGTAAAGTTTGTATAGTTTCCAGATGTAGTATGTTTTCTTATAGCTTTTAAGGCCTCTCTGTCGAGTACAAATTCATATTCTAGATTAGTGTCTGAATATGTTTCTCCGTTTCTTTCTTTTGTTTGAATATCTTCTAATAAT
Organism: uncultured Bacilli bacterium; assembly: GCA_934168205.1. Taxonomy (GTDB): domain Bacteria; phylum Bacillota_I; class Bacilli_A; order RF39; family UBA660; genus CAG-877. The sequence goes on from CAKPMX010000003.1 coordinate 100,352, forward strand.
GCAGTTGGAGCAATTATATAATCTTCGTTCTTTAAGTTTGTGGCATTAATTGTCCAGTTAAATCCTGGTGTTCTTCCTGTTTTCGTTGCATCAGTTGTATCATTTCCTTCAGGTGATGGGAACAAATCTGCAGTATCTACCGTACGGATACGATATCTTTGTGCTGGATCTTTATCTTTTATATCATCACAGTTTTTATCAATACATGTTTTGCTTGTATCACCTGGATCCTTTTTGCCTGCTGTATCGTATAATGCATAGAAACAGCTTACATCTATTTTCCAACTAAAATGTCCAAAATCACTTGTAGAAGCTTTAATATTGTAATCTGTGACAGCTGCTTTTAGTTGTTCATCAGTCATTGTTTCTCCAGTTACAGCATTTTTCTTTTCATTCATAGCTCCGTAATACCACCAGCCAACGTTTACATCTGCTGAATTTAGACTCGTACAGAACTTATCCTTTTTCTTATGCCATGTTTTGTCTTCTTTTTCTTTATAGCTTATTTCACCTGTTTTATTATTAATCCAAGTACCAGGGAAACTCCATTCTGTCATGTATTTATTCTTGTTTATTGTTTCTCCATAACAGTCTGATCTATTTAAAATTATATTTGAATTATCATGAATATCAACTGCTGAACCAGTATTTGTTAAAGTTGCAGCATCATAGTTAATCCAATTATCTTCATTAGGCTTATCCTTAGTTTTATTGTTGACTTTAATAGTGAATTCTGCTGTTTTTGTTGAACATGAAGCTTCAGCTGAACAACTGCTAATAAAGTCATTATACTCGTTTAAGTCTGCTTCATAGTCCCCTTCTACATCACTATTATTTAATGGCTCGCCGTTGTCACATCCTGTGTAATAGCACGTGCTATAACACCATCTTGCTTTATCATTAATATAATTTCCAGCTCTTTCACCGGCATCAACTTTGAATCCGTCTGCGTCTGGTGCATATAATTGATATGCATTATCTTGTCTACGCCATGTACCAATTTTTACGCAGTTGATATCATCATTATATGTTCTAGCTGCTATTGCATTATTAGCAAAATAGTATCTAGAATATTTTGTCCAATAATATTTTCCAGCTTTCCATTTTATTTTATTATTATCATTTTTATCTCGATAATAATACCCAAATTCCGATTTTGTTTCTTTTTTATCTCCAGCTAACATAGCCTGTGACAATTCTGTGGCTGTTTTAGCATTTCCAATCGTGCAACTTATTTCGTTGGCTATTTGTTTCATTTCATAGCTTAACTTTGCTTTTGTACCATCAGAATAGACCTTGTTATAACATTTATTAATGCAACTTTGTGTATATTTTCCATTGTCACATGAATTTATACAACTATCAAACTCCTCATTTGGACCTGCTTGATTAAAGGTACCAAAACGCCCTGTACATTGTGGTGTTGGAGTACAAACATTATAGTCATTTGGAGACGGTGGCGTACCGGATGCCTTTGTTGTACATTCTACAGTACTTGTTACTTTGACTTTATATTCAAAACACAATCCAGCAATTGACGCAACTGGCGGACCATATTCTACAACTAGAGTTTCACTACATGCTTTTTCACATTCGTATTGATTGTTACCTATTGTTTTTGTTTTTTTATCTACCCTATATGCATAATAGGTACTTGAATTTAAATACTGATATTCGTTACCAGCTTTATACCCTTCTGGCAGTATTGCTGGACATGTTTCTTGTATTCCTTTTTCAAATTCATCTCTGCTCGATTTAGTTGATAAATCAAATTCTTTTTTTATTCCAGCTGGTTTTTGCAATTGACTATTGCCAGATGCATTATTTGCCAATTTATATCTTGTTATTTCTGAGGAAATCATTTTAGCAATGGTAGTTGCTGAGTAGTTTGAACTGACGTATTGACTATTGCAATATGCAAGACTTATGTTCCCTGCATATTTTAAATACTCCTCTTTGTTAATGTTACCATTCATAGCATCATAATTTTTCTTATCATCTATACTAGGCCATGTTCCGTTTCTTAAATATGCACAAATGCCATAATAGTTATCATTATATACTTGGTCTCTTTTTGTAGAAACACCAACATAAACGATTTCACCTTTGACATAAAAACTAGCGTTTTTGTCTTCTTGTATACTTTTATAACTTTCACCTTTTCTAATCTTTTCCATTATTGCTTCATTATCTTTGTAGCAACTGCTTCCGACATAAACTCTCGTTATTGTAATGTCTTGAATAATATTTGGATTATATAAGATTGTAATCGGTGCTGAACTATTTAAATCATACTCCTCTACCCTAGATATGGGATTCCCATCACTGTCAACCATTTCTTGATCTCGCTGTCTTTCTACAAAAACCTTAAATTGTCCAGATTTAGTACTTAATGTTATCGTCCCATTTTTATCATTCACAAGTTTTTCACCATATGAATCTTGACATTTTTCGGCATTTACGTCTAGACATAAAAAGAAGCTAAGACATATAAATAAAAATCCCTTTATTATGCTTTTATATTTCTTTTTCATTCTTTTCGCCGCCTTTCATTATTTTCTTTATTTCATCATATTTTTTATTTTCTTTGACTGAGTAGTTTTGGATTTTTTCATCGTCTCGAACCATTCTTGCGTCTATTTTATATGTATACATTGCTGTAGCACCATAAAATCTAGTACATGTTGCTAAAGTTATAATGTTATCATTTTCATCTACATCAACGTCAAAGTCATAAAAACTATCTTGTAATGAGTCATCTATATATGTTTTTAATTCTGTTTTAGAATAATTATCTGTATTATATAGTAAGTGATCTTCTTCTACTATTGATACTGAAAATATTTTGTATAAATAATTTTTTCCGTTAATTGTATACTGAATATACTTATTTTCTTTAGCAAAGTCCAAATACATAAATGATGGTAATTGTTCAAATCTAGTATGATTTTTATCAGTAATTACAGGATTAGATGAAACATTACGAATGTTATGTCCAAGGATATAGACATAATTCGTTATTTTATCAACGTTGTCTATTACCCAAGTGAAGTCATCCATTTTTGTTTGAAGTTCATCTTGACTTTTTGTATATATAACTGGGTAATCAACATTTGTTCCTTGAACCCTTATCCAGCCTATCGTTGTAGTATCTTTATTTTCTTTTGCATACTTTTTAATTTTTTCTGTTCTATCTTTTATTTGATAGAATGGTTTAATATTTGAAATAATTCTTATTAGCCCAAATACTAGTAAAATAGCTATTGCTACTAATAAAAGAGTTGTTAATACAGTTGTATATATTAATCTTTTATTTTTGCTTTTTTTCATACTATCCCTACTTTGCTATTTTATACGGTTTTTCTTTAGTACCATTTCCAGATACAATTTTACAATCTTTATTTAAATATCCAGTAACTCTTGTTCCTGCACTTTCCACTTCTATTGGAGCATCATAATAAATTACTCCTATTTCAGAAACCATGTACTCAAAATTTTCCTTTTGTGATGAATTTATAAGCCAGTAGCTCAATAAATTATTGGAATTTCTAGCGCTATATAAATCATACATATCTGGTGCATGGAATTTAACTTTATACTTCTTTTTTGTTGTTTCTTTATTGTATTTAGCTAAGCTTTTATATATTGGTACTTCTATTTCTGTTTTGACAAAATATTTTTCATCCATTGTATCTGCTGCTTTTTGATTTATTTTGTATCCAACATTTCCTTTTTGATTAGGATTATATATTTTATTAGTTATATTATCATCATAGCTAATTCTTTCCTCACCAGCTATTGGAACATTTGAATTTGATACAACTTTTACAGTGCCAGAATTTTCTGTTTCTACTATTCGCCATAACATGTTTGAATATTCTATATATTCACCTGAGTATCTAGTGTTTAAACTCTCATCTGTTTTACCAGTTTTCATATCTTCTATTTGATAAGGGTTATTTTCTGTGCCTGTTCCCGAAGTAATTAAATTTGAACCTTTAATAGTTATCACTGGTCTAATTCCAAAGTTATAATCTTTTGAAAATTCCATGTATTTGGAATTATTATTATTAATAAAAGCACTTCTTGTTGTCCAGCTTTCTTTATCTGTTTTAGTATTAGCTAGCCAAACTATTGTGTCTGGATATAGATAACTTCTACCTGTATTGGCATCCACACTGTTATTTACATCTTCTACTGATAAAATGTAAACATCTTTTTCTTTTGTATATGATGAACATTTCTTAGTAGTTGTATCTGTTACTTTGTCATTGCAATATTTTGTTTTTACAATGTATTCTTTTGAACTATCAGCTAAGTGATCATAGTAATATTCTAGCCATTGGTCTAATCCTGAATAGTTAACATTTGAAACATCTTCAGCTGCTACTATTTTTACATTACCATTTTCTACACTAACAATTCTAAATAAGTTCCCAGAAAATCTAATGTAGTTATTTTCAATAGCTCCTGTATATACTCCTGTATTGTTTGTGTCTTTTTTTATAGTATGTTCTAGTTCTTGTACTACTTTTACAGTTCTTACTTTTTCTGTTTTATTTTTAAAACTATCTAGTGCTGTATAAGTAACTTTATAAGTACCAATTTTTGATGTATCAACTTTACTAGAGTCTATAGTAACATCTTTAACATCCATTTTTCCATCGGTATTGTCTACTACTTTTTTAACACCAAGTTCTTCATATTTTTCATCTTTGTTTATAGTTATTTCATCTTTACCATTTAAAGTAATTGTAGGGCCTTTATGATCTGTTGTTGATTTTAAAACTCCACATTCTAGATAAGCATAATATTTATATCCTGAATTTGTGTGTTTTACTTTTACCCAGCTTTCAGTTATTGAACAAGGTTCTTTACTGAATGGAACATAAAAATCCTTATCAATATAGCTTTCTCGTGATAAGGTTTGTAATGTTACAGTACTTATTCTAGTTCCTGTAGGTAATTTATCTAAATTTATTTCATAATATCTTTTAGCAGCTTTTACCATTTCATTTTCGTTTTGTTTAAAAGTTATATATGGTGATAATACTAAAAACCAAACAAATAAACCAACAATAACTACAGTAATAGTTAATCTTATTAACCTTAATTTATTTTTCATATTATTCTCCTTATTTTAACTTATATATGTATTTATTGTTACGTGCGATAATTACTAATTCTATTTCTTTAGCATTGACTATATTCTCTGGTACTTTTATATAAACATATTTACCATAATATTTCATAGTACCAATGGCATTATTAATTCTATACCCTTTTCTACCATTACTATTATCTATATAATTAATTTTACCATATTTAGATAAAAAGTCAATCATATCTTTGCCTGTAAAGTCGTTGGAAGAAAAGTCTAATTTAAGGATTTGCATACCATTTTTAGCAGTTGCTACTTTACTTACTATAGCACAAGTATCTCGATCACATTCTTCGACGTTATAACTTGTAGTATTTCCTATTACTAAATTGTCGAAAATCACTTCCTTTTCTTCTGTTGGCATCTTAATAGTTAATACATCACCAAGATTTACAGTTTCATTTTCTTTTATTTTTGATAAGTCTGTTATTTTTAATTTTATTTTTCTTAAATGTTTTTCATTACCATTTAATTCTTGATAGTAAAGAACAAATCTATTAATATTTTCTTTTGCTGATACTTTGTAAATTAATAGCAAGTTAGTTTCTCTACCATTTTCCAATGTTAATTCTGATACGGTTTTGCCTAAATCTCTAAATTGTGTTTCATACCTTTTATTTGTTGGTGAATAATTTGAGGACCTATTCATGACATGAAAACGATTTAGATTAACGGTTCTTTTTACGGAATTGTTTTTAATGTTTAGATCGAGTATTACAAAACTAGAATTAGATGATATTTTACTTCCTTTATAATCTTTATCACTGTAATAACTATTATTGATGGTTATTGTGTATCCATTAGTATTTATAATATCTCCTTGTCTGTAGGCTTTATTAACAACAAATATAAAGTTATAACTCTTGTAGGCAACAAAAACGATTAGTATTATGCTTACTATTTCTACTAATAATTTGTGTTCTTGAACAAAATAACCAAGATTTCTTTTTAATCTTTTTGCAGTTCTTCTTATACTTTCTTTATCTATATCAATATTAATTTCTATTTCTTCGCGGTCTGACTCTGAGAGTTCTAGATATTCTTTGTCAGTTTTAAAGTCGAATTTTTTTAAGTCCACACCAAGAATTCTTATTCCTAATAAGATAAATGTTGCATATTGTGGTATTGTTAAAATAAAGATAACATCTCTTATAGCTCTTATTGTTGTTGTTTCTGAACTTCCAGTGTAACTATTAAAATATCCAGCTGTAAATATGAATGTAAGGAATAAGACTGTATACTCTATTGCTGGTAACAAATATGTTTTCCATGGCTTATCCTTGTGTTTTAATAATATGATTAGTGCTACACTTGATGCTATTAATAGAATTAATGCAAGCATAGGTACAAAACCAGTGTATTTAGATATTGGTTCATTATAAGAATCATAGCTGAATAAATCCATGAATTCATTTATGAATGAACTCAAAGTAATTGTTTTGTAATAAATAAACGCACATAATAAAAACATGAATATATGTATTTTTCTAAAGTTTTTAATTAGAAATGCATATGGTTTTCTTATAATCACGGTTATCAACTCCTATTATCCTATTCTTTTTAAGTATACAATACTTTGTTATAAAGGTCAAAAAAAAGTTCACGAAATGTGAACTTAATACAAGCTAATTTTTAGCTCGTATTTTATAGCATTTTAAGTATTAAGCATTTGTTGGATTATATACTGTACCAGTAAACCATACTTCTCCAGTATCTTTATCTCTGATTATATACATATATGGTTTATCAAATGTTAAATCTATTGTTACAACTGGGACATCAAATAGATAATCAAAACCACCAGCAGTAGATCCAAAACCACCCATTACTGTTGCGGCAGCTGCTTTAATACCATCGTTTGAGAATTCAATATTAGCTTTATGTATAGCACTATCTATATATGCGCCAGTAGCTATTTCTGATAAATCTGATTTATCTTTATCAAATATATTTGTTATACCTAATGCTTTTAAATCATCAACTAGTTGTAATTCATATTCATATTTAAATAATGGTATTTTGCCAGTTATTTGAGTGACTTTTCCTTTTTCAAAGTTATTTAATTCTATTGTTTTTAAATTACTGATGATATTGTTGACTTTCTTAGCGTTAGTATTTTTTATGTAATCAGTTAAGCTTTCATTAGTTGGCATAATTCCAACATATTCTAAAGTAGTACCATTGTATGTCTTTAAGTCTTTAGCGAATGATTTTACATTATCGTCTATATAGAAGTAATAATCAGTTGATGTATCTACTCTTTTATAATTAGAATCTAATTGTTCAATAAATTTTTCAACATATTTATCTACATCTAACTCATTACTCATTTTTGCATATTCATAACTTTCTGGATCTTTTAGCCAGTCAGTATAAGCATCTGTGATAGTCTTTTTAATATTATCTCTTCCTAGAGTGCTTACGATGTCATAATTATTAATTGATGAACCAAATTCTACTGAATCAACCTCTTGTCCATTGAAGTTTACTTTTTCATATGTACTTTCAATTAATGGTATTGAAGTTGAATATTTTTCATGGTCATAATCAACACTATATCGATCGCGATAGTTGTTTGTTGTTGCTTGAATCTTTTTATTCCATTCCATATCGATTGCTAAAGCATTTATCAAGAAGAAATATTTATCTTTTACAGTTTTATCATCTAATATATTATTAACTAAATTAAATGTTTTATTACTAACCCAGCTATTAATAGTATTAGCACTTGTAAAGTCATCATATATTACTTCAGCATTGTATTTATTATTTAGATTTTTAGCATAGCTTTCTTTTACTTGATTTTTGTATGTGTTGTTGATAAATACTGCATTCGCAAATGACATATTGTTACTATTAACATATTTATTTGATTTATATCCACCAATGATGTCATCAATTTGTTCTTTTGTAGAACCTTTTGCTCCTTCACTAAGCATTGCTAAAGCATATTTTATTGATAATGGGCTATATAGCTTATTCTTTTCACCTGATTCTAGCATTAAAAATGCTAAGTCAAAGTCTTCTATAGAATTTCCTGACATCCTATATGCTGATACTTTCTTTGGCTCATTAGATATTACATCTTTTTTGTTGTCTTTATTGCCTTTTGTTAAGACAAAATATGTGCCAAGTAATGCTAATAAAACTATAATGATAATAATTACTGCGAAGTTTTTATTTTTCTTTTTTGGCTTTTCTTCTTTTGATGTTCCGCTTTTTGTTGCTTCATTATTTTCTACACTTGTTTTTTCCTCGTTTTCTTCTGTTTCTTTTACTACTACTTCATTTTCTACATTAGTGTTTTCTTTAGTTTCTAATGTCTCATTTTTGTTTTCGTTATTTTCCATAACTAGTATCTCACCTACCTTAAATAAATATTATACTTTATTAGTGAAAAACGCAATATAAAATTAAAAAAAAACAGTCATCTTGACTGCTAATTATTTTATTTCGATTATTTCTATTTCGTAAGACCCATTTGGACTTTCTACTGTTACGACATCGCCAACTTTATGATCAAATAAGGCTTTAGCAATTGGACTTTCATTAGAAATTCGACTTTCAAAAGGATCTGCCTCTTGACTACCAACGATTTTATATTCATCTTCTTCGTCATCATCAACATATTTAATAGCTACGGTATTTCCGATACCTACTTTATCTTTTGAAACTTCACTAATAATTGAAACGTTTTCTAGCATTTTCTCTAATTGCTTTATTCTACCTTCAATTTGAGCTTGTTCATTACGAGCAGCATCATATTCAGCATTTTCTGATAAGTCTCCTAGAGATCTAGCCTCTTTAATAGCTTGAATATTTTCTGGCCTTCTTACGTTTATTAAATTATCTAATTCATTTTTTAATTCATCCAAACCTTCTTGGGTTAAATATACTGTGTTTTTATTTCCCATGTGTTATCACCTCATTAAATGTTTAATACAAGTTTACGTTGAATACTAGATTCAACTTGCGATAGTATATCACACTTTTTTTGTTTTAGCAATATGCTAATTTTTGTATTTTTAATCAGTCTCTTTTTTGGTCATTTGTTTACAATAGACTTTTTCTCTTGAAATATTTTTATTTATTTTTCTTAAGTCTTCTGTTGTATAATGATCAGAATTAATAATACTAAAAGGAGCTTTAGAGTTTCTAATAAATTCAGCAAGACTCTTTCTAACTCCAAGTAGTGCATGTGGATAATCACTAATGTTTTCTAGGTCTTCTCTCATAAAACTTCGTAACTCTAACTTTTCTATTTCTTTTAGTTTTTCAGCATTGATATAAGCAAATACACTACCAGTCATGAGACCAATAATTATTGTTGCCCCTGTCGTTATAATTATTTGTTCAAATGTTGAATTCAATATATTAGCACCAAGTTCTTCTACTATCAAAGCTGCTAATGTTGTTCCAGCAAGAGTTGAAACAATTGTTTTCGCTCCCTTACTTTCAAAATACATTTTGTCATCTTTTGCTTCTTGGGCTTGTAATTCCATTATATCAATAACTGTCTTCAGGTTGTCTTCACTACTCTCATAACCAGTATATACTGTTCCATCAGCAAATTTTATACTGAATGTTTCTCCATTATCAATTATTTCTGTTATATAGGTATGTTTATCATTTTTATTTTTACCAAGATATAGCATCTTAATACTCCCTTCAAAAAACAGGAAATTACGTTATAAGTTGTTAATCTTTTATTTTACTGATTTTAATTGATAAACTTTTTCTCTTTCAACATTTTGACTTATTTTTATTAAATCTTTTGTTGTGTATTCTTCAGAATGAATTGCTCCAAATGGATTATCAAAACTACTTACTAATTCTTGAACACGACTTCTAACACCAGTTAAAGCATGTGGATAATCGCTAATGTTTTCTAAATCTTCGTTCATTGAATCACGTAGCTTAAATTTCTTAATTTCGGCTATTTTTTTAGCATTTACCGCAATATGTTTTAAACCAATGAGAGTACCAGCTCCAATAGTTATTCCTGTTGCTGTTACTACATGTTCAGGACTTACGGATGAAAATGTGTCGCATAAAGCTGTGCCAAGTAATTGAACAGCATATGCACCAGCTGTAGTTCCAGCTATTGTTGCAGTAGCATTAAGTCCAACTAACCCTTTATAATATCCTTCTAATTCAGTAGCATCTTCAGCTTGTGCTTCCATAGCATCACTAACTGTATTTAAATTTTCTTCAGTCTTTGCATATCCATCATATATTGTTCCATCTGCAAACTTTATACTGAAAGTATCTCCATTATCAATTACTGATACGATATATTTGTGTTTATCTGCTTTGTTTTTACTAAGATATTGCATATCTTTCCACTCCCTTCAAAAGTAGGCATATTATATCACAAGTTGTCATTTTTTGCAAGATATTTCTACTTTTCTATTTCTTCTAGAAATAATTCATCAGTCATGCCAGCGATAAAATCTATTATTTTACGCTTTGATGATGTTTCTTCTAAATACTTTGAACTTTGATTATTTAAGAATATTTTATAGATAATACTTTCAGTATTATTATTTTCTATATCAGATAAATATCTGTTGTATATACTATTCATACCTTTTCTATAATATTCTATTTCTTCTTTAGTTAAGCTCTTACTATAAATATTTTCATAATTAAATTTCTTTAAATCATTTAAGGCTTCAAAGACCTTTTTACTCATTGTAATATATGGCTTATCTACACTATTATCAATAATATCTGTTACGATAGTATTTATTATATCTCTATTGTCATTACCTAAAACTGCAGTAATTGTTCTTGGTAAATCTTCTCTATTAAATAAATCTAAGTTAATGGCGTCTTCTATATCTCTACCAATGTAGCCTACTATATCACTGATACGTACAACACAGCCTTCTAAAGTCATAGGACGATTTTTGACTGATGCTTTTAAATCTTTATATGAATCTTGATATTGTTTTAAAAATTCTTCTTTTGTTTTCTTTGTGTCTGGCTCATATTTATTAGATAGTAATTCTCCATTATGACACATTATACCGTCTAGCACTTGTACGGATAAGTTTAATCCTTTTCCATTATTTTCTACATACATATAATGTCTTACACCTTGGATATTATGAGCAAAGTATTCATTTAGCTCTCGTAAAGATATTTCATTTAAAATAGCTTCACCTGCATGGCCTAATGGAGTATGACCTATATCATGACCTAGTGCTATAGCTTCTATTAAATCAGTGTTTAAACCTAGTCCCCTTCCTATAGTTCTAGCAATTTTACTAACTAATTGGACATGAGTCATTCTTTTTGATATATGATCATTATGTTTAAAAGAATATACTTGAGTCTTATCTAGATATCTTGTATAACTTAGGGCATGAATAATTCTATCTATATCTCTAAAGAATGAAGTTCTAATATCATTATCTGATATTTCTTCAAAACGAATAGCATCTTTACTTTTTGTTGCATATTTTGTATATATTTCTTCTTGTTTTTGAAAATTTCTTTTTATGACTTCTAGGTTTTTCATAAATTATCCTCTTTTAATTTTACGAGCTTTTGACATAGCTTTTTTTCTTTGTTCTTTAGTAACTATTTCATCAGCTATTGGCTTAAATGGATTGTTTTCATATTCGTCTACATAGGCAATTACTTCTTCTGGTGTTGCGACTGTATTTTTATTTATTTCACTCTTATTTACAAAAACATAATGACCTGTTCTTGCTATATCAGCAGCAACAATTCCAGATGGCACTATACTATGAATACAGTCCATTTCTACACCTGAAACAACTTCTTTTACTCCAAGCAAATTCTTTTCAACAATTACTTTTCCTACTCTTCTTGCTTGACCTTCTTTCATTTCAAATACATCTGTTTTATAAAATTTCTTTTCCATATATATTAATCCTCCTTTGTTATTAATCTAATCATGGAATATGCTGGTAGACTATGATCAAACTTTAGTTTTAAGACTTGTTCTGGATGTCTAGCCACTTCTAATTCATTCATGTCTTCATCATATATTTTGTCTACCGTATATTTATATACTTCACCTGCTGGTGTAAATATTTCTGTTTTATCACCCGGCTTAAAATAATTTCTTTCTACTAATACTATGCAATTATTTTCTTTATCATAAGAAGTTATTAAACCTAAGTAATCTTGATTTGATAGTTCTTGACGTCCTGAATAATACTGGTCGTCATAATCTGCTTCTTTTAAGAAAAAATGTGTCGATACTTCACGATTTGCTACTCTACTTAGACGATATTCTAACTCTTGCATTATTTCTTTAGTCAAAGTTTTATTGTAATATCTATCTATTATTTCACGATAGGTTCCAATTACTGTTGCCAGATAATATAATGATCTCATTCTTCCTTCTACTTTTAAGCTCTTAACACCAATATCAATAAGGTCAGTGATATAATCTGCCATGTTTAAGTCTTTTGTTGCCATGGTAAAATCTTTTTCTTCATCAGTTTTAAAGGCAAAACGACATACTTGGGCACAACCTCCACGGTTGGCATCTCTATTTGTTACGTAATTAGATAAAGCACATCTTCCTGAAAAACAAGTACACATAGCACCATGAATAAACACTTCGATATCAACATGAGTCTTATCAATTATTTCTTTCATGTCTTTTTTGCCTACTTCTCTTGCAAGAACAACTCTATCTATACCTTCATTTTTAAAGTATTCAACAGCTTTATAATTACTTGTTGAGTTTTGAGTAGATAAATGAACTTCTACATTTTTATAATTATTTTTAATGTGTGAAATAATAAATGGATCAGATACAATAAAGGCATCTATACCAGCATCTACTACATTTTTTATGTATTCTTCTACTTCACTCATATCTTCATTATGAAAAACGATATTTAAAGTTAGATATACTTTTTTGTTAAGTTTATGAGCAAAGTCACAACCTTCTTTTATTTCTTCTAATGAAAAGTTTGTAGCATTAGCTCTTAAACTATATTTTTGTCCACCAATGTATACGGCATCAGCACCATATAAAAGAGTTACTTTTAATCTTTCTAAGTCTCCAGCTGGAGATAATAATTCTACTTTAGCCATTTTTCTTCACCTGATATATTGTCTTTTTAAAGAAGAAGTTTGTAAAGTCATTAAGGCTTTTATATTTATTAATGTACTCTTCATCTTGACATTTACCTTCTATATATTTTTGTGTATCGATTAATAACTCTTTAAATAGCTCATGGTCTATTCCATATTCTCGTAATATTATATAGGGACAATTGCATGAATATAACTCTTTTATGATTGATGTTGCGTTAGTTATTTTATTTAAGAAGAAATTAGTACCAGTTTCATCTTCTAATACTTGATATTCTTCATTAGTTGCTTTTTCTGTTACTACCAAGTTTTTCTTAGCTTCTTTATTTAGATTATGATAATAATTAGTTAGTAATTTTCTTTTTGAAAAAGCTACACTTGGCATACTTACTGTTTCAACTATTGCTTCTATTTTACTTTTTGTAATCATTTCTTTTATTTCTTCTAAGGTTATTTCTTTACTTAATAAAGCATATTTTACGCCTTTACTATGATAATAATTACAAGTCTTATAATTATTTACCATGTAAGTTTGACTCCAGATAAGATCTGTTTTTAAATTACATTCTTTTTTTAATTGAAGAATTGCTAGATCATAGAAAAATATTCCTTTTACATTTAATTTATCTATCTTTAGAAGTATTTCTTTTAAGGATTCTATTTCGTCATTAAAAAAGTTTTTATTTAAATTGATAAATATTTCTTTATCAGGATTATCTTTTATTATTTGTTCTATTTCTTCAAATGTATATGTTAAGTAACTTTGAGAGGAATAGTTTTTTAATGATAGAATTAAGCCATCGGTATATTTACTTAGGTCAGTATTTTTGGTACTTTGTTCTATTAAAATTTTCATTTGCCACCTCATTTCTATATGTTTTTTTGGGCATAGTAAACTGTGTTTAGTTATGATTATACCATAGTTTCGTGTTTTTTGAATAATTTTATTACAAAAGAAAAAGTTATTTTTGAAATAACTTTCTTATTTTAACTAGTTATTTGAAATTCGTATGTCTCATCTTCATAAAATTTTTCTTCTTTTAGAAGTGTTTTAGTTACGAATGGTTTATATACTATTAGTTGTCCTGATTTTATGTAGAAACTAATCTTATCTAAGTAGTTATCAACGTCAACACCGCGCCAACTTAGAAAACATTCATAGTCACAGATGCTTTTATCTATATAGCCTTCTTTGACTTCTTGTTTGTAATAATCTTGAAATTTATTCTTTAAAATGGCTTCTACTTGATTATAATTTATACCAAACATTTCTAGTACTTCATCGGCGTTAAGCAGTTTTATTTCTTCTAGGTTGATATTATATGTTTTGAAATCTACGATAGGATCACCACCGGTATTATTATTTACGGCTTTAAGAACTAAAGATAGTATTGACCCGTTTATTTCATACTCATAAGTTATGGCATTATTCTTTTTATTGGCGAAGCTTTGAGCATAGGATAATATTTCATCATTAGTACCAAGGATTTCATTAGAATCTATATTTATAAATGGTACAACTATTGGATATTGTTCATTTTCATTATCATGTCTTGTAAAAATTAATGGTTGATCTTTATACATTTTTAGATAACTATAACTATCTCTTGACTGTTGATGTTGATAAAAGTAAATAATCCCTATTATTGCCAAAACTGCGCATATTATAATGATTATTATAATGTTATTAGAGTCTGCTTGTATTCTTTTTCTGTTTTGTTTTTGCGTAGTAGTTGGCTTTTTTTGTTTATCATATATTATCATAATAGCCTCCCTAAAGATAACATTTCCTAATGTTATTTTTCTTCTATTCTTTTACTTACGGATATACCATCACCAAGTTCATAAAAGTCTGTTTTGTAATTGATATTTCCTTTTAAGAATGATATGTATTCTTTTATTTTTCTAACTAGTGCTCTTAAGTTGCGACTTTCTATTTCCTCTTCATCTTTGTCTACTAGTCCATGGAATTTTAAATTATCTGTTATTATTGTTCCAGATGGATTCAAATTCTTTTCAAATTTTTCGAAGAATTTTATACTTTGTGCCTTAGCTGCATCTATAAATATTAGGTCATATTTTTCAGTTAAATTAACATCAAGGGCATCATTAAATATTAAAGTAATTCGATCTTCTAATTTTAATTTCTTTATGTTTTTTAAAGCTTCTAGGTACCTTTTTTCATCACGTTCTATTGTTGTGATGGTAAGAGATGGATTTGATAAGGCCATCATTATTGATGAATACCCTATTGCTGTACCTATTTCTAATACGGACTGAATTTTATTTTTTGATATGTACTCTATTAAGAATTTAAGTCCATCATCCATCATTATTGGTACTTTTTCCTCTTTTGCATAGGTACGAATTTCATTTATTATTTCATAAACATTTTTCACTACTTCTCACCTTTTTTATCTTTCCCATTTACCAGCAGCGATTAACTCATTCTTCTTGTCTGCATGTTCTTTAGCTGTTGCAAAGAAGTATGTTTTTCCTTCATTATCTGATATAAAATATAAATTATTTGTATCTTTTGGATTAATAGCTGCATCTATTGCATTTAAACTTGGCATAGATATTGGACCTACTGGTAATGCAGGAATTATATATGTATTATATGGATTTTTGCTATTCATCATTTCAGCTGTGGCAATACCAACATCGGTAAATTCTAAGCCTAAGCCGTAATATGATGTAGCACAACTTTGTAATTTCATAGATATGTTTAAACGATTATGAAAAACTGAAGAAACATCTTTAAAATCTCCTGTCTTTCCTTCTTTTTCTATAATAGACGCTAAAGTTAATATTTCATGTACTGTCATTTGACTATTATTTATTTTGTTTTTGTAATCATTTAATTTATTTTTCATTTCATCTAACATTGTTTCAATTATTTTAGAAACTGTTACATCTTTATCATTAAAATAATATGTATCTGGAAATAAGTATCCTTCTAACGGATAATAAATTTCGCTATTTAATATTTCATCTGTTAAAAACCAGTATTTTGTGATTAATTCATTTAAGTATGTTTTATCAGCAAATACTTTTTCTACTTCTTCTTTTGTATTATTAGTATTATCAGCAATTAACGCTATGTAATCCGTTACTCTTTTTCCTTCTTTAAAGGTTAATTTGATAGTATTTGGATTATAGTTATTTCCTTCTACTAATATATTTATAATACTTGGTAATGACATACTCTTTTTTAAATCATATGTACTAGCTTTAAGATTTTTGATATTATGTATTTTTACATAAATTTTAAAGTAAGTTTCACTTTTAATTAGGTTTCTATTTTTTAATATTTTAGCTATTGTAGAAATTCCTGAGCTAGCTGGTATTTCTACTTGTATTATATTGTCATCTTTTGAGTCAACTGGTGACTTTAAGTAGGATATTGTACCAAGTGCAGCAATTACTACTACAACAAGTGCTATTAAAACAAATAGTAATGGTTTTGGTCTCTTTCTTACTGCCATAATTCTCCCTTTCAATAAAAATAAGAGCTATTGCTCGTTATTTTCACCTTGAACTTTTTTTCTTACTTCTTCTTGTAATGTATCTAAAATAGTTTCAATTACTTTCCATTCTTTTTCAGTTTCAATTGGTTCTAATCTACTATTTGGATCCTCTGGATCGTAAATTGAAGCGTATACTTCTACGTTTCCAGTTTCATCTTTAGTATTATCGGTATATACAATATAATTTTTATTTGTCTCTTCACTTTCGAATGTAAAAAGAACATCATATTCTCTTTCTTGACCTGATTCATCAATCATTGTAAATTTATTATCTTTCATTTTATCTTCCTTTCTTGTCTAGATAAGTCTGAAGTATGATGGTAGCCGCTAGACTATCTACTACTTTTTTTCTTTTTTTTCGAGAAACGTTTCCCATAATTAAGGCATCAGTTGCACTCTTTGTTGTTAGTCTTTCATCCTGTAAGTAAACAGGAATATCAACAGTTTTTTCAAGTTGTTCTTTAAATGATAAACTAAGTTCACCTTTTGGTCCTATAGTATTATTCATATTTTTAGGAAATCCTAAGACAATAGCGTCTATTCTCAATTCTTCAACAATAGTTTTTACTTCGGATAGTAATCTTTCATATTCTTCATTGTGGCGAATTGTTTTATAACTAGTCGCAATTAGACCAGTGTTATCACTAATTGCCGTTCCTAAAGTACGGCTTCCTAAATCAAGGCCTAAATATTTCATTATTTTTGTTTTTGAAACTCTGTTAATAGAATTTCCACAATCTTAGCTCTATCAATTTCTTGAATTTTGTTTCTAGCATCTTTATAGCTAGAAATATATCCCGGATCACCAGAAATTAAGTATCCAACAATTTGATTAGTAGGATTGTAACCTCTTTCTTTTAACGCTTCATAAACTTCGTGTAAAATATCTCGAGTTAATTCAGTATCAATAGTTTTAACTTCAAACAAACTTGTTTTATCTTGTGACATCTAATCACCTCATCTTATTTATAATTTTATTTTACCATTTATTTTTTTCTATGACAATATTTTCTATACAGAATAAACAAAGGCCATGTAGATTACAAATGCTAAGAACAATAGTGTTACTATTAGACCGTTTGCTTTTTCAAATGATGTAGTTTTATCTTTTACTCCTAAAGCAATAGTTATTAGAGCACCGCCAATCAAGCCACCAATGTGGGCAGAATTATCAATACCTGGTGTTAAGAAACCAATTCCTAAGTTCATTAATATTAATGGAATAATTTGACTTTTTACTACATTTCCTAAATAAACTCTGTAGTGATAGCCAAAGTAAACTAGTGAGCCCATAAGGCCAAAGATAGCACCTGATGCTCCAACCGAATAGTAATTACCAGCAAATGTTATTGAGAAAAGTGAGCCAATAACAGCCGAGAATAAATAAATTATTATATATTTTGTTTTTCCTAGAAAGCTTTCTAATTGACTACCAATAATTGATAATGCATAGCAGTTGAATAGTAAATGGAATATACCAGCATGAAGAAATGTTCCTGTTATAAGTCGATAATATTCACCAGCTCTTATACTTGGTCCATAAATACTATACTTACTTATTAATTCCTTGTAATTTCCTAAAATCATAGGTATTACAAATAGTAAAACATTTATAGTAACTAAGGCGTAAGTTATTATTGGTTTTTTTATTTTAAAAACACTTTCTACTTTTCTAGCATCTTCTTGATTATGTTTATTTATATCATTAGTTATTCTCATAAATAATTCCATTCCTTTTTCAGTAAATTTTAATTTTTTATTTAAATCTGGAAAAGCTTTGTTTAATACATCATTCTTATTAAAATCAGCCTCATCATCTATTTTTACACATATAGCATTTGGATTTTCATTTAAATTTTCAGTAACATTTTCTCCTAGGTTTAGAAATATACTGAAAACATTCATACTAAGTGAAAGTGTTTTTTTACGTATTTTTTTTATTATTCTTTTTGTTTTAAATTTATCAAAATCAAATTGTGCATCATTATGAATATAACCAGATACTATACGAACTACTTTATAATCTTCATTTAAATTTTCTAGCCAGATTTCATTTTCTACGCCTTGAAGAATTATCGGGTTATAGTTCTTTTCTGTTATAAAATAATGAAGCAATTTCATGACCATTATATTTTTATCATCTAGTTCTAATTCTGCTTCCATGTTTTCCTCCTAAATAAGTTAATAATATTATATACTAAAACATAAAATAAAAAAAGAGGTGATTATTTTGTTAAAGAAAATTCTTATTTTTGTATTATGCTTAGCTCCTTGGTTTCTTACTAATATAGTTCCTGTTGATTATAGTTGTTTTGATACTATAAAATTACCATTTTTTTGTCCTCCTAAGGCTGCCTTTGGAATAATTTGGACAATTCTTTACATTTTTATTGCGATAAGTATTTATGGCATTGTAACTAATTATAAATGGAAAGAAATTCCTAAGTCTTATAAGACTGCTCTACTTCTTAATTATATATTTAATCAGGCCTATACTTTAATATTTTTTGGCCTTAAAAACAACTTTTTAGCATTTGTTGATACTGTTGCGATATTTATATCCTGTTTATTCTTATATCATGAAACTAATAACTTAAGAGAAAAAAGTAGTAAGTTTTTGGATCCTTACGTACTCTTTTCATTATTTGCTTCTATTTTAGCTTTAACTATATATGTAATTAATACTTTATAGTTTTATTCTTCGTTTTCTAATTCTTCTAATTTTTCTTTAAATTCTTTTGGTGGCTCAACTTCAAAATAAAGTTCCTTATTAGTTCTTGGATGATTAAATCTGATACTTTTAGAATGAAGCATTTGGCCAAATTCTGTGCAATTTTTTTCTTTTCCATATAGTGGATCATTTACGATAGGATAATTTATATAAGCTAAATGTACTCTTATTTGATGTGTTCTACCAGTTTCTAGAATACACTCAATTAAAGTATTAGCTTTATATCTTTTTAGGACTTTAAAATGAGTTATAGCCTCCTTGGCATTTACATCTGTAACTTGCATTTTAAGTCTATTTCTTTGGTCTCTTCCAATTGGAGCATCAATTGTTCCTGTATCTGTTTTTATTACACCGGTTGTGATGGCTAAATAACGTCTTTCTACTTCTTTGTTCCCAATCATTTTTGATAGTTTTTCATGTGTTTCTTCATTTTTAGCAACTAACATAAGACCAGATGTATCTTTATCTAGTCGATGAACTATTCCAGGACGCATCTTGTCACCCGATGTTATATTGAATCTATATAATAAAGCGTTAACTAGAGTGTTTGTGTAATGACCAGGTGCTGGATGAACTACCATACCAGAAGCCTTGTTTATGACTAAAAGGTCATCGTCTTCGTAAACTATATCTAATGGTATATTTTCCGGTTCAACGCTTATCTCATAATTAAGCTCATCATTTACTTGTATTTGATCATTTAATTTAACAAGGTAATTTGCACTTATCACTTTATCGTTTACTAGTACTTTTCCTTCTTTGATTAGTTTTTGAATTTTACTTCTAGAGATATCTAGTTTAGTAGCTAGATAAGAATCTATCCTTGTTTGTGTTTCTTCTTCTACGATAATCATACTTAACCTCCTCGTTGTAATATTTTAACATATAAGATAATTTTATTAAAGAATGTCTATTTTATTTTCTTTGGATATTTGTTCTAATAGTTCTAGTATTTTTGCACAATACTCTTTATTATTACTATTCATATTATAAAAATGGCAATAACAATTAATTAAGCACCAAAGATAATTATCAAAATTAAAACTTAATTCTTCCTTGTATCCAGATAAAAACATTTTTATATCATTAACGCTATCCATGAACTTTTGTCCTGGTCTTAAAACTGTTGCCCAGGCAATGTCTTGTTCTTTAAATCCTTTACCTGAATATTCAAAGTCTAAAACTGTACTTACTTTTCCTTTATCCCAGAGAATGTTTCCATAGTGAAAATCACCATGTATAAAAGTATCTTTGTTTGCTTCTATGTAATTTTTACTTAGATATCTAACGTAAGGTTGTAATTCTTTTATTTCTGTTTTTACAATGCTATTTATATCTCTTTGATATGAATTTTTAAATAAATCCTTTGGTATTTTATGTATTATAGCTAGCTCTTTTCCATATTTATATAAATATTCTTCTTTTTTAGAATTATCTTTTTTAAAAATTTCTGATAATTTATTTCCTGTTCTTTTTTCTAGAAAAAGGCAGTTTTTATTTTTATGTTTTACTAAATCTAAAACTTTAGGAACTTTTTCGTAGTATTTATTTTTCTGTAATATGTTGATATTTTCTTTTTCTTGAACAAAGTCACTAACTCTACTTCGTTCTATTTTTAGTACTACATTTCTTTTTTCATTATTATTTTCAATTACACATTCTATAACATCATTGCCAGCTGGATAGTAATTGATTATTTTAGTTATTCTTCCTAGCTTAGTATTTATCTCTTTAGGATTTATTTCTAGATCACGCCATTTTTTGTATTTAGCCATAATACAATTCCCTTTCATTACTTTTTTATATCTCTTGATATGTAGATTATTATTAGTAATAATACACCAATTGTTATTCCAATATCGGCGATGTTGAAGACAGGAAAGTTATAATTAAAAATTTGAAATGAAAGAAAATCAATAACTCCTTGATAAACAATTCTGTCAATTAGATTACCAAGTATTCCACCTAGTACCAGTCCAAATGATAGATACAGGGCTGTTGTTAGGTTTTCTTCTTTTTTTAGGTAGTAAATTATTACACTTATACAGATAATACTTGTTATTGCAAGAAGTATTGTTTGATTTTCTAATATAGAAAAGGCAGCTCCTGTATTTTTTAAATATTGAATCGAAAAGAAATTTGGTATTATACTGATTTCTTCGTTTAAACTCATGTTAGTTTTAATTAACAATTTTACGATTTGATCTATTAGTAATACTATTACTGATGTTAAATAAACTTTATTTTTATTTTTTTGCATTTTCTTCACCTGAGAGACGTAAATCTTTTATTCTTTCTACTATTATTTGATATTGATTTAATCTTTTTTCTACGGTACCTCTTACTTTTAGTAAGTCACCGGCTTTTATGTTACTATGTTCATTATATATTTTAGGGAATAATGTATATTCCATTGTACTTGTGTCATCAGAGCCAGTTAAGAAGGCCATTTTATCACCAGTTTTAGTACTTATAACTTTTATCTTATCAACTAAAATTAGAGTGTCTATTTTTTTAGAAAAGTACTTTTCGACTTCAGATAATTCTATGCAATATGGATTATCTTTTTTATACATTGTAGTTGGATGTGATGATAGATAGAAACCAAAGACTTCTTTTTCTTTTTCTAGTAGAAAATCTTCTCGATATTCTTTTTGTAACTCAATTTCTGGTTTCATAACTAAATTCGGCTCAATGTCTTTAGTCAATTCAGCATAGTTAAATAAATTATCTAAATTGTAAACTAGAGTCGCTCTATTATAATTGAATTCTTTAAAGATGTTAGCATATATTAAAACTTCTAGGTTTTTCTTACCAAGACCGGCTATATATAACCTACTGAAACAGTCATATATATCAATGAAATCTCCAGACTTTTTTGCATCTTCTATTTTACTTGTAACTACTGTACCAATAGATTTAATGTTAGATATTGGGTAGATTATTTTATCATTCTTTACGAGATATTTATTTCCAGACTCATTAATACTTGGTTTTTCTACTTCAATCATATTAGATTTTGCTTCCATGATGTATTCATGAGTTTTTGTTTCACTACCAATGACATTTGTTAGAAGATTAGCAAAGAAAATTGTTTTATAGTGGCATTTTAGGTAAGCCATTTTGTAAGCTATTAATGAATAAGCAACTGAGTGTGATCTATTAAATCCATAGCCTGCAAAGTTTAGAATTAAGTTAAATATTTGCTTAGCTTGCTCACTACTATGTCCAGCTTTAATACTTTTCGCAATAAACTTTTCTTCTTCACTTTTTAATAAGTCAACTTTTTTCTTACTCATAGCTCTTCTTAGGATGTCAGCTTCTCCTAATGTATAGTTTGCATATACTCTAGCAACTTGCATTATTTGTTCTTGATATACTAAAATTCCATAAGTGTTTTTAGTAATACTTTCTAATGATTTATCTAGGTACTCTACTTTTTCTTCATTATGTTTTCTTCTAATATATGAATCAATATTGATAGCAGCTCCTGGTCTAAATAGCGCTATAGCGGCAAAGATATCTTCAAATGAGTTTGGTTTTAGACGAACTAAAAAGTTTCTCATACCAGTTGATTCAAACTGAAATATTCCTGATGTATTTGCTGCTTCAAATATTTTTAAAGTTTCTTTATCATCTAAAGGAATCTTAGAAAACTCAATAGTTTTTCCAGTATAAGTTTTAATATCATTTATTATATTATCTATAATTGTTAGATTTTTTAGACCTAAAAAGTCCATTTTTAATAGTCCTAAATCCTCTAAGTATTCCATGGAATAACTTGTTAGATACATTCCATCACCTGTTGTTAAAGGAACAACTTCATCTAAATCTACTTTACTCATAATAATTCCAGCGGCATGAGATGAGGTATGTCTAGGAAAACCTTCTAATCTTGTTGCGATATCATACATATTTTTTAATGTAGTATCACTATCAATTCTAGCTTTGAAGGAAGGATTTTTAGTATAGAAGTCTTTTAATTTGTCTTTTGTAAAACCCGGAATAAATTTACATAAACTATCAACTTTGTAGCTAGGAATATTTAAAACTCTTGATACATCTCTTATTACTTGTTTTGCTCCTAAAGTACCAAAGGTAACTATACCGGATACTCTTTTTTCCCCATATTTTTCAATGACATATTTTATTACTTCACCACGACGATTATCTGGAAAGTCAGTATCAATATCAGGCATTGTTTTTCTCTCTGGATTTAAAAACCTTTCAAATAATAAATCGTATTTTATAGGGTCAATATCTGTTATGCCCAAAGAATATGCTACTAAAGATCCTGCAGCACTTCCTCTTCCGGGACCAACGAGAATTTTATTTTTCTTGGCAAATTTAATAAAATCATAAACTACTAAAAAGTAATTTGGAAAGCCCATAGTATTGATTGTTTGTAACTCATAAGTTAGTCGTGATTTGTAGTTATCTGGTATTTCATTATTATTTAATCTTTTCGCTAGACCTGCTTTGCAAAGTTCAAACAAATATTTTTCCGGATCATCGCACTCATATTCTGGTAAAAGATTAACAGCTTTTGGAAACTCCAAGTTACAACTATCGGCTATTTTGATTGTATTAACTAATCCTGTATTACTTGTTAAATCTAATATATTATCAATATTTAATTCATGATTATCTATATCATAAATCATCTCTTCACTAATTGTTTTTCCATCTCTTATTCGATATAGATATGGAAGATATTTTAAATCAGTTTTAGATGAGGCTAGATTTTCTCTTAGGAAAACTATGTTATTTGTTATTTTTAAAATATCTTTTTCTTCTTGCTTATTTCTATATCCTAAATAAATTAATGAATAAACATCTTTTAGTTTTGTAAATAATTCTTTATATTCATATGGTAAAAGACATATCACATCAGAATTATATTTATTTAAGTCAGTTTCTGTTACTTTTCTTTCATTTTGAATTGTTGATAATTTAATAAGACTTTTATATCCTTGGTATGACTTTGCTAAAAGAATAAGGCTGTAATTTTCTAATAGTATATGAAGCCCAATAATTGACTTTATATCGTTTTTCTCACACTTTTTTATAAACTCCATTGTTCCATACATATTTGTATCAGTTAGAGCTATGCAGGAAAGGTTATTTTTCTTTGCATATTCTATTAAATCATCTATTTTTAATAAACTTGATAGTAATGTGTAGTTGCTTTTATTAAATAATGGAATATACATGAACAACATCTCCTTCTCTAGTTTTATTTTATCATAAGTAATAGGATAAAAGATAAATAAATTTGTCGCTTTAGGTTGAACTTAACTAATTATGTTATTACCCTTACCTAAAAGAATTATAGATATGGCGTAAATTAATAATCTTGTCTTAATATAATAAATTACAAACAAACGTTTGTCAATAGACTGAACGCTGGTAATTTATACCAAGTTAGACATATAATAAAAATGTAATAATTATATATTTATATTCTACTTTTGTTTTGAATGTATACTATAGATTTTATATAATTTTCTTGATTTTAATTTTATTTCCTTGATTTTTAAGTATTTTGTTTGACTTTCACTTGTTTTTATGTTAAAGTTATTAAGCAGATGTCGAAAGCCAAACAAAGAAGGAGGGATATTATGGCAGTTAATATATCAAAAAGAGTTGGTAATGTAAAAAATACGAGATCTCATGCTTTAAATGCAACTAAATCAAGACAAAAATTAAATTTACAAGTATATAGACTTGCTGATGGTACAAAAACTAGAATCTCAGCAAAAGAAAAGAGAACTTTATTAAAAAATCAAAAAGCAGCTTAATGCTTTTTTTGTTTACCTTAAACCGTCATATGATTTTGGCGGTCTTTTTTTTGCAAAAAAAATATTAGTTTTCACTAATATTCTATTCACAAGTATACCCATAACTGATAGCTCTTTGGGTAGCTGTTTCTTTGTCTTCGCCATAGACAAAATCAACATTTGTTCCTGGATAAGCTTTGTGTTGGTCAGTTAAATTTTCAACATTAACTGTTTTTAAATCGATTGTTGTTCTTGTTTCAAACCCGTTATTTATTAAGTTTGTCTTTGATGTATAACCTGGTATTGTTATTTCTTCAAACGATTTAAATATTGGATAATAGTAGTCCACAACTGGCTTCCCTGTTGTTTCTTTACCAAGACTTGTTACAAAGCTCATGTTTTTTACACATGTATCTAATATATTATTATAAAAAATTAAGTTCAAATCTAGGATTAATTCAGTTCCAGCATTTGCATCAATACTATTGTAATGACAAGTTACTGTGTCATTTTTTGTTTCAATTAAACCTTTATTTTCATTTTTTTCGGTAACTCTTTTACTTACTTCAGGGGCTGGAGGTGTTATTTTATCAATAACAATACTCATTATACTGTTATATGATAAGCCCGCTATTATACAAAATATTCCTAACACAGATAAAAATATAGCTGGTTTCTTACTAACTGACTTTTCGTATTTAGCAACACGTTCAAAATCACTAAGATTTAGGACTTGTGTTCTAGTTAATTCCTCTCTTGACATTTGTTGTTCATTATTACTTTGCTTTTTTCTCATGTTTGCCACCTCTATTCTTAAGTTAATTATAGCAAACTATAAAAAAATAGCCAAGAAAAAAAATAACTTTTTAGTTATTTTTTGTGCGAGCATCAAATTTCTTACGTTCTTCTGTGTTTAGTATTCTTTTTCTAATGCGAATATGATTTGGTGTGATTTCTACTAATTCATCAGAATTTATATAATCAAGCGCATACTCAAGTGATATTGGTCTTGGTCTTTTTAGGACTACTGTATGATCTGATCCAGCTGCTCTTGTATTAGTTAATTGTTTACCTTTAACAACATTTACAGCTAGGTCATTATCACGATTACATTCACCTACTACCATACCTTCATAAACTTCTGTTCCTGGTTCAATAAACATAATACCACGGTCTTCTAAGTTTCCTATTGAATAAGCTGTTGCGGCACCATTTTCCATTGAAACTAAAACACCAAATTTTCTTTCACCTACTTCAATATTTTCATATGGTAGATATTCTTTAAAAGTATGATTCATGATTCCATAACCTTTTGTTAAAGTCATGAATTCTGTTGCAAAACCAATTAAGCCACGAGATGGAATTGTGTAAATCAATCTAACTTGATTTTCAAAATTAGACATACTTTCCATTTTTCCACCACGAGTACCAAGTTGTTCAATTACTGAACCGACACTTTCTTCTGGTACTTCTATTTGTAACTCTTCATATGGTTCACATTTTTGTCCATTGATTTCTTTTATAATTACGCTTGGTTTAGATACTTCAAGTTCAAAACCTTCACGGCGCATATTTTCAATTAATATACCTAAATGTAATTCTCCACGTCCAGCAACTAAATATGATTCATTACTAGCTGGTGTTACATGTAAACTAACATCTTTTTGAGTTTCACGCATTAGACGCTCTTCTATTTTTCTAGCTGTTACAATTTTACCATCACGTCCAACAAATGGTGATGAGTTAGTACCGAATGTCATTTGTAATGTTGGCTCATCTATATGTAATTGTGGTAATGGTTCAATAGCGTTATTATCACAAATTGTTTCACCTACTGAAATATCAGCAAGTCCAGCGATTGCTACTATATCTCCTGCTTCTGCTTCTTCTATTTCAATACGATGATAACCATAATATCCAAATAATTTTTGAATTCTAAATTGTTTTGTTGTTCCGTCTAATCGACAACATGTAACCATTGATCCGGTTTTAATTTTTCCATTATGAACTCTGCCAATACCAATTCTACCAACAAATTCATTATAATCTAATAATGCTGGTTGGAATTGTAATGGTTTATTAGAATCTCCTGTTGGAGCTGGAATTTCTTCTAGTATTGTGTCTAGAACTTCGGTAAATCCTGGAGTTTGATCTTCTAAATTGTCACTTATTGAACAAGTTCCATTTAATGCTGATGCATAAAGTACTTTAAAGTCTAATTGTGAGTCATCTGCACCTAGTTCAATAAATAAATCTAGAACTTCGTCTAACACTTGTTTACATCTTGCACTTGGTTTATCTACTTTATTGATAATAACAATTGGTTTAACTTTAGCAGCAAATGCCTTCTTTAAAACGAATCTTGTTTGTGGCATTGGTCCTTCATAGGCATCTACTACCAATAAAACACCATCAACCATGTTCATGATACGTTCTACTTCTCCACCAAAGTCTGCATGTCCTGGAGTATCAAGAATGTTAATTCTAACACCTTTATAATCTAGGGCTGTTGTTTTAGCAAGTATTGTTATTCCTCTTTCTTTTTCTAATGCATTTGAATCCATGGAAACATTACTAACATCTTCATTTTCTCTAAACATACCAGATGTTTTTAAAATTTCATCAACTAATGTTGTTTTTCCATGGTCAACATGCGCTATAATTGCTACATTTCTTTTTTCCATATATAAGTACACCTCTTTTTTACGACGTTCACCATTATAACACATATTGTTTGGAAAAACTAGTTGTTTTTATTATTTTTCTCTTATTTTTATCTTAACAAGATATGATGTTGAAGCAACTGTTACTGCTGTTAAAGTAATAATTTCTGGACATGGTTCATAAGTTCCAGAAAGAATTATACCTGATAATAGGACATTTCCTATAAGAGATGTATTTAAAACTAACTTTTTTATTATCTTCTTATTTTGCATAGTATCACCTATAATAATGTATGCAAAAGTACTATTTTGTCTTTTTTAACTGGGTTATTTTTTTGTAAAGATAACTTACTATTAATAAAGCTATAAGAATTTTAATTGGAACTTTTAGCTTTTGGACATATTCATTTATTATTGTCCAATTATTTCCTAAGGTATAACCAAAGTATACAAAGGCAAATGTCCAAGGAATTGAGCCAATGATTGTATATAGTAAAAATTTAGTAAAAGATAATCTCATAATACCAATTGGTAGTGATATCAATGTTCTTATTATAGGAAAATTTCTACCTATTAAGGCTGCTAAAAGTCCATACTTTTGGTACCAGGAATCACTTTTTTCAATGTCTTCTTCTTTCATAAAAAAGTATTTTCCATATTTTTTAACGAAGGCTTTACCACCAAAGTAGCCCATGTAATAAATTATTATGGCACAAAAAACACTACCAAGTAATCCTGTTAGAAAGGCTCCAAGTAAGGTAAATATTTTTTGACTAGCTAGAATACCTCCTGTTGCTAAAATGGCTTCACTGGGGATTATTATTATTACAGCTTCTAATACCATTCCTAAAAACATGCCAAGGTAGCCATAATTACTAATTAAGTTAATAGCAAATTCTCCTATATTCATATCATCACCTTATATAATAATATGAATAATTAAAAAGAAGAATTAATAATTAATTAACTCTTCTATATATTCGTATAATTTTTCGCATTCATTTTTTTGAAGTTCGTCTAGTTTTGGATGATGACGTTTCATTACGACTCCAGAAAATTCTTTTAACATTTCATAATCATTGATGTCATCACCTATTACATAAATATTACTTGGTTGCAATTGTTCTTTCTCCATAAGATTTTTTAGAGCTTGTTTTTTATTTGTTTGATCAGATGTTATATTTATGTGTTCTCTACTAACGTAGGCATAAGTTTCTGTTGTTTCATGAAGTTCTCTTACGATTTCTTCAGCTACATTTTTATCTGTATATTTTGCTAGGACTTTGACACAGTCATTTGAATTTTCTGTAATGTTGTATCCATCTTCTAAAAAACAGGGCATATTATTTTTTCTAAATACTTCTTGGATTTTTGTTACTTCATCGGCTGGCAATAAAACTGTTTCTATACAGTAGTCAACATTATTAAATATTTTGGCTCCATCTTCACAAATTAAATAACTATATGGAACGTTGTATTCATTTAAAAGAACTTTTATACTTGTATAACTACGTCCAGTTATTATACAGAATAAATTACCTTTACTTATAAATCCTTTTAGCGATGAAATATTTTTCTTGAATATATTTTCATCTTTAACATATAAAGTATTATCAAAGTCACTAGCTAGAATTTTCATTTTCTCACCTATACCTTTTCTATATTTTTATTATAAATAATAATCTCAATAAAAAAAAGTGTTGACATATTATAACTTTTTGGTATAATTAATATTGTCTACTTTATTTAGTCGGACTTAGTCGTCGGAAATTAAGACTGAGGTTCGATTAAAAAGTTTATGTGCGGATGTAGTTTAATGGTAGAACCTCAGCCTTCCAAGCTGACTACGTGGGTTCGATTCCCATCATCCGCTCCAGATTGATAGGAAACTCGAACTTTTCGAGTTTAAGTAATAAATGCTAACTAGAAATAGTTAGTTTTTTTGTTATTTAAGAAAGGAAAGTGATGAGTTATGACAATAGAAACTAAAAAACTTGTAATAAGTGAAGAATTAAAAAGAAAGATTGAAATGATATGTAAGTTTGCTTATGTGGAATATTCCTTTACTAATGGATATATTATAAATCTTAAAAATACTAATATAGCCTATGTAAAACCCCATATTTTGAAAGTTAAAGGCAATGACTACTTAATATTTGAAGATAGTGAAAATGTCTTTATAAACGGTTATAATAACAAAATTAAGTTTAAAGATTTAGAACAATACTTAAAAATGAACTAATATGATTTGACAAACTAAAAATAAATGATACAATATAAAACCAATAAAGGAAGCAGTATCTAGTCTTTTATTAGAAAGTGAGGTACTACATGAAAAAGCAAACAAAATATTATATTGAATTTTATAGGAAGTTAAAGATATTAGTTTAAACTAGTGTTTTTAGCTTCTTTTTTTATTAGAAAAGGAGTTGATATGAATATGGATGAAAAAATCAAAAGTGCTGGTATATATATTAGAGTTTCTACTTTTGACCAAGCAAGAGAAGGATTTAGTTTGAGAGAACAAGAAGAAAGATTAAAAGAGTTTTGTAAATTTAAAAGATATAATATTTATAAAGTGTATCAAGATGCAGGAATAAGTGCTAAAAATGACAAAAGACCTGCTTATCAAGAAATGATAGAAGATGTTAAAAAAGGTAATATTAATGTTATTGTTGCTTTAAAACTAGACAGATTAACTCGTTCTGTATATGACATTGAAAAATTAATGAAATTTGTTAATGACTATGAATGTGATATAGATTGTATGGCTGATGAATCAAACACTACTACATCCAATGGTCGTATGGTTATGAGAATAATGACTAGTGTTTCTCAAAATGAAATTGAAAAGTGTTCTGAAAGAACTAAATTTGGTATGGCAGGTGCAATTAAAAACGGTCATATTCCTAATAGAACTGGATTAGGTTTTAAAAGAGAAAACAAAAAGTTAGTACCTGATCCACTAACTAAAGATATAATAGTTAGAATATTTGATTTATATTTAGAAGGTAAAAGTCATCAAGCAATTGCTAATATCTATAATAAAGAAAAAGTATTAGGAAAAACTAATTGGTACGATTCTACAATACAAAAGATATTATCTAATGAACTTTATAAAGGCGATTATGTAAATGGCAAAAGAACAAAACACCCAACTTATTATGAAAATGTTATTGAACCTATTGTTTCAAAAGAGAAATGGGAAAGTTGTCAGTATCAAAAATTAAGAAATGCTAGACATTATGAAAGAACAGCAACTTATTTATTTACTAATAAGTTAAAATGTTCTAAATGTGGTAATTTTCTAGGTGGTCATGCTACTACAAAAACTAATGGTAAAAAATACTATTACTATAAATGTAATACTTGTAAAACTTATTTCAATGAAATAGATATTGAAAAAGAATTAAAAGCATTTATGCTAGAACTTGCTAAACAAGATGACCTTATTAATAATTACTATACGCCATTTATTAAATCAAAATTAGAAGATAAAACAGAAGATTATAAAAAAGAAATTAAAGATTTAGATAAACAACTAGATAGAATTAAAACAGCTTACATTAAAGGTGTTGTAAAACTAGAAGATTTTGATAAAGAAATAAAACATATCGAATATCAAAAATCCGATTTAGAAAAAAGACAAAAAGAACAAAAACAATATGAGCTTTTAAGTTTCACTCTTAATGATTTATTAATTATACAAGATATGCAAGAAATAGAATTTTATACTAACCCAGATGTTTTAAATAATTGGTCTAATAAATCAAAAGAAGATAAACAAAAAATAATTGGTAAATATATTGATAATATAACTATTGAAAAGAAAAACAATAAATTTGAAATATCTAATATTGAATTTAGAAAAAATTATTTAGAGGATATGATATATAATCACTATAAATTTAATACACCTTGTAATGTGTATATGTATGAAGATGAATATGGAATACCACTAAAACTAAATCATGAACTTAAAACTATGAAAGAAGCAGAAAATTATTTTAAAAGATTAGAAAAATATGTTGGAGATTATAAATTAAACTATTATATAAGTGAAATTGATGAAAAAGAAAATAGATTTAATTATACTCAAAATAACGATGTTGAAAAAATAATTAGATTAATTGGTATTGGAGATAAGAGAAAAAAAGATGATTTTAAATTAGGCGTTATTACTTTAGACTTATCTATGTTTAAAGATAAAGATGGGAAAGAAATTTATAAGAAACTATTTGATAAATTAGAAAAAGAAAGACTAACATAGCCAAAATTATGTTAGTCTTTAATCATCCTATAAATTTTACAAAAAATAATCAAGTAGGATGATTTAATAAATATTAAATGCTTTATTTTATAAGGTTTAACTTTCATATCAACCTAATATCAACCTACCTCGTAGGTTGAATTTCGTAAGTACGAAATCAGTATTGTGTAACACTAAACCCTTATGAAATAAGGAAAAGTTTAGTATAGTTGCACAAGTTTCTTATCCTGCTTTTTCACATATACTAATATTTATATATGAAATCATCCTATTTATAAAAAGTAAAAAAGATCAACTATTAAAGTTGATCTCAACGATAAATTGTAATTT
>CAKPMX010000004.1 GCA_934168205.1 uncultured Bacilli bacterium
GAAGTTAAGCTACTTAACGCCGACGATAGTGAATGCGAAAATAGGAAGTTGCCAAGAATTTTTTTTTGTAATTTTTTTGTTTTAAGAAGAAAAAAATAATTGACAAAAAAGAAAGAAAAAGAGTAAAGAGGAGTTGTATAACTCTCTTTTTTTGATATAATAATTTATAGGTGATTAAAATGGATTATAAAATAACAACATATTCAGAAGAAGAAACAATCGAATTAGCACAAAATATTGAATCAGAAAAATTTCCTAACATGGTAATTTGTTTAGAAGGAGATTTAGGAACTGGAAAAACTGTTTTCACTAAAGGCTTTGCTAAAGCTATGGAAATAGATGAAGATGTAACATCTCCAACTTTCAACATTATTAAGGAATATACATCTGGAGAAATGCCATTGTATCATATGGACGTATACCGTTTAGATGGAAAAATGACTGGTTTTGATATTGAAGAATACTACACAAAAAAAGGTGTAACAATTATTGAATGGGCAGATATGATACCAGACTATTTACCTGAAAAAAGATTAGATATCAGAATAAGAAGTTCAGAAGAAGATGAAAACAAAAGAATCATAACTTTGATTCCACATGGTAAAAAGTATGAAGAATTATGTGAGGCTGTAGTATGAGAATTTTATATATAGATACATCATCAAGTTATCTATATGCCAGCATTGTTTCATCAAGAAAAGTACTATGTGAAGTAAAAAAAGAATTTGGGCATAGTTTATCTGAAGAAGCTTTACCAAGTATAGTTGAACTATTCAATGAACAAAACCTAAAGGCAACGGATATAGATAAAATTATAGTTGTAAATGGCCCTGGTTCATTTACTGGTATTAGAATAGGAATAACTATTGCTAAAGTTTTTGCTTGGAGTTTAAACATTCCTATCACAACAATTTCAGCATTAGAAGCTATGTCATTATCAAGTAAAACAAATATGATTCATGTACCAATATTAGATGCTAGAAGAGGTTACGTCTTCGGTGCCATCTATGATCAAGATAATAATGCGATTTTTCCACCAAAACATGTAAAGCTAGAAGAATTGATGCAAGTATTACAAGATAAAGAAAATTATATTTTCATAACAAATGATGAGTTTGAAAATATTGAGAATAAAGAATCATACGACCCAGATTTTGAAAAAATAGTTAATACATTTGAGTCTAAAGAACAAATAAATCCACATGCAGTTAATCCTGAATATTTAAAATTAACTGAAGCAGAAGAAAGTAAGTTAAATTAATATGATTACTGAATTAAATCCCAAGGAAGAATATAAAAAGTCATTTACGGATTTAAATACTTTAAAAGAAGAATTAGAAAATAATCCGTTTGGCAAAGTTGTATTATATATAGAAGAAGACTGCGTTATTGCTTATCTATATTATAGTGAAATATATGAACGTGTTGAAATCAATAATATTGAAGTAGAATCTGATTTTAGAAATAAAGGAATAGGAACAGAATTACTAAGATATTTAACAGAAACAACAGACCCAAAAAATATTTCATTAGAAGTAAAAAAAGACAACTATAATGCCATAAAATTATATAAGAAATTTAACTTTAAAGAAAAAGCAATGAGAAAAGGGTATTACCATGGAGTAGATGGTATTTTAATGGTAAAAGAGTAAAATAAATAAGAGAGCAGTGATATCATGAAAGATATGTACATATTAGGAATTGAAAGTAGTTGTGACGAAACAAGCGCATCTATTGTTCTAAATGGTAGAGAAGAAATAGCAACAGTTATATCTTCACAAATAGACATTCATAAAAACTATGGTGGAGTTGTACCAGAAATAGCCAGTAGACAACATGTAAAAAATATAACAATAGTTTTAGAAGAGTGCCTAGAAAAAGCTAACATGACAATGGAACAAATTGATGCCATCGCAATAACCTATGGTCCAGGACTTATAGGATCATTATTAATTGGACTTGAAGCTGCTAAAACCTTAGCTTTCATCTATAACAAACCATTAATTCCAGTTCATCATATAGCTGGCCATATATATGCAAACAGTTTAGTAAAAGAATTAACATTCCCATTACTTGCTGTAGTTGTATCAGGCGGTCATACAGAATTAATCGAAATGCCTGCACACTATAAATTTAACAAACTTGGTGGAACATTAGATGATGCCATTGGCGAATGTTATGATAAAGTAGCCAGAGTCATTGGTTTAGAATATCCTGGAGGACCAAAGATAGACAAGTTAGCTAAACTTGGAAAGGAAACTTACAGGTTGCCAATACCATTACAAGATGATAGTTATAACTTCTCATTTTCAGGACTAAAAAGTGCCGTAATAAATCTCGTTCATAATGAAGAACAAAGAGGAAATGAAATAAGAAAAGAAGATTTAGCAACATCATTCCAAAAAGTTGCTGTAGAGTCAATAACTAACAAAGTAAAGAAGGCAATTGTTGATAAAAATATTAAAACAGTAATAGTTGCCGGTGGCGTAGCTGCTAACCAAGGACTTAGAGATTCTATGAGTAAATTATCATCTGAATTAAATGTTGAACTATCTATTCCACCAATGAAATATTGTACAGATAATGCTACCATGATCGCAGCGGCTGGATATTATGCATACTTAGATGGAAGAAGAGCAGACCTAACATTAAATTCAAAATCGCAAGATAAATTATGCTAAAAATACCAAAAACTAGGAAACTAGTTTTTTTCTTTACATTTAAATAAAAGAAAAAGTATTCAAAAGAAAAAAAAGTATGGTATAATTATCACAATAGAGAATATAAAAGAATAGAAAGAAGGGTATAATATGTTGAAATCTTGTACAGGCTATAGTACAGCAATCGATAATATAACACTAGGCATAGAAACTGCAAAAAATGCACTTAAAGATTTATCTAATTCTAAAATTGGCTTTCTATATACATCAGAAAAAAATAATGTAAAAGAACTTATGAAAGGAATTAGAAACGTTACTAATATGCCAATCATTGGTAGTACAAGTAGTAATGCAATTATTACAAACGAAGGAATAATTACAGCTGAAACAGGATTTGCAGGAATGTTAGCTTTAGAAGATAAAAATATGACAGTAGGTCTAGCTTGTCATGAAGCTGGAAAAGACCCAAGGGCCATTGGTAGAAGAGTTGCGATTGAAGCCGTAGAAAATGCCAAAACTACAAGAGCTCCAGCATATTTCTATATGGTCGCAAGTCCCAAAGAAGAAGAGGAATACTTAATGGGAATTCAAGATGTTATCGGCCGTGTTCCAATGTTTGGAGGAAGTGCAGCAGATGATAACATATCTGGAAATTGGAAAATAATATGTAATGATAAAGTATTCTCAGATGGTGTTGCTGTAGCCTTCTTCTATACAGATAACGAAATTATAACTTCTTTCGCAGGTGAATATAGAGAAACAAATAATATGGGACTAATAACAGAAGTAAAAGATGATAGAACATTAGTAAGTATCGATGGAATATCAGCTTTAAGAAAATATGCTTCATGGATAAATAAAGCTCCATCAAGTTTAATAGGAAGAAAATTACTTGACGTCTCTGCTAGCAAACCATTGGGATTAAAAGATCCATTAGGAAATTTAACAATTATTCGTCACCCTATGATAGGAAATGATATGGGTACCAAAACAACAACTGATGATACAATAACACTTGGAAATAAAGTTGTTCCAAGAACAGCTATCATTCAGCTAGAAGCAACAACAGATGAATTAATTGATGCTTCAGCAAACACGCTAAGAAACTTAAGGAAACAATTATATACAGAACCAGGCGCTTATGTACTAATACATTCAGCAAGTAGAAAGAATGTCATTGGTGACCGTCTTGATGAAGTATATAAATTATTAGTAAAAGAAACAAAAGGTGTACCATTTATAATGCCATTTACCTTTGGCGAATATGGATATGATTCTCATTCCGCAAATATTACAGGTGGATTAATGTTATCATTTACCGTTTTCGGAAAAAAATAAAACTAATAACAAAAACTTTAAAGAACTCATCAAAGAGAGAACTTTAAAGTTTTTTTATTTACACTAATTACTTTTTCTGAATACTATCGACAATAAAATATAGAAAATAAGAAATAATACCTAAAATAACAAGACACGTTAATACCAAGTCAATATTAAAAAACAGCAAACCATACATTAATAAATAGCCAAGTACATTTTTTAAAACTAAGAGTTCAGCAGTAATAACAATGATACAACAAAAATGTTTCAAAAACGAAAAATAGGTCATATATTTATATTTTATTACACTGACAAAGAATAAAAGTTATTTGTATTATAATTGTTAAAAGTCTTTGACAAAGTTCCAAAGACATTTGGTAGAAATCCAGCACTAACATATATATAATTGTTAGTGAAAGGAGGAATAAGAATGAAGTTAGGAGATAATATTTTCAAGCTAAGAAAAGATTGCAAACTTTCGCAAGAACAATTAGCAGAAAAAGTTGATGTTACCAGACAAACAATATCAAATTGGGAGCTTGGTGAAACTTCTCCAAATCCTGAACAGTTAAAATTATTATCTAAAGCACTTAATGTTAGTATTGATGAATTATTAAATAATGACATTAAACAAGTATTAGTAGAAAAAGTAAATAATACCGAAAAACTAGCCGAAATAATAATTAAGATACTAAAAGTCTTGGGAATAATTTTTATTGTTGGTTTTGCTATTACTATTTTCGCAAATATTATGTTTGGTGCTAAAAAAGACTCTATGACTATAAAAGAAAATCAAACAGTTTTTCTTAATTGTCAACTTAATGGTGAAAAGTATACTTATCTAATAGAATATGATAAAGATGATAATATTGTTGATGCAACTGGTAGTGATTATATTATAAATGTTGTTAAAGATAAAAAGTTTAACAAAGCTAAAATGTTAGTAAAATATATTGAATCATATTTTGAAGATAACGGTGGAAAATGTTAATTTAATAATTTATTATTATAAATAAGATCAATTTTAAATTGGTCTTTTTCATCTAAATTATTTATACCTAAAAAACAACCATATTAAAAACTTTTTTAAAATAGAAAAATACATGATACAATTAATATACAAGAAGTAAATAACATTTTGTTTATTATTTATGAGGAGGTATAATGAAGAATAAAAAAATAATAATAATCACACTGTGTTCTATAATAGGTTTAATATTTTTAGATTTTATAGTCGCCCTATCATTTAATAATAGTCCTATAATTAAAACTAGAGATTATTATAATACTGGTTCTACTGTTTACAAAGATGAAGGAATATTTACAAATACTTATAAATGTTCTGATGGCAAAACAAAAACAGTTTTAAAAACAACTAAATATGTTTGCCCTATGAAAGACAGTAAGGAAGAAGATAAAAAAGAAACAATAACAATTACTTTTGATACTAAAGGTGGAAGTAAAATAGATAGTATTACTATAAGTAAAGATACAGAACTTACACTTCCAAAAGAACCTACACGAAAAGGCTATGTTTTCAAAGGTTGGGTTGATAAAAATGAAACTCCAATTTATAACAAAGTATTACTTGCAGAAGACACAATTCTTTATGCAGTTTAGGAAAAAGATGAAACTAGTAATACAATAACAATTACTTTTGATACTAAAGGTGGAAGTAAAATAGATAGTATTACTATAAGTAAAGATACAGAACTTACACTTCCAAAAGAACCTACACGAAAAGGCTATGTTTTCAAAGGTTGGGTTGATAAAAACGAAACTCCAATTTATGACAAAGTATTACTTGCAGAAGACACAATTCTTTATGCAGTTTGGGAAAAAGTAGAAAATAAAAAAACTAGTTCTAAAACTGAAAAACCTAAAACAAACACTAATAATAATGAAAATACTATTTTGCCTGAAGAAAAACCATCGGTTGTAGAAAAGACTCAATCAGAGAAAAATGATGAATATAGAAAAACATTAGAAAATAAATATTCAGTTAAAATAGCATATAAAAATGAGTTAGGAAATTATACTATAACTGGTTATGGTTCAGATAAACTTAACGATGATAATAAGATAAATAATTGCCTTGGGGAGATAGACAAAACTCTTAAAAACTATCCAAATGGTTTTTTTAAGGAAATGAAAGATTATGGAATGCCTTTAACTATTTACTTAGTAAATAGTATTAATGGTAATGTTTCAGGACTTACTGATGCAAAAGATAAAAGTGATATTAAAATAATGATTGCCCCAGCAAGTTTATTTGAGAACACTTTAAATCATGAAATAATGCATTATATAGATACTTATATAAAAGTTAAAGGCTATCCTATTGATATAAATACTACTATGAAAGATGTAAATCCAGTAGGTTTTACATATGGAGATACAAGTAATGAGTATGTTTATTATTTTACGAGTGTAAATAATGCTTACTTCTTATCATCATATGGAAAAACAAATTATTTAGAAGATCGAGCAGTAATATTTTCAGACTTGATGACTAGAACTTTTACAAAAGATTATTACGACGATGGTACTCCAATAAACAAAAAAGCAAAATTAATTAGTTCACAAATTAAAGAACATTTTAAAACATTATCTAATACAGGAAGATATTATTGGGATAGATTCTTATAATATAAGTTTAAATAAATTAATTTAAGAAAGGAGGAAATGAAATGAAAAAAGATTTACTAGTAAAAATAATTATAGCAGTAGTTGTTTTTGCAGGATTAGGATATATCGTATATAAAAATTATATTCCAAAAGAAAAAGATTTGGTTTTTGAAGCAAAAATTAAAGAAGTAACAGTAAAAGATAATATATATACTGTCCTAGTTGAAGAATATGATAAAAAGAAAAAGGAATATGTTATTGATTATGAATTTGAAGTAAATAAAAACACTAAAATAATTTATAATAATAAAGAAACTACTGCCGATAAATTAAAAATTAATCAAAAAGTAACTATTACTTCGTCAGATATTATACTACCAAGTGAGCCAGCAAAATTACCTAATGTTAAAAAAATAGTAATTTCAAAAGACTAACTGGTTTAAAAAAATAATTAACAAAAATATGATAGACACAAAATAAATAATGATAAGCATATAGTCAGTGTATTTTATACACTGGCTTTTATTATTTAATATTAATAAGAATTTATACATTGTTATTTTAACAAAGAATGTTATAAAAGTTCTAAATCAGAACACTATTTTTTTATCATTTTTAGATGATTGTTGCTTACTTAATATCATAAATGCACCATTCGCTATTATTTGTAGTTGTTCATATCTGGTAAAAATTACATAAATATTTTTATTGCTATTTTCGTTCTATTAACAATATTTTAATATTAAAAAGCGTATATAGAATTAAACATTCTACATACACCAAAATTATATATATGAATTTTTTAATTTGTATTAATTACTTTTTTCTCAATGCTATCAACAATAAAATATAGAAGATAAGAAATTATGCCTAAAATAACCAGACTTGTTATTACCAAGTCAATATTAAAAACCTGTGAACCATACATTATTAAATAGCCAAGCCCTTTTTTTGAAACTAAGAGTTCACCCATTATAACACCAATAAGACTCATCGAAATATTAATCTTACAAACATTTATAATAGTTACTATATTACTTGGTAAAACAGTCTTAAAAAATATTTGGGTCTTTGTAGCCTTAAATGACTTAAGTAATGTTATATATTCTTTATTAGTTGATAGAAAACCATTATATATATTAATGATAGTTATAAAGACACTTATTAATAAAGCCATAAATACAATAGAATTTGCACTAGCACCAACCCAGATAATAATCAATGGACCAAGAGCAACCTTAGGAAGTGAATTTAAAATCGTAAGATATGGATCAACTATTTTTGAAATGATTTTATTACTCCAAAGTACAATAGCCGTAATAAAACCTATAACAGTTGCGATAAAGAAACTTAAAAGTACTTCCCATACAGTAACCCAGATATGACTAAATAAATCACCAGTTTTGAATAAGTTGATAGTAGTATTTAAAACCTTACTAGGTGATGATGATAAAAAAGTATTAATAAGACCAAGTCTTGCTAAAACTTCCCAAATTATAAGAAATATTAACACAATAGCAATTTGAAAAGAGGCAACTATTATTTTTTCTTTTTTAATCTTACTTAAAAACTTTTTATGTTCATCACTATAGGTGTACATCCAAATCACCCCAAATCTTTTCAAAATAATAATTAAATTCCTTACATTTTCTATTATGAATTGGATTTTTTCTATCAGTTAACTTTATCTCATATATATTTTTAATCGTAGCAGGTCTTTTTGACAAGACAATAATTCTGTCTGACATACTAATAGCTTCAGCTATATCATGAGTAACCATGATAGCAGTTTTACCTTCCTTTTTTATAATATTATAAATATCATCACTAATAGCAAGTCTTGACTGATAATCAAGTGCCGACAAAGGTTCATCTAAAAGTAATATATCTGGATTAGTAGCTAAAGTCCTTATAAGAGCAACCCTTTGTTTCATACCACCGGATAAACTACTTGGATATTTATTAATAAATTCTGAAAGACCATATGTCTCCAGCAAAGAAATAACTTTCTTTTTACTTTCATCAGTCAAAGTATTAGTAATTTCTAATCCCAATAAACAATTATCTAAAATAGTTCTCCATGAAAATAAAGAATCATTTTGTAACATGTAAGACATTGTAACATCTTTATCAAAAATAATTTCCCCAGCAGATTTATTTTCTAAACCAGATAAAATTGAAAGTATTGTTGACTTTCCACAACCAGAGGGACCAACAATAGATATAAATTCACCTTTATTAACTTCAAAACTAACGTCATCAACTGCTCTTATTTCAGTTTTTATATCATGATAGTTTTTTTCTAAATTCCTAATAGTTAATAGTTTATTTTTCATTGTATATCAACTTACTATATGAAACCTTTTCCTTTAATACACCATTATCAATCATGATACTTTGTAAGTGATCAAAAGATTCTTCACTGAAGTCAGTTGTTTTAGGCCAAGCATCTATACTTCTATAACGAGCAATCACCTTTTCCAAATCATTAAGTGATGTATCCGGGAATTGTTTAAGAATAGCTTCAGCAACCTCTTTATCAGTACTATTATGTACAAAGTCAAGACCCTTTTGAATAGCCTTAGTAAAGTTACTTATTAAATCTTTATTATTGTTGATAAAACTTGTTCTAGCAGAGTAAGAAGTATAAGGAACAACACCACCAAGTTCACCAACACTAGCAACAACATATCCTAAACCTTGTTGTTCTATTTCTAAAGCATTAGGTTCAAATAGAGTAACAAAGTCTCCTTGACCAGAAATGAAAGCTCCTGACATTGCTGCAAAAGCGATGGATGTATCAATAGTCAAGTCTTTCTTTGGATCAATTCCATTTTGTTTAAGAGCCCATTCAAATGTCATCTCAGGCATACCCCCGTATCACCTTAAAAAAAGATGAATTTTATATGAATAATTCATTAATTTATACAACGTTTTAACTGTCAAGAAACTTTACTTATCAAAAACAATGTGATATACTCAAAGTAATATAGTATAGTAGGTGAGAGTATATGAAAACAAAAAAGATCCTTAGTATATGTCTAGTATTTATACTAACATTAATCTTATCAGGTTGTGGAAAAAACAAAAATGAAATTATCATGGTAACCGAGGCTGGATTCGCACCATATGAATACTATGAAAATGGCGAAATAGTTGGTGTTGATGTCGCTATAGCAAAAGAAATAGCTAAAGAACTAGGTAAAAAACTAGTTGTAAAAAACGTAGACTTTGACTCAATAGTAAGTGAATTAAAGTCTGGTAAATCAGACTTTGCAGCAGCAGGTATGAGTATAACAGAAGAAAGAAAAAAACAAGTTGATTTTACAATTGAATACGTAACTTCAAATCAAGTTGTAGTTGTAAAAAAAGACAGTTCCTTAAATGATATAACACAATTAGACGGAAAAAGAATTGCTGTTCAACAGGGAACCGTTGGTGATTCATATGTAACAGATAATTACAAGAATTCTGAAATAAATAGGCAAAAGAAATTTTTAGTAGCAGCTGAAGCTGTAAAAAACAATAAAGCAGACTGTATAGTAATGGATCAAATTCCAGCACAACAACTAGTAAGTCAAAATCCAGAATTAAAAATACTTGATGGAATTTTATTCAAAGATAGTTACGGTATGGCTGTCAAAAAAGGGAATACAGAATTACTAGATACAATGAACACAGTATTACAAAGATTAATAGATGAAGGAAAAATTGAAGAATATATAATCGAATACAGTAAATAAGAAGAGGTACCATGGAAAATTTTATCAATAACGTATATGAACAATTTTATCAAACATTAATTGAACAAGACAGATATCGCTTTATCCTAGAAGGTTTAGGCAAAACTTTGATCATTGCCTTTTTCGCCGTGATTCTAGGTGTCATTTTAGGAGGATTAGTTGCCTTAATTAGAAATTATCATGAAGAAACAAAAAAAGCCAAATTGGCCAATTTTATATCAAAACTCTATGTAACAATTATTCGTGGCACACCAGCCGTATTACAATTAATGATTATATACTATGTCATATTTAGAACTGTTGACATAAATACAATTCTAGTTGGAGTAATTGCTTTCGGTATTAATTCTGGTGCCTATGTATCAGAAATAATAAGAGCAGGAATTAACTCAATAGATAGAGGACAAAAGGAAGCAGCCGATTCACTTGGCTTAACATACAGAGAAACAATGAAATCAATAATTTTACCTCAAGCTATTAGAAATGTTTTACCAGCATTAAGTAATGAATTTATCACTTTATTAAAAGAAACTTCTGTAGCTGGCTATATTGGAATAATAGAATTAGTAAAAGCTGCAGACATTATAGCTTCAGGAACATATAACTATTTCTTCCCATTAATAATCATTGCGATTATTTATCTAATTCTAACAATAGGACTATCAAAACTATTGACAATATTTGAAAAGAAGGTGTTAAGTCATGCTAGAGGCTAAAAATATTGAGAAAAGTTTTGGGAAGTTAAAAGTACTAAAAGGTATAAATCTAACCGTGAATCAGGGACAAAGAATAGTTATCATTGGACCATCAGGTTCCGGAAAAAGTACTTTTCTTCGTTGCTTAAACTTATTAGAAGAGCCAAGCAAAGGAGAAGTTCGATATAATAATGTAAAATTAACAAACGATAACAAATTACAAATGCGTAAAAAAATAGGTATGGTTTTTCAAAACTTTAATTTATTCACAAACCTAACTGTTTTAGAAAATTTAATACTTGCTCCCGTAAAAGAAGGAGTCTTAACAGAAAAAGAGGCTTTAAAAAAAGCTGATAAATTACTAAAAGACATATCATTAGAAGACAAAAAAGAGACTTATCCAAGTAGTCTATCCGGTGGTCAAAAACAACGTGTTGCGATAGCTAGATCATTAATGATGAATCCAGATATAATTCTTTTCGATGAACCAACATCAGCATTAGATCCAGAAATGATAGAAGACGTTTTAAATCTAATGAAAAGAGTAGCAGAAGAAGGAATGACTATGATTGTTGTAACTCATGAATTAGAATTTGCTAAAGATATAGCAACAGATGTTTTGTTCATGGACAAAGGTGTAATTGTGGAATCAGGAACACCAGATGAAATATTTAATCATCCAAAAACAGAACGTTTAAAAGAATTTTTATCAAAAATAAAATAGTTGTTTATTCATGGTATATCCATTGAAATAAACGAGTTTCACGACATCTCGTAAAAAAATCGTAATAGTTAAGGAGGAAAAAATGGGAAAAATACAAGTAACAAGTGAAATTGGAAAATTAAAAAAAGTTTTATTACATAGACCTGGTAACGAATTATTAAATTTAACACCAGATACATTATCAAGACTTCTTTTTGATGATATTCCATATTTACCAGATGCAATAAAAGAACACGATGAATTTGCTAATGCTTTACGTAAGCATGGTGTTGAAGTAGTATACGTTGAAGACTTAATGGCTGATGTCTTAAACACAAACGAAATAATTCGTGAAAAATTCATAAGACAATATATATCAGAAGCTGGAATCCGTACACCTAAATACAAAAATTTAGTTTTTGATTATTTAGACAACATCACAGATAGTAAAAAATTAGTTTTAAAAACAATGGAAGGAATTCAATTATCTGATATTCCAAGAAGAAAAAGAGAAGTTGAACAGTCTTTAGTAGATTTAATTGATCAAGAGGATAAGTTCATTGCAGAACCAATGCCAAACTTATACTTT
Source organism: uncultured Bacilli bacterium (assembly GCA_934168205.1). Taxonomy (GTDB): domain Bacteria; phylum Bacillota_I; class Bacilli_A; order RF39; family UBA660; genus CAG-877. The sequence goes on from CAKPMX010000004.1 coordinate 12,339, forward strand.
ACAAGAGATCCATTCGCAAGTATTGGTGAAGGAATAAGTTTAAATAAAATGTATTCTGTAACTCGTAGTAGAGAAACAATATATGCAGAATTTATCTTTAAATATCATCCTGAGTACCAAGATAAAGTACCTTTCTATTATGAACGTTATAATCCTTATCATATCGAAGGTGGAGATGTTTTAAATCTCAACGAACATGTTTTAGCAATAGGTATTTCACAACGTACTCAAGCTGAATCAATTGATAGATTAGCGGAAAACTTATTTAAAGATCCAGACTGTAAAATAGATACAATACTAGCTTTCAATATTCCAGAAAGTCGTGCATTCATGCACTTAGATACAGTATTTACACAAGTAGATTATGATAAATTTACATATCATCCTGGAATCATGGGCACATTACAAGTATTTGAAATTGTTGAAGGAAATGATCCAAATTCTGATGACGATTTAACAGTTACTGAAATAAATGCACCATTGGATGAAATCTTAAGTAAATATATTGGTCGTCCGGTAACACTAATTCCATGTGCTGGTGGAGACAAAGTCGCAGCAGAACGTGAGCAATGGAACGATGGTAGTAACACATTATGTATAGCTCCTGGTGTTGTAGTTGTTTATGATAGAAATAATCTAACAAATGATGTACTACGTTCATTTGGATTAGATGTCATTGAAATTCATGGAGCAGAATTATCTCGTGGACGTGGAGGCCCTAGATGTATGAGTATGCCATTAGTAAGGGAGGACATATAATGAATTTACACGGAAGAGATTTTCTAAAATTAATAGATTATACTCCAGAAGAAATTAAATATTTAATAGAAGTTGCTATTGATTTAAAGAAGAAAAAACACGCAGGAATTCCACACGATGAATTAAAAGGGAAAAACATAGTTTTACTTTTTGAAAAGGATTCAACTAGAACACGTTGTGCTTTTGAAGTGGCAGGATTAGATCTAGGTATGGGAGTTACTTACTTAGGACCAACAGGTTCTCAAATGGGTAAAAAAGAAACAATTGCTGATACTGCTAGAGTATTAACTAGAATGTATGATGGAATTGAATATCGTGGTTTTGATCAAGAAATAGTTGAAGAAATCGCTAAGTATGCTACAGTTCCAGTATGGAATGGTTTAACTAATGAATTCCATCCAACTCAAATGTTAGCAGATTTAATGACAGCATATGAACATTTTGGAAAGTTAGAAGGATTAAATTTAGTATTCCTAGGTGATGCCAGAAATAATGTTGCTAATTCATTAATGGTAATTTGTTCAAAATTAGGTGTTAACTTTACTTGTTGTGCACCAAAGGAATTATTCCCATCTGCTGAATTAGTTGAAACTTGCCAAGAATATGCTAAAGCATCAGGTTCAACAATTACATTAACAGAAGATGCTATGGAAGGTACTAAAAATGCTGATGTTTTATACACTGATGTTTGGGTATCAATGGGTGAAAAAGAAGAGCTTTGGGAACAAAGAATTAATTTACTTAAACCATATCAAGTAAATAAAGAAATAATGGAAAATGCTAATTCTAATGCCATTTTCTTACATTGTTTACCATCATTTCATAATACAGGAACAACAATTGGTAAACAAATATATGAAAAATACGGCTTAAAAGAAATGGAAGTAACAGATGAAGTGTTTGAATCAAGTCAATCAAAAGTATTTGATCAAGCAGAAAACAGACTTCATACTATTAAAGCTGTCGTATATGAGACTTTAAAATAATGAAAAAAATAGTTATTACATTAGGCGGGAATGCCTTAGGAAATAGTCCAAAAGAACAATTAGAATTAGTAAAAGAAACAGCAAAAAGTATTGTTGACTTGGTTGAAGAGGGAAACCAGGTAGTTATATCACATGGCAATGGTCCACAAGTTGGTATGATTAATTTAGCAATGGAAGAAGCAAATAAAAGTATTGGATCGCCAGAAATGCCATTTGCAGAATGTGGAGCGATGAGTCAAGGATACATTGGCTATCATCTTCAACAGTCAATTCAAAAAGAGTTAGCAAAAAGAAATATTAATAAGAACTGTGTAACTTTAATTACACAAGTTGAAGTAGATAAAAATGATAAGGCTTTTGAAAATCCAACCAAGCCAATTGGAAGTTTCTATACTGAAGAAGAAGCTAAAAAGTTGGAAGTAGAAAAAGGATATTGCATGAAAGAAGATGCTGGTAGAGGCTATCGTCGTGTAGTAGCAAGTCCTAAGCCAATAAAAATTGTCGAAATCATGACTATTCGTGATTTGGTAAATAATGGCAATATAGTAATTGCTTGTGGAGGAGGTGGAATACCAGTAGTAAAAGGCCAAGATGGCTATGAAGGCGTTGATGCGGTAATTGATAAAGATCGTACTAGCGCAAGACTAGCTCTTGATTTAAATGCAGACGTTCTTTTGATATTAACTGCCGTGGATAAAGTTTATTTGAATTATCAAAAAGAAAATGAACAAGGAATCGATAGTCTAAATATAGAAGAGTGCATGAATTTAATAAAGAGTAAAGAAGTAGCAGAAGGTAGTATGCTACCCAAAACTGAAGCCTGTATAACATTTGCTAAAGAATCTGATGGCTATGCATTAATTACATCATTGCAAAAAGCAAAAGAAGCTTTAGCCGGTAAAACAGGCACAAGAATTAGAAAGAGGTGAAAGAAATGGCAAGAAAAAAGTCCAGTAAAATGCTAAGTTCCTATACTATTATCGTTATTTTGATAGTTGCTTTAGCAATCCTTTCTTGGATAATCCCAAAAGCAACATATCATGCCGAGACATTAGATGGAAGAGCATGTATAGAAACTTATAAAGAATCTCAAGATTCTATAACTAGCTGTGAATTTGAAAATACAAATGGTACTGTAGAAACACTAGAAGGATCTGCATGTACTGCAAAATTAGATGAAAACCAAGATATAGAACCAGTAAGTTGTACAATTGATGTATTAAATAATGGTTCTGGAACTGAAAATGCAAAACTATCTGATGTATTAACATCACCAATTTTAGGTTTTGCAGATGCAGTAGATGTTGCTGTATTTATTATGATTTTAGGTGGATTCCTTGCAGTTATAAATGCAACAGGAGCACTTGAAACTGGTATTCAAGTACTTATTAAAAAATTAAAAGGAAATGAAATAGCATTAATACCAATATTAATGTTTATCTTCTCAGTATGCGGTACTACATACGGTATGCTTGAGGAAACTGTTGGATTCTACGCTTTGTTAGCAGCAACAATGGTAGCCGCTGGTATGGATACAATAGTTGCATCAGCTATTGTATTATTAGGTGCCGGTTCTGGATGCTTAGGTTCAACTATTAATCCATTTGCTGTAGGAGCTGCAATATCTGCACTACCAGCTGGAACAGAAGTTAACCAAGGTATAATTATCTTCATTGGAACTTTACTATGGCTATCAACATTAGCTATTTCAATTTATTTTGTAATGAAATATGCTAAAAAAGTAAAAGCTGACAAAGGCTCAACAATTCTTAGCTTAAGAGAACAGCAAAAGATGGAAAAGAAATATGGTAAAGAAAAAATTGAAGATGATGTAGCCTTAAATGGTAAACAAAAAATAACTTTAATTTTATTTGGATTAACCTTCCTAATAATGATCATTGGATTCATCCCTTGGGGTGATTTTGGAATTAATTTCTTTGATGGATGGACAGGCTGGTTAACAGGTAGTTCATTGGGTACTTGGTACTTCAATGAATCAGCATTATGGTTCTTAATAATGGCAATCATTATTGCAACTGTTAATACCATGGGTGAAAAGAAGTTCATTGATACATTTATCGATGGAGCAGATGACATGATTGGTGTTATCTTAGTTATCGCTGTTGCTAGAGGTGCTAGTGTTCTAATGAAAGTTACATTACTAGATGACTATATTATCTACAACGCTGCAGAATTATTAAGAGATGTTCCTGGATTCTTATTTGCACCATTTAACTATATAATTCACATAATACTATCTGTATTAGTACCATCATCTTCAGGTCTAGCAACACTATCAGCACCAATTATTGGACCATTAGCTGTTCAACTTGGACATAATGTTGAAGCCACTGTAATGACTTTAGTTGCTGCAAATGGACTTGTAAACTTAATAACTCCAACTTGTGGAGCTATCATGGGTGGTTTAGCTTTAGCTAAAGTTGAATATGGTACCTGGGTAAAATGGGCTGGAAAAGTAGTTTTAACAATAGCAATCGCTAACATTCTACTTTTAACACTATTTACACTAGTATTCTAAGAACAATTAATAAAGTATAAAAAATCTCGTATTATTTAATAGGAGGTTTTTTTATGCTAAAAATTATCTATAATAAACAAAGTCCAACCCTAAAAGAATTACTAAAAAAGTACTTACAAAAAATTAATAACAATGAATGACTATAAAGTAGGTATCTATCTAAGACTATCAAAAGATGATTCTAATACTAAAGAAAGTGAAAGTATTATAAGTCAAAGAAGCTATATAATGAATTACCTAAACGAAAATAATTACATACTATGTAAGGAATATGTTGATGATGGTATATCAGGAACTACTTTTGATAGACCAGGTTTAGAAGAATTATTACTTGATATAAAAAATAAAAAAATTAATTTAGTCGTAACAAAAGATTTATCCAGACTGGGAAGAAACAATGGAAAAATGAGTATACTGTTAGATGAATATTTTGTTAAATATAATGTCAGATTCATCGCAATAAATGATAATTATGATAATTCTAATAATGAAACAACAGAACTAGTCTGGCTCAAAAATGGTATAAATGAGATGTATGCTTTAGATATATCTAAAAAAGTAAAAAGTAGTTTAAAAACAAGAAAAAAACAAGGACTATATACTGGCTGGAAAGCACCATATGGCTATAAAAGATCAAATAAAGATTATCATAAATTAATACCAGATAAAAACGCATCGTTAATCGTAAGAAAAATATTCGATTTAGCTCTAAAAAATAATTATTCACAAATAGCTAGAATCCTAAATAATGAAAATATAGAAACACCAAGTTCATATGCCAATATAAGTTATATGCATCCAGAATGGAGTCCCACAACTATAAAAGAAATTCTAACAAATCAAACATACTTAGGACATACTGTCCAAGGTAAAAGGAAAAAAATAAGTTACAAATTAAAAAAAGAAACAAAAATAAAAGAAGAAGACTGGATAATTGTAAAAAATACTCATGAAGCAATAATTGATACGGATTTATTTAATCAAGTACAAGATAGTATAGCAAAAAGAAAAAATAAAAATAAAACAAAAACAACATATTTATTAAGTGATTTACTTTATTGTAAAGAATGCCATCACAGTATAAATATTTTAAAAAGTAAAGATAAAAAAAGGCTTTATTGTAGTTGTTCATACTATAGAAGAAATCCTAAAGACTGTTCACCACATAGCATGAATTATCAAAAATTAGAAAGTCAAATTAAAAATGAAATAAAAACTATTATAGAGCCAGTCATTAATAGTCTTGAAAAAGAAACCGGTCAAACAGAAAAAATAAATAAAATATCTTTATCATTACAAAAATCACACATTAATTATTTAAATAAAAAAATAACTAAAGAAAAGTATCATAAAATAGAAGAAGAATTAAAAAAAGAACTATCAGTCATAAAAAACGAAACAAAATATAATATTACTGAAATTTTAAATGATAAGTCTTTTTTAGAACTAATAATAGAAAAAATATACATAACTAAAGATAAAAATATAGAACTTTATCTAAATTTTAATAATCTTTCTTAAAGACGAAACCCAGCTCGTCCTCCGATAACATCTTTTCCTTTTAAATCATCTAAAGTAAAATTATCAAATTTTTCTCTAGATACTAAGAAAGATCCATCCTTTTGTGTAAGTTGTGCAAAAGTTTTTAAATAATCTTTTTCATTAGCATTATAAACATAAATTGTTCCTTCACTACCAGCAAATCCTATATCAGCATCTCCTGATAATACTGCAGCAGTAACTTTATCTGCACCAGCAGTTAGAATTAAATCAACATCAATTCCATTATCTTCAAAATAACCATTTTCTATAGCAACATACATCGGCGCATAAAAAATAGTATGAGCCACTTCAGCTAAGGTTATCTTTGTATTCTCATTGGCATCGTTCTTTTTACCCTTATTTAAATCTAAGAATAAAGAACCAACCATTAAAAATACTAAAACAAAAAATAAGCAATAAAATAAAATATTCTTTTTCATAAATCTCCTTTCTACTAAAATATTATATGAATAATTATCAGTTTGTGTTATAGTATTAATTGATAAAGAAAGGAGAAAACATGAAATTATTAGTAATATCAGACATACATGGAATAAAAACAAATTTACCATTAATTAAAAAGAAATTTAAAGAATTTTCTTGTGATAGTTTAATAGTATTAGGAGACTTATATTATAACTATGGTAGAACTGGTCAATATGATTATGATCCAGAATACGTAAGAAAATTTTTAGATTCATTTTCAGACAAATTAGTTTGTATGAAAGGTAATTGTGATGAAAATATTAATACATATTTAGAACCATTTGATATAATACCTGGTTGTATAAATATGAAAATTAATAATAAAGATGTTTATTTTACCCATGGTCATGTGTATAACAAAAGAACATGGCATAAAGATAATGCTATTTTAATATCTGGTCATACTCATATAGCTGAATTTACTAATATTGGGAAATGTACTTATATCAATCCTGGATCTATCTCTTTACCATTAGGTAAAGATGATGCAAGTTACATGCTTATTACTGAAAAAAAGTGTATAGTAGCAGATATTAATGATCAAATAATATTTGAAAAAGACATTTAGGTAAAGTAAAACTTGCAAAAAAACAAAAAATATGATATAATATAGCCACATTTGAGGGGAAAGGTGAAGAAAATGAAAAAATATCTAAAAAAAGTAAGAATCTTCATAATGATGATTCTAACAGGAGTCATTTTTGGCTCAAACGTTTTAAACGTTAACGCAGTTGCACAATCGATATCTCTAGGCTCAGGTGTTAAATTACCTGCATATCTAGCTGGAGTATCATTCAAGACAAAAGTAACTACATCAGGTGAATACATTTATTGTTTAAATATTCATAAAGCTACAAGTCAAAACATAACAGCTAATCTAGTAGGTGAGATGGATGCCGGATTTGCTTATATAATGGAACATGGTTATCCAAGTGTAAGCATTACTGGTGATGCTTCTAAAGATTATTATATAACACAAGCTGCAGTTTGGTGGTATTTAGATGATACAACTGGAAGTTCAAACTTAGGTAATAATTTCAAGTCAGCAGCAAATGACCCTAATGGTATTAGACCATATATTAAAAACTTAGTTGCTAATGCTAAAAAAGCAAAAGCTGCTGGTTATGCAAAATCATCTATATCATTATCAATTTCAAATAATGAAATGAAATTATCATCTGATTCAAAATATTTTGAATCTGAGTACTTCAAAGTTACATCAAATAACATTAGTACATATAATGTATCTGTTAGTAATGCACCAGAAGGTACTTTAGTAATCGATGCATCAGGTAAAAATAAAACATCATTTGCTAAAAATGAAAGTTTTAAAATAAGAATACCAGCATCAAAAGTAACAGACACTAAATTAAACTTAACAGTAAAAGTTTCAGCAACTGGAACAGTAAATAAAGCTTACGAATATAAGCCAACAAACAGTAACATGCAAAACTGTATGCCATCTGTATTAACTCCTGAAAAACAAAATGTATCAGCTACTGCTAATTTAACATTATCAAGTTCACAAGTAACAATTGTTAAATTAGATAGAGCTACAGATAAAGCTTTAGCAGGAGCTACACTAGTATTAAAAGATGCCTCTGGTAAAGAAATCACTAGATGGAAATCAACTACAAATGCTCATGTAATTAGAAACTTAGAAAATGGTACTTATACAGTTGAAGAAGTTGAAGCTCCAAAAGGTTATAAGAAAATAACAGAGCCAATTAAATTTACTATTACTGATAGTAATAGAAATATAACTGTAAAAGTATACAATGATGCAAAATCAAGTGTAGTAACAATTACTAAGATAGATGCTTCAACTGGAAAAGCTTTAGCAGGAGCAGTTCTAGTAATTAAAAATGCTAATGGAGAAGAAGTAGCTAGATTTGAAACTACTACAGAACCAAAAGTATTTACAGACTTAGCTGATGGTACATATACAATTGAAGAAGTACAAGCACCTGAAGGTTATAAGAAAAGTGATGAAGTAATAACAATTACAATTGACGATGAACATGAATCTCATCAAGTAACTTTCAATAACTATCCAGAAGTACCTGTACCAGATACAGCATCAACAAGTTCAATTATAATGACAATTCTTGGTATATTATTAATCGGATCTACTGTTGGATTCATATATAAGAATGCCAAGAGATAAAAAAAAGTCAAAGAAATCAAGAATCTCTCCTAGTGTAACTACTACAATTTGTGCGATAGTGATACTAATTGGGGGATTCTTTCTTTCATATAGTTATGTTCAGTCAAAAAAGGTTATGGCCTATGACTATATGTCAAACATCTTCTATACTTCAAATAATCAAAATATTATAGAAGATGATGGAATAGCAGAGAAAGAGGAAACAGTGGAAACCGAGGTAACAAATGAATACATTGGCTACTTAAATATACCAAAGATAAATTTAACAAAAGGTTTCTTAAGTAAAAACGCTCCAGATAATAACGTCGATAAGAACCTTTACACAGTACCTGGTTCATCGTATCCAGATGTAGAATCAGGTAACCTAATTTTAGCAGGTCACTCTGGTACAGGCTGGAATGCTTTCTTCAATGACTTATACAAACTAAAAAAAGGTGACTATGCTTATATAACATATAAGAATAAAAAATATGCTTATAAAATTGTTAATATATATAAACAAGATAAAGTTGGTACGATAGCAATTTACAGAAATTATGATAAAACAACATTAACTTTAGTAACTTGTACCAATTATGAATCAACAACACAAACAATTTATATAGCTGAACTTCAAGAAATAACAGAAGCGTAAAAAAATAAAAAGGGATGGTTGAATAGTTATGGAAAGATTATCATTTATGGATAAATTATCAGTATTACTAGAAATAACAAAATCTTCTAGTCTATACATTGTAATACTAATAGCGATACTAGCACTAGGTTTAATATTATTATCAACTAATAATAAAAAAGCCAAAGGTAGTAAATTTTTCTATGCTATTATTTACATAATAATTATAATGACATTATTATACGCTTACAGAGATAGTTTAAGTAATATGATGGATTATATGATGAATAACTTATTTATACTTATATATTTCCCTAACTTAGCTATTTATGTAGCGGCCATCCTAATAAGTAATATTATTATTTGGCTAACAGTTTTTAATAAAAAAGTACCAAAGATAATAAAAAGAATTAATGTTTCAATATATTGTATTATTACTTATATATTAATGTTAATTTTAAATATCATAAACGAAAATAAACTTGACGTTTTTAGTCAATCATCTGTATATGGTAACAGTAATGCACAAGCATTAATTGAATTATCAAGTACCATATTTATAGTCTGGATTCTATTCTTAATAGTTTATAAAATTATTAAGCCTTATGTATATAAAGAACCAGTAAAGACAAAAGTAATAGTTAAAAAAGTAGTAAAAAGACCAGAAAACTATAAGCCGGTTGAAGCTCCATACCAAGTTAAAGCTGTAAATAACAGTATCAAGGTAGAGCCTAAACAAGTAGTAACAACTACACAAACAGCTCAATATAATGATCTTTTAACTATCGATGATTATAAATTATTACTTAACATCTTAAAAGAACAAAAAGAAAAAGAGAAAAGAGAAAAAGAACGTCAAGAAAGAATTGATAAAGAACAAGAAAAATATAAAGAATTACAAGATTTATATAGAAGTGTAAGATAAGCACTTCTTTTTTTTGCCTAATCTAAAAATATAGGATATAATGTAAATAGGAAGTAGGTAAAAAGATGAATATAGATAATTTAAATGACAAACAAAAAGAAGCCGTATTATATAATGACGGACCTCTTCTAATAATAGCCGGAGCAGGTGCTGGTAAAACTAAAACGTTAACTACGAAGATAGCTTATTTAATTGAAGAAAAATATGCTACTCCATACAATGTTCTAGCAATTACCTTCACAAATAAAGCAGCCAAAGAAATGAAAGATAGGCTATATGCTATGCTTGGCGATGTAGCTAAAAAAATACAAGTTTCAACATTTCATAGCTTCGGTTTAAAACTATTAAGAGAAAATTTTGAATTATTAGGTTATGATAGAAACTTTGTTATTATGGATAGTGATGATTCATTAACTGTAGTCAAAAAAATAATAAAAGACTTAGGATATGATCCAAAAGTATATAATCCTAAAGCAATTAGAAATAAAATAAGTAGTTGTAAAAACGAAATGATTTCCGCTAAAGCTTATGAAAGATACGCCGTTAGTGACTATGAACAAGTAATCCATAAAATATATGAAAAATATGAAGATAAATTATATCGAAACAACTCAGTAGATTTTGATGATTTATTATTATTACCAATAAAACTATTTAAAGAAAATCCAGATGTATTAGAAAGATATCAAGATTTATATCAATATATTTTAATAGATGAATACCAAGATACTAATCAAGCACAATACATTTTAACCAAACTTATTAGTGAAAAAAATAGACGCATAACTTGTGTTGGAGATGACTCACAGAGTATTTATAGTTTTAGAGGAGCTAATTATAAAAATATTTTAAACTTTGAAAAAGACTATCCTGACGCTAAAACAATTCTTTTAGAACAAAACTATCGTTCAACAAGTACTATTCTAGATGCTGCTAATCAAGTAATAAAAAATAATAGTCAAAGAAAAGATAAGAAACTATGGACTGATAGAGGACAAGGTGAAAAGATAAAATATTATCGTGCTTATAATGAAAGAGATGAAGCACAATATGTTATTAGAAAAATAAAAGAGTTAGTGAATAAAGGAACAGAGTATAAAGATATTGCTATTCTTTATAGAACAAATGCCCAGTCACGTGTAGTAGAAGAAGAAATGCTAAAAGAAAATCTACCATATCGTGTTATTGGAAGCTTCTATTTCTATTCTCGTAAAGAAATAAAAGATTTAATTGCTTACCTTCGTCTTATTCATAATTCTAAAGATAATATAAGTCTCTTAAGAGTAATTAATACACCAAAAAGAGGTATTGGTTTAAAGACAATTGAAAATTTAACTTCTAAAGCTGATGAAGAAGGAATAAGTATATATGACGCAATTAACTCGGGTAAAGAGTTAGAATTTAAAAATACTATCGAAAAACTAAAAATAGTAGCTGAAGATTTAACTTTAACAGAGTTAATTGATAAAGTACTAGATGCTTCTGGTATGAAAAAAGAACTAGAAAGTGAACAAAGTCTAGAATCAGAAGTAAGACTAGAAAACTTAGAAGAGTTTAAGTCTATTACTAAAGCCTTTGAAGAAAAAGAAGGTCTAATATCATTAGAAGATTTCTTGTTAGAAATAAGTTTAATTAGTGATGTTGAGGAATATAAAGACGATCCCAATCGTATAAGCTTAATGACAGTTCATTCTGTAAAAGGATTAGAGTTTGATAATGTATTTGTCATAGGTATGGAAGAAGGAATATTTCCACACATGAATTCACTTATGGAAAATATGGCCTTAGAAGAAGAAAGAAGACTTTGTTATGTAGCTATTACCAGAGCAAAAGATAATCTACATCTAGTAAATGCTCGTCGTAGAACATTATTTGGTAAAGAGCAAGTAAATCCAGTTAGTCGTTTCATGAGTGAAATAAATCCAGAACTTTTAGAAACAAATGTAAAAGAAGAAGAACTACCTAAAAAAGAAGAAAAAATTGATACAACAGAAATGTTTAGAGACGAAGAAATCGATTACAAAGTAGGAGACTATGTATATCACGAAACTTTTGGAACTGGTAAAGTAGTGGAAGTAACAAATACCTTAGTAAGTGTTGCCTTTAAGCATCCGCATGGTATTAAAAAATTGATGAAGAATCATAAAAAATTATCAAAGGTTACTAGTTAGTAACTAAAAAGGAGAAAATATGAAAGATAAAACATTACTTATTTTAGCTGCCGGAATGGGAAGCAGATTTGGAGGGCTGAAGCAAATAACGCCTCTAGGACCAAATGGAGAATTCATTATTGACTACTCTGCATATGATGCCATTAAAGCTGGCTTCAACAAAATAGTTTTCTTAATAAAAGAAGAAAATTATGATGTATTCAAAGAAACAATTGGAAAAAGAGTGGAACCTTATATCAATGTAGAATATTGTTTCCAAAAAAACGATAACTTACCAGAAGGTTATTCGGTACCAGAAACAAGAGTAAAACCTCTAGGAACAGCACACGCTATTCTTTGTTGTAAAGATAAAATTCATGAACCATTCGCAATTATCAATGCTGATGATTTCTATGGAAGAGATGCTTATCTAAAAGCAGCAAGCTTTCTAGATACTACTAATGATAAGATGCCACATCCATATGGTCTAGTAAGTTATTTAGTAAAAAATACCATTACAGAAAATGGTTCCGTAAAAAGAGGAGTATGCCAAGTAGAAAACGGTACTCTTACAAAAATAACAGAAAGTGTTATAGAAAAAGTAGATGGCCAATTAGTTGCTAAACCATTATCTGGTAAAGAAGAATTTATTGTCTCGCCAGATGACAAAGTATCAATGAATTTAATGCTATTTACACCAAGTATATTCCCATACATAGAAAAGAAATTTCCAGAATTTTTTGAAAAAAATAAAGATAACTTAGAAAAATGTGAATACTTAATACCAGATGTGTTATTTAGTAGTATAGAAGAAAACTACGCTACAGTAAGTGTTATTGAAACTACATCGGCTTGGTATGGAGTAACTTATAAAGAGGATGCTGAAAATGTAAAAGCAGCTCTAAAAAGACTAGTTGATGAGAACGAATATCCTTCAAACTTATGGGAAAAATAATTACAAAAAGCAAGTCAATTTAGACTTGTTTTTCTATGAAATAAAAGTGTTTTATGGTACAATATACATAGAGAAACTGGTGATTAAATATGGAGAAACTTGAAGATAATATTGATAAATTCTTACTAAGAAGAATTGCTTATAATATCCCAGAAAAAGCCAAGTTAAAAAGAGTTAAATTAAAAGGTGAAATTTTAGATTCTCCAGTACTAGCAAGTAAAAAATATCACTTAAATGAATATTTAGGATTTAAAAATTATGATCAAATAGTATTAGAATTTGAAAGTATTCTTAGAGAAAACTTTGGCAGTCATTGTGATATTTCATCATTCTATAGAAATATTAAAGATTTAACTATCACCGAAGAAAAAAGTACTATAATTACAACTATAAAAAGATTACTTGGAAGAAGTAATGAAGGTTATTATTGTCCAGAATCTAATGAAATAGCTTTAATGTCTGATAATAATGGAAGAGATGTTGCTTTCCATGAACTATTACATCTAGCAAGCACTAAAGTTACATCCGAAGATATCGTATTTACCGGTTTCTGCCAAGGAAAAGACTTAGGAGAAATAATTACAGGTGAATGTATTAATGAAGGCTATACAGAATATTTGAATTGTAAATATTTTCTTCAAAGGGATAGTATTTATTATGATGATGACAAGATAATTGCAAGAGGAATAGAAGATATCATTGGCTCCAGTAAAATGGAAGAATTATATTTTAATTCAGACTTAAAAGGACTGATAAGTGAGTTAAGTAAATATACTTCAGAAAAGGTTGTAAATAATTTAGTAGCTAGACTAGATACTTTAACAGAGGGTAGAAGACCAACAAGGTCTAAAACGTATAGAGTATTTTCTGAAGCAAGACAAACTATTGCCGGAATAAGAATAAATAAAGTAAGAACTCAGTACAACCAAGGACAAATATCCGAAGTTGAAAAAGAAAAACAAATACTATTCGCAAAACTATATTCATTAGAAGGCCTTGTATTTGAACAAGATGCCCATATTAAAAAAGAAGAAGATGGAATAAGAATAACAGATCGTAATAATAATGTTTTTATTGATAATAAAGCAAATATCAAAGTAGGGAACCGAATATACGAATACCGAGTACAAAAATAAAAAAGGAGACTATTTATGCAAGAAAGAATGAATGAACTAATCGATATTATTAATGAGGCTGATTACAATTATCATACTCTAGATAATCCGACTATTACTGACCAAGAATATGATAAATACTTTAGAGAACTAGAAGAAATAGAAAAAGCCCATCCAGACTGGGTGAGAGATGATTCACCAACCCAACACGCTGGTGGAAAAATAATAGAAGGTTTCAATAAAGTAACTCATAAAATACCAATGATGTCCTTAAGCGATGTTTTCTCAGAAAGTGAAGTTTTAGCTTTTGATGAAAGAATTAAAAAAGAAGGAATTACACCTGAATATGTTTGTGAGTTAAAAATAGATGGCCTTTCTGTTTCATTACTATATGAAAACGGAAAATTAGTCCGTGCCGCAACAAGAGGTGATGGTACAACAGGTGAAGATATTACCCATAATGCTAAAACTATAAAAGTAATTCCATTAAAACTAAAAGAAAATATTGATATCGAAGTACGTGGCGAAATATTCATGAATAAAAAGACCTTAGAGAGACTAAATGAAGAACGTAAGAAGAAAAATCAACCATTACTTCAAAATTGCCGTAATGCCGCAGCTGGCTCAATTAGACAATTAGATTCAAAAGTAGCTGCTGAACGTAAACTAGACAATTTCATTTATCATTTGCCGGATCCCTTAGACTACGGACTTCATACTCATGAAGAAGCTCTTGAGTACATGAGAAAACTAGGCTTCAAAATAAATCCTAATAATAGAGTTGTAAAAAATATTAATGAAGCCCTTGAGTATATAGAAGAAAAAGGTAAAGAAAGAGCTAGTCTTCCTTATGATATCGATGGTGTTGTTATAAAAGTAAATAGTATCGATCAACAACAAAAACTAGGTTATACTGCCAAGTATCCAAAATGGGCAACAGCCTATAAATTTCCAGCAGAAGAAGTTTTAACTAAATTAACAGACATAATTTTTACTGTAGGTAGAACAGGACAAATAACACCTAATGCCGTTCTGGAGCCAGTTATAGTAGCCGGTTCAACCATCTCACGAGCAACACTTCACAATGAAGATTATGTAAATGAAAAAGATTTAAAAATAGGAGATATAGTTTCAATAAGAAAAGCTGGAGATGTTATACCAGAAGTAGTAGAAGTAAAAAAAGAAAGACGTACAGGCAAAGAAAAAGATTTTGAAATGATTACTAACTGTCCTATGTGTGATACACCTTTAGTAAAAAAAGAAGGACAAGTAGATTACTATTGTCCAAATAAAAAATGCCCAGCTAGAAGTATTGAAGAATTAATTCATTTTGCTTCACGTGATGCCATGAATATAGATGGACTAGGTGATAGAATCATGGAAGACTTTTATAATTTCCATTTCATCGCTACAATTGCTGATATATATTCCTTAAAAGATCATGAACAGGATTTAATACGATTAGAAGGCTATGGAGATAAATCAGTAACTAATTTATTAAACGCAATAGAGGAAAGTAAAAAGAATTCTCTAGAAAGACTATTATTTGGCTTAGGAATTCCACATGTAGGGACAAAAACTGCTAAACTTCTCGCAAAACGTTACAAAGATTTAGATTCTCTAATGTCTTCATCAGAAGAAGAATTAACTAGTATTCCAGACATTGGCTCTATAATTGCGAAAAGCATAGTTGAATACTTTAATGATTCACACAGAAGAGCCATAGTCGATGAACTAATAGATATTGGTATTAATACTAAATATTTAGGACAAGAAGTAGAAGAAAATGATGAATTTAAAGACAAGACCTTTGTCCTAACTGGTTCTCTAACTTTATTCACAAGAGAAGAAGCTGAAGAACAAATAGAATCTCTTGGTGGAAAAACTTCAAGCTCTGTTTCTAAAAAAACAACTGCTGTAATTGTAGGAGAAAATCCTGGTAGTAAATATGATAAAGCTAAAGAACTAGGTATTCCTATCTGGACAGAAGAAGAGTTTAAAGAAAAGTTAGGTTAATATAAATATATAATTTAAAATATACTAAGTAAAGCTGGAATGAAAAGTCCAGTTTTTAGTTAGTTTATAATTAGAAGATCAGGTGAGACTATTATAAAAAATTAACACAACATAATACCTTTTTAACATAGCCAAGATTATACAAAATATTGACTATTTTACAAAAAAATGGTATTATAATGCCACGAAATTCAAGGAATAGGTGATATCGTATGAGAAAGAAAAAAATCAAAATGGAAGATTATGAAGATTATGATACTATCGATCAAGAATCTCTATTAAAAAACATAGAAGAATATGAAGAAGTTCTTTATGAAGACGAACAAAGTTTAGACTCAAATGAAGAAAATGATTTTGATGAAGATTTTGAAGATGACTCACAAGATAAGAAACATAAAAAATACTCAAAAAAAATAACTAAAATAATCAATATCATATTCTACGTACTAATCATTTTAATGATAATGGTAACCATTGATGTTATAAGTGTATCAAGATATAATTCTGGACCATATTTTGCAATAAAGACTGCTCATTATAAAGATGGTGGTACTAAAGTATATACTGGTCTAGGCTACAAAGTTATTAAATATAATCAAATACAAGGTAGAAGAGATACTGTAATAGGTTCATGGGCTCTAAAATATTCAGTTGAGCCAACAGAAATAGATTCAATAGACTTAGCTATCGAATATAAAACAGATACTTTAAAAACCTATGAAAAATACAATGCTAAATTCTTAAGAATATCTGGTACTTACCAAAGTTACAATAAGAAAAATAAAACACTTACCTTTGGCTATATAGATCCAGATGGTTCGTATACCTTAAACATCGTTTGTAAAATGGCAAAGGATGCAACTATAAAAGAATATAAAAAAGATGATTCCATCACAGTTATAGGAACAGCATATGACTTCAAACAAAAAGATAAAAAGAATCCTAATACCTTATACATTAATAATTGTTTTGCAGAATAAAATAACAAGTGCTACAAGGCATTTGTTTTTGCTTAATAAAGAAAATGATAAATTTACATATCAACATATCCATGATATAATAAAAAAGTTAAAGGAGGCACCCTTATGGAAGATAAATTAACTAAAGAAGAGGTTATGCATGTTGCTAAACTAGCCAGAATTGAAATTGATGAAGACGAATTAGCAATGTACCAAGTAAAGTTAAAACAAATACTAAACGAAATAGAAAAAATAAACGAAGTAAAACTTTATGATGATGACATGTTAATATGTCCAACTGAAAATAAATGTTCATTACGTGCTGATAAAGAAGGCGAAATGTTAAATCCAAAAGAAGTATTAAAAAATGCTCCAAGACACAATGGAAACTACATTTCAGTTCCAGCAGTAATAGGTGAAAAGGGTGGTATGAGTGCATAATTATTTAGATTTATCATTAGTAGAAATTAATAAGTTATTAAAAGAAAAGAAAATAACACCAAAAGACTTAGTTTTAGAGTCATTTGAAAGAATAGAAAAAGATAAAGACTTAAACTGCTTTATTACATTAAATAAAGAAGAGGCTTTAAAACAAGCTGAAGAATTAGAAGGAAAAGAAGTAGATTCTTTAACATTTGGTATTCCCATTGCTATAAAAGATAATATTATCACTAAAGGATTACGTACAACAGCAGCTTCTAAAATGTTAGAAAAATTTGATCCTATCTATGATGCCGATGTTATTGAAAGAGTTAAGAAAGCCAATATGATTATCATTGGTAAAACAAACATGGACGAGTTTGCCATGGGCTCATCAAATAGAACATCATACTTTGGACCAGTAAAAAATCCATGGAATGAAGATAGAGTTCCAGGAGGTTCATCTGGTGGAAATGCAGCTGCAGTTAGTAAAAGAATGATACCATTTGCTTTAGGTTCAGACACAGGTGGCTCAATTAGACAACCTGCATCTTTCTGTGGAATAGTCGGCTTAAAGCCAACCTATGGTCGTGTATCTCGTTATGGACTAATTGCCTTTGGATCAAGTCTTGATCAAATCGGACCAATGACTAAAAATGTTTATGAAAATGCTGTACTTTTAAACACTATCTGTGGAAAAAGTGAAAAAGACTTAACATCAGTAGAAACAGATGAAGACTTTACTAGATTAATAGGAAAAGATATTTCAGGTTTAAAAATAGCAATTCCTAACTTCTATGTTAATGACGCTGTAGACCAAGAAATAAAAGATAAATTAAATAACATAATTGAATTATTAAAGAAAAATAATTGTACTATCGATTACGTTGATATTAACTATATTGATAAAGCTGTTCCATTATATCAAATTATCGCCATGGGCGAAGCTAGTTCAAACTTAGCTAGATTTGATGGTATAAGATATGGATACAGTTATGAAAATCCAAAAGATATAGAAGACCTATACTTAAAAACAAGAAAGATAGGTTTTGGTGCCGAAGTAAAAAGACGTATTATGATAGGTAGTTATTTATTATCTGGCAAAAATGCTAAAGCTTACTACAACAAAGCCTTAGAAATAAGAGATGATATGCGTAAAAGCTTCCTAGAAACATTTAAAAACTATGACCTAGTAATAGGACCAAACAATACAACTGTAGCCTATGAACTAGATAAAGGATTAGATGACGCTATAAAATCATTTATGGATGATGTTCTAACCATACCAGTAAACATGGCTGGTCTTCCAGGACTAAGTTTACCAATTGGATTTAATAAAGATAAATTACCAATTGGTATGCAAATAATCGGAAGTCCATTTAGTGAAGCAAAAATATATCAACTAGCTAGTTTTATTGAAAAAGAACTTAATCTAGATTTAAATCCTAACAATAAGGAGAGTGAAAAGAATGACTAATTACATTCCAACCATTGGTATTGAAGTCCATGTAGAATTAAAAACAAATACAAAAATCTTTTCAAACTCCCTAAACGGATATGGACAAATGGCTAATTCCTTAACAAATGTAATTGACTTAGGTTATCCAGGAACATTGCCAACCGTTAATGAAGAAGTTATCAATTTAGCTATTAAAGCAGCAACGGTACTAAATTGTAAAATAAGAAAAGTAATGCACTTTGACCGTAAAAACTATTTTTATCCAGATAATCCAAAAAACTTCCAAATAACTCAGTCCAGAACACCCATTGGCTATGATGGCTATATTGAAATAGAAGTTGATGGTACAAAAAAGAAAATAGAAATAGAAGAAATGCATATAGAAGAAGATACTTGTAAAAGTACCCATCGTGGCGATAAGACATTACTAGACTTCAATAGAGCTGGTGTTCCATTAATCGAAATAGTTACTAAACCATGTATTAGTAATTCTAAAGAAGCTAAATTATACTTAGAAAAATTAAAAGAACTATTATTCTACACTGGTATAAGTGACTGTAAAATGGAAGAAGGTTCTATGAGATGTGATGCCAATGTCTCAATAAGAAAAAATGAAGAAGATCAATTCGGTACAAAATGTGAAATTAAAAACATTGGTTCAATTTCTAACGTTGGTTTAAGTATCGAAAAAGAAATAATTCGTCAAAGTAAATTACTAGACGCTAATGAAACATTTCAAGAACAAACTAGACGTTATGATGATAAACTTGGCGATACCGTATTAATGCGTGTAAAAGAAACTGGAAATGACTATCGTTACTTCCCAGAACCAGATATTCCATATCTTTATCTTACAGATGAAATGATAGAAAAAGTTAAAAAGACAATCGAAATGTTACCTGATGAAAGAAAAAAAATTTATATTTCTAAAGGTGTAACAGAATCAAATGCTAAAAAACTAATTCAAAATAAACCATTAAGTGATTATTTCAACTTATTATTAAATGAAAATACTAACTTTAAAATAGCAAGTAATCTTCTATTAGGAGACATTTCTGCATACCTTAATAAAAATGAAAAAAGTATTACAGAAACAACCTTAACAACTTCACGTTTCCTAGAATTAATTTCTAAATTAGATGATTCTACTCTAAGTAGTAAGAATTTAAAAGATATTTTAGATAGAATTCTAGAAGAAGATAAATCAATTTCTGATATTATTAAAGAATCTGGAATAGAAAATATTAAAGATGATAATGCTTTAAGAGAAATCATCAAAAAAATAGTTTCTGAGAATGAAGAAAGTGTTAATGACTATAAGTCAGGACATGCTCGTGCTATAAAATATCTCATGGGCCAAGTAATGAAAGAAACAAAGGGTAGTGCTAATCCTAAATTAGCCATGGATATTTTAACAGAAGAACTACAGTAATTCACAATTGAAAAAGAATAATTGATGGTGTATAATAAAAATACTAGGATGTGATGATATGAAATATATAAAGAAAAATAAAAAAACTTTTATCGTAATAGGAATATTTCTATTATTTGTAATATTATTAATACCAGTTAAAATAGCTTTATTTCCAAATACCGGAAGAGCTCTTTATGGCGACCGTTTAGACGGAATCGAAAAAGTTAAAATTACAGATTCACAATTAAAAAATGTGGAAAAGACTTTAAAAGATCAACCAGTCTCATCTGCTACTGCTAGAGTTTCTGGTAAAACTGTAGAAATAACTATAACAGTAGAGACTGAAGTATCATTAGATGTCGCTAAAGACATTGGTGCTAAAGCTATCGAACCATTCAAAAAAAATCAAAAAGAATACTATGATTTTCAAATTTTTGTCACAAAAGAAAAAGAATCAGACCAATTCCCAATCATTGGCTATAAGCATCACAAGTTAGATAAGATAACTTGGACTAAAGATAGAACAGGAAGTGCCGAATGAAAAAAAAGTTTCTAATATTTTTAATCCCAGTTATCATAGCGAGCGTTGTATTTGTTGTTGTATATAGACACTATAATAAAGAAGATAAAACAACAACCCTAACTATAAATGAAAAACGCTGGGTCGAAAAAAATAAAGATAAGACTTATGACTTTGAAGTTGTTAATGACTACCCATTATATGGTCTAGCTGGCGAAGGTGTAATCTTTAAGTTCTTAGATGACTTTGAAAAAAATGTTGGTATTGAATTTAATAGAATTCCATATCTAAAAAGTTCAACTCCCACAACAGATAGTTTTAGAATTGAAATACTAGATAATAATGCTAAATTAAAAGATAAAAACTTATTTCTTTTCAATGATAATTATATTGTTGTAGGAAAAGAATACGAAAGAATCAATAGCACTAAAGATATGCGTAACATAATATTTGGTGTTTTTGAAGAAGATGCCGAAGAAATAAGCTATTACCTAAAAGGTGGAAATAACTTATCATATAAGACTTATAAAGATATTACTGAATTATATAAAGCCTTAGATAATGATGAAGTAAATATGATCGTAGTACCTAATATAATGTATTTAGACTATACCATTGAAAAAGATAAGTACTATATTAATTATTACTTAACAGAAATGAAAAAACAAATAGTTCTAACTTTAAGTGATAATAATAAAGAATTAAATAAAATAGTTACAAAGTACTATAATAAATGGCGTTTAACAGTATATACAAAAGAATATAATGAAGCATATTTAGATTACTATTTATTAAAAAATAACTTAAGTGCTAAGACTAAAGCTTCACTTATATCAAAAGATTATACTTATGGTTTTGTTAGTAATACACCATATGAAGTATTAGTAAATGGAAAACTAGCAGGTATAGCTGGCGAATATATCGACAGAATATCAAGACTAGCAGATATTAATTTTAAATACAAAGAATATAAAACAAAAACTGAGTTACAAAAAGCTATAGACTCAGGAGAAATAGATGTTTACTTTGATTACTATAACTATAATAATGATAAATACTACGCTACATTATCTACTTTTGTAGAACAATATGTAGTACTAGGTTATCAAAAAGATAATCATATAGTTAATTCATTTGAAAGCCTAAAAGGACAAGATATAGTTATGTTAAAAGAAGATTCATTATATAACTATTTCTCAACAAACTCACGAGCTAACATATCCGGTTATGATGATATAGATAAATTATTATCTAAAGCTGGAAATAAACTGATAGTTCTAGATAGAGAAATCTATAATAACTATCAAACAACAAAATTCAAAAAGTTCAATTTATTATACATGGATACAATGTTAAATGATTATAAGTTCATGGTAAAGAAAAACAATGAAGCATTCTATGACTTATTCAATTATATTATCAATACTAATTCTTATTATAATTATCGTAATGCTGGAATAGAAAATCTTCATGCATCAATACTAGAAGGTTCAACATTCCAACAAGTTTATACAATAGTATTAATAATCGTCTTTGTACCATTGATAATATTATCAATAATTTACTTACTATATAAGAGAAAACGTAAAGTAAAGAAAGTTAAAACTAGTGAAAGACATAAATATACTGATATGTTAACTTCGCTAAAAAATAGAAATTACTTAAATGCCAAAGTACCAGAATGGGAAGAGTGCAAAGTTTATCCTCAAGCTATTGTAATGGTTGACTTAAATAACGTTAAATACGTTAATGATAACTTCGGTCATGAAGAAGGAGATCAACTAATCATTAAAGCTGCTGGTATATTAGTAAATACTCAGTTAGAAAATAGTGAAATTATCCGTACTGATGGAAATGAATTCTTAATATACTTAGTAGGATACAGTGAAAGACAAGTAGAAACATACACTAAAAAGATAGCTAAAGAAATGAAAAACTTGCCACATGAATTTGGTGCCGCCATTGGCTATAGTATGATTCTAGACAAAATAAAAACATTAGATGATGCTATAAACGAGGCAACTCTACAAATGATAGCGAACAAAGAAGATTTAAAATAAGAGGTTGATAAAATGGAGCGAGCAAAGGGATTCTTAAAAAAAGCAATTGAATTAATCAAAAAGCCTGAAATGAGAATATTACCCGGACATCTCGCTTTTTTCTTTGTCATGTCCTTAATTCCTATTGTTGCTTTAATAGGAGCTCTAGCATCAAGATTCTCAATCTCTTTAGATATTATAAAAGAAGCTCTTGGCGTCCCAATGCCAATCGGAGTAGAAGATTTTGTACATAGTATTGTATCCGGAAAAGGATTAAGCTTTAACATTGGAATCTTCTTCCTATCAGCTTTTATCCTTGCTTCCAATGGTACTCATGCCATAATAATAGCGTCTAATGAAATTTATAAAATAAAGCCAAAAGATGTCCTAAGACGTAGAACAAAAGCAATTTTAATGACTGTTATATTAGTAGAAATAATGTTTTTCTTATTAATAGTACCAGTATTTGGAGATACAATATTTAATATATTAAAAACAAGCTTTGATAACAACAGTACAACAGAAATATTATATAGAATATATCGTCTATTAAAATATCCATTAAGTATTGCCGTTATTTATCTAAATATAAAACTTATTTATATAATTGCACCTGATGAAGAAATTGAAGGTAATACAGCTACAAAAGGAGCAATCTTTACAACAATAAGTTGGATAATATGTTCAGAAATATATTCATTTTACTTAGACACATTTACAAAATATGATATTTTCTACGGTAGTATTTCTAATATAATTATTTTACTTCTCTGGGTATACATGCTATCATACATATTTGTTTTAGGACTAGTAATAAATGCTGGTAGTTACAAGAATAATCAAAATATCCAAAAGCCGTAAATTATTACGGTTTTATTTTGATAGATTGAAAAAAAATAATGATAATGCTATAATATATTCTAGTGAGGTTATAAGTATGAAAAGAATAAAATATAGAATTGATAAAACTAAAAATAAAATAATTTCAAGTATAAAAAAAGCTAAAAAAGAACATATAGTCCGCAAATATATTAGTAATAACCAATTGTTCTTAACATATGTTATTACAAGCTTAATAAACGCTACTATGTTACGTTTCTTTTGTATTCATTCCATGGCTAACTACTTATCCATAAAAGCTATCATGGGTGACTTAGCTATAATCCTTATTTTAGGTTCCTTTGGCTATTTATGTCATCCTAAAAATAGATTTACCTATTACCTAATTCTTGATATTTTCCTAAGTGCAATATGTATGATAAATTCTGTATATTACACATTTTATTCATCTTTTGCATCTGTATCAATGTTATCACTTACACAATACATTGGTGATGTAGGGGATGCAGTTGTTGAAAATGTCTTACAATTAAAAGATTTAGTATATGTAATAGGACCATTAGTATTAATTATTGTTCATATTAAATTAAAGAAGAAAAATTATTACAAAAAGATCGAAACAAAAACAGATCGTAAAAAGAGAATGACTAAAACACTTATATCAGGAGCTGCTGTATTAGGCTTATTCATTGTGACACTATCATCACTTGATATTTCAAGATTTATAAAACAATGGAATAAAGAATATATAGTTATGCGTTTTGGTATATATATTTATCAAAGTAATGATTTAATTACTTCAATTCAGCCAAA
This sequence comes from uncultured Bacilli bacterium, assembly GCA_934168205.1. Classification (GTDB taxonomy): domain Bacteria; phylum Bacillota_I; class Bacilli_A; order RF39; family UBA660; genus CAG-877. The sequence goes on from CAKPMX010000004.1 coordinate 37,056, forward strand.
ATTAAATGCTATGTTTGGCTACGATAAAGCAAAGAAAAATTTCAATGATTATTTTGCTTCTAGAGAAGGCACTAAAACAAATGACTATACTGGCATATTTGAAGGTAAGAATATCTTAGTAATTCATGCTGAAAGTATGCAAAATAATGTTATAGGACTAAAATTCAATGGAGAAGAAGTTAGTCCTAACTTAAATAAAATAGCTAGTGAAGGAATGTATTTTTCTAATTACTATTCCCAAGTTAGTGTAGGAACAAGTTCTGATACAGAGCTAACATTTTCAACATCATTAATGCCAACTAAATCAGGAACAGCATTTGTATCATATTCAAATAGAACTTATAATTCTATACCAAAACTATTAAGTGAAAAAGGATATTACACATTCAGTATGCATGCTAATAACGCTGACTTCTGGAATAGACGTACAATGCATAATAGTCTAGGTTATCAAAGATTCTACAGTAAAAAAGATTATGAAGTAACACCAGAAACAACCATTGGTTTAGGTTTATCTGATAAAGAATTCTTTAAACAGTCAATACCAAAACTAGAAAAAATTAATAAAGAGCATGAAAACTGGTATGGTCTAATGATAATGTTAACAAATCATACACCATTCTCAGAAACTGAAAAATATGGTGAATTTGACGTAGATATGAAAGAAACAGTTACTAATGAAGCTGGTACTACTGAAGAAGTTATTCATCCATACATGGAAGGTACAAAATTAGGAAACTACTTTAAGTCAGTTCATTATGCAGATAGTGCACTAGGTCAATTATTTGAAGACTTAGATGCTGCTGGCTTACTTGATAATACCATAGTTGTATTATATGGTGACCATGATGCCAGACTACCAAGAAAAGATTATAACTTATTATATAATTATGATAAAGAAACAGATTCACTTTTAGGTAAAGAAGATCCAAACTACAAAGAATACGATTCATACCAATATGAATTAGGTAGAAAAGTACCATTCATTATCTGGAGTAAAGACATGGCAGGTACTAAGTACAATAAAGAAATAACAGAAGTCATGGGTATGTATGACGCTATGCCAACTTTAGGAAATATGTTTGGATTCTACAACGAATATCAATTAGGACATGATATTTTCAATGTTCTTGGTCATAATATTGTATGTTTCCCTAATGGTAACTGGGTAACTAATAAAGCTTATTATAATAGTCAAAAAGTAGAATATCTATCATTAAGCGATGAAGCAATTAGTGAAGCCGAAATAAAAGCAAATACTGAGTACACTAATGCCTTATTAGATGTTTCAAATGATATAATAGTATTTGACCTTCTTGCCAAAGAAGAAGATAATGAAGCATTAAAAAATCAAACTGAGGAAGGAAAATGATATGAAATTAAAAAAGAAATATAAAATTATCCTTATAGTATTATTAGTAATAATTGTTGGGGCTTTAGCCTTCCTTGGCTATAAAAAGTTCTTTGGAACATCAGCCGTCAAAGAAGCCAAAGTATTAAATACAATAAAAGATTATGACTATGTCTTAAAAGATAACAAAAGTAAAAAATATCAAAGCTTATTTAAAGATTTAGCTAAAATTCTAGAAGAAAAAGAAGTAGACTATGAAAAATATGCTTCTAAACTAGCAGAGATGTTTATCGTTGATTTCTATTCATTGGATGATAAAACAGCTAAAACAGACGTTGGTGGAGTAGATATAGTTCATCCTACTGCTTTAAATAACTTCCTAGAAAATGCTGAAAATACTTATTATAAATATGTTGAAAGTAACATCTACAACAATAGAAAACAAAGTTTACCAGAAGTAAATACAGTAACAATAGATAGCGTAGAACAAACTCATTATACATATGGTGATACAACTGATGAAGAAGCGTATCTTGTAAAAGTTAACTGGGATTATACCGATGAAGAGTTTTCTGAATATCAAAAAGAAGCAAGTCTAATCTTTGTACATGTTGATAAGAAATTATATTTAGTAGAATTAAAATAGGAAAGTTCACAAAATAATGTGAACTTTTTTGTTATTATTTCAGAATACAATAAAAGAACTATTCAAACTGAATAGTTCTTTTTTATTCATCAGGTTGTTCTCCAGATGAAGGTTTATCTTTATCTGATGTATCTGTTTTGTTATCACTATCATCTGTACTTGGCTTTTTATTATCATCTTCATTATCTTTTTTATCGTCTTTATCTTTATTATCTTTCTTGTCATCATCTTTAACAGTAGTAGTTTTAGAACTCTTAAGTGTTAATACAACACTACCATTAATTAAATCAATTCTTTTAGCCTCAGGATAACTTTGAGAAACTACTACGCCATCCTTATCACCTTCAAAAGTAACTTTAACACCGTAACGACTAGCTACTGATCTAGCTTGTTGTTCATTGTAACCGATGAAGCTTGGTAATAATTTATAAAGACTAGAAGTTCTATAAGGACCTTTACCAATGATTTCTTTTTCATAAGGATTATTTATTGAAAAACTAAATTCAGTAATAGGCGTATGTTCAGCTAACTCTAAGTTTTCCTTCATAGCTTGAACTATATCCTTACGACTATTTTCATTAGGAATGTAATTATAAAGTACCATTCTCATTCTTTCATCATATATCATTTGACTGTTTCCAGCTAAATATAATTGTTGAATATTAATTATATCAGCTTCATCAGAAGATAAACTTCTTTTAACTATATCTTTCGCAACATTATAGAATGCTAGCATTTGTTGAGTAGTTAAATTTGTATCCAAACTATTTGAAATAGTATCTAATATTTCCATGAATTTACCAACACTAGAAATTGTCTTAATCTTATTAGCAAGAGCCATTACAATCTCTTGTTGATGTTGATTACGACCAAAATCACCATTAACTAATGCTTTTCTATTTCTTGCATACACTAATGCTTGTTCACCATCTAAAGTTTGTAAACCTGGATTAATACATATTTGTCCATCACGAGAAGAATCATCAGTACAAAGCGTTTGTTCAACATCTATTTCAACACCATCAACAGCGTTAACTAACTTAACTAAACCTTTAAAATTAATTTTAGCATAATAATCAATATTAATACCTAAATATTGCTCAATTGTATTCATCATACAATCATTTCCATATCCAGCAGCATGAGTAATTTTATTTTCTGCCTTATTAGACCAACATGCAATAGGTACATAACTATCTCTTGGGATTGACAACATAGTAGCATTCAATGTTTTAGGATTAAATGTAATTAATATTAATGTATCACCATTCGCAACAGCATTCTTAGATAAAACTTCATCCGTAGAATCAATTCCCATAAGTAACATTGTGAATGGTTCAGTAACATTTTTACCAGTAGATTCAGTTTCAACCAAAGAAGTAGCTGATTTTTTCATTTTCTTTTCCCTGGTTAAAATTATTTTAGTATCACTTTCTATGTTTTCATAACCAGTAATAGTTTTAAACATAGAAGCATAATCAGTAGGTAATATAACAGCGTCTATTTCTTTTGCATATAAATCAGTAATCATAGATTGATAATCACCATAATCAATTAATTCATTATCATCGTATAATTTGTTTTCTTTTATAATTTCCTGTGGAATAATATATCCATCTGGTGACTTCTTATTATTCTTATCTAAAACACCAATTTTATAATCATCAATATCATTAATTTTTTGAGCTTCATTATTAGCCATAACTACAACACTAGAAGAATATAAAATCTGGCTCTTATTCATGTTACTTAACTTACCATATACGTAGAAAATAACAATCCCTACAAAAGCACAAATTAATGTATATATAACCATAAAAATAATATAACCAAGTCGTTTAGAATGTTTATTCTTAGGTCTTTTCTTACAAATACTCTTAGTCTTAAGAATTATTATTAAATCAATTAGTACTAAAACACCAATGATTATGTATCTAATTAAATTCTCAATAGACTGCAGTGAAAATATCTCATATATAGCAAAAGCACTACTTAATAATGAAATTATTGTCAAAATAAGCAATGCAATTTTCAAAATCGGTCTTCTTTTCTTTTCTCTGTCTTTACTCATATAAACCTCCAAAAAGTTGCTAAATTATACAACTACTATTATAACCAAAAATTACTAATATATCAAGGAGTACAGGAAAGTAATAAAAAAATCGTAAAACAGATTTACATTTTACATTTTATATAAAAAACACCTAAAATATTTGTCAAATCTTTGTAAAAAAAGTCTAAAAATGTCTAAAGGCCTTAAGTAATTATCTTAAAACTGATATAATAAAATTGATAAAATAGCGAAGGAGGCAAACTATGAAAAAAATAATTCTTTTAATAGTATTCACTATGTCTTCTTTTTTACTATATATGACAGATGTAAAAGCCTTCTCATCAGAAGATTATAAGTATCGTTCTTTATGCGGTAATTATGAAGTAGCTGGCTTTCATGCTGATGGTGTAATTGATACCGTTAGTTGTCATAATACTTATGCCGAAGCTAAAACTTTCATGGTAAATAATGGTGCTGATGATTTAGCCATAATGACTAAAGTCGCTGGAGTAACTAAAATTTTAGATTGTAATGTTGGTCTTTTAGATATGAGCGTAAATCCAACTACTTTAACTTATTTTTATCGTGCATCTGACTTAAAAAATCAATTAACTTATATGGACACGGGTTCATTATATGGTGGAGTAGATGCTGCCTTACTAGCAACAGAGTATAACAGTACTAAAGGTGTCTGGGTTGCGAAAGTAAGAATAGGTAACAGTACTTCCTGGGTAAGTCAAGAAGCCTACGAAGTTGTACCGATAACCTGGATAAAATCAATGAGTTCATACACTGTAACAAATGAATATATTAAACATAATTATGTAAATAAGATTCAAGAATACTATTCAGGCAGTAGAGGAAGTATCATTGGACCTAAACCAGAAATGTTAGCAGTTGGAACTTATTACAGTTTTGATGGACATTATTTCTATACTGATATAAAGACATTAATAAAAGACTATAAGAATAATACCTATAACAACTCTATAAATAAAAATAATCCATATTATAATTACTATATGTATTTATCAAATCATACTAAGACAGCATACTCAAGTCAAAATATAGATGAATATATTAGAAACAACTTAAGTATTACAAAAGATGCTTATGGAAAATATGTAAAAGGAATAACTAATAAAGGTTCAAGATTATATCAAACTGGAGCGTTCTTCTATCATGCTCAAGAAAAGTATGGAGTTAATGCTATCCTTTCATTAAGTTTAAGTAGAAATGAAACTGGTAATGGAAGAAGTAGAATAGCCATAGAAAGAAACAATGGTTTTGGTCTTAATGCTGTAGATAGTAATCCATACCAAGCATCTAACTGGTATGCAAGTTTTAATTCAAGTATTTTAGGTTATGCTTCTCGCTGGGTAACTTATGGCTATGCAGATCCAACTGACTGGCGTTACTTCGGTCCACAATTCGGTGACAAAGGAACTGGTATGAATGTAAAATACGCATCAGACACATACTGGAGTGAAAAAATGGCCGCTAACTATTACAGTTTTGATAAGTCCAAGGGTCTACAAGATTACAATCATTACCAATTGGGTGTCGTAACAGGAGCAACAGCTACTTATTCTGATGCTACTAGTACTTCAAAATATATTTATACTTATCCAGAAGCAGAAGATGCCCTAGTAATAGTAGGTGAGAAAAAAGGTCAATCAGTTAACGGTAACACAACCTGGTATAAAATAATGAGTGACTTTAATCTTGATTCAAACTTTAATATAATTTCATCAGGAGATTACAACTGGCACAGTTATGTATATGTACCAGCAGCTTATGTAAGAAAGATTAATACTGGCAAAAATGGCTATATCGCACCAACATCAGTAACAGAATATACTGATAGTAAATATAGTTATGATTTATATGATGCCGGTAATACATTATCTCCAAAAGTAGCTATTACTACAAAAGATACTAATTATTATTATGATTCATCTCTTCAAACATTAAAAGGTCAACGACTTTTAAAAGGAAAATATGTCATGGTATATGGTGTTGCTTATGACAGTAATAAAAAGGTTGTATCATACCTAGTAACATCAGACTATTTCTATAGTCAAAAAGACTGGGTACCAGCAGACACTATTGATTTTATAAGTGCCGAATATGCCTATGTAACAATGTCAACAACAGGTAACTATTATACCTGGGTAAACTATGTACCAGAAGATACAGAAGCAACAAAAATATCTGGACTATATGATAAAACTTATGTACCAATATTAGAAAAAAAAGAAGTATCTGGACAGTTATGGTATAAAGTACCAGTAGACTTATCTTCTAATAATAATTCTTATGGCTGGACTTTATCAAAAACAGAAGACGCTACGTTCACATTATACACAGTAACTGTGGAAAATACTGCTCCGGAAATAAAAGCTGTGGATAAAACTATTGTCCAAGGTACAAAAATAGATTTATTAAAAGATGTAGAAGCAATAGACAAAGAAGATGGAAAAGTAGAAGTAAAAGTAAAAAGTTCAAACTTAGATATCGATAAAGTAGGAACATATCAAGTAGCATATCAAGCTACTGATAGTAAAAATAAATCTTCTGAAAAAACAATTACTATAACAGTAACAGAAAATAAAAAACCAGTTATAAATGCCAAAGATAAAGTAATTACAAAAGGTTATGACTTTGATCCAAAACAAGATGTAGAAGCAACAGATGAAGAAGATGGAAAAATAGAAGTAGAAGTAATTGACAACAAAGTTAATAAAGATGAACTAGGAACATATCAAGTAACATATCAAGCAACAGATAGTTATAACCAAACAGTAGTAAAAACTATCAATGTTACTGTAGTTGCTAATCAATTACCTACAATAAACGCATCTGACAAAACTATCTATTTAAATGAAGAGTTTGATGAAAAAGCAGATGTAGAAGCAATAGATCCTGAAGACGGAAATATAACAGACAAACTAAAAGTAAAAGAAACAACAGTTGATATTACTAAAGTAGGAGAGTACAAAGTAGTTTATGAAGTAACAGATAATTATGGAGATACAGTAACTAAAGAAATAAAAGTAACTGTAACAGAAAAGAAATTAAAAGAAACATCTGGTAACTTCTACTTTGATTATTTAAAAGAAGTAGATAATAAATTACAACTAAGAGGTTATTTAACTGTAAATGGTATGAATAATACTTTAAATGAAAAAATAACATATAAGATTATCTTTGTAGATGAAAAAGGTAATACTTATGAACAAAAAGCTACTAGAATTACTGATTTATCAGATATTAAAAGACCAATACCATCACTTGATAATTATAAATATACACATGCCTGGTTCTATATAAATATAGATATAGATAAATTAAAAAATGCTAATTATGTAATGTACGTACAAGCTGAGTCTGATAAAACTTATTCCAAAGTACTTGTAAATAACAAGTTATATAAAACAGAAATAACAGGATATGAAACTAAGAATAAAGTTGTAAATATAAAGAACAATTATGGTAATAAAACATCAGCTGTAACTTTATATATTAGAGATGATCAACCTAAGAAGAATGTTGGTAGTTATTATAACCAATTTGATGTATGGAGAATTTTAGAATTTACTAATAATAAATTACATATAAAAGGTGCTTCTTACTCATATGGTATGAATCTATCTACAGTATCAAAAGTAGAAAGAAAGATCATATTTGAAAATAAAGAAACATTAAAGACCTATACATTTGATTTAGGAAGTATCACAACAGGACTTTATAAAGTAGCTTTACCAGAGTCTGATAACTTAGATAAAACAAGAGCTTGGTATGATGCTACAATAGATATAAGAAAATTAGAAAAAGGTACTTATTCGATATTTATTACTACTAAGTCTAATCTAACTGATTTCTCAGAATTAAATGATAATTTAAGAAGAAGTCTAACAGATAAAAAAGCAACCATCAACAACAAAGATTATCAATTAAAACTAGATACTAAAAATGGTAATAACATTGAACTTGTAGTTAGTTAAAGAGACATTATCAAAATATAGTGTCTTTTTCTTATACTTTACATTTGATAACAAATATATTATCATATATCTTGAGGGAGATAACAGGACTCATCTTTTCTTTTGACTTTATAAAATAGCTTTCTTGACAATTACACTGAAAAATAATATAATTTCAGTGTAATTGTCAAAAGGAGGGCTATCATGAAAAAAAAGAAGGAAACTAATTACAAAATTGATAATAAAGTAGTTAAAAATTATGTAGAAGCTATTAATTCACTTAAAATGCCAATGAATAAAATCAAACAACAATTAAATCAAGATTCAAAGTCAATACAAAGAGAATTAAAAAATATTAATGATATGTCTAATAAAATTAAAAATCTTTTAATGGAATTTCCAAATGAACAAGCAAAAATATATATGGATTCTATTAAGCAAATTATGGATGCTAATAACGGAATGCTTTCTACAAGAATGATAGAGCCAATTAACATAAGCAGACAATATCTATCGATTATGGAAAAAAATAATGATATTGAAAAAGTATCAAGAGGAATTTATCTTTTGCCAAGTACTTTTGAAGATAGCTATTTTACTTTTCAACAGAAATACAAAAAAGCTATTTTCTCACACATGAATGCTCTATATTTCTACGGTATGACGGAAGAGTTTCCATATGATTATACAGTAACAGTTCCACAAAGATATCATGTAGATACAGTAAATGAAAAATGTAATGTATTTTATGTATCTGAAGATATATATGAAATAGGAATGGTAGAAGTTGAAAATACAAATGGAAATAAAGTGAGAACTTATGATAAGGAAAGATGTATTTGTGACATTATAAGATCAAAAGGTAGAATGGATCCTGAACAAGTCAAAAAATCTATTAGGCAATATATTCAAAGCAAAGAAAAAGATATAAACAAACTATCAGATTATGCAAAAAAAATGGGAATAAGTAAAAAAGTAATGGAAAAGGTAGGTGTATATTATTAGTAATTCTGCCCAAGCAGTAAAAGATAAATTAAGAAATATTTCAAAAGAAAAAAAGTTGATTTTAATTCAATAATGAGATTTTATATGTATGATAGATTTATTGAACGTCTATCAAAAAGCAAATATAAAGATAATTTTATATTAAAAGGCGGATTTTATTTAAGTAAACTCTTTGGTCTAGATAATAGGAGTACAATGGATATAGATACAGCAATTAGAAGAACAACATTTACCAAAGAAAACCTTGTTAAAATGATAACTGAAATAATCAATATAGATGTAGATGATAACGTAAAGTTTAAAATTGAAAGTGTAAAAGAAATTCATGACGAAGACGAATATGGCGGACTAAGAATCACAATTATCTTTATATTAGAAAATATTAAAGATAGGTTTCATCTTGATATGGTAACCGGTGACCCAATACATCCAGGACCAGATAATTATAAATATGAATCATTAATTGGTAACGAAGTATATAAAGTTTGGTCATATAATCTAGAAACAATACTGGCTGAAAAAATAGAAACAATACTCAGTAAATTAGAAACGAGTAGTAGAATGAAAGATTATTATGATATCTATTTAATACATGAATTTAAGTTTGATAAAATCAATAAAGCTAAATTTAGGATAGCTATGGAAAACACATTTAGAAAAAGAAAATTTGATGCAGATTTGAACATGAACTTAAGTATAATTAAAGAAAGTAAAGTACTAAGAGATAAATGGAAAAACTATTCTAGAAAAAATAATTACGCTAGGAATATAGAATTAGATGAAATAATAAAAAGCTTGGAAGACTTTATAGAAATATTAATATCAGTGTTATCAGCATAAAATTAATTCATTATGATTTTAGTATTGTTTAAAATATAATACTTTTTTTACTTTACTTTTGATAATAAATATGTTATCTTACATTCAAGAGGAAAAGAAAATGAAAAAAAGATTAATAAAAAACGATGAGGAAAATCAATATTCTATGAAAAAAGAAATGTCACATAAAAATTACAAAAAAATTTTCGAGGACAAAGATCAATATATAAATAGAAACAAAAAAATACTAGATAAGGAATATGAGCTGATAGAAAAGTTAAGTAAAATACGTCATGAAAAAAAACTAACTCAAAGACAATTAGCAGAGTTAACGGGTATAAAACAGCCAAGACTAGCTAGTATTGAGAAAGGAAAAAATTCACCTCAATTAAATACATTGTTGCAAATACTAAATAGTCTTGGCTATACAATTGATTTTAAAAGAATAGATTAAAGGACATAATTTGCAAAAGTCTTAGATTTTATATCTATCTCCCTTATTAATAATAGATGTAACACTCACATAAATGTTATGGATAGCTCGTGCAATATATAAAAATGAACTAAAAAAAATAAATAAAGTATGACACTATAAATACGTCAAGAAAACTTGCATAAAATAAAAAAGAGGAACATTTAATTAGCGTGAATGTCACCTCAAAATTGTTTTTATTTATTATTGACGGACACTCTTAACTTAGAGTGTCTATTTTTTTATTGCTAGCACCAGAATGGTGAGAAATAATAAAATGTTAATACAAATAACAAAAATAAAGAATTCATACCATATAAACAGTATGAATTCTTTATTTTCTTTATCAAAATGATAATTTAAATAAATATAACTTCTTAAATACCATTAACTAACAATTGTTAAATAAATAGTATCACAAGGTGTTAAATCAAAGCCATCATAACTATTCGCATTACATACAGAACCAGAAACAGAGTCTCCATTACTACAACTACTTACAAAGTTAGCAACAATAGTAAATTTGGGATTTCCAGACTTAGTAGCACTTAAAGTTTGTGCTCCTGTTTGACCAGGCTGAATCCAGAAGATTTCCTTTTGACTTCTATCACAACTTGGCGTAGAAGGCTTATTATTACCAGAACTTCCTCCATTAGAAGTATTTTTATCAGGCATCTTACCATTACTTATTGTAACTGTAATTGTAGTACCAGCTGATACTTCAGATCCAGCACTAATTGATTGACTAATAACATTACCTTTCGCAACACCATCACTATATTTATATACAAAACTATAATTTAATCCAACATTTTTTAACTTACTAGTAGCATCATTTTTACTTAATCCTTTAACATTAGGAACAGATATCTTTTTACCATCAGATATTGTAACAATAATAGTATCACCATTTTTAATAGTGTCACCCTTATTATAAGAATATTTAATAACTTCACCAATGGCCACATCATTACTAAATTCATGTTGTTCCTCATAATTAATATTATATTTAGAAGCCCATTCTCTAAACTCATTTAATGATTTAAATTCAGGCATCTTTAACTTTCCTTTAGAAAGAGTAATAGTAATAACAGTTCCTTCTTCAACAGCATCACCCTTAGTATGACTTGAAGAAATAACAGAATTTTCTTTTACACTTTCATCATAAGCATCCTTAAATTCAACTTTTAATTTATTCTTAATAATCCAATTTGTTACCTCTGTAACACTCATCTTTTTAAAATCAGGAATAATGATTTTCTTACCCTTACTAATAACAACCTTAACAGTTGTAACATTATCACCAGTAATAGAAACCATAGTACCAGCTTTAACACTTTGATTAATAATATTGCCACGTTTAATCTTATCAGAGAAGTCATAACTCAATTCATATTTAATACCATATTTCTTTAAATAGAATAAAGCTTCTAACTTAGTTTTATTAGTTAAATCAGCTAACTTAACTTCACTGTAACCTCTTTCTTCACCATATGAGAAAGTAAGTTTAATTTCTTCATTTCTTCTAACATTACCAGATTTACTTTGTTCGATAAGTGTATTTTCCTTATTTTCAGATTGAACAAATTCTATCAAAACATTGGTTAAATGATTATCTTCAATATACTTTAAAACATCTTCACTTTCCCAACCAACCATGTTAGGTAAAATAATTTCTTTATCTGGATTCGGACCCTCACTAACTAAAACTGTAACTTTATTTATTTTCTTTAACTTTGTACCAGCCTTAATATCCTGATAAATAATATGATATTCATCAATTAAATCACTATATTCATATTCTTGTTCCAAAGATATTTTATTATCTGTAGTCCATTCAATAGCACTCGTTAAACTTTTACCAACTAAGTCATCCATAACCTTCATAGTAGGTAACTTAACAATATCAAATAAAAGTAATGAACCAAGAACTTGATATATAAAAAGTATTAATAAAGCTAAAATATTAGTACCTTTCTTTTTACTAGGATTTGTGATACTAACAGATACAAAAAACATCGTAAATAAAAATAACAATAAAGCTAAAATAATATCTTTTAAATTCTCTATATTTATAATTGTAGAAGCAATATAACCTAAACAACTAATAATAGTAAGAACAACTAAAATATTAATTAAAGTATTACCTTTCTTTTTATTATCGTATTTATCAATACGTCTTACAAAGTCTTTATCCTTATCAACATCTTTTTCTATAGTTTTATCAACCATTTCTTTATTTAACTTATTTACAGTATTTTTCTTCTTCTTTTTACTCAAGAAAATCACCTCTATCTTTATATAATTATATAATAAATTATGTAAAATATAAACAATAACCAGTATATGAAATGTCAAAGAATGTCCATTTGACTAACAAGTATATAAATGCTATGATGTAAATATAAAACAATCGAGGTATAAAATGAATAAAGTAATAAAAAATAATTTAAGTAAAATAATAAGTATTTTTATTTTGATACAACCAGTACTTGATTTAATAACAGGTATTTGTTTACATGTATTTTCTCTTAATTTAACTATTGGAATTATAATTAGAATGATATTTTTATTATTTATAATGTATGCAACAACATTTATTTATAAGAAAAAACTATCTCTAATATATTATCTGATAGTTACATTCTATAGTATTATTTATCTAATTAATATATTAGTATTTAAAGGAAATAACCCACATTTATTTGGTGAAGTCCAAGGACTTTTACGAGTATTTTATTTTCCATTATTACTAGTATCTTTTTATGATTTAAAAGATGAAATAAAAATATCTAATGCAACACTTTTCACAACACTTACTTTATATTTAATTTTTATTTTTATACCAATGACTCTAAACTTAGGTTTTAAAAGTTATGAAATAACTAAATCTGGTACACTAGGTTACTACAATTCAGCTAATGAAATATCTGGAATTATATCTATACTAACGCCAATAGTATTTATGATGTTTAACTCTAAAGGCAAGTCTATTCTTAAAGTTATTTATATATTATTATACTTAGTAGTAATTCTAACAATAGGTACTAAAACGCCATTATTATCTTTGCTTATAACTATAGGTATGACCTTTATATATATAATGATAAAGTCTTATAAAGATAAAAAATATAAACGTATATTATCTTCATTTATAATTATTGTAATAGGAATAATTAGTTTAATAATATTAATACCAAAAACTAATTTTTATAAAAATATTAAAGTACATTTAGATTTCTTAAAAGTAGAAGATGTAACAGATATTATGGATAATGGTAATTTAATAGATCATTTTATCTTTAGTCAAAGAGTAACTTTCCTTACTGATAGAAAAAGTATTTATGATAATGCTAGTACATCAGAAAAACTATTTGGAATAGGGTATTATTATAATGATAAAAAAGATAAATTGGTAGAAATGGATTATTTCGATATATATTTAAATCATGGTTTAATAGGATTTATTATTTTCTTTAGTGTTTATCTATACATTTTATATAAAGCAACTCAAGTATGTAAAAAAAGGAAATTAGATTTTAATTTATATATGTTAAATGTAAGTATTTTATTAGTATTATTCTTATCATTATTTACAGGTCATATCATAACTGCACCAGCAGTAAGTCTTATAGTAGTTGTAATAATTATGATGCTTCAAAATAGAAGAAAAAAAGAACTATTATTTTCTATTAATGATTTAAGAGTAGGTGGAATTGAAACTGCTATTATCAACTTGTTAAATAATATTGATTATAAAAAATATAACGTTACATTAGTAATGGAAGAAAAAACAGGAGTACTTCTAAAAAATGTAAATAAAAATGTAAAAGTACAAGAACTAAAAGTATCAAATAATAAAAATGTAATTATAAGAAAAGGAATTAATTTCGTCCGTAAATTAAATTTCTCAATTCTAAATTATCATAAGTTTGACTTTAGTTGTTGCTACGCAACATATAGTTTATCAGCTAATAAAATAGCTTTAACGGCATCTAAAAATAATTCAATTTATGTACATAGTAATTACAGATATATTTACAAAGATAAAACAGAATTTAAAAATTTCTTTAACTGCAGAAATATATCATCGTTTAGAAGAATAATATTTGTTGCTAACGAGGCTGAAAAAGACTTTATTAAAATTTATCCAGAGTTAAAAAATAAATGTTTAGTTCTAAATAATTTCATTGATCCTGATAAAATATTGAAACTAAGTACTGAAAAAATATCAGAAACTCATCCTAAAAATAAAAAGTTATTTGTCTTCATTGGTAGATTAGATGACTCTTCTAAAAAGGTTTCAAGGGCAATAAATCTATTAAAAAGTTTATCTGATGTAAATCTATTAATAGTAGGAGATGGACCAGATAGAAAGATGTATGAAGATTTAGTTACTAAAAATGATTTATCAAAAAGAGTAACATTTGTTGGACAAAAGACTAATCCTTATCCATACATAAATTTAGCAGACTATATAATTTTAACATCAGATTATGAAGGATTCCCTGTAACTTATTTAGAAGCAATAACACTACATAAAAGAATTCTAACTACAATAGATGTTTCAGATGAATCTATCAATATAGGTAAAGATTATGCTACAATAATATCAATGGATGAAAAGGAAATGTTAAAAGACGTTCAAAAAGAATTATCTAGTCCAAGGAAAATAAAAGATATAGATATTAAAAAAATTCAAGAAGAAAGATTAGAAAAGTTAGAAAATATATTTAATGAGGTGATTTAATGCCAAAATTTAGTATTATAATTCCTGTTTATAATGTCGAAAAATATCTAAAAAAGTGTCTTGATAGTGTCTTTAATCAAACATATAAAGACTATGAAGTAATAGTAGTAAACGATGGTACTAAAGATAATAGTATGGATATTGTAAAAGATTACGATGTTAAAGTAATTAATCAAAAAAACCAAGGCCTAAGTGCCGCAAGAAACGCTGGTGTAAAAAAAGCTACTGGTGAATACCTAATATTTTTAGATAGTGATGATTACTGGGAAAAAGGCCTTCTAAAAGAATTATCTAAATCACTAAAAAATAATCCAGATTTAATTAGATTTCAAATTAATGAAGTCTATGAAGACGGAAAAACTATTTCATACCCAGAAGAAAGCTTTACAAACCTTTCAGGACCTGACGCTTTTAAAAAAATAGTAAAATATCATTTTGTAGAAAATGCATGTATTTATGCCATAAAAAGAAACTATTATATTGAAAATAAATTTGAATTTAGAAAAGATGCTTTACATGAAGATTTTGGATTAATCCCATTAGTAATTATAAAATCAAAAAAAGTTAATAGCATTAATTATCTTGGATATAATTATCTGCAAAGACAAGGTAGCATCATGAGTAATAAGAATTATGAAAAGACTAAAAAGAAAGTTGATGATATGTATCTTCACTATAACTATTTAATTGAAGAAGCAAACAAAATAGATGTTGATACTACAATATTCAAAAGCTTTGTAGCAAATAGTTTAATATTAAAAATAACAGAATTAAATCATAAAGATTATAAAGTTTATTTAAATAAACTAAAACAAGAAAAAGTCTTCGATAATCTTTTGACAGATACAACAAGTAGAAAAGTAAAGAAAGTATTATTAACAGTAAGTCCAAAAAATTATTACAAGCTAATTAAAAGGTAGTGATATTATGACAGATATAAGTATTATTGTTCCAGTATATAACGCTGAAAAGTATTTAAAAAAATGTTTAGATTCACTAGTTAACCAAACAAAGAAAGAACTAGAGTTCATTTTAATAAATGATGGATCAACTGATAAATCAGAAGAAATAATAAAAACATATAAAGATAAAAGAATTAAATATTTTAAAAATAAAAATCAAGGAATTGGTAAAACCAGAAACTTTGGTATTGAAAAGTCATCAGGAAAATATTTGATGTTTTTAGATAGTGATGACTATTTTTCTAATGATGCCTGTGAAATACTTTATAAAGAAGCCGAAAAAGAAAAAGCTGATTTAATAGTTTTTGACTATTACAGAGTAGAAAAAGGAAATTTAAACGAAGTAAAAATAGAATCTTTTAATGCTACAAATATAAAGGATGATCCAAATTTACTATTAAAAGTAAATTTAGGACCTTGTAACAAAATATATAAAACAGACTTAATAAAGAATAATGGTATTAAGTTTGAAGAAAGTTTAAAATATGAAGATACATTATTTGTAGTAAAAGCAATATACAATGCCCAAAAAATTATAAAACTAAATAGATTTCTTCATTACTATATGATTCATGAAAAGAGTGAAACAACAGTTAGAGATGAGAGAGTATTTGATATTTTAAAAATAGTTGATAAGATAAGAAAATATTTAAAAAATGATAAATCAATCAAAGAGACAGTAGATAAATTAACTGTCCAAATATTAACAAATTATACAATTCAACAACGGTATCAATCTGATAAAAATATCGCAATGAAATTTATTGACAATACATTTGATTATTTAAAAAAAGAAATTCCGGATTATAAAAAAAATAAGTATTATCAAGGAAGAAGTACAGCTAAAAGAACAATAGAAAAAAGTAAAGTACTAACAAAAATGTATGTGAAATCATATAAAAAAAAGAAATAACAATTTTGCAGTAGTTTGACTATTAAATGTGCATTTGTTATACTAAAAAATGAGGAGAGTGAATTATGACAGCCATAAAAAATGTTTGGGCAAATTTTAAAAAATATCAATTCTTAATGACTCAATTAATAGCAAGGGATTTTAAAGTAAAATATAAAAGGTCAGTACTAGGTGTATTATGGTCTATTCTACAACCTGTACTAATGATGGCCGTAATGGCAATTGTTTTTTCGCAAATGTTCAAGTTTACGGTAGAAGGAACGAACTATTTAGTTTACTTAATGACAGGATTAATTATGTTTAACTATTTTTCAGAAGCATCTACCAACGCGATGACATCCGTTGTTTACAATTTTACGCTTATTAATAAAGTATATATACCAAAATATATTTTTCCAATATCAAAATGTCTTTTTGTTGGAATTAACTTTCTATTTACGTTAATACCTTGGTTTGCAATTATTTTATTATCGTTTGTTGGACTTGGACAATATCCAGCAAGTATTAACTGGTTTTATTTACTATTGCCATATATTTTCTTATGCCTATTTATGTTTACATTGGGTATAGGAATGATTATTGCTTGCGTATCAGTATTTTTGAGAGATATGTTCTATATTTATTCAATAATCATTACAATATGGAATTATCTAACACCTGTTTTCTATAGTATTGAAATATTGCCAGTAACCCTACAAAAGATATTTGCATTAAATCCATTATATATATTTATTAATGGTGTAAGAGAAATAGTATTATTTGGCAATGCGCCAACTATATTTAGTTTATTAATAATGGGTATTATTGGAATCATAACATTAATAATTGGATTATTCATATTTAAAAAACATCAAGATAAATTTATATACTATATATAGTATAGGAGGAAAAAATGATAGAATTAAAAAATGTATCAATGAAGTTTAATTTAGGAATAGAGGCAACATCATTTAAGGAAACTTTTGTAAATTTATTTTCTAAAAAGAAGAGAAAAAAAATTAATAACGATTTCTGGGCCTTGCAGGATATATCTTTTGAGGTGAAAAAAGGAGAAGTAGTAGGATTAATTGGTAGCAACGGTGCTGGAAAATCAACATTATTAAAAATAGTTTCTGGTGTAATGAAACCAACAAAAGGCAAAGTTACTGTACAAGGTGCAATATCGCCAATGATTGAATTAGGAGCTGGCTTTGATGCCGAATTAACAGCTAGAGAAAATATATACTTAAATGGTGCAATACTAGGTTACTCAAAAAAGTTTATTGATGAAAAATTCGATGAAATAGTTGAGTTTTCAGAATTAAAAGATTTTCTTGAAGTTCCAGTAAAGAATTTTTCATCAGGAATGACAGCTAAACTTGCGTTTTCAATAGCAACAATTGTTAATCCAGAGATATTAATAGTTGATGAAATATTATCTGTTGGAGATATTAAATTTCAAGAAAAAAGTAAGAATAAAATGATGGAATTGATAAACGGTGGAACTACCGTATTATATGTTTCACATTCGATAGAATCAATAAAAGAATTATGTGATAGAGCAATTTGGATTGAACATGGAAAAATGATTGAAATCGGTCCAGCGGATATTATTTGTGATGCATATTTTTGTGCACAAATGGGAATGACACCAGAAGAAGCGATTCAAAGAAAAAAAGAAGAATATAATAACAAAAAGAAAAAGTCCAATCACAGAAAGGATGATTAAATGAAAAAATACATTCATTACTGTTGGTTTGGTGACAAGCCATTACCAAAATTAGCAAAAAAATGTATAGAGAGTTGGAAAAAATACTTGCCGGATTATGAGCTAAAAGAATGGAATGAGTCAAACTCCAATGTTGAGGAATGTCCGTTCATTAAAGAAGCATATGAAAATAAAAAATGGGCTTTTGTGGCAGATTATGTCAGAACAAAAGCCATGTATGAATATGGTGGAATCTATTTTGATACTGATATGGAAATTATAAAACCAATTGATGAACTTTTAGATTCTGAAAATGGTTTTTTGGGTGTTGAAGATTCACATATGATTGCGTGTGGAGTATGGTATGAGCCAAAGCCAAAAAGTTATTTAGCAAAAAAAATACTTGAATTTTATAAGAGTCAAGAATATTTTGAAATGGATAATATTTATAAAATCAGTATTCCAAGAGTAATAAGCAGCATCTTAACTGATTATGATTCTTCAAACTTTGAAACACAAATACTTAAGCATAATGAAATAATATACAAAAGAGAATATTTTTATCCATTATCATATGATCATCAATATAATATTTTTACAGATAATACATGTATGATTCATTATTATGATGCTAGTTGGACACCAAAATGGGAACAAAGAGAAAATAAAATTTTTAGAGTTTTTGGTAATGAAAAAGGACAAAAAATAATACGCGCATCTAGAAAAGCAAAAAGAGTTGCTAAATTAACTATATATCCACTATATAAATTGAACCAACGAAGAAAACTTATTTCAAAAGAGTATATAGATAGTATAAATGATTCAATAGAAAAAATTAGAAAAACAAAATATGATTATATTGCTTTTTATAATCCAGATTGGTTTGGAGTAGCGAATGCTACAAAAGAACTATTTGATAATTCATGCCCTATGAAAGAAATATATAGAAAAAACGATATAAAAAAGGTATTAAACAAAATTATTTCTTCAAATTATAAAAAAGTTATATTTAGTGGATTTTGTATTGGCTGGAAAGAACTTGCTGAGAAATTAAATGAAAAAGGTATTACAGTTCAAACATATTTTCATGGAAGTCATGCTCAAGTATTAGAACCTTATGGATGGGCTAGAAATATGGAAATATTTGATTTAGCAAAACGTAGGATTGTTAAGAAAATGGCTATTTGCAAAGAAAGCTTAGTAAATTTTTACAAAGGGTACGGATGTAACACATACTTGCTAACAAATAAAGTAGATGTAAAAAAATATCCACATAAAAAAGATGAGGAGAAAACTGTAGTAGGAATTTATGCTGCTAAAACAGATAATTTCAGAAAAAATGCATTTGCACAGATTGCAGCCGTATCATTATTAAAAAATAAAAATGTAAAAATTGATATGGTTCCTTTAAACAATAATGCGAAGAAGTTTGCAAAATTTTTAGGAGTTGAAATTGATGGAATAAATCATCCTATTCCAAGAGAAGAATTGATGGAAAGAATATCAAAATGTGATGTTTCATTATACGTTACATATTCAGAATGTGCCCCTATGTCTTCATTAGAAAGTTTTGCCCAAGATACAATATGTATTGTTGGAAATAATTGCCATTATTTTAAAAATGAAGAAATAGAAAAATATATTGTTGTAAATGAAGAGAATAATCCTGAAGAAATAGCAAAAAAAATAGAATATGCATTAGATAATAAAGAAAAAGTCTTAGGCCTATATAAGGATTGGGAAGCTAAAAACAAAAAAATGTCAAAAGAATTATTACAAGAGTTTTTAGAGGATGGTGATAATAGTGAAAAATAGCAATAAAATATTAATTTTGTTAAAAAATACAGAAAATCTTATGAAAAAAGTATTTGAATATAATTTTAATAATGCCGATGTCATGCTAATTCCAGAAAACTATACGCCGTTTGATAGAGAAAGACTTGCAGAAAATATTAATAAAAATTATGATCAAGTTATATTTTTTGATTACTATGATCAATTTTACTTGTTATTACCTTTAATATCAAAAAAAGTAATAAAAAAGTATATTATTAATAATGGAATAGCACTGCTATATAATGAGTACATTTTAAATAATATGATGCAATTATATGAATATAAAGAAAGAAATATGATTGATTATATAGCAACAACAAAATATGATACATATGTATCAATGAAAGATAAGATTGAATATATAGAATTAGACTATAAAACAAAAATACATCCAAAAAATAATAATAGTATTGGACTGCTTGGATTATATTATTTTGAGTATTCAAACTTTTTTGTCCAACTAAGTGCTGTTGCAATGTCAAAAATAAATAAGGCTGTAGTTTTAGAACAATCTCCAGTAGTAAAAAAATTTGGTGAAGATTTCAATGTTTCAATAAAAGAAGAAAAAGATATAAATAAATTAATAGAACAAAATAAAGTGAATTTAGATGTTGCATTTAGTGAGGTATCGACTATTAAGTTTTTAATAAGTATGGACGCAGGTATTCCATGTATAATAGGAAATACTAATTTGTTGGATAATGATGAAAAATTAAAGAAACTATTAGTGCCAGATAGTGATGATGATGTCAACGAGATATGCGAAAAAATTGAGAATGTTTTAGCAAAGAAAAAAGAAATTGAAAAATTGTATTCTACATGGAGAAAAAAATATTCGGATAACTCTAAAAATCTTGTTAAAAATTTTATTAAACTTGGGGGAGGTCGCTGATATGAACAAAATTTCAGTTATTGTACCATGTTATGGAACAGAAGCATATGTTGAGAATTGTTTAGAGAGTCTTTTCAACCAGACATATAAAAATCTAGAAATTATTGCAGTAAATGATTGTTCTAAAGGTAATATGCAAGAAATATTAGATAACTTAAAAATCAAAGATAGTAGACTTAAAGTTATTACTAATCCAGTGAATAAAGGTTTATTTCATAGCAGAATAATTGGTTCAAAAGAAGCAACCGGCGACTATATTTCTTTCGTCGATAGTGATGACTATGTTGACAAAGATTTTTACAGATTACTAGTGAATAATATGGAAGAAAATGATAGTGATATAGGTATTTCTAATTTTGTAAGAAAAAATAAAAAGGAAGAATATATTTCTTCATTAAACTTCAATTCAAATAATGCTGTATATGAAGGTAAAGAATTTTACAACATGTTTTTTGAACAAACAGGCAGAAATATAAGATATCATATATTATGTAGCAAATTAATAAAAGCAGATATATGGAAAAAAGTATTAGAAAAAGTTAGTAAAGTTAAACAAAGAATAATTATGACTGAGGATTTAGCGTTTACTTCTATTGCATTATTCTATGCAAAAAAAATATCTTTTTGTGATAATGCAATATATTATTACACTGTCAACGATACTCAATCAACTAGTACAAAAAATATTACTGTTACAAAAATAAATAATAATATAAAAGATATTAATTTTGTATTTGAGTTTATCAAAGATTTTTTAATAAAAAATAACATGTATGAACAATACAAAAGTAATTACGAAGTATGGAAATCTTTTTATTTATCAATGCATGTGAATACTTATAAAAAATTAATGCAAAAAAACAAAAAAATTGAAAAGTTAGAATTTGATTATGAAAATGATAAAAATATGAAAGCCTTTTATAAAATGCAGGAAAAAGATAAAAGCTGGGATAACTATTTTCAGTTAATAACACCATATGACGAAAGATTTAATCAAATAAAAGACAAAATTATTAACCCAGATATTGAGGTAGTAAGTTTTGATATGTTTGACACTCTTGTTGCAAGACCTTTTTTGGTTCCATTGGATATGTTTACACTATTAAATAAGTATTTTATAGATCTATTTAATCCAATTACAGCTATAGATTTTTCTAAAATTAGAATTAAATCTGAGGCGGAACTTCGAAATATAAATTATAAAAATAATATCCCAGAAGTAACTTTAGACGAAATATACCAATATATATCTGATTCATATGATTTGGATATTAAAAAATTAGATATAATAAAAGAAAAAGAAAAAGAAATGGAATTACATTTTTGTAA
The DNA here is from genome assembly GCA_934168205.1 of uncultured Bacilli bacterium. Classification (GTDB taxonomy): domain Bacteria; phylum Bacillota_I; class Bacilli_A; order RF39; family UBA660; genus CAG-877. The sequence goes on from CAKPMX010000004.1 coordinate 59,757, forward strand.
TAAGAGAAATTCAGGATATGAATTATATTTATTAGCAAAACAATTAAAAAAACGTGTAATCGTTACTTCCGACATATATTTACCTAGAGACATAATTGAAGCAATTTTGAAAAAAAATGACTATGAATTTGATAAGATATATCTATCATCAGAACTTAAAAAGACAAAGTCAAATGGTTCATTATTTGAATATGTTATAGAAAAAGAATGTACTAATAAAATTTTACATATTGGTGATAATTATGAAAGTGATTATATACAACCTCAAAAATATAACATTGATTCTGCCAGACTTATTAAAGCAACAGATGTTATGATGGGATATTCAGATAAAGATGTAAGACATTGTGGAAATCTATATAAATATTTTGCTTTATTTAATCAAGATCATACTCCATATGAAGAAATAACAGGAGTTAGAAATTCAATTGGAATGGTTGCAAATAAATATTTTGATAACCCATATAGGACCTTCAATTCATATTCTGACTTTAATGGAGACCCTTATTTTATTGGCTATTATGCACTAGGAATGCAAATATTAGCTATTTGCAAATGGTTATTAGATGATGCAAAGAAAAATAATATTGACTCTATATCATTTATGGCAAGAGATGGATACTTACCATATAAAGCTGCTAAATTATATTCACAAATTATTAATGGATATGATGATATAAAATTAAACTATACTTATGTTTCAAGAAAAGCATTAATGCCATTATTGTTAAAAGAAAAAAGTGGTATATCTATGATAGATACATATTTAAATGTTGATATGTTAACGCCAAGAGAATTAATGAAACAATTTGATAAAGTAATTACTATAACAAGAGAAAGAGAAAGTATTATTAATAAAAAGTTTGCTTTAGATAAAAAAATAAAAACATCGAATGAATTTAATTCATGTTTATCATTAATTTATGATACATGTTTTGATAAAAAAAGGTACGATAAATATTATAACTTATGTAAAAAATATTTTGATAATGAATTTAGTAAAAATTGTGCAACATTTGATGTTGGATATAGTGGAAAACCAGAGGCAATTATTTCTTCAATAATTGAAAAACCAATAAGGACATATTTTATACATGCAAATAGTTCTTCTGCGTATAATAATTTAAAAAATTGTAAATCCGAATTATGTACTTTTTATGAATATAAACCAACATTAACAGGAACAACAAGAGAGTTATTTATTTCATATGATGGACCATCATGTATTGGTTATTATGAAGAAAATGGTAAAATAAAACCTGAATTAAAAGTATCAGATAAGTATAACTATTTTAATAAGAGAATGATTGAATTAATTCAACAGGGTGCACTAGATTTTGTAAAAGACTTTTGCAATAATTTTAAAGAATATATAAATGACATTGACTTAAATAGATATTATATGTCAATTCCATTAGAATACTATTATCATTATGCTTTTATGGAAGACAGACTACCTATTAAAAATTTATTATTTGAAGATAATGTAAACCATTATGTTGAATTAAATGATTACATATTTAAAAGATACAAGGACTATTCAAAAGAATATTCATTAGGAGTAATTCCTATGAAAGCTGATAAGAATGAAATAAATGGTTCCCTACCAAAGAGAAGAATAAATAGAATATTATATTATTCAATAAATGATAGAGATGAGTTAAAGAATAAGTGGAATAAATGGAAAAATTTAAAGGACACACCAGAAATGCTTCCAAAATCTAAACTAAAAAGATTTGTCTACTATTCAATTTTTGATAGAAACAAAATAAAAGAAAAGTTATTTAAGAACTAAGAATTTAGGATATGAAAAGAATATTTAAAATGTTCTTTGTCAAGTAATGTATGTAGACACAAATAAGTGATAATTATTTTATGTAGCCAATGCAGTATGCATTGGCTTTTTTTTGATTTTAATTAGAACTTTTTATATCATTATCTCGGTCTTAAATCTATTAAAAGATTTAACTAAGCGCTCTTGTTTAATAACTTTAATAAAGCTATCGTTACCTTCAATGAAATTATTATGATAATTATTAATAAAGATATTTTTAATATATAGTAAACTCCTTAAAAATTTTAAATTTAGTATTATTAAAAATAAAACAGACATAGAGAAGACAGAGTAAAAGCTTTTATGCAATGCTTACAAATATAAGGTCATTTATCAAACATTTGTGTTCTGAAATATCAGGTAGTTTAATATTAGAAGTAATAAAATCACGTTTTTAAACTTATCACCAAAATCAATGGCATATTTACTTTGGACAAAAGCTTGATTTGCAAGATAAATATCATACAATTTTTTATAAGTAATCACCTTTATTTTTTTCTTTAAAAGGCACAACTTACTAAAATTTTATAGCCATTATTAAATAAATATTGTATACTATATATAGTTAAGATATGAGCTTCAACATAGTGAGAAAATATTTTTCGGTGGGGGAAGAAACTATGAAAGAAATAAGAAATTCAAATCATGAAATTATGAGAATATTATCAATGTTTTTTATAGTGCTTGGACATGTGCTTTTATTTGGTGGGTTATTAGAAACTACAAATCCAAATGTTAGCATAATATATAACTTCATAGAGTTCATTTTAATAATTCATGTTAATTCATATGTCCTAGTATCTGGGTATTATCAATCTAAGTCAAGTTTTAAACAATCAAAACTATGGAAAATTATAAATGCTAGTTGGTTTTATAGGGTGGTTATAATGATTCTATTTTCTGCCTTAGGTATTATAAGCATTTCAAAAGGACAGGTAATAAAAGATTTATTACCTGTAACACTTGATAATTACTGGTTTATTAAAGCTTACATATTGCTATATTGTCTAAGCCCATTTCTTAATAAGCTGATTAATAATATAAGCAAGACAGAATATCAAAAAATGTTAATAGTTGGATTTATAATTGTAAGTATTATTCCCAATGTAACAGCCGGTGAATTTTTTGAAAATTCAGGATACACGTTATATAATTTTTTATATTTATATCTTTTGGGAGCATATTTGAGAATATATCCTTTAGATAAAAGTTATATTTTTAAAATATTTTCAAAAAAAATGTTTCGATTAATAATGATCATAATCTTTTTTTCCTGTGCAATGTTAAACAATATTATTTTCTATTATGGTAAGCAAATATATGGTATAAATAGTATTTTAAATGCAATATCCGATAATATAAAAATTGCATCACTTGCATATAGCAGCCCAATAATAATAATTCAAAGTGTTGCTTATTTTTCGTTTTTTACAACATTAAATTTTAAAAGTAAATTCATAAATCGTTGTTCAGCATTAATGCTAGGTGTTTATTTTATACATGAAAATAATTACGTCAGAGCAAACATCTATAAATGGCTAGGCATTACAACCGGACCAATAAATTCATTTAAATTCATTCCATATGTATTCTTGATAGCAATAACAATTTTCGTATCATGTGCAATAATAGAATTTATTAGACAAAGTATATTTTCATTTATCTCAAAAAAGAAAATATCTGTAAAAATTAGGCAAAAGTACTATGAACTAATAAAAAAAATTTATATAGTAAGATAAATCGTATATTTTCAGGGGGAAAACTATGAAAGAAATCAGAAACTCAAATCATGAGATTATGAGAATAATATCAATGTTCATGATAGTTTTAGGTCACGTTCTTTTATTTGGTGGCCTACTTGAATCGAGTAATCAAAATGTTAGGTATGTGTGTAATTTAATTGAATTTATATTAATTGTTCACGTAAATTCTTATATATTAGTTTCTGGATATTATCAGTCAAATTCTAGTTTCAAGAAAGCAAAATTATGGAAAATCATAAATGCAAGTTGGTTTTATAGGATTGTAATAATGTTAGCTTTTCTGACACTTGGCTTGATAAGCATACCAAAGCTACAATTTATAAAAGATATATTCCCAATAATGCTGAAAGATTATTGGTATGTAAAATTGTATATATTACTGTATTGCCTAAGCCCATTTATAAATAAAATGATAGATAGTTTTAATAAATATGAATACCAAATGTTTTTGTTTGTCTGCTTTATTATAATAAGCATAATTCCAACACTAACCGGTGGTGAATTTTTTGAAAATTCAGGATATACATTATATAACTTTATCTATCTATATACAATAGGAGCTTACTTAAGAAAATATCCATTAGAAGAAAGTTATATTTTTAGAAAATTTTCGCCGACATTATATAGAGTAGTGTTGATAATTTTGTTTTTCACATGTGTACTACTTAATAATTCTATTTTTTATTTTGGAAAGCAATTATCAGGGATAAATGAACTATTTCAACTAATGTCAGATAATATATCTAAATTCTCAATTGCGTATAGCAATCCAATAATTATTATTCAAAGCATTACATACTTTTCATTTTTTACAACAATAAAATTTAAATCGAAATTTATAAATAAGTGTTCAGGGTTAATGCTGGGAGTATTTTTAATACATGGAAATAACTATGTTCATCAATATCTATATGATTGGATAGGAATTGCCAATAGAACATCAGAATCTGTTTATATTGTTATAAAAGCAATCATCATGGCATTTCTAGTTTTCTTCATATGCACAGTGATTGAATTTATAAGGCAGTATTTATTTAACATGATTTCAAAAGCAAAGATAATTATTAAAGCCAAAAAAATATTATGAATTAATAAATAACATATATTTAATAAAATATTAATTGATGTAAAGTGTTTAACTAAAGTTACAATAATTATAATAATTTCAACAATTTGTGCTATAATATTTACGCTTAATACAACTAATTGGAAGTGAATACATATGAAAAAAAATGCAGGAATATTTGTTTGTGCCATTATAGGATTGGTTCTGATTATTACTGAAATATCGGCAAAAAAATTAATAACTGATAATACAGAAAATAATATACCAATAAATTACAATAAATTGACAAATAACACAAAGAAGCAAGAAATAAATATAAAAAATGAAAACATAGTTTTTTTAGGTGATTCTATAACTGAAATATATCCAATTGATGACATATATAGCGATTTACCAGTAGTAAAATCAGGAAAATCAGGGTACAAAACAGAAAGTATATTAAATGAAATGGATTCAATGTTATATCAATATAATCCCACAAAAGTAGTATTATTGATTGGAACTAATGATATATCACATGATATAAGTGAAGAGAAACTTGAGGAAACAATAAAAAATATTAAAAAAATATCAAAAAAAATTAAAAAGAATAGAAAAAACGCTAAAATATATATTGAGTCAATTTATCCTGTAAATAGAAATATGGACAAAGAGATGGTGGCAGATAGAACCAATGAAGCAATAAAAAAGATAAACGAAGAGATAAAACTATATTGTGAAGAAAATAATATAACATATATAGATATGTATAACGAACTAACTGATGACGATGGAAATTTCAACAAAAAATATACCTACGATGGATTACATCCAAACACATTAGGATATGCAAAAATAACAAGAGTCTTAATGCCATATATATTTGAAAATGTCAATATTGAGGAAAAGTAATCAAATAAAAGGAAAGAATAGTTAGAAATATTTATCCAAGCTGGAAAAGATTATATTTGTATAACTGATGACTCTGGAATATCAATTAATATTTTAGCTGTCTTTCCAGGAGTTCATACTGCTCGTTGGATGGATGTAGACGATCATACAAAAATCTTGAATTACTTAAAAACGTAAGAACTACACCAAAAGAAAAAAACTTGTCATTATACAACTGTCATTGCTCTTAAAAGTAAAGACTATGAGGAAACATTTGAATATACTTTATCCAGCTATGTAAGTAAAAACACCAGAGGAGATAATGGTTTTGGATTTGATGAAATATTTGAATTAGAATCAGATCTAGCACTTACTGAAATAGCAACAGAAGAAAAATTAAAAATAAGTCCAAGAAAAAAAGCATTAGACCTAGTAAGTGAATTTGTAGAAAGACACAATATTTAAAAATAAGTCAAAGTTAGAGAATTATAAAATTCTCTTTTTTTATAAAAAAAGATAACTCTTCCATAAGATTTGTAAATTTCTAAATAAATGGTATAATATATCTATCGAAGGGAGAGTTAGGATATTATGAAAAAATGTGCAATTATTATGAATCCTGAATCTGGTAAGATTAAAAGTATTGGTAGTAAGAAAAATTTTTATGATATTTTAAGAAAATATGGCTATGATGCTGAAATCAAATATACAAGAAAAGCTAAAGATGCAACAGAAATAGTTAAAAATCTCCCAAACGATATAGATTTAGTAATTAGTGCTGGTGGAGATGGAACTTTAAATGAAGTTGTAACTGGTAACATGGCTCGTGAAAAGACATTAACGCTAGCAAATTTACCATTAGGGACTACAAATGATGTTGCCCATATGTATGGACTAAAAAATGACTATATAAAGAATTTAGAATTAATTCTTTCAGGAAAAATAAAAAATGTAGATATTTGTTATATGAATGAACATCCATTTATTTATGTAGCCTGCTTAGGAGACTATATAGACATGTCTTATAACACACCAAGAGAATTAAAAAAGAAATATGGTAAAATTGCCTACATTATGTATGGTATGAAACAGCTAAGAAATAAAATAAATACTTACAACATAAAATATAAAATAGATGGAAAAGAATACACTGGTAACTATGCTTTTTTCTTCATTACAAACTCTTCTCGTGTAGCTGGATTTAACGATATATATTACGATATAAAATTAGATGATAAAATGTTTGAAGTAGCGTTTATCCCTATAAAGAACAAAAAAGAAATTCTAAAAGTATTTTTTGAATTAAGTAAATCAGGATTAAAAAATATTACAAATGTTACATATTACCAAACAGATAATTTAGAGCTTGAATTCATAGACCCACCAAAGGTATCTTGGTGCTTAGATGGTGAAGAATTAAAAACAGCTACAACAAAATTTAATTTTAGTGTTAATAGAAGAATGAAAATGCTACTACCAAAGGAAAATATAAAAAAATTATTTGAGGAAGAGTAGGCGGTTAATATGAGAAAAAAAATCAAAAATAAAAAACCAAAAGAAACTCTAACAGTGTACTTATTACTAAGATTTTTAGTCATAGTATGTATGGTTGCTCAAAGTATGAATGGTAACTGGGAAAATGTATTACTATGTGTTCTAACACTTGTATTATTTACTTTGCCAACGTTAATATCAGAAAAGTTCAACATAGAGCTACCATCAACCTTAGAAATAATAGTCTATCTATTCATATTTGCTTCAGAAATACTCGGTGAAATACAAAACTTCTATGGTCTAATAAGAGAATGGGATAGTATTCTTCATACCATAAACGGTTTCATTTGTGCTGCAATAGGTTTTTCATTAGTAGACTTACTTAATAGTAATAAATACGTACAAGTAAATCTATCACCTATATTTGTCTGCATAGTATCAATTTGTTTTTCTATGACAATAGGAATACTATGGGAATTTGCTGAATTTAGCATTGATAAATATTTAGTCAAAGATATGCAAAAAGATAGAATTGTCACCAAAATATCATCAGTAACCTTAAATAAAGAAGGGAAAAACATTCCAGTTGTAATTGATAACATCAATAAAACAGTTATTTATAGTGATAATAATCAAGAAACCGTAATCGAATCTGGCTATCTAGAACTTGGTCTAATAGATACCATAAAAGACTTATTTGTCAACTTTATAGGAGCTATTGTATTTTCTATCATAGGATACTTATACATAAAAAATAAAGAAGAATACAAACTTGCTGAAAAGTTCATATTAAGTCCTAAAAAACATAATAATGAGGCATAGTACAAGGAGTATATTATATGTTAAGTAAAAAGAAGAAAAAGAAAAATAATGAGAAAAAAATAGCAATCAAACTAATTCTATCTTTAATATATATAATAGTAATTACTGTTCTATCAGTAAGTGCTTACCAAATATTTAAAGAAAAACAAGTAATAAAATCTTGGGCAAAAATAACAGATGTTAATGAGTACTCTTACATAGAAGTATCAAAAATGTCTGAAAAATTTGCCTACTATTCAACTAATAAAAAGTCAATTCATTTTGTAATAGAAAAAGAAGAAACTGGTCAATGGCATACATATTTAATTGCCATAAATGATAGTGACTATTCTAAATTTAAAGATATTATTGACTACACATACGAAAGAACTGAAGTAGAACCAGAGCCAGTAAAAGTCTATGGTTACCCAGTTATAATAAATGATGAACTAAAAGATTTAGCTATCAAGAATCTGCCTAACTTTATACCTGCTGAAAATGAAGTTATAATTACTAAAGATAACTTTGATCAATACTTAACAAATAGTTACTTAGATACAACTATTCAAAGAGAAGACACCTTTAGTGTACCATTACTTATCATTCTATTAATGATATTTGTTATGATCTGTCTATTCTTATTTACTATCTTTGGAAAAGATAAAATAGTAAATGATGTAGACGATATAGTAGAAGATATTAAAAACCAATACACAAAAAAATAAAAAGGAAGAGAAAATGAGAAAAAACAAAAAATTAAAAGACCTTAACTATCTAATAATAACACTTATTTGCCTTTTATTAATTCTATCAATAATACCATATAACTCCATCTTTGGTAGTACGATAGACTGGAATACTCAACATACAGTATTCCCTGATTATTTTAGAAAACTTTTTTATAACACAAAAAACTTTTTTCCAAACTTTGCCCTTTCTATAGGCGCTGGACAAAATATATATAATTTTTCTTATTATGGATTATATAATCCTTTATTATTAATATCTTTCTTCCTACCATTTATAAGTATGAAAACATATGTAATATTTATAAATATTATTATATTCATAGCAACATCATTGCTAACATATTATTTCTTTAAAACTAAAACATCAAAAAACATTGCCTTTATAACTACAATGTTTTTAACTTTGTCTGCACCAGTGTTATATCATTTACATAAACATTTTATGTTTGTAAACTATTATCCATTTTTATTACTAGCCCTAATCGGTGTAGATAAATACTTAACTGAAAAGAAAATATCTTTAGTAACATTTTCTATCTTTATGATAATTATGATTAGTTATTACTATTCAATTCCAAGTATCTTAGTCATCTGTATTTATGCCATATATAGATACTTAGAATTAAATCCTAATTATAAAATTAAAAACATGTTAAAGACAGGTTTAATCTTTTTAATCCCGATAGTTATTGCTATTACATCGGCCTCACTTCTTTTACTACCAACATATTACACTTTAAAACAGGGTAGAACAGTTGAAGTAGATTCAAACAGTATAATGTTATTATCAAGACTAATTCCTAAATTTAATATAGATGCTTATCTTTATAATAACTATAGTATAGGTTTAACTGTAATAAGTGTTATTTCAATAGTAATCTTATTATTATCAAATAAAAAACATAATCAGTTCCTATCAATAGTATTATTAATTCTTATCAATATACCATTCGTTGTCTATCTATTAAATGGTAACCTATACTTTAGAAATAAAGTATTTATTCCTTTTATTATCTTAGCCTTAATAGCAATATCAAACTTATTAGAACAATTATTAAAAAAAGATATATCTTTAAAAACATTAATATTAATATCAACTACAATAATAATATTATCATTAATATTTAAATATAATAATCCATTAATATATATAGATTTAATTAGTTTTAATATATTTACTTATCTTTTCTATAAGAAAAAAATAAAGAATAATATTTATATAATTCTTTTACTAATTGCTCCTACAATAACATTCTTTGTATCAAATACATCAGATAGTTATGTAAAAGAATCTACTGTAAATAACAATATAAGTACTGAAATAAAACAAGTATTAAAAGATGAAAAAGATATAGTACGTTTTAACAATTTAGATGATACTCTAGATACTATAAATTATATATATGATCCAAATTATAATCAAAGTTCTGTATATTCATCTATATCAAATAAACTATATAAAGACTTTTACACCAATGTATTTAAAAGTGCTTTATCATATCGTAATAATTTAATGCTAGCTCAAAATAACGATATTTTATTTCAAACATTCATGGGTATAAAATATATTTATTCAAAAAATTCAGTTCCATCCGGCTATAAAAAAATATCGAAAAACTTATATAAAAATGAAAATGTCTTACCAGTATTTTATGGAACAAATAAAATAACAAACGAAAAAGAATTTGATAAATTAACATATCCAGATAATATTGAAAAATTATTATCTGGAGTAGTTGTAAAAGATAAAACTAATTTCAAAAATCAAGTAATCGCAAAAAAATCAAATACAACATATCAAATAAATAAAATATCTAATTTAACTATTACAAAAGAAGAAGATTATTTACAAATAAACAGTAAAAAGAACGGAAAAATAGAATTAACTTTAGATGAAACATTATCTAGTAATGATATCTTAATTATAAATCTTCCTTTATTAAATGAACAAAGTTGTAAAAAAGGTGATTTACGCATTACAGTAAACAGTATAAGTAATGTAAAAACTTGTGACACTTGGACATATAAAAACAATAATAATATCTTTCATTATGTATTATCTAGTAATTCAGGTATAGATAAACTAACTATAAAATTCAATAAAGGAACTTATAAAATAGGTGATATAGAAACATATAAAATAAATTATAAAAATATAGAAAAAGTAATAGACAAACAAAGTACATTTGTAGTTGATAAAAATAAAAGTAATGGAGATAATATAAATGGAACTATAAATATGAAAGAATCAGGCTATTTCGTTACTAGTATTCCATACGATGAAGGATTTACTATAAAAGTTGATAACAAGATAGTAGAAAAACAAATCGTAAATAAAGCCTTCTTAGGTTTTAAATTAGATAAAGGTAATCACAAAATAGAAATAAATTATAGGGCACCATATCAAAGAATAGGCTTAATATTAAGTATTATAGGTGTAATTACTTTTACAATTATATTAATATATGAAAAAAGGAGTAGTAAATGATAAAGTTTTTATTGATTGCAAGTATTACTATAACTATAGTAAGTTACTTGTATATTATCTTATTAAAATCACTATCTAAAAAAGGAAAAGATAAAGCTAGTCAAACAGTAATAGAACTAACTAAAGATGATAATTCCATTCACTTAGTAGAAAATAAAGATAGTTTTATAAACAAATACTTAATCAAAAGAAAAATAATTAAATTAACACCAAGTACTTATAACAGTAACTCTATATTTAATATTTCCATTGCTTATCTTTTCTCAGGATATACCAAACTAGATAATAAAAAAATAAACACAATAGGTAAAATAATCCCATATTTATATCCTATAAGTTTTACACCTATAATATCATGTCTAATATCCATAATATCTAAAACTAGTATGGACGCTAAAATAAGTATAATATTATTAATATTAATTCTAATATATCAATATATAATATATGATCAAAATATAGAAGCAATAGAGAAATTAGAAGTAAAAGAAAAAGATATAATAGAATCCCTAAATAAGATAATATTAATATCTAAAATCTTCTTTGTAACAACATTAGTTCAAATACTAAGATTAATTCTTATGATTTAAAAAGAACAAGTATAAAAACTTGTTCTTTTTAGACGCAGTTATATGCGCTTTTTTTAAGTTTATAAATACTTCCATCTTTACTAATTGTAACCTGTCTATTATTATTCTTAACAGTAATTATATCATCAGTCTCATTAACTATAGAAACTTTATCATCAAACTTATCAATACTACATTTACTATTAATATTTACATATAATTTATTTTCAACTTCAACATATTTATTATACTTATTAAAATCAATTATAGAATCTGTAAATAAATCGTCTGAATATGTATTATTAATAATTTTATGTAATGACTCTATACCTGTTATATTATCATCATCAACTAGCTTATATTCAACATTATCAATAGTTACATTAGGAATATCCTTAACTTTTGGAGTGCCGTAGATTAAATTAGAAACAATATAATCATTTTTCAATAAACTTTTAATCTTTGTTGACATATTATCACTTTTACTAACGTCAGTTTTGGCACCCGAAAGATAAATTAATATAATTCCAGAAATTAATAGTAATATGCCTAGTAGTAACAAAATAGTCGCAAATGTTTTTTTCTTTTTCATACAAAACTCCTTACTAATTAAAATTATTTTCTAAAATAACTAACATACCAATCATAATAATAATATTTTTCTGTATAATATGTCGTATTAACACATTCGTAGCCAGAACCAGCCTTTCTTATTTGACCAGAGGTACAATAATATAATAAATTATTATTTATATCTACTTCTTTTTGTGAATAACTAACAGTATTGGCTCTAGCCCCATTAAATTTACAAGTAGCAGATCCAATAATAGGAACCATAAGACCATTGGAACTAGTAGTAGTACCCTTAATATCTGTAGCTCCAGCATTTAATTTCTCCATTAAGTAGTTACATAGGCCTTCTTCATTACCATATGTAACACCATCATGAGAAGAATAATAATCTGAACCTACTGTAATTCCATTAGCATTAGCATTACAAATAGTACTAGTATTCCTACTGGCATCAACCATCCGCTTTTTCATACCAGAATTAGCTGGCAAAGGGGGATAAGATGAATCATTATGATATTTATTAATATACGTTTTATATACATAAAAACTCTCATACCAATAAGAAGGAAAAGTTGAATAATAAGTATTTCCATAACCGTCAGTTTTATAATATGTAAAACAAGTGGAATCTGCAGGACGCGTATATAGATTTGAATCTGAAACAGATGAACTAGAAGCATTTTGATTATTAGATTCTCTTCTTGTTACAACATTATATATATCATCTATTGAAGAAACTTTGTCATAATCATCACTACAATAAGTAGTTGTTCTTTCACAAAAATATAAAGGTCTCCAGCCACTGGCTGTATCAAATTCATATTTTCCAGAACTATTTTTTTTGAAAACACATACACAAGTATCATTTTGAAGTCTGTAAGATGATGCTTCACAATAATAATTTCCATTTCTGTACACAGGCGTACCAGCAGGACAAATTTTAATACTCATAGCAGGACTACTTGTTTCTGTTGACTTTTGTTCAGTTTTAACATCAGGCTTTCCAGTTAGTTTAATACGGCCATTAACAATATTTGCCGAAGATATAGTTCCAGCATCATCTCTGAAAGAAAGAATATGAATAGGATTAGTGCCAACATAAACTGAAAAAGTGGAATCATTATCACGTCTGCCGTATGTATTTTCGTAATCATTTTTATACAATGAATAATCATTAGAAACATTACCAGCAACATCATAAACCCTAATTTTATCATACCCATTCCATCCTATTAAAGAATAAGTAGAACAATTAAACGAAGAAGGACATGCTACCCAGTTGCCAGTATTATAATTATGACAGTACCAGTTATCAATCCCTGAAGTATTTTCTACAGAAGTAGCTTTAACAGTTAAAGTACTTTCACTTCCAGTAGTAGAACAAGCAAATTTAACTGAAAGGGTAGTAGTAACAGTTTTCCTGGTTAAATTAGATATCAACTTATAAGGTAAAAAATCAGTACCAATAGAAGTACCAATAAAAACAAATACTAAACTAAAAAATATGAATTTTTTATATTTCATGACAAACACTTTCCTTTGAATTATATACAACAGAAGTATATCATAAAAAAGCAAAATAAAAAAGAGAAAACTCATATCAAAAATATAACAAAAATCTTACTTTTAAGAATTATTTTAATAACTGTATTTCTTGCATTGTACTTAAAAAGAAAAGAGTATGAATAACATACCCTAATCAATACAATTATAAAGACTTCCTTCTAATTTATACTTTCCATTTACTTTTACTACTTTAGCTTCACGCTTATTACTTTTAATAATTTTATTATTATTTTTATCATAATATGTACTTATATTATTATCGAATTTACCAACATCACATTTACTGTTAATATTAACATAAATAATATCACTAATAGCCATATATTTATTATACTTATCAACATCTTTTAAAAAATATGTATTCATAACACCAGTATAAGTATCATCAATAATAGTATATACATAAGTTAGACTTTTAAATTCTTTATAACCTATGATTTTATATTCAACATTATCAAAAAACATATATTTTTCTTCAGTTTCTGGTGTTCCATATATTATGTTAGAAGCTTTATAATCACTTTTTACTAAGTCAACAATTTCTTTTTCAACTCTAGGCTTTTTATTTTTACTATTACTTCCAGTAATAGCAATTATCGTTCCTATAATAACGATAATAATGCCTAATGCAATTAAAGCCATGATTATTTTTTTCTTTTTCATAAAATCACTATCCCTCATAATAATATTCTACAGTGTAATCATAACATTGTTTAGTAACTGTTTTATAGCATCGATAGTCATTAGTAATTCCTTCAGCATCACTACCACAGTAATAGAAGAAATCCCCAGCATCTTTTTGAATATATTTTCCGTACTTCGGATTAGTCTCATTTGGTGCTTTTTCAACCCAGTTGCATGCAGCAGACATGACTACAGGGACAACATAAATATCATCTGTTGTTTTTACAGCAATACTCGGACTTTGGCCTTCGAGACTTTTACATACATTGTCAAATTTATAACTTGCTACATAATTACCAGATTTCTCACACGGATTACCAGCAGTAGCAAAACTAGCTACTGTCGACATAGTGCTATAACTTCTATTTCCTGTAGCGATTTTGTTTTGATAGTCAGCATAGGTTGTAACACTGTCACTAAGAACGTTAACAATACTATTGTAGTGTGTAGTGCATTCGCTTGACTCAGGACGTTGAAAATCACAGGAACTTCCCCAACCATCAGCACCAGTACAAATAACGCCAACGGCACCATATTTATGAGATAAAGTTACCTTTCCGTATTTAGTTTGATAATTATCACTACTTCTGAATTCATCAGTACAATAAGTAGCATATCTACCACAGGCACCAGGAGAGTTTTCCCAAGCAATTTTAAGTTTACCGTTAACAAGTTTCATTGCACAATAGCAAGTGTCATTTTGTAATCTATAGCTTTCTGCTTCACACTTGCCGGTACGTGCATTATATGTTCCAAGTCTACATACTTTTTTGTAATCTCTTGTAGCATTATAATACGCAATCTTTTCACAGTCTTCTGTTCTTCCAGTAACACTTATTTTTTCATTACTACTAATAGAAACATTACTGATTGTACCTTCACGTTGATAATAATTATTAATAATTTTAACCTTACCTCTACCTCTGCCAGAGACATTAACATAAGTAGAATCTTGCACACCAGATATTTGTACTATATCTTTCTTATAAAGATATCTTATCGAAGAAACGTTCCCAGCAATATCATAAGTTCTAATTTGATCATATCCAGAATCGGCATTTATTTTATAAGTTCTACATCCATTTGAGTTAGGACAAGTAGTCCAATAACCAGATATAGTATGACATTGCCAATAGTCAACACCAGAAGTCAATTCAGTAGCATTAAATGAAAAATTATAACTGCCATAACTTCTTCCATCAACAGTACAAGTGTTATTAGCTGCTAAGGTAGATGATTTGAAATAATTTTTATTACTGCTAATTGCTTGCTTAAATAATAAACTACCTGTTATACCAATTACCATAGTAGAAAACAGTATAAACAAAAAAGTACGCTTTTTCTTCATAAATCCACACCTTTCAATACCTTATATATATACCTACATTATATCAAATGAAAAAGTCAAAGTAAATAAAGCAATGATGGTTTTTTAGTGCGATTTTAGTATTTAAAATTGACTTTATACGTCAAAAAAGATATACTTACATTATACTAGGATAAAAGGTGATAGGAATGGATAGAAAAAATAAAACAAAGGGTTTTTCTTTAGTTGAAATACTAGCAGCTATAGTTATTCTAGGATTATTGTCAACAATCGCAATAGTTAGTGTTAACTATATTTTAAGAAAAGCAGAACAAGAATATTATAAATCACAAAAAGATGAGATAATATTAGCTGCTAAAAGTTATACTCAAGATAATCGTAATTCTTTACCTAAAAGAGTAGGCATGAGAACAGAAATAAAACTATCAACTTTACAAGCAAAGAAATACATTGGTAAGGTTGTTGATAGACATAAGAATGAATGTAATGCAAACGAAACAATAGTTCAAGTGTTTAAATATGATAAGACACATTACAGTTATTCTGTCACTTTAGTATGTCCAAGTTATAAAGCAACAGAAAACACCGAAGGTAGTAATGACAGCACAATAAATTTTGAGTATTCTGGCGTTACTTCAGAAAATATTAACTATAAGAACGTAAAAGCAACTATCACCATGAAAGATGAAGATAAAATAGCTAGCTACAGTTACATCGTTTATAGAAATGGTACAGAAGTAAAAAATTCAGGTGACATTGAAGGAAAATTAAAGAAAGAAATAAAAATAACCGTTCCATTAGAGAAATATGTTCCAGGAGATATTGAAATAAAAGTGATGGTTACTGATCAATTTGGTGCTCAAAGAACAGAAACATCTAGTAAATCAATAAGAAATGGAAATGCTCCAAAATGTGAAGTCATTAAAGAAAATAACGAATGGACAAATAATCCACCAGTTGAGATATCTGTAAAATGTATAAGTAATTCCAATAAAGGTTGTAAAAAAGATGTTTATACCCAAATTTTTAACGAATCAGCAGAAAAAGGAACAATACTTATGGAAGATAAAGAGGAAAATAAAGGAGACTGTACAGCAAATGTAAAAATCGATAGGGAACCACCTTCAACACCAGTAATTGATAATAAATATCATGATACCTGGGTAAATAAAAACTATACTATAAAAATAACTTCAGTTGATGAAACATCAGGTATCAAACAATTTGAATATCGTTATCCAAATTCAACTCGAGAAGCAGCAGATGGCAAGCCAGAAAATGAATGGCATGTTTGGGAAAATTCATCTAAAAAAGCAGGTGACAAGACACCATTTGAAAGTACTGAATTTAAAAGAGAAAGAGGAGAAGTCCTTGAGGTAAGAGCTGTTGATTATGCAGGTAATTATTCTAAAGTGTCAACAACAATAATTAAAATAGATAAAACAGCACCGACAATATTAACAATAAACAATCCTTATCTAAATACCTGGTTCAATAAAGCACAATATGACGCTAATAATAATGCTTATGTTATAACAATAACATCTCAAGATAATTTATCAGGTATTTCATATCACCAATATAAATATCCAAGCTCAACAAATTCTTGGAAGAAATATGATAATTCTGGTAATCCGGATGAATCAACAAATAAAGAAAAGTATACATTCGCAACAACACCATTTAAAAAGGATAGAGATGAAAAAGTACTTTTCCAAGTATGTGATAGAGCTGGAAATTGTACGGAGGGAGATTCATATATCAAACTTGATAAGACTCCACCAAAAATAACAATTAATAATCCATATCCAAACTGGTTCAATAAATCAGCATATAATAACAATAGCAATGCATTTAAAATAACGTCAACAGCAACAGATAAAACATCAGGTTTAGCCAGTCATGACTATAAACATAGTGATGAATCATCTTGGACAACTAAAAGTTTATCATCTAGTAGTACTGTTAAATCAGATAAAATAGAAACTGGACCATATAAAACAGAAATGAATAAGAGCATAACATTTAGAGCATATGATAGGGCTGGAAATTATACCGATGCTTCAACTAACATAAGAGTAGATATAACATCTCCAAGTTGTTCAATATCTGCATCAGGAACATCGGGTAATTCTAATTGGTATATTTCAAATGTTACAGTAACTTTGAGAACAACAGATACTGGTCCAGCAGGAATTTCTTCATATGGACTTGGAACAAGTTCAAGTGTATCTTACAACAATAAGAAAACAGGTATACAATACGAAACAAAAGGAACAACATGGCATGGAATAGTAAAAGATGCCGCTGGCAACACAGCAACATGTAGTTCTGGAACAATAAAAGTAGATACAACAGCACCAACCATATCATTGAATTAAAAAAAATGAGAAACAATCAATATGCATTCTAAAGTAGTAAAGGATGGTAAAGATGGATAGAAAAAATAAAACAAAGGGTTTTTCTTTAGTTGAGATACTAGCTGCTATAGTTATTCTAGGATTATTGTCAACAATCGCAATAGTTAGTGTTAACTATATTTTAAGAAAAGCAGAACAAGAATATTATAAATCACAAAAAGATGAGATAATATTAGCTGCTAAAAGTTATACTCAAGATAATCGTAATTCTTTACCTAAAAGAGTAGGCATGAGAACAGAAATAAAACTATCAACTTTACAAGCAAAGAAATACATTGGTAAGGTTGTTGATAGACATAAGAATGAATGTAATGCAAACGAAACAATAGTTCAAGTGTTTAAATATGATAAGACACATTACAGTTATTCTGTCACTTTAGTATGTCCAAGTTATAAAGCAACAGAAAACACCGAAGGTAGTAATGACAGCACAATAAATTTTGAGTATTCTGGCGTTACTTCAGAAAATATTAACTATAAGAACGTAAAAGCAACTATCACCATGAAAGATGAAGATAAAATAGCTAGCTACAGTTACATCGTTTATAGAAATGGTACAGAAGTAAAAAATTCAGGTGACATTGAAGGAAAATTAAAGAAAGAAATAAAAATAACCGTTCCATTAGAGAAATATGTTCCAGGAGATATTGAAATAAAAGTGATGGTTACTGATCAATTTGGTGCTCAAAGAACAGAAACATCTAGTAAATCAATAAGAAATGGAAATGCTCCAAAATGTGAAGTCATTAAAGAAAATAACGAATGGACAAATAATCCACCAGTTGAGATATCTGTAAAATGTATAAGTAATTCCAATAAAGGTTGTAAAAAAGATGTTTATACCCAAATTTTTAACGAATCAGCAGAAAAAGGAACAATACTTATGGAAGATAAAGAGGAAAATAAAGGAGACTGTACAGCAAATGTAAAAATCGATAGGGAACCACCTTCAACACCAGTAATTGATAATAAATATCATGATACCTGGGTAAATAAAAACTATACTATAAAAATAACTTCAGTTGATGAAACATCAGGTATCAAACAATTTGAATATCGTTATCCAAATTCAACTCGAGAAGCAGCAGATGGCAAGCCAGAAAATGAATGGCATGTTTGGGAAAATTCATCTAAAAAAGCAGGTGACAAGACACCATTTGAAAGTACTGAATTTAAAAGAGAAAGAGGAGAAGTCCTTGAGGTAAGAGCTGTTGATTATGCAGGTAATTATTCTAAAGTGTCAACAACAATAATTAAAATAGATAAAACAGCACCGACAATATTAACAATAAACAATCCTTATCTAAATACCTGGTTCAATAAAGCACAATATGACGCTAATAATAATGCTTATGTTATAACAATAACATCTCAAGATAATTTATCAGGTATTTCATATCACCAATATAAATATCCAAGCTCAACAAATTCTTGGAAGAAATATGATAATTCTGGTAATCCGGATGAATCAACAAATAAAGAAAAGTATACATTCGCAACAACACCATTTAAAAAGGATAGAGATGAAAAAGTACTTTTCCAAGTATGTGATAGAGCTGGAAATTGTACGGAGGGAGATTCATATATCAAACTTGATAAGACTCCACCAAAAATAACAATTAATAATCCATATCCAAACTGGTTCAATAAATCAGCATATAATAACAATAGCAATGCATTTAAAATAACGTCAACAGCAACAGATAAAACATCAGGTTTAGCCAGTCATGACTATAAACATAGTGATGAATCATCTTGGACAACTAAAAGTTTATCATCTAGTAGTACTGTTAAATCAGATAAAATAGAAACTGGACCATATAAAACAGAAATGAATAAGAGTATAACATTTAGAGCATATGATAATGCAGGAAACAAAGCGGAAAGCTCAACAAATATAAAAGTAGATATAACAGCACCAAGTTGTTCAATATCTGCATCAGGAACATCGGGTAATTCTAATTGGTATATTTCAAATGTTACAGTAACTTTAAAACCAACAGATACTGGTCCAGCAGGAGTTTCTTGTTACGGACTTAGTTCAAGTTCAAATGTGACTTGCGGCGCAACATCTTCCGGAACACAGCGAGATACATCTGGTGCCACATGGCATGGAATAGTAAGAGATGGCGCTGGTAACAGCGCAGTATGTAGTTCAAATACAATAAAAGTAGATACAACTCCACCAACAATCAACTTGAAGTTTGTACCATCAAGTAACACAAGTACATATGTATATAGTAATTCTTTTTCAGGAACTAAATCAGCTTCAATTTCATCATGGCAAAACCAATTACTAAAAGATTATGTTACATTTTCAGATTCAGGTTCAGGTATATCAGGTAATCTAACTGCTAAATATAATAGCCCAGGAGCAAAAAGACCAAATACCACAATAAGTGCTACAAATATAAATAGAAATAGAACATCAGGTAGTTATTCAAGCAATTTAGAGGATGGATATCGATATATGGAATATTCTGTATCTGATAAAGCAGGTAATGAAACACTTGTTAAATTTAAAGTAAATATTGATACTGAAGATCCAACATGTAGTATATCAGTAAATAAAAGTCCAGATGGCGATAACGGTTGGTATAAGACAAATCCAACAATAACATTAAATAAAAAAGATGCTTCAGAGCCATGCCCATCAGGAGTATCATCATATGGATTAAGTACTGGAAATTATACAACGAATGGCACTGATTCTAAAACAATATCTTATAATACAACAGACACTGGAAAATGGTATGGAAAAGTAGTAGACAAAGCTGGTAATTACGGTACATGTACTCGTTCATCAATAAAAGTAGATACAACACCACCGTCTGGTTCTATAACAATGTTAGGAACAACCATAACTGATCATTATGACTTTGGAACCGTAAAATCAAAAGTTCCATCATTGAAAATAACCGGTTCGGATTCAACATCAGGTATCGTCACATCTGGTAATATTAGATTTAATGCAGCTGGACTATCATCATGTGGCTATAAT
Organism: uncultured Bacilli bacterium; assembly: GCA_934168205.1. Taxonomy (GTDB): domain Bacteria; phylum Bacillota_I; class Bacilli_A; order RF39; family UBA660; genus CAG-877. The sequence goes on from CAKPMX010000004.1 coordinate 80,962, forward strand.
GACAATTTAATATATAACAAACCATATAATTTAGCAACTGGCAGTTATACTCTTAGCAATCCGTTAACATCAGATGGTTGTCGTTATATAAATGTAACATTAAAAGACAAAGCCGGTAATAGTAGAGAAATAAAAGCACTAGTAAATCAAAGTACAACGCCTGTTGATAATAACCCTGATGGTGTTTGCACATACATAGATATTAATGTAAAAACAGCGAAAGCTAAAAATGGAAGTCCTATTTCATGGAGCAATTGTAATTGTGGTAAATCTCACACAACAGCTCATTATATTGTTTGTAAGCACAATGGTAAATACTATGACAAAAGATATTACTATAGAACCATAAAAGGAGATTCAACAACAGATATAAGCCCTACCTTCGTTTGCCCTAATGCTTTAAATGCAGGAGATGTAGGTAGAATAAATGCAGGTGAAACGATAAATAGAACAGTAGGTGGAGTAAAACACAAATTCTTAACGACATCTCAAAGTAGTACAATAACTTGGTGGCCACAATATAAATTTTAATTAAAAGCAATTCTACCATATCAATTCAAAGGATGTGATTTTCAAAAATGAAAAAGAAACAGAAATATCTAATAGGACTTATCATAATAGCGATACTTTTACTTGGTACAGGATTATTACTTTGTTTTAATAATTCTTCTACCAATAAACTAAAAAATAATACAAAAAGTAATAAAGACTATTTTGATAATATAACTGGTAAGCATTGTATAAAAAATCTATGTATAGAGTCGGTAGAAGTTAGTTATATAGTTGAAGCAAAACAAGGTAATTTAAAGTTTAAACTTACAAATACCGATAAAAGTAAAAAACAAGAATCAGGTAGTTTTACTTTTACACCTAACTCATCAACAGAATTAACAGCTTATTATGATGAAATACCTGCAGGAGAATCAGTAGATGTAAAAATTACTTTTGCTGATAAAAAAGTAATTAACATGACTGATTATAAATTAACTAACTTAGAAACTGGTACAAACGATAAAATATAATTAACACGTAAAGCACTAACTTTCTAGTGCTTTTTTCTTGACTAAAAAACATATATATAATATCATGAATATATGAACAAATAATCATATGAGAGGTGAATATGAAACTACATAGTAAAGAACTACTATATGGACTTAGTGAGTTCTATAAAATTTTTGGCGATCAAACTAGATTAAGAATACTAGATGTCTTATTAAATAAACCATTATGTGTAAATGAAATAAGTGAACTACTTGATATGACTCAATCAGCAATATCACATCAATTAAAAAACTTACGTGCATCAAATCTTGTAAAAACAGAGAAAATAGGCAAAAACGTATATTATAGTATTAGTGATGAACATATAAAAATAATATTAAAATATGGATTAGAACATATATCGGAGGTAATGTAATGAAAAAAGCATTTAATGAAGACGTAGCTAGAATAATTATAAGTGTTTTACTATTTACAATTTCACTATTTTTACCAAGTACACCTAAATTAATTCTTCTAATATTAAGTTATATAATCATAAGTTATGAAATATATATGGAAGCCTTTGAAAACTTAAAAGAAAAAGAAATTTTTAATGAAAATTTTCTTATGATTATAGCAACCATAGGAGCCTTCGCAATAGGTAGTTACCAAGAAGCCGTTATGGTAATGTTACTATTTGAAATAGGTGAGTACTTATCAGATTTAGCTGTTGCGAATAGTAAAAAATCCATTACTAAATTGATGGACTTACGTAGTGAAACAATCAATTTACTTAAAGATAATGAAATAGAAAAAGTATCAATTAAAAAAGCTAAACTAGATGATATATTTGTTGTTTTACCTGGTGAAAAAGTAGCTTTAGATGGTATTGTTATAGAAGGTACTAGTTATTTAGATACTTCATCATTAACTGGAGAATCAACTCCTAGAAAAGCAACTGTTAATGATTTAGTATTATCAGGTACTATTAATAAAGATTCGATATTAAAAGTAAAAGCAACATCTACATATAAGACCTCAACAGCAACAAGAATAATTGATTTAATAGAAAATTCTAATAATAAGAAAACAGATACAGAAAACTTTATTCGCAAATTTTCGAAAATATATACTCCAATAATTGTAGCCTTAGCCCTAATTATTGCTATAATACCAAGCCTTATAACTGGAAATTTTCAAACCTGGCTATATAGAGCTTTAGTCTTTCTAGTAACATCATGTCCATGTGCTTTAGTAATATCTGTACCATTAGGATACTTTTCGGGAATAGGTAGAGCCAGTAAAGAAGGAATTCTAATTAAAGGAAGTAGAGAACTAGAACGTCTTGCTAATATCGATTATTTAGCCCTAGATAAAACAGGAACAATAACAGAAGGAGTATTTGAAGTTACAAAAGTAGAAAGTAAAAACTTAAAAGAAAAAGAATTTATTCAATTAGTAGCATCAGCTGAAGCTAATTCAATTCATCCTATTGCGAAAGCTATAGTTAATTACAATAAAGAAAAAGTTTTATCCTCAAGTAATCATAAAGAATATTCAGGAAAAGGTATATCTTCTACAATTGATAATAAAGAAGTATTACTTGGTAATAAAAAGTTAATGGATGAAAATAATATTAAAATCCCAGTAGAAAAATCTTTAGGAACTATAATATACGTCGCAATTGATAATAAATATGAAGGTTATATTGTAATATCAGATCGTATTAAAAAAAGTAGTTATAAACTATCTACATTAAAAGATGAATTCAAAGATATTATGATTTTATCAGGTGATAATGAAGATGTAACTTCAGCTATTGCCAAAGAGGTAAAAATAAAAACATATTATAATAATTTATTACCAGTAGATAAAGTAAATAAAATAAAAGAATATCAAAAGCAAGGCTTAGTAATGTTCATTGGTGATGGCATTAATGATGCACCTGTAATTAAAATATCTGATATAGGAGTATCCATGGGTAATCTTGGATCTGATGCCGCAATAGAAGCAAGTGATATCGTTATTATGCAAGATGATTTGTCAAAAGTAAAAACAGCTTTAAATGTTTCAAAACTAACAAAGCACAAAGTAAAAGCCAGTATCATTTTTGCTTTAATTATAAAGTTCATTGTCTTAGCTTTAGGTATCTTTGGTATAAGTACAATTTGGATGGCTGTATTTGCCGATGTAGGTGTAACACTACTTACAGTTTTAAATGTTTTAACAATATTATGGAAGAAAGTTTAAAAGACTTTCTTTTTATGTTATAATTAAATAAATAAAGATAAGGAGAGAATTAATGAGAAGAAGTATCGTAAGTGCAATTTTATTTGTAGTAGCTGGAATATTTTATCTTATTGCGGCAATGAAAGGAAATATTCCAATATATTATATTTTTAGTATTTTATTATTATTGTTTGGTGGAATTTACATTAGAAGAGCTCTTACTGAAAAGAAAGTAGAAGAGGAATCAAAAATAAAAAATAGCAAACAAAAAAACAATAAATTGAAAACTGTTGATATTAAAAATATAAAAGTAAGTGAAGTAAAAAAAGATACAAATAAAGAAAAAAAGAGCAACAATAAATCTAGTAAACAAAAATAATAATTAATAGTTATGAAAAAACTCTATCTAATGATGGAGTTTTTTTATGTGATTCTTCGATTCTATTCATTGACAAACAAATGTTTGTGCTGTAGTATAGTAAGACAAGATTATGGAAGTGTATTGTATGACCATAATCAATACATAAAGACAGGAGAAAAAGATGAGTAATAATATCACAACTAAAATAAATGCAAAATATAATTTAATAGGTATTATGAGGGTTAATAATAAAGATTATATTTAATTTATTATGGCAAATAGATATTGCTCCATGTGTGAAGTGAATTTGATTGATAGCAATTGTAACTCTACAAAGTATAATTTTTCTTTTGTACTGAAACTATAGTTATTATATGTAATTTAAGTTATAATTTAAGTAGGAGCTTTATTTTATAAAATTATTCAGGAAGTTGATTAGTGAAAATTTTACAAAATAAATAAAATGAATTTTGAAACACATGCTAATATTGCTGCAGAAGTTATAGTTAAAAGGCCAAATAATGAAAAAGAGCATATGAGTCTCACATCTTGTCCTGTTTATTTGATGTGACATAATTTAATGAGTTAGTAGGTTTGCTTTATTTTAAAGGGAAGATAGCTTATAAGAATATAAAGTTATATGAAACAAGTAATAGGAATTTTTATGGCAATTTTAGTATAATAATTTCAATGAAAGGTGGTAAATAAAATGGAAAACAATGGTAATTTATTAATTTATGAAAATGATAATAATATTAGAGTAGAAGTTATCTTGCAAAATGAAAATATCTGGATGACGCAAGAACAAATTAGTAAATTGTATAATAAGGCAAAATCTACAATAAATGAACATATAAAAAATATATATGAAGAAAATGAACTTTTAGAGATCGATACTATGAGAAAATTCGGAAATTCCGAATTTTCTACCAAACCTACTAACTTTTACAATCTTGAACTGATAATTGCTGTTGGTTTTCGTGTGAAATCAAGTAATGGAACAAAGTTTAGAATATGGGCAAATGAAAAATTAAAAGAATATCTTGTAAAAGGTTATAATATAAATGTGGAACGCTTTAAAAATAATGGTTATGATCCTTATTTTGATGAACTATTAGATAAAATTCGTGATATTAGATCTAGCGAAAAAGTTTTTTGGAGGAAAATATTAGATATATATTCCACATCAATAGATTATAATCCTAAACAAGAGATAACCATTAATTTTTTTCAAACTGTTCAAAATAAAATGCACTATGCTGTTTCAAACAATACTGCTGCTGAAATAGTTTTTAATAGAGTTGATAGCAATAAAGATAATATAGGACTTACTAACTTTAAAGGCGATATGCCTACTAGAAAAGAAACAGAAATAGCTAAAAATTATTTGAAATTAGAAGAATTGCAAATATTAAATAGGCTTGTTTCAGCGTATCCTGATGTGGCAGAAATTAATGCACTAAGGCACAAAACAATGACAATGAAAGATTGGATTAAAGAATTAGATGGATTTTTAACAATGACACATAACGATATTTTAAATTCAAAAGGAACAGTATCACATGAAGAGACCTTAAAAAAGGCTCATGACGAATATGATAAATATATGCAAACACATTTAACTAAAGCGGAAAAAGATTATTTAGAAATTATGAATATTGAAGTAAAGGAAATAGACAAAAATAATTAATGTCATTTGGGATAGTTTATTGGAAAAATTATCCAAATGGTAAAATAATGGAGACTGATACTATGCTTGCCAAAAATTGCCTACCAAAAGATAGATTCTAATAACTATGGAAAATCGAATTGGTATTTTATTATTATTGTTTGGAGGACTTTATATTAAAAGAACTATTACTGAGAAAAAATGGAAGAGGAAGTAAAACAAAAAAATAACAAGTTGAAAAATATTAATATTAAAAATATAAAAGTAAGTGAAGTAAAAAAAGATACAAATAAAAAAAAGAGCAACAATAAATCTAGTAAACAAAAATAATAAGTAATAGTTATAAAATAACTCTATCTAATGATGGAGTTATTTTTATGTGATTCTTCAATTTCATCTATTGACAAACAAATGTTTGCATTGTAGTATAGTAAGACAAGATTATGGAAGTGTATTGTATGACCGTAATTAATACATAGAGAAAGGAGAATAAAAATGAACAAAATAAAAGAATACACTGAAAAAATGTTTGAAGAAATCAAACACATTGATGAATATGGTAATGAGTATTGGTATGCTAGAGAACTTTCAAAGGTTTTAGAATATAGAGATTGGAGAAATTTTTTAAAGGTTTTAAAGAAAGCGAAAGAAGCATGTGAAAACTCTGGAATTGATGTAGATGTACAACTTGTTGAGGTCAACAAGTTGTCAAAAAGAAACAATAATGCTGTTGCTATTATACAAGACTTTAAACTTACAAGATACATGTGTTATTTAATTGTACAAAATGCCGATCCAAGTAAAGAAGTTATTGCTTTAGGACAAACTTATTTTGCTATTCAAACTAGAAGGCAAGAACTAACTGAAAAAGAATATTCAATGTTAACTGAAGATGAGAAAAGATTTTACCAAAGAAATTTAACTAAAAAAGGTAATTATTCATTAAACGTTGCTGCCAAAATGCAGGAGTTAAAAATTTTGATAAATTTCACAATGCAGGATATAAGGGATTATACAATGGAGAAACTGCAAGTGATATCGCTAAAAGAAAAAAACTTAGGTATAGAGAAGACATATTAGATAATATGGGAAGTGAAGAATTAGCTGCCAATCTTTTTAGAATTACGCAAACTGAGTCAAAACTAAAAAAAGAAAATATCAAATCTGAAAACGAGGCTAATAAAACACATTACGAAATAGGCAAAAAAGTTCGGAAAGCAATTGCTGACATTGGAGGAACAATGCCGGAAGATTTACCAACACCAGATAAAAGTTTAAAAGAACTAGAAAAAGAAAATAAAAAAATGATAGATCAAATATATAAAATAAAGGATTGAAAATACATTGCCAAAATACTTAGAAAAAATATATAATAAGTATATAGTATAGGATATAAGAACAGTTAACACAGTATTTCAAATGAAAAGTGTCATATTATTTATAAATACTATAAAAACTAACTAAAGAAAAGAAGGTAAAATAAAATGAATATTATTGCTAAAAAATGTAACATTGTTGAATTAGATGTAGATATTATTGTAAATGCTGCCAATAAAACATTACTTGGTGGCGGTGGAGTAGATGGTGCCATTCATCGTAAAGCAGGAAAAGAACTATTAGCTGAATGTAGAACTTTACACGGTTGTGAAACAGGTGAAGCTAAAATGACGTCTGGCTATAATTTACCTGCTAAAAAAATAATTCATACCGTTGGCCCAGTTTATAGAGACGGAACAAAAGGCGAAAAAAAACTACTAGAAAATTGTTATAAAAATAGTCTTTTACTAGCTGAGGATTATCGTCAAGAAAACAATCTTGAAAAAGTAACAATAGCTTTTCCTTGTATTAGTACAGGCGTTTATGGTTATCCAAAAGAAGAAGCCGCTGATGTTGCTATTAAAACTGTAAAAGAGTTTAATGATGATAGAATAAATGTCATATTTGTTTGCTTTGAAGATAAAGATTATGAAATATACACAAGGAAATTAAATCAATGAAAGTTTTAACTATAAAAGAACCATTTGCTAGTCTCATTAAAGACAAAAAGAAGTTTATTGAAACAAGATCCTGGAAAACAAAATATCGAGGAGAACTTTATATTCACGCTGGATTAAGTACTTATAAAAAAGATGATGGCGAAAAATTATACTTAGAGCTTGTCAAAGAAACAAAAATAAATCCAGGTAAAATAATCTGTAAATGTAATCTTGAAGACTGTATTTATATGACTGAAAAATTTATAGCCGACTTAAAACAAAATAATCATCAAGAATATGTACTTGGAGACTATAAAGTAGGTAGATATGCCTGGGTATTAACTGATATTAAACCGTTAGAAAATCCAATTGAAGCAAAAGGTAAATTAAATATATGGAATTATGAAGAAGACAAATAGTCTTTTTTTTCACCTACTAAAGCCTAATTCATATACTAATATGAAAGGACAAATTTATGAAAAATTATAATATGAGAAACTATCCATATGATTATAATAACTATAATTATTATAATCCAATGAATAATTATATGATGCCACCATATTTTAATGATTTTAGAAATGCTACAATGGATCTAGGACCTACACCTAGTGCCATAAACATTGAAAAAAGAACTGAAGAAAATACTAATTATCGAACTACTTTATGGACTGGCAACAATTTACAAGTAACCCTAATGAGTATACCAGTAGGAGAATCTATTGGATTAGAAGTACATCCTACCGTAGATCAATTTTTAAAAATAGAAGAAGGAAAAGGACTAGTAGAATTAGGACCTAGTAAAAACGATTTATCATTACACAAAGAAATAAATTCAGATTATGCTGTAATAGTACCAGCTGGAACATATCATAATATAATTAACATTGGTAATAAACCTTTAAAATTATATTCTATATATTCACCAGCTAATCATCCAAAAGGTACAGTTAATGTTACTAAACCTACTAAATAATAAAATATAATACAAAAATATAAACTCAACCAAGCGTTGAGTCTTTTCAACTAGCAATTTATTGCAAAAATATTATAGTAAGAGTTATACTACTATTGTGAAAGGAAGATGTAGTATGAAAAACAAAAAAATAATTATAATAATATCAGCAATAGTAGTAGCTTTATTAGTAGCTTTAACAGTTTTTCAAAAGTCAAATCCAAGCTCTACTACTGAAACAGATAGTAAAAAGTTTGCTAAAGAATACGGCTGGGTAGATGAAAAAGGCAAAACAATAGATAATGTTTTTGTTTACCGTACACCAGAAGAAATAATCAAAATATTAAAAAATGGAACAGGAATAGTTTATTTAGGGTTTCCAGAATGTCCTTGGTGTGGCCAATACGTAGTATATTTAAACGAGGTAGCTAAAGAAAATAACGTTGAAAAAATCAATTATTTAAACATTTTAGATGAACGAAAAAATAATACTGACGCTTACAAAGAAATAGTAAGTATTTTGTCTGATTATTTGCAATATGATGATGATGGTAATAAAAGAATTTATGTACCAGCAGTAATAGCAGTAAAAGATGGAAAAATCATTGGTTTTGATGATGAAACATCATATGACACAAAAGGTTATGAAAATCCACAAGATTACTGGGAAAACGAAGACTTAGATGCTCTAAAAGAAAAACTAGCTTGTATGATGAGAGACTGTGAAAAAAGCGTTTGTACTTCTTCATGCAACAAATAAATAAATAAAATTTATAGTTTAATTAATGCAGGCAAAGTGTTGTCTGCATTTTTCTTTATATGGTATAATCTTATTATGGAGGTGCTGTATGCCAAATTTTATTGATTATACAAAATATTATGGAGATAAGTCATTTGAAGAAGTGCCATTTAATGACATAGATGCCTTAATTTTAGCAGAACTTTCATATTTGAATCTAAGTGATGTAAGTGATGAGTTTCCAAATACTATAGAAAAAATCAGTAAATCTTATTTCTATGTAGTAACAAATGAAAAAATTAAGAATAAGAAAAACGTTTATAAATATGCACACGACTTATTTGGTCATGTTAAGGATGCTCCGAGATTTAAAAATATTGAAATGATTAATTATTCCAGAATAGTCGACTCTAAAAAGCAGTTTGGAGCAATAACATTTAAATGTAAAGATTGGATATATATATCATATGAAGGTACTAATGAATACATGTCTGGTTGGAGAGAAGATTTTGATTTATCTAATACATTTCCAGTGCCTAGTCAAAAACTAGCAGCTGAATATTTAATTTCCGAAGCAAAAAAACATGACAAAATATATGTAGGCGGACATTCTAAAGGTGGAAATTTAGCTGTAGCAGCCGCTTTACAAGCTGATGAAAAAGTAAGAGAAAAAATTATAACAGTATACGATTTTGATGGTCCAGGATTCCGTGAAAAAGAGTTTAATAGCGAGTCTTTCCAAAAGTTAATTCCAAAAATAAAAAAATATACTCCAGAAGTGAGCGTTGTCGGAATGATTCTATATTCAACTCCAAATTATATAGTTGTAAAAAGTAATTATAAGGGAATTTTTCAACATCATGCGATGTCATGGCAATGCTTTGGTAGCTACTTTATTCCTGCCAAACAAAGTAAAAATAGTATCAAATTTAATAACTCTATAAAAGAATTTTTAAAGAATAATACAGAAGAAGAATTAAAAGAATTTGTTAAAGCCATATTTGAAGTATTACAAAAGTCGGATATAAATTCAACTGAGACAGTAACAATTAAAAAAATTATTAAATGTGTTAATTGTGTCAGGGAACTAAACACGTATGATCCAAAAACAAAAGATAAATTACTAAAGTTATTTAATATAGTTTTAGCGTTATATACAGGTAAATAAAAATAATAAGTAACAGAAATAGGAGCTACTAACATGAATAAAAAAATAACTGTTGGAATATTTAATGATTCATTTTTCCCAATGACTGATGGTGTATGCTTAGTTGTTGATAATTATGCCAGGCATTTGTTAAAACATGCAAACGTTATTGTATTTGTCCCTAATTATATGGGTAGAGAATATGATGATAGTGTTTTCCCATACAAGGTAGTAAGATGTAATTCTCTAAAAACATTTTTCTTAGATTATTCATTACCTATCCCCAAATTAGATATTAAATTTAAGAAAGAATTAGAAAAATACAAATTAGATATCGTTCATATTCATTCACCATTTACTATAGGTGAAGCTGGGCTTAGATATGCTAAAAAACATAATGTTCCATGTATTGCGACTATGCACAGTCAATTTAAACAAGATTTTTTAAAAGCCGTAAAGTCAGAGCGTTTTGCTACAAAACTAAATAATAGATTAATAAAAATATTTAATAAATGTGATGAATGTTGGGCTGTAAATAGTGAAGTAGCCAAGATTTTTTATGAAGACTACCATTATAAATGTTTACCAAGAGTTATGAATAATGCAACAGAAATGAAATTAGTAACTGAACCAAAAATAGCTAGAAAATATATAAATGAAAAATATAATATAAAAGATAATGAATTAGTGTTTATTTTTGTAGGTAGAATAAATACTTTAAAAAATATCTTTTTCATAGTGGATTCATTAAAATCATTAAAAACTAAAAAGCCAAGACTAAAGTTTAAAATGTTATTTGTAGGCTCTGGACAAGATGAAGATAAATTAAAACAAAAAATACATGAATTAGATATGGAAAATGACATAATTATGACAGGCAAAGTAACTGATAGAGAGCTTTTATCATACTACTATAACCGTGCCGATATTATGTTATTCCCATCAATATATGATTCATCATCAATAGTTCAAATAGAAGCAGCTTCACAAAAAACACCTACAATATTTTTAGAAAACACCGCAACAAGTGCCACAGTAACCAATAATGTTAATGGTTTCTTATCTAAAAATACAATCGAAGACTATACAAATAAAATAATTGAAGTAATTGAAAATAAAAAACTTTATAAAGAGGTAGCGGAAAATGCTTACCGAGATTTATATAAAAACTGGGATGATACAGTAGAAGAAGCTTATCATCTTTATCAAGAAATGATTAATAAAAAGAAAAAGGAAAAATAAAAAATAGAGGTGAAAAAATATGAAAGTTTTAATAGGTACAACAAATCCTGGAAAAATACAGGGAGCAAAAGAAGCATTAGACGTATTTTTCAAAGATGCTGATATAGAAGGAATAAAGGTACCATCAAATGTATCAGATCAACCCGTAAACGAAGAAACTTTACAAGGTGCTAAAAATAGAGTAAATAATTTAATAGAATACGCAAAAGAAAATAATGTAGAAGCAGATTACTTTTTAGGAGTAGAATCAGGTATTTGTAATGTATATAATACTTGGATGATTGTAAACTTTGCTGTTATAAAAGACAACTCTGGCTATGAAAGTGTAGGAATTGGTCCTGCTTTCCCAGTACCAAGTAGTTATGTTAGAGAAATAATTTCTACAAGCTTAGGTCAAGTACTTGATAAAGTATATTCATCTAGTGAACTGGGTAAAGGAAAAGGTGGCGTTAACGCTTTAACGCACGACTCAATAAGTAGAATAGATATTACTAAAGAAGCCTTTATCATGGCTATGACCCAGTACGCAAACGGAAATGTTTGGAAAGATGATACTAAAAATAACTATAAAATAAAAGAATAATAAGGAGATTGTTATGCAACTAAAAAAATGGCACAGTACTGAAAAAGAAGAAGTTTTAGAAATATTAAAAAGTAGTGAATTAGGACTTGATGAAAAAGAAGTCAAGCTAAGACAAGAAAAATATGGTAAAAACGAACTACCTAAAGGGAAAACACCATCTTTATTAAAAATATTTATAGAACAATTACTAGATCCAATAGTCGTATTATTAGTTGTTGCGATGATATTTTCTATTCTTATAAAAGAAAACATAGATGCAATTGCGATAGCGTTCATCATTTTAGTCGACCTAATACTAGGAACCTTTCAAGAATGGAAAGCTGACAAAAATGTTGAAGCTCTAACAAAACTAATTGAAATAAGAACCAAAACGCTTCGTTCAGGAAAAGAAATAGAAGTATATTCATCTAACTTAGTACCAGGAGATATTGTACTTTTATCATCAGGTGATAAGATAAGTGCCGACTTAAGATTAATAGAAGTAAATAATTTAACTATTGATGAATCTGTTTTAACTGGAGAAAGCACTAGTGTATCTAAAACATCTTCCACTATAAATAAAGATGTAATCCTAGCCGAAAGAAAAAATATGGCCTATGCTGGTACAAGTGTCCTATCTGGTAGAGGAGTAGGCATTGTTACCGCAACAGGACTAAATACAGAATTAGGTGAAATAGCTCAAAAAGTAAATACAACAAAAGATACCAAGTCTCCATTAACAATTAGAATGGAAAAATTCTCAAAACAAATAACATTTTTAGTAGTTGCGATAGCCATTATAATTACAGTAGTTTTATATTCAAAAGGAACATCTGGTAGTGAAATATTTTTATCAGTTATAGCTTTATCAGTATCAGCTATGCCAGAAGGCCTACCTTTAGCACTTACCATGGCTCTAACAATAGGTTCAAATCGTATGAGTAAAAACAATGTTATTGTTAAAAAACTTAATTCTGTAGAAAGTCTAGGTAGTTGTACCGTCATAGCAACAGATAAAACAGGGACTCTTACTGTAAATGAACAAACTGCCAAAAAAATAGTTTTGCCAGATAATAGTATCTTTGATATAGAAGGAACAGGATATAACGATAAAGGAAAAATAGTTCCTTTAGAAAATGCTAATATAGAAGACGCAAAATATGTTAGTAAACTAGGAGTATTAAATAATGAAGCTAGTCTAAAAAAAGTAAAAGATGACTATGAATACTTTGGTGACTCCATCGATATAGCTTTCCTTGCTTTAGGACAAAAATCTCAAATTAATATTGATGACATAGAAATAACTAATCGTATAAATTATGAATCAGAAAATAAGTATTCAGCTGTTTTCTATAAAGAAAATGGAAATAATTATTGTACCGTTAAAGGTTCTTTAGAAAAAGTATTAGAATTTTGTACAACAATGAAAGTTAATAATAAAAATAAAAAACTAGATATTGAAAAAATAAAAAAACAACATGAAGATTTAGCAAGTTCCGGTTACCGAGTTATTGCTCTAGCCTCAGGCAAAACTAAGTCTGAAAAGCCAGAACATTTAACGTTTGAAGGATTAGTTGCTTTTATAGATCCTGTAAGAGAAGAAGTAACTAAGTCTATAAGTGACTGTAAAAAAGCTGGTATAAAAGTAATAATGATAACTGGAGATCATCCCTTAACTGCTTATTCTATCGCTAAAGACTTAGGATTAGTAGAAAACTATGATGAAGTTACATCTGGAAAAGAATTAGATGAATATTTTCAAAAAGGCAAAAAAGAATTTGACAAATTTGTTAAATCAAAAAAAATCTTTACCAGAGTAACACCATTAAATAAATTAGAAATTGTAGAGTCATACAAAAGACAAGGAGAGTTTGTTGCAGTAACTGGCGATGGAGTAAATGACGCTCCAGCAATAAAATCAGCCAATATAGGTATAGCCATGGGCTCTGGAACAGACGTTGCTAAAGAGACATCTTCTATGATAATTTTAGATGACAATTTTAATTCAATTGTTCTAGGTATAAAAGAAGGACGAAATGCTTATAGTAACATTCGTAAAGTTAGTTACATGTTATTATCATGCGGTGTTGCTGAAGTTCTCTTCTTCTTACTAGCTATAATACTAGATATGCCAATGCCTTTAGTAGCCATTCAATTACTTTGGCTAAATATTGTAACAGACGGTCTTCAAGACTTTGCTTTATCATTTGAAAAATCAGAAGAAAATATTATGAAAGAGTCACCAAGAAATCCAAAAGAAACATTATTTAATAAAGAACTATTTAGTGAAGTGCTTATCTCCGGACTATCAATTGGTATCATAGTATTTATAGTTTGGACTTATTTAATAAATAAATTAGATATACCTGTAAATATTGCTAGAGGATACATTGTAACCTTAATGGTATTCATCCAAAATATGCATGTACTAAATTGTCGTAGTGAAAAGTCTTCCATATTAAAAGTACCAATAAAATCAAATCCTTTAATAATATTTAGTATAGTATCGGCTATATTTTTACAAGTACTTTTCAGTGAAGTACCATTCTTAAGCAAATTCTTACAAACAACTAGTATACCAATAACACATATGTTAATATTATTTGCTATTTCAACTACGATAATATTTATAATGGAAATATATAAATGCTTAAAAAGAAAAAGTATTAAATAATAGAATGACCTTTAAAATCATTCTATTATTTTGAAAAAAGTTCTCAATAAAGTAAATAAAATGGTATAATAAAATAATCTAACTAATACTTATAAACAGGAGGTAATATTATGAACGAAAGACAGTCAGTATTAGAAATAAGTACAAAAGCATTTAATCATAATATTCAAGAAATAAAAAAATTAATAGGTCCTAAAAAAGAAATAATGTATGTTATGAAAGCCAATGGCTATGGTACTTATTTAAATAAAAATATAAATGTCATCAAAGACTTTAATATAATCGCAACTGCTATTGTAAAAGAAGCTGTTGAACTAAGACTTTCGGGCTTTAAAAATAAGATCTTTGTTTTAAATCAACCATATGTAGAAGATATAGAAAATATCATTAATTATGATGTTACTATAGGTGTAGCTGATTTAAACTTTATAAAGGAACTATCTAAAAGAAAAGATAAGTTTACTATTCATCTAGAGTTAGAAACAGGCATGGGTAGAACAGGAATATCTCTAACTGATTTAGACGAAGTTTTAGAATTCTTAAAAGAAACCAACAATATCGAAGTAGAAGGTGTATATACTCATCTTTCTGCCGCCGATACAGATGAAGATTTTACTAATAAACAAATGGAACTATTTAAAACTGGCGTTTCAAAAATAAAAGAATATTATAAAGATTTAAAATATATTCATGCCTCAGCTTCTAATGGTATCTTAAACGTTGAAGATGATTTTTGTAACCTAGTAAGACCAGGTATCTTACTATATGGCTATCTTCCTTCAACTAAAATAAAAAAACAAATTGATTTACAACCTGTTGCTAAACTAAAATCAAGAATTTTATTTATTAAGAAAATAGAAAAAGATACAAGTATTAGTTATGGAAGAACATTTATCTCAACTGATAAAATGACTATTGCTACAATTGGTATTGGCTATGCTGATGGTATAAGAAGAAATCTTTCAAATATTGGCAAAGTAATAATAGATGGTAAAAAATCTAATATAGTAGGTACTATATGTATGGATTCATTTATGGCTGATGTTACAGATATTGATAATGTCAAAGTAGGGGACTATGTTTATATCTGGGATAATGATAAAATAAAGTTAGAAGACATAGCTAATCAATGTAATACAATTAGTTATGAAATATTATCGACAATTTCTAATCGTGTACCAAGAGTATTTATCGATTAAATAAATATTATTTTTTCAAGTAGGATGTGATGTAATATGGAACAAGAAAAAATAGGAAAATTTATAAAAAAACTTCGTAAAGAAAATAATCTTACTCAAAAAGATTTAGCTGATAAATATGGAGTAACATATCAAGCTGTTAGTAAATGGGAAACAGGTAAGAATATTCCAGACATTAGTTTACTAAAAGAAATAAGTAAAGATTTTAATGTAAATATTGAAGACTTATTAGAAGGAAAGAAAACAAAAAAATCGAAAATAAACATCAATAAAAAAATCCTTATCCCAATATTAATATTAGTACTTATTTCTATTCCACTAATTATTTATCACTATCATAGTAGTCATGATTTTTTCTTTAAAACCATAACATCAAGTTGTTCAAGCTTTAAAATTACTGGAAGTATTGCTTATAATGACAAAAAGTCATCTATTTATATATCAAATATTAACTACTGTGCTGGAGAAGATAATACTGAATATAAAAAAATTGAATGTATTTTATATGAATCAGTAAATAACAAAGATAGTAAAATAGGATCTTCTATATATAAAGAAAAAACGCCAATACAATTAGAAGACTATTTAAAAGATGTTCAATTTCACATTGATATTAACTCAAATACTTGTAAAAATTATAAAAATAATAGTCTTTATCTTCAAATAAAAGCAACTGATTCTAATAATAAAGTAACACTATATCAAGTACCATTAACAATGACTAGTAATTGCTAATTAATATTGAAAAAAGACCTATCTCATTATATAATTAATAAAGATAGGAGTGAAAAAATGAACAAATTAAAAATCAATAATTCTTTAGCAGCTATAATTTTAGTTGCGTCACTATTTGCTGGTTGGCAAACTATGTTATTAGTAGTATTACTAATGTTAATATTCTGTGAATTGGATGATAAAATCAAGAATCTCGCAACAACAGTTATTGCTTTCCTTGTTGGATTAACATTAATTTCA
The DNA here is from genome assembly GCA_934168205.1 of uncultured Bacilli bacterium. Classification (GTDB taxonomy): domain Bacteria; phylum Bacillota_I; class Bacilli_A; order RF39; family UBA660; genus CAG-877. Next base: position 97,674 of record CAKPMX010000004.1, read on the forward strand.
ATACTATGGGCATTAATTTATGATGGAGTAAACTTATTGTTAGATTCTGTAGATACTATTGTAAAAGTCCTAAATGCTTACTTATCATCTGGTAATAAGATTGACATCGCTGGTCTTCAAGAAAAACTTATAGATCCAGTTAAACAAATATTAGAAATTGGCGACTCAGGTGTTGACTTCCTAATTACATTTACTAAATTTGGATTTATTATTTCAATATTCACAGGTGCTGCTATGAAAAACAATGCCTTTACTAGAAAAGTTAATGAATACATTAACAAAGCTTTAGGATTTATTAACAATTATGGAGTAAATCAAGCACCAGTAAATAACAATAGCAACAATCAAAATGTTCAAAATTATCAAAATAATAATTTTTAAAAGCAAAATAAAAACGATAGATTTCAATCTGAAGTCTACCGTTTTTTATTTTAATTACTTATTTAAATATTTCATTTCGCCCATTCTAGATGTAGGAACAAATCCAGCTTCAGCTTTAATTACATCTGGAATTCTATTAACAATAGCGCCACAAGTAAGTTCAACAGTTGAAGGTCTAGTAATAACTAAATTAGTATTAGGTTCTCCTTCAATTGTCCAGTCATTTTTATCGCAGTCTTCACTACCATACACTTTACCAATGCATTCAGTTTCTAAAATGATACCTTGTTTAGTAGTAGTCGTAACAACAGCACTCATACCAGTCGCAACACCAGCTTTAATATCCATTCCTAAAGTAGTAGAGTGAATATCTTGATCAGAATATTGTGGTACACATTTTTGTGTTTGACTAACTACATCTAAATGTAATTTATCACATAACCAACCATTAACATTCCACATATAACTTGGTGTATAGTTACCAGAATTAATAATTTCTTGACGTTCTTCATCACTCATTCTGTCAACACTAGCAACTTCTTTATCAAACTCTTCTGGAGTAAGTCCAGCCCCATGAGCTTTTGCAAGAGCAATACCATAATCTTCTACATTATAAGAAGAACTTCCTTTAATTTTTGTAATTCTTTGTGTAGTACCTGCTAAAGTACTAATTAAGTTACCCCAGAAAGCATCTTGATAACCAGAACCTGTAATAGTACAGTTATTTTCTTTAGCTAACTTATCAATCTCTAATGTTAAATTAGGATTAGAATTCATTGGATAGAAAGCTTCTTCACAAGTGGTAATTGCGTTAACTCCATGTTTTGCACATAAAAGTAAGGCATCACGACAGTCAGCAAGTAAGCTCATAGTAGTTACAATACAAACATCAGCTTCTACTTCATTAAATAATGCATCAGCATCTTCTACAGAAGTAATTTTAACGCCAACATTTTCGCAACCTATAACTTCACTAATATCCTTTCCAATAATATCAGGATTAATGTCAACTGCGCCAACAATATCCCAACCATTTTCAAGTACATATCTCATCGTATACTTGGCCATTTTTCCACAGCCATATTGAATAACTCTCATTTTATCATCCTCCTAATCTTATCTTATCATAAATTAAAATATATAATCAAACAAACTAAATAAAACTAGTCAACTTTTGACAAATAAATAATAATATGTTACAATGAAATTGCGTTGAAAAGGAAAAGTAAACAAAAAATTTATTCGAGTGAGTTAGGTATAGTGTGAACTAATAATAAAATTTTGTTGAAAGAACACCTTGGAGCAAACTACCGAAAAGAATATCTTAGTAGGCTAGTTCGGAAGGCAACCCGTTATCTTATTGCTAGGTTTGTTAGAACTAAAAAGAGATTATTGAAGTACAAGCCATAATATATTTAATGGCTTTTTTTAATAATAAATTAAGGTGGCACCGCGAAATACCCGATTTTCGTCCTTATTGTAGGATGATATCGGGTATTTTTATTTAAAAAGGAAGTGACTATATGCCAGAAGATAATAATAATGACAGTAATAAATTAATAAAATTAAAAATGAATTAACTTATTAGATATTTCGCAACAAGTATCTAAAAAATATATTTGAGGAGAGAAAAAATATGGAAATTAAAAAAGTATATGATGATTATAAATCATTGATTGATAAGAAAATAACAGTACAAGGATGGATAAGAAAACATCGTAAACAAAAGGAGATAAGTTTTATTGAACTATCAGATGGAACTTGTTTTAAAAAATTACAAATAATATATGATAAATCATTAAAAGATTATGATAGTATTACTAAAATACATTTTGCTTCAGCTATAAAAGTAACTGGTACTTTAAAGGTATCACCTAAAAAGGATCAAGTAGTAGAACTACATGCAAAAAAAATAGAACTACTAGCTGACTGTTCTGAAGATTATCCAATTCAACCTAAACACCATAGTAGAGAGTTTTTACGTGAAGAAGCTTATCTAAGACCAAGAACAACATTATTTCAAGCTGTCTTTCGTGTAAGAAGTGTAGCCGCTATTGCGATACACAAATATTTTCAAGAACATGGCTACATTTATTTACAAGCTCCAATACTAACCGCTAGTGACTGTGAAGGAGCAGGAGAGATGTTCCAAGTCACAACCCAAAAATTAGAAGAAATTGCCAAAACAGGAAAAGTTGATTACGGAAAAGAATATTTTCAAAAGAAAGTAGGTCTAACAGTATCTGCCCAATTTGAAGCCGAAACATTTGCCCAAGCTTTTACCAAGACATATACCTTTGGTCCAACATTTAGAGCTGATCCTTCACATACTCCATATCATGTAGCTGAGTTTTGGCAAATAGAGCCAGAAGTAGCCTTCTGTGACTTAGAAGGAATAATGGATATAGCTGAAGAATTAATGAAGTATGTTATAAAGTATGTTCTAAAACACGCTAAAGACGAAATAAAATATTTAGACGAATTCGTAGAAAAAGGTCTAATAAAAAAACTAACTAAAGTAACAAAAGAATCATTTAAAAGAGTAACTTATAAAGAATGTATAAAAATTCTACAAGAGTCTAAACAAGACTTTGTCTTTAAAGCTGAGTATGGCTCTGATATTGCCAAAGAACATGAAAAATATTTAACTAAGTATTTTGACTGCCCATTATTTATAACACACTGGCCAAAAGAAATAAAAGCTTTCTACATGAAACATTTAGAAGATGGTACCGTAGCTGGTGCTGATTTAGAATTACCTGGAATAGGTGAAGTATTTGGTATGAGTCAAAGAGAAGATGACTATGATACTTTACTAAAAGAAATGAAAAATCGAGAAATGAAAATAGAAGATTATTCTTGGTATTTAAAATTAAGAAAATATGCTGGAGTAGAAAGCTCTGGATTTGGCATTGGTTTCGAAAGATTACTAATGTATTTAACTGGTATAGAAAACATAAAAGATGTAATTGCTTATCCTAGAAGTGTATCTAATTGTGAATTTTAACTTTAAATAATTATAAATTTTCTTTATAATGTATTTAGAGGTGACTAACTATGGAATTAAAACAAGTAGGTGAAAAAACATATTACATCGAAAATAATACTAACATTGGTATTTATTTAGTAGATGATAAACACGTCTTTTTAATAGATACTGGTAATGATAAAGAAGCTGGTAAAAAAATATTAAAAATAGTAACAGAACAAGGCTGGGAAGTAGTAGGTATAATTTCTACTCATTCAAATGCTGACCATGTAGGTGGAAATAAAGTAATTCAAGAACGTACAAATTGTAAGATATATAGTTTTGGTATTGAAAAATGTATTACTGAATATCCATTACTAGAACCATCATTCTTATATGGTGCTTATCCATTTGAAGCAATAAAAAATAAATTCTTAATGGCAAAACCATCTACTGTAACAGATATAGATAATAATTTACCAGCAGGATTAGAATACATTACATTAAAAGGACACTTCTTTGATATGATCGGAGTAAAAACATCTGATGACGTTATCTTTTTAGCAGACTCGCTATTTAGTGAAGAAACAATTACAAAGTATCATGTTTTCTTTATATATGATGTAGCTGAATACTTAAATACTCTAAATATGCTAAAAGACTTATCAGCTAAAGTATTTGTAGCATCACACTGCAATGCCACAAATGACATAAGTAATTTAATAAAATTAAATGAAGAAAAAGTCCATGAAATAGCTGATTACATTTATAGTATTTGTAAAAGTCCATCTACGTTTGAAGATGTTTTAAAAAGTGTTTTTGATAACTACAACCTAGTAATGAATGCTACTCAATATGTCTTACTTTCAAGTACTGTAAAATCATATTTATCATACCTAAATGATTTAGGAAAAATAACTTATGAATTTATTGATAACAAAATGTACTGGAAACAAATAGGTGAATAGTATGGAACATACAATGAAACTATATGCTGAAAATTTTAAGGATTTAGTACAAGATAAAAAAGTAAGAGAATATCGTCTTAATGACGCCAAAAGAAAATTAATAAAACAAGGTGACACAATTAGATTTCAAAAACTTCCTAATTACGATGAAGAAGTATTAACAGAAGTAACAAAGAAAGAAGAATTTCCAGACTGGTATTCTTGTTATCAAAAGTATTTTAATGAAGACTTTAAAGATACATACGAAGATGTAGAATCTGTAGTTCAAGACACATATTCAGGATATTATACTGAAGAAGAAACAAAAGAATCAGGCTGTGTAGTTTTTACAATCAAAGTTTTACAAAAAATAAAGAAATAGGTAGAAAATACTTCTTTCTTTTTCATTTAATATAATAAAAATGTAAGATTTAATTTTAAAGTTATCTGTTATAATATATCTGAAAGGATGATTAGTATGGACTATGTATTTAGTATCAAGACATCGATAATGTTTTTTCCAATAATTGCCTGTCTTTTTACCATACCCTATATTTTAAAACAATATCATAAATATGGTTCAATTAACAAACTAAGAACTTTAATTGTTTATTCATTCATTTTATATATGATGACTATTTATTTTCTTGTAATATTACCATTACCAGATATTAGTGAAATCGTTAATAATAAATTTGAATATAATCTAATTCCATTTTCTTTTATAAATGACATCATTAAAGAAACTTCATTTAATATAATGATTCCATCTACCTATTTAAAAGCTTTAACTGAACATTGTATCTATGTAGTAATATTTAATATTTTAATGACTGTTCCATTTGGTATATATTTAAGATATTATTACAAAGCTAGTTTTAAAAAAGTATTATTTTTATCTTTCTTCTTAAGTTTGTTTTTTGAACTTACACAATTAACAGGTCTTTATTTTATTTATCCAAAACCATATCGTTTATTTGATATTGATGATTTACTTTTAAATACAACCGGTGGAGTTCTAGGATATTTCTTATTTGGATTAATAGAAAAACATTTACCTAGCCGAGATAAAATAGATGAAGATTCTAAAGAAAAAGGTCAAGTAATTTCTGGATTAAGAAGATTAACTTATTTCTTCCTAGATTTATTTATATTTACTTTTTTCTATAGCCTAGTAAGCATATTTGTTAATAATAAATCAACTCAATACATCTGTCTAGTAATTTATTATATCTTGATTCCATATTTAAAAAAAGGATACACTTTAGCTGGCAAATTTCTAAATATTAAAATAGTATCCGAAAATAAACTGTTATTTAGAATTTGTCTAAGAGCAATATTTATATACATATATTATTATAAAATTATTTATATAATGACATTACCAACATTATTATTTGTGTACTTCAATTTACAAGTACTTATTAATTTATATTTACCAGTAGCGGCATTATTTTTAGTTTTATTCTATATTATAAATGTCTTACATCTTTTAAAACACAAGACTATGTTTTATGATTCACTACTAAAAGTTAATTTGGAAAGTACTATTAAAAGTAAATAATCATTCTTAATATCAGTAATTTTTAAGAATAATATTAATTATTTAAAAAAAAGTCATTTCGCAAAAATGATTTTTTTTGCTTTTTGCGAAATGAGTGATATAATATAATTGAGGTGAAAAACTATGAAACTCATAAAAAGAGACTATCTTCAAAAGTTAATAAATGTAAAAGGTACTCCAGATATTAAAGTTATCACTGGAATTAGACGTTCTGGTAAATCAAAATTATTAAAGATGTATATAGACTACATAAAGGAAAATGATAAAAATGCCAATATTATTCATATCGACTATAATTTAACAGAATTTGAAAACTTAAATACATATTTAGAATTAAATGAATATGTAGATAAAAAATATGTTCCTAATAAAAATAATTATTTACTAATCGATGAAGTACAAATGTGTTTTGAATTTGAAAAATCAATTAATAATTTACATGCTCAAGAAAAATACGATATTTATATAACAGGCTCAAATGCATTTTTATTATCAAGTGATTTAGCAACTTTATTTACGGGAAGAACATATGAAATCGAAGTATTTCCATTTTCTTATAAAGAATACCTTGAATACTATAACTATAAAAATACTGACGAAACCTTTGATAAATATGTCAAAGAAGGAGGTTTTTCAGGTTCTTACTTATATAATAATTTAGAAGATAAATATAATTATATAGAAGATGTATATAAAACCTTAATAGTAAGAGATATTGTTCAGAGAAATAATATTCAAAATATATCTCTAATGAATAATATAAGTGATTTTCTAATGGATAACATATCAAGTCTAACTTCTTATAGAAGTATCGCTGATACTCTAAATTCTAATAAAATAGAAACAAATGATAAAACTGTAGGATCATACATCAAATATCTTTGCGAAGCCTTCGCTTTTTATAAAATAAGAAGATATGATATTCAAGGTAAAAAGTATTTAGCTTCACAAGACAAATATTATCTAGCAGATCACTCTGTAAAATTTGCAATTCTTGGAACCAAAAATGTTAATTACGGTAGAGTATATGAAAACATAGTAGCCATAGAATTGATAAGAAGAGGTTATGAAGTGTATGTTGGAACTTTATATGAAAAAGAAATAGATTTTGTAGCTATTAAAAGAAATGAAAAGTTATATATTCAAGTTTCCGATGATATAAGTAATGAAAAAACATTCGAAAGAGAAACATCATCATTATTAAAAGTAAGAGATGCTTATCCTAAAATTTTAATAGCAAGAACTCATCATGAGACATATCAATATGAAGGAATTCAAATAATTGACATAACAACTTGGCTAACTGAAAAAAATTAAAAATTTTACTTACATAAAAAAATATAAAATGTTATAATTGCTAATGCAACGTGTAGTGAACTATATCAGACGTAAATCCAGTTGATATAGCTCACTATTTTTGTTTGTAAGGAAGAAATGAAAAATATGAAAGAATTAGATTTAGGAACAGAAAAAATTCCCAAACTCATTAAAAAGTTTGCAATACCTTGTGTTATAAGCATGATAGTAGCAGCTCTTTACAACATAGTAGATCAAATTTACATAGGCTGGAGTGATGCCGGAGCCTTTGATAATGCCGCTACTAATATAGTATATCCATTTACAGTAATAGCCCTTGCTTTTACGCTATTATTAGGAGATGGTGGAGCAGCACTATTTAGCTTATCATTAGGAGCAAAAGACAAAGAAAATTCTATTAAAAACAAAAAGAATTAATCCAATTGGTATTAAAGCCAAAGTAGAAAACAAATTAAAAATAAAAGAAGTTGTAATATATTTATAATTATCTTTTATTTCAAAATGTAATGGTTCCCATAAATGATAAATGTGCTCATCACTAGTTAAGATTTCATAGTTATACTTCTTCATGCTTCCACCTAGCACAAAATTATACCATAAAGGAAAGTAAATTCAAAATAATATAACAAACATAAAAAACAAAATGTATTTACAAATAATGTATCGCATGATACAATGAGCCTAAATAACATAAAAAAAGAAGGTGATATGTTGCCAACAACAACTAAAATAACAAAAGAAATGATCCTAAATACAGCATTTGAAATTGCTAGAGAAAAAGGATTTGAAAAAATAAGCAATAGAGAACTGGCTAAAAAAATGAACTGTTCAATTAGACCAATTTATTATCAATTTAAAAATGTTGAAGAACTAAACAAAGAATTATATAAGAAAATAGAAAGATATTTTTATGAATTTCTAATTGATAATATGATTAAAGATGTACCTTTGTATAAACAAATTGGTATTAACTACATAAAGTTTGCCATAGCTGAAAATAATCTTTTTAAATTTCTATTTATGACAGAAACAAAAGATGAGCCATCAGCATTTATAACAACAGATGAAAAAGGTTTTGAAGAAGTTGTAAAAGCAATAAAAATAAGTACAAAATTATCTGATAAAGATATCAAAAGTTTCCATATAAAGATGTGGATATTTGCTCATGGTATTGCTACTCTTTCTGCAACTAAAAGTGTAAAGTTTACAGATGAACAAATTCAAGATTTATTATCACAAGAATTCCAAGCACTAATGCTTCTAGAAGAAAATCCAAACAATAAATGGATCTTAAAAAATAGTGATGAATGGAAAAGATAAAAAATGTAAATAAAAGGAGACTAAATGAGTAAATATAATAAACTATGGGAATACATAAAAGAAAATGATATCCAAGAACTATCATTTGAGGAAATAGAAAAAGTACTAGGATTCCCAATAGATCATTCATTTCTAAATGCTAAAAAAGAACTAGAACAATTTGACAAAAGAATTGAAAAAATCAGTTTAAAGAACAAAACAATAAAAATAAAAAAATGTAATTGAAAAGGAAAATTAATATGAAAAGTATAATATCAGTATCTGGACTAACTAAAAAATATAAAGAACTAACTGCTATTGATGATTTATCATTTGATGTTTATGAAGGAGAAATATTAGGTTTACTTGGACCAAATGGTTCAGGTAAATCAACAACTATAAACTGTTTATTATCTCTTTTAAATTTCCAAAAAGGAAACATCAAAATACTAGGAGAAGAAATGACTCCAGAGTCTTACGACATAAAATCTAAAATAGGAGTAGTTTTTCAAGAAATAGCTGTTTTTGAAGAATTAACAGTCTATGAAAACATTGATTATTTCTGTGGACTATATATTAAGGATAAAGAAACAAGAAAAAAATATGTAGAAGATGCCATCAAATTAGTAGGACTTGAATCATATAAAAAGTTCTATCCAAAACAACTATCAGGTGGCCTTTTAAGACGTCTTAATATTGCTTGCGGTGTAGCCCATAAACCAAAAATAATATTTTTAGATGAACCAACAGTAGCCGTAGATCCACAAAGTAGAAATAATATTTTAGATGGCATAAAAAAACTAAGAGACGCCGGAGCAACAATTCTATACACCAGTCATTACATGGAAGAAGTAGAAATATTATGTGATAGAATAATTATTCTAGATAAAGGTAAAATTATAGCTCAAGGTACAAATGAAGAATTAAAAGACTTAGCTAAAATAGAAGAAAAAATAACTGTAGAAGTAGATAGTATAAGTGATGAAGTATTAGAAAAGATAAAAGAGTTCAAAACAGTAGAAGAAGTAAGTTTAAATAAAAATACTCTTTTAGTAACCTATAAAAAAGGCAACAATAATCTAAAAAAATTAATTGACTTTTTAGAGGAAAATAAAATAACTTACAATAAAATATTTTCTGAAAGACCAACTTTAAATGATGTCTTCCTAGAATTAACCGGAAAGGAACTAAGAGACTAATGTTTTTACATAATTTCAAATATTCTCTAAAAACACTTTTTAGAAACAAAACACTTATATTTTGGACTTTTGCTTTTCCCATTATTTTAGGAACACTATTTAATTTGACTTTTAAAGATATTGAAAAAAATGAAATGTTAGAAATTATTGATATAACAGTAGTTGATAATTCTGAATTTGAAAATAATACCTACTTCAAAGAAAGTATAAAAACTCTTTCTGATAAGTCTAATGAAAATCAATTATTTAACATAGAATATACGAGTCTAGAAAAATCAAAAGAATTACTAGATAAAAAGAAAATAACTGCTTACTTATTATTTCAAAATAATGATGTAAAAATAGTTGTAAATTCAAAAGGTATAAATGAAACAATTACTAGATTTGTAGTAGATGATATAACCAGTCAACAAGAAATGATTACATCTCTTACTGCTGAACAAGCCTCATCTTATTACAAAACTGGCAAAACAGACTTTGATTATCAAAAAGTATATAAAGATATTATCAATTTAGTTAATCAAAATAATATAAAATTAAATAATATTTCTAATTCTAATTTAAGTTACACTATGATCGAATATTACACATTACTTGCTATGGCTTGTCTTTATGGTGCCATGATATCAATATTCATCACTAATAAAAACTCAGCCAATATTACAAGTGCTGGTAAAAGAACAACCATTTCACCAGTACATAAAAAGACTATGTTACTAAGTAGTTTCTTAGCTAGTTATATTGTTCAAATGATAGGTATATTAATTATCTTTTTATACACTATATTTGTTCTAAAAGTAGACTATGGTAATAACATACCTCTCGTAATATTACTCTTATCATTAGGTTCTCTTGCAGGACTAACTCTAGGTATTGCCATTGGTACACTTTTAAAAGCTAATGAAACAACTAAAACAGGTATCTTAATTTCTATAACTATGTTTTTCTCATTTCTATCTGGTATGATGGGTATCACTATGAAATATGTTATAGATACTAATGTCCCAATATTAAATTTAATAAATCCAGCAGCTATGATTACAGATGGATTCTATTCACTATACTATTACAATACTTTAAATAGATTTTATTTTAACATAATAAGTCTTATTGTATTTTCTATCATTATGTTAGCAATTTCTTATCAAGGATTAAGGAGAGAAAAATATGACAGTATTTAATACATTTTGGAAAGTTATAAATAAATACAAAGGTACCATAATTTTATTTACTGTTATGTTAATCCTTTTTGGTGGAATAAATACAACAACAAGTAACAATAGCCTTGATTTTACTAATGATAAACCAGATATCATAATTATAAATAATGATCAAAATAAAGGACTAACTAAAAACTTAATTTCCTATTTAAAAGAAAATACTAATGTAAAAAATATAAAAGAAGAAGAAATTGATGATGCTTTATTTTATCGTCAAGTAAATTATATTATATATATACCTAAAAATTACAGAGATGATATCTTATCCGGAATAAATCCTAAAATAGATATAAAAACAACTGGCGACTATGATTCATCTTTAGCTGAAATGATTCTAACAAGATATTTAAAAACACAAGAAGTATATTCTAAAACTACATCTAATGAACAAGAACTAATAGAAAAAATAAATACTAATTTAAAAACTAAATCAGAAGTTTCAATAACATCAACTGTAAATACTGATAAAACATCTAAAGCATCAAGATATTATAACTTTGCTAGTTACAGTATTATGTATACTATAATATTTATCATCTGCATGGTTTTATCAAGTTTCAATGAAAAAGTAATTAAGAAAAGAACTATTATAAGTAGTATGAATTATAAGAATCATAATAAATTAATTTTAAAAGCTAGTTTTCTATATTCTGTTATTGTCTGGCTACTATTTATGATTTTAGGAATAATTCTTTTTCCAGACACTGTTATTTCATTAAGAGGATTAATATATACCATAAACGCTTTTATATTTACATTTGCCTCTCTAACTCTAGCACTTTTAATTTCAAGTATTTCTGGTAATAAAAACGCTATTACTGGAATAGTAAATGTTGTATCTTTAGGTTCTGCCTTTTTATGTGGAGCTTTCATACCAACTTACTGGTTGCCAGAAACAGTTATTAAGATATCTAAAATTTTTCCAACATACTGGTACGTAGATTCTAATGATTTATTGGCTAATTTACAAACAATAAATTTACATACTCTAGAACCAATAATTATTAATATGTTAGTAGTACTACTATTCGCTATTTTATTTATAATTCTAACCAATATAGTTTCTAAAAAGAGACAAAAAGTAGGTTAATATTTAATTCTATATGTTATACTTATATTAAGGATGTGAACTTATGAATATAGAAAAATATAATATTGCCAAAGAAAATTTAAAAAAAGAAGTAAGAAGATTAATGGTATTACAAGCCTAATTATTTTAGCAATATATCTAATAACAATTATTTTTTTAATAATAAAAAAAGTACCATTTGAAGTAATATTAATTATATCAACAATTGAGTTAATTTTTTGTATAGCAATAACTTTGGTCATTACATCGGTACTATCATCGGTACTATTAAGTGACGAAAAAGATGATCTTAATAAATTATATATTAAGGTAAAAGGAGAATTAGTACAAAAAGTGCTAAAAAAGTATTTTACTAATATAACATACAATTCAACGCAAGGACTAACAGAGAATTTTATTCAAAAAGAAGGTTTGCTTTCAACAGGAGACATGTTTTTCTCAAATGATCGTATTACTGGAACTTACAAAGACATTAATTTTTGTCAATCAGATATTAGAATAAAGGAAGCACATCAGGAAGTTGATAATGATGGAAACACTAGAACTTATTATGAAACTGTCTTTGAAGGCAGATGGTTAGTATTTGACTTTAATAAAGAATTTAAGTCTAATTTAATTGTTGAATCAGGCTACTTCAGTAATATTATATCTGATGAAGATTATGAAGTTATTCAAACTGAAAGTAAAGATTTTAATAATAGCTATGAAGTATATGCCCAAGATGAACATGAAGCATTTTATATTTTAACTCCAAGTTTTATGGAAAAAATCACTAATATCGAAAGCAAATTAAAATGTGCTGGGATAAGATTTTTATTCCATAACAATAAGTTACATATAGGAATTAATAACTCTGATGATGCCTTTGAGTTTGATGAATTAAAAGAAATAAATGAACAGGAAATAGAAGCTAATATGGAAAATGATATAAGATTAATAATGGATTTAATTGATGAATTAGACATAACCAATGATTTATTTAAAAAATAACAATATAATATGACTATAAACTAATCAAGGAGACACAAATGGAAAATAAAAATACAATCATGAAAATACTATTTGTCATAATAAACATCTTAATATATTTTTATTTAGTATTTTATGAAAGAAATCAATATATATATGGCATGTCCTATTTAAAATGTGTTCTATTTATGTTGTTAACAGCACTTTGTATTTATGTATTTGGACTAATTGAAAATAAAGAAAAGTCGTACAAAGAAAATATTATAATCTACATCATTCTATTTATGATACTTCTAACAAGTTTTACTTTTGTCATTGCCAGAGTTGACTTACATTTTTATACCTGGTTCTTTCCAGGACAATATCATCCATTTCATACTATAATGCATCAATTTCAAATTGCTAGTCTAAAAACATTTCTAAAAAATATCATTGGTAACATGTTTATGCTTATGCCTTTATCATTTCTTCTAATGTTAAAAGATAATAAATATAAAGGTATTTTAAAACAAACACAAATTGTCTTGCCAATAATAATCTTAATAGAAGTACTTCAAGGATTTACCCATACTGGAGTATTTGATATTGATGATATCATCCTAAATTATTTAGGTGTAGTTATCTTTGTTATTATTTTAGGAAAAACAAAATTAATAGATAAAATTAAACCATTTTTTTATAAAGACTTTAAGTTAAAAAATAAAACAAAAAATATTATACTTTCTATATCATTAATACTACTAATTATATTTGTAATATCTACATTATTAAAAATATAAAACTATTAAAAACAAAATGTTAAGAATAATTGCGGAAGTTCCAACGTTTATTGGTAGAGTTTGACTTAAGTATTTGTTATGATTTTTCATGAAAAGGAGAAAAGAATATGAATTTAGGACAAAAAATTGCAAATCTGCGAAAGAAAAATAATCTTTCACAAGAAGAATTAGCTGAACGCATTGGTGTAACAAGACAAACTATATCAAAATGGGAACTTGAGGAAACAACGCCAGATATTAATCAAGCTAAAATACTTTCTAAAACCTTTAATGTCAGTTTGGATGAATTAGTAAATAATGATGTTAGTAGTATTTTAGTAGAAAAAGTTAGTAACACTGAAAAATTAGCTGGAATAATAATAAAAATATTAAAAGTACTTGGAATAGGTCTATTAGTATTATTTATTATTAATATACTAGTCTTGATTCTCTTTAATGTTCACAATGTGAGTTTACAAGATAATGATATAGTAGGAAAATATTCTATAACTTGTAAATTAGATGATGAAGAATATTTATATGAAGTAGAGTACAATAAAAACTATCAAGCAATTAACGCTGGTGGAGACGCTTGGATTTCAAATCATATAGATGTTACAAATTATGAAGATGCTAATCAAATAATAGCCCATATAGAAGACTACTTTAAAGATCATAATGGCACTTGCATTAAAGAAGAAAACAATAGTAAAAAATAAATATATAAAGATAAAATGCAAAGCATCAAAAGATGTTTGCATTTTTTATTTATTAAATTGCAAATAATATTTATACCTGCTATAATTAGCTTAAAAGTAGGTGAGAAAATGAAAGAAAAATTAAAATATTCCTTGGTAGCAATTTCAATATGTTATTCAGCGGTTATATTATTACTAATGTTTATTAGTTTTAATAATTCTACTAATATCTTAAAATTAAGTGATAATAAAGAAAATTTAGCTAAACTCGAAGTATTAAAGAATGATTTATCAATTGTAAAAAACAAAAGTTGTGTAAATTCAATCAACAGCTTAATTGAATATTATGAAAAAACTTCATATACTGGTGAAGTTAATTTAAAAGAACGTTTTAATAGCTATGATTCATCCCTAAATTATATAGAACCAATAAAAAAGAATTGTAATATTAATAATGAACAAATTAAAAATAATAATCTAGATATAGAACTATTAACATCATCAACACAATTAGATGAAGAACTTATAAAATATTATTTTCAGTATGAAATGAAATTGCCAGATGAATTTAATAGAACAATTATTGAACCTGAAATGACTAATGTGCATTATAGAATAAATAGAAAACTTTTATTAGAAGTAATTTCTAAATTTATAGATTTATCAAAAGAAGGTGAAGTATAGTGAAAAAAGAAAAAACATATATATATTTATATTATTTATGCTTTATATTATCAATAATTATTTATATGATACCTTATCAGTTTATAGTAATCTTCTCACCAGATACATCTAATCTAACAATTAGAAGTCTATTCAACACTGTTGTACTTTTAATTAATTTAATTTTAGTAATTCTATTTTCAGTTTATCTAAAAAAGAAAAAGTTTACACCTGGAAATATCATTATGCCAATAACATACATAGTATTTTGGATAGTAATTATAACAGTATGCTTTTTATTTAATAGTCGCTTAGTTATTCCTAATTTACAATTTAATTATTATACTAAATATATCTACATTGGCTATTTAATATTAAATGTTTATTCCATATTATGTTTCAAAAATAAAAAGAAATAATATATTTGTACCAGAAGAAATTGGCTGAAACACAAAAATTTACAGGTACTTATCGTCTTTATAAATAACCTTTGACTTAAGAATATTATCAATATATTCATTCATACTACAATAGTATTTAGGATGCTGAAACTCATATATAACTAAATGGCTAAGTACATCTTCATCTATTTTATTTCCATAACCCTCGTTAGATTTTATATGTTTTCCCCTTTGATATTCTACAGCTTCTTTATAAGTATTAAATTTATGAATTCCATAATTATTAGAGTCAGCATGTTCAAAGTAACAGTATTTATCATCTGTTTTATCTTTATAAATTAAATATGTATGTGTTGTATAATTATTATTCTCCTCAAATAAAAACCAAATAAATAGCGTTTTAAATTCATAACCAGCTTTGCTAAACCAATCTCTTTCTAACTCAACCTGATCCCAACAAGTACCATAGCCAGTTTTTAAATATCTTTCAATATCATTTAGTGCATACTTAGTTTGACAAGCAACCTGAAATTCAGAATTAGTATCAGCTTCCCAATCATCATATATTTTATTATCTGTACCAAATATACCATATTTTATATATTCGTCCATAAAAACTAATAATTCATTTGGTGTTTTAACTTTACTATAAGCAAGTTTTCTTTCTTCATATGTCACTAATATCAACCTCCAATTTTATTATAACATATTGCTATATATGTTTTTAATAAAGTATTAGCTTTTTCGTATATGAAAAATACACTTTAAAATTGCTTAAATAAATTAGAACCAGAATATAGAAAATAATAAAAAAAATAGTACTATTAAAACAACATTATATTGAATTAATATCATCACTAGATTTAAAAAGGTAATAAATTACATATATGACTTAATGGCTCTGATGATACTTTTGAAATTTCAGAATTAGAAGAAATAAGCGAAGAAAAGTTAAAAACTACTATGGAAAGTGATACAAAATTAATTATAGATTTTATAGATGAATTAGACTTAACTAATGACTTATTTAAAAGACGATGATTTCAAACAGGTACTATTTATTATTTTAAAAATAATGATATAATAAATTTAGAAATTAATATTCAAGGAGACACAAATGGAAAATAAAAAAATAGGTATCATCTTTGCCATGAAGGAAGAACTTGATGCTTTAAAAGAATATCTCACAGTAACTAATGAGTATGAAATATTTGAATTAAAGTTTTATGAAGGAACTATAAATAATGTTAAATGTATTTTAGTTGAATCTGGAATTGGCAAAGTAAATGCTGCTAGAACTACACAAATATTAATTGATAATATGCAAGTGGATTATATTTTCAATATCGGAGTAGCAGGTGGAGTAGACTCAAATTTAAATGTTTTAGACGTTATTTTAGCTGATAAACTAGTTCAACATGACTTTGATATAACTGCTTTTAATCATGAAAAAGGATATATTCCAAATGTTGGTACTTATATAAATTGTGATGAGTACTTATTAAAAGTTGCAGAAGAAGCTATAAAAGATCCATCAGTAAAAGTAGGTACAATAGCATCAGGTGATATTTTTTGTACGGATATTAATATGAGTACAAAAATAAATAAGAAGTTTAATGCCTTAGCTGTTGAAATGGAAGGAGCAAGTATTGCTCAAGTATGTTTCTTAAGTCATATACCATTTTTAGTTATTAGAAGTATTTCTGATATTCCAGGTAATAATAACACCATGGTATATGAAGAATTTTTGGACAAAAGTTCTAAAAAAATTGCCAAATTAATGAACGAAGTATTAAAAAATATAGAATTAAATTAATGAGTTTAAAAATAATTTAACTATTAATTAAAAGGAAAAAATCAATATGGAAATAAAAGTTGTTGAAACAAAAGAAAAATTAAAAGAAGTATTTGTATTTTTATCAAGACTATTTTTTGAAGATGCAAAAGAATACAATGAACACTACTATACAATGTCCGAAAGATTTACAGAAATGTCTCATCAATTTGAAAAAGATAATGAACTACTATTATATATAGAAGAAAATAAAAAAATAGTTGCGGCAATTACAGCTAAGAATATGGATACGGAAAAAAAGAAAATTACATTAGGAATCATTGGTGTTTCTAAAGAATATCGTAGAAAAGGCTATGCCAAAATTTTAATTAAAGAATTTGAAAACACATGTAAAAAGAAGAATATTATACATATTGATTTAGGTGCTAGATTTAGAGCTTGTCCATTATATATAGAAATGGGATATAAGCCTTCACTAATGATTCAAGTATTTGACTTCGCAACAATACAAGATATCAGAAAGGTAAATACTTTTAACTTAAAAGAAAAATCTTCTTGGCAAGGTGATATATATGGCTTTATTTTCTATAATATTCCAAAAGTAGATGAAAAGTATATTGAAGTTTTTGAAAAAAATGTAAGTACTGCACATGCTCAATTTATATTTGAAAAAGATTTATAACAAAAGGAGTCAAAATGAAAAATAAATCCTTTCAACTATGCATAGAAAAAATTTTCTTTCAAATATCTTAGTAATTATTTTCGTAATTTTTATGATATAATAAAAAAAATTTAAATTTGCTTTATAGAATGAAATGGTAGGTGACAAATATTGTGAAAAAAATTTATATAATAACAGGAGCAAATGGCTTTTTAGGAAATAATATTATAAGGAAATTGGAACTGGAAACAGATACAGAAATCAGAGCCTTTGTATTAAATGGTGATTCTATAAAATCACTACAGAATTTGAGATGTAAAATATACTATGGCGATGTAACCAACAAAGATTCTTTATCATCAGTTTTCGAAAATACTGATGGAAAAGAAGTATTTGTAATTCATTGTGCTGGAGTCGTATATATAAAATCAAAATATAATCCTTTTGTTTATAATGTTAATGTCATTGGTACTAAAAACATAGTGGAAAAGGTTTTAGAATCAAATGCAAAACTTATCTATATTAGTAGTGTGCATGCAATTCCAGAGAAACCTAATTATGACATAATAACAGAAATAACTAATTTTAATCCTGACAATGTTCATGGATTATATGCCAAAACAAAAGCAGAAGCAGCAAAGTATGTAATGGATGCTGTTAAAGATAAAGATTTGAATGCGTGTATTATTCATCCTTCTGGAATTATAGGCCCAAATGATTTTGGAAATAGTCATTTAACACAATTAATAAAAGAAGTAATAAATGGCAAATTGTTTGCTTGTGTAAAGGGTGGATATGATTTTGTTGACGTTAGAGATGTAGTAGCTGGAGTTATTAATGCTTGTAAAACAGATAGTAAAGGTGAATGCTATATCTTATCTAACAAATATATAACAATCAAGGAATTATGTGATTTGATTTGTGAAGTCCAAGGAAGAAAAAAAATTAAAATAGTATTACCGATAAGCATTGCAAAATTAGCAGCACCTTTATTTGAAATGTATTACAATTTAAAAAAACAAACCCCACTTTTTACAAAGTATTCATTATATACTTTATCATCTAATGCTAATTTTAGTAATGCAAAAGCCAAACAATATTTAGATTTTAAAAACAGAAGTATGAAAGATACAATAAAAGATACTGTTGATTGGATAAATAAAAACGAAAATAAATAAACAATAATTTTATTATACGACTTGGTGTAGAAAATGTATAAACTGGTATTCTTAGGGTATTTCCCAATGCTAGATACTATGGCAAAAAAATAGAGGAAAAATCTAATGAAATGCCAAATAATATATATCAAAAACAATGTCTATAACCAATATAATAAATAATAATACTACTAAAGTAATATTATCCTAAATTGAAATTTCAACCGCACCATCTGGTGCGGCTTTTTGATACAATAAAAGGAGCCAAATCCCGGCAAGGAGGCTCCTATATGAATTATAAACAATTAACAAAAGAAAAGAAAGCACAAATAGATATTTTACTTAAACAAGGTCTTTCTATGAGAAAGACAGCCAAAATATTAGAAAACACTCTATATGTTTCCTCAAAAATAAGCAAAATGTATAGTCTAAAATTAAAAATTTTTCAAAAATTGTGTAATTTCTTTAATATTATACTTTTGATTATGCTCTTTAATATAAAAAGGCTTATTTGATATTTCATTAACTTTGTATTCTAGTATTGTAAGAGTAGTAGGATATGTAATTTTATATTCAGTAGGTGTTATTACTTTTAAATTGGTGTGTAAGATAGTTTTTGTTTGTCCTAATTTAACCTTATATTTAAATTCTTTTAAGATGTCGTTTAAATTTTTATTAGATTTTAAATTTTCAATTACTTTAAATTCAAGCATGAAAAAAAGTTTTCCTTTCTGTGATAAGAGAACTTTTAAAGTTTTATATAAAATAAAAACTCACGAACTTTTAAGTCCGTAAGTTGATTTCAAATGGAGCGATAACAAAGGTTATTCGAAACTCCTAATAGTAAAAGTTGATAAACAACTAATCACTAAAATAATAATACCATAAATTGTTCTCAAAATCTATAATTAACCGTAAAAAAATGATATAATGTTTATATACATGATATTGTCTTTTGAATGGGTGGTTTAAATGAATAAAATTAAAAATGATAGTTATTATATGAATTATGCATTAAAATTATCAACTATTGCTAATTGTATTAAAGGTAAAGTTGGTGCAATTTTAGTAAAAGATAATGAAATTATTGCTGAAGGTGTTAATAGTGTTCCTAATGGAATTACACCATGTACTGAAGAAACTTGTATAAGAAAAAAGTTAAATTTAAAAAGTGGCGAAAATCAAGAACTATGCTTTGTTGTTCATGCAGAGCAAAATTCTTTAATAGATGCTTTAAATAATAAAATAGATGTTAAAGGTAGTACTTTATATGTAACTAAACAGCCTTGTATAATATGTGCCAAAATGCTTATAAATGCTGGAATTAAAAAGATTATATATTTAAAAGCATATCCTGATAAGTATTCTGAGATTTTATTAAAAGAAGCAGGAATTAAAATAAATAAGTTTGAAGGAGAATTAGATAATGAAGAAAATGGAATTAGAAGTTAAAATATTAGATATTAATAAAAATGAGTTTATAGATAAAATTAAATCAATGGGAGCAGCCTTAAAAAAAGAAACTAAACAATTTTTATATACTTATGACTTACCTACAATATATGGTAGATTTATTGATATAAAAACTCAATTAAAAGATAATGAAAGTGAAATCAAATATGAAACTGCATTAGAAAAATTAAAATTATTATTTTTTGAACTAGATAATCTTTTAACAGAAGAAAGTAAAAAAGAATTAAAAGAAATTATTGGTTGTGATAATGTATCTTGTTTATGCTTAAAAAATAACTTATTTGATTATTTAGACAATGACAAATTAGTAGACTTTATAAATAAATTTCATAATAATTCAAAAAAATGGATAAGAGTTAGACAAACAAATGACAAGACTACAATAGCAGTTAAACATATTTTGGCTGATAATGGAACTGGTATTCAACAAATGTTAGAAACTGAAATTGAAGTTCCAAGTATTAAAGAAGCAAATGGTTTACTTGAAGCACTAGGATATTCCTATAAAAGTTATCAAGAAAAAGAAAGAATTACATATGTTTTAGATGAATATGAATTAGATATAGATACTTGGCCTGGAATACCAACATATGTTGAAGTAGAAGGCAAATCCGAAGAAGATTTGGAAAACATATTAAGTAAATTAGGTTATTCAATGAAAGATACAGTATCATGTACTGCTGATGATATATATAGAAAATATGGATTATCGATGTTTGATAGTCGTGAAATCAAATTTGAAAATTATAAGTAGAAGTATATTATTAAAAATTATTTATTAAGAAAAGTATTTTAGAAGGTATTATATATGAAAGTAGAAGCTTTCAATGGATTTTTAGAATTTAAAGAAGAAACATTTCCTTTTCCGTTTTCTGATAACAAAATTACTATTCATCCTCATTCAATAGATAAATGGAATGAACTGCTCGGAGAATGGTTTCATCATAGCACTAATAAAAAAACAAATGGTTAGATAAAATTATTATTGATGGTATAACGGCAAAAAGAAAAGGTGTAAAATTTTTTGTTACAGATAGTCCAGCATACTTTAATGGTTATTACACTTTTACTGTTGATTATATGTATATATATGATATTAACCATGAAACAAATGATATGTATGATGTTAAAGGTATAATATTTAAGGGCCCTGAAATAAATTATTTTTATAATGTATCTGATTATATCAAAACTGATTTTAAAACTAAAAATAATAGTTTTGATAAGTTTTCTTTAGAATTAAATAGTAAGGATGATAAAAAATTTGGTAAGTTTAGATGGCGCAATTATTCAGTTTCAGTGAAAGGAAGTTTTTCTTGAAAAAAAGAAAATGATACCTATGGACCAGTAGAAATAAATTCATTACTTATTTTAGAATTATCTAGATCATTGCATGATCTAGATAAGCATTGTTTTCTTCAAGAAAGTTCATTATACCTTCTAAATCAAATACTGAACGAGTAAGTCTATCTAATTTTAATACAACGATAGTATTACATTTTTTATCTCTTATATCTTGTAGTAGTTCTTCAAATGCAGGTCTAGTATTACCAGTTTTAGCACTTATACCAGCATCCTTATATAACTTATATATTTCATAACCTTTATACTCACACATAGCTCTTAATCTTTTTTCTTGTTCTGGTAAACTAAATCCTTCACGAGCTTGATCTTCAGTACTAACTCTAATATAAAGACCAGCAATTTTCTTTTCATTATCCATTATCTTCAACTCCTTTTACTAAAAAAGAGGAGACAATAGTATCTAGTAAAGTCTAAATACTACTGACTCCTCAATATAATTCATATTATATATTTTAATTTTATCTTTGCTTTTTATCATCGGTGTACCTCCATTTCTAGAGAATACCTCTTTCATTGGTTATATATAATATCATTTTTTAACAATTTGTCAATTCTCTGATTAGGGAATAAATAGTATTTAGATAGCTTTTAAATAATCTTCAAGTTCTGATAATTTTATCTTATTAGATAAATTCTCAATGAATATTTCATTAGAATAATTAAAAGCAAGAAATGTAGTATTATTAATAATAATTCTATGTGGCTCAATATAAGTTAAATTAGTCCTATCAATTTTTCTAATACTACCATTAATAATAGTAGGTTTATTATTAGTAAAATCACATATAAACTCAATTTTCTTTCTTAATGATTCTTCTAATGATAGTTCTTCCTTAATAATATTTACCATAGTTCCATCCTTTCTTTATAAAGTAGGATAGTCTTTGTATTCTTCCAAGCTGAAACGTAGGAGTTTGAAACACAAAAAAACTAATCCAAATTGGATTAGTTATTTATCAAAACTCGAAAAGTTCGAGCAGATTTCACTATGGAGCGATTGGTTAAGTTATTTACAACTTTTCCATCACAATTGAGAATTAATACATACTAGTATCAATTTCTATATACACATTACTATGAATTGTTAATAATTTCAATACAAATGATAAAATTTGCGAAATAAATGATATAATAGATTTGTATAATTATTAAAAATATGGTATACTTTAATTGTAGTAATTCAATTAGTCCATTCGCGTTTTACTACCATATAAACAGATTGTTTAAAGGAATAATGATGAGCCTTAAGAATCTCTTCATGAATGGCAAATTACACACACTAAAAATTGTGATGTTTTTGCTATTTGTGAAAGGAGGTTCTTTTTATTTGAAATCACAATATAGGTGTAAAAAAATATGAGGGTAAAATTATGAGATTATTTAAAGAAGTAATTAAAAACAACTTAAAAATGATAATATTTTATGTACTAATAGGTATTATTATTAATTTTTTAGATTTATATAGCGTAACATACTATCAAAAAATATTGGATGCATTTCAATTTCAAACTCTTACAATAGTGCCACTAATAACATATGGGGTTTTATTATTAATATCTACAATACTGGGTTATATTGAAAATTATCCAGAGCAACAAGTAAAAAATAAATTATATTTAGATTTCAAATTACAATCATTGAAGAAAATGAAATCAATAGATTATTTAGAGTATCAAAAAATTGGAACAGGAAGACTTACTCAAAAAGCGGAAGATGGAGCAACAGCATCAAGAGATATAATGATTAATTTTTGGTTAAAATTATTTAGACATTTATTACCAACTGCTATATTTAGTTTAATTTTTATCTTTAGAGTTAAAAAAGAATATGTTTTATTTGTATTTTTAGGTTATATTATAGTAGTTATTATTTCAAATTTGATTCTAAAAAAACTTTACAAATTAAAGGAAAGCATCTTATTAAATCAAGAATTTTTAAACAAACATTTAGTTAGAGGATTTATGGAATTAGTTGTATTCAGAACTAACAAAAAATTTGATACTGAATTAAAAGTAACAAAAGAAGGAATAAAAAATATAGTTGATGGTAAAATAAAAATTAAGTTAGTACATGAGATATTTTTCACAGTGTTTGCTCTAATAGTAAATATTTTAAAAGTTGTTGTTTTAGGATATGCAGTTTTAAAATCTGATTTATCAGTTGGAGCTGTTGTAACAGTTATTTCATTACTTGGAAAAGCATATGAACCAATTGCAATTTTTAATGTTGAATATGTTGATTATAAATTAAATAAAGTAACTGTTAATAAATATATTGAATTATTGGATATAAAAGATGATGAGGCATTAAATAGTGGATTAAAATTAAAAGAATTGAGTGGTAATGTTGAATTTAAAAATGTATCTTATTCTTACAATAATGAGAAAAATATAATTAATAATTTATCATTCAAAATAAATAAAAATTCATCAGTCGCATTAGTTGGAGAATCAGGTTCTGGTAAATCAACAATAATAAAATTAATTATGGGGCTAATCAAATACGACAAAGGAAATATATTGATTGATGACAAAGAATTATCTAAACTGAATTTAAATTCATTTTACGATAATGTAACTTATGTTTCACAAGAAGCTCCTATATTTGATGGAACTTTAAGAGAAAATTTAATATTTGATAAAAAAATTCCTGATGAAGAAATCATAAAAGTATTAAACCTAGTTTGTCTAGACAAATTTTATGAAAAACTTGAAAATGGTTTAGACACAGAACTTGGTGAAAAAGGTGTAAGAATGTCTGGAGGAGAAAGACAAAGAGTTGCACTAGCAAGATTATTCTTCGATGATTCTAAAATAATTATTTTAGATGAAGCAACAAGTGCAATGGATAATATCACTGAAAAACTTGTTATGGAAAATGTTGTTAAACAATTAGATAATAAAACTTTAGTTGTAATTGCTCATAGATTAGAAACAATTAAAGATGTAGACAAAATATATGTTTTATCTGATGGTATTATTCAGGAAGAAGGAAAATACAATGAATTATTAGATAAAAATGGGTATTTTACAAAACTATATAAATCCGCAAAATAAAGCGATGACTTATAATGATAAGCCATCGTCTTTTTCTTTGTCCTTTTTAGTTTTATAAAATTCTTTAGCTGCTTCATCCATTTCATCAGTTAAGTGTTTAGTTGCTTTTTCAATTTCTCTTTTATTAAATAAATTATGTTTTTTTATAAATTCTTGATTTGCTTTTCGGTTTTCAGGATCATAATCATGTTTGAAAGAAAATAAGCTTAATACTTTATTATTAAATAATTTCTCAACTATCTTTTGAATAAATTTAGGAAGTTTTTCAAACACTTTATTTAAATGATTAATTAAATAATTAGTTTTTTCTTCTAATTTCTCATACTTTTCTTTATATTGTTTATTTTCAAATTTTAAATGAATGTTTTCTTCGGTTAGTTTATTAATTTCATCTTGCATTTTGTTTTTTTGATTTTAATACAATTTTATTATTAAGTTTTTTCTTTTTATCTATTTCATCAGTTATATCGTTTTTATCTTTGGTAAGTTTTGTTATTTGTTTATTGATAGATTTTTTATTATCTTCTAAATCAGATGCTTCATTTTCAAGATTAGATATTTCCTGCTTAAGTCCTTTAACTCTTTCATTAAAGAGTTTTCTTTCATATGAAGTAATATCTCGATTTTTACCTTTTTCTTTTTCTTTAAGTTTGGAATTTAAACCATAAGCAACATTAAATTCATCAATACATCTTTCTCTCATTTTATCTTGAATAACTACTAATGATTCTTTTGTAAATATAGAAGTTTTACCAACTTGCCTTGATAAACTTGTTTTACAATTTTCTTTTACTGGAACTCCAACTATGTGCATATGTGGAGAGTGTTCATCAAAATGTATAGTGGCATTTGCTATATAAAAGTCTGGAACAATTTCTTTATATAATCTTCTAAATCTTTTATTTCAATAGAGTTTGATGAGTTATTTATATATAATATTTTATAATAATTAAATACTAGAAAGGTTATTCCTTTGATAATAACTCTATGTGGTTCAATATAAGATAGATTAGTATGTTCTATATTTCTAATATTTCCATTAATTATCTTTGGTTTAGTATTACAAAAATCACATATAAACTCAATTTTTCTTTTTAGTTCTTCCTCAAACTCTAATTGTTTACTAATAATATTAATCATAATAAAATCCTTTCTTAACACAAAAAAATATCAACTTCATTTAGAAATTGATATTTTCTATATTAAGTTCAAACTATAAAAGTTCGAACAGATTTCCCAATGGAGCCCTTATGGTTCTGGTAAAACAACCATTAAAAGCAACAATTTATAGGTAGTAATAACTACTAACTAAAATT
>CAKPMX010000005.1 GCA_934168205.1 uncultured Bacilli bacterium
GAAAACAAAAACCTTTGTTATAAAGTTTTTACACTCTCTTTCTATCATTTTATTTCTTTTAATCATATTGATTATTGAATAAAAAAATGACACTTAATTCTTAGGAATTAAATGTCCTATCAACAAAACGGTAGACATTCAATTTTCGAGTCAACTGAATGCTTCCTTTTTTTATCAAGTTTCCTTGACAAGTTAAATATATCATAAAATTTATATTTCTTCAATCATTTATTTTAATTGAAAAGTACTTTTTCTGACTTAAATTGTTTTACAATTATTTTTATAATGATAATTGAAATTATAATTGATGATGCTAGACAAACAATAACATTATAGTAATTGACCTTAACTGTAAAAATATCCATTAATAGTTGAACATGTGATAATATTGGTATCATATAATATAGTTTACTTATTATTTCAACATTTAACATAGATATAAACATTGGTATTAAAGTAATAAATGTTAAAATTTGACTGGCTATTTGAGCTTCTTTGTAACTTTTTGTATTAGCTGTTAGAGCTATAGCTAAGCCAGATATTAGAAGTGAAGCTGCTATACATATTATAATTCCTATTATGATATTTTCTGATGTAAAGAACAGATTTATATCGTCGTATACTTTATATTTTCCTTTAGCAATTATCAAACTTCCAATAGTTATAATGTAGCCAAATAAAGATGAGAACAGACTCATTATTGATGTTGCGAGATACTTGCCGGTAATTAATTCTTTACTGGTTACTGGGAATGTTAAAATTGTTTCCAATGTACCTTGTTCTTTTTCGACAGCTGTTGCACTGGTTGCGGTAGTAGATGCAGCCATAGATGCAGCAATAATTATATAAGTAAAGGCAATAGAAAGAATTGTTTCTAGTAAATAGTTTTCTCCTTCTATGTACTTTGTTTCAATAGAAAAATTATTATATACTTCTTCTGGATCAATATCTTTATTTATTAAATATTCATCACCTATATAGTTATTATATTGATTTAAATAAGCAGTTACATATTCAACTGAAGACATACCATCCATCCCTTCATCTGAATATATAGTATATTTATTTTCTTTTTCATCATAATAGACATAAGAGGATACATCATGATTTTTAAAGGCTTCTTCCATACTTTTTAAGTCTGAATATTTTTTTATCTTCAATTGATTTTCTTTTATTAGTTTGGTTTCTATTTCATTAGGTTCATAATTTATGGCAACAGTATATATTTTTTGATCATTAACACTATTTTCATATGTACTTGATAAATAAAAAACAAAGAAGGCAATTAGTAATGGGAATAAAAGAATTAAAGCGACTGTTTTTCTATCACGAAATATTGATCTTAATTCTTTTTTAATAGTAATTTTAATATTATTCTTATTCATAGTTATCACCTACTAAAGCAAAGAAACTATCTCTTAAATTGGTTGTTTTTGTTTTCCTAAATATTTCTTCTTTACTACCCTCTATAATTATTTTACCTTTATTTATCATGACTATTTTGTCGCAAATATTCTCTGCTTCTTCCATATAATGAGTTGAATATAAAATACATTTGTTTTCTTTTTTCATTTCTTTAATAAAGTCTATTATTGTTTTACTAGATATGACATCTAGTCCTGATGTTGGTTCATCTAAAATATAGTATTTTGGATTATGGATTAGACATCTTGAAATACTAGTTCTTTGATATTGACCTGTAGAAAGTGTTCCTATTCTTTGATGAAGAAAAGATGTCATATTAAATTTATTACTAATTTCCTTTATCTTTTTTTGATATTCTTTTTTAGATAGACCATAGTATGAAGCAGTCATTTCTAATAATTCATATGGTGAAATATCTTTATATAATTTTGTATTACCAGATAGATAGGCTATTTCTTTTTTTATTTCGATAGAGTCTTTTTTGTATGTTTTATCGTCTATTGTAACAGTTCCTTTACTAGGTTCCATGATACCAGCAATAATTCTTAGTAATGTTGTTTTACCAGCACCATTTGGTCCTAGAATTCCTACTATTTCTCCAGGCTTTGCGGTAAAAGAGATATTATCGTTGGCTAAAAAAGTAATAGTTTCTTTTTCTGATGTCTTTTTGGTGAATTCTTTAGTAATATTTTCTACTTTTAGCATAGCATTCTCCTTTAACTTATTTTTGTTAAAATCCAGTCATAATCTTTTAAATTATATACTGACCTGCAATATGGACATACTCCGGTATTATTAGAATCTATACTAGCACCACAGTTTGGACATTCTTTTATAATCCCTGTTTCTTTAGCGTTTTTTATTTTACTGAATGTTAAATATTGTTTTTTTTCTACACGTCTATCATTTATTCCTGATACATATTTTCCTGTTGTTTTGTCTACTTGATAATCCATATATCTAGACGTTAATAGTACGGTTATTTCATAATGATCTTCTTTTTCACATTTATCTTTTATTACTATATTTTTTACATTTAATTCATCATACATTTGACGTAAATTTTTACTATTTAATTCTTCGGTAATCTTTAACAGTTGTTCCTTTACATTTGGACTAATTTTATGTTCTACTCTTTTAATATTATCAGTCATAATTGCTGTTAAAACCATTATATATGTGTTACTTACTTTACCTAGAAAATCTGTCTCATTAAATTTTTCATCCATATTCATTACTCCTCTATTGTATTAATTATATCATGAATAAAAGAAAAACCTATTATATTTCTATAATAGTTCCAAATAATTATGTGAACAAGATCTAATCAATCTATTCATAATAGCTAGACCTAGGCCAGTTGGTTCAACTCCTTCTATTACAACTAGATCAACTTTGTAACCGTCTACTTTACGTAAAAGCGTAAATATATTCTTTGAGATTTCTTCTAGCGTTTCTCCTAAAGGTAATGTATTTTTAAAATACTTGGTATTTGATGTTTTACATAGTACTAGACAATTTTCTTTACTTTCTAGTTCTTTTACTTTATCTATAAATTTATTATTATCTTTACTATATATTAGTAAACACTTTGAGTCGGGAGCATAATGTTTATATTTCATTCCTGGTGAAAGTACTTTTTCATTTTCTTTTATTTCACCTAAGACATGAGAATCTACTATTACCGGCGCAACAGTTTCTAAATCTTCTTTTGTAATTTTTCCTGGTCTTAAAATATGAATATTATTTTCTATTACTCTTATTACAGTTGATTCTACTCCTATATCCGTTTGACCAGCGTCAATTATATAGTCTACTCTGTCACTAAGTTCATTAAAAATATCTTCTATGTTAGTTCCGGATGGTTTTCCTGATATGTTTGCAGAAGGGGCCGCAATTGGAGTATTAGATAATTCTATTAAGTCATGAGCTATTTCATTGCTGGGCATTCTTATTCCTACTGTATCTAAATTACCAGTTACAATATTAGGCACTATATCTTTTCTTTTTAAAATTATAGTTAAAGGTCCTGGAAAAAACTTTTTCATTAATTCATATTCAATATCATTGATATCTTTAGCTATTCTTTCTACCATGTCGATACTTGAAACATGTAAAATTAAAGGATTGTCTTGTTTTCTTCCTTTCGCAATAAATATATTTTTAACAGCAGGAGCGTCTAGGCCATTTGCTCCTATCCCATAAACTGTTTCAGTTGGAAAAAGAACTAGCTTACCTTGTTTTATATATTCAGCTGCTTCTTTAATACTTTCTTTTTGATATTTACTTTTACAGTCTAGATACTTAGCCATATACGTATCACCTCGGCTACTAATTATACTACTTTTTTTGTTTTTTTCAAGAAAAGAGAGTTATTTATAGATTAATTTATACTATTAAGTTATAATTATTTAAGGTGATAGAATGATAAATACATGGCAATTTTGGGTAGTTATATATTTAATAGCTGGAGTTTTATTTGCTCAAAAGTTTAAGTCATCTAATCGTAATATGAAGAATGCTGGTTCTTTAACTATTTTGTTAGAACTATTTACAGGTGTTTTTTCATTACTAATGATTCCTGTTTTTGATATAAAATTTGATATTAATACTAATGTATTATTAACACTTTTGATAGTTGTATTTATATATGCAGTTACTGATAGATTAAATATTGAAGCCAGATACGGATTAGATCCTTCTACATTTAGTATGTTAAAGCAGTTGTCGACTGTTTTTATGATTATATTTGGCTTTACGCTTTTAAAAGAAGAATTTGTATTTAGTAAACTGCTTGGTACATTATTTATCATTGGTGCAAATATAATACTTTCTTATGATAAAGGTAAATTCGTTATAAATAAATATTTTATTATGTCATTTGTATCAAACTTTTTATTTGCTGTTGCGATGTTAATTAATGTTGATTTGTCTGATCATTTTAATTTAGCTTTTTATACTTATATTACAGTTACTATTCCTTCTATCTTAATATTTGTTTTTGGTAGACATAATATAGCTGATATAAAAGAAGAATTTAGATTATGTAAAAGAAAAGATTTTATAATAGCGGCTTTTTCTTGGGCCTTAATGTTAAATGCATCTATTAGAGCTTATCAACTTGGTAGTGTTACTGTTGTTGCTTCTCTATTTGCTTTGACTGCTATTCTTAATGCTTTAGTTGAATTTATATTTAGTCATAATAAAAATAAGTTTATACAAAAAGTAATTGCAGCGACATTAATAATAATTGGAGTGATTCTTGTCAATGGATGAGAATCTTTTTTATATATTACTTACTACTTTTTTCTATGCTGTTTCTAGAAATATTTAAGATGATTCCAATACTTGCCATACTTACTAATAAAGATGAGCCACCATAACTTAAAAATGGCAACGTTACTCCAGTTACTGGTATCATACCAATTACTACCATTAGATTCATTAGAGACTGAAATATTATTTGAAATATCATACCAAATGATAGGTATTTTGAAAAAGAATCTTTTGCCCTTAAAGATATTTTTATACCTCTATATAATATTATGGAAAATAATCCCGCTACAATAAAGGCTCCTGCTACGCCGAACTCTTCAGCTATAATTGAGAAGATAAAGTCAGTTTGTGGTTCTGGTAAGTAAAAATGTTTTTGAACGGAGTTTAAAAAACCTGTACCAAGGAGTCCACCTGGGCCTATGGCATATAGACTTTGGATTATTTGAAAACCTGTTCCTAAAGCATCATTCCATGGATTAATAAATGAGGTAATTCGATCCATTCTATATGGTGCAATTACTACTAATATTGCAATACCAATGATACCTATGACTCCCATGCCTATAAAGAATTTCATATTTACACCAGCAATAAATAAAAGTGAAATTATGGACATAACTAATATTACACCAGTACCTAAGTCTGGTTGTAACATAATTAAAAAGAAAAATAATAAAGTAATACCAAGAATGGGAAATACACCTTGTTTATAACTCTTTAGGAACTTATTACTATTTGAAAGGTATTTACTTGTAAAAATTATTAAACCAAGTTTAGCAGCTTCACTAGGTTGTATTCCTAATGGACCTATACCAAACCAGGATCTTGAACCATTTCTAATACTACCAACACCTGGTATTAAAACAGTAATTAATAAAATTAGACAGATTATAATTATTAAATTTGTCTTTTTATAATATACTTTATAATCAATTCTAGAGACTACTATCATTATAATAATACCAAGAAGTAGAAATATGGACTGATATTTTAAGTAATGAAACGAATCATTAAATTTATATTCTGCCCAGATACTAGAAGCAGAATATATCATAACTGTACCAAGAATAGATAAAATGATTACCGCTATTAATAGTACTTTATCAAGTGTCTTTTTCATTTTATCACCTATTAAATTATATTTTATAAAAAGCTTATTATGAAAAAAAGAGACCGTTTGGTCTCTTAGATTATTTCTTCAATATCATGATTATGTTGTTTATTTTTATTATTGCCTTTATTATTTCTTTTGTTTTTATAGAACTGGTTGTTATTCTTCTTGAACTTATAGTTCTTTTTGTACTTTTTTGGAGAAGATGTTTTTACTTCTTTTTCTTTTTGTACTTCATTGATTGGTTGAACTTTTTCATTTTTCTTTTCATCTTTAACAGGCTCATCTTTTACAATTATTTTTTCTGCTTCAGATGGTTTTGGTAAATCTTCATCTTCTTTTACATTATCAACTATAATAACTGGTTCTATTTCAGTATTACTGCTTGGCATTACACTTATATCATTTATAGGTGAAGTATATGTTTCAATATTTTCTACTTCAGGAATATTTATTTTGGGTTGCTCTTCTACAATTTCTGGTACTGTTTCTTCTATTTGTTCTTCTTGAACGGTTTCATTTGAAACAACTTCTTTATTTTCTTCTACTGGAATTTCTTCACTTTCTACTGAAGTAGACTCTTCATTAGTAGTAGTTAATTGTCCTTCACTTGTTTCAGTAGTCTCAATAACTTCATTATTCTTAGAAAGCATATCATCTAATTCTTTTGTTACTACTACTGGAGTTTTCTTTTTGAAAAGATTTCCGATAAAGGCAAACTTTGACATTTGTTCTTCAATAGCTTTGTTTTTAGCAGCTAATCTCTTTTCTTCTTGTTCTTCAAGTTCTTTTCTAACAACTCTATACTTATATAAAATTTCATCTGATACGATAATAAATGTACTTATATCATTTTCAGTATCCTCATTATATAATATTGGCTTGCCAGTTGAATCATGAGCATCAAGTAATTCTTCAATCCTTGGTACTTCAATGACATTATATTTACTTTCATCAATAGTATCAGCTGTTTTACTTGATACTATTGCTCGATCATATTCTCTTAAAATACTTTTTATAGTTGCTTTATAAACATCTGTTTTACTTCTATTAGTTAAGAAATTATAAATAACAATATATAGTAAGGCTAAACTTAGAAGTCCAACAATGACACCTAGGACTAAAGCTACTGGTTTTTTGATTTGAGACATGTAGTTTCTTTCAAGAGTACCAGAGTTATTTATATCACTAGTATCAATTCCAATATTTATGGTTTGTTCTGACATAGGAATAGCAATTACTAGTTTACTTGATTTTTTAAAGTCTTCTTTTAGTAACGGACTCTTTCCTACAACATCAATATTAAATGTTAAAACTAATTTACTATTTACGGATAAAGCATATTCTTTTTTGAAGGCATTTACGTAGTTATTATATTCATCATAGTTAATACTTACATCTTGGTCTACTCTAAAACTGCCTCCTGTTACTTTTTCTTTTGTATCTTTAACAAGTAGAGATGGTCTTTTATATAATACTTTGTTATTGTCATTTGGATCTGATATTATTAAGTCTGCTGATACTTTGTAATTATATGTATACTCCATTTCTTCTTCAGAATGCATTTCATAAGTAAATGTTGGTACTATATTTTTAATGATACTAGCAACATATTGCATGTCTTTGCCTAGGTATTGTTCTTTATAATAATTATTTTCTTTTAAAAATACTTTATAATCAATGTTACCTACTTCGTTGTAGCCAATGATTGATTCTTCTTTAGTATACATTGATCCTTTTAATACTAGTACGGTTAAACCTAACATAATTAATGTTGGAA
The DNA here is from genome assembly GCA_934168205.1 of uncultured Bacilli bacterium. Lineage (GTDB taxonomy): Bacteria > Bacillota_I > Bacilli_A > RF39 > UBA660 > CAG-877. The sequence goes on from CAKPMX010000005.1 coordinate 7,593, forward strand.
TTAACATATAAAATAGCCAGTTCTTAATAGTATATGGTTTAACTTCAGTAGGTTTTTTAGCTAGTTTAGGATTAATCGGATTATTATTATTCATTATTACACCTCTTCACTTAGCCATACTGTTGGGATTCCTGCATATGGAATCATCGTTACAGCCTTTCCAACAACTGATACTTGATCTATTGTCCAAGCATCCTCAGTATTGTTATTGTCCCCTTTTGTTCTAAAATAATAGTTATCGTTTATTTTTTCCATTTTTATAATACGATGGACTACTACGATGTCATTATATTTATATACTAATACTTCGCCTACTTTTAAACTACCAATGTTATCTTGTGTTATTTTTTCAACTATTACAATGTCACCCTTTTTAATTTTAGGATTCATTGAATCAGATCCTATCGCCAGAGCATAGTATTTAAATACTCCTGATGTAAGGGCAATAGTTATTGTTAAAAAGATAAGTAATATAACTGTTGTGACACGTTGAACTATAAAACTTCTTCTAATATCTGATTTTCCTTTTTTACTACCAAACTCTTTATATGTTCTCCATAAGATATATGCTGGTAATAATAATTCGATTATAGTTTTAAAATATTCATTGATATTTGGTACTATTGGTATTATGTATACTGGTAGTTCCATAATTAAACGATATATTATACATGGAACATAACCAAATTTATAACATAGATATGTTAATAAGAAGTTTTTAGATAATATTGGCAGAACACTCATGTAACATAACTTTATAATACCTAGATTAGTATTTAAATCATATGCGTAAGCTACTAATTTAGTATCTATTGTAACAAATAGTAAACATGTAAGTACTATTAAGACTTTATTTTTTGAAGCTTTACTTAGCATTTCATATCTTAAGAATTCAGATATTACGATAGTTAATATTATTGGAACTGTATTTCTTAATATTCCCAGTAGTGTTAAGCTATATCTTGTTCTTAAAAAACCAATTATTATTCCTGATAAATAAATAATTATGTAATATATAAAACAATATATTAGGATACTTAAGATATTGTCTTTTTCGTATAGATTTCTTTTCTTTTCATGGCCTAATGATAATATTGTAATTGCTAGAACTAGGCCTAAGAAAATAACTATACCATATTCTTCTAACTTATTTGTTACAAAAATATCTAAAAGAAGTATTATGATTGTTGATACTTGTATTAAAGCTAGTCTTTTTTCACTCGTCTTCATACTTTTCCCTCTTTCAAATATTTTTCTAATAAACAAGTAATTAAGGCGTAACAATTTAGACTGTTACACCTTAATTGTTGTATTAATTATTACTCGGCTTGTGAATAAACTAAAGTTACTCCTAAGTTAGAAATTGATACATCTGCTGCTGGTAGTAAAGCTGCATCAGTAAATTCTGCATATTTTAGAGTTAGAACCATTGGTCTAGTTTCTCCAGCACTTAGAGTGTCTCCTACACTAACTGGCTCACCTCCCATATTTTGAGGATCATCTTGGTCATATACTAATGTATAAGTAAGTTTATCACATACTTTTGTTGCATCTGCATCTGCTGTTGCTTCTCCAGCTTTTCCTGTACAACTTGGTACTGAAATAGTTGCTGTAGTAATTTTAGCATTATAGCTTCCAGTGTTAGATACTTTTATTTTGTAGCTAACTGAGTCCCCTGGAGTTTTGAATGTAGCATTATATGTTTCAATTGTTGTATCACTTAGTGTTGGTTTAGTTACTTCTGCAGCTGATCCAGTTAATGTAGCTGTTCCTAATTCACTGAATTTTACCTTCCATGTTGAAGTTTGTACTGATGCACTACCATTAATGGTTAAAGTTTCACTAAATGCTGCAAAACCAATACCAATAGCTACTATTGAAATAATTAGTGCTGCAACAACTAGTATTTTCATTTCTCTTCCGTTATTATTATTCATTTTTTTCTCCTTCTTAGTTTTGTGAATAGATTATTGATGCAGATAAATCGGTAAGTTCCACATTTTCTATTGGCCATTCACTACCAACATATCTCATAATAAGTTTTAGGGTTTTTTTACTACCTGCTGGCAGTAAATCATTTATCATAATTCTTTTTCCGTTTGCATAGAAAAGTTCATATTTGAAGTTGTTACAAACTTTGCTCGCATCAGTATAAGCAGTGTTAACATCTTCAGATGTTCCTATACAATGAGGATTTAGAATTGATATTGTTGTAATTCTGGCATCAATATCGCCTGAGTTTACAACGTTGAATTCATAAGCTGCCGTATCACTAGGACTACCAAAAACTACTTTAAAAGTATTTATACTGGTTGAGTTCTTGTTAATTATCGGCCTAGCCTTCTCTTGAGCATACCCTGTTAATTGGACTTTGGATAAGTTTTCAAAATGGATGTCCCATTTTGCATTATTAACGTTAGCGTAACCAGATATTTTAATCGTCGAACTAATGGCAAATAATGATACACCTAACCCTAAAATAGCAATTATTAAAGTAATAACTACAATTAGTCTATTTAAGTTTTTATTATCCATATTATTCTTTAGAGTTTGCTTTTTCTATTTACTTACCTCCCATCCTATTAATTTGGTAGGTTCTCAAACGTTGTCTTTCCAGGCTGTATTACTCGTTGCATCAATTTTCTCACCCTACTATATAATAGTACCAGAAAAAACTATATTCGTAAATGTTTTTTGTAAATTTTTGTGTTAATAATATCAATAAAATTTATGTAAAAAAGAACTTGATGTAAAACGTGTCAAGTTCTTTTATGATATTCTAAATGGATTTGATTTGGTACCTATACCTGACACATAAGTCATACTCCCATCAAAACTGAAAGATATTCTTATAGGTAATCCTTCATAAACGTGTTGATAGCCGATATTACCATTGGTATTTATGGCTGCTGCATATCTTCCATCACCACCGGTACCGTGTGAAATTGTCCATTCTTTTTTACCTAGATACATCCAGTTATTCTTTACTATATCTGTATTACTATAACGCGTCATCCCTCTTCCCCAAGAGCCAGATGAAGCTGCAAAACCATATTCGTAGTTATATATTGTACCTATTTTAGCTATAGACTTAACTCCAGCTTTACTAGATGACGACGTTGAATCTGTGTCTTCCATTTCTATGGCATAAACATCGGCAGGTTTGTTTAAAATGGCTTGGAAGTAATTGATAACGTTATGGTGCCATACAGTATCTAGAATTTTACTTTTCCAAGTATCGTCAAATTGATTTAGGAAGTTTACTTCCATATTTGTTTCTCCTAAAGGTCCTGGCCAGTCATTTGGTGAACTACTTCCATTAGAGTTATTGTAGGCGTATTTAGCAATTTGTGATTGAACTTGGTCTCCTTTATAAGTTGAATCACTACTAGTATTTAGACCAATGTAGCCGGCATTTGTTCCTAGCATTTCGGTTGTGGCATAATCCGCTGATATTATTTTTACATTTCCATCTATAACACTAATGATACGATATAAGTTTTTAGCAGGGCAGGTAGTGTCAGCACTGCCAAAGCAAATGTAATTATTAGGATCTGCTCCGGCGTAACGATAACTTCCGTCATTTATTCCATTTGGAAGTGTTCCATCATGATGATAGATATAGTCATCGCCTTGATCACATAAAACTTGTACTGTTTCAGCAATAGTCTTTTGATTTTGATATGGAGTTGGATCAACTTTTTTCTTTGTTTTAATTGTATATGGAGATGAAGCAGTACCATCTCCTTCATTGTAATACAAGTCGGCTTTTAAATTTATTACAGGTCTATAGCCATAAACACCTGAGACAATTCCACCAGTTATTTGGCCATTGGTACCTATATACATAACATTAGCGGACTTAACAGCTCCAAATAATTTATAGATAAATTCATAGGGTGTCATAGTCCAGTAAGCTTGGCCAGTGTATAAATAGTAGTTTGTATTATTACTACTAGTACCTCCGGCAAAGTAGACATCATCCATAGTTAAAACAGCACTTGGGTATTGAAGCTTTTTAGTTCCGGTAGAAGCTGCATTTGTCGTAATATAACTTCCGGATGGACACTCTAATGTTGGTGCTTTATTTTCAAGTCTTGTTTTACCGGAGAATGTTGCTGCGGAGTTGTTAGTATAGTCGCCATAGGTACCTGACGTGGTACTAATATCATTACAATAACCTGTTTCATAGTCTAAAAAGTCTGAATAAGTATTCAAGTTGGATTCATACCAGCTATTTGCAACACTATATAGTGATGACTGAATAGTTAAACTTTCATAGTATTTTACAAGTAAGTGAGCCGGTTTTTTTGATAATAGTACATTTTCATTGTTATATTTAGTAGTACTAGGAGATGTTGCTGTACCTGTTGCATCAGCGGTTGTTCCTTGATAGACAAGTCGTATTGAACCATTACCATTTATTCTAACTACACGCCAGTAAAATCCAGCAAAGTAAACATAATTATTTTTTACAGCACCACGGAAATAATATGTTGTTCCATCATTATCTGTTGTTGCATACATTCCTTCGTCCGTTGTTGCATTACTAGTTAAGTCTGGTGTCCCTTTGGCATTTATAGCATCTGTTCCACCATTGTCCATTAGTATTTTTTGAGCTAAGTAAATATCTACTACAGGCGGTATATATTCTTCAAAAACATATTTTAATTCTAAAGTAGTCGAATAGGCATCATTGTCGTATAGCCCACTTGCTACTACTGGTAAGATCTTTATGGTAAAGTTTACACTGGTATTCGGTTCAATAATATCTCCTTCTGTTAACCCTTCTATGTAGTATGAAACTTTTTCTGAATTTGTGTGATTTAAGACTATTATTTCTTTTAGTTCGTATCTAGTGTTAGAGTAATTTGTAACTGTTGCTTTATAATCAGCTACTGATGTTGTTGCTGGTAATGATGTATAATTAATAGTTGTATCTTTTGAATAATTGCAGTTATATGTTTCATAGGCACCATCAACTACTCTTGTTAATTTATTTCCTGTTATTCTGATATCAGCGGCAATTCTTAAACTCATATCTCCTGATATATTCAAAGTTGTACTTAAGGCAGAATAACCAATGGATACTGTTAATACAGAAAGTATTAAAGCTACAATTAGGATGTTTTTTCTTGAAAAAATACTTTTTATTTTAGTTAACATATGTATCATCCTTTCCTAGCTTCTCTATTATATTGTATCATGACTTATTTTTTTAGAAAAGAAAAAGATGAAAAATTCATCTTTAGAGTGTCTGCCCATAATTAATTGTTACAGCTAAGTTTGAAACGGCTACATCGTTATTTGGAAGTTCTTCTGCTGTTATATCATCTTTATATGTTAAGGTAAGCAATAAAGTCTTTGAGGTTTCTGAATTTAGAATGTCCCCTACTGATAAAGTTGTCCCATCACTATAAGTTAATGTATATAAAAGATGGTTACATACATTAGAGGCATCATTTACTGCATTGTCACCATTCCCAGTGCATATTGGTGTTGCGATATCTAGAGAAGTTATTTTTCCTTTAAATGTTCCTTCGTTCGCAACATCAAATGTATAAGATACTGAGTCTCCTGGCGTTGTAAACTTTACGTTATAGCCAGATAGCGTTGTCCCTTTTGCATCTATTTCTGGTGGTGTTATTTCTTCTGCTGTTCCTTTAAGACTTGCCGGCTGTAAATTGGTAAACTTTATAACCCAGGATGAATGATTAACTGTTGCATCACCATTTATTTTTAAGGCTTCACTAAAAGAGGCGTAACCTATTGTTATGGCTACTGTTGATACAATTAACGCTACTATTAATGCTAGTTTATAGTTAACACTTTTACCTCTTTGCATAGTCATTCTCCTTTAATATTTACATTTATCACTAGTACTTTGTTTGTATGTGATACTTACCGAAAGATTAGATATTGTAACATCGGCCTTTGGTAGTTCTTCAGCTGTTACTTCTTCACCATATTTTAAAAGTACACGAAATTTATCAGTTTGATTTGTCTTTAAAACTTTACCTGCTTCTATAGGATCACTAGAGGCATCCGTTAAGGTATAAGTTAAGTGTTTGCAAACGTTTGCGGCATCTACCGTTGCATTATTACCTGTTCCTGTACATGTTGGCGTTGGTACTGTAATAGTTTCTATTTCAGCACAGAATGTTCCTTTGTTTTTAACATCAACTATATAGCCAACAAAGTCTCCTGGAGCAGTTAAACTTACACTATAGTTTCCTACTGTTGTTTGCTTTGTATCTATTTCAGGATGAGTTATTTCAGAGGCTAAACCATTTAAATAAGCATTTGAAATATTAGTGAAAACTACACTCCAGGTTGAGCTTTCAACACTTGCTGAACCAGAGATTGTTAAGCTCTCACTAAATGATGCATAACCTACTGCTATAGCAGTTACTATTACTATTAGGGTTCCTATTATAGTAACTTTTATATTCTGATTTGATCCTCTTTTCATTTTATCATACTCCTTATATTTTATAATATATCATAATTCAACTAGCATGTCGATTGTTTTTCAAAAGAAAAAGACTTTGATAAGTCTTTATAGCCATACTCCGAATATTATTCCAGCCATTGATAAGATTAGGCCAACTACCCAGAATAATTTTACAATATCTGTTTCTTTCCAACCTAATTTTTCAAAATGATGATGTAATGGTGTCATTAAAAATACTTTTTTATGGAATACTTGTACCCAGAATGTCTGAATTATTACAGATAGTGTTTCTATTACGAAGACACTCGCAACTACTAATAAAGTTAATTCTCTGTGAGTAAGTATCGCAATAGCACCCATGACTCCACCTAAAGCAAGAGAACCAGTATCACCCATGAATATTTTTGCTGGGTATGTGTTATATATTAAGAATCCTAATAAACTACCAGTTAAAATTAAACTAAATATTCCGATGTCTTCAAATCCTACCATTAATGATATTAAACTGAAGGCAATAAACGCTATAGCTGATAGGCCTCCGGCTAGACCATCTAGACCATCAGTTAAGTTAACGGCGTTACTAGCACCTACTAGAACAAAAAGAATAAATAAACCGTATAGCCAGCCCATTTCAATATCAATATGTAATGTTCCAACTACCCAGGATGTTTGTCCGCCAGAACGCATGTAAATATAGAAAAATCCGATAGCAATTAAAACTTGCATAAATAATTTTTGATAAGTAGTTAACCCTTCATTATCGCCTTTTCTAATAGATAAAAAGTCATCAATAAATCCAATACATGCATAACCTAAGAAAACTAATAAGACGATACCTAAATTAGAAGTATAAGGAATCTTTCCTGTTAAGATTAAAGCTAAGGTCGCAACTACTGTTGGAATTATAAATATTAGTCCACCCATGGTAGGAGTACCCTCTTTTTTTCGATGAGTTTCTCCAACGAATATACTAATTTTTTGTCCTACTCGTAATTTTTTTAAACATGGAACCAGTATCAAACCTAGTACTGCCGATATTAAAAATCCGGTCATAACAGCAAAAACCGCTTTTGTTAATAGTAACATTTTTGTCACTCCATTTCTCTTGCAATATTATATCATATTCAAATTAGCATTATGAAAAAATAGACAATTGTAGACATAATTTTACAGTTAATCTAATGTTTCATATTTTTTTACTAACTTATTATTTTCTTTACTTTCTTCTAAATTCTTTTCTTGTTCTTCTTTTAATTTTAATAAGTCTTCATTCTTTTCTTTTAGTGAAGAATATATATTTTCTAAGTTAGATAAAAGTTCTTTTATTTCTTTTTCTTGTAAATATTCTTTATAAGTAGTTTCTATTTCATTCATCATATTAAGTAATTCTTTTTCAGATTTATTTAATAAGTAAATACTTTTATCTATTTCTTTAATACTATTTTCAATATCGTTAGTGTAATCTGTTACTTCATATGTTCTGTATCTTCTAGTGATTCTTCTTGGCCTTAAAGTGTTTCTAGCAAAGTATAAATATCCAGCTGTTAGAGCAGCCATTTGTCTGGCACTTCTTGGTCCAGGGATTAATGATTGTATTAAGAATAGATTCATTACATGTCTTGCTCGAACATTTAAATATCTAACTTGTGTTTGAACTTTTTCTTGAACCGTTACAGAATTAGCTATTTTTTCTCTTAACTCATTTATTATAGATTCTTGTTCTTCTTGGAACTTTAGTAATGATTGATTAAAAGTTTCAAAGTTATTATAATCGTCTTTTAAATTATTTAGAACTCCTTCATCTATTTTTAAATCTTCTTTTTTATCCATAAGTCTTAGATTAAGTAATTCTTTTTCTATTTCTAATTCTTTTATTTTTGCGGATATCAATATATATAATGGTGAATCTTTTATTTCTTCTACTATTTCTTCTTTATTAAATGAAGAAATGTATTTTCTAGCTAAATCTTCTATATATGAATAGTCATAACTAGCTGTTCCTTCTAATAATATTTTACTTTGTAATTCTTCTAATTTTTTGATAAGTTCATTTAATTTATTTAACACTTCTTGTAATTGTTCAGCATTATATATGGTATTAATATTATCTGATATTACTTGATATTCAAAAACTAATTCTTTTAATTCTCTTCTTGTTTCTTTTAGTCTTTCTTCATACTGATTAATTATTTCTTTATTTTTTATTTTTTCTAAGTCATCTGGAAGAGATGCTTTTTGAAGTGGAATTTCGTCTTGAGTAATTTCAAGTACTTCTACTTCTTTTTTCTTCTTTTTATTTTCGATTAGTTTTTCAATATTTTGATATACCGGTTTTACTTTCTCATTAGATTTTTTAATTACTACTTCAATTATATTATTATGTGAATCGGTTGTAATAAATGAGATATTTCTATAATTTTCTTCTGATGATGTGTTAAACATTATTGGACTTTTACTTTCAATATGATTTTTACCAGATAATGTTTTTAGGACTGTTCCTGTTACTATTATTGGTGTAACAGCTAGTACTGTTTTTAGTTGTTGTTTCTTTACTTCTTTTTCAAGTTTTTTAAGGCTTTCTTGTTCTTTAAATTTCTTTAATTTTTCTTCTTTATTCTTGGTAATGATTCTAGTTCTTCTGCGATCATTTTTGCCAGCTTTACCGCCTATTGTTTCATTCATATTATCACCAGTTTCCTAAAATTAGTTTATCATAGATTTTTTAGTTTGTTTATTTTATTTGCGAGAAAAAAATCATATTTACATATGACTTTTATAATAATAGTAACAATAGACCAAGTACTACTAAGAGTATTCCTAGAGCAAAGTACTTGCTTAAATCTTTTTGATTTTGTTCAGTAAGTTTCTTTTTCTTAGATAGTTTCTCGTCTAATTTTAAATATTTAATTAAAAACATAGTACCTAATGTTGTTATTAAAATGGCTAGTATCTTTATAATTATCATTTTTATCATTTTACTCAATCCTTTTATTAAATTGTACTATATTCTTGTATTTTTGCAAGCTATTTATTCATATTTAGATATTCTTTTATAACTTGAATAGTGTCCTTTACAGGCATATCTCTTGTACAAGTTTCTAGAGAATCTTCTAATTTTTTGATTACTTCATCTTTGTGAATGTATTCTAAATGGAAGTTGCCATCTTTTTCATCATCAGTTAATTCTATTTGCGACATATCTGGAACTATATCTGCTTTTATACAGAAGTATTTAGCGATGTATTCTGTATTATCATTTTCAGTTGGATAGCCTTTACATAGATGTCTTATAACTAAAAAAGGTTCTCTTTTTTCAGTCGGCAACGTTATGCCAGTTTCTTCTTTTACTTCTCTAACTAGGCATTCATCATATGTTTCATTATCTTCTACATGGCCACCAATTAAGAAATAATTATGATGACTTAACACTACTAAAAATTCATCTTTAGAGTTCATGATTAATACTTTTGCTCTTCTCACTACTTTGTTTATATCTTTTTCTTCTAATTTGTCATAATTATATAATATTTCTTTCATATTATCAGATCCTTTCCTTTTTTTGTTTTAATTAATGTTATGATTATATTTTTTAGTAGTGTTTAATAACCTTTCTTAATTTTTATTTTTAAATCTTTTATAGTCTTCATAATTACCAGGTATTGTTTTTAGTTTATTATCTTCTATATAAACTAATCTTGTTGCGAGTGTATTAATGAAGTAACGATCATGAGAAATAAATAGTAAAGTACCTTTATATTCTTGTAAAGCTGTTTCTAATATTTCTTTTGTTTCTATATCTATATGATTAGTTGGCTCATCTAGGATTAGAAAGTTAATGTCTTTTTGCATAAGACAAAATAATTTTAAACGTACCTTTTCACCACCAGATAAACTTTTGAGTCTTTTTAGAATGTTGTCTTTAAAAAAGTAAAATTTGTTTAAGGCTGAACGTAGATGTTGTTCTTCACCTATCCAGTATTCTTTTGCTTCTTGAAGTACAGTTTTATTATCATCTTCAAAAGATATCTCTTGCGGAATGTATCCTATTTTTAGATTTGAACCATGCCCTTCTTTATGTTCTAGAATGTATTTTACTAGGCTTGATTTGCCAGAGCCATTATGTCCTAATAGGCATACTTTTTCTTGATAATTAATATTTATATCAGTGTCTTTTAAGATTATTTTATTTGGATAAGATATATTAATAGATTTTAGACTTAGTGCCATTTTTCCAGATCTATTTGAAGAAAACTGTAAAGGAATGGCTTCTTTTTCGACTGGTTTTTCTAACTTTTCTAATCTATTAAGTCTCTTTCTGATATTTTCCGCTCTTTTAAAGAACATTTCGTTTTTAGCAATATTACCATACTCTTCTAATCTTTTAATAGAGGCTTCCATAGCTTTTATTATTTTTTGTTGATCTTTATAATCTTTAAATTCTTTATTTATACGTTCTTCATTTTCTTTTAGATACTTAGTATAATTTCCATGAAAGATATTGATTCCAGCATTTTCTAAAAGAATAGTCTTTGTTGCAACTTGGTCTAGAAAGTATCTATCATGAGAAATCATTAGAATGCTTCCTTTGTAATTTTTTAGGTATTCTTCTAGCCAGTCTAAAGTATCAATATCTAAATGATTAGTTGGCTCATCTAGAAGTAAAATGTCAGGGGAAGATATTATTATTGAGGCAAAGTTAACGATGGTTTTTTCGCCACCAGATAAGCTATTAAACTTTCTAGGTAAAAGTTCTTTGTTGATTTTAAATCCTTTAATTACCTTTTCAACTTTTGCGTCTATTTCGTATCCGGACATATTAATGAATTCTGTTTGTAAATTTGTATATCTAACGATTAATTTTTCAACATTTTCAGGTGTTGCGTTAGTTATTTTTTCTTCATATTCAGTTAATTTATCACGCAAGGCTATTAGGTCTTTTACACCTTCATATAAGACATCTTTAACCGTAATATTTTCTTCCTTATTATCGGCATTTTGTTTTAAGTAGCCTAGACGAGCATTTTTTCTTATGGAAACTGTTCCTGTATCTGATTTAATTGTGCCAGCAACTATATTTAATAAACTAGTTTTTCCAGAGCCGTTTGCTCCGATTAAAGCAATTCTCTCATTTGTTTTTACTTCAAAACTTATATCTTTTAAAACTGGCCCGAAGCCATAGTTTTTTGTTACTTTATTTATTCCTATTTCTATCATATTATCACATCCTTCAAAAAAATAAGAACTATACATCCGTATAGTCCTTTGTATACAGATGCAGGCACGACGAAAACTTCACACCTACATCTATTATTTTTTTATTTAGATGCTAGGTGTGATAAGTAATGTATACATGATGACATGATTACGATAAATATACATTTTATCACTCCTCCTTTTTTAATATTAGCATATTTTTTAGGGAATTGCAAATGTGAAGATGAATGATTACTCCAACAGAAGTCTTACCGTTCCTCTATCCTCTAGCTTTGTATTAGCATCTGGTGACTGGGAGACTACTTTTTCACCTGTTCCAGAGTATTCAACGTTAAAGTTAGAAAGGAGTTTTTTAGCATCTTTTACATTCTTACCTACAACATTTGGAACTTCATACATTATTTTATCAGTCCATTCTAAATCTTTTTCCATGCCTTCTTTTTGTTCTTTTATATCTAGAGCATCAATTATATCTAGTAATATTCTTCTAGCAATAGGTGTTGTAGTATAACTTGATAAAAGAGCGGTGTTTTTTGGATTATCTATTGCAAGATATAAAACTGCTTCTGGATCATTTGAAGGGACTACAGCCATGAATGACATGATGTAGTTGCCTACTAAGTATCTACCATTTTGTACTTTTTGAGCTGTACCTGTTTTTCCACCAATACGATATCCTTCAATATAAGCAGCTTTTCCACCGCCTTTTGCAACAACACTTTCTAGAGCGTGTCTCATAATTGCCGATGTTTCACTTGAAATTACTTTTCTAACTAGACTTTTTTCTGTTTCTTTTATAATGGTATTTGTCTCTTTTTCAGCAATACTTTTTACGATATAGGGTTTATATAAATAGCCATTATTTACTACGGCTGATACAGCTGTTACTTGTTGGATTGGTGTTACACTGACTCCTTGGCCAAAAGCTGTTGTTGAAAGTTCAACATTACCTACTTTATCTAATGGAAAGATAATACCTTGACCTTCTCCATTTAAATCAACACCTGTTTTATTACCAAATCCAAACTTTTCAATGTAGGAGAATAATTTTTCTTTTCCAAGCATTTGGCCTAGTTTTACGAACCCTGGATTGCAGGAATTTTGTAGTACTTGAAGAAATGTTTGATCACCATGACCGCCAGCTTTCCAACATTTTAAAACAGAGCCATCTACATTAACACTACCGGAATCATAGAAATGATCGTTTTCAATATCTATTATTTTTTCTTCTACGGATGTTGCCATTGTAATTATTTTAAATGTAGAACCTGGTTCATATGAAGACCAAACTGGTAAGTTTCTACTTAAGATCTCTTGAGAATACTTTTGATAAGTATTGGGATCATAATCTGGACGAGAACCTATACCTAGTATTTCGCCAGTTTTTGGATTCATAACTATGGCTAGAGCCATATCTGGTGAAAACATATCGACAATATTATTTAATTCTCTTTCTATAGACTTTTGAATATTTATATCAATAGTCAAATAAAGATTCATTCCATCTTGAGGCTCTACATATATATCTGATACATTTAACTTATTTCCTTTAGCATCAGAAAAATACTTTATAGCGCCAGACTTTCCAGTTAAGTATTTATCATATTGTAATTCTAATCCAGATAGGCCTTGATTATCTATACCAACATATCCTAATGAATGGGAAAGTAAGTTTCCATATGGATAATATCTTTTAGCTTCTTTTACTAGATATACGCCATCTAATTTTAAATTAGATATTTTCTCAGCTATATCATAAGATAATCTTCTTCCTTCTGGATGAACTCTTTCAATAGAAGTCCTTTTATAGACATGCTTTTTCATTTCTTCATAGGAAACATTTAATATTTCAGCTAAAGACTTAGTAGCTTTGTCTTTGTCTTTAATTTGATTAGGAATTAAAACAAGGGATGTTGTTGTTAGATTGTCAGCTAGAACAACTCCGTTACGGTCAAGTATAAGTCCACGATTTGCTTCTATTGGTAAATCCCTACTCCATAAATCTGATGCATATTCATTTAACTTTTTATAGTCAAATACTTGAATATAAAATACTCTTAAAATTATAAATACAAATAGTAGTAACATTATTAAAAATGCTATTTTTATACGTTCATCTATCTTTTTAAAAAACATAATTTCACCTATTGATATTTATGCACTTATAACAAAAAAAAGACTATGAGAAGTAACTTATGATTCTCGATAGTCTAAATATTTATTAATCTTTGATGTCTAATATTACATCACTTAAATATTGGTTTTCTTGTAAAACAATTTTATTCTTATTTGGATTTTTGATACAGTCATTTATATGAATATCCCATCTTGAAAAAAATCCTTCTATAAAATCTTGACTACTTTTTCTTTTAATAGCTCTTTTTTTGTATTCTTCTTTTAGTTCTATTTTTGGATAAACTAAGTAGTATTTAATTCTTCTTTTATTTAATTCATGTAATACGTCGCCATAGGTTGTTATTAAGACGTAGTCATATTTATCTTTTAAGGCTAAGATGCATTCAATATATATATTTATCCAAGATGAGTCTATTTTGTTGAAGTAGCAGGTGTCTAAATCGATATGATTAATATTTTTATACTCTTTTAATGAACTTTTTCCAATATTGGAAAATCCTGATATAATTATTCCCATAAAAACTCCTATAAATTAAATGTATTATATCATTTTTTTAAGAAAAAAATAAGTACTCAAAGAAGAGCACTTATTTATAAACTTTATTTATCTTATGATAATCTGTTTTTAAGAACTAATGTTGTACCAAAAGCTCCAACAGCTACTAATGATAAAATTAAGAATATATTAACATCAGAAGTTTCTGGATTTTCAACTTTTTGTTCTGGTGTTACATCTTTCAATTTCATGTATAATTCCATATCTCGTTCAATTGGAGTACTGAAATCGAATTCTTGAGTTAATTCTTCATCTAAGTAGAATCCTACTAATTCTAAGTTATCAGCAGCTAATTCATTATTGATTTCTTCAATCATAGCTTTTAATTCTTCTGTAGTAAATACTGTTCCCTTTGGAATTTGAATTGTTTGTCCTTCATTTCCAGCAATTAGCATAAGGTTTACAGTAACTGTAGTAGCATCTTGATCGAAATCTTGTCCAATTTTGTCTTCGAATTTTGAATTAATTTCAGCTACTACTAAGTCTGTTGCTAATGAATTTGGTCCTCCGGATGTTCCAGCACTAATTGTAGCAATTTCTCCATCAAAAACCTTTAAACTAACTTTTTCATTAACTATACCATCAACACCAGCATCACTAGAATCACCTGCTGCATATACAGCATTAATTTTTCCACCGTTGATTGTTGTTGTTATAGTATCCATTTCACCACGGTTAACACCTTGAACTGTAGAAATTTCTCCTCCATTAATTGTAAAATTTACATCACCAGTGTAACCATTAGATCCTCCTGCTATAGCATAATTAGTCTTAACATTATTAATAGTTACTGTTGATTTTCCAGTATATGAGTAGCTTTCTCCGCCACCCCATACAGCGTATTTAACAGTTCCTCCATTGATTGTAACTGTTGTTTCATCTACTATTGTTATAGCTTTTGTTCTATCTTTTGAGTCTGCAACGCTAGAATCGATGAAATCACCGTCACCAGTTTGTTTTAAGTGATGAGCACCACCACCCATAACACTACCAGTAACTGTACCATTGTTCATTACTACAGTAGCTTTTTTTACAATGCTCTTGTGTAATCCACCACCTATAATATTTTTAACAGTTCCACCATTCATTGTAATTGAAGCAGTTTCAATTGCCTCATCTGAATTGTGTGAACCAGCGAATACTGAAGTATTAACTGGTACAAGTTGTTCTCCGCCATCCCATTTAATTAGTGCGCCTTCTTGACCATCAGTTCTTTCCTCTATGGTAATTGGAGTTCCATTGGCAAAAAATAGGTTCTTGCTTTCATCAAACTTTGGTGCCTTAGCTGCAAAAACTGTTGCTGGTAAGAAAAATGCACATGCTACGATAACGAATAATAATTTTTTCTTCATTTTCTTTCTCCTTTACAATATTTGAATAGGTTTTCTATTCTTAATATAAGTATAGCAAATATATATTTTTAGTCAATTGAATTTGCACTTTTTATTGTTGCTTTTTTCGACTTTACAAAAAATAATACTTAATTTTAGTATTATTTTGTACTTTTAAACGCATTTAGGACTATTGCGTTGACATCTAAGTTCTTATTTTCTTTTACTTTGTTTGATACATAAGCCAGATATTCAATATTGCCATCACCGCCAGTTATGGGTGAAGAAGTTATGTCTTTAATGTAAAATCCTAAACTATTGAAATAATTTATTAAATCATTAATGATATTTATATGTATTTCTTTATTTAAAATTATTCCTTTATACTTATCAGCAATAGCTTTTCCAGCTTCAAACTGAGGTTTTATTAGACAGATTATATCTATATTTATATTTTCTGAAGCAATCTTTGTAAATATTTGTTTTAATGATATAAAGGAAACATCACATGTCATAATATCTATATCTTTAAAATACTTTGAGTCAAGACTTTTAAAATTAGTTTGTTCGTGTAAATCTATCTTTTCATTACTTCTTAATGATTCATGTAAAAGATTAGTTCCAACATCAATTGCGGTTATATGACTAGCACCATGTTTTAAAGCACAGTCACAAAAGCCTCCTGTACTTGAGCCAATGTCCATTACTTTTAAATTTGTAAAGTCAACTTTGAATTCATTGATAGCTTTTTCTAATTTTAGACCAGCACGTGATACATATTTTAATTTATCATTTTCTAGTATTGTTAGAGAATCAAAGTCTTCTACTAAGTAATTTGACTTGGTTATGACTTTATCATTACATTTTACTAGGCCGGATTCAATTAACTCTTGGGCTTTAGTTCTTGATGGAACTAGTCCTCTATTTACTAGTTCTTTGTCTATTCTATTTTTCATAAACTTCTTCCTTTAAAATATTTATATTTGAATTATATCATTTTTAGAATAAAAAACAAATTCTAATTTGTCGTTTGACTGTCGATAGCATAGCTATGAAAAATTTAAAAAAAAGACTATTAACAAAATTTTACATGTCAATAGTCTGAAAAAATCTTTTTTATTAGTTTTCTCTCTTCTTAAAGATATAAGTTATACTTATTGTTCCTAAGAGTAAAGCTAATGTTTCGATATATAGGTTTTTACTATTTGTATTCATTATAATTCCAGTATTTGGAGGTGTTATTTCTCCTTTTGCTTTATAAGAATTAATAATTGTATAACCTTCATAATCTGTTACATAATCTTCTAATTCTACTTCTTCAATTGTATAAATTATTTCTTCACCAGAGAAATACTTTTGTAGATTTTCTAATTTTAATTGCCAATTATTCTCTGCAGTTATTTTTACTGTTTCAAATAGTTCGCCATTTGCATATATATTTACTGTTATAGAATCTGGACGTTTATTTTCATTACCTACGTCATCCCAAACTTTTTCAATTACAATTTCTGTTGTTTCTTTTTCATGTGTATTTTTGATAATGACTGTTACATTATTATCATTTTCTTTTATAGGATTAGATATAGTTGGAGTATATCCTTCTACTTCATCTTCTACTATTTCATAATTGATTTCTATACCGTTTTTATATTTTGGTAAGTTTTCAAAGATAGCATTCCAGTTATTTTCTTCTGAAAGAATTGCTTTTGCTACTTCTTCATGATCTGCTTTTACTCTTACTGTGATTGAGTTTGGACGAATTCCATCATTATTTTCATAATCGTACCATTCTTTAACAATATTAAATGTTACTGTTTCAGGAGCATGTGTATTAGTTATTTTATAGTCTTTAATTTCACTTGTATAACCATTGACATCTACTTCTTCTAATGTATAGCTAATTTCTTTTCCATTTTCATATTTTGGTAAGTTTTCAAAAGTAAATGTCCAATTTCCTGTTTCATCTTCTTCTACTATATTTTCTGCTACTTTTGTTGTATTTCCTGTTACTGTTTTATTTAAGATTACTGTGATTTTTTCTGGACGAATTCCATCTTGATTGTCACTATCATCCCAAACTTTTTCTCCAGTAATACTAATTACTTCTGGAATATGTGTATTGATTATATCAAGACCATTATATTCTACACTATAACCTTTAACATTTTCTTCAATTACTGAATATATAATTTCTTTTCCTTCATAAAATTTATCTAGTTTTTCAAATTCGTATGTCCAGTTTGTATCTGCTGATACTTCTATTTTTTCTGATGTATATACTGTCTTTTCTCCTACTCTTCCAATTAAAGTTACTTCAATTGAAGTTGGACGAATTCCATCTTGATTATTATTGTCATTCCATGTTTTAGTACCAGATAATTTGATTTGTTCATTTTCATGTGTGTTAATAATTATAAACCTATTGTTTTTATTATATGAAGTTTCATAATTATTAACTTTTTCTTCTTTTACTGTGTAGTTAATTTCTTTTCCATTTTCATATTTAGGTAAATCTTTAAATTCATATAGCCAAGTATTTGGATTATTAGCTACTACTGTTTTGTTTGTTACCTTTAAAGATTTTACTTCTTTTTCGTTGGCAAATAATTTTACTGTTATACTTTCTGGTCTTGAATTGTCATTGTTATTATTATCTAGCCATACTTTTTCTCCTACTATATCTATAGTAATTGGATTATGTGAATTTGTAATAACGTATCCTTCTTTTGCAGAGCCAGCTATTTTTACTGTATATCCTTCTATTTCTGTTTTTTCTTCAATTGTATATTTTATTTCCTTACCAGATGAATATTTTTGCAATCCATCAAATGTATGTTTCCAGTTATTATTTGCATTTAATATATATGTATCTATTTCTTCTCCATTAGCTAGTAGTGAAACTTCTATTTCTTGACGTAGTCCGTCTTGATTATTATTGTCTTTCCATACTTTTTCAACTGTTACTTTTGCAGTTTTATCTATTTCATGTGTATTTGTAATTGTTGTACCTGTTATTTTAGTTGTATAACCGGGAACATTTTCTTCTTTTACTGTGTAGTTAATTTCTTTTCCATTTTCATATTTAGGTAAATCTTTAAATTCATATAGCCAAGTATTTGGATTATTAGCTACTACTGTTTTGTTTGTTACCTTTAAAGATTTTACTTCTTTTTCGTTGGCAAATAATTTTACTGTTATACTTTCTGGTCTTGAATTGTCATTGTTATTATTATCTAGCCATACTTTTTCTCCTACTATATCTATAGTAATTGGATTATGTGAATTTGTAATAACGTATCCTTCTTTTGCAGAGCCAGCTATTTTTACTGTATATCCTTCTATTTCTGTTTTTTCTTCAATTGTATATTTTATTTCCTTACCAGATGAATATTTTTGCAATCCATCAAATGTATGTTTCCAGTTATTATTTGCATTTAATATATATGTATCTATTTCTTCTCCATTAGCTAGTAGTGAAACTTCTATTTCTTGACGTAGTCCGTCTTGATTATTATTGTCTTTCCATACTTTTTCAACTGTTACTTTTGCAGTTTTATCTATTTCATGTGTATTTGTAATTGTTGTACCTGTTATTTTAGTTGTATAACCGGGGACATTTTCTTCTTTTACTGTGTAGTTAATTAAGTAGTTATCTTCGTTTTCATGACCTACTTCATACATATATAAATTATTAAATTCATAATACCAATTATTAGAAGCAGTGACTTTTTGGGAAGATATTACTTGATTGTTTGCTAGTAAATTAACAGTTATTTCAGTTGGACGAATTCCGTCATTATTATTTTCATCTTTCCATATTTTTTCACCTGTTATTGACTTGGTTTGGCGTTCTTTAACTAATAGTGTTACAGTTGAATCATTACTATATACAAATTCTGTTTCATGGTGAGAATTGATTGTACTTTTTATGTGATATGTAAACTCAATTTCTCCAGATGCATTTTTAGTTGCAGCAAATGCAAATGTACCATCTTCATTAATAGTTAAAATTCCTTGTAAAACTCCATCTTTTGTAATCTGATATTTGTTTGTTTCTCCATAAACTTTAGTAACATTTTCTGTTTCGTTAATAACAATTTCATCTTTTACTATTACTACATCGTTTTCTTTTGTCTTATCATTTTTTATTATTTTATTTAAATCATTGTTTAAAATACTTGTTCCTTTTATTACATTTTCTGCATATCCAATGTAACTTGAATTATCTTTATAATGATCATGATTCGTGATTGCCGGTATTTCTACAGTAGGCTTTTCAAATACGATTGTTTGAGTACTTGGCTGATTTTTATAATAAGGATTATTTTCTTCTACTGTTGTTTTTAAAGTAGCATTTTGATTAGTAAAAATACTTCCATGATATTCATCTTTAGCTTTCACTTCATATGTTAGCGATATTTCTTTATTTGCTTCAATATTACCAATTGTCCAAATTAATTCTGTTGGTCCATCTTCTAGATTTTCTTTAACTTCTACACCTTGTTCTATTAATTTATTTTTAGAAGTTTCAGTTAACATAAATTCTTTTGGAATTATATCTGTTACAACACTATCTTTTCCAATTATATTCATCAATTGTGAAGATAATGTTTCAAACATTTTCTTTAAATCTTCTCCTGTTAGTGCATTATAATTTTTATATAATGGTTTGGGTTGTTCTGGATTTATTTTCTTTAAAGTTGCAGTTGCCCGTGTGTCATTACCAAAGAGAATTGTGTAAACATCAGAGGTAGAATGGTTTTCCTTTAATTTATTCATAGCTTTTAAAGCGGCATCTGATGGTCTTTGCCAATCACAGTAATAGTCATTACAATTATAGGCAACTTTATTATCATTTTGTCCTGTTCCATATATATTATTATTATATGTAAAGTATGTTGGAATACCGTCTGTTAAAACAATAACAATTTGCTTGGCATCTTCCCTTTTGCCATTGTTTAATACTGTGTCTGCTCTTTCAATAGCAGCTTGTAAGTTTGTACCACCATCATTATTATTTTCAGGCAAGTCTAGTTTGTTTTTTATAAACTTCTTTACAGTTTCTTTTTCTGTTGTCATTTCTTGCACATCTAATACACTGGTTCCAAATTCTACTATTCCAATTTTCACTGTGCCTTTATCATCCATTAATGTATTAGCAAAATTAGTTGCTGCTTTCTTAGCTGCCTGCATTCTAGTTTCTCCTAAAGTACCAGAAGACTTATCCATACTATTTGAACTATCAAATATTAATACTATATCCAGCTTGCCATTTGTAGTTACTGATGTATTATATGGATTGGCGTTAACAGATAAGTTTACTTTAGCAAATCTGCCTTTTTCTAAGTTATCTGTTGCTGTAGTATTATAAATCTTTGTTGCTGTTTTTTTAACGAAAATTTTTCCGGCTTCGTCTTGAGCATTTCCAACCATTGCTATACCAAGTATTCCAGCAACTGCTAAAAATAATGCAAACAGTTTCTTTAATTTATAATCTTTTTTCATATTTTTCCTCCTATAATATATTCTTTTTGGCACAAAAGCCTTAAAGTTAGCACACTATACTATATGCTTTTTTATTTTTTGTCAACGATTTTTATTTTTTTATGTTTTTTATTAATCATTTTTAAATTTTCTCCAAGAACAAAAATGTTTTCTACTATTATTATGTTTTAAAAAAAATATATTAAAAAAGAAATAGTCGACTAATTTCGACTATTTCTTAAATTTTATTCTTATATTACTTTTAATATTTATTTATTAGCTAAACGATAGGTATCACGTACAATTACTATTTCTTCATCAGTTGGCTCTACATAAGCAGTAATTTTAGAATCTGCTGTTGTGATAGCTCCTGATTTTTGATCTTTAAATTTAGCAATGTTATTATTTGCTTCTTCATCTAAAACTATGTTCATTGGTTTTTCTAGTTTTTTCATTATATCATGACGTAATTTAATATCATTTTCTCCAGCACCAGCTGTAAATACGATAGCGTCTACTTCACCGTTTAATTCAAAATAGAATTGAGCAATATATTTAACGATTGAGTTTACAACCATGTCTAGAGCTAATTTAGCGTCTTCGTCACCATTTTCAGCTAATTCTTGAACATCTCGGAAGTCGTTCTTACCACAGATACCAAGTAATCCAGATTTTTTATTTAATTCATTTGTTACTTCTTCTACTGTCTTTTTAGTTTCTTTACATACATATTCAACTATTGATGGATCGATTGAACCTGATCTTGTTCCCATCATTAATCCATCTAATGGAGTTAGACCCATGGTAGTATCTAAACATTTTCCATCTTTTATACATGAAATTGAAGCACCTGATCCAATATGACAGATGATTAAATTTACATCTTTTTTATTTAATTTTTCTTGCATTGTTTCAGTGATATATTTATGACTTGTTCCATGGAAACCATATTTTCTAACACCTAATTCTTTATACCAAGACATTGGTACTGCATACATATAAATATCTTTTGGCATAGTTTGATGAAATGCAGTATCGAATACAGCAACGTTAACTACTCCTGGCATTTTTTCTTGCATAGCTTTAATACCAGCAATTTCTCCAGGATGATGAATTGGAACTAACTTTGTTAATTCTGTTACATGGTCTAATACTTCGTCATCAATTACTACTGAATCAGAATAATATTCTCCAGCATGTACAACTCTATGTCCTATACCTTTAATTTCACTAACATCTTCAATAATTTTATTATCAAGAAGTTCTTGCATCATTACTTCTACAGCTTCACTATGATTTTTTAAAGCTTTTTCATGTCTAATTTTTTCTCCATTTATTTTTAAAGTCCAGAAACAGTCTGGTGCTCCGATTTTCTCTATATAACCATTGATTAATTCTTTCTCTTCTGGCATTGAATATAAAGAAAACTTTAATGATGAACTTCCACCATTAACAACTAAATACTTTTCATTTGTCATGTTTTTCTCCTCCTAAATCTGTTTTTATTCTAACCTTTTTTTAGACCTTTGTCAATTGAATAAGAAAACAACATAAAAGTTATGTTGCTTATTTTTTCTTACAGGTCATACCAGTGTTGGTATATAAATCTTTTAATGTAGATAGTTTCACCTTTCCATCTGTAATTAGTTCATAATATTCAGAACCTGCACTTAATAATTTATCTGTATCTATTTTTGAATAGTCTATTGTTCTGGTACTAGTTATAGTGTTTTTTTCTATTTTTATTTTATTATCATAGTACTTGATATCTTTATAAGGCTCATACTCTGCTTCTATTGTATTTTTATATGCATTTAAATCTACATCTTTAGTTGCTGTTATCTTATTTACACTAACTTCTTTTTGAACATAATCTCCCTGATATGTAATAGTGTATTTCAATTCTATTGTTAGTACACCTTGAGTTGCACTACTAGTACACTCTAATATGTTTTCTTTCGCTTTTTTGGCATCTTTGCCGCAACCTGATGTCATTAATAATACACAGACTAATACTATTGTAATAAATTTTATTTTTTTCATATCTACCACCTCTATTTTAATACTAACATTTTATTTAATAAATATCAATAAAGAAAAGAGTCTATTAATAGACTCTTAATATTACTTACTCTTTGAAGATGTATTTGTTTCAGTGTTAGCACTTTCTTTATTTGCAATGTATTCAGATACCATATCTGTTACTTCGTTTCCATATTTGCCGGCATTGGCTTTTTTAGTCATTTCTTTTGAAACGTTATATGCCAAAGCTACTGCTGCTGCTCCATTGGCAAATAGTGTTGTTTTGATATCACTTGGTAATGAATTAAGCGCTGTAATTTGTTCAGCAGATAGTTGCATTAGGTCGTTTCCAATTTGAACAGATTCTATCATTCCTTCATTCATTTTAGCTATTGCTTCAGGATTTTGTATAACAACATCCATAGCCTCTGTTACACAGTGTAAATCAAACTGTGGATGTCCAGCTGCATATTCTTGTAGTCTTGGAAGATAGGAGCTGTATAATTCTACTAGATTTTGATGGCTTCCATTTGCTACCTCTTTTAGCATATCTAGTGCAGCCTCTCGTGATATAATTCCAGATTGGTATTGGCCTGCAATATCTGCAATACTTGCTTGTACTTCATCAGATATATTGTTATATATTCCGTGAGCTGCATCATCAGCTGCTCTATATGCTCTAGTGCCAATTTGCCATGAAGTTTGATCTAAAGTTTGTCGTTCCATTGTATTTGCATAATTTACAAGATTTTCTTCAGATTGAGCTTTCATTCCTTCCATAAAGTCTTCACCATTATCCGCTAATCTTGAACCTTGGCTATGTACTTCATCAATAAGTTCGCTATTTTTATCATTAAAATATGCTGCTTGGTCTTGTTGAGTTTTTATTACGTTATCTGCCTCATCACCATGGACTTTAATAGCGTTTGCTGCACTTATGGCTGCTGCACTAACAGCAACTGTTGTTATCAAGTCTCTAATAAAAGGGTCATCGCCATACTCTAATTTCGAAGCCAATGGTTCATAATACTTACTACCTGTTGATCTCTTTCCAAATATGCTTTGTTCTATTTTTGTATTACCTGATAATAATGTTTCATTTTCAATAAAAGCATTTAATGCGGTTTCATTATCATTATTATCTATGGCTTTTAGTTCTTGTTGTTCTACTTCAGCTTGTCGCCTAGTTAATTCAGGATCTAAATTTTGTTTTTTAGCAAATCTTTTTCCTACGATTGATAATTTTGTTGCGGCTGCTTTCATATCTTCTTCAAATCCGTGTGCTCCTCCAGAAAGCCATAAGTTTGCCGTCTTAGATTCTTCACGTAAAGTTTTAATTAGTTCAGCTTTTCCAGAAAGCACTTTTTGGCGTACTGCCATTGCTTTTTGAACTTCTTCATCTTTTCCTTCAGCACGAGCCTGTTCTATTATTTCATCGCATTTTTCGATTGTTTTTTTTGCTTCAAATAGTTCTATATACTTTTTTTCCATTGAACTATTTAGTTCTGCCACTTTGCCCATGGCATATTGTTGCATTTTTTCATTTAATAGAATATTTAATACATCTGGATATCCTTCACCTATGACTTTACGTCCACGATATTCTTCCCAAATAATATTTAAATCTCTTTCGTCTAAATTTTCAATTCTTTCTTTTAATTGTTTTACTGTTTTTTTCTCTTCAAGAGAATATCTTAGCTTATTAAAGGCTTTTTGAATTAGTTTTATTGGTACCTTAATAACTGCTGGTACAAAATGAACTATATTATACAAATAATTTCCCGAATGTAATTCTTCTTTAAATTCTTTTGATACTTTTATATTTGAAACTTTATATTTTTTACCTGTATCCTTTTGGACATTTAAACCTTCTGTTATTTCATTAATAATTGTATAAAATCCTCTTGGAGCACTTTGCTCTTTTGTATCTTGTGATGACGTTGGCACTAGTGATTTATTTTCTGGCACACGCTCATTCTCATTGTTTCTGTCGATTCCTTCTTCATTGTTTTGAGTGCCTTGTGTTCCTTGGTCTTGGTTTTCAATCGCTTGAAGTTCTTGCTCATCACTATTTGTATTGCCACTTGTGTCATTTGTAATAGACGGTGTCAATGCTGCTTCTACTGGTACTAATGATTTATTTATTGGTACACGTTCATTCTCATTGTTTCTGTCGATTCCTTCTTCATTGTTTTGAGTACCTTGTGTTCCTTGGACTTGGTTTTCAATCACTTGAAGTCGTTGCTCATCACTATTTGTATTGCTACTTGTGTCATTTGTAATAGACGGTGTCAATGTTGCTTCTACTGGTACTAATGATTTATTTTCTGGTACACGCTCATTTTCGTTGTTCCTATTGTTATTATTTTCTTTTCTTAGCTCTTTAACTTTTGCTTGGACTTGTTCTATCATTTCAGCTGATGTTATTTCTCCACTTCGAACTTGACTAATAAGATTTTGTTTAAAGTCAGAAAGTATTTTATCATTCTCTTCTTCAATCGTTTTATTTACATCATTTATTTTTGCCTCTATTTCTGTAATTAAGTCTCTACTTCTTTGAAGTCTTTCATTTTCTGCTTCTTTTGCACTTAGATAACGACTATTTAGTTCATCTAGTTCTTCATTTGTTATTGGTCCTCTTTCAGCTATTTCATTTCTTTCGTTGGCAAATATGGCTTGAAAATTATCTATTGATGCCTGATAAGCGTTTCTAGCAACTTCTAGGGCATCTTGTAATGTTCTTAGTCTTTCTTCATTACTAGTTACATTTTGAGAAGTGTTTTCTTCAACAGGTTCGTTATTAGAAACATTATTTTCTTCCACAGGTCTATTATTAGCACGATCAATAAGTTCTTGTTGTAATTCAGCTGGTAAACTTTCCATAACAGAACTTAGTTCTTCTTCTTTTTCAGCTCTTTCTTCTTCACTGCCAGGAGCAATTGCTAATTCTCTCATCAAATCACTAGCCTTAGTATAATCTTCTACTGTTTTTCTCTCATTCATTATTTCTTCTGATTTTCTTCTAATAAAATTTTCTATTATAGCTACTTCTCTTCGAAAGTTTCCTGTTGATAAATGACGCTCATTTTTCATTATTACTGTTCTTTCTTGAACTAAACGTTCAAGTTCTTGTTGGTCACTCTCAATCTTTTCAATTATTTTTCTTATTTCTGTATTCATTTCACCATACTCCTAACTATTACGACTTTCTTCATCTATTTGAGCTAAGACTTCTTGTACCATATCTAATTCTTTTGGATCTGTTATATCTTCTAACTTCCCATTACCAGAAATTAAATTATATCCTGATACATATATTCTTTTTCGACCATTTTTATCTATCGAGTGATCTGTATATCCAAAATATGTTTTACCAGTATCCTCTGAATCGAATGTAAAAAGCACGTCACATTCTACTTCTTTACCGTCTTTTAAAATAACTATTTTTTCCTCATTTTCCAAGTATTCCATGTAATTCCAACTCCTCCACATTTATTCATATTAATTATATATTAGACTCTTGCAAATGTCAATTTTTAAGATGCTACTTTTACTTCAATAGTTTTGTTTTTACCAGTTGCTTTATTTGCTTTTATTATTATGGTATAGACATCTTCTTGCTTTTTATCTTTAGGTAATTTAGCAGTTATTTCGTATTTTTCTGAATTGGTAAGAAGATTTTTATCGTCTTTATTTTTATATAGTTTTAATTCTACATCATTTTCTAAGGTATTAATTGATAGTTTATATTCAATTTGTTTTGAATTTGTCTTTTTATCTTTATAGTTTGTTATTTTAAAACTGTAACTTTTTAGACCCTTTTCTTTTAAATTTGAAATATCTATGTTAAAGGTATTATTAACACTTTTTTCAATAATTGGCATAATTATATCAGCGCTTTGTTTTTTATCATATTCTTTTTTCTTATTTACAGCGACAATTGTTAGAATTATCACCAATACTAATAAGGCAATAAAAGATATTAGTAATATTTTTTCATTTCCGGTATTTTTTGGTATGACTTTTGTTTTTTTATTTTGTATTGTCTTTGCTTTTTTATTAGATATTTTTTTTTGCATATTTACACTTCCTAACTATTTAATTTTGAAATAACATCTAGAAAGATATTATTTAAGCGAGTTTTATCTTCTTTTGTTAATGTTCTTTCTATTATTGAAGATGAGGTATCTTCATCTATTTTTGTTTTGTTATTGACTTTGGTATTTACATTTATATCAAAGTTCAACGGTTCATTATTTACTTCTGTTCGTATGGTTAACTGTTGCTCTTGGTTGTATGATTTTCCCTTTTTTAGATTTAGTAGGTTCATAATATAATTTATAGATAATTCTTTATTGTTATTTATTATATTTAGATCAAAAAGTATTCCTGTTTTAGTTTTATCAATACTTACAGTACCTATTTTTTGATACTCATTATAAAGTGTCATTTCTTTGGACATTTCTTTACTGATATACTCATATTTATACTTTTCATTATTGATTATGATATCGCCAATACCTTCATTTTTGTTTTTATACTCATAAGTTACGGTTATATTTTCTTTAGTTTTGCTATTGACGTATATTATTTCATATTTTTTTATTTTATAAGTATAATTTTCAACGTATGTATTTATTGTTAAGTTAGCGTTTTTGGGAAAGATATCCGTTTTAATATCATTTATTTCTTTATTGGTACTTAATATAATATTACTTGACCTATCATCATTTTTAATATCTTTTATAACATTTTTAGTGATTTCATCGGCTATGTTTTTATCTATGAAAACGCTAATTTTTTTGTAATTTTTTTCTTTATTATTTATAGTTAGTTTTTCTTCAGTTGTTTTATAGTTCTTTTGTTTTATATTATTAGTAATACTTTCTATAATGAAGTTGGATAGGTATTTTGCATTATCGATTATAGTTGTTTTTTGATCAATTGCTTCAAAGTAATTATCATTTCCATTGTTTACATAATTATTTATGAAACCAGATACATAGTAGTATTGAGTTGAGTTTTCGGTAAGTTTTTTTAGTTCTAAAAGATTTACTCCTTTAAGACTGCTCTGGAGATGGACAAATCTTTTTTTATTTTGAAGATCTTTTATACTAGTTATTTTTATGTTTGTTTCATTTAGATTTCTGAATACATTTCCTATGTTAAGAGTAAGATTTTCTTTTTTTATTATATTATTTTGATTAATTAGGTAGGTGTTGTTGAAACTATTGGAAGTTATTTTTATATCTGCTTCTTTTCGATAGTTATTTGATAGTCCAGTGTCAAATTCAAACATATTGACTACTTCTATGATGTTTTCAAAGATATTATTTATGCTCTTTTTAAAGATACGCTCTTTGTTCGCAATAAGTTCAAAATAGAAACCGAGTGCTAATAATGCTATTGATAAAAGAAACGGAAATATTGGGAACTTATTTTTCTTTTTCATACTACCTACTCCTACTATAGAACAGTATAGCATAAAGTTTTATTTTCAACAATATTTTACTATTTTAAACAAAAGAAAACTGGATTTTACTCCAGTTTTAAGTATTAGGACTTTTTGTAATTATTGTAATTTGATATGGAACTTTAATAGGCATTGCCTGTCCATTATAGTTAAACGTTGTGGCTACATTAAGCTCTGTTTCTTCGCCTGGTGAAAGTACTTTTCCAATAATATTATTATGTTTTACTTCAACTGGATAAATACTTTGTGCAGACGCAGCATTGTTTAAGTAATCAGGGTACTCAACTAAATTAATTATCTCAGCATCTATAGTTCCTTGATTTTTAATAGTTATTCGATAACTTATTTCATCACTTGGAGCATATAGTTGAAATTCAAAGTTAATTGTTTGACCAGAATTTGTAATACTAGCCGTTGATGATGGAACTTTTGTTCCGCCTTGAACAGGAGTTCTAGGATTTATAGTAACAAAGGATGTGTCATGAACAGCTTTAGAATTACCTTTCTCATCTAGTTGCATAGAAAGTATAGCAAAACCTATTGCCATAAAAACAATGGTTATACATAATGTTACAATTATCCAATTACGAGTAGTTACAACATTTCTCATGAACACTTTCCTCTTTTCATCTTTTCTATACTACCATTATAACAGAATTCATAGTCATCTGTTAAGCCCGTAAAGTTAATATATGCATAAACTTTATGTTTTTTTATGTAATACCAGCTTTCACTAGATGGATAAATAGTTAAATCTTGGTTAGCTGGTACTTTTTCTATTGGCAAAGCTGTGGAATTAGTTTCTTGATTTTCCACATCAATAGCATAAGTTGATAATTTTTCATATACTCTATTTGCTGCAGCAATAGACTCTTCTTCTGTCATACGATTAGTAATGCCATCTTGAATTTTTTTATTTTTATATTCTCTAACTATTTTATATGAATATTCTTCTAGATTTCTTATTTGGGTTTCATTATCAGTAGTAACTTCAAAACCTAAGGCTTTTGTTTTTTCTTGATAATTACCTGGTTGTTCATTTATAATCAATTTTTCATTAAAGGCACTTTTAATTTCAACATAATCTTTACTATCTGGATATAAAGTAAGTGTTATTTCTCCTGATTGTAAATAGTTTTTCTTTTCTAATATACTGATTATTTTGTTTATTGCTGTTCTTATATTATTATTTTCGATGTCTTTATTATATAGAACTATTGATTTGGGATTTAAAAATAATATATTGGTTATTTTTTTATTACCTGATACTAGTAAGAATTCTGGACCAGAGTCTATTGTTACACCTACTATAGTTTCATAATTATCTATATCAATGATGTTATCAGAACTGCCTTTTATCTTTTTTAGCTCAGGTAGATGATATATAACGGTTATAGCAATCGCTACTACAACGGCTATAACATATACTATCCTTGTTATCTTTTCACTTTTTCTTTCCATCGTTTATACCTCCTAAGGCGTAAATTTTGGGCTTAAAGAAAGCGTTATTTCCATGCCATCTGTTATTGGTGTATTTTCTGGAATTGATTGTGATGTTACGTATCCAACACCGTCTAATACTACTTTAACATTTAGTTCTTGAAGTATGCTTTTAGCAACTTTTGATGAAAGACCAACAACATTTGGAATTGTTAAGTTATTATCGTTTGTTATTAAATAAATTGTGTCAGCTGAAGTTACGGTACTATTTTTTTCTGGATATTGTTTTGTTATTTTAGTACCATTGCCAAGAACTGTATATTTTAGTCCTAGTGAGTCTAATTCGGTTTTGGCATCAGCAAGTTTTTTATTTACATAACTATCTAGTTTAAATTCTTTTATTTTTACAGATGAAGTATTATTTTCTTCTGTGCCATAATATTTTGATAAATTTGTAACTATTTCTTTTACGGCGTTTGATAATGGTTTTTGACTTCCATTACTTGGTCTTTTTACGGCTGCATAAATTATATATTCTGGATTACTTTTTGGATATATGCCAGCAAAAGATGATATTACATCATATTTACTACTATAGTAACCTGAACCATCCTCTTTAGCAATCTGAGATGTTCCAGTTTTTCCGATTAACTGTCCTGAATCTATTCTAAATCCCGAACCGGTATTTCCTGTACCGTTTACACAGTCATCCATTAATTGAATCATCTTTTTTACAGTTAGGCTTGACGCTACTCTTTCGCCAGGATTTTTCTTGTTTTCTAGGATTACTTCGCCAGTATCTGGATTAACAATCTTGGATACAATATATGGTTTTAGTAAAACTCCATCATTAGTTAGTGATGTCATAGCTTGAGCAATTTGAATTGGTGTTGTAGTTATTCCTTGACCAAAGCCGGCATTGAATATTTCTGTTTCATATTTAAAATCTATTTTCCCAGTACTTTCATTAGGCAGATTTATTCCTGTTTTTTTGCCAAAGCCTAGTTTTCTAAAATATTGGCGAAGCATCATTTTATCCATATGTCTATTAATTAGATTTATTATACCAACATTACTACTCATGGCATAACCTTTGTCTAGTGTTATAACGCCCCAACCTTCACGGTTCCAGTCACCAATTTCTGTACCATCTGATGTTACATAAGTACCAGACTTATATGTTTCAGAACCATCGTAAACACCATTTTCCATAGCGGCCATATAGGTAAATGTCTTCATGGTACTACCAGGTTCATAAGGTGACGCTAAAAACATATCCAGGTAGTTTGTGATATTTCTAGTGTTTGGATCAAATGATGGTGATGATGAAGTCCCAAGTACCGCACCAGTTTTAGCGTCTAGTATAGTTATATGGAACCATTCAAAATCATAATCTATATCAGCATTTATTAAAGCTTGTTCAATAAAGAACTGAACATTACTTTCAATTGTTAAATAAATGTCTTTTCCTTGAGTTGCATCTTTTTTAATAACAGGAGTATTGGCAATTTGATATCCTTTTAAATCTTTTTGATATTTAATGTATCCATTTTCTCCTTTTAGAACACTTTCGTAAGACTTTTCAATACCCATTTCGCCAACAATATTTTCTTTACCAGTTTCTTCATCTGTTGTTGTTTTTGCATAGCCAATGGTGTATGAAGCAAAGGTACCTTTTGGATAGTATCTTTTAAAACTTTCAATAAAATCAAGACCTGGTAAATTTAAATCTTCTATTTGTTTTTTTACTAGTTCAGTTAAATTTCTTCCTTTACTACCAAACTCTGTTTGATAGACATTTTCTTTATTCAAATATTTTAGTACTTCATCTTTTTCCATATTTAATATTGGTGCTAGTGCTTCAGCAGTCTTTTCTTTGTCTACAACGTGTTGGGGCTTTTTCTTGTTAGTTGTTCTTTTAGGATCTAAGTACGCAATTAGTTTATAGGCCGAAACATTTTGAGCTAGGACTTCACCATCTTTTGAATAGATGTTTCCTCTTTTAGCACTTAGAGTTTGAGTACGAGTTGTTCTTTTACTGGCTAGTTCTTTTAGGTCTATACCATCTATCTTTTTTGATAAGGCAAGTTGAGTAACTCTTCCAATCATTAGAGCAAACAAAAGAAGAGAAAAAAGTATGATGGCTTTTGAGTACCGTACATTATTTCCCTTCTTTTTGCTTTTCATTTAATCACTTCCTATTTTTCATCAGTTACTGTCTTAATGTTATCATTATTATAACTCAAACCTTGTTCTTCTGCAACTTCTTGAATTTTAGTAAGTGAAGCTAATTCATCTATTGTCATTGCCAAACCTTCATTTGTTTTTTCTTGTAGTTCAATATCATTTTTCTTTTTTTCAACTTCAAAGTTTATTTTCGACAGAGTTGCTTTTGAAAAAACTATTGATACCGGTGAAAGTACTAATAAAGTCACCGCTAACGTATACAAGAGTTTTTCGAATTTTGAAATTTTAATTCGTTTTTTAACTTTTTTCACCGTATCACCTTTCTTATTTTATTCTTTCTATAACGCGAAGTTTGGCGCTTCTTGCTCTGGAATTATTTTTTAGTTCTTCTTCTGTTGGAACTATAGCTTTATTTACAACAAGTTTGAAGTCTGGTAAATATTCATCTGGTATATTAGGCATTCCTTGTACTTTTGGATCTATAGCACATTTTTCTTTGAAGAAGTTTTTGACTATTCTATCTTCTAAGGAATGAAATGTTATAACTGCTACCCTTCCATGAACATTTAGAATTGATAGAGCTTGTTCTAAGGCAGGCTCTATAACATCAAGTTCATGGTTTACTTCAATTCTAATTGCTTGAAATATTTGACGAGCTGGATGCTTATCTTTTCTAAACTTCATAGGAACAGCACTTTTAATTATTTCTACTAGTTCTAAAGTTGTTTCTATTGGCTTGTTTTCTCTATACTCAACGATTTTTTTCGCTATATTTCTAGAGAATTTATCTTCACCATACTTGTAGAAAATATTAGCTAGTTCCTCTTTTGTATAATTATTAACGACCTCATATGCTGAGATGGGATTATCTTTATCCATTCGCATGTCAAGTCTAGCATCTTCATGATAAGAAAATCCGCGCGTTTTGTCATCTAATTGAGGTGATGATACTCCCAAATCAAATAGGACTCCATCAACCTTATAAATGTTTTGTTTTGCTAATTCTTCTTTTAAATTAACAAAATTGCTTTTGATGATAGTGAAGTTAGTACCGATTGATGATAATCTTTCGGTACTATGCCGAATTGCTTCACTATCTTGGTCAAAGGCGAATAAGTACCCTCTTTTTATTCTTGCCAAGATGTTACTACTGTGTCCTCCATAGCCTAGTGTGCAGTCAACAATAATACTAGAATCGTTTAAGTTAAGGGAAGAAATTGATTCTTCTAGTAATACGCTTATATGTTTTTCCATTATAAATTCACACTCTCAAATAAATTTTCGGCTATGTCTGACATGCTGTCTTTAGCAGAAGTGAAGAAATCATTCCAAGACTCTTCTGACCATATTTCTAACCTATCTCCTGTACCAATGACTACACATTCTTTAGTTATATTGGCATAGGAAATTAGTGGGGAGGTAATATTAATACGGCCCTGTTTATCAAATTCTGCTTCACTAGCGCCTGATAGAAAGAAACGAATAAAAGCTCTCGCATCTTTTTTAGTAAATGGAAGTGTTTCTAGTTTATTTACGATTTTTTCCCAAGATTCCAATGAATAGACAAAAAGGCAATTTTCAATACCCCTAGTTATAATAAACTTTGTCCCTAGTTCATCACGAAACTTAGAAGGAATTATTAATCTTCCTTTATCATCAACAGAGTGATGATATTCTCCTATAAACATAGAAATCCCCCACTTTTCACCACAATCAGCCACTGCTTAATTATATATTACCCAAGATAGATGTAAAAGTAAATGACTAATATTGAAGTTTTTAAGTACTTTACAAAAAATTGACAAATAAAAAGAAGATTTTTTCATCTTCTTCTTGACCTTTATTTCTTTAGTTATTTTTGACAGTTTTTTGCTTGTTAACTATTAATGTACCAATAGAAATTAGTAGTATTATACCAAGCACAATATAGCAAGCTGATACTGTTTCAGGATTAGTTATTTTATTGTATATTGCTGTAACGGTTACTTTACCTTCTGGCATTATAAATGTACCATCAGCAGTTACTTCTATTTCTTTACCAGACTCATCCATTACGACTATTCTTTTTAAAACATAGCATTCCTTTGGTGTGACTTTAACTTTTATTGTATCACCTGTCATCAAAAAAGACTTTAGTTTTTGTTCTTGTTTTCTAAAGTCTTTTTATATATTATTTTCTGATTGTTTTATTAATGATTTCTTCTTTTATTAATTTTATAAATTCTTCTTTAGATACTGTTGTTGTGTCTTTTTGACCGAAGAGACGATAGCTTATTGTTGCATTTTCTTTTTCTTGATCTCCTAATATTAATGTGAAAGGAACTTTTTCTGTTTGAGCTTCTCTTAAACGATATCCTAGTTTTTCATTACGGTCATCTAATTCTGCTCTGATATCATTTTCTTTTAACATTTCAGTTACTTCTTTGGCATATTCTCCTTGGAATTCTGGATTTACAGGAATTACTTTTACTTGAACTGGAGATAGCCAAGTTGGAAGTTGACCTTTTGTTTCTTCTAGAATGTAAGCCATAAATCTGTCTAGTGAACCTAGTATTGCTCTATGTAGAACAACTGGTGTTTTCTTTTCTCCATCTTTATCTACATATTTTAAATCAAATTTAGCTGGCAAACAGAAATCTAATTGACAAGTTGATAAGGTATATTCATTTCCAACAGCTGGTTGAACGTTAACATCTAGCTTTGGTCCATAGAATGCTGCTTCACCAATTTCTTCAGTGTATTCAATTCCTAAATCATTTAAAACTTCTCTTAATTCATTTTCAGCTTTGTTCCACATCGCGTCATCTTGATGATATTTTTCTTTATCTTCTGGATCTCTTAATGACAGAACACAACGGTAGTTTTTGATATCAAAATCTTTATATACGCCAAATATTAAATCAACAACGTTTTTAAATTCATCTTTTATTTGTTCTGGTGTTACAAATAAATGGGCATCGTTTTGACAGAAGTGTCTTCCTCTTTCTATTCCTTTTAGAGCACCTGATGCTTCATATCTAAAGTCATGAGCAACTTCGCCTATTCTAATTGGTAAATCTTTATATGAATGTAACTTGTTAGAATAAATCATCATATGATGTGGACAGTTCATTGGACGTAGAACAAATTCTTCGTCATCAACTTTCATCATTGGGAACATATTTTCTTTATAATGTTCCCAGTGTCCTGATGTTTTGTATAATTCTACATTACCAACACATGGAGTTAAAACATGTTGATAACCAAGTTTTCTTTCTTTTGCTTTAATGTAGTTTTCTAGTTCTTCCCAAATGATATATCCATTAGGTAGAAACATTGGTAATCCTCTACCTACTAAATCATCTGTCATGAATATTTCTAATTCTTTACCTATTTTTCTATGATCTCTGTTTTTACAATCTTCTAAATATTCTAAATGTTTATTTAAGTCTTCTTCTGTTTCAAAACAAATTCCATAAATGCGTTGAAGCATTTTATTTTTAGAGTCACCTTTCCAGTAAGCACCTGATACTTTTAACAATTTAAAATATTTTAATTCTTTTACAGTATCTAAATGTGGTCCACGGCAAAGGTCAGTAAAATCTCCTTGGCTATAGCAAGAAATAGTAACTTCATTTTCATCCATACGAGAAATTAAATCAATTTTATATGGATCATCTTTAAACTTTTCTAAAGCTTCTTCTTTTGATAATTCATGACGTACTATTCTTTTTCCATCTTTGGCAATTTTTTTCATTTCTTTTTCAATAGCTGGTAAATCTTCTTCTGTTAATGTTTTGTCACCTAGGTCTATATCATAATAGAAACCTTCTTCGATTACTGGTCCTACCCAAAATAGTGCGTTTGGATATAAATGTTTAACAGCTTGTGCTAGTAAATGGGCACACGAATGATTCATTACACTTAATTTTTCATTTTCTTTTATATTTATCATATTTATTCCTCCTCTTTTTTCATTGACTAAAAATAAAACTCCTATATCAAAATAGATATAGGAGTGAATTACACGGTACCATCCTTGTGTTTTACTTTATTTAAATAACGGCTTGGCCGGAATTACTTTTAATAATTCTACTCGAAAGGTAGTAACAAATTAAGTTTTTATTCATTTACACCAAACATGAATTCTCTTTAAAAATTACTTAATTTATCGTGTCCTTTGTCAATGTAATTAAGTTATGTATTAGTTATAACACCTTTTTTTGTCTTTTGCAAGACATTTATCTACTATACCAACGATATGGGACATCTATTACATTATATAGTCCTACAAATCCTTGTGTATATCTTAATCTAATATATCGATAGAATCTACCCAGGTCGGAGCAATTAGCATCATTAGGATCAAACATTGTACAGTCTATTACGGCAATGTGTAGATGCACACCGGTTGCGATACCAGTTGCTCCCATTTGACCTAATGCGTCATTTATAGTTACTTCTTTCCCTACATATATATTAGGGGCATAAGAAGAAAGGTGAACATACTGGGAGGTATAATTAACACCGTCAATTACATGATGTACGGTTACAATTAATGCTCCGGCATTATCTGTATAAATTCCTGATATAGTTCCATTAGCGATAGGGAAAATAGTTTCATAAACACCTCTTGTACTAGTAATATCAAAAGCTACATGATTGTAACTTGGTGTTTGAGTAATGATACCATTCTCAACAGGAAGGTACCAGTTTACTTTATTTTTCAAAGCTAATGAATTATTCATTGTTTGGAGTTGGGCTTCTTCTACTTTTGTATTTATTTTTACGTCATTATCTTTCGCAATAGCGGTATATGTATTACCATCAGCTAAGGCTTTTTTATAAGCTACTTCTACTGATGCCATATCTTTGGTATTAATGTATTCGTAAGCTAGTGAGAAGTCATTTTCTTCTAAGTCTATATTTTTAGCCAAAACTAAAAACATCGATATTCCGACTAATATTAAAGAAATTCTAACAATTTTCTTTTGTTTTTCTAATGACTTCATACACTCACTCCAAAGCAGTGCCTATTATACTTGAAAAATACTTTTATGTCAAGAAAAACGTGAGGTTCTATGGCTCACGTTCATTTTAAAATTAAACTGGAATTATTGCTAAATGAGGTTTACATATGTAATTTTATAAATTTACATAGAAAAGTACTTCGATGTTAGAATACTTAATTCATATTTTCGAAATACTTTATTATTACTTTTAGTTTCTTCTATTTTTACTTATTAATTCTAAAGTTATTGTTAATTGTTTAATTCTTTCTACTATTCTTCTAGCTTTTACTTTGTCTGCTCCTGATGTTGTTATGGCTAGAGACTGTTCTAACTCATCCATTGTTAAATTTGAAGTAAAAAACGTAGGTAGGCCTTGTTCCATACGATATTGAAGTATTGGGCCTAGGACTTCATCTCTTGACCAGGCACTACAGTTTTCAGCGCCTATATCATCAAGTAATAATAATGGAACTTTTTTTATATAATCAAATTTCTCGCTATAGTTTGTTTGAAATGAAGATTTTAAACTTCTTAAAAATTCCGGATAATATATCAGCGCACTTTGAACTCCTTTTTTAGCCATTTCATTAAAAAGAGCCGCTATCATGTATGTTTTACCTGAGCCAAAAGAGCCTGTTAAATATAAACCTTTTGCTTTTTCTTTATTTGTATAACTATCAATGAACTCTTTAAAATACTTTATTATTGGTAATCTTGCTTTGTCATCTTTATATAAGTTTTTTAATGAAGCTTCTTTAATTTCCTTTGGCAAGCAAAATAATTCTAAGTTTTCTTTGTAAGCATCATCATGATATTTTTTTTCTTGCTTCTTACAAGCTATGTATGAAAATCTAATTAGATTTTGATCTTTTTCTGGACTATATTTATATCCATGTACTTTATTAGGACATTTTTCAAGGCCTGGACAGTCTTTACAGTTTTTATATTCTTCAAAACTGTCTTCCAAGCTAGATGTATATTTCTTTAAAGTATCTTCTGCTATTCCTAATGAATATACATAATCATAAAATTCTTTATCACTACAGGCGTCTTGAAAAGAATGATCTAATTTTACTTCATCTAAATTTGATATAACGTTACTAATGTTTTTCATTTAAATCACCATAAATACATTGTATATGAATTTTTGTTTTTTGTCTATTATTCAAGAGAAAATTAGAAGTGTTATGCTTATTATTTTTGTCTTTCTTTATATGAATATTTTTTGACATATCTTAATACTTTCAAGTCTTCTTTTTTTAAATCTTCACTTACTAGTCTATCTTGTGGATTATATTTAGTATCTATTTGGTCAAAATATTCGGCAATGTATAAACCAGTTTCTCTATTCACAAAATAGCCATATTCTGTAACAAAACCTTGTTTAGCACTTCTTAGCACACCTAAAGGCTCCATGGTAAAAATCGCATGATGGCCTTCTCTGGCCATATATATACAATTATCTTTTAATAAGGCTGCAGAAACTATTTTTCCATATAATTCTGGTTCTATTTCCATAATAACACTCCATCTAATACTAAATTATTTTTATCAATATAATTCATATAAGTCATAATTTGACCTGTATGCTCTTTTTTTAATTCAGTAACTTTTAACTCTACAACTACATAACATTTATATTTGATGTTATACAAAAGTAAATCTATGTAGTTATATATATTACCCAATTTAATTGAATATTCACTTTTTATAAAAGTAAACCCTATTCCTAATTCTTCTAAAAAGTTTTCAATATCTTCTAGGATTAGTTTTTGTAATATTTTTTCTGATAATATATCATATTTATTATCATTCTTAATCTTAATTGGATTCTTCACAAAGTCAACTACATTTTGTTTGTCTTGATTTAGCAATTTATTTTTTGTGAATTCAGGAAGCCTTTCATATTCGTTAGATTTTATTTTTTCTCTTAACTGTCTTATTGATAAATTATTTAATTCAGCTATTTTAACATAGTATTGAAATTTATTATCATCAAACCAAAGAATCTCACAATAATGACTCCAACTTAATTTGGCAGACAGTGTCTGCCACTTTTGAGAAACTTTATAGAATTGTCGCATATTTCTTAAATTTCTTTGACTATACCCTGGGCCTAAATCTTCAGTCAATCTTAATGAATACTCTTTAATAATACTTTCTCCATATTGATTACCTGCATCTAATAATAATTTGCCAACGTTATAGTAAGAATTCAAATCATTTCTGTTGATTGAATAATTTTTAACTTTCCGATTTATCTCATTATTTACTAATTCATTTTTTATCTCGTTGTAGTAATTCATATCTACTCTTTTCTACGGACTATATGTCTCAATTCTTAATTTATTTTTTTTAATCTTAAACATGATACTACCATCTTGATCTGTTCTATAAATTTTTGAATCACTCAAATTATTTAATATTTCTTTATTTGGATGACCATATCTGTTGTTTTTGCCAACACTAATAATGGAATAATTTGGATTCATAATATCAATAAACTCTTTACTACTACTGGTATTTGAACCGTGATGACCAACTTTTAGAAAGTCTATATCTTCTATGCTATATTCATTTAAGATATCTTTTTCTTTCTCTACTCCTGCATCTCCCATAAATAAGAATTGATAATTATTATAATTAAGATAAAGAACATTAGAATTATCATTTTCATTGTTATAAACAGTTGTATTTAAAAAATAAATTCGATTATTAAATACACTAAGCTCACTTAGTTCTTTATAATATTTTATTTTTCTTTCATCTAGTACTTTAATAATATCTTTTTCAAGTTTATTAATACTTCCTACATTAAAAATGACATTTTCTACCTTAAAATTATTTATTAAATTAATTGTCTCTCCTACATGGTCTTGATCTCCATGGCTTAAAATTAAATAGTCTATTTTTCTAATGCCGGAACTTTTTAGTAATGGTATAGTTGTATTTTTAACAATAGAATATTCCTTATTACTTTTTGCCCAGGATGATTTAGTATGAGTTACGATTCCTCCTGTATCTATTAATACTGTTTCTCTACCTGAATACAAAAGAATAGAATCTCCTTGACCAATGTCAATTGCCGTTATTATTAAATCCTTTTGAAAATATGGATATATGTAATGAATTAGTAATACAACAAATAATGGAATTAGTTTATAATAATTCTTTTTTAGTAATCCTTTAATAAAAATAATTATCAGGATATAGTAAATAATATAAAATACAAAATTAATTCTTGGAAATGTTAGTATCAATAATCTATTATGACTTAAAAATAAAGATACTTCTTCTAATATTTTTATTAATATTTCATATATAGGTAAAAGTATTGGTACAACAAGGGTAATTAATGACAATGGAAAAACTATTATACTTACATATGGTATAAAGAATAAATTATAGAAAATACTTGAAATATTCATTTGATAAAAACTATATAGGCTGATTGGTATACTTACTAAAAATGATATAATTGATGTTTTTAATAAACCTAGTAAATAGTTATTACTTGTTAAATACTTACTAGTTACAATCAAGGAAAAACTAATTACAAATGAATACCAGAAGCCAATGTCAAATACATAATTATAATTAATAAGTAATGAAACAGATAATATTACAATAAATATATTTACTGGTTTTACGTAGAAATAATAAACCTTATTTAAAGAAAATAATAAATAGAATAATACACCTCTTAAAATAGATGGTGAAAAACCTACTAGTAATAAATACATTATTAAAATTGTGGAGGTAATATAATAACGTTTCTCTTCAGTTACTTTGAATTTCTTTAAGAACCTCGTAATCAATGATGATAATAGAGCTATGTGCATACCTGATATAGCAAATAAATGACTTATACCATTTTCTTGATAACTTGACATTACTTTAGTACTTAGATTTGATTTATCTCCTAATAAAAATGTTTTTAAATAAGCATTCTTTTCAGATAAATTAACAATTACATTTTTTAGTTTGAAATATATGTTTTTATTATTAGATAGTTTTTTTATATTTGTTGAGGTGACCGTGTAATAAATATTTTTATGTTTTAAATATGAATTGTAATTAAAAAGATATTTAGTTGTATTTTTCTTTGGTATAGATAAATCACCTTTTACTTCTATAATGTCTCCTAAGTGATAATTCTTTTGAAAATTAATTTTTTCTTGTTTACTTTTAAAGTAGTATGTTATTAATAATTTTTCTTTATTTTTTATCGTTAGATTTAACTTATCACCTGTTATTGATGAAGAAATAATTTTTGCTCTTATACTTTTTATATTTTCATTATAAATACTTTGTCTTGGTATTAGTATGTTTATTATGGTAATTAAAACAGTAATTGATAGTAAGATATAGTATATATAATCATGTAGTAATATAGTCCTTAATTTGAGCATATATACTTTCTCCTATACCTGGTACTTGTTTAATATCTTCAATTGTTTTAAATGGACCAGATGAATTTCTATATTCTATTATTTGTTTTGCTTTAGATGGACCTATTCCTGATAAACTTGATAACTCCTCTTCTGTTGCGGTATTTATTGATATTAAGCCTGTATTACTTGAGTCTTCTTCTATGCAAGCATCATTTTTGAGTGAGTTTTCGTCTTTTTGAATACATGATTCTTGAACTTGTTTTTCTAATTCTTTAGTTTTTTTAAAATCTTCTACTTCAGCATTACTATAGACTATAATTACCATTTCATCAGTTATTTTTTTACTTAGATTTAAAACTGTTGTATTAGCGTTTTCTGTCAGACCACCAGCTAATTCTACACAGTCTATTATCCTAGATGTACTTTTTAAAGTATAAATTCCTGGATTAACTACTTCTCCTTTAATATCTACCTTATATTCTTCAATTATTTCATCTTTTGTTTCCTTTTTGTCTTTCTTTAAAGCAATGTTTGTCTCTTTTATCTTTAACTTTGTTTTAGGACGATTACTTATATATAATATTGATGTAATTGTGATGAATATTAGTATTGTGCTCGCTATAATTATCTGCTTACGATATCGATAATGAAATGTTATTTTTATCACCTCCTACTTTATTATTCGAAAAAAAAAGAAAAGTCTTAAAGAAATTTTAAAACTTTTCTATTCTTTTACTTTTACATATTGTTTTTCAGTCATTACTTGTTGACTACTGCCAGTTAGTTTATCATCTAAAACACTTTTTAATTTTTCTTCTACTGACATTATATCAGTTGATGATATTTTACAAGCAGCACTTCTTGTATTTCCACCACCGGTAAACTCTTCCATTATTTCTCCTACGTCAATATATCCTTTACTTCTAGCACTTATAGATATCAAGTCGTCTTTGACAAATCCTATTGCGAAGGAAGCATCTGTTTGATACTTCTGAGCCTTGTCAGCAGCTTTGGCTAAATCTTCTTTCTTGTATACAGTATTTGGCTTTTCTCTATTCAAAGTAAAGCTTATTTGATAGTGTTGATAATGGGCAAATAATGTACCATTGTATACTAAATTGTTAACGCGTCGATCAGCTTCAAATTCAGCTAGGAAAAGTTCATTTACATAATCTGGATCAGCACCGCGAACTATTAGTTTTTCAGCTGTGTCATGGGTAACTGAACTGGTATTTTTCTTGTACCTATTTGTGTCTAATTCAATACCAGCTAATAAATAATTAGCTACATTTGCATCATATCTGACTTTGCATGAATTCAATAATTTAGCAACTAGTTCAGAGGCAGATGATGCTTTTGGATTTATGTAACTAGCGGTTGCGGGAATAGTATGCTGGTCTGGATTATGATGGTCTATAATTACAACATTTTGAAATCTATCAAGAAAAGGAGTTGCGGATACTTGATACTTTTTATTGGCATCTACTACTATCAAAGTTGAATCAGTATCATCTCTTGTTAAATCTATAAATTCATTTAGTTTGATGATATGATACTTTCCTTTATTAACGTCTATTATTCTTTTTACTCCAGGTTCAAGACTAGCTTCATCATCATCAACTATTATATATGCTTCTTTTCCAAATGACTGACATAATGATAACATACCAATTGATGATCCAATGGAATCAAAGTCTGGTTCACTATGTCCTGTTATAAATATTTTTGACGACGTCTTTATAATTCTAAGTAATTCTGGTTTGAGATCTTTACATACCTCTGGCATTTTTCATCTTCTCCTTGTTAGCAATGTATTATAGCACTACTGGATAAATATGTCAAAATAGCCTTTAAAAACTATTGTTTTGCTGAGCCTTTAGAATTTTCCTCTCTCATTACTTGATTATATGGTCTTAATGATAATTCAATACCCTTTTCTAATAAATCACAGGCAGCTGAAATGTTACCATTTTTAACGCATATATCACTTCTTCTGTCTATGTTTCTAAATGTTTCTCCCTTTTTATTAAATTCTTCACCTTCTGGTGTTTCAGCTAAAACCATTCCTACGAAATTATTGCATCTATCATATGTTTTTTTCATTAATGGATAATTACCATCACTTTTCATTTTACTAATAGCTACATATTTTTTATCATATTTTGATTGAATATAGTTAGCGGTTTCATCTTCCATCCCTAAAAAAACTAAGTCTGGTAAAAAGTATTCATTACCATCAATACTAACATAGTAGTAATCCATTTTTATCACATCCTTTATTTAAAATAGCATAAAGTAATAAATTACACAAGACGATTGACAAGCAATTGACAATTCAAAACAAAAATAATGATAAGTAAAACTTTACTATAATCAGACAATCAAAAAGTCAGCCTATAATGTGCTGACAAATTGAAGTTTTATACTTATTTTGTTTCTACACAAACTATTTTTTACTTTAACTCCATGCTTTAATACTTGATAAAGATTCGTTTAAATCATAGAAAGAACCATCTGCCTTTTGAGCAAGTACAGTAACATAGCTTCCAGCAGATACTTGATATAATTTGA
The DNA here is from genome assembly GCA_934168205.1 of uncultured Bacilli bacterium. Lineage (GTDB taxonomy): Bacteria > Bacillota_I > Bacilli_A > RF39 > UBA660 > CAG-877. Next base: position 51,846 of record CAKPMX010000005.1, read on the forward strand.
TTATATCTTTTACTTCTGGAATAGTACCATATGTTGATTTAATTTCTTCTGGACTCTTAGCTTTATATGCTTTTGCGATAGGGATATATTCAACAGTTCCATCTTTCATTAAGAATAACATTGTTTCGTTACTTGCCTCTTGACCAAATCCTCCAAACATAAACTCTGAAACTTCTTGATCAAATGTAATGTCACCACGGTGTTCTTTTTCTCTAACATCACAAGCATTCTCATTCGCAGTTACCCAACCTAGATTATATGTAAGGTTTATTGTACAAGCTGATAAAGTTACTGTTGCTTTCTTCTTATCAGCGTCAAATGCTAGATTTATTCCTCCATTACTAGAACTTCCTAATAGAGTGTAAGTTTGATTGGTAGTATTTAATGATTTACTACTATAGAAGCCATTTTCAACTACAGTTTTTTCAGTATTATCATTCTTATCAGCTTTATCAGTAACTACAGTTTCTTTACCAGCATTTTCATTAGACTTTAAGTAAAAATACACTGTACTACCTAGAGCGCATACTAATAATATTGTTAAGATAACGATTACTGTTACTAAACCTTTCCCTTCTTTTTTATTTTCCATATTTCTTCCTCCTTTATGAACTTTATTATATATTACTTTATGTTATTTTATTCTCTTTTTTAACTTATTTACATTTACTTTACGTAATCATTTACAATATCAAAGTATTCTTTACTGACTTGAGTAGTTATTTTTTCTATTAAATCATCTGTAATATATGGATTAGTAATTGAAGATGATTCATTATAGTTTAATTGTTTCTTTGACCAAGAAAGTAATTGTTCTTTTGAAATATTTCTAATATTTAAACTATCAGCATTATTTAATTTTTCTTTTATGTAGCCTACCAGTTTATCATCTTTATTAACTATAGCGTAATCATTCATAGATTTTAATAATAATGGATGAGCGTCTTCTATATCTTTATGATCTTTTTTTATTAGGTCTATAACGTTACTGTAAAAATAATCATCAAATATTATATCCGTTAAAATATGGATTAAGTAGCCATCTAAAAAGTATGAGGCATAGTTACTCTTTTCTTTATTGTAAAAGTCAATAATGTTTTGACGCCATGTTGAAAAATTTTTATCTCTTAAGTGAGAAGTCCATCTTTCTTCTTTGGGAGCAAAACCATTTAAATTTACAGCATCTGGTGCTAGAACTCCTAAATAGAAATTAGGTGTATCTAAATATTTATTTTCTTTAGCGATATTATAAGCTACTTTTTCATGAATAAATATATTAGGCACGTTTTACACCTCTTTCTTTAGCTAAAGCTGTTTCTACACTAACTCTTTGAACAGCTGTTAAAGCGGCAATTAAACAAATTGTGAAACTACCACCATAACTAATAAATGGTAATGGAACACCAGTCATTGGCATTAAACCTAATATACCCATTAAGTTTACAGCTACATGAAGAAATATGTATATAGCAACGCCATAACATATGGCACTTCCTTTATTTGACGGACTGTTTCGGCCAATAATTAGTATTCTATATAAAACTATCATGTAACCTATTAGTAATAAGACTCCAGCAACTAGTCCTAGTTCTTCTACAACTACGGCGTAAATAAAGTCTGTATACGGTTCTGGTAAGTATAAATACTTTTGGGTTGAGTTACCAAGACCAGCACCAGTTAAGCCACCTTTATTAATAGCGATGTAACTGTTACAAACTTGGTTTCCAGAATCTAATAAGTCAGCACATGGATTAGTAAAGTTTAGACGTTCTTGTTGTCTTTCTTGAAGTAGAGTTTTACCAGATGAGGCAAAGGCTACAAAGGCAAAGAGCATAAAGCCTAAGGCGGCAAAGGTTGTCTTTACTTTTATCTCTTTACTTATCGGTACAGCAAAAAATATGGCGGCAACGATACAAACAAAGATAATCATAGTACCAAGGTCTGGCTGTAAAAATATTAAGAAAGCTATTCCGGCACATACACATATAGGAAATAAACTTGTACTATATTTATTTAATTGTTTCTGATGCTTATCATAAAAACATGATAGCCAGATTATAACAATAACTTTTATAAATTCACTTGGCTGAATAGATATAGGTCCTATTTCAAACCAGCTTTGAGCTTGGTTCTTTGGCTTAATAATTGCTAGTAAAACTACTAAACTTATTGAAAAAACAATTAAAAGAAACCAGGAGACAAAGCCATAACTTTTAGTTGAAAAATTTATCATTACAAGGAACATGAAAAATCCTGCTAGTAAGAAGACTCCTTGTCTAATGAAATAATAATAAGCACTTACTTCGTGCGACATATATGCAATTACATTTGAAGCTGAAAAAACCATGATTAGTCCAAAGATAAATAGTAATATAGAAATAATTAATAATGGTTTATCTAAATGCTTAAATGTTTTTCCCATACCTTTTTACATCCTTCCAATATAATATAATAATAACATAATTTGTTAAAATAATTCTAATTAATTATATTATAGGTCAGTTTTATTAACATATTTTGTCAATTTACATATTTTATAATAGATTAAGAAAAGGAGGCTTTAGCTATGTATTATTACGGTGGAGGTTCAGGATGTTGTTCTAATCAAGCTGGTTATCAAGTTCCTTATTATCCAGTTTATAATACTGGTAATAATAACTCAACTTATGCTATTATTTTAGTTTTATTCATATTATTAGTAATCGTAATCGGCACTCGTTTTTCAGCATAAGTTAAACGTATAAGTACTCCTTATACGTTTTTATTTGGGTATTTGTAAGTTAGGCTTTATTTTTTTTGTTTTTTTTGCTAAAATATATGCAGTGCGAGGTGGAGTAGTATGTTAAAGACCAAGGATATTTTAGATGAAAAGGATAAACGTCTTAGACAAGTTAGTAAAGAAGTAGAATTTCCTTTAACTCAAAAAGATAAAGATTTAATTAATACAATGATTAAGTATTTACATGATAGTCAAATTGAAGAATTAGCAGAAAAGTATGATTTACGTCCTGGTATGGGTATGGCTGCTGTCCAACTTGGTGTTTTAAAAAGATACTTTGTTGTAGTTAATGAAATCGATGAAGGTGAATTTGAAACTTATATTTTAATAAATCCAAAAATCATTAGTAACTCTTTAGAAAAAATTTATGTAGAACTTGGTGAAGGTTGTCTTAGTGTTAACAGAGCTGTTGAGGGAATTGTTCCTAGATATGCAAGAGTTACAATGGAAGCTTATGATATGGAAGGTAGAAAAATACATGTAAGGGCTCGTGAAGAGTTAGCTATTGCGATGCAACATGAACTTGATCATTTAAATGGAATTATGTTTACTGACCATATTGATAAAAAAGATCCTTACAAAGGAAAAGACGAGATGCGTGCCATCTAGTCTTTTTTTATACCACTTCTTCTCTATCGGTTAATTTTACACTAACTAGTTTTGAAACGCCTGACTCTTGCATAGTTATTCCATATAGGGTATTGGCGTATTCCATAGTTTTCTTTTTATGTGTAATTATTAAGAATTGAGTTTTATCACGATAATGATTTAAATATTTACCAAATCCTGATACGTTTGCTTCATCTAGAGCTGCTTCTACTTCATCAAATAAACAGAAAGGTACACTTCTAACATTTAATATAGCGAATAATAATGATATTGCGGTTAGAGTTTTTTCACCACCTGATAATAAGGAAATGGTAGTTAGTTTTTTACCTGGAGGTGAGGCAACAATTTCTACTCCTGTTGTTAACATATCTTTAGGATCTGTTAGTTTTAGAGTTGCTTGTCCACCAGAGAATAATTCTTTAAATACTTTTTGGAATTCTGTTTGGATAGCTAAGAAAGTAGTTTTAAATTCTTCTTTCATAACATCATCCATTTCATTCATAATTTCAAGTAATGTATTTTCTGCTTTTAGTAAGTCTTCTCTTTGATTTGTTAAAAAACTATATCTAGTATTTACTCTTTCATACTCTTCTATTGCGGATATATTAACCATGCCTATTCTTTTAATATTAGCTCGATAAGTATTTACTTTTATTCTTGCCTCTTCTGGTTCTATATCAAGTTTATAATTACTTTGAGCTTTTTCAAAGGTAAGTTCATAATCTTCGGATAGAATATTTAACATATTATCTATTTTAACATCTAATCTATTAATTGTAATTTCTAACTCTCTTGATGTTTTTTCTAGATTTCTTAAAGTAGAATTTTTCAATTTATAAGTAGCTTGATTTTCTTCTATTTTTGTCTTTAATTCTTCTATTTCTTTTGTCTTTGATTTTATGCTTAGTAACAATTGCTCTTTTTTAGAATTCATTTCATGGAATAGTTTGATTAATTCTTGTTCTTTAGAAGATACATTGTTACTACTAATTGCTTCTAAACTTTCCCAGTCTTTTTCAATGCTTACTAAGGCTTCTTTTTGTTTAGATAATTCATTATTTTTATTATTATAGATTTCCGCTAAAGATACTTTTTCTTTAGTTATTTGATAATTTTTTTCTTCTAATTCAGAGATTATAGAGTTCAATTTTTCTAATTCTGTTTTAATTTTTTCTAGTTCATTTTTTATAATTTGTTCTTTTTCTTCTTTATATTTTAACTCTTGTTTTATAATAATTGAACTTCTTGTTTTATTTAGAGAACCACCGGTCATAGAACCGCCAATGTTAATAACGTCTCCTTCTAAAGTAATAATTTTGTAACGATTTTTAATTATTCTACTTAGTCTATTGGCTGAATCTATATCTTTGGAAATTATAATGTTTCCAAATTGATTTTTGATAATATTCTCATACTTTTTATTATAAGTTATTAGGTCACTTAGTATTGCTATGAAATCAGGAGATGATTTAATTAGACTAAGAGTTGCTTCATCAACATTACGTTCTTTTATAACATTCATAGGAAAGAATGTTGCTCGACCTAAATGATTGTCTTTTAAGTAGTTAATTGCGGTTTTAGCGCTTTCTTCATCTGTTGTAATGATGAAGTTTTTATTAGCAGCTGAGGCTACATTTAAGGCTTTTACATATTCATCTTCTATATTTATAATGTTACCGATAGTGTTATGAATGCCAGTTAAACTTGTTGATTTTAAAATGGTTCTAACACTACTTGGCAAATCAGCTGATTCTTCTATTTCATTTTTTAATGAAGCTATTTGATGACCAAGGGTAATTAAGTTTCGATCATTTTGAGAATACTCAGAGTTTAATAAATTTCTTTTAGACTTTATAGTATCTATTTCTTTGTTTAGAGAAGTTGCTTTTTGTTCTTGAAGTCTAGCTTCTTCTGTTATATTTTTAATTTCTTCAGTAATTAAATTTATGTTTCCTTGTAGTTCACTTTTTTTCTCTAGAACGTTTCTTATTTCTTCTTTTATTTTGTCTTCCTCTTTTGTTGTTTTACTACGTTCTTTTAAAAGATTTTTCTCACCATTTATTTTTTCAACTTCTTGAGTTACTGTTAATAATTCACTATTTAGACTAGCCTTTTCTTTTTGTAGTTTTTCAAGTTTATTACTGTCTTCTAAAGTAGAAACATCCGTTTTAGAGTTTTCACTTGAAAGAGTAATTATTTCTTTGTCTACTTTTTCTTTTTCTTCTTTGGACTGTTGTAATTTTTGGTTACATGAAGCAATATCGTAAGCTAGTAAAGCTACTTCATAGTTATCTAGTCCTTTTTTATTTTCTAGATATTCTTTGGCCTTTTCACTTTGTTCTTTCAATGGCTCTACTTGAACAGCTAATTCAGAAATTATATCATTAACACGGTCTAAGTTATTGTGAGTTCTATCTAGTTTTCTTAGAGCCTCTTCTTTTCTTTTTTTGTACTTTAAGACTCCGGCTGCTTCTTCAAAGATAACTCTCCTATCACTTGGTGAATTACTAAGAATTTTATCTACTTCACCTTGGGAGATAATATTAAATGACTCTTTACCTAGTCCGGTATCTAATAATAAATTAGTTATGTCCTTTAAACGACATTTTTCGCCATTAAGGTAATATTCATTTTCTCCTGTACGGTACACTTTTCTTTTTATTGATATTTCAGTGTATGGTATATTTAAAAAATGGTCATTATTATCAAATATTAATTCAACACTTGCCACATTTAATGGATTACGACTTTTACTACCTGAAAATATTACATCGCTCATAGATCCTTCGCCACGAAGAGATTTTACTGATTGTTCACCTAATACCCAACGAACAGCGTCTACAACATTACTCTTTCCTGAGCCATTTGGTCCAACAATACAAGTTATTTTATCATCTAGTTTTATATCCAATTTATCAGCAAATGATTTAAATCCAGTTGTGATTATCTCTTTTAAGTACATACACTTTCACCCTACTAATAAGTATACTATAAATCAATTTGTTAGACAAGAAATTCTTTATATACAAAGAAAAAAGGAATAATTTTCCTTTTTAAAACTTTTAGTATTAATATTTATTTTTCATCATTTTCACTTAACAACGCTTCCAGGCTTAAAAATGTGTATCCTTTTTGCTTTATGTAGTCTATTATAGCAGGAAGTTGTTCTTCTGTTATAGTTGATAAAGGTAAAGATATGATGGCAGAATTATAGAGTTTTTCTTTTATTTCTTTGTATGGCATAGTTGTTGTTTTTACAGTTGGTATTATGGTATGTAGTTTTAATTTTGAACATAGTTCAATTACTTCTTTTTGATCATATTCAGCGTAACAATACTTGCCTTCTCTTTTAGTAATGGAAGATAGATAATTTAAGGCACTATCAAAATAAATTTCATCATACTTATTATCGTAACTTAAAATTTCTAATTCATGATTGTTTTGAGTCATGGTTTCAAAAAGTGAGGTATTATTTTCTAAAAGTAGTCCATCAACGAAAAAAGTTGCGGGAATATTTTTCTGATTTAATATATTTAAAATTGATAATAAATTTGATATTGTATCGGTTTTAAAAACTAGCGAAACGTTTTTTCTTTCAGTATTTCCCTGAACGATGTACTTATCATAGTAATCATCAACAGAAACAGCTGGTTCTATTTCTTTTAATACAGTTAAGGTTTCGTTATAAGTACCATATTTTTTCATTTTAGTATACGTTTTTTGATAGTCAATTTCTTTGCCTGACTTTCCTGGTATTATTTTGTTTCCTATTATGGTAGCGTTTACTGGATCTACTTTATACTTTGTATTTGTTTCTTTTATTTGTTTCATTATAGGATCGTTTTCACGGATTAATTCAATTGATTTATTTGTATAAAAGAAACTAAATACCATTAAAAGCGTAACACTTATTACTTGAATAACCTTTTTCTTATTCATATAATCACCTAGTCTAGTATATGAAAAAAAAGTTCAAATTGAACTTTTTTAGTCTTATTTATCAGTTTTCTTTTTCTTTGTGTCCTTTTTTGGTAGAGCATCTTTTCTTGAAAAGTTTTGACGACCTTTTTTATCTGGCCCTAGGGCTTTAACAATTATTTCATCTCCTAGTTTAACAACGTCTTCAACTTTATCTACTCTTGTGTCGGCAAGTTGTGATACATGAACTAATCCTTCACAGCCTGGCCATAGTTGAACAAAGCAACCAAAATCTTCTATTTTTACGACTTTTGCTTCATAAATTTTTCCAACTTCTACTTCGCGAACTATTGACTCTATCATTTCTTTTGTTTTATTGATGATATCACGGTCTGTATGATAAATTACTACACGACCATCATCTTCTAAGTCTACTTTGACAGCATTTACGTTTGTTACTTCTGTAACATTTGATGCTTCACAAATTATTTTTGTTATTGTTTCTCCACCACGACCGATAACATCTTTTATCTTAGCTGGATTAATCATAAATGTTTCCATCTTTGGTGCATATTTTGAAACTTCTTTTCTAGGTTCTTTTATTTGTTTAGCAATTACTTTTAAGATTTCTAGACGAGCTTTTTTAGCTTGCGCTAAAGCTTCTTTTAAGATTTCTTCAGTGATACCTTTTATTTTTATATCCATTTGTAAAGCTGTAATACCATCTTTAGTTCCAGCAACTTTAAAGTCCATATCTCCTAAATGGTCTTCCATACCTTGAATATCTGTTAGAATTGTATAATCATCTTCATGAGTAATTAGACCCATGGCAATTCCAGCTACAGGAGCTTTTATTGGAACACCAGCAGCCATTAATGACATACATCCGGCACAAATAGATGCTTGTGATGATGAACCATTTGATTCTAATATTTCTGATACAACCCGAATTGTGTATGGGAACTCTTCTTCAGATGGAATTACTTGCGCTAAAGCTTTTTCACCTAAAGCACCATGTCCGATTTCTCTTCTACCTGGTGCACCATAACGTCCTGTTTCTCCTACTGAGAATTGTGGGAAGTTGTAGTGTAACATAAATCTCTTTTGATCTTCTAGGCCTAGTCCATCAATTATTTGATGTTCTCCTAAAGCACCTAGTGTAGTTATTGAAAGAGCTTGTGTTTCACCTCTTGTAAATAAAGCTGAACCATGAGTTCTTGGTAATAAATCAATACCTGTTGATAATGGCCTTATCTCATCCATTTTACGTCCATCAGCACGTTTTTTCTCTTTTACAACGATACTTCTGAATAATTGATATTCAATATCTGATAAAACGATGTTTACTTTAGCAAGTAATTCTTTTAGTTCTTGTTCTTTTAAAATATCTTCATTTTCTTTTGTATAGATATCTATTACTTCTTCTTTAACTTCATCTATTGCGGCATATTTTTTAAGTTTATCTTTTATACGTAAAGCCTTATCCATTTTTTTAGTTGCGAGAGACTTAACTCTTTCAATCATTTCTTCATCTGGTGTTAGAGTTTCATATTCCATCTTCTCTTCACCAATTTCTTTAATGATTTTCTCTTCGAATTTTATTAATTCTTTAACGGCTTTATGTCCAAACATTAAAGCTTCTAGCATAATATCTTCAGGTACTTGTTTAGCACTTGATTCTACCATGTTGATAGCATCTTTTGTTCCAGCTACTGTTAAATCTAATTCTGATTTTTCTAATTGTTCTGGAGTTGGGTTAATTACAAATTTACCATCTACACGACCTACTTTTACTCCAGCAATTGGTCCATTAAATGGAATCTTTGAAATACTAACAGCAAGGGAAGAAGCTAACATTGCAGTTAACTCTGGTGAACAGTCTTGGTCTACTGATAAAACTGTTGAGATAACTTGCACTTCATTTTTAAATCCTTCTGGGAATAATGGTCTCATTGGTCTATCAATCATTCTAGCGGCTAGGGTTGCTGCTTCTGAAGGACGACCTTCTCTTTTTATAAATCCTCCTGGAATCTTACCTACTGAATATAGTTTTTCTTGGTAATTTACAGTTAGTGGAAAGAAATCTGATAATAAGTTTACAGACTTACTTACTACAGCAGCAGTTAAGACTACTGTATCGTTATATCTAACTAATACAGCTCCATCTGCTTGTTTTGCTAATTCTCCATGTTCAACTATAATTTTACGGCCATGAAAATCCAATTCAAATACTTTTTTCTTCATTAAAACACCTCAAAACTTTCTAAAAAAAAGACACTAAAAATAAGTGTCTACTTTCTTAATCCTAATTTTTTAATTACTTCACGATAACTTTGAATATCTTTCTTTGCTAAGTATTGTAACATATTTCTACGTTGACCAACTTTCTTTAAAAGACCTCTACGTGAATGATAATCATGAGTATGTACTTTTAAATGTTCTGTTAAATCGTTAATTTCTTTAGTTAAAATTGCGATTTGTACTTCTGCAGAACCGGTATCTTTCTCATTCTTTGCAAAATCTTTAACAATTTTTGCTTTTTCTTCTTTTGTTAATGCCATATTAACACTTCCTTTCATATTATATTAGCCAAGACCAAGTAAGAAGTCGGAAATTCTTCAAACTGGGAATTGGTAAGTAATTGTATTATACTATTAAAGATATGCTTTTTCAAGTATTTTTTGGCTTTATTAATAAATTATTTTACATAAATGCTAACTCTTTTCTTGGTAGTTTCTTTTATTTTTTTAGATTTTATGGTATGTTAATAATGGTGATATTTAGTGAAAGATAAAAAAAAGATATTTAAATATTTATTAAAAGGAGTTTTAGTTTTCCTATTATTTTATTATAGTGCTTATTTACAATTAATACCTATTTATTTATTTAAGTTGGATCCGCACAATATTTCAAGTTCTTTAAATGTATTACTGAGTTGCTTTTCAAATATTATTTTAGTTATGATACTTTGGTTTATATATAGAAAAGAATTAAAAGCAGAATGGAAAATATTCAAAGATAGGGCTGTTTGGAATACGGATATCATGTTTAAATACTGGATGACTGGTTTAGCGGTTATGATGGTTAGTAATATAATTATTAGTTCTTTTCTTAATGCTGGTCAGGCTGAAAATGAACAAGCTGTTCAAAGCATGATAAATGCATTACCTTGGGCTATGTTAATTGATGCTGGTATACTCGCTCCATTTATTGAAGAAATTGTTTTTAGAAAATGTTTTAGAGATGTTTTTCAAAATAAATGGATATTCGCAATAGCTTCTGCTTTAGTCTTTGGTGGAATGCATGTTGTTAATGCTAGTAGCGTAGTTGGATACTTATTTATAATACCATATGGTTGTCTTGGATTTGTATTTGCTTTAATGTATAATAAAACAAATACTGTATTTACTTCAGTATTTGCTCATATGTTACATAATTCAATATTAACACTTATATCAATATTATGATTAATACAAATTAAAGCGTTGGAAATTATTCTCTTCCAACGTTTATTTTTTTGTCTATAATTGTTAAGACTAAGCATACCAATGACTGTATACCAATAGTTACAAAGTATCCTTTCCAGTAATTATCTAAAGCAATCATGTTTAGATGTATTAAAGTATAGAATAAGTAGAATGTTACTAAAGCAAAAAGATATGTTAAGAATATTAGTACTGCCGGAGCTTTAGTATTGCTTATTAAGAATTGATATATTAGTAAGTTAATTAAATGCGATACTACTAATGCACAGAAGTGTCCGGCAAAAGCAGTTATATCTGTTGGCTTACCTAGCGCAAAGTTCATAATTAAAGTAAATACAACTATAGATATACTCGATATTGAAATTGCTAAAACTGTTTTTCCATAGCCATATTTTTTAGTTATATAATTTGAAATTAGATATAATATTGGTAATAAAAATATGGAATAAGTTAGTCTTATATCTGTTAATTTAAATGTATATGTTGCTAGGGAATAAGTTAGTATTGTAAGTGTTGTTAATAGTAAAATATACATCCAACTGTCATCATAATTATCTACTTTTGTTTTTTTCTTTGGCATATTTTGTTCCTCTTTCTATTCTAAATTAGTATGTCTAAATTATATCATGATAAACACTAAATTTAAACAGTTTTTAAGAAAAATATTTTTCTATAAATGAATATAATCTTCCACCTACTGTATTACCTAGGAAGACTATTAGTAAAACAAGGAAAGCTTTAGCTGTATAATTACCAGCAACAGCAAAGTAAAACATATCGGCTACTACGTGTTCTGTACCGGTCATAATAAAGCAAACTACTCCAAAGAAAATCGATAAATACTTAGCTATTTCGTTTTTAGAGTTTTTATATCCATCAACAGCAATATAGATAAATATGTTACAGAAAATTGCTAGTACGAATATGCTTAAAAGGTTATCTGATAATTTCAAATCAATTATACTTGTTGCTTTGGTTGTAAGAGCATCTGCATATCTAGTGCATTTTAAAAGTAAGGCTGTTATATTGGTACCAAGGTAATTACCAAGTATTATAAATAATAAATCTTTAATATTTTCTTTTGTTTCACAATAACATACTTTTCCTGTATATAAATTATATCCTCTAGTACAAACAAGAAATAAGCCAACGGAGAATAGAATTGACCCGACTAATTTATTTTCTACAGATAGAAAACAAAATCCACCTAATGAAATGGCAATTCCTGCTAAAATACTTGGAACAAATAATTTTAAGAATTGTTGAGTTCTTTCTTTATTTTTCCTTTTTTTATTTATTTTTTTTGATTTCATTAGTCATCCCTCCCTAATATGTTTACGTTATTTATTTGTTATCGCTATACTTATTTATTATGGCGATTATTTCTTTACCATACATTTCTGTTTTTTTACCAGCAAAGCCTGGAACTTTTTTGAGTTCTTCTAGGTTTTGTGGCATGATTGATAATATTTCTTCTAGTGTTTGGTCATAAAATATAAAGTATGGCTTATAATTTAATTCTCTAGCTTTTTGAAAACGATACTTTTTTAATTCTTCCCTAATTTCTTCTTTATTGGTTTTGGCACTATCTATTCTATTCAAATTTATATCACTTTTCATATCTGAATCATAATTCTCATCTAAATCTATTTTTAATAATGGCTTTTCTTTATTGCTTTCAATATAAACATCTGCTACTTTCTTTATATCTTTTTCAAATCTAAATGGATCTCTTTTTGACTCTAATCTTTTTAGGCATTCAATTATTTGATCAGCTTTGACAAGTCTTTCCTTTATATTTTTGGATGCATATTTGTCATTTATGATGGTTTTAGGATTAGCCATAACGACAATGTAATCGTGGAAGCTGTCAAATGTTTTTTCAAAGTTCATTTTATATAATATATTAGCGTTATCGTAGTTTTCTTCTTTTATTATTTCCAAGTGTCTTTTACTTTGGGTTATAGGATTATAAGTTCCTTCTGTAACTTTTCTATTGTTTTTCATGTAAGTTCTAACAAAATCGCCTTTACTGTTAATGGTTATATTTCCAATAAAGTTTTTACATTCAATAAAATACGTACATCTTGCCGTTATTACAACAAAATCTATCTGTGCTGCTTTTCCTTTATATTCAAAACTAACATTATGAAGAATATACATACCTATTCCAGAATGTAAAAGTTCATATAAAACTTGTTTTTCTCCAGCTAGACCATATTCAAATAATTTTACTTTATTTTCTAAGTCTTTATTAGGATGATTCTTTAAATATTCATTCATTCTATCTAACTCTTTTTGCGTTGTGGTATCTTCTTTGTATAACACTTGATTTTTGAACCTGTACATCGTATTGTCTACAATTCTATTAATTACATCAAACATATTATCACCAAGTCTATTATAATATAGAGAAAAAAAGAAAACAATAATTACTTGTTTTCCTCTTTGTTAATACTATCGATAATTTCTTCTATATGGTTTCCATATTCTATTGATGTATCATATATAAATTTTAATTCTGGAGTATGTCTTATTTCTACTCTTTCAGCTAGTTTACTTCTTATAAATGATGCAGCTCCATTTAAGGCTTCAAGTGTTGTTTCTTTCTTTGTTTCATCAAGTACTGTGAAATATACTTTGGCATAACTTAAATCTGAAGTTGTATCTACACCTGTGATAGTTACAAATTTAATGTCTTCATCTTTTATTTCAGTCATTAAAATCATACTTATCTCTTCTTGAAAGGCATGATTTAAACGTTCTATTTTAATATTCGCCATGATTTATTATTACCTTTTTATTTCTACAAGGTCATATACTTCAATGATATCTTTTTCCTTGTAGTCTTGACAATTTTCTAAAGTTATACCACAGTCCATATCTTTTTTAACTTCTTTTACTTGATCTTTTTCATGTTGTAAAGTTCTTACTGAGCCATTATATACTACAACGTCATCTCTTATAATTCTAGCTTTTTGATTATTCTTTACAGTTCCTGATAAGACATGGCAACCAGCAATTAGACCTATTTTTGAGAATTTAAATATTTGTCTAACCTCTAATGTACCTGTTACTTTTTCTTCATATTCAGGATCTAACATACCCTTCATAGCTTTTTCCATATCTTCTACTACTTTATATATAATGTCATATGTTTTTATTGGAATGTTATATTGTTTAGCCATATCCATTGTCTTTTGATTAGCTCTTACATTAAATCCGATAATTAAAGCATCTGAGGCACTTGCTAGAACTATATCACTTTCAGTTATAGCACCAACTGCACCTCTTATAACTGATACTTTTACGCCGTCTACAGATATTTTTTCTAAAGAATTTTTTACTGCTTCTAAGCTTCCGTTTACATCGGCTTTTAAAACTATTTTTATTTCTTTTATACCTTCTTGGATTCTTCCAAATAAATCTTCTAAAGTCATACCTGAGAAATTACTGTCTTTTTCACGACTACGTAACTTTCTTTCTTCAGCTATTTGTTTAGCTTGTTTTTCTGATTCAAATGCCATGAATTTATCACCGGCACTTGGTACATCTGATATTCCAGTTACTTCAACTGGTGTTGATGGAGAAGCTTCCACAATATTTTGACCTAAATCATTCTTTAAGGTACGAACCTTTCCGAATGAATTTCCTATTACTATAGGGTCTCCTAAACGAAGAGTACCATTTTGAATTAATAATGTTATTACTGAGCCAACTTTACTATCTTTTTTAGATTCAATTACTGCTCCTGTTGCATAACGTGAAGGGTTAGCTTTATAGCCTTCCATTTCAGCAACTAATAATATGTTGTCTAATAATTCATTTACATTTTCACCTGTTGCGGCTGATATTTTATTAACAATGACATCTCCACCCCATTCTTCTGGAGTTAATCCATTTTCTACTAGAGCTGTCATAATTCTTTCAATATTAGCATCTGGTTTATCAATTTTATTTATGGCTACTATTATAGGTACTCCAGCAGCTTTAGCATGATCAATTGCTTCTTTTGTTTGTGGCATTACACCATCATCTGCTGCTACTATAATTATAACTATATCGGTAATTGAAGCACCTCTAGCACGCATTTCTGTAAATGCTTCATGACCAGGTGTATCAATAAATGTGATTGACTTGTCTTTATATTTAACTGAATAAGCACCAATGGCTTGAGTAATTCCACCTGCTTCACCTGAGGCTACATTTGATTTTCTTATGTAGTCAAGTAAAGTAGTTTTACCATGGTCAACATGTCCCATGATAGTTACAACTGGTGGACGTTCTACTAAGTCTTCTTCAGCATCTGAAATTTCATAGTTTTCAAAGTTAGAAATATCTGCTGTTTCAGCTTTCTTTAATACTTTGTCGTATTCTGATGCTACAACCTCAGCACTATCATAATCTATTGACTGATTAACTGAAGCCATAATTCCTAGGGCCATTAATTTTTTAACTACTTCTACTGGCCCTACTTCTAAGGCTTTTGCTAAGTCGGAAACAGTCATACCGTTTTCATATAAAATTACATTTGCATCTTGTTCTGTTTCATTGCTTTGTAATTTTTCACGATGTTTATAGATTTTCTTTCTTTCTTTAAAGAACTCTTTTTTATTCTCAGCCTTTTTTACTGGCTTACTTTTAACTTTTTGGAAGTTTGTTTCGTTATCTAAATCAAATTTAGTATCCATAGCAAGCTTTTCAGCTTTATCACTAACTTCTTCTTCATAGTCTTTAGTTTCTAAGTCTTCTATATCCCCTGTTATATAATCTTCAGCATCTTGTTGTTCATTATCAAGTAAAATAATATCAGTTTCATCTAAAGGAGTTTTTTCGTCTTCGTAGTTGATACCAATTTTATCACATAAAGCTTTAATCTCATCTATAGTTTTCCCAACATCTAATGCATAGTCTTCTATAGTCATCATAAAGACTCACCTCACTTTTCTATAATTTTTCTTATTTCTTCATATACACTATCCTCTATATTGCATTCTAATTTTCTATCTAATACTTTTGACTTTTTTGCTTTTTCTAATACTGCAATATCTTTTTTAATATATGCACCATGTCCATTTATTTTTCCTGTTTCATCAGGAACTACATTACCATCTGGAGTTCTTACTATACGAAGTAACTCTCGTTTAGGTAATTTTTCTTTTGTGATTATACATGTTCTTAGAGGAATTTTCTTTACTTTCATAATAGTCCTCCTATCTAAAGTTTATACCTGCTTCTCTAGCTTGTTCAGTTGTCTTAATGTCAATTTTGTAATGTGTTAATTTGCTAGCCAAACGTGCATTTTGTCCTTTTTTACCTATTGCTAGAGAGAAGTTGTCTCCATCTGCAATTACCATTGCTTCTTGTTTTTTTGGATCTGTTATAGCAACGGTTAAATCTTTTGCTGGTGATAAAGCATTTTCAATAAATATTGCTGGATCTTTATCATATCTTACAACATCTAATTTTTCACCATGTAATTCTTCAATGATTCTAGCTATACGGCTACCTTTTTCACCAATGCATGCTCCAATTGGATCAACATTTGCTTTTTCAGAATAAACCGCAACTTTACTTCTGTTTCCTGGATCTCTTGCTACGCTGTATAACATTACTGTTCCATCAGCTAATTCTGGTATTTCAAGTTCAAATAGTCTTTTTACAAAACCATAGTGAGTTCTACTTAATAGAATTAGTAAGTTTTTACCATTGTTATCCACTTTAGTAACATAAACTTTAATTTGAGAGCCCATGACAATTTTTTCACCTGGAATAATATCTTTCTTTGGTAATATTCCGTTTGTTCTTCCTAAGTCAATGAAGTAGTTGTCTGTATCTTCTAAGGCAACAGTACCAATTAACAATTCATCTTGTTTATCACCGAATTCATCAACAATACTGTTTCTTTCAGCCTCTCTTATTTTTTGTACTACTACTTGTTTTGCAGTTGAAGCAGCTACACGTCCAAAGTCTTTTGGAGTTACTTCATGATCAATAGTATCTCCTACTTCTAACATTTTATCAATTTTCTTAGCTTCACTAAGTTTGATTTCTGTTTCTGGGTTAAAGTATTCATAAGCAGGAGTAGCTTCTTTTTCTTCTTCTCCTTCTACAGTTTCTTCTTCCTCTTCGTCTTCATCAGTATAATGTTCGAATAGGTAATCTTCATATTCTTCTTTTGTCATTTTATCATCTGGCACAACTGTAAGATATGAATATACTTTTATTTCTCCTGTTGCTCTATCGAATAGGACTTTAACATTAGTTTTAGAATTGAAGTTTTTCTTGTATGCTGAAGTTAGAGCTAATTCCATTGCTTCATATACTACTTCTGGATCAATGTCTTTTTCTTTAACAATATTATCAAGTGCTTTTTTAAATTCTTTTCCGTTCATTTTTATTCTCCTTTCTCTTTAGAGTAAATATCTAATTCATCTACTTCTTCTAGTATTTTATTATTTTCATCCATTATTTTATTAATTATTCTTGATGCCTCTGTAATAAGTTTTAAATCAATTGTGTCTTCGCTATCAAGTACTATGTTAAATAGTTTTTTTCCTTCTTGTTCTGAATAAAATGCATCTGATACAAATACGTTTAAATCTTTGATTTTATCATCTACAAGTTCACTAATTTGTTCTTTCATGGCCACCTCCTACAAATAATAAGAGTGGGAATTTTTTCTTTCCCACTCCTTTCTCAAGTGTATTATACCATAATTTAGCTAAATTACAAACATTTATTTTAGATTATGGCTATAAATTTAGTTATTTATCTAGAAAAATATCACTGATACATAATATACAGCAAATATTAATAACATTGTTAGGCCTTCGGCTTTGGATATAGTTCTTTCACTTCTAGCAAATAAGTATAAATCTAGAGATGTTAAGAAAACAGCCATAATATCTATCATAGAGAAATTACTTAAACTGATATCTCCGTAAATAGCAATTGGTAATCCTAGTACAATGCATATATTAAAAATATTCGTACCAATGATGTTACCAATAGCCATGTCAAACTCACCTTTTCTAGCACTGCTTACAGTCATGAACATTTCTGGTAAACTTGTACCAATGACTATAGCGGTCATAGTAATTAATTTTTCACTTATGTTTAGACTTTTGGCTATTTTTACAGCGTTATCTACAATAATATTACTACTTAATGAGATTAAGACAATGGAGAGAATTAATATTATTATGGCAATTGGTATACTATCATATTTGACATCTACTTTTTGAGGGTTTTTTTCTTTCCTATGAAGCATTTGTACTAAATATGTTACAAACATTAAGAATAGAAGCATTAGAATTATTCCATCTATTCTTGAAAATACATTAGTATTAGATTTATTAAATAAACTATCTAACATTAGTACTGAAAATGATGTTGTTATTAAAAAAAGTATAGGTAGTTCTTTTTTTACGGTTTCATGCTTTACTTTTATCGGATGTAGTAATGAAGCTAGTCCAATGATTAAGAAAACATTTACAATACAGCTTCCAATTACATTAGCAAAAGCTATAGTACCATTTTTGTTAGCTACGCTTGTAAATGAAATAGCTATTTCCGGGGCACAAGTACCAAAGGATACTATAGTAAGAGCTACTAACATTTTAGACACTTTACATTTTATAGCTATGGATGATGCACTATCTACCAAGACATCACTTGCTTTAATGATAACTATAAAGCCAATTAATAAAAATATATACTTGAGCATTAATATCACTACCTTCCTGTTTATTATAGCAAAATACGACTTTCAAAAAAAGAGAGATTTTGTAGTTTAAAAAAAATAAGTCTACTTAACTGTAAACTTATTTGTTTCTTTTTATATACAATATCTCTTTGCTGCTTTAATTATTTACTTTTACTTTTGCAGCTTTTTCGGTTTGTGTTTTAAGTGATTTGTATTCACTTTTTGAAATAAAATTAGGAACTGTTAGTGTATCTGATGTAACATAATATGTAACTCCATTTGAGTTTTCAGTTTTTACTTCTATTGCTTCAGGGTTTAATCGTAATAATGTATTAATATCAGTTTCATTCGTACTAGCAAATGTTGATAAAGACATTCCATCTGGAAGAATTTTACTTGAAGTATAGTAAGATAAATCTTCTTTATCTACAACATACGGTATAATTATTTTTTGACCAGCTTGAATATTTACACTATCGTCATAATTTACTTCTAAATCATTTACTTTAGCAATGTATTTTATTGTTGAATTAGACTCTCTTGAATATTCTGAAACTGTATCACCAGACTCAACGACATGAATTCTATTTAAAACAATTGTATCATCTTCAAGATCATTGCCTGGCTTTAATGTATCAGTAGCACCTGGCGCTGCTGGTGTTTGATCTGGAGTAGTATCTGGAGAAAGTGCATGCTTTGGAACTAAGATTAATGTTCCGGCTAGTAATAGTGAACCTATAGTAACACGGTTTCTAATAATAAACTTTGGTAAATTGTCTTCAGTAATGTAACGAAATTTGCATAATTGGTACCAAGTTTCACAACATACATGTACAATACCTGAACCAATATTAAAGATTACTGGATTGGCATAAGCTAATTTTGAATGTGCAATATGGTCAGAAACATTCTTATGACGTTCCTTAAATGGTTCTGTTTTTTCATCTTCTCTTACTTCTTTCCATCCTGTTCTAATTGTTTCTGCAAAACTTCTCGTCTTAACATCAGAATAGTTTTTTTCAGAAGTGTGCTTTTGACTAGTTGCTTTTTGTTTTGTTTGGCGTTTTTTATTTTCTTGATGTGTTCTTGAACTTTTCTCTTTTTCTTTTACTGCATCTTTATTTAAATATGCTCTCCTATATTCTTCATCATATATAGCCCGATCATTTTCATTTGTTAATATAATGTATGCTTTTTCTAAACACTTATATATATACTTGTTTAATGATTTAACATTTTCACGGGCATTTTTATTAGCGGGAAGATCTGGATGGTATGCTGCAATTCTTTCAAAAAAGGCTTTTTCAATTTCTGGTATTGAAGAGTTATAACTTATACCAAGTAATGCATAAAAATCTACCGGTTTATTTGCATCTAAACCGTTATCAATTTCTTGAAAAATGGCATAATCATATAAGTATCTTTCCTTTTCAGACATTTCACCAGTTTCTAACTCACTATCATATTTACAACTTTTATACACATCAGATAATGTTTCATAAGCTGCATTTATTTGTTTTAGAATGTTTTCACGTATTTTTATTTCTAGCTCACTTACTTCTTCTTTGTGTTGATATAAGTCTGGGTGAAACTCTTTTACACAATCGTGATAAGCTTTTTTTATTTCTTCACTAGTAGATTCTCTAGTTACACCTAATAATTCATAATAATTTAATTTTTTTGTAGGTTTCATAGCAACCTTCCCCCTTTTTTTCGTTGCTGTATGATTATATCATATTTTTGTTGATTTGTAAAGAAAAAAGTGTCATCCAGCACTTTACACAAAATTTTTCCATACTTTTAAATCTTCATTTTCAACTTGATATATTCCAAGTAATTTATTATTTTGATCTATAAAAAGAACTTTATTTTTTATATTATATGTGTTTTTTAGTTTTTGTCCCGATTTTATTTTGAAACTTAATTTTTCATCAGCTACTATTTTTGGATAGTCAAGTACATCTTCTATTTTTAACAAATTGAAGTTCCCAGAAGATATGTCTTCTAATGTATAAGCATCCGTTAATGTATATTTTCCTTGCTTTGTTCTTGTTAAGTTCGTCATTGTAGCGTAAGTATCTAGGCTTTCGCCAATGTCTCTAATTAAACTTCTTATGTAGCAGCCTTTAGATACTAAAGCTTTAAAAATAAAAGTATTACGGTCAGTTTCTAAAAGACTAATTTCTTTGATGGTTACTTCTTTTTTGGGTAATTCTACAGGTTTGTTTTCTCTAGCGTATTCATATAGTTTTTTTCCTTTTACTTTAACAGCTGAATATATTGGCACTTCTTGAAGATATGTTTTTTTAAAACTTTTTAGGACTTTTTCTATTGGTAAATTGTCTGGGACAATTTTACTATTTGTTATTTTGCCAGTAATATCTAAGGTATCTGTTTCTACACCAAGAACAACTCCTGCTTGATACTCTTTGTAAGTTGCGGTTAGAAGTTCAGCTATCTTAGTAGCTTTTCCAACTGTTACTACTAGAACTCCTTCGGCTAAAGGATCAAGTGTTCCAGTATGACCAAGTTTTTTGATACCTAAAGTTCTACTAATTTCATTTACTACGTCAAATGAAGTCATATTAGATTTTTTATTTACAACTATAACTCCTGAATAGTCAGATAAATATTCTTCTAAGGTATAATTTTCTTTTTCAATTATTTTAGCTACTGTTTTACCAGTGTATCTAATATGCCATGGTTCGTATGGATAGCCAGTAATGTCTTCTTTTCCTTCTGGATAACGAAGAATAAAACCATAATCAGCTAAGTATTTATGAATTGCTTTGTAATGTTCGACTTGTTCCATTAATTCATTGTTACTACTCGGCCAAGTTCCATTTACCATTATATTAATATCTATTGCAAGACCGGTATGATGTTCGGAACAACCTACGGGAGCAACAACTTTATCAGCATAATCTTTACCATTTTTTTTAATATATTCATCATATATTTCTTGTTGGTATTCTTTACTTCTATAAGCTGACGCTATACCAATAGTGAAATCTTTCGTTGCTAGAAAATCTTTTAAATTTAAATAGGCACTGTACGTTTCTTTTTCTACTTGAACATCTAAATCATCTACATCTTTAGTAGTTATTAATTCTATTCTAGATAAAAATTTATCTTTTATTTTGTTTTCTTTATTTACTAAAACTTTGTACTTCATATAATCAGTCCTCGATATAATTATAAATGGACTTCGAAGTAAAAAGCAAATTATAATTGATATTTTTTAATAAATATTTTGTCTTTTAATATGGTTTTTATTTTCTTTTTAGAATAATATAAGTGAAGATAAAAACATTTTTCAAGTACATAATAAAGGATGGTGAATAAAGGAAGGAAAAAAAATTAGAAACAATTACAAATTTATTTGAAAACAACACTATTCGTAGTGTTTGGATGCAGAAAAAGATTTAGTGCTGTTGATGTTATTGATGTATTGACAGGAAGTATTGGTGCAAGAAAATATTGGTCTGTGTTAAAGTCAAGGCTGAAAAAAGATGGGTCTGAGTTGCTCGTAAAGCTGATAAGGTTGCGAATGATGCAAAAAATTCATATTAAAGAGCTACCAAAATAGATTAGCAGTTTCTAGCAAAAATGCTTTAATAAATATATAGATGATGTTAAAGTAATTGAAGACAAACAATAATAAAGTTTGTCTTTTTTGTATTAATTATTGCAAAAAAAAGATACTAAATGATTAGTATCTCAATTAAAACAATGACAATTGATTTGAATCTGGTAAACCGTTTAGAAGATTCATTTCTTTCATTTTATCTATTAGCGTTTGTGATACTTTGCCTCGTTTTTGGACATCTTCAACACTTAAGAATTTTTGTTTTTCACGTTCTTTAACTATGTTTTTAGCAACGGTTTCACCTAGTCCATCTATAGCGACAAATGGTGGATAAATTTCTTTGTCGTTTTTAGCTATCCAAACTGTTGCGTCGCTTTCGTATAAGTCAACATTTAAGAATTTTATTCCTCTAGCTGTTGCTTCTAGAGCTACCTTTAAACTTTCAGCTTGACCAGTTTCTTTATTTGTTGCTTCAAATCCTTTAGCAAGGATATCTTCTAGTCTGGATTTTATAGCGTCATATCCTTTAATCATAGCTTCAACATCAACATCTGTTGCTTTTGATGAATACCAAGATGAATAGAAATATACTGGCATATGTACTTTGTACCAGGCTATTCTAAAGGCACTCATTACGTAAGCTGCAGCATGGGCTTTAGGGAACATGTATTTAATTTTATGACATGACTCTATGTACCATTCTGGAATGTTTGAAGCTTTCATTGTTTCTACATGCCCTTTCCAAGTTTCTGGGTCTTTAGTTGCTTTTCCTTTACGGACAAACTCCATTATTTTGAAGGCTTTTATTGGTGCCATTCCTTTATTCATTAAGTAAACCATGATATCATCACGACAACCGATAGTTTCTTTAAATGGAACAATATTTTTTTGAATTAATTCTTGAGCATTTCCTAGCCAAACGTCTGTACCATGGGAAAGACCAGCTATTTTTATTAACTCGCCAAAGGTTGTTGGTTTAGTATCTTCTACTAATTTTATAGTAAATGAGGTCCCAAATTCTGGAATACCTAGTGTTCCTGTGTTACACATTATTTGTTCTTTGGTTACACCTAAGGCATCAGTTTTGGTAAATATACTCATGGTATCTTTATCATCCATTGGTACTTTCATAATATCTGTTCCAGACTGCATTTGAATAATACGTAATTGTGTTGGGTCAGAGTGACCTAAAATATCAAGTTTTAAAACGCACTGGTCGATGGCATGGTAATCAAAGTGTGTTGTTCGCCATTCAGCAGTTGCATCTTCAGCTGGGAATTGAAATGGTGTAAAGTCAAATACTTCTTTATAATCTGGGATAACAACGATTCCACCAGGATGCTGTCCTGTTGTTCTTTTTACACCTGTACAGCCCATGGCAAGACGTTCTACTTCAGCGGTACGCATGTCTGATATTCCATGTTCCTCACAATAGCCTTTTACAAAGCCAAAGGCGGTTTTTTCAGCGACTGTACCAATGGTTCCAGCACGATATACATTGTCTTCGCCAAATAATACTTTTGTATAAGCATGAGCACTAGCTTGGTTCAAATCAGAAAAGTTCAAATCAATATCGGGTACTTTATCGGCATTAAAGCCAAGGAAAGTTGCGAATGGCATGTCTTGGCCATCTTTATATAATTGTTCATTACAATTAGGACATTTTTTATCTGGTAAGTCATAACCTGATGAATATTCATTGGAGAAAGATACTCCGTTTTCATCAGAGAAAATACTTGTTTTACAATTCTTACAACGATAATGAGCTGGTAATGGATTAACTTCTGTTATACCCATCATGGTAGCAACGAAACTTGATCCAACTGATCCACGGGATCCTACCAAGTATCCTTCATCGTTAGAGTGTTTTACAAGACGTTGAGCAATTAGGTAAATTGGATCGAATCCTCCACCAATAATTCCACCTAATACTTTTTTGACTTGTTTTTCAAGAACTTTTTCGTCTAGTTCTTCTTCAGAGGTTGCTTTTACATGTTCACGAACTAATGCTTTAACATTGTCAAAACCTTTTAGGATAGTATCATGTAGTTGTTTATGAGACTCTTTTTCTAATTCTTCATCTGATAGAGTTCCTTCTAATTTACTTTTTATTATTTTTAAAACAATATCTCCATATAACTCTGTTGCGATACGTTCTTCAATATAATATGGTAACGGGTCGCCATACCAGTCTGCAGCCTTGGTGTAAACTAATTCAGTAACAACAGCCGGACAGTCTAGATAACTTTTTCCATCATCACTTTTTACTCTAGGTGAGAATGGTATACCACCAGTATCTGGAATTACTTCAATGATGTCTATCATATCCGCTATTTTATTGGTGTTTTCTACTACAATACGATAAGCAGTTTCATCATCTAAGAAGTTAAAATCTTTTAGCATTTCATCAGTAGTACGGAAATGGTTTGAAGGAATTTCTTTGATACTTGATTTAGCTAAAGGATGTCTTCCACCACCTGGTACCTTTTGATTTACAATTATTTCTCTATATATCTTGTCATCTTTTTTAATATGATGAACATCCCCTGTTGCAACAATAATCTTTCCGGCATCTTCGGTTACTCTAATTATTTTTTCGACATTGGCTGCTAATTCTACTTCATTAGCAAAGTCACCAGTTTGAATTAAATGATTATAACATTCTAATGGTTGCACTTCCACATAATCATAGAATCTTATTATGTTTGATAATTCATCATCACTTTTAGAACTAGCTTCAGTAAACACTTCACTCATGTAACAGCCAGAACCTACAAGTAGTCCTTCTCTATTTTTTTCTATTTCACTACGTAGAATTCTTGGGGTTTTATATAAATATGTAGTGTTCGCTAAAGATATAAGTTTAAATAAATTCTTTAGTCCAGTTTGGTTTTTAGCTAAAATATTTACATGATGAGCACGTCCATATTTATGAATTTCATCTTTACTAACTAAAGTATCTAATTGATCCATTGTATCAATATTACGATTAGATAGTTTCTTTAACATTTTATGGAATACTAAGGCAGTTCCTTCAGCATCGTAATCTCCTCTATGATGAGCATCTTCATCCCATGGGACTTCATATCTTTTTACTAATGCTGATAATGAATGTCTTGCGTAATTGTTATCCATAGTTCTTGATAACTCTAAGGTATCAATTACAGGATTCGTAAATGTTCCTAGATTATATTTTTTATGTGCCATTTCAAGAAATGAAACATCGAACTTGGCATTATGAGCAACCATTGGACAATCTCCATACCAAGCAATAAATCTCTTAACAGCGTTTTCTTCATTATCTTTATCTTTTAACATTTCATCAGTAATATTTGTTATATCAATAATTTTCTGAGGTAATGGTCTTCCTGGATTAATTAATTCATCATAACGTTCTAATATTTCACCATTTTTAATTTTTACGGCACCAATTTCAATAATAGAGTCGGCACCACCGGCATTAAATCCAGTTGTTTCAAAGTCAAATACAACATAGGTTTGGTCTAACAAGACGTCTTTATTAGGACGAAGAACAATGTTTACGGTGTCATCTATTAAAGTTAATTCGGCACCATAGATAGCTTTAAATGGTTCTTCTCCTTCTTTTAAGTTTTTATTATGTGAAGTTACAAAGTTAAAGACATGTGGGAATGCTTGAACTCCATTGTGATCTGTTATCGCAATAGCTTTATGGCCCCAACTAATCGCTTGCTTAACTAAAGCTTCTTCATCAGCAAGTCCATCCATTTGACTCATTTTAGTATGACAATGTAGTTCTACTCTTTTAACTTCTTCAGTATCTTTTATTACAGATACGTTTTTTTCAATTTTAATGATATCTCTAGCATTTAATACTAATTCTTTAGAGAATTGATCATTTTTAGTATAACCTCTTATTTTAAACCAGTTACCTGTTTTTAATTCTTTACTTAATCTTGCATATTCTTCATTATCTCTTACGAAAACTTTACAATATATACTATCTGAATAGTCAGTTATTTTTAAAGTGATTATTTTAAAATCTGTTTTAGATGACTCAAAGTAATCTGTACCAAAGATAAATCCTTCAACTACAACGTTATTGTCTTCACCTAAAAGAGTTTTTATTTTTATTGAATCTTCTTTAATACCTCTACCTAAAACACTATTAGGATCTTTTGGTTCCCTATGATATTTCTTCTCTGGTGATGGGGATGGTGCTGAAGTTGATTCTTCTTTTTTTACTGATTTAGCTTCTTTTTCTGGAATACTTACTTCTAAATCCTTCTTTATTTCATCTAAAATATTTTCTTCTTTACGAATAATTATTTCAATATTTTTTTGATAACCTAGACATTTATAAAATACATTAATCTTTTCTAAACATTTTTCTAAACGTTCTTTTTCTACTTCATTACTAACAATTAATACTAATGAATCGTCTTCTATTTGTAAGCAGTCTTCATATATTTCTAAGACTTTTAACTCACTTTTTAATAGTTTTAATAAGTAAGAGTAATATGTTTTATAAATATTTAAGTCAATATTTTTTATATCAAAAATAAATCTTATCTCTTCTGCTTTTGAATCTAGCAAGTTTTTCTTTTCTTCTAGTTCTTCATATATTTCTAAAGGTAATAAAGTCTCTTTTTCAATAAATATATTCCAATTATTTGTATGAGAACTTATTTTTATTTTAGACATTTTGGCATCAGAAAAATATTGATAATGTTCTTTATCAATATTTATTTTATTTAATAATATTTCTATTTTTTCATCCATACTACCATCATTCTTTCTGTACTGTTATATTAAATCTAATTGTTCTTCTCTAATTAGACTTCTTTTCTTCGCTATACAAAACTCAATAAATTGAGAAATATCTATATCTTTTAATCTTTTTTCATAAGGGAATTTTTCTACATCAAATGATATTTTATCACGATTCATATATTTTATCATGTTCTCTTTTGTAACACCTAAATACATTAGCCAAAATGGATATATCTGACGTTTAATATTGATTAGTTTTTCGTTGCCTAGCCAGTAATGACTATTGGAAGTTATAAGGGTTGCTAATTCGTTTTCTATGGCCATTTCAATAATAGCATCGGCAATTAAACCATCAATTCCTTTATAGGTGTTTAGTTCTTTTTTTAAGATACTTTCAAGTATCGCAATAATTAATTTACTAGGTTCATTTTCAGGTATTTTTTTACCTAGAATTATTACGTTTAGCTTTTGAGAAGATATTGTTGGATTTTCTAATATTTCTAAACGATTATCTATTAAGTATACAGAATAGTCATCTAGATCTTTTTTTATTATTTTTTGTAATTGATTTGATATTTTTCTATTCCATAATTTAATAATTTCTAAGCGATATTTCTCTACTGATTTTAAGATGTCTTGATACTCAGATGATTCTAACATTATATTATATATAGTGTCATCATTTGGAATGTAGTTCTTTACATCTTTTAGAATTGTTACTCTATCTTTATAAGTATTATTGTATTGTTCTTTATAGGTAAACCATAATTTTTGTTTCAATTTATATATGGGTTCTGATACAGAAGCCTGAAATAATATATTCCAAATTAAAATATAATCATTAACTAAGAAGCTTAACTTCATTTTAACACGTCACTTTCTTTAAAATACTTCTATATATATAATAGCACAATTAATCTCTTTTAAAAAAGAGTTTTGTCTTTATTTGACTTTATAATTGCTTTTCACTTATATTATTCGAAAAAAAAAACATTAAATCTATAAAAAATTATAAATTTTTAATGTTTTTTAATTAAAATATGTTAGCCAGATAAAGTAAGCTGATGCTCCTAGTACTGCAAGTACTATTAATATAAGTATAATTTTTAATGCTACTGGCATTTTCTTTTCTTTGAATTCATCATCC
Source organism: uncultured Bacilli bacterium (assembly GCA_934168205.1). Taxonomy (GTDB): domain Bacteria; phylum Bacillota_I; class Bacilli_A; order RF39; family UBA660; genus CAG-877. The sequence continues at coordinate 79,833 of CAKPMX010000005.1, forward strand.
ATTTCAAAGTCTTTATCAGATAAATCCATACTTCTTGTATAGAAGTCTGTATCAGCACCTTTTAAATTCTCATCTACAATTTCTTCAGTCTTTTCTTCTAATTTACTTGCTTGTTCATTTACTTTTTCAAGTTGTTCTTTATTTAAAACTTCTTGAGATAATTCTTGTTTATTTTCTTTTTCTCTTGGAGATGTTTCTTCGTCTTCTTCTGGCTCTGGTTTTTCTACTTTATCAAGGATATTAGTTGCCATTAAATCACTTAGTAAGTTGACGCTAGTTGCTTGATCTATTTCGCCGGCTAGAGTCTTGGAAGTAATTGTATTTATTAATTCTTTTATTTCATCATCATCTGGTCTATAAACTTTATTTAGTTTTTCTTTACGATATTTTTCTAATTCTTCTTTATTTAAACTTGTGATGATGTTGTAACTACTATCTTTTAGTTTTCTTTTCTCTTCTTTTTCATCAGTTTCGGTACGATTCTTCCTAGCTTCTTCTAGAACTCTATTAACATCATATATTCTGTTTTCCCTGGTTTTATATAAATGATTAAAGTCTTCTAATTCTTTTTTTACTCTTGGTACTGGCTGAATATTTTGATTGAATTCTTTAATTTGATGATATCCTTCCCTAGTATTAGCGCGGCTTTTGGCATTATCTAGGTCAATAGCATTGGCATTAGTTACATCTGTTATACTAGTATATTTAGTATTGTTGCCAATGTTTTGATATAATTCTTGATTTTTACTTGAACGACTATATGTTTTGGGATTTTCATCCTTGTATCGATCCATTCTACTCGCCATACTAATCACCTTCTACTATGATAAGTTTACCATAAGTTAAATAAATTCTCAATTAGCTATTTAGTTCTTTACGTAAAAGAATATTTTAGTTATAATATTTTGTAAGGAGGATATTTATGAAAGTTAAAGTTAATCCAGATGCTTGTATCGGTTGTGGTGCTTGTTGCGCTATATGTGATACTGTTTTTGAAATTGGTGATGATGGCTTATCAGAGGTAAAGAAAGAAGAAATTCAAGAAGATGAAAAACAAGCTGTAAGAGATGCTTCTGAGTCTTGTCCTACTGGCGCTATTGAAGTTGAAGAATAATTGATTAGATTATTCTTTTTTTTGAAGTTTTAGGTTATACTTATGATAATGGAGTTGATAAAATGAAGTGTCCAAAATGTGGAAAATCAATGATAAAGTCTTTTTGTTTATACTGTGGCTACATGGGAAATGGTAACACAATAACTAAAACTGAAAAGAATCCTAGCGCAACAGATATTGAAATATATTTAGGAGATAGATTTGATACTATTTGTCATAATGAAAATACGTTTCTAATATTTTTCCTTGGACCATTTTATTTTTGTTTTAATAAATTACTTTTCCTTGGTGTTTTTTGTGCAATAATAGATATACTATTTTACTTTTTTTGTATTACTACTTTTGACCTTTCTATATTTAAGTTTTTATTACTATTTATTATGGTAAGAGTCTTTTATATGACTTGTTCTAATATGATATATATGAAAATATATAGTAAAAAAATAGAGAAAATCAAATTAAAAAATCCTGATAATTACCTTGATATATTAAGAGATTGTAATGATAAGACTACTAGTCTTTTGACACTAGTACTTGGAGCTTTAATATTTTATAGTTTTGTTATATTTTTATATATATTTACTAAATAAATAGAAAAAGACACAATGTTTGAACTGTTATTTTTATTTGAATAGTTCATTATGTGTCTTTTTTATTTGTTTTCTTCTAGACCATATACTCTTTTTACTTCTTTTGGTGTTAGTTTTCTAAATTCACCTGACTGAAGATTTTTTAAGTCAAAGAAGCCTTCTTTTTCTCTTTTTAATTTTAATACTTCAAAGCCAACAGCTGAAAACATCTTTTTAACTTGATGATTCTTTCCTTCACAAATTGTTATTTGTACTAAGCAAGTATTTGTTTTTAAATCTACTTTTTTTAGTTTAACTCTTTTAGCAGATACGGTAATTCCTTCATCAATTTCGACACCTGATTTTAGGGCATCGATTTGTTCTTTCTTTAATATACCTTTAAGTTTTGCCATATAAACTTTTTCAACATTATTACTTGGATGCATTAAGATATTGGCAAATTCACCATCATTAGTTAAAATTAGTAATCCTGTTGTATCATAATCAAGTCTTCCAACTGGATAGATTCTTGCTGAGGTTGGTATTAGATCTACTACTGTTTTTCTTGATCTATCATCTGATGTTGTCGTTAGAACTCCTCTTGGTTTATTTAAGATGTAATATTCTTTTGTTTCTTTTGTTATTGGATCATTATTTACTAGTATTTTATCTTTATCTGAAACTTTTGTGCCTAGTTCAGTTACTACTTGACCATTTACTTTTACTTTTCCTTCAGTAATTAATTCTTCTGCTTTACGACGTGAAGTTAATCCTGATGCCGCAATTACTTTTTGTAGTCTTTCCATTATTGGTATCACCTCTATTTTTATTATACAATAATTTTGGTTGCTTGACTATTATAACAGACTTTTATTTTTTGACAAACATTTTTTGACATAAAATCTATAGGATTTATTTTTCTATTTATAATAATATATTTGGAAGCTTAAGTTGAATAAGTGTCTACCTAATTTCTTTTTTAGAAAGGAGGTTTGATGGAATGAAAATAAGGACCTTTATCATAAAATTTTTACACTCTCGCCTCTATCATTTTATTTCTTTTAATCGTATTGATTATTGTAATAAAAAAATGACACTTAATTCTTAGAAATTAAATGTCCTATTACACAAAATGGTAGACATTCAATTTTTGGAACAACTGAATGCTTTCTTTTTTATTAAGTTTCCTTTTACAACTAAATTGTACCATGTTAAATTATTGCCAGCAATAGTATTACTTGTTGATACAGTCATTTTACATTTTTTAAAGAACATATATTTTTATTACTCATAAATTATTATAAAGGAGGTACTTTTATGTATCCTTATAGAAATAATTCATATAATATGAACAGTAAAAATGGTAATTATCAAAATTATGTTTATAGTAATGACGGGGAAAGATTCTTCTGGGCTCCTTTTGTTGTAGGTGGTCTTGCAGGAACAGCTTTAGGATATGGTATTGCTAATAATAATCAAATTAATAATATGAATAAGCCTTATTATTATGGCTATTATCCAGCTTATCCTATTGTATATTATCCTAATGGTTTTATTAATTATAACAATTTCTATTAGAACAAAAGACAAATTTTAATTTATAAAATTTCAATTTGTCTTTTTGTTTGGTCGTCACCGATCAAATTTCCTACTTCACAGGTAGAGTAACCTCTATTCTCCATAGGCTTAAATTCCGACAGTCGCTGCCGCACTAATTCTTTTATTTATAATTCTTTTAATTTTTTGACAAATTATTTATATTTACATCCCTACCATTTTTATTATAACTCAAACAGGATATAGTTTAAGTTTATAAGTTTTATACATATGATACACCTCCATAATCTTGTCTTACTATATTATGATACAAATACTTGTTTGTTAATGGGGTGATTATAGTTTTTTTAGAATAGAAAGAAAATTCCTTATAAATTAAAAAGACGCAAGGCTTTTTTTCTTTTTATAAAGATAATTTCTTTACTTGTTTGGCAATGTTATAGTTACAGTTGTACCTTTTCCTAGTGTTGACTTATAATTAATTGTTCCATTATGCATTTCTATTATTTCTTTAGATAAGACTACACCTAGTCCATTACCAGAAGCTTTAGTCGTATAAAATATTTCAGTTATTCTTTCTAAGGTGTCCTTATCCATTCCTATTCCATTATCTTCTATAATAATTTTAATATCATTTCTAGTTTTCTTAACCTCTACTCTTACATTTAATTGTTCATCTTCTTTTTTAGCCTCTAAAGCATTTTTTAAGACATTTACAAGGACTTGTTTCATTCTTAAATAATCAAGATTTAAATAAATATATGGTTTAGCATTTAAATATATATTAGCATTATTCTTTTTAAATAATGGATTTAACATAGTAATTACTTCTTCTAATAATACTTGTAAATCTACTTCTTCCTTATTTAATGACTTTAACTTTCCAAGAGAAGAAAAGTCATTTATAACAGACAAAGATCTTTCAATTTCACTAGAAATTATTGGTAAATACTTAGGTGCTTTTTCCATACCGTTTTTATCTATTATTTCTAAATATCCTTTACATACTGCAATAGGATTTTTTAATTCATGAGTTAGTTTTGATAGTGATTCAAATAATAGTTTATCTTTTTTAGATTCTTTTAAAATACTATATAAATTTATTATATCTTCACCCTTTTCAAATAAATTTAAACATAAATATGTAAATGAAATAAAAATTGTTAAAGTTATAATTAGATAAATTAAGTTACTTAATATATTTCCTGTAGGATTAATTATATTAAAAATCATAAAAGATATTACAAATGATTTAATACCAATGAATATGTCTGTATATGATACTTTACAATTTGTAAACTTTGAAGTGTATAAATAGATTAAGAAGTAAAGACTATATTCAATTATCAATACAGAAAGAGGAATACTTGTATAGTGACTAGATAATATTACTATTATGCATGATAAAAATATCGATGTTACAGTTTTCTTTTTTATGTATGAAAGTAATAAAGGAATATTGTAAAACAAAATGACATAAATTGTTTTATTGTCGATATAGCGTGCTATTAAAAATAATGATGTAATTAAGCATATATCTAAAAATATATTTTTTTCTTTAATATCCATATTACTGATGTATGTTATATATATTAAATAACAAGTTAAAGGAAAGAAAAGAAAAACGCATAATAAAAATAAATTTTCAAATACTGGCATCTTTAACACCTCTTACTTAAAATATATATCCTTATTATGTCGATATTTGTCGAAATATGAAAAAAATGACAAAATATGTCATTTAATCTCATCAATATATTTTTTTAATTGTTTTGATTCAGGTCCTAATATTATTTTTAATTGATTATCAATTTCAACTATTCCTTTAGCACCTAGTTTTTGAATTCCTTCTTTGTTTGCTTTAGAAATATCTTTTAAAGTTACTTTAAATCTAGATAGATTTATTTCAGTATCAATAATATTTTCTTTACCGCCTAAGTATTCTACTAATTTATTAAAATCAAGTCCAGCATCTTTTTTACTAGCCTTTAAGATTGCTAATAAAATTATAAGTAGAATGACGGCTATAATAATATAATCCATTTTTATCACCATATTAATTATATAACAGATGGAGAAAAAAATAAAGATATTTTAATTGGTACTACATATAATTATATAGGTATTTATAAACACCAAATAAGAAGTTTTGAATACTTTATATTAGAAATAGATAAAGAGGTGGGTACTATGACTACTAATCGTTGTATTAAGAACTTATTAAAATTAATATGCTTATTACAAGAGAATTCGCAAGATGAATGTTGCATTGAAGAAGGATGCACTAAACCTTTTTTAGGACCTACTATTAATTGTATTTGTTATAATACCAGAGTTGTTACATTCTATAATAAGAGAGGTACTTTAATAACTGCTAACTATGTTGATACTAATGGTGCTACTCAAACTAGTTCGTTATTTAGAGTTGAAAATGTCTCTGATAATTGTGTAACACTTAGAGTATTATATAGAAATGATGATACTTATGTTGCTAGTAATAGTTTTATTAATATTAATTTAGGTTGTATTTGTGCTGTTCAATGTATAGAAGATGCTGTCGTTTCTAGCATATAGAAAGGAGGTTTAGAGTATATGGGCTGTGAAGAAAATAAAAGTACTTGTTGTTTAGCTGACATTTTAAGAAAAATTTTAATACTTCAAAAACAAGATTTTGATAATGAAAGTTACTCTGGTTGTGATAAACCTTTTCTAGGACCAGTATGCACTAGTGTTTGTTATAATACTAGACCAGTAACACTATATAATTGTTGTACAGGTAATGCTTGGAGTTTTCCTTATACATTAAATAATCAAACTAATCAGTCTACAGTATTTAGAGTTGAAGCAATTGATGACTGTTGCTGTACATGTAGAATTCTATATTTAAATGAAGCTGGAGATAATTATCTAAGTACTAATCAATTTTTTACAATTGACTTAAACTGTGTTGGTGCTATGCAATGTCTTGCTGATACTTATGTAGAATTGTGCTAAATAATTAGTTAATTAAATTATTAAATAAAAAAGGTTGTTTTAAAGAACAATCTTTTTAATTTTTATTTATTTTAAAATCTATTATATCTGATATAGGAATAATATTATTATCTAGTGTAATTATATTATTAGAGGTTTTAGCAATTAGACTGGTTTCATAAGTTTGATTTGATGTTTTTATTGTTACTGGAATGTTATAGGCGTATCCATATCCAGAGAACACCTTCTCTATTTTATCTTTTATAGTTGGAATTTCAATGGGATTAAAAAGTTCTTTTTCTTCTTTTAAGTAACAGACTGTTTTGTTATTATTTATTTTTTTAGTTATTTTATTTTGATAAACTTTAGGTAATTTTTTCATAAAATATTTCTCCTTTTGTATATTTTATGAAAATGAAAGATAAAAATTGAATGATTTTGGTATAATATAAATGAAAGGTTTGATTATATGAGTAAGTATAAAATTAATTTTAAGATAGTTATTCCTATTTTATTAATGGCTATTGTAAGTATAATTACTATTTATAGTGCTTTAACTTATACTTCTAAGTCTCTGGGTAATTTGGCGTTAAAACAAGCTATTTGGTATATTGTAGGTTTTATATTAGTGTTTATTTTATTGAGACTGAAAAATGAATATTTATACAGGCATGCTTGGTTTTTATATATTTTAGGTAATTTAGTACTCATTTGGTTATTGTTGTTTGCTACACCTATTAATAATAGTAAATGTTGGTTAGTTATACCAGGAATTGGTAGTATACAACCTAGTGAGTTTATGAAGGTTTTTATAATGTTGGCACTTGCTACTATGATTCATGATTTTAGAAGTGATTATAAGAATCCTAGTATTAAGGATGAATTTATATTTATTTTAAAAACTTTATTAGTAGTCTTAGTTCCATCGATACTTACTTTTTTACAACCTGATACTGGTGCTGTAATAATATATTTAATAATATATTTAGTTATGATGTTTACTTCTGGTATTAGAATAAGATGGTTTGTAATTGAGTTTGTTATACTTTTTTGTATTTTAGGAACAACACTTTGGCTTTACTTTTTTAAGGAAGATATTTTTATAAAGATGTTTGGTAGTTCAATATACTATCGTTTGGAAAGATTGTTTGATTGGCAGTCGGGATCTGGGTTGCAGTTAGAAAATGCGTTAGCGGCAATTGGATCAGCTGGGTTCTTTGGTCATGGTTTTAATAAGACACCTATTTATTTTCCAGAGTCGTCCACTGATTTTATATTTGCTGTGTTTGCTTCTAATTTTGGATTTGTTGGAGTTTTGGCTTTACTAGCAATAATTATTTATTTTGATGTTAATATTATTAGATTGGCAAGAAGAAAGATATATGATACTGATAAATATATTTTAACGGGAATTGTGGCGATGCTTTTATTTCAACAAATACAAAATATTGGAATGACAATTGGTCTGTTACCGATTACGGGTATTACGTTACCTTTTATATCATATGGTGGAAGTAGTTTATTATCGTATATGATTATGATAGGTATTATTTTAAATATATCGATGGAAAAAAATAAGAAATATTGGAGCAAATAAAAAGGAACTATTCGTTAGTTCCTTTTTGTTGTTGTGCTAATTTTGCTTTTGCCATGGCTTGTTGAGATAGTTTTTGTAGTCCTTCCAAGCCCTCTGCTTCATACTTTTGCTTATATTGATCATAGCCTAGATTTAGTGTTTTTGATAGTTTTTCTTGAGCAGGGCTTTCATATCCTAAATGAAGTATTTTTTCTATTTGATTATGGTTAAAAGCACATGACATGCCACTATCAAGAATACCTTCTGGATATATGCAACCACCATACTCATACATTTTTTGGTCTGGTTTTACTGCCTTACCATCTTTTATTTGGATGTTTGTTGGGAAGATACAATAACTAGTTATCATTACTTCTTTTTTTCCACCTTTTAGCAATAATACCGTACCTATTGGTAAAAATCTTTCTTTCATATTAGTTCTCCTTTTTATTTTTTATTCTATTACATTTCACCTAAGTCATCATCATCAGGTTCTACAATACTGCTTCCTGATGGATTTTCATAGTTAAATTCTGTATCTTCACCATTCCATTCATCAGCTAGAAGATCATTGTTTTCTGCTGAATCGGTGAATTCATCATTAGAGTATTCATCAAATTCCCCGTCGGAATCCTCATCTTCTCCATTTTCATTGTTCTTTTTATTGTCTAAATACATTTTTGCGCCTACGCCTACGGCAGCAGCAGCTCCTAGACCTCCTAAGACCGGTAATACGCCCGATCCTGAACTTGACTTTTTAGTTTCGCTAACACCTGATAAATTACTTGGAATTGTGTATACGCTTTCTTCTTCGTTAGGCTCTTCTATTAGATCTGAATCTTCGATTGGAAGTTCTGGTTCTAATTCTGGCTCTAGCTCAGAAGTTGTTTCATTGTTAGAATCTGTTTTAGGGTTAGAATTCCAATTGTTGTTTCCTGAATTATTGTTTGTAGTTGTACCTCCATGATTAACACCCGATGTACTTTGATTATTATTACTACTTGGTGGATTACTTACTACAGAGCTTTCATCCTTACTAGGTGTTGGAGTTGAATCCGTTGTTTTATTATCGTCCGATGTTTTATTATCATCAGTTGTTGATTTGTTGGCATCATCTGGATTCTTACTTGGATTATTATTTTTCTCATTATCTGTAGTTTTTTCTGGAGTCTTTTCCGTTGTTGAACTATCAGAGTTTTGCCCTGGTGTTGTTGGCTTTAAATCTGGCGATGATGGTGTATAAGTTCCACCAGAGTATCCAGATCCAGTTGAACCAGTAGATCCAGTTGAACCGGTTGATGCAGATTGCTCTGGAGATGTTGAAGGTATCGTAATGTCATCAACGTCATCAATAACAATACGTGTTTCTCCATTTCCTGTAGCGGCAAAGTTTTTTATTTCACCTGAAGCATAATCTGTTGGAATATAGCTAGTTTTCATATTTCCAATAGTTTTTTCTGCAGCTATAAGTCCACCACCAATAAGTGCTGACTTCGGATTTTCTTTTACAAATGTTGCAGTATCGGTTGCAACTTTTTTTGCAGCTGTTCCAGCTTTTTGTCCAACATTTTTAAGGCCTGCTGCGGCATTATCATATGCTCTTGTTACTTTTGCTGATATAGTGTTATCACCTAATCTTGGGCCTGCATCTGCTGCTGTTTTTCCAGCTGAACTCTTCAAATTAGAAATGACGTCATTTACTTTTTCTTTTGCACTATTTGCAGTATTCTTTATATTGCTTACTAAGTCATCATATGCTTTTGTTACTTTTGCAGCTGGTGTTTGTGCTTGTAAAGGTGATGGCCATTTACTACCTGATTGTGCTACTTTTTCTGCTCCTTCTGTTGCTACTTTTTGAGCTGTTTTCTCAGCACCTTCTGTTGCTACTTTTTGAGCTGCTTTCTCAGCACCTTCTGTTGCTACTTTTTGAGCTGCTTTCTCAGCACCTTCTGTTGCTACTTTTTGAACTGCTTTTTCAGCACTTTCTGTTGCTACTTTTTGAACGGTTTTCTCTGCTGCCTCTGCAGATGCTTTCTTTGCCATTTGTTCTGCTGTTTCAGCACTAACCTTATTGCTGTTTCTTATTAGGTTCTCATATTTTGCACTTTCTCCTGAACCCATTTTTTCTGCGTATCTTTCAAATGCATTTTTACCAATGTCATCGGCTTCTGTAGCTATTTTTTTACCTACAGTTTCACTACCTTCTTTTACTATTTTTTGTTCTGTTTTACTTGTTACCCTTAATAAATCATCTGCTTGTGATGTTGCATTTTTTACAATGTTTTCTGCTGGAGCATTTCCTGCACTTTTTTGTATTCCTTGTATCATTTCATCTCGAGTTATTTCACCGGATTTAAATTTTTCTAATAAAGTGGCTTTATCTTTTGTTAAAGCTGCTTCTGGATTTGCGGCTTTTCTTACTCCATCTAACATTTCATCTCGAGTTATTTCACCATTTTTCATTTTCTTCAATAACTCTTGTTTTGTTTCAGATAATACTGCATCATCTGTTTTACTTACTACTTTTTGAGCCGCACTTTCAGTTCCTTCTGTCACTACTTTTTGAGCTGTTTTCTCTGTACTTTGTGTTGCTACCTTTTGAGCTGCTTTCTCTGTACTTTGTGTTGCTACCTTTTGAGCTGCTTTTTCTGTACTTTCTGTTGCTACCTTTTGAGCTGCTTTTTCTGTACTTTCTGTTG
>CAKPMX010000006.1 GCA_934168205.1 uncultured Bacilli bacterium
TTTTGTGCTGGTGTTCCTCTATAGTTTGAAATACCATTTGTTGCAGCTAACTTACTTCTGTATGAATAAGAACTATTTACTCCAATGCTTGCTAAAGCGTCCACAATTGAGTTTCCGTTATAATTGGCATATAAAAAGCCACTATTATCAGTGACTGAAGTTGTTTCTATTGGCTTAGCTGTTCCGTTAAGTTTTACTTTAACCATATTAATAAATCTATCCCAGCCCATATCTAAAGTTCTATGTGGGCAATATTTACCGCTATAATCTTGATGCTTAGTTACTTTATCAATTCCCCAGCCATAACGTTTAAGAATATCTACAATCAATTCAACAGCGTTCTGCTCGGCTTTGATAAATCTATCTCCACCTGATTTAGAGTAGCATATTTCTATTGCTATTCCTTCTCTATTTCCCTTTCCGTTTCCACCATCGCCTGCATGCCAACCATTTCTATTTTCTGGAAGTCCTTGTACCGCTTCAATATTGTCAACCGCATAATGATAGGATACTTGTCTGCCACCTTCCGCGGCTGATTTATTCATATATCTAATTTCTTGATCTGCAGAAGCATCATTTGCAGTATTATGTACCACGATTCTTGTTGGTTGCATTGAATAAGGACTTTTCCAGCTATACAAACTAGAACTCATTAAGTTTTTTCTTACTTTTACCATTTTTTCATCTCCCTTTAAAAGAAAAAGCTCACCATAAGTGAGCTATTTTTTATTTATTAAATTTTTAAATGTTTCGTAAAAACCAGTACTTGCTAAACCACTAAATAAGCCAGTTAATATAATGTTTAATGATATACTATCTAAATGACTTAATATTGCTAAAATCATTCCTAACAAGCCTACGATTAATGGTATATACTTGTTTATTTTTTCGCTTGTAATTGCATTTTTAATTATATAACCTACACATAAACAAATGCCAACAATTACAATATCAAAGTACTCTGCTAATCCTGATATATCCATTCATATCACCTCCTATCTAGTCTTTAAATCTTTTATATCTTCCTTTATATGTTTAATATCTTCTTCAATTTTAAAAGTTCTTTCCATTACAGAATTATGTTTGTCAACTTTTATTTCAAGTTGATCTATTCTATAAATAGTTAAATCTTTATTCTTTTTGTTCGTGGTTATTGTTGCTATCACACTAGGAATTGCCACACATAACCCACTTATTAATGCAGTTATTATACCTCCCATTTTATTTTCCTTTCTATAAATAAGCACATTTAGCTTTAATCCAACTAGTTTGTGTAGATGATCCTACAAAATACAAGTTGCTATAAGCTATATCATTTTTAAATAATAAATAAAATGTTTTTTCTTCGGTCAAATTATAAATTCTTGAATTTACAAACCTTTGACTCGCAAATGCTCCTGCCGTTAATGGCATTACAAAATTAGATGCCAAACTTCCTTCTGTCATTTCACTTGAACTCTGACTTAATGCTAATCTTGAATAACAAGTAGTTGCTGCACTTGTGAATTGAATTGTATAGTTATATTCTATTTCCCACGCACCAACTGGAACTGTTAATTTATTATTCGTTCCACCATAGTAGTTTGCAGTTGTAACCGTAGCGTACACGTCATTACTATTTCTTATAAAAGTTAGTTCCCACTTTTCCGGATTCATGGGAAAATCAAAAGGAACTTTTAACATTGAAAAATAAAAGTCATTTATACTTGTGTTCTCCAATGTATAATCAGTTCCCATAAATAAAGTTATTGCTGAACTTGTTATAGCTGTAATTATTGCATATTTAGTTACATTATTTTGTACAAATTTAACTTTCATACCTACACTTAGTGTGTCTGTTAAATCTTCACTAGAAATAACAGCGGTTTTAGTTTTGTTATTCCAACTTGAAAACGAAAAAGCAGAAGCTATTCCATTCCATCCTTTTTCATCAAAAAAATCTTTTATTAATTTAAAATTTAGTTTCATAATATTCTTATTAGAATATTCAACTTATGCAGTACGTACAAAAATGTAGCATGTGAAGTATGGTTGTACATTGTTATGAGGTTGTCCACCACCTTCATCTTCTATAAAGCCACTAGCTGGCCCGTCTGATGCATTGTTCCTTAAAGTACCAACATAACCTCCTGTAGTAGAACCAGAGACTTTAATTTTGTGAGAATGCTTAGGCATCTCATCGATTGTCAAAGTATGCTCTTTTTCTCCACCAGTTTTATTTGCTGCTGAAAAATCACTATCGGCCTCATCAACTCCGACTATCGCTCTACCTTTAGCAATTCTCTCCCAAACTCCACCAAAAACTTCACCTGGATTTTTAGATTTTATACTTAAGTATATACTGCCTACAGGGTATAGTAAATCAACATTTATCATAATGCTGATATTTAATATCTATTTATGCTATTCTTTTCCAAAATGCCATGACTATATAAGGTGGCCTATTCTCGTGTGCTAAAGGTGTATGCATTATTGGATTATTGGCAGTTAACTTGGGACTATTGCTATTAGTTACTCCTGTTTTTAATGAGTAGTAATCAGCACCAGGAGTTGGTTCATAACCGCCAGTAATAGGATCATTGTTACCCTCATTCGGATATATATATGTCGGAGGCAATTCTTCTTTTGCCAATTTATGAGCTTTTTCTCCACCTGTTTTACCTATTTGATTATAATCAGAATCGTTTGGATTATATCCTACAGGAAATTTTCCTTCAGCAATTCTCTCCCAGGTAAAACCTAAAAAGTTCGAATGATCTAAAGCATCAAAAAAGACCTCTACTTTGTTAAGTGGAAAGGCCTCTACTAATAATTTAGGATTAAGCATAAATATCACCGAGGTGACAAGATATTAAATATCTGTCACCTCTCTCCCTGTTAATGTTGAAGGTTCTAAATACAAACCTCCTGTCTGTCTGTCTGTCTGTCTGTCTGTCTGTCTGTCTGTCTGTCTGTCTGTCTGTCTGTCTGTCTGTCTGTCTGTCTAAGGATAAACTTTTAGACATAGCTAAGTCAATATCTTTCATCATATTTTTCCTTTCTTTTTTAGTTTGTTATTATTGGAACTATTTTCCAATGAGAAGAATTCCAAGCTTCTGCGGTCGTAATTGCTGTTGTACATTCATATATTGCATGATTTTTAATTACCATATCTCCAACCGCATAAGTTTTGGTTGCATCATAAGTATCTGTGTTTAAGCCGAGAGCTGTTCTCAAACTTAATATTTCACCTGTTAAATTACTTGCAGCATCTTGTGTTAGAATACCTTTTATATCTTCTACAGTAGCTGCTACCTGATTTAAGCAAGACTCAAAAATATTTGTTATATCAGGTGTTTGAATTGCTTGAATTACAATTCCACAATCAGTTGTTTTGGCACGTGTATCTTCAAGCATCGAACTTGTTATTTTATCTATTTCTTGAGCTACATTTATATTGTATAGTCTCAGTTCATAAATATTTGAATTACGCGTTAATGTCGGAGGAACAGGAGACGTAGCGTATTCACCGCTTAAAACATCAACAGATATTTTTCTATTTTCTTTATCAAAACGTAAAACAATACTGTCTATTCTAGACTGTGATGCATCCGATAAATCAATATTTATTACTTTATCTGATAAATTTTGATAAAAATAACCATTTATTAGTGCTGTTCCTTTTTTTAATGTAATTGACATATTATCATTAGCAACAACTTGCAATTCATTATTAAATACACCATTCGTAAATAATTTAGAAAAAAAAGAAGCGATAAAATCGCTCTTGTATTTTCTATCACCATTGTTTGATGGAAAGAAACCTGATTCTTCCATTTTTATCACCTCTAATCTAATTCAAAATCTTCGGCAAGTGGTTGTCCAAAAGTTGGATAAATTTCTCTCTTGCCATTTTCTATTACCTCTTCAACTTCGGTAATTCTTAAAGACTGTCTAACATTACAATTTTCAACTTCAATATCAACAATATCACCTAAATCCCATTTGTTTTTATAATCGTTTCCGGATGCAGTAACTTCAATGGATTCTTCTCCAGAAGACAATTTTTCTTCGCCTTTTGTTGTCAAAATGTTCTTATATTCTGTTGATGTCAAATTTGTATTACTCTCATTCTTGGCATCTACGAAGACCTCAACCAAATCAAATCCGGAAGCATCTCCATCCTTAATTTCGACAAGTACTCTATCACTACCCTCTCCGACTCCTCCAACAAGAACATAATTACATTTATTAACAGATGTAGATAAATAGTTTGATTTTTCACAATTTTTTCTTAATGTAGAAAAACAATATTTTTCATTTATAGACTGAGAACTAGTTCTGTCCAGACCAACATAATTCTCAAATCTAAAAACTTTATTCTGTATATTTGGAACAATTCTAAAGCCAACATTCCCATATTTTGATAATTTGCATAGATACTTATACAAATTTTTATAACTACATTGAAATTCAATCAATTTACTCTCTAAAGTAGTTTCCTCAACTTCAAACTCTGATGATAATGGCGTTACCTCACTCAATAATTTTTTTTGTGCATCAATGACATTTCCTTTGAAATTTATTGTCTTTTTAATGATTCGCCTATTTGTTAGATAAGAAAGAAATTTTCCAGACACAGACAGCTGAACATTCTTCCCATCATCTGTCAATTCAACAGTGTCTATAATACCAGCTTCTGTGTAATCTTGCCGAATAATAATTCTATCTTTTTCAAACAATAAACTTAAATTATTTTCGTAAGGAGCAACAACTAATTCAAATTCTCCTGATTCATAATATTTTCTTCGCCATCTAAGTGAGATAAATTGATCAATAACTCCTAGTAGTTCCAAATTTTTATCAAAAACATATAAAGCCTCATTTTCTGAATACTCAACCTCTCTTGATACTTGGCATAACATGATAGGAACATTACCATTTTTTAATTTACTACTAGTAATGACATAATAATTATTCGCAAAAACTAAACCATAATAAATAACATTATTTAACAGTTTATCTTCATTTTGCCATTCATCTCCATTCAAGGAAGATAATATAGTTCCATTGTATCCAGCTGCTACAAACATACCATTACCATATCTAGACCTTATCAGATATGAATTGGTGTTGGAAGTTTGTTTTGTCCAATTAACACCATCTTTTGAAGTAAGAATTATCCCATCAGCACCAGTTATAACAAATAAATTTCTTCCAAATGTAATACCAACTAATTTTTTTGTTGTTCCGGCATCAATAACTTTCCAATTATCTAAATCAGAAGATATTAAAATTGTGCCTGTAGAACCAACTGCAACATATTTACCATTTCCATATGCAATATCCATTATAGACATATTCTCTGGACCGACATGCTTAAAGTCATGCCTTATTATTTCATCTCCATTTATCGTTTCAAAGAATTGTACTACTGTATAATTTCTTATTCCGGTAGAAATGTTGTAATTGTAATATCCAGTTATTAAAACAAAGCGATTATTTACAAATTTGCAAGTATTCGAATTCATAGAGAAATTTTCACCAGTGTCTAGGATTTTATATTCCCATTCTGCACCATCTTTTGAAACCAAGAAATACGTTTTATCTGTAGAACCAGAATTTCCAGATACAACAAATAAATCATTTCCATATGCTAAATTTTCTGTAGAAGAAATTTTATCAGCATCAAAATTATAGTCATGCCAATTGATTAAATCGTCACTATATGCAATACCGCAAGGTGATGAATGAGCAAACCAAAATTTACCTTCAGCATAAATAATATCTTTACCATTTCCTGGTATATTTGTATCTCTATATTCCCATTTCATTATATTGCCTCATAATATAAAGAATAATTAACTTCAGCTGTTAAATTCTCTATACCTTCTTCAGCTAATATCTTAAAATAATTTTGTCCTGGTTTTAATTGAAGATATTTTGTTCCAAAAAGTAAGTAGTTATTTATATTTTTTTCTAGACCATCTCTTTTTAATATGATGTTTTTATTATTTATTTCTGTAGTTATTATAATTTCATCACCTATTTTCAATTCAAAATCTAATGTTAATATTTCTTGAGTTGCAATATTTTTAACAGAAGGTTTTTTTACTTTACCAGTCGCAATAAAATGAATATTTAATCCAGATTCTATTTTTGTTGGATTAAGTATTTCAACAGTCATATTATTATTTTTCTTGTCAAATTCCAAACCATCAGATGGTATTTCTAAAGGAAATTCTATTCCACCTTCCCATGTTGCTATGGAAAGATTAGTTTCCTCAACATCTGTAAAATATGGATTGAATGCTATTAAAGAAATTGTAAAGTACCTTACTGGACCAGTTTTTTCAATATCCACTTTTTCAACTCGGCACTTTATTTTTGCAGAAAAATCATCTTCATAATAGAAAAGTGTTCCTTCGTCATTATCAGGAAAAACATTATATAATTGCTGACGTCTTTCAACAAACTTATCTTTTATATAACCATATATGATTATATTTC
Source organism: uncultured Bacilli bacterium (assembly GCA_934168205.1). Taxonomy (GTDB): domain Bacteria; phylum Bacillota_I; class Bacilli_A; order RF39; family UBA660; genus CAG-877. The sequence goes on from CAKPMX010000006.1 coordinate 6,490, forward strand.
TTTTATTAACGCTTCTACCTACATATAATGATCCTATTCCAAAGGCTGAACTGATTCCATATAGTTCAGAATTTTTCTCGTGTATTCCATCATAATCAGATAAAAAAAAGGGAAACTTGTCTGTAAGCTCGATTTTGTTTCCAAAAGAATTTTCATATATTATTTTTTCCATAGTTACCCTCTTTTCAATTTCCAAATTAATTTTCTCATTTCATTTCTAGCTTGACGTGCAGTATCTGCTGGTCCAACGTATTTCGAATAATTATTAATATTAATTGTTGGATTAAACTCAGCATTTTTTTCATCGTTTAAATTTTCATCATATGGAGTATTTCTTGAATTTGAATTTAATGGAATTACTTTAGTTTGATTATTTTGTTGAAGTAATAATTCTGGTCCTGCTTCCGCAACAATAGCGGCACCATTCAACAATGTACCACCATTTGCCAAATAAGGAATTTTTCCAATTTTTTTAATATTTATTCCAATTTTTTTACCACCAATTTCAGGAACCCAGTCAGGGACATCAAATGAGACCTTATTTAAACCTTCTATTAAGAAATTTAAACCATCTATTACTATATTCAATAAGCCTATTACACCATTTAGTGGAGCTTTTGCTATTGCTAAGAATGAATTAAATATTCCAGAGAATATATTCTTAATACCATTCAGTGCTAATTCCCAGTCTCCAGTAAATACTCCTTTAACAAAATCTATAACACCTGAGAATATTTGTATTATAGCATTATAGTAATTTTCACAATTGGCCATAAATGCATTTAATACATTACCTATTAGTCCAAAGGAAATTGTCCAGTCCGTTTGAAAAATACCTGTAATGAATTCATCTATACTTGCAAATAAGTTTTGAATATAAGTCCAACCACTTATTATTGCATTTTTGAAGTTTTCATTTGTATTCCACAAATAGATTAGACCGGCAACTAATGCAGCTACAGCGGCAATAACTAGAACAATTGGATTTGCGGCTAAAAAGCTCAATGCGGTAGAAACTCCAGAAATTGCAATTTTTCCGAGTGCCATAACACCATTTAAGCCAGCCTGGGCCAACCTTAATGATTTTGTTGCTGCAGCTGCAACACCTTTTTTCATGGCATTTAATCCCATTGCTACAGTTTCATTTGTAAACAAATTAATAATATTACTTATACTACCGGCTAACTTGCCCATAATCAATAATAAAGGACCAATAGAGGCCACTAATAGACCAATAGTGACAATAGTATCCTTTGTGCCATTATCAAGGCTGTCAAACCAGTCTATTGCTTTCTGAAGACCATCAGCCATCTTTTCAAGATGTGGGAGTAAACTTTCAATTATACGTTGACCCAAACCTGCGAAGGAATTTTCAAACTTATTTTTTATTTGTGAAAGCTTTGCTTCCATACCATCATACATTTGATTTGTTGCATCTGTCGCGGCCCCAGTTACATCTGTATATATTGTATTCAAATCATTTAATGATGTAATAACTTTCATGGCATTGTCTTCACCTAAAGCCGACCAAACATTAGATGCAAGAGTAAGAGCCTTTTGCTTATTTTCCATATTTTCTAAATCGTTAATAACAGAATAAAAGACATCCTTTGCAGTAGCCTTCCCTTTTTGAAATTCACGAAATAATTTCCGAGTGTCTGAACTAAAAGAACTTAAATTTTCTTCTATTCGACCGTCACTTAATGAAATAGTAAATTCTTTAACAAAATCGTTGACTTTATCTAGATTATAAGCACCACTAGTTAAACCATTATCCAATATTGAAAACATTTCTTCCGCACTAAAACCGGCTTGACTCCATATCTGTGAATATTCAGCAATATTGTCAGCAAGTTCACCGGTTTTATCCAGACCACTTTGAGCACCTACAACCAAATAATCAAATGCTTTTTCAGCTGTTAAACCCATATTAACCATAAGGGCTTTTACGCCTCTCAATGTCTCACTAAAATCCATTCCGAAAACATTTTCTAATAAATAAGCCTGTTCAGTTATATTTTGAAGATCCACATTAGAAATATCACCTAAATTTTGCCAAACCAGCGACATCTTTTCAGAAATATCACTATAACCTTCACCATAACCATTTTCATGTATATTTTTTAATACTTGTTCAAGTTCTTTAGTTTGATCAACACTTTTTCCTGTTGAAGCCAGAAATTTATTAACAGCTGTTTCAAGTCCCATAGCACTTTTGGCTGCTGCAACATCTATCCCTACAATTCCTGCTGATAGAATAGATGCTTTTTTTCCAGCTTCAGTTAATTTTTCCCCTGTTGCTTTGATACTTTTAGAATATTCCTTTAAGTTGGCCGTACCAAGTTCAACCTGTTTACTAACCTCTTTCAATTGTATTCCATATTTATCAAGCTGATTTTCCGCGGCTTTTAAAGCTGTTCTTTTTTTTGTGATGGCGACTTCATTACGGTTTTCAGAGTTTTCTAATTCTTTTAATTCCTCACGTAATATTGTAACTTTATTTTTTTGAAGATCATATGCTGAAGTCAAATAATTTTGTTTATCAAGCAGTTTTTGACTTGACGATGTGTTTTTGTCATATTGTGTCTGAACATTTTTAAAATCCTGATAGTTTTCTTTTAAAGATGCATTTACACTATTTAGAGATTTTAAGAAATCTGTTGTACCATCGGCGTTAAAGACCAAACCGACTTTTTTTAAATCACTTGCCATATTTCGCCTTTTGCATTCTATTATACATTTCTACCATTTTGTAAAATTCGATAGGATCAAGATGAAGCATTTCGTCTATACTTAATCCTATCGTTATGGCTGTATATTTAATTGAAGCCCAGTTTATCTCTTCTTTTTCTTCTTCCCTGGTATAAATTTCTGGTCTTTTTTTTTAAAATCGTTTTGTGCTTCCAGATTCTCTCTAACAAACTTATTTATTTTTTCAATGTCTTTGACATCAACAAGGCGAACAGCTTCTTGAAAGCCAAGTTTTTCATCATAATTGGCACGTACAGTAGCATAAATAAATAATGACTGTATTTTAAGAAGGTTCTGTCTAGTTCTCATATCTTTTTGAAGTTTCTTTAAACCACCTTCATAATCTTCTAAATATTGCATCATTAAAAATGACCAAACTAGTTCAATGTTTTGGCCATTTCTTAACGTAATCATTTCCATAATACCCTCCTATTTTATGCACCAGGGCTAATTATTTTATCTAAATCAGCTGCTGAAACAATTGGTTTAGCAAAGAATTTATCTTCTGTAAGTCCTTCTGGGAAATCAGTTCTACTACTATCAACATAATTTTTAACATCACCATTGTCATTAAATGCATAAGCTCTAATTGTAACTGTATCGTTTTGTTCAGAAAAACTATCACCTGAAGTTTCAATGTCATCTGTATTTTCAACTAATTGACATTTTGGAAACCATTCCATTCTAATTTTTCCACCAACTAATTTAACAACTTTACCATATGCAAAATAAGGTCTTTCTTTCGTACCTCCTGATGAGACTAAACCATTTGTATTAACAGTTTCTCCTCTCATTTTTGCTAAATCGTCTGAAGGGAATGCTACTACCTCTACAGCTAAATCTGTGCTAGATAGTTGATGAAAATTTGCATAATCCTTTCCAGATGCTCTAACATTTACTGGATCACCATTTTCAGTTGTACCTATTTTTTTAACAACTTCAGTTTTAATAGTATCTTCGTAAGAAGTTAAATCAAAATTTCCTGACTCATCAGGTTTATTAAATGCATAATATTGAGCTCCTACTGTCTCTTTTAGCATTGGTTTTTTAGTTTGCATTGACATATTTATTCCTCCTATCCTTTTAAATGCATTTCATTTAATATTTTTTTATAATATTTTTCTTTATTAGATTCAAAAGTTGGTATTAAGTGAGGCTGTGGACTGGTTAGTTTTGTTCCTTCTTCAACCATTCTTCCATAATACTTGCCCCAGCCAACTTCAATTTCATCCTTTTTTTTGTTGTAACAAAAAGTATCAATTAAATGTGTATAATTGCTACTTTTAATTCTAGAATATGGCTTTGATAATTTTGATAAATCATTAATAAAATCTTTTACACCAATTTCCAAAATATCAATTGGATCACGTACACTTGTTGCAATATCGTTCAATTCATCCATTAAAGACACTATACTATCAAATGCCTGAGCAGACATCTTCAACAACCTCTACAGAGAAATATGAATGCCATTCTCTTTTATCTTTGATATATTCTATTGAAATTATTGGATGAATATCATTTTCATTAAGTTTTTTCTTTAACAATAACAATTTAGGATCCCTTGGTATTGATGAACGAAAAGAAACTTGATAATTTACATTAGTATCAAATTTCCGTCCTGATGCAACAATGTCTTCCCAACGATATTCAAAATATACAATTCGTGGAAGTTTATCATTTATTTCTAAATACTGAATTCCCTCGTTAGATGGAATCTCACAGTTCTTAAATACAGTTTCTAAATCATTCTTTGTCATTTTTTTCATCTCCTAAAACTTCAGGATTAGGATATTCTTGAAGTGTAATGTCACTTTGCAAATATCCATCCTTGTTTTTAAAATGATAAACATTAAATACTTGATAATATTCATCATTTATCTTTAATACATTCTTTGATGTAATATCTCTATCTTGAGGTATTCTTATTTTTAACACTATTTTTTTATCTCGCTTATCATTTTCGAAAACAACATTATCAGTCAATGATAATTCCTGATAAAAGAAAGGCTTATCATATAATTGCTTTATTTTTTCTACTGGAAAGCTATCATCAGTATGTGAAATTTCAAATAAAAAAAACGAGCCATCATTATACACTGGTATCGACGTTATATTTAAGCTGAAGTGCGACATAATCACTCGTGTACAATTCTTTAAATTCTGCTAATCTTTTATGATTTGCATATAAAATATAATTTTTTAATAAAGCTCGTGCATCAAGATCACTCTCATAATCTAGCATGCAGCCGACATATTCATTAATATTGTACATTCCTTCCTTAGCATAATTAATAAAACTATCATCTGGTAGTTTAGGAGATATAAGTTGCTCTTTTCTTACTTCTTCGACAATTTTTTTTATTTTAGATTCGTCAAAATTCATTTTATTTATCTCCAGAAATTAACTCTTTTAGTTCCTCAAGAGTAATATCTTCTGGTACTTCTAATTTCTTTTTCTTCGCAACTTTAATCAATTTTTCAAATTCTTTAGATTCTGTTGTATTTTGAAATTTATCAAGAATTAATTTTTTCAAATCAATTCCCTCTATTTTTGCATATTCAATTAATTGATCCTCATTCATTTCTTCAAGTGAAACTTCTTTGATTAATGGTTCTTTTAATTTATTTTTATCGCTAAGTAATTCTTCTACTCTTTCGCTAGAAACATCCTTTTTGTTATATGGATAAATTCTTCCTAAATCATATGAATGATTATCATCTTGCAAATCTGTAAATCCTTTAATAATTATATACATTTTTTCCTCCTATATAAAAAATGCCGGAACTTATTAAGCTCCAGCATTTTGATTTGTATCACTTGTATTTGTTTTTGTCTCTGGTAATGAAACGACTGTAGAAATAGTTTTTATTGTTGGAACATATTCCTCTAACTTAGTTACATCAAATACATATGCAACGTTGTCAGCAACTGCTCTACCATTTGCATATACTTTTCCTACAATTAGATCGGCATCTTCTACAGCCTTAGTCTCTTTATATTCACTGATTTTAATTCCATCCATACCCATAGTGTATTTGCCTTCTAATGTTAATGCTGCTTTTCCTTTTGGATTTTCTGTACATTCAACTACCTCTAGATTTTTGTATGATGAAACTAAATTACCTTGATCATCTAATATTGCAGGATCAACATAGTTCGCTCTATCTTCTGGGTTACAAACTAGATAAATTTTACCTAAAATTCTTTTACCACTATTAGTTAATGAAACTTTTGCTGCTGCTAAACCTTTAGGGCTGAATTTAGTTAAATCAGTATTAACTGTTTTATCTTTATGAGTTCCATCTTCATTAGTTTTACTAAGTTGTTTGTAAATTCCTATTGGTTGTTCTTTACCACTACCACAAAGATAACCATAAGCAAGACCTGCTTGTAGAGTTTCTTGAAGAATTGCCATAAAATACTTATCCATAAATTGATAACTTAATTCTCTTATGGCTTTTGGAATTACTAAATATGCATCTAACTTACATAAATCAGTAACTAAGCCACTTATATTTGGTGTTAATTCTCCTGATAATGATGAAGTTATACCACTCCATGCATAACTACCAGATTTTTCAGCGACAATCCATCTTTTAACTCCAGCTGGAGCAAAATTAATTAGTTTTAAAATTGGTTCTGACTCTTTTACATTTTCTAAAGTTAGATCTACAATGCTTGTTGGAATTAAATCAATTTGAGAACCAGATATTGCTTGTTTGATATCCTTGAACTTTTCATAAAATTGCTCTTCTTCCTTACTTAAGGCACGTAAACCTAGTTTATTTGCATAATTACTATCAGACGCTGCCTTTACTGCTTGTGTTTGAATTTCGTTAATCAAATCTTTATGCTTTTCTGAAGCAAACATTTCGATTACTTCGGCAAGTGCAGTAGGTTTGTCCTCACTTTCATTTAGCATTTTTATTGCTTTTTCTTTTAATTCATTATAATTTTCGTTATTTAATTTCATTTTATACCTTCTTTCTTTCTTTTCTTATAAATTAAAAAAAGATTCCCATGAATCTTCTTTAATTTTTGCATTATTATTTTCTTTTTCAAATTCTTCTAGTTTAGTTGTTAATTCTTGATTCTTTATAACTAAATTTCTTATGTAAGAATTTATATCTTTAATGGACTGTTGGATAGTATCATTTTTTTGAATAGAAGTAGCAAAACCTTTTTCAAAGGCACTTTTATAATCCATCCAAGTTTCTTTGTCCATCATACTTTTAATTTCTTCTTCTGATAAACCAGTTTTATTTACATAAATATTAACACTTGGCTTAGTAATAATTTCCAAATCATCAGCAGCCTTTCGCAATTCATTAGGGTCACCACATGCATCTGTCCAGGCATTGTGAATCATAAGTAAACCATTTTCTGGCATTATTCTTTCCTGACCGGCCATAAAGATAACACTAGCAGCACTACAAGCAAAACCATCAACTTGAGTTATTAAACGGCCATTGAAGTCTGATAACAAACCGTATATAGCTAAACCTTCAGATACACTACCACCCATAGAATTTATTCGAACTAATAAATTAGGTGTATTTACTTCATTTAGTGCATCCTTAAAGCTGTATGCATCAACTCTACTATCATCTTCTATTTCTAGCCACCTCTCGATAAGAGAAGGCTTGCGAATATCACCATAAATATATAATTCTGTTAAGTTATCATCAACTTTAACAAATTGAAAATATCTATCATTTTGTTCCTTCATTCTCATCACCTCCTTCCAATGCTAAATCTACATTTTCATAATTCTTGGTTATGTAATGTTTATCAGCCCATGCAGCATCAACTTTTGGAATTCCAATAAACTCATTAATTTCATTGTGACTATAACCATTAGAAAATAATTTATCCATGTTAACAGCACTTTCCAAAATGTCAAAATGTTTCATATTAAGTCTGTTTATTCTAATTCTCTCTCCCCTTAAATAATTGCTTTCTCCAATAATTTTTGCATTTAATCCATCTTCAATAATCTGAAGATGAGGTAATATTCCAAATGTAATAAAATCATTAGTAGATGTTGATTTATCTGTTTTGTTCCCATAAAAAATATCCAAAGGAATATTAAATGTCATTGCAACTTTATCAGACCATTTTTTTTCTAACTTAGACCATTCATCTGAAGTTGCACCTGTACCAAAATCGATTTTTTCTAAACCAAAACTATCTGACAACAAAATAATGGCATCTTGTTCATCGAAGAGACCTCTAGTTATTTTTTGTTTATAGTCTTCATAAGATAATTCTTTTTCCGTTATAGGATCTTTTAATTTAGGTTGTCCTCCAGGTACTTTTAAACGAAATTTAGATAAATTGTTTAATTTATAGTGAGAACTTGCTATACCAATTAGATTACCTAATTCTTCATAATAACTATCAAGTGTTTCTTTAATTTTTGATGACTTTAGATTCAAATAAATTACATCTTCAGAAGTGAATGTTTTTCTTAAGAAAATAGAATTTCCATGATCATCACTAACTTGAACATTGTAGTAAACCTTTGGCAATAAGATACTTGTACTTACTTGAAATGTATCAGCAAGATATAAACTTCCATCCAATTCAACAATTAGTGCCTCTCCGTCATCTAAATATTTCTTTATTACCTCATAAAAAAAAGAAGTCGCTTCTTTATTTGGATTCGGTTGAACATTCAAAGTATAATATTCCTTTGAATTATCATCTCTTGATATTTTTCCATTTTTCTTACGATAAATTTGGATTTCGGACTTAGAAATCGTCTTCGCTATTAAATCAATTGCGTGTTCTATAGCGTGTCTTTTTATTTGAAGTTGCTTTTGCTTTGCCATGAATAGTGTTTCAATATAATTTTCCAACTGACTTTTATCACTTTTAGCAAACCATCTATCTAATATTTTCATGTTTCACCTCCTCCTAAACATAAACATATTCAATGTTTTCAACTAATAATTCTTCACCACTCAATGCACAAATCATAGCCATGAATGGATCATTTTTTCTCAACTTTTCCTCTACTTTTTCGAAATACATATTTCCATCTTTTTTTGTACGTAAACATGTATTATTAATGCTCCATCGCATAATTGCACTATCACCTATATTCAGTTGTCCTCTTTCAAATAAGACTTCCAATTTAGGTGCTACAATAGCAGCGATGGAAGCAGGGTATCGTATCATTCTTATTAATCCATCTTTATTTTCTTTTGTTTCAACAGAAACATTAGATTCTTCAAATGTCTTTTTTATCAGTTGATAACGATAATTGTCCAATATTATTTTCTTAATATCATAATCATTAAAATAACTTAAAGCCCAATTAACGATTATTTTCTCATCAATTGATGGTGTATCTACAACTACAAAATCTTCAAATCCTTTTTGACCAGCATTTTCAAATGGAAATTTAATGTCTTTGAAAAACTTATTAGATGAGCATATTACAGTTTTTTGTCTCCAACAAAATTCATCCCCATCTTTAGTCAAAATACCAACAGATGCAAAGTCTCTAAGTGATGCAAAGTCTATTCCTATTATTGCTGGTTGTTTTTCTTTTTTCACCATCACTCTAGGAATTTTATTTTTTACGTCACTATAAGATGCTTTCAGTATATTTTCCCAGGATGTTACAACAAGATCATCTCTTTCTTGTGGAATATTCATTCTTTTACTCAAGAATTCACTTCGTTTTGAAGGACGTTCTTTTTGTTCCAAATAATCTATCATGATAGCATCATATAATTCCGGTAAATATGGAAGTGAAGGATTAGCCTTTTCCCATAACTCAGGATTATCAACTTCTGTTAGATCATCCATCTTACATAGAAATGGAAAATACCTCAATTTGTTATCTCCTGTTTGAAGAATTTTAGTACATGAGTCTAACAACTCATCGAGTGGTCCGCCTCGCACATCACCATTTGAAGTAATTATAAAAATTCTTCCATGTTTTACTTTTCCTAAGCCACCTTGATAAACTTTTATATTTTTATCTGTTAAATAAGCATGATACTCATTAAAGAGTACTAATCCACTTTTTTTACCATCTTTTGTAGCAGCATTTGAAGTATTAAATCTAAACCTAGATCTTGTTATTTTATTTACAAAATATTCTTTATTCCAATAAAAATATTTTTTCATTATATTTTCATTTTTATCTAAAACACTATAAGCAACATCAAATGTGTCATTAGCTTGTCCTTCAGATGTTGCTACTATATCTATGTTATAATTCTCTACACCATAATATTGCGTGGTTAAAAAATGTAATAATGGAACAATAAAACCATCTTTTCCATTGCCTCTTCCTTCTAAAATAATAAAAGTCCTGAAAACAGGAACATCATCTTTGTACATAAAAACAAAAGCATAAAGAAATTTTTGATATGGAAAAAGTGGATAATACCACCTTTCTACAAACTTAATACATTTACGATAAGTACTTTCATCAAAGAAAATATCATCCCTTGACAGTGTTGGAATAACAATATTCTCAATTAATAATTTTCTTTCATTATTAAAAACATTAGGTGATTTATGGTAATACTCTAAATAATTATCTATTTCCTTACAACAAATCATTTTCATCGCCATCATATGTATCAGTATTTTCTTTTGTTTTTGGTGGTTGTGGTGGTATAAATGGCTGGTTTATCCCTAAATCATTAATGATTTTTAACATGATTTGTTCAACTTTTATCAAATTAGTTACAGATTCGTTTGCTTTTTCTTGCTCTTTACCATTGCCATTTTGAAAAACGTATCTAACACCTTTTTCATATATATCATCTTTTAATCCCTCACGAATAGCAAGCAAACTCAAATATTCATTGACTAAATCGTCATAGTATTTTCCAAATTTAGATAAATTATCTAACTGCATGCTGATATCCTCACGAATAGCAATAAAGTCTTTTTCGGACAGTTTTTTAATAGTCTTAGGATATTTTTTTATTTTTCCAATTGTTACCTCTTTTGCTTTTTTCACATTATAACCACCTCCTACCCTTCCACACACGCGTACGCGTGAGGATATTTTTAGTCGTTAACCACACACCCGCTGGCCTTAAAAAATATACAGGCCCAGTTTTTGACCGGGGGTATGGTAAAGAAAAAACTACCATTTTTCTTCTGTTAAAACTTTTTTTCTTTTTTTAAATTTAAACTTGGCCCTTTCAGATACTATTTCGTGAGCTTCAAATGAAAGAGATACTCCATTATCGACATCAAGACAAAGTGATGGATCTTCTTTTATCGGAACAATATGATGTGCTGTTGTCGCCCTGACCGGCTTTATTTTTGATGGCTTATGAATTCCATCAGACCATTTACCAGAAAAGAACTGACACTCATGTTTATCTCTCTCTAATACCTTTTCTCTCCAAATATCATAATCAGTTGAATGATAAAAAGCATCTGTGTTGCCTTTTGCAATTTCGACAGGCCAATTATATATCTTTCTTCTTTTTCTTCTTTTTTTCATTCATCACCAACAAAAAAAGTCAGCAAAGCCGACTTTCATTTTACATTAATTTCACTATACACATTATATATTATATTTTTCTAAATGAAAATAGTGGTCTTTTCCAACCAATTTCCATTTTTGTCAATATCCTAAAAGTTGAAATAAATAATCATTTGGAAATAAATATTTTTGAATTTCACGTATTAATCTTTGATTATTGCTACCAATTGTACTTCCAGCGGTTAGTTTACCTTTATTATTTTTTCTTTTATCAAATATCTCTGCAATTTGATCATATGTCATGTTATCAAAGTAATGTAATTTTATCACATCAAAATATGGATCATCTTTGAATCTATCCAATATTTTATCAATAAATTCAATTATCACCTTTGTTTTGAAAATGTGTTTCTGTAAACTTTTTATTGAGTCATTTATTATATCCTCTGTATCTTCACGTTTATGGTTTACACTTATTGAAGTTATAGACTTAGATTTTTCTTGGAGACCGAATTGCTTATATTCTTTTATTTGTTCTTGTCTGTCTGTAATTGATTTCTTCAACATTGGATAATCTCTAAGGATTTGTTCTGTATTTTTATACGTTGAAAAATTATGCTTGATTATGTTTCTTTTTTCTAGTTCATTCAGAACTATTTTTACAACTTCCTTTTCATTCATTAGTTTTACCTCCTTTGTTATTTTATTCTTTTAAAAATATACGAATATAAATCTCTGCCAATACATTGCCACTCGCCATGTGGAAATTTTTGTTCTTTACTTATTGAAAAAAATATAGTTCCCACTGGAAATAAGGTATCATATAATTTTTTATTGATTTTAAAAGAATCTAAATTAGCTTTTCCCATTTTACTCATCAACCTTATATTCCATTTGTTCCATTTGTTCTAGTTCTGAAAGAACTTTATTAAATATTTCATCATCTATATTTAAAATTCTTTTTATCTCGAAATATGCTTTTATATTGGTTGTTTCGTAGTTTAAACAAGTTGCTAGCATATTATCCTTAGTTACACTGTTTACTTTATAATATTCATTTGTAGAATGATAACCAGCCATAAAAACACTCCGCATAAGTAAAGTATCTTTACGACTTTTATTCACTCTTTCTTTATAACCATTTATTATCTCAAAAATATCCAAAATATCTTCTTTAGGTAATTGAAATAAATTTTTTAATACTTCTTCTTTATTCATCTTTATTTACCCCTAACATACATTCCAACTTCTAATTTCATTATTTACCTCCAACATTCTCGTATAATCTGTTTTATATTTTCATCAACATTTTCATAAATTCTTTCAAGTATATCTCTTTCTTGTGTATATATTTTTTTATTTTTAACATCATTTAAAGCTTCAATATAACCTTTTAAACGATAAATTTCATTATTCCTTTTAACATCGTTCATAGTAGTTATATAATTAAAATCATTAAGTTTTTTTAATCGCTCTTTTTTTCTATGAATAATACTATGTATGTCTTCCATTATTTATCATCTCCTATTATTTTTATCTTGTTGAATTAATTTATAAATGTATTCAACTACTTCAATAAGTATTCTTTGACCTTGACAATGGAACTTAAAAGTATCATATAATTGTTCTTTAGTTATTTTGGAATAATCAGTATGATAATCTATTGTTGTTTTTGTATATTCGTTATAAAGTTTATTGCTTATTATTTTCATATCTATTCTCCTATTATACTTCTGTATTTTTGTAAACTTTTTTTATATGCTTTCATTTCTTTGTTGGAATTGAACAGTAAATCAGAAACAGCTTCGCAACTATGTATTTCATCTTCTAAATACTTTATAAACTCTTTTTGTTGAGTTTCTTCTAATGCTTTTTTATAATTCAACATAGGTTCACTTGCTTGTAATAAAATTATTTTTTCATTTGCATCTTCAAGTTGTTTCTTTAATTCTTTATTTTCCTCAAGTAATTTCTCTTGGTCAATAAGCAACACTTGAAATATTTCCACAGGTATTACATAGATTCCACCTTTTTGACGGTATCGTTCATAAAATTCTCTATCAAATAGCTCTTTAACATCCATTTATTCTTCCTCAACTTTCTCTAACAGCCTATCAAATTCTTCATCTCTTTCTTTTTGGCTATCAAAAGATATATCAATTTCTTTTTCAGTTGTTAGTTTGACAGATATATAATACACCCCAGTAAAATTATTTTTAAATAAATATATATACGAAATGAGCTTTTTATTAAAAACAAAATTTCCAATCTTCAACATCACTTACACCTCTAATCTATATCTCTTTTGTTTAGCCATTTATAAAATTTATCTAAATCTTCTTTTGTTTCAATTCTAAAGGATTTATCTTTTCCACAATGTCTGGTTTTCAAATAAAATATAATTCCGTCTCTAGTATCTAAAGTAAACCATAGTCTAAAATCTAAATATTTAGGCATTTTTCTTTTTTCTAGAAGTGCTGAACATTGTTTCCAAGAATTGTGTTCCATTACATAATCAATTAAATCTTTTAAATCTTGACTATTCATTGCTATTATCTCCTTGTTCTAGTTCAATCATAAAGCTATAGATTTGTTTATAATAACGTTGCGGCTCCCTTACTACTTCACTATCTACAATTATTTTTTTTATATATTCTTTCAACCTATTCCATCTAGTATCTAAATCAACCAATTCGGAAATTTTTTCCTCTATGACATCTTCTTTTCTATTGCAACTTCTCATTAAGTATTTGATTCTTTCTTGTTGTGACTTATTATCTTTTTGGAGTTGCTTTTATATAATCAACTAAATTTCTTGATTCATCAGGTTCAATAATAAAATCGAAAAAGCCATTACACAACTCCAAATCTTTCAAAAGTTTCTTTATCGTTTTATTCATTATTATTTTTCCTTTCTTTAAAATAGTTCAAGTTGTTCATTTACTTTTACCAATCCGAATGTATTTTGCATTAACCAGTCAATACTTTCTATTCCTTCATAAATCAAACTTCCACCACAACCTGTATGATCTTTTTTTTCTTGGCTGTGGTAAATAAGTAACTTACCTGGTGCATATCCCCACTTTGGGCAAATATCAAAATGGAAAGAACAATAAGGATGATTTAATTTTTTATTGGTAAAACATATTTGCTCTAAATTATCCCATGATAGATTAATTAATGGGTTAATAGAATAAACATTTTTAATGTATCTAGCAATTTCATAAATATCAACATTTTGCATACTAACTTCTCCCAAATCTTATCTATATGAACTTAACAAAATGGAATAATTCTATTAAGTTCAATTATTCTATACTTTTTTTTATTTTTTTCTTTGCAGTCTATAATTTTTAGCAATCATAAAAACCATAACTTTTTTAGTTGAACTTACTTTTTTTCATTTTATTAATGATATATATTAAAAAAATATTTTTTACTAATTTAAAGATAATTCATTCTGCAATTTATATCCTTCTAATTCCCATATTTTATCTTCTAACTTTTTCATACATATTTGTTCACCAATAGACATATTGAAGTTTTTAGGATCCACACAGCTTGAACTTTCAACAACTACAAAACCATTTGGTAAAGTTGCTTTTAAAATAGTTGTCTTATCTCCATATTTTTCAACTGATATTAGTGTCTGAGATAATATATTATCTATATCTTCTTTTTTTACTGAATCATTAACCTGTGTAGTAGTACTATCCTCATCAATTTTAATAAGATCTGGTGTCAATACTAGAATTTCCTCATCTAAAACTTTTTCAAGTATATATTTGTAGCCAAGACAATCATCAGTTTGCACAAAAATTAAGTCCTTATTTTTATATTCAAGTACTTCATCCCTGAAAACAAACTTAAAACCTTCCTCTAATCTTTGTTCATGAACAAAGAATAATAAATTTATTATTTTAATCTTCATTTTAATTTTCCTCCTATAAATAAAAATTTTTTCGAGCATTTAGTTGATCTTCGTCATCCCAACAAATATAGATTAATGTGATTTGTGGCGAAGCATGATTCAACATTTTTTGTAGTGTTATCAAGTCTTTCGTTTCTTCATAAAACGTTCTTGCAAAACATTTTCTTAACGAATGGCAACCAACCAAATATTTAATTCCTAACTCATCTGAATATTTTTTTATTCGCATCCAAGCATTAGTTGTTGAGATTGGCTTATTAATACCAATTCTTGACTTAAACAAAAATTCATCGTCATAAAGATTATTTCTTTGAATATATTCAAGTACATCTCTATGCAATTTTTGATTTAGCTCCCAATATTGTTCTTTATTGGTTTTATCCTCACGAATATACATAATTCCTTTTTTCAAATTATCGTTGACTGATAATTTTAATAAGTCAGATATTCTAAAGGCTGTATTTAATCCTAGTTTAATCATCAACCAGTCACGATCATAAATAAATTTTTGACTTGATGATAATTCAGTATCTCTTTTTTTTTGAAGCATAATCATCATATTTATTACATCTTCCTTTTTAAAAGGGCGAACTGATGATCTGCCATATTTTACAGGAAAATACTTTGACATATTATTCTCCTTCCTTTTCAATTTTTCTTATACAAATAGTCCACTTTGATAATTCAGTATCTTTAGCACATTCATCTTTCAACAAAATAGAAGTGAGCAATGCAATAAGTATTAACATTGATGAGGCTGCTACACAAAGTGCAACTATTACGACAGTTTCTTCCTTTTTATTCATAATTTTTTTGCAAAATAATTAATTAATGATCAATCAAACTCATAGTCTCAAACTCATTGATCATACGTAAAAAATAAAGAAAGGAGTGTGAGGTGCAACTCTGGGTCGTTAACTACGAATACTATGACTATTTTTACATAATTTTTTAATTAATTACTTTTTTCCTCCTTCACAATAGTTTTTTAATTCTTGCATGGAAACTTTATCTCTCATTTTAGTATTAATTAACTTATTCAAATTATCAACAATACCTTGCAATTTAATAACTTTTTCTTTGTTTAGCTTATTTTCTTCTGTGGTTAAATCAAATTGTTTTTTAATATTTGCTAACTCTTTTACTTTTGATGTCAACTCACTATTTATTTTTACTTTTTCATTCTGAACATCAATTACCCTTTTATTTAATTTTTCATTCTCATCTTTCAAAGGTTTAGCCTCATTAACTTCAGCCTGAAGTAATAAATTAATTTTAGATAATTCTTTATTTTCCTTTCGATAGCGATTATTTGCAGCGGTTAAACCACCAATTTTGGCATTGCATAACCCTAACTTTTTCTGTAATTCTTCATTTTGATCTTTTAAGGATTTTATTTCATCTATATATTTTCTTTTAAAAAACATGTTACTTCACCTCTCCATAATTTTTTAGAATAGATTCTTCAATTAATGTTCTTATATCCTGCTTAATTGGATGAACTATATCGTAATATTTGTCATCAGAGCTAGATTTTGCCGATGGGAAAGCAATAAATAATTTTTCTTTGCCCTCTAAAATTTTAATATTATGAATTGCTAGTGCATCATCCAGAATTACTGTAGCGAATCCTCTCAATTTACTATCTTCCTTATTTACCTTTTTTACTGCTATTTTTGTTATTTCCATTTTTATTCACTCTCCCTTTTTTATTTAAAATTTCTGTTCTTAGTTCATTTTGAACTTTTTTTATATCTGAAAAAATATCTTTCATGCTGATCATCTTTTCATACATTGCGATTTGATCATTTTGCATCTTTATTATTTTTTCTTTTGAAGCAACAAGATCTTCATACATAGATTCTTTTTTTAGTGTCTCTGTGTTTCTCTTTTTTACTGAAAACATTTTAACCCTCCTAACTTTTAACTAAAAATAATAAGTAATTATATTGTTTAACATTTAATTCTGCTAATGATTCAATGTTTAACAAATTTAATATCAAAGTACTAGGTATTCCCCTTTTATTTATTTCAGTTAATAAATTGTTTAACTGAGAATAATCTATCTTTTCCACTTTTTATTCCTTTCTCCAATCGTTATTATTAACAACTGTCTTTTTTATATCTGAAAACTGTTGATTTTCTTTATTGTAATTTAACCTTGTTATTCCAACTTTTCCATTTCGATTCTTGCCGATGATAACCGAAATTTCTATTTCTGATTTGGATAAATTTTTATCATGGTTTTCATCATGTAATAATAGAACTGTAGTTGCTGATTGTTCCAACTCTCCAGATTCTTTTAGATCGCTAATTTTTGGTGTCTTGTCTTTTTGGTTCTCAACTTGTCTATTTAGCTGAGAAACAAGAAAGATAGTGCAGTCATTTTCAAGACTTATTTGTCTTAACTCTTTAACTATTGATGTTATTTTTTCGTATAGTGACAATTTTCTATCACTACTGGTGGATATTAATCCTACATAGTCGATAAATACTATAGTATGTTCATTTTTCGCTTCCGAAACAATTTTCCTACGGATTGTTGAAATAGTCTGTCCTTGAGAATATATTTTTATCTTCTTATTTGCTATTTGATTGCAAGATTCTTTTATGCACTTTTCTTGATAAGCAGTTTCAGTATTGTTTAAGTACTTCATTGGTGTACCACTATTAATCGAAATAAGTCTTTGATATACTTGTTTTTCGCTCATTTCCATGTTGAATAAAATGCAATTATATTTAGATGATAAATCTTCTAAAATATTCAGAATAAAGCCTGTTTTGCCAATTCCTGGTCTTGCAGCTACAACAACCAAATCATGTTCTTGTATATTTGCACATTCAGATAATTTTGAAAACTTCAAATTTATATTCTTATTCTTTGAATTTATCAAATTAAATAATTCATCTGAAGAAAGTCTGTAATCATTTATTTTTATTGACATAGACTCAAATCTATGTAAACTATCAAACAATTCATTTTCAGATATTTTTGAATCTTTGAATTTAGTTATTTCGTCCAGGATTAATTTTCTAACATATCTTTCAAAAATAGTTTGTTGAAGATAGTCTATATCAGTGATAGGAGCATCCACTATAGCTAAATTCATAATCTGTAATATTTCATTCATTTGAAATTTCTGTGTAAATAAATATTTATAATTTTCAATAATGCCTATTGTGTTTATAGTCCCATAGTCTTTAAATTGCTTTATTAGTAATTCGAGAATAAATTTATTTTTATAGTCAAATAAATTTTCCGGAGTTATAACAAGTTTTTTCATTAATTCTGGTTTAAGAATTAGATTTCCAATTAAATCAAGTTCAAGCTGATTATCCATTTACAATTCCTCATAATACGCACTTGATTTTTGCTCATCAAGCTGATTATTTCTTTCTTTTCTGTTTCTAAAATTAGTAATATATTTCTTTGCATCTTCCACAGTACGTACATTTGCTTTAGACCAGTTATATAAAATTTTGTCTATGTATTTGATAACAAATTGTCCGCTCGTTGATGCTTCTTGTACTGCTAATTTTAATATTTCAATTGGATAATCCCAACTCCGAATCATTTCTATTTCTAGAGGACTTAATAATCTTCCAAATTCCTTTTCAATAATTTCAAAAATGTTTTCAGTTGGTTGCTCTAATATATTATTACTATTATTATAACTATTCTTATCTATACTGGGTTGCCATTTGGTTGCCAAATGGTTGCCAGACACATTTTCGCCTTGAAAATCATAAATTTTGTTGTTAACTAATAATTGATTTCTTTCTTCTAAATGAATTGTTGGATTGTACCTATCTTTTCGAATTGTATTATGTATTAGCCAGTGTCTGATTACACATACTTTATTCTTAAACGGTATTAAATAGTTTTTTGCAATTAATATCTTAAGATCATCTTCCGTACATCCTATCATTTTCATAATTTTTGTAGGTGAATCAATAAAACCGTCATCATCTGCTCTCATGCAAAAATCATAATACAATAATCTTGCCGAAATCGGCATCTGAATAAACATATCGGTATCAATGATGTTCATACTAAGCATTCTTTTTTGTGCCATATTATATAATCATCCTTTCTTTTTTTATTGATAACCGAACCCTTTCTTTTTTATTTGTTCAAATTGTTGGCTTTTTTTAAGTATGAAATGTTAATTCCATAATATAGAACAACCTCTTCCATCGGAACTTTGTATCTTGGTAGTCTCAAATATTTATCTTTTATATTGCTTTCAATTGCTCTTCTTTCACTTAGAGCAGTACTGTAGCAACAACCCCTAATTTTCATAATGTCATTAGTCGTAGCCCATTGTTTATTTATTAGTTTTAGTAATTCTGCTGAATTCAAATCAATATTACTCATTATCTATTAAGAATTGTCTTGCCTCATAATAGGAGCAAACATATCCTTTTGATTCATCACATTTTTGAGCTACTTCATCAAATTTATTTATTGAATTCAAAATAAAATGAGTAAATAAATAAGCTATTGCAAAAAAGCAAATAATTGCAATTGTATTCTTTACCCATTTTCTTAGTCTTAATTTTTTCTTCATATTATCAAATCCTTTCATTATATTTTTTAGTCTCGCCAGACTTTTATAATATTTTTTTTATGTTATTTTTGTGCATATTTTCACAGATATTTCTAAAAAAAATATTTAATGGTTCATTATAAAAATTCAATAAGTTTTCCAATGTTTCTATTGAAAAATTAAACTTTCCGGATTCATATTTTCTGATTGTTTCATACGATAAACCGAAATTTGCTGCAACTTGTTCTCGTGAAAAGCCGCATCTTATTCTAGTTGCCTTTAATTCTTTAGCAATTAAATCTATCATTTATTAACCTCCTATCTGATTCAATTATATGTGCATATTTTCACAATGTCAATATTTTTTGTGCATTTTTTCACTTTATAATTGTATTTTACAAGCAATATGGTAAAATATAAATGAAAGGAGGTATCTATAGTGGCAAAATACTTTAATAATAATTTAAAGCATATAAGGAATATTCTCAATATATCTCAGCAAGAAATTGCTGATAAAATTAAAGTTGATCGTTCATCTATATCACGGTGGGAAAAAGGGGAAATAGATACCCCTCTTGAAGCAGCATTGAATATAGCAGATTTTTTCAAAGTAAAATATGAATTTTTCTTTGGTCAAGATTTGACAAAAATTACAAAAGAACAATTGCAAAAATATTTGAAAGATTAAACGTCAACAGAGTAAAAAAAAAGACCTCGTGCAGCAACACGAAGTCAAATTTGAAAAATCACAAAAGTCTGGCGAGACTAAAAACAAGATAACAGTACAATACTGATATAATGTATTGGATTTTTCTATTACATTATATCATAAATTTCAATTTAAAATCAACAGAAAGGGTGATATAATGCCTGTCTATAAGGAGAAAAGTAAAAAAAGATGGACAAAAGATGGAAGAGCATATTACTTCAGAGAATATTACATAGATCAATATGGAGTAAAAAAACAATATCGTAGTGAATACTATATAGACCGTGAAAAAGCAGAAGAGGAAAGAGCAAAATGGTTACTACAACTAAAAATCGATAATGATGCATCTTTAAACATATCTTTTAAAGAGGTTTATGAAGAATGGTATGTTTATAAATCAATGACTTTAAAATGTACAACTGCTTACAAATTAAAAAAATCGTTAGATAAAAATATATTAAATTATTTCAAAATATATAAACTAAATTATATAAAAATGAATGTAATAACATTATATTATAATTATTTACAAAAACAAAACTTATCACCTAAATATCAAAATAAAATGGTGGGTTATTTAAAAGAGTTATTAACTTATGCATCAGACAATTATAATTTTGATAGAAAAGTATTATCAAAAATAAACAAGAAAAGAATCACATCAATAGAAAATCAGCAAAATTCAGAATGGAACTTTTGGACATATGATGAATTTAACCTTTTTATAAGTTATGTGGATAATGAGTATTGGAGTCTGATTTTCAATTTTATGTATTTTACCGGCTTGCGAATCGGAGAATTTATAGCATTAACATGGAACGATTTAAACTTCAAAAACAAAACACTAAGAATTAACAAAAGTTACACAAATAAATCTGGTAACAAAGATATCCATATTGTAGATCCAAAAACAAGTAATTCAATAAGAGAAATAGATTTAGATGATAATTTAATTGATTTATTAACCAAGCATTACAAAAACGAATCACAAATATATAAGTTTCAAAAGGACATGAATATATTTGGAAATATAGATTATATTGCTCCAACAACATTTGCAAGGTATTTAGATTTGTATATAAAAAAAGCAAACGTAAAAAGAATAACACCTCATGGGTTCAGACATTCGCATGTATCATTATTATTTCATCTAGGGTGTGATGAACTTGAAGTTGCGGAAAGAGTTGGTGATACAGTAGAAGTAATTAGAAAAACATATTATCATATGTTTCCATCCAAGAAAAGTAATACTGTAAAAGCATTAAATGATTTAAAAAGTCTTAAAAATAAGACGTAAATAAGACGTAAAAATGTTAAAACACAAAAAACCCTTGTAAAACAAGGGTGATTTTTAAAATGGTGTCCGCGAGGCGACTCGAACGCCTGACCGATCGCTTAGAAGGCGATTGCTCTATCCAGCTGAGCTACGCAGACATATCAACTGACAAATAGAATTATACAATAAAAGCCCTATTCTTGCAAGAGCTTTTTTATACTTTTTCTAAATATCACACTTATTTAATTACATTATCTTCCCTATCAACATAATTAATTCTTTGTCCATTTACCATAAAACTAACCATTGAAACATTATAATTATCAAAAACAGAATAAGCCAAACTATAAAGAACTTCTTCTAAAATCTTATCATTTCCATCAAATAAATAATCATTAAAATTAAGATACATTATATCATTATCTTCCTTATAATCTAAAAGACGTACATTACTATTTAAAAAGCTCATCAAATTACTTTCATATATATAACTAGAAGCCAACTCTTCAACTATAATCTTAATCTTATCTCTTTCATCATTTACATACTTAGTAACTGGTACATAATATAAATTATTATCAATATTTTCCAAATAATATATCACAACTTTATTAATATTATTATACGAAGTAATACTAAAATTCTTATTTATACCAATACTTTTATTAATAACTGATGGAATCTCTTCTAATGAATTAGGATATTTATCTAATACTTTACCATCAACTAATATACTAACTCCCTCATAATTACCAAGTTCCAATATACTATAAACAATAGCTGTCACCATTGGCTTTTCCATATCAGAACTAACCTTAAGTAATTCTTTAGAAAAATCAACTGTAACTAAATCATTACCAACCATAACATTATTTACTACTGTCCCTTTAGGAATAAGTTTCTTTAATCCTTCTGGAAAACTATTAGAACTTCCCTCAGTTAAATTAAGAAGTAATTTATTAATCTTCTCTTCAGCAGTATTTCCTTCTAATAATATTTTAGTCTTTACTAATAAACCTTTATCATTTAATAAATAAATAACATCAGTCTTAAATCCAGCTATATCTTCAATTTCCAAATTAGTCTTTAATACATTCTCAGTCTTAGAATTAGTAATAGTAAAAACAGTAAGTAATACAAATAATGTTAAAGTAGTTAAAAATATTTTTCTTAAAGCCTTAGTCCTAAGCATAAAATCACCTATAAAAGTATATGAAAAATCGTGCCATTTTAGCACGATTATAATGATAATTCTTTAAGTTTTAATAATTCTACTACTGCGCCTGCTCTACCATTAACTCCAAGTTTTTGCATTACATTAGAAATATGATTTCTAACTGTTTTTTCACTAATTCCTAATTCACTAGCGATTTCTTTAGTACTCTTATTTACTATTAAAAGCTCAAAGACTGATTTTTCTCTAGCTGTTAATATTGTATTAGCCATTTTCACTTCACCTAGAATATTGTATGAAAAAAGACTAATAAGTTGTATGTATTTACCTAATTAACTCTTTTGAAATTTAACAGTAGTAAACATTTTATTCTTATAAGACTTTTGTACTAACCTCATTATATTATTAGCCAAAGTACTATCATGCTTATCAGCAACACAAACAACATTAACATTACTATTATCTATTTTAACAAAACAGTTATTATTATAAGTCTTCTTTATCTCCTTTTCTATTTCTTCTTCTTTTCCTTGCAATTCATTTAAGTATTTTAATTTCTCATAAGCATTATTCTTCTCCTCTGCACTACTAGCTTCATTAGTTAATAGTTCTTGTAAAACATCCATCTCATTTTGTCTTTCTTCTTCTAGACTAACCCTCATCGCAACTAATGATGAAGTCTCTTCAATTTTAATTTTCTCATTCTTAGTAGAAACTACTTTCTCATCTTTCTTATTAGAAATAAGTAAATCATTTGGCATAGT
The DNA here is from genome assembly GCA_934168205.1 of uncultured Bacilli bacterium. GTDB lineage: Bacteria > Bacillota_I > Bacilli_A > RF39 > UBA660 > CAG-877. The sequence continues at coordinate 30,116 of CAKPMX010000006.1, forward strand.
AATATAATAAACACTAAGTACAAGTATTAAACTAAATAATGTTAAAAACCATAAATTCTGTTTGCTCATAACATGAATTCCTCCTTGCTTTATTAAAATATATGATACAAAAAAAAGAATATGAAAAAATATTCAATTCATATTCACTTTATATTTTAATCTTCTTCAATTACGTATGGTGAATTGACAGTCCCATCTCCTTCAATTGTTCTAGTTCCAGGAGCAAGGGAAACAGAAGGACGCACACCGCCAGCGTAGTCGACAAACGCGTTGGAGGAGTCCGGTCTGCCACGCGAATTGGCATTGAAGCTGCGAGCGTAGTTGTTCTGAAACTCAGAAGGCGACAAGGTCCAGCACCATTGACCTGTATATAGATAATATTTTGAATCTACAGACCGCTTTGCACCTGCTAACATTACCTCATCTATAGTCAACAGTCCCACTGGATAAGTTAGTTTTCCATTTCCGCCAGAATTTGCAGAAACAGTGAAACCATCCCTACTTTCATTTAGACATTCTACGCTAGGACTATGTTTTGTATAAATTCTATTATAAGCACTAAAGTAGGACAGATCAGTTCCGGCATCAACATCTTTGCCCGCTAATGAGCCAGAATATAATGTCCTATCATTACACCAGATAGTATCTTCTAGTTTGGAAGTGCATGCAGTCATATTTTGACTGTACCAGGTGTCTATTGTCTGTTTCATTTTTGAATCTGTTGTATTCGTAAACATTTCGTTTTTTGCGTCTTCTATATTTTTGCCAGATGATAATGTTAAGTAATAAATACTTGTGTTATTACCAAAGTAATTAATATAGTAAACTTTTGTACACTCGCCAGTTGTATTAAGACAGGTATAATGGTACTTCTTTGCAACCATAGTTCTATCAGTTGACCAGCCAGATGTTGAAGTATATGTATCAGTTAAAGTATATTTAGTTCCATCCCAAGTAACATCATTTCCATACATATAGCCAAATGTGTCATCGTATGTTATTTGAGACTTATCAGTTAAAGCTATAAGATATTTACTATCACAAGTTGTGCTTGTTAGGTCTTTACATATATAATAGTTTTTATATGTACTATAATTTGTGTACCAGTCGACTTTTTTTACTGTTACTGTATCTGTTAGAGTATAAGTATTATTACCATTATCAGTTATACCTTTGCCTAGTGTTATAGTTTGTGTATCTGGATCAGTTACACCAGCTGATAAAGATAAATTATATTGATAATTCCTATCTGCACCGACTATATAGTAAACTGTTGAACAAGTAGTTGATGTACTTCTACATGTATAATATCCTGTTAAAGTACTATAATTATCTGACCAAGATTTTTGTTCTGCATTTTGTAAAGTATACTTTCCATTAGAATAGGTAATAGATGTTCCATAATAATAATTTGTACTAGAAACATTATATGTGTTTAAAACATTTATAATTGGAAGGCTATACTGATTATATGTGTATCTTGTACCATACATATATCCTACATCCGCTGGTGAACTTTTATTTGTATTAAAGGCTGATGTTCCTATTTGAGAAGCGGTACCATTATTATTACAGCTTCTTACTAAATTACCTGTTGCTTTATCTATAGAGAAAGTTACAGAGTCTGTACCAGATGATACAGAAACGTCTTTTGTATATTTAACCATAATAACATTTGAAGATGTTAATTCTCCTAGAGATATTGTACCTGTATTAGTACCAGAATCAACACCTATCTCTATACCATCTTTATAAAAGTAGGCTTCATCCGCGGCTAGTTCTGATGATACAGAATATGACAATACATATGTTCCGGATTCAGCTACTGAAAAAGATATTATTCCTGTTTTTGAATGTGATTTATTAGTACTTGTCCATTTATTAGTAGATGTATCGTATGTATAAGGATAAGTTGTGTCATTTGAAATATTAATATATTTATCTTGGCTTATAGGTATTGAAGAATCATAATCATCTTTAGGAGTACCATTATAAATTAGTTTAACCCCGCCAGTTGATGTTGTTCTCACCATTTTCCAACAGAATCCGGCAAATAAGACATTGTTATTATCTATATTTCCTCGATAGTAATGTACTGGATATGTATCATTCTCTGTACTTGCTATTGTATATACTCCAGAATTGGAATAATATGAATCAAAATTAACATTTGTATCTAATCCTATGGAACTATCTGCCATTAATCTATATAATGTTTGTACTTTAGATATTGTTCCATCCATAGACTTTGTAATACTTAGCTTTTTCCAAATAGCTCTTAAGGTTACATTTTTCTCGGGCATTATAAATGTATCTTCATTTACTTCTTTTACTCCTGCTGTAACTATTTTCCAGCCTTGAAATTGATATCCTGCACACACTGGTACTTTATTTTCTTTTTGTACTGTATCAAAGACAAAATAATTACTTGTACCTGGTACATTAGAAACAACACATCCTGCTGGAGTATTTCCTTCATATATAACTGTATATTTATCTTTTAATATAGTTGTTTTTGTAGTAGATTCTGTTGTAGATATATTACCTATTTTATAAGTAATATCTGTCTTTGTATGTGTTAGATATATTCCTCCTACTCCAATTAAATTATTATTAAAATTAATATCTATTGTTAATATTGCATCTGTTCCTGATTTTAATCCTGATAAATTCCAGACAACTTTATTACTTTGAATAGTTGCTTTGCCAAACGTAGTATTAATATCTGTTACATTATTTAAATTAAAATAATTAGTATCTACATAGTCAGTTAAAGTAAATTCATCATAAGTAGCAGTAGTTAAAGATGCTTTATATAAAAACTCATTTAAGTTATCTTTATTAGCTAAATACTGAGTATCTGTTATATTCTTAATACCAGTTAATACTGTGTCCCCTAGTTCATACTGTATACCAGATATATCTAAATAGTTATATTTACTCTTTAAGTATTTATATTGTGATACTTCATTAGGTGTATCAATTGTAGGAAGACCATCTGTTAAGAATAATACTACACAGTCTCTATTAGACTCTTTATTGTATGTACTTAGTATATCATCTACTTTAATTAATGCTTGATAATAATTTGTTTCTCCTGATACTGTTAAATTATTTATACTTTCTTGTAATAAAGTTGTATCATTTGTAAAATTATTAACGACAGTAGCACTATCATTAAAAGTAATTAAAGCTATCTTATTACCTTTTGGAATTGTATCATTAATAAGTTCATTAACATCATTTTGTACTTGTGTTAACTTACTACCTAACATACTACCAGATGTATCTAATACTAATATAACATCAGTATAGTCTGCTCTTTTCTTTTTAATTGTATCTAATTTTATATTTATTCTAGCTTTATTTTTACTTAGCCAGTGGGCAGACTTAGTATATTGCCAAGCACCTTCTTCACTACCCGCATATGATAATGTAGTTGAAGGTACTGTTATACTTGGAGTTGGAGTTAAAGCAGCAAAAGAATAAGCCATAAATACTATTAAAAGCCCTATTAAAATAATAGAGCTTATTACATATTTTTTATTACTTAAAAGTTTGTCACGATAAAAACAACATTTATGTAAAAAAGACTTTATAAAGTTATTTTCCATAGTCCATCGCCAAACCTTTACCAAATTATTATACATTAAGTATACCAGTTATCTACTCAAAATTCAATAATTAAAAAGGCAGTATATCCCTACTTCTTCAAAACTCTTGTTACGGCTTTCATTAAACCTAACTTACCATATTGATAAGTAAGTCCACCTTGCATATAAGCAATATATGGCTCACGTAATGGACCATCACAAGAAAGTTCAATTGAAGACCCTTGGGTAAAAGAACCAGATGCCATTATAACTTGACTATCATATCCCGGCATATCACTTGGCTCAACTATAGCCATAGAATCTATTGCGGAAGCTTCCTGTATTCCTCTTGTAAATTCAATTAACTTATCTGGATCTCTAAATATAATATTTTGAACAATATCCACTCTTTCATCATTATATTTAGGTTCAACATCATACCCTAATTCTTCCATTACACGACTTGTAAGTATTGCGGTTTTTAATGCAGAACTAACAACACTAGGAGCCATAAATAAGCCTTGTAATATTTGTTTATTAATATCTAAACTTGGACCAACTTCCTTGCCACAACCTGGAACAGTTAATCTATCAGCACAAAGACTAACTAAATCACGTCTTCCCGCAATATAAGCACCATTAGGAGCAATTCCACCACCTAAATTTTTAATCAAAGAACCAACAATAATATCAGCTCCAACACTAACAGGTTCAGCTTCACTAACAAATTCACAGTAACAATTATCAACCATGATAATTACATCTTTATCAATATTTTTAATTAGCTTAATTACCTTACCTAATTTTTCTAAAGATAAACTCTTTCTTGTAGAATATCCTTTACTTCTTTGTATTTCTACTACTTTAACCTTATTATTTTTAACAAACTCTTCTATTTTTTCATAATCAAAATCATCATCTACTAAATCAATTTGTTCATACTTAACACCAAAACTCTTTAATGAACTAGGATTATCTCTAATACCAATAACTTCATCCAAAGTATCATATGGCTTACCAGAAATACTAAGTAATAAATCCCCAGGTCTTAAAAGTCCAAAGAAACAAACCGTTAAAGCATGACTACCTGAAATAAATTGCCCTCTAACTAAAGCATCTTCACAACCTAAAACATCCTTAAAAATATCTTCTATAACATCTCTACCTAAATCATTATAACCATAGCCAGTAGTACCTACAAAATGTGCTTCACTCACTTTATTTCTATGAAAACTAGCTAAAACTTTCAAACTATTAAAAGAACAAGCCTCATCTATTTTTGCAAACTCTTCAAAACAGTCGATTTCACATTTATTTACTAAATCAACTACTTCTTCTGAAATACCTAAATTATTATACATAAAAACCCTCCTAATTATTATACTTGCCACCATCTACTCTAATAATAGAATCATTAATATAATTAGCTTTTGAACTAGCTAAAAACACAATAACTTTCGCAATTTCTTCTGGCTCAGCAAACCTTCCTAACAATATTTTTTTTCTCTCTTCATTAACTTGTTCCAAAGACAACTCTTTATTCATATCAGTTTTAACCCAGCCTGGACATACACAATTAACATAAATATTTGGTGCAAACTCCCTTGCTAGATTATGTGTTAAAGAAATAACTCCCGCTTTAGAAGCATCATAGTCACAACTCTCTGGATAATAAGTATCTATTGCATTAGTAGAAGAAACATTAATAATCTTACCTTTTCTATTTTCTAACATAACTTTACCAACATACTTACTGCATAAATAAGTACCAAGTAAATTAACGTCAAGTACCCTTCTAAACTCTTTAACAGACTTATCCAAAAGTAAACTATCTCTTGCAACACTAGCATTATTAACTAAAAAGTCAATTTTACCAAACCTATCAACAACAGTATTAACCAGGTTCTCTACTTCATCTTCTTTAGAAACATCACATTTAACAACCAGTACATCAACATCATAATTATCCTTAATATACTTTTCTAATTCCTTTGCTTCTTCTTCATGATGACAATAATTTATAACTACATCAATACCCGCTTTAGCAAACTCTAAAACAGTACTCCTACCAATACCTCTATTACTACCAGTAACTAACGCAACACCTTTACTCATATCTTCACCTCTTAAACTGTATCCATATAACTAATAAAACCATCAATTTCTTCTTCACTAGAAATATTCAACAAATTAATCATTGATACACCTTTCTTTACATAAACAAGAGAAGGTGCTATCAACGTACTTTCCTTTACACCAATTTTTTTAATAACTAAATCTTTATCTCTAGCCTTAGATAAATCATATTCTATATATTCAACATCTAATTTTTTTAACTTATTCTCAACCATACTACACTTATCACAAGAAGAATCAGTAACATAAATAACAAAAGTCTTTTCTGCTCTATAAGCCTTATATACCTTAGACTTAATATTTGAATATCTTGTAATAAAGAAAAATAAAAAAGGTACTGTTATTACTAAAGCCACAGAAACGCCTAAAATAAGCTTATTACGTAATTCAATTAACTCTTCATTTGCCATAAAATCCACCCTTTCTCTTCATATTAATTCTACTATAATTAACCATCCAAAACAAGTAAAAAAGAGTTTAACTTTATAATTAAACTCTTTCAACTTTTATCGCAACTTTTTCATTATTTAATTCAACCATATCAGTTAAACTAATATCTTTTATTAATTCATCACCTAATACTTCACTCATAACATAATCTTTATACATATTAAGCATTAAATCAATATCTTCAGTACCATTATAATAAACTTTAATATGATCAGTTATAACAAAGTCAGCTTCTTTTCTAAGACTTTGAACATTACGTACAAATTCTCTTGCTAAACCTTCTAAAATTAATTCTTTAGTAAGTTCTGTATCAAGTACAATGCAAGTACGACTATTACTACTAGCGGTATAACCTTCTTTTTGTTTTAAAGAAATTAATACCATATCACTAGTAATTTTAAAGTCTTCTCCAGCTAACTTAACTGTAAGTCCTTCATCATTTATTAATGCTATTTCTTTACTTGTAAGTTTAGATAATATTTCTTGTAACTCTTTAACTTTAGGTCCTAATGTCTTACCTAATACTTTAAAGTTAGGCTTAACAATATATTCAAGATATTCTGTCATATCTTCTTTAAATATTATTTCTTTAACATTTAATTCTTCATGAATTACAGGAAGTAAGTCTCCAATAATGATTTGATCACTCTTTGGTAAGAATAAACTCTTTATTGGCTGACGAACTTTTATATTTACTTCTTCTCTTGCATATCTACCTAAAGAACAAATATCTCTAACTAAATCCATTCTTTCTTCAATAGATTCATTTATTAAATCTGTATTTTCTACTGGGAAATCTTCTAAATGTACTGATTTTTTACCAGTTAATTTTTGATATATTTCTTCTGTAATGAATGGAGTCATAGGAGCACATAATTTACATAACGCTAATAATACTTCATATGTTGTTAAGTAAACACATTTCTTAGATTCTGTTAATTCACTATCCCAGAAACGTCTACGATTACTTCTAATATACCAATTAGATAAATCATCATTTAAGAATGGTACGATAGCTCTTGCTGCTTTATTTAAATCATACTCTTCATATGCTTCATTAACTTTTTTAATTAAGTTATTAAGTTTTGATATTAACCAGCGATCGATTAATTCACGGTCTTTAACTGGAATATCATATTCTCTTGGATCAATATTATCTGCATTAGCATACATTTCAAAGAATGAATATGCATTCTTAAATGTTGAAATATATTTAGAGTAAATTTCTTTTAATCCATCTTCATCAAACTTCAATGGTGTCCATACAGGTGACGCATATAACATATAGAATCTTACTGTATCTGCACCATTTGCTTCCATTACTTCAAAAGGACTAATAGCGTTTCCTCTAGACTTATGCATCTTATGTCCATATTTATCTAACAATAAATCGTTTACTAAAACATTTTTATATGGACTAATTCCTTTTACAAATACTGAAACAACTAGTAATGAATAGAACCAACCTCTAGTTTGATCTATTCCTTCACAGATATAATCTGCAGGGAATTGACTTTCCCATAACTTTTTATTTTCAAATGGATAATGATATTGTGCAAAAGGCATAGCACCCGAATCAAACCAACAGTCAATTACATCCTTAACACGAGTCATTACTCCACCACATTTAGGACATTTAATATGAACATCATCAACAAATGGTCTATGTAATTCAATATCTTCTCCAATTTCTTCTATTGCTTTTTCTTTTAATTCTTTTCTAGAACCAATCATAATATCATGACCACAACTACATCTCCATAAAGGAATTGGAGTACCCCAGTATCTATTACGAGAAATTGCCCAGTCATTCATATTTTCTAGCCAGTTACCAAATCTCTTTTCACCAACGAATTCTGGATGCCAATGAACTTTATTATTTTCTTCAATAATTTCTTGTTTCTTAGCAGTTGTCTTAATATATAATGATGGTTTTGAATAATAAACTAAAGGTGTTTTACATCTCCAACAATGTGGATAATCATGCACCATTTTTTGTTTCTTAAATAATTTATCTTCACTAGATAAGTATTTGATGATATCAACTTCTAACTCTGGATCAACAACAAGTCTACCCTTCCAAGGACCATCAGTATAACAACCATCTTCTCCTACTGGATTTAATAATGGTAAATTGTATTTTAAACCAACTTCATAGTCATCTTGTCCAAATGCTGGAGCTTGATGAACGATACCAGTACCATCAGACATAGTTACATAACTATCACAAACAACAAAGAATGCTTTTTTATCTACTTTTAAGAATGGCATTAATTGTTCATATTCTAAATACTCTAAATCTTTACCTTTATACTCTTCAACAACTTCATACTCATCCCCTAATACTTTATCAGCCAAAGGTTTAGCAACTATAAAGTTATGACCTCTTGATAAACATTTAACATATATTTCATCTGGATTTACACACAAACTAACATTAGCAATCAAAGTCCAAGGAGTTGTTGTCCATACTAAGAAATAAGTATTTTCTTGACTCTTTAATTTAAAAGGTACATAAACAGTATTAACTGAAATTTCTTTATATCCTTGAGCAACTTCATGTGATGCAAGACCAGTTCCACATCTTGGACACCAAGGAACAATTTTCAATCCATCATAGATATATCCATCATCAAAAATCTTCTTTAATATCCACCATTCAGTTTCAATATAATTATTATCATATGTAACATAAGGATGTTTTAAATCAATGAATTGTCCCATTTCTCTAGTAAACTTAGAAAATGCTTTTTCATTAGTCCAAACACTCTCACGACATTTTTGATTAAACTCCTCAATTCCATATTTTTCAATATCACTTTTATCACTAAAACCTAATTGTTTTTCAACTTGTACTTCTACTGGTAAACCATGAGTATCCCATCCTACTTTTCTAACAACACGATACCCTTTCATTGTTTTATATTTACATACAGTATCCTTTAATAGCTTAGCCATCATATGATGAATTCCTGGCATACCATTAGCCGTAGCTGGTCCATCATAGAAAACAAAGTTTTCTCTTCCTTTACGATTCTTTATTGTTTTTTCTAAGATATCCATCTTTTCCCAATACTCTGAATACTTAGTTTCGATTGAATTTATAGATCCTTGTTCTAATTTTTTAAATTTCATATATATTCCTCCTAACCTAAAATAACATAACTATAATAAACTACGAATAGTATTAAAAAACTCAAACCTTCTCTTTTACTGATTTTATAATCATTCTTAGAAAATAAATATAACATCAAAGCTGTAACTATCATTACAATTAAATCTATATAACTAAATGCAATTTTACTAATTCCACCAAGAATAGTAACTGGTAATCCAATAACTATGCCTATATTAAATATATTACTTCCAACTACATTACCTATCGCTATATCATATTCACCTTTTTTAGTAGCCATAACTGATGTTACAAGCTCTGGCAAAGAAGTACCAAGAGCAATAATTGTTAAACTAATAATTCGCTCACTTACACCTAAGTCTTTAGCTAAACAACTTGCTGAATCAACTACAAAGTTACTTCCAAGTATTATCATAACTAATCCAATAAAAGTATAAAGAAATGATTTTGGTAATGATAAAACTTTCTCATCAGTACTGTCTTCTACTTTATTTCTCATTAAATTAATAAGGTAATAAATAAACACTAAGAAGAAAAGTATTAAAACAATTCCATCTCCCCTAGTAAAGTTATTACTCATACTTTTATCAAATAAGTTATCGGAAAGTAAAACTGCAAACAAAGCTGTAATCAACAAAGTAATTGGTAACTCTTTCTTTACTGTATTACTTTTAACAACTAAAGGATGTATCATTGCTGCAACACCAAGTATTAAAAGTATATTTAAAATATTACTACCTATTACATTACCAAGCACAATGTCGAAAGATCCAGAAAGTAACCCTTTAACACTAACAGCAAACTCAGGTGCACTAGTACCAAACGCCACTATTGTAAGACCAATAAGCATCTTAGACACCTTAAAATTAAGAGCAATGTTACTAGCACCATCTACAAATAAATCTGCACCCTTAATCAAAATAACAAAACCAATAATCAATAAAATAATATTAAGTACCATATATAAGCCTCCCTTTAAATAAAAAAACTAACTCGCCCTATAAGGACGAATTAGTTCGCGGTACCACCTTAATTTATAAGTATAATACTTATCTCAAATACTATAACGCGTTACCGTATTTATCTTATCCATAAATCGCAACTTGAAAGTGATCTAAATATTTCTTCGTAATCTATTTTCACCAAACATAGACTCTCTACCTACTAATAAATATTCCGTCTTTCGCACTTGCTTTCCAACCTAATATAACATATTTAATTTTTATTTACAAGATTATTTTTCAAATACTTTTGCATTTTGTCCATCAGAAGAACTTAATGGTTTTAAGCTACCATCAACTATTCCTCTAACAACAATTTTATATAATTTCAATTCCTTAGGTAATTCTAAAGCCTCAATATAACTAAATGCTGCTCTTTTAGCATCATCACTAACCTCTGTAGGAACACCATTAACAGATATTTCTTCCTTAACATTAAGAATTGATCCTTCTCTATAACGAACAGGTTTAGCATTAGCTAAAGTAAATTCTTTAACTTTTTCTACAGTTTCTTTATCATAATTTTCTGGACTATTTAAAACTTCTAAAGCAAACATACCAATTGGTAATTTAGTTGCTAATCTATAATCTAAATAATTATATTCTCTTCTTGTTCCATCTTCTTTTAAAACACCTGAAGCTATTCCTTCCGCAATTTTCTGAACAGTTTCAACTGGTATTTTTTCATTTCCATATCTTGCACGAATTAATTTTATTCTGTCAGCATATGCCTGAGCTAACTCTGGATCATTTTCTTTACAATAATTAACCGCAATTTGCATTTTTGCAGTATTTGTACCATTTAATTGACAATAAGTTTTAACAGTCAAACCATCAGTAGAAAGAAAATCTCTAACTACATCTTTATACATTTTTTCTTGTTCAATAGTTTTAATTATTTCACTTTCTTGTTCTCTAACTTTTTCATCTTCAACTAGTTTAAAAGAAACAGTATCAATAATACTTCTAAATTCTGGATCAGCTTTTTCCTTAAGTATAGAAAACATTTCTAAAGCATCATCAACTGTTAAGCCCAAGCTTAAAATACGATCAGTCAAACCTTCTTTATTTTCATCTGCTACACATACTTCACCTAATACAGCCCAAGCATTTTCTCTTTTAAAACATATCTCATATGATTCAAGAATTCTTTTAAAATCCCTTGGCGCAGCAAACTTTCTAACTCCATCATTTAAGGCATATTTTAAATATTTAGAAGAAATTGCTTCTCTTTCTATAAATAAACTATTTTCAAGTTCTTCTTTAAACTCTTCTAATAACTTAATACCACATCTTGCCTTTACTTCATCACTCATATTCCAGCCAGTAAATTGATCAGTACCCTCAAACCAAGTCTTCATTTTATTAAAATCTTCTAAGTCTTCTTCTTTTACATTTTTTCTAATAAAATATCCCATAGTCTCATCTATACTATCTTGATGTAAGAATAAACCTGCAAAATATTTATTATAAATTTCTTCTCTTCTTTGAGCTTCACTTGTGTATCTATCAAAAGCCTTTTCATCACTTTCAGTAAAAAAACCCGTTTTCTTAAGATAATTATTATATGATTTACTTCCACGTAATTTTTTAAAATCATATAAATAATTACCATTAATAATTCTTTCAAAATCAACTCTTGTAAATGAAACATCATTAGCTAAAGCAAATTGTTCTATAAAATCTAAATCACTAGAAACATAATCAGTATTCCTAAATTTCTTATAAGCTGTCTTTACTGCTAAATTTAGTTTTTCTTCATCTTCTCTAGCCAAGAAACTTTTTCTATAATTAGCTAAAATATTACCAAATTGATCAGTGGATAATACCCTACCAGTTTTTTCATATCCATAAATAAAGTGACTAATATCATCAACAGTTAATGAAACATCAGAGAATGCATCAAAGAATGGATCTGACGAATCATATTTCTTATATGCAAAAGCTGTTATTAAGTTTTTCTTCATTTGTTCTTCATCACCAGTTTGTAACAATTCTTCTATTTCATCTAATTGAATTACTGGATTTTCAGTATAAGGCGTTTTACCTAATGTAAATCTAACTAAAGATAAATTATCATAACACTCAGTTAATGAATATTTTTTGCTAGACTTACTAGTTTCTTTATAACGAGCTATTTCTTCTTTTGTTGACCAAAATGCTAAATAATTATGAAATTTACCAGTAATACTATTTAAAGCATCCAAGTACTCTCTATTTGTATCACAATCATTAACTGAATTTTCATAATCAATATAATTTAACATTTCAACTATTGTATTAATACCTACATAGTATTCTTTTGAATTTAACACTGAATCAATTTTACTAGCAATATCAAAATCAAAAGGAGATTTACTATATTTCATAAGTCCATTTTCATAAGCAGAAAATTTATCTTGTGTTAAGTGCATAGACATATACATTTTACAAAATTCATCAAAATCAGATGACTTATTATCAAATATAAATTTAAATATTGGTATGTACATTAATTTAGTACCATCATTAGCTACAACATAAGAATATCTCTCATCAAAAAATGTAGTAGCAATATCAATTAAACTCTTTCTCTGCAAAACTCCAGGAAAACGTCCAACAAATGAATCATTAATATCATCAAAAGTGTATCTATCCTTTAATATATACAAAAATTCATCATCCAAACTATCATTTTCACTAATAGTCCCTATAAAATATTCATTAGCTTCGTTTAATTCTCTTTCAAAGCTTTCCAATAATAATCTTCTAAAAGATCTCATAAAATAACCTCACCTATCCCTTTTCGCTGTGATAAAGATTATAACATAAGAACAAAACAAAAGCAAGAAATATTGGTAAGCAAACAAAAGAACAACCATATATAGTTGCTCTCATAATTCAATATTTATTAGTTAAATAATATTATTGTCTAACATATAAATAAGCATACTTATCACAATGTAATTCTTTGTTATCTATAACCTGACAATTTTCAGTAATTAATCCATCGTCATTTTTTAAAACCAAATTATCTTTATTAAAACTATATGTACCAGTCTCAACTCTATCTGACATTTCTAATTTGTAATGCCCTTTCCCATCCAAAGTTAAGTAAAATGGAGTATCTGCATTTGAATATATAGGTTGCCCATTTTCATATTTAATTATATAAACATACTGAGTTTTATCAGCAATCCAAACACCTTTTACTATAGATAATTGATTATTATCTTTTGTTAAAATATATACAACGACAATTAATAATATTAGTAGCAAAATAACAAAAAATGATATAATATTTTTCTTCATTTTTTCTCCTAAAAATAATACCCTTAATCAGATATAATTAACTCTTCTTTCCTAGAAAATATCATACTAATTATTTACTGTCAAGTTAACTTATTTTTTAACTAGTGTCTTTACACAAGTTGTTCCAGTATTAAATACAACTCTCATGTCATACTCTTCAGCTATTCTAAAAACATCATCACCTAAGAAATCATTATCAGAATCTTTATCAAATAAACTCCAAACCTTGTGACAAATATCATCATCCTTTAAACCAAGTCTATTAAATACTTCTCCTACTGAAGTAGAATCAATTTTAGAAAGATCCACATTAAAAGTATTTAAAAAATATAAATAAATAGAACTCATCTTATCAAGATTCTTTGTAAATAATCCATCACTTAAATATCTAGAATCATTAGAGTCTGTCCTTAAACCAAGCTTTTTAGAAACACGTCCCGCTCTAAAAGTACCATGTTGTAACTCTTCAAAATTAACAAAATACGGTTTAAAATCTTTTTCCAAATAAATACCTGTTCCATCACACAAACAAGGAAAAACAATATCACTACATTCTTCTACAACACTTTCTAAATTATGATGAATAAGTGCATAACGATATAAATTTACTTTATCATTATCACTCTCATTACTAAAAACTTCCGTAAAACTTCTACCAGAAACATCACGTCTTATATAGCCAGATACATCGTCATCCATACAACACATTTTATCAGGAACAATTATCCTTGGATGATGAATAGTTTCAACCTGTAACATTTTTTCTTTTAAATCAATATTCTGTCTTTTATAAGACCCTAAGTAAACTGCATTAAATAGTTTCAAAATACTTCCATCACTAAGTCTATATAAATTACCATCAAAGTCACTTGACAGTAATATACTCCCAGACAAACTCTCCATAGTAAGTTCCATTTTTTCCATAACATCACCAGACAAACTACATATTATCCATAATAAAACTAGCTCCTATTTTGGATCTAGTTCTAAAACTTCTATTTCTTCAACAACAGCCATTTGTTGTTCCATAATAATTTTTAATTTTCGTTTAAATATTTTCATATTTTTCTCTAAAAGTTCCGCTCTATTTTCAATTCTTTCAGCTTTTAGTAATGACTCATTAACAATTCTACTAGCATTACTTTTAGCGTCACTAATGACCATTTTAGCTTCATCCCTAGCCATTCTCTTTATATTATCACTAGTCTCCTCAGCTTTTAAGATAGAATTCTTTAACGTACTTTCTAATCTTTTATAATGTTCTAATTCAGCCTTTAAACTATCAATTTCTCTTCTTTGTTCTTTACACTTTGTAACAATACCTTCAGTCTGAGTTATCACATCATTAATAAACTGATTTACTTCATTTCGACTATAACCATTTGTCTCATAACTAAATCTTTCCAAAATGATCACCCTTTAACTTCTAGAAAAAATCATCCTCGTCGTTCTCTTCTTTATTTTCTTTTTTACTCTTTGAACTAGCTCCTTTACTAGCTCCTTCATCACTAATTTTACCTTCTACATTAACATTATTAGGTGTACATAAGAAAATTCCCCCACCTAATTTTTGTAAATCTCCACCTATTGCGTAAATAGTACCATATAGGAAATCAACAATACGTTTAGCTTGATCAGGAGTTACTCTCTTTAAATTAACAACAACAGCGCTTCTATTTTTTAAATAATCAGCTATTTGTTGACTTTCTGAATAAGCTCTAGGTTCTAAAAGCATCATTTTACTTCCAGCCATACCATTTTCTGCATGATAAGCTTCTCTAGAAGTACTATAGAAATTTTCTTCAGTAGTAGTATCTTCTCCATCACCTTCACTACCAACTAATTTATTAATAAATTTATCAAAAGCCATAACTTATCCTCCATATCATATTAAAATGTTAATTACTATAACTAATTCTACCATAATTACAATAAAAATTAAAGTATTAATTTATCTTTATTATATATTATATAGTTGTGTTAGCAGTATCTCCAGTAAAATTAATAAACTTATTACCATCATTACTAACAGCAGTCATCTCTGGTACCGCTCCAAGATTACTATTTATCATCGTTGGCTCAGCAGTATTAAACCAAACACCAACAATATCAACATTATTACTCATTGGTCTTGGATTAGGTAAATCTATATACATTGAAACTGGTACTTTAAAAGCGTTACCAAAGGCAATACAGTTACCTGGTTTCAAATTCTTTAATTGTTGTACTATTTCCATAGAAATATTTGGAACCATGTTCTTAATATAATCCAAATCCTTAGGATGTAGCGTTCTAAGTATTACAAAGTTAGTACATTGAGAAATACAAGTATCTGAAAGTTCACTAGGACGTTGTGTAATTAATCCTAAGAAAATACCATACTTACGTCCTTCCTTAGTAATTCTTTCGAATATATTATATCCAAGTAAATCTACATCGTTATCTTTAATAACATATCTATGCGCCTCTTCAATAATAATATGGAAGGCTCTACTACCTCTTGGAATTGTGTTACTAGCAACATTAAATAACATTCTAGAAACTATCTTAGTAATTACTTTAGCAGTTCTATCATCAACATAGTTAATATTGAAGTTAACTATTTGACATTTACTTCCGTCATTCGCAATAAGTAAACTATTAACATATTCATCCATTGTAATATAGTTTGGATAAGAGAAGAACTCTTTATATTCGCTATTTACAAGTGTATGTAATCTAACACTTAAAATATTTGCGTAATCAAATACTTTAGAACTCTTTAAAATACCTTCATTGATAAGAGCAAATTCCATTGCCATCTCTAAATCAGCTAATGTATAGAAAGGATTTAAATCTTCTACTCTAACTTCTTCTTCTATATCTAAAATATAGCCTCTAATAAATTCAACAACTAATTCCATCTCTTGCATCTTACCAGTTTTATCTATAAATAAACATTGTTTTAATGTTCTTACATAACCTGGTTGAAAGATTTGACTATTTAAATTTAAATCCGGTGTATTGAATTTAGTAAGTACAGCTGTTACTTGGTCTCTTATTTTAGTAGACTCATCACCTGATAATAATATATCTTGTACAGCTCTCGCGATAATATCATTTTTTCTTTTAATTACATTTTCAGAACTACCAGAAAGAATAGGAACCAAGTCCAAAGTCTTTTCAATTATTGGTAATTGTGAAGGTGTATTAGCGTCTAATAATAAAGCTAAATCATCAACATCTAGTAACCAAACTGGAATACGTAATATATCTCCATCAGTTGATCTTGTATTAGTTGTATAATATTTATAATTAAAGGCAGGATTAATTTTATGTAAACCTGCAAAAGCATTATTATATTCACCAAAGGCATCAAAAAAGAAGAAATTAGCATGACTTGGTACTGTCGAACCTATCATAAGTTTTTGTAAAATAGAAGCTACTGTACAACTCTTACCAGAACCAGAGTTACCAAGTACTGAAAAATGATTACTAAAGAAATCATTAATATCAACATTTATTTTATATCCATCATAAACATTACTAGTACCAAAGTTAGTTTGACCAACAGTTGTCTCCTGACTACCTAAAATAAATTCTAATTCATTTAAATTAACAAGTCTTATGTTAGATTTAAAAGAAGGTCTCTTTGAAGCACCAGGAATAAAAGATGTAGGAGTCAATTCACCAACAACAACAGCTGTCATTTCGGTTTGAGAAACATTAACAATTTCACCAACAATATGCTTTTGAGTATCTTCAAAAACAACATGTAAACCTATTAAGTTTGGCTGTTTATTAATATCTATAGCTAATTTTATTAAAACACGATTATCAACAATTTCAATGATTGATCCTATCATATTACTAACACCCTCTTTTACTCTATCAAAATTATAACAAAAAAAAAGAAGAAATAAAAGGTATTTTTATTATTTCTCCTGTCAAAGAAAAAATACTTACCAATAAGCAAGTATTTAATCTTCATATAATCCATGTATTTTTTGTCTATCAATATCACTAATATCATCTAATTTCCAAATACCGTCTTCATCCTTACTTAAATTAAAGGTAATATCATATTTCTTTTTATCAGTAACATTCTTTAATTGTTTAATTTTATAATCTATATATTTACTACTTTTATCAATAGCTTCTTCAACTTTTTCACCTACAGTATCATCATCTTTTTCTTCATCCTTAAATTCATCTTTATGTTCACTATAATACTTACGTGCCTCAGCAATTGAAGTAGCATAATCAAATACTTCTATTTCCACATCAACTGTTGCATTATTTCCTTTGATTTCTTCATTTTTAACTTTATAAGATAAGTTTTGATATTGTTTTTCCATCAAACTACGATATTCTTTCTTTTGTTCATCAGACATATTAACATCTTCTGAAATAACACTATCTAACTGTGCTAATACAGTACTATCCATTTTTTGATATTTTCCTAATAACTCTTCAACCTTTTTAGTAGGTGTATTCATAGTATTAGTACATCCAACTGCTAAAAGTAAAAATAATGATAAACAAACTAATATTTTTTTCATAATTTCCTCCCATTACTATCATTATCAAAAAATATAGTTTTATACATATAATTACCAATTTTACTAATCTTTAACAGTTCTACTTTTTTAATTTTAATCTATTTTAAAATCTAATAACTTTTCAAAAAACACTTTCATACAAATCTTGTTCATGTTTAATAGTATCAATTAAGAACATTTTATCATGTTCATACTCTTTTAATTTTCTCATATAATATGTTTTATCTTCATCTAAAACAATAAAAGACATTATATTATTTTTCAAAAATATTAGAAAGATGTATTGTTATATTATTTCTTGTTGTTCCAAAAAGTTCGGCCATCAATTTTTGACTAAGCCAGACTGATTCTTCATCAACAATCACTTCTATTGTCTTTTCTTTATTTTGTTTTGTGAATATCAAAAATTCTGCTGTTGAATTTCTTATTTGCAATGTTTTCATAATTTTTTGCCTCCTGATTTAATTACATTAATAAATATATTATATCAAAACCTTCCACTACTTATATGTGAATTTTGAAAGTATGCCATTCTCTGTCTTACTATACTGCAATACAAACATTTGTTGTCAACAGGCATAGTTATAAAAATGCAAAAAGCAAATTCATTATAAGCCAAAAAAGACACTTTTTATCAAAATGTCTATTGTTTATTATTCATATTTTCTCTTTTTTCTTTCATATATAATGAAACAGCTATCAAATCAAAGGTTAAAAACGTACTAAACGTATCCCACTGAAATCCACCACCAATAATTTGAAGTAATAACAATGGTGCACCAATAATATTAAAAATAATCATCATTTTAAAAAATTTAGTTCCTGACCTTTTTCCTTTAGGAATTTGTTGATTTTGATTATTCATCATAGTATTTTGATTATTCGTCATACCATTTTGATTATTCATCATACCATTTTGATTATTCATCATACCATTTTGATTATTCATCATACCATTTTGATTATTCATCATATTATTGTTATACATTTGTTGATTATTACTATTCATATTTTGTTGATTACCAAAATTATTATTGTTTACATTGTTTTGCTCGTTCAAGTTAAATCCACAGCTAGAGCAAAATGAATTACCAGTCTGAATTGGATTATTACATCTTGGACAATTCATAACTAATCCTCACTTTCTATCATATACTACAAAAATTATAGCACAAGCAGAAAAGTAAGTAAATTAAAATTCACAGTTACCTGGAGTTCTAGGATAAGGTATTACATCACGAATATTTTCAACACCAGTTAAATATATTAATAAACGTTCAAATCCCATACCAAATCCAGAATGATAACATCCACCAAATTTACGTAAATTTAAATACCATTCAAGCGAATCTTTATCCATTTTTAATTCATCCATACGACTAACTAACTTATCATAATCTTCTTCTCTTTGTGATCCACCCATTAATTCACCAGCACCTGGTACTTCCAAGTCAACTGCCGCAACGGTTTTTCCATCTGGATTTTGTTTCATATAAAATGCCTTTATATCTTTTGGCCAATCTTTAATAAATACTGGTCCTCCAAAATACTCTGTAATATATTTTTCA
Source organism: uncultured Bacilli bacterium (assembly GCA_934168205.1). Lineage (GTDB taxonomy): Bacteria > Bacillota_I > Bacilli_A > RF39 > UBA660 > CAG-877. The sequence continues at coordinate 49,832 of CAKPMX010000006.1, forward strand.
TGTTCTTTTGCGATATCTTCACCATACTCTGGTTCAAATTCCCATTTAACATCAGCTTTTTTCAATATAGAAATAACTTCTTCATGAGTAACTCTAACAAACTCACTAGAAATTAACTTAGTAAGTTTTTCAATTAAACCTTTTTCTACAAAACTATCAAAGAATTGCATTTCCTCTTTACAATTATCAAGTACATATTTAACAACATACTTAAGCATTTCTTCCATAATATCCATATCACCATTTAAATCACAAAAAGCAATTTCAGGTTCAATCATCCAAAATTCATTAGCGTGAGTTTTAGTATTAGAATTTTCTGCTCTAAAAGTTGGTCCAAAGGTATATGTCTTTTTATAAGCCAAAGCAAATGTTTCAGCTTGTAATTGTCCAGAAACAGTAAGTGCTGCTTGTCTACCAAAGAAATCTTTACTATAATCAACCTTTCCTAATTTAGCAACTCTATCTAAATCAAGAGTTGTAACTTGGAACATTTCTCCGGCTCCTTCGCAGTCACTAGCTGTTATTAATGGAGCATGAAAATAAACATAACCATTTTCTTGAAAATACTTATGTATTGCATAAGCCGCTACACTTCTAACTCTAAAAACAGCATTAAATAAATTTGTTCTAGGTCTAAGATAAGCTTGTTCTCTTAAAAATTCTCTACTATGTCTCTTTGGTTGAATAGGATAATCCTCTGGACAGTCACCAAGTAATTTATAACTCTTCATTTGAACTTCAAACTCTTGTCCCTTAGCTGGAGATTCAACTACCATACCTTCTACTTCTATAGCAGAACCGATATGTAAAGACTGTATAGTATCAAATGATTCTAACTTATCATCATAAACTATTTGTACACTCTTAAAAAAAGTACCATCATTAAAATCTATAAATCCAAACTCTTTTTGTTTACGATGATTACGAATCCAACCTTGAAGTGCAACCTCTTTTCCTTTATAATCGTCTAATTTTTCATATAATTTTTTAACATCTATTATCATATAAATCCTCCTTACATATTATAAAAACTCTTCCATGCTAAAATTCTTCTAACCGCAGTATCAATAGTTTCCATTTTTATCTTACCAGCCTTAATAGCCGTAATTACTGAATTATACATATTAACAAAATCAGAAGTAATAATTAAATCATTACCTGCATTTATTGCTAAAACAGCTGCACTATTATCATCAACATAAGATGAAACAGCGCCCATTGATAAATCATCTGTAATAATTATACCAGAAAAATTAAGTTTATTTCTTAACTCTCCAGTAACGATCTTTTTACTTAAAGTTGCTGGATATTCACTATCTATGCATTTAATTATATTATGTGATACCAATATACTTGGAACTTTTCTTTTAATTCCTTCTTCAAATGGTAAATAATCATTATTTAAAAAGTTATCATAACTTCTCTCATCTATCGCAACACCTGTATGTGTATCAACATTATTACCATATCCAGGAAAATGTTTTAAAGAAGAAGATATTCCAACTTCATTTGCGTAATCTACCATAAGACCAATTAAATTAGCTGTCTCTTTAGCATCTCTATTAAATGTTCTAATATTAATAAAATCATTGCTATCAACGGAAACATCCGCAACTGGTGCTAAATTTAAATTAATTCCAAGAGATAATAATAGCTCTCCCTTTTCCTTTTCAATACTTTCTAATCCTTCCACACCTAGTGAATCATAAACATCCCTAGGAGAAGGAAACTTTTCATCTCTAAAAGCTTTATATCTACTAATTCTAGTAACATATCCACCTTCTTCATCAACCGCAAATACCATAGGTATTTTACTATTTTTATTTAATGAAGAAAGTTCCTCTTTTATAGACTCCTTAGTATGATTATCAAAGTCCTTAGCAAATAAAATATAACCTCCAGCATAATAATCATTTATCCAAGATAAAGCCATGTTCTTATCATATCTAACTAAAAATAATTGCCCTACCTTCTCTTCTAAAGACATATTATCAAGCTTAACTTGAGCACTCTCATACTCTTTAGAAAATAACTCATTACTATTAATATTTTTATTTACTTTTATATCTTTATTTGATTTATTATCAACTTTACTATTATTAGTAAAAACAAAACCTAAAAGACCTACTACCATAACACCAAGTACAACTATTAATACTTTTTTCATGATTAGCTCCTATTTTATAACCTTTTTAAATTCTACTGGATTAGCAGTTTCAAATAAAATATCTTTCTTAATAACTGGATAATACATCTTTAATCTATTAGCATGTAAATATAATCTATTAAAATCATCTTTTACACCATATTTAGTATCTCCAAGAATTGCATTACCTAGTGACGCAAAAGCTACTCTTATTTGATTCTTACGACCAGTTTCAATATTTATGCTAACTAATGAATACTTATCATTTTCCTTCACAACATTATAATTAGTAATAGCCTCTTTACCATCATCTTTTTTTGTAACATAAACTAAGTTCGTTTTAGTTTCTTTTAAATTCTGTACTATTCTACCAGATTTATTCTTTAACTTATTATGTACAACCGCAACATATTCTCTTAAAGTTACATATTCATTCCAATTATCTTGTAATTGTCTTTTAATACTTTCATTCTTAGCTAAAACAACAATACCAGATGTATCTTTATCTAATCTATGTACTACAAAAACTCTAGCACTATGATTATTACTCTTTAAATAATCTGACACAATATGATAAAGCGTCTTTTCTTTTTCCTTAGCCGTAGCTATTGTCAAAAGTCCAGCCGGCTTATTCACAACAATTATATTATCATCTTCAAATACAATATCAAATGGTAATACTTTTTTATTCTTATTATCCGTATCAATTACAATTTCCATACCATTAATCAATGGATAATTATATTGCCTAATCTTAACATTATTAACATAAATAGAACCATGTGTTAAATACTGCTTAATTTTCTTCTTAGGCATATCTAAATTATCATATAAATATGAAAGTAATTCACCATTATCCTTAACTTTTAATTTCATATCCTTTTCTCCTCAATTACATATTATAATACAGATAATCTAATTTTAAAAATTATTTTTAATAAAAACTTCTACACCTTTATTTAAATTATCCAAAGTACTCTTCTTAGATACTTTTTTTACTTCTTTTATTGCATTATCCATTGAAACACCAAGACCAGTATTCTTAACTAAATTTATATCATTATAGTATTCCCCAAATGAAACAACTTCTTCTATAGAAATCTTTTTCTTATTACAAATCTTCTCTACACCAACAAACTTATCAATATCCAAACTAACTATATCAACATAATAAGTATCATTAATATATTGTTCAAAGTAATTAATCTTTAAATTTAAAGTTTTAAGTTTATCAATAACTTCTAAACTATCATCACGACTAGAACAAACTATCTCTAATTTATATACATCAGTAATATCATCAAGTCCCTGTAATTTAAATTTACGATCCTTTCTACAAGCATAAATATCATGACTAGTAAAAGTATTATAAATCTTTCTAATACAACTAACTGAAACAGCCTTTTTAAATATTACTTTTTCCTTATTAACATCATAAACAATTGCGCCATCACTCGCTATAACATAATCTAAAAAAGAAAAGTCTCTATTATAATATAAAATATCCCCTAAACATCTACTAGTCGCAATAGTAAATAACATTTTCTTTCTTCTTATTCTATCGATTTCTAACATTGTCGATAAAGAAATAGCCAAGTCATCATCAACTAAAACTCCATCAAATCCTGTAACTATCATTTTATACATATTCTACCACCCTCTATTTTAATGCACTTCTCCAACTGAACTAACAAAATAATTATAATAATTGCTAGTGAATATCCTGCAATTATATCAGAAGGATAATGAACACCTACATATATTCTACTAATACCAATACCTAAAATTAAAATACCAAGACATAAACAACTAATAAATCTTAAATATTTATTCGTTATTTTACTATAAGCTAAATAAAATAAAAAGCCATAAACACATACTGATATCATCGCATGACCAGACGGAAATGAATAGCCTGTCTCACTAATTAATCTAAGATGACTCGGTCTATCTCTTCTAACAATATGCTTTAGTATTGTATTTAAAATAACTGAATCAAGTGCTGACATTGTTAAAAATAAACTATCCTTATTTCTAAATATTAAAACAAAAGCAATTACCAAACAAACAATAGTTATTGGATTACCAAAACAAGTAATAAATTTAAAAATACTATCTAAACTATCAGACCTAAAACTAATAATAAAATTATATATAGCCTTATCAAATAGCAAGTTTTTATCAAATAAACAAACACCAAGCATTGCTAAAAATATAACTATAAAAAACGTTATTAAAATTAAATATTTCTTTTTCATATAAAACCTCACAAATTATTTCTAAGACATTCTTTATATACTTCAACACCTGGTTGATTAAATGGATTAACATCAAATAAATATCCCGAATAAGCTGCACTTAACATAAAAAATGCACATAATAAGCCAATAGACTCTTCATCAATTTCTGAAATTTCAATGATGTTACAACATACACCCGATTTTATATGAGCTTGAACTACTGAATCTAAAACAATATTATTAATTTCATCTAATCTTCTATTTTCATACTTAAAATCCGTAACATTAAGTATTTTAATAAAAGTCTCAAATATAACCGGATTTCCTTCTTGAATAAATTGCCCTAGTGAATGTAAATCTCTTGTACCAATAGTAGAAACTGGAAAAATACCTTTAAAGTTCTTTCCTTCAGACTCTGCAAATAATTGTTTTAACCATTCTAAAAAGTAATTAAAATTTTCCTCATAAACACTATAATTTTCAATATACTTGCCAATATCAAATAAACTTTTACGAATACTAGCATAGTACATTGCTTCATTCTTTAATTCAAGTCCAGAATAAAATCCATTAACTAACTTCTTTATATCTAACTTAAAAGATAATGGTAATAAATGAGCCGGAGTAATTAATGAATACCTTCCACCAATATCACTTGGTATAACAAAAGACCTATAATTAAACTTCTTAACTTCTTCTCTTAATTTACCAGAATTACCATCTGTAGTAATAATAATTCTTTTTCTCTTCTCTTCTTCACTATACTTCTCATCCATTAAAGATTTAATTAATTCATAAGAAACTTCCACTTCCTTAGTATTACCAGATTTACTAATAACATTAACATAAAAATCTTTATTTTTTAAATACTTCAAAGTATCCATAATGTATTTACTAGATAAGTTATTACCTAAATAAATTACTTCAAATGAAGAATCTTCATAATAATCACTAAATATATCATTTATAGCTTTACTTCCTAAATAAGATCCACCAATACCAACAACAACAAAACAATTAGCCTTACTTTTTACTTCATCTCTTAAGCTTAATATTTCATCAATAATATTATTATCAATTTTCCTAGTCCAACCTATCATTTCACTATTATTAAATTTAGAAAATATTTCTTCTTTTCTATTAAAGTTCTTACTAAAAATTTCTTCATCAATATAGTTCTTTGAATAAGTATCAAAATCAAACTTAACCATATAATCACCTTGAACTAATTATATCAAAAAAAATAAGAAGTTGCTACTTCTTACTTTTATATACATACTGTTTTGAAAAATCTTGAGAAGCATCTGTTACTCCAAATTCTTCAAAATATCTAATTCTTGAATTAACAAAACAGAGTCTTCGCTCAAGTTCTTTTTTAGAAAGTAATAATCTATTATATTCAATTTGATTGTCAATTTGTTCTTTCCTGGTTTTCTTTTCTAAATAATTAGGATCCCACGCTTCTTTTAAAATATCTTCACTTAAACAAACACCCAAAGACTCTTTATCAACATCAGCTAATTTATTATGCAAAAGCAAATTCCTTGTCTCACCAAAACCAGAAATCTTAGTAATTCCATCTATTTTAGCTAAAACATCACCTACAGAGTGCATACCTCTATTATGTAAAATTGACAACATATCAGCATCTAAATCAAGATCTTCAATCGGTATAACGCCATTTTCTCGTAAAAGATCAGGTATTTTTTCTACCGGAACTTTATAATCATAAAAAACTGTCCCCAAGTCCTTAACAAATTCTTGTAATTCTAACCATCTAGCCTCACCTAAATTTCTTATCTTTCTAAAACTATCGTATGGAGCAATTAATAAATCTCCTATTGTTTCAATAGGATGAATTCTACTCGTTCCATAAAGCAAACAGTTTTTAAGACCAGTAGATAAGTCACAGTCAATTATTTTCTTATCAGTTATTTCTTCATAACTAGAGTCATCATCAAGAAATCCGAGCATAATAGCTTCACCTAATAAGTTATATCCTTTAGAATGAACATCATCTCTTACTAAAGCATAATCATACCAATTATCAAAGCTTTCACGTATCTTCCATGCCGGTATAGACAACAATTGACCATACGTCGAAATATTATATTCAGAACTTATTTTCTCAATTCCTCTATTAAAACCAATTAACCTAGTATTTCCAATACTATCACCTAATATATAATTTTTACGCATAAATTTCATCCCTTTTCAAAAAATTAACATATAAACTAACAATAAGCTTCACCTATAGTAAGAACTTTAGGAACTGTATCAGATACGTCTTTATTATGACAGCTCATTTCATTAGCCTTTTCAATAAGAAAATCAACACTTTTCTTATCACTTTCTAAATTAGTTGTAATAACACTTTCTACATCAGTAGAAGTAGTGTTGAAATACTTTGAAATAGCTTCCGTTGAAAAATATTTTCCGTCAACAAATCCAAAGTAAATTGACATAATTATAGTATTTCTTACCCCAAGTTCATTAATTACCCAATCATATTCTGGTGCCGTTATAATATTAATAAGTTTAATATAATCGCCTCTATCAAACGCATCGCAAATTTTTTTCTCATTATTGTCATTATTACCAGTTGAATATTCAGCAACATCAACAGTATCAGATAAAGCATTAAAATCATCGCCTTTTAAAGCTAAAGAACCTGGAATACTTTCCAACTTTCTTCTCATCTTTGGTATTAAAGTTCCATAAAATCTAGAAGCTTCTTGGACACCAAAACCATTTGATACAGGATGCTCTAAATCATTACCATATCTTAACGCTATTAAACTTCTCTCATTATTATTAAGTGTACCAATTACAGAATCAATTGCATCCTTATTAAACTCATCAAAATACTCATAAATAGATTGTAAACATTTACCTCTCTTACCAGTTCTTGAACGTGCTTTCTTTTTCGGTTTTTTATTTTCATCTGGTTCTCTGAATTTTTTTAATTTAACAAGTGATTCATCTGGATTATCCAAATAAACAGAGAATTTATCAACATCATTTGATTCTCTGATCAATTTTAGAGCTTTTTTTTCTGTCTGTCTTATACTTTCTCTAGTAACACCATATTTTTTTCCTATCTCTTCAAGAGTCCATAATCTTCCATCTAAAGCACCATGTCTAAGCAACAATACCATTTTTTGTTTTTCACTTAAGTTACAATTATTTAACAGTTTAGAAACTTCAAAAGGTAAATTGTTTAATATGACCTGTTCATCAACAGCTATACCATCACTAGATATAAATGATTCTAATTCAGAATCACCATCTGAAGAAACAAATGCATTAAGGCTAACTGCATCTTGACGAAGAGCTTCCATCTCCTCGACATAAGAAACGTTCTTTCCAAGTAACTGGGCAATTTCATCAACAGTTAAACTTCTGCCATATTCTTTCTGTAAATTAACAAGATCAGCCTTATATTTTTTTAACATATCAAACTTATGAATCGGAATTCTAATAGTTCTAGAGTCATTTGCAATAGCCCTAGACATAGATACACCAATATGATAAATTGCATAAGTTGAAAATTTAACATTACGTGAGCCATCAAATTTTTCAACAGCCTTTATTAAACCACAGTTTCCTTCTTGAATCAAATCCATAAATGACAAACCATAATTACGATACTTTTTTGCCACATTAACAACAAGTCTCAAATTACTTTCGATAAATCTATCACGTGCTGCCATATCACCTAATGAAATTTTATCAGCCAATTCTTTTTCTTCTTCTACAGTTAATAAAGGTATACTACCTATATCATTAAGATAAAGTCTTATAGTATCAATATCTTTAGAATTAGTATCATAAAAATCAGCAGCATTTAATGTTTCAACATTTTCCTCTACTTTAATATCTTTCAAAGAACAATATGTCAAAACTGAAAAAACCAAAAAATTACTATCAAAAATATCATTAGAATTTCCTTTAACAATATCTTCGTGTTTTTCATCAAAAACATAATTAATCATAGCTGAAAACTTATCATTACTTTCAATTAATCTTGTCAATGAATTAACATCTAATACAAAATCATATTTTTTAAAAAAAGCATCCAGTTTTCTAAAAGCTTTAATAGCCTCTTCATAATTACTAACACTAGGAAATTGTTCACCTATGTATCGTGAGACAATATCAAAAGACTTATCTTTATCAATTAATAATTTTTTAACTTCTAAGTCAACTTCTTTTTTTATATTCTTTTTAATACTAGAAATAAAGTCAGAAGAATCTCTATTCCTAGCAAGTACTCTAATTACTATATCAGAATACTCATCAAATGAAATACCCGTATATTGATAAGATTTATAAACATTTTCAATAGTTGGTAACATTTTTTCAAATAAATCATCCATACTCATTTCTGAGTAATTATTATAAGTCAAATTCATAAAACCTAAATCCCCTTTTCATAATCATAAAGCACAAACATCCCTTAAAATTAGGCATATTATACACCAAATTTAAAAAAAAGTCAAAAAAAATAGAAAGAACAAAAACTTCTTTCTATTTTACATCAACAATTACACTATGAGTAGAACTATCATCAACAAGTCTTACACTTTTAACGACTCTTCCATCAAAAGTAATTTTTTCTATACCTGTTCTTTTTACTTCGATATTATAAACAGTATTCATATATTTATAAACAACTTTAAATCCATCCCAGTCATTTGGAATACTAGGAACAATATTTAAAACATCACCATGTTTTTGAACACCTAAAATATCTCTTACACCAGTATTATAAAACCAACCAGAAGAACCTGTATACCAAGTCCATCCGCCATGACCTAAAAAGCTAGATGCAGAATATATATCAGCCGCAATAACATAAGGTTCAACTTTGTACTTCAAAACCTGTTCCTTATTCAAACTTCTATTTATAGGATTAATCATTTGATAATAACGATATGCCTCATTATAATGGCCTTCCTTAATTAAAGCCATAATGTACCAAGCAACCGCATGTGTATATTGACCAGCATTTTCTCTAATGCCTTTATGATAATTCATAATATAACCAGGATTATTTAAAGACTTATTAAAAGCTGGAGTCAATAGTTTAACAATACCTGTTTTTTCATCAACTAAGTTTTCTGAAACAGAATCCAAAACTTTATCTACTCTGTTCTCCGGTATTACTCCAGATATAATTGAAAAACTCTGTGAAATTAAATCTATTTTACACTCATTATTTTCATGACTACCAAGTTTATCACCATTATCAAAATAAGCTCTTAAATAATAATTTCCATCCCAAGCATATTTATTTAAATTAGTCTTCAATAACTTATTAAATTCATAGTACTCTAAAACATCTAAATCAATATTAAATTCTTTTATCATCTGAGTAAACTTATCAATAATATTATATAAGAAGAAGCCTAACCAGACACTTTCACCCTTTCCTTTAATACCAACTCTATTCATACCATCATTCCAGTCACCACCACCAATTAAAGGTATGCCATGACTACCAAGAGAAGACATCGATAATTCTAAAGCCTTAATACAATGTTTCAATAAAGTATCAGTTTTTTCTGTGTAATTAAAATACATTGTCTTTTCATACTCATAATTACTAAGTACATCTCCAGATACATAAGGAACAACTTCTTTTAAAATAGAAACATCTCCAGTAACATCAATATAATTAATAGTTGCATAAACAAGCCATAAATAATCATCTTTATAACGACTTCTAAGTCCAAAATTATTACCATCATGCCACCAGTGTAAAACATCTCCTGAAGTAAATTGATGAGATGCATTAATTAATATTTGTTTTCTTGTATACTCTGGTTTTACTAATACTATGTTCATCGCATCTTGTAACTGATCTCTATAGCCAAAGGCACCAGATACTTGATAAAATCCTGCTTTAGCCATAATTCTAGAAGAAATAGTTTGATATAAATACCAAGAATTAATCATAAAGTCAAAACTCTTATCAGGACTCTTTACAGAAATAACACCTAAAGTCTCTCGCCAATGTTTCTTAACTTTAACTAATTCCTTCTCCACATTTGAAATATCACGATATTTATCAATTAATTCTAAATGACCTTTATCATTATTTAAAGCAACCAACATAAATGAAATACTTTTCTCTTCACTCGGCTTTAAACTAACCTTAGTATCAATACTCTTTACCAAAATTCTATCAATAACAGAAGAATTGATTCTTTCACTAGAAGACATATAAACACAAAACTCACTATAATTAACACTATAAACATTACGTAGTTTTACGCAATTATCTAAAGGAATAAACTCTGATAAAATATGTCTAGCCGTTTTCTCTTCAAAATTACCAAGTACTGGATTAATAAAGTAACTAACATCAAAGTCTAACTTTTTATTAGTCTTATTTTTTAGTTTCAATAAATATAGTTTAACCGTATCATCAACTGGAACAAACTCTGTTATTTCCTTTTCTAATTCTAAAGACTCACTCTTTAAAATACTATAACCAAGTCCATGAACACATGATTCCGGATGAAATCTTTTTCCATCAAACTTAAATCCTTCCGAAACATCAGAAACAACAGTATCATTAGTCCAAGAAGTAATCTTAAACTCTGAAGAATTTTCAAAATAGGTGTATCCAGCACCAGTATTAGTAATAATTGTTCCAAACTTCTCATTCGCAATAACATTACTCCAAGGAGCAGGTGTTTCATTATTATAAATAATATACTCTGTACCAGTTTTATTAAATCCTGCATAACCATTATCAAAAACTAACTTTTCTTCATTTACACTAGGTACATTTTCTTCATATTCATCTCTATAATAATTACCAATTTTATTATTTTTCTGTAACTCCTCAACTGCTTCATTTAATGTAATATGATTCTTAATATCAAATCTAAGTCTTGGAACAATTCTAAATAAACTTATCTCTTCTCTAGATAAACTTTTTCCATCAATAACCTTAATACATCCAGGAGTATGATAAAAACTATTAACAGAATACATTCTATAAATCTCATTTTCTATTTCTCTATTAATAACATTATTATACTTAGCATCTTCATCATTTATAATCACAACATCTACAAATATTGAATTGTTTTTATAATATTCAAATGCTTTCAAAATACCAAGTACAAAAGATAAATCACTAATATCATTAATATCAACTAATATTATCGGTCTATCACCAGATATTCCAAATTTCCATAATCCTTTTTGAGACAAACTATTCTTTCTTAATAAATCCATTCTCTCTTCTGTAACAGATATCTTAGTAGTTTGATATAAATAATTAAGCATAGTATTAAATATTCTTAAATCATTACCTTTTATATTCATATTCTTTGTATTAATAGCGTTAGCTAAAGCTGAAACTTTAAATACTCTATCAAAATCATACTTAGTTATATAAGAATTAATTATGTCATTAATCTGTTCTCTACTTCTACCAAAACCAAGTACTACATAAACACTTTTACTACTACCAGCATCAATTGTAATCTTGTTTCTAATACTACAAACTGGATCTAAATTATCACCAGTAGAATTACTAAGTTTATTATTTATACAAACTGGCTCAGTAGAATCATGTCCTATTCCTATAAAATTACTTCTTTCAGTCTCATAACTATATTTATCTACTGGATTATCAATAATTAATCTATGTACCAAATAACTATTAACATTAGAGTCTTTTCTACTCTTTCTAACTAATATCAAAGAATTAGATTTATTATCATACTCACTAGATATAAACATATTATTAAAAACTCTATGTGAAACATCATCCATATTTTCAGATAAAATAGCTTCAGTATAAGTAGTAAGTTCTAATACCTTCTGACTACGTCCATTATTTTTAAATGTTACTTTTCTAACTTCCGCATTATTATCAGTCGCAACTACAACTTCAGTACTAGTAGTTATAACTCCATCAGTTCTTATATATTTAATTTTGTCAGAAGCAAAAACAACTTCATAATTATCAGGTCTCTTATTAACTGGTGCAAAAGTATTAGACCAAGTATAATTAGTTTTTACATCTCTAACATACATAAATAAACCATAATCTTGTTCCGTAACTTTTCTATATCTATTAAGTTGTAAAGTTCTATATCTAGAAAAACCATTACCTCTATCATTTAAAAGCACACAATATTTCTTATTAGATAAAACTGAAACTTCTGGCATATAAGAAATATAGTTATAAGTTCTAATATCATTAAGAACTTTTTCTTTTTTATAATTATATTTTTTATAACTATCCATTTTCATATCTATATCACTTCTAAGTTGTACTTTTTCTTTTAATAAAATCTCAAAAGTTCTAATAGAAAGATTACTATGAAAATAATTCTTTATAACATCTTTCTTTAAATAATTAACAAGTCCTACTAAAATCATTCCTTGATGATGGGCAAAATATGCCTCTACTACATTTTTATTATCATAGTCATATGACTCATACAAACCATATTTACCATACATATCTAATTTCATAAATGCTTCAATATTAGAAATAACTGAATCTGGAAATAACTCCATAGCCATAATTGATGCATAAGGAGATAAAACCACTCTATTTTCTTTATCTTCTTTTGCTTTTAAATATGGTGTCGAAAAAGCTTTATATTTATAATTTAGAGAATTATCAAGTTCACTATAAGCTGACTCACTAATACCCCATGGTAATTTTCTAGAAACTTTTTCTATATATTCTTTTTGACAAAAATAAGCAAAATAGTATGACTCATCTAACAATGTATTAGGATAATTCTTCATAAACAACAATGGCATATAATATTCAAATGAAGTACCAGACCAAGAAATAAGTCCTTTATGTCCTTTATATGTTGTTAGAGACTTATCTAAAGAAAACCAATGTTTTGCTGGTACATCACCTTTACAAATTGCTAAATAACTAGTTAATCTAGATTCACTAGCGAACTTATTATAATTATAAATTGATAATTTTCCCTCATTATCATCATATCCAATACTAAATACATTCTTCTTAGTATATAACTTCTTAAAATTAGTATTATTAATTAACTTATCACAAAGTTTTAATAATTTTTCTTCTTCTAAAGTACTAAGAAACTCTCTGACAACGATCATACTTGCAACTAAATTACCAGAGTCAACTGTTGAAACAAATCTTGGTTGCATCACACTCTTTGTTTTTATATCATACCAGTTATATAAATGACCATTCCATTTTTCTAAAGAATCAATACTTTTTAAAACCTTATCTATTAAAGTTAAAGTCTCTTCTTTATCTATAAAATTCATATCATAAGCTGACACTATACTTACTAACGAATAACCTATCGCTGTAGGAGAAGTTCTCATATCTAATTTGTTTTCTCTATTTTCTTGATAGTTATCCGGTATAAGATAATTATATTCTTCAACTAAATTATCCGAAAAATACTTCCAAGTATCTTTGGCGATATCTACTAACTTATCTTTTTTATTATCTCTAATAGTAATATCTTTATTTATATTTAAACTTACTAAATATAAAACAATAGGCGCAATAACAAATAAGAAGGCTATAACATATGAAGATATATTATTTATTAAAAGTCCTACAATAAAGAAGATAATACCAAAAATATAGTTAACAATAAAAGCCTTAACATAATTAAAGAAACTTTCTTTAGTATTATTTATAGTCTCTTCAAATGTACGCCAGTTAAGTAAATTCTTATGTGATACAAATAATCTATACAAAGTCCTAAAAAATGCATCCATATAAAGCATAGAATAAAAAGGTATACATGAAAAAGTAATAAGAGCTTGAAGTATAATACTCTTTCCACCTACTAATAAATTCTTATAATAAACATGCATCTTTTTATTACTTTTAAATGTCATCTTACCAGCAATAAATGAAATAATTGAAAAAGAAATCTCTAATAAAACGAATCCTATAAAGAATAAAGAATTAACTTTTCCAAAACAAATAGAGAGTAACAAAATAAGTAACAGTGATGGCATTAAAAACATTCTAATTATATTATCTAATATTTTAAATCTAGAAAGTAAATTTAATGGATTTTTAACAGTCTCATTATTTTTATTTTTTACTCTATTAAAAAGCCAATATAGTATTTGTGTATCTCCTCTAGCCCAACGATGATGTCTAGTAATATCTGTCAAAAATGAAGATGGAAAATCATCTATAACTTCTATATCTGAAACATAACCTGTTCTTAAATAACTTCCCTCTAATAAATCATGTGACAAAATTAAATTATCAGGAAAAGTATTATCTAATATTTCATCAAATACTTCTAAATCATAAATACCTTTACCAATGAAACTTCCCTCTTTAAATAAATCCTGATACACATTAGGAACAACAGCTGAATATGTATCAAATCCACCTACACCAGCAAAAATCTGACTATATAAACTCTTATTAGTAGATTCAATATCAACACTAACTCTAGGTTGCATTATTCCATATCCAGAAATAACTTTAGTTCTATCCTCATTTAAAACAGCCCTATTTAAAGGATGATCCATCGCACCAATTAAATTTAAAGCCGTACTTAATACTAATCTTGTATCAGCATCTAATGTAATAACATATTTGATTTTTAAACTATTTTTCTTAATTGTATTAACAAAAAAGTTTTCTCTGATTTCTGAAGCATCCATCTTACCAAGTAATAATTTATTAAATTGTAAAAGAGCTCCACGTTTTCTTTCATATCCCAAAAATGAATTTTCTTTTTCATTCCAAAATCTCTTTCGATATACAAAATGAAATAATTCTTTTCCATACTTCTTATTCAGTTTATTAACTATTTCTTTACCAGTTGCTGAAATTTCTTTATCAATATCAAGAATTTTCTTATCTGCAGATTTAACATCTCCTAATAAAGTAAAATACAAATTATTAGATTTGTTTGTTAAATAAAAAGTTTCTAAAACATCAAACATCTCTTTTACTTTTTTAGTATCTGAAATAATTGTCGGTATAACAACCATTGTAGCTGCTTCATCTGGCAAAGATGAAGAATAATCCATTTTAGGTAATATTGTTGCGGGAACTGCCTTTAATAAAATAGAATTAATAACTTTAATAACTAGTTGATTAACGGGAACTAAAAGTATAAAAAATCCTAAAACTCTCATACCAATAAAGTATTTAGAAATTAAAAATGTAATCAAAATTGTAAGTACAAAAACAATTAAAATATATAAGAATGATCTAAAACTATAATTCTTATTTTTAAATAAGTAAAAACCAATGTGCTTATCTTCCTCGGTGCTTTTTTTAGACAAATCTTTTAATAAGTCATACTCACTACGCCTTTTTCTTTTTGCTAAAGAAATAATTTTTTCTCTATAAAGATTCTTAGACTCAACAGTCATCTTTTTATATATTTTATCTTCTAAAAACAACTTTTCTGTAAAAGAAATATTTTTAAATAACAATTCATCAGAAAGGTCAAATAAAGATTTTAAATCACCAAAAATATTAGAAATTAAAATATTATTATCTACTTTTTCTTGATAATACTCATTAATTATTTCTTTTAAACTAATATCTTTACTCTTAAGTATTTCATTAATCTCTTTAAAAATAGAATTACTTTTATCACCAAGTTTATTTAGTTGTTGATTCAACTCATATATATAATACTGATCATTTAAATAATCAAAGTTATTACCAAGTAAATCATTTAAACTTATATTTTCTTTATCAACACTTTCTATAGTTTTATTAATTTTATCTTGTATTAACATTTTATTTTTTAAATCTATACAAAGTGAATATAACTTCTCAGCATAAATAAATAATAATAAAGGTTTAATAGCCATTATTTCTCTATAAGAAAAAATAACATTGTTTTCATGTTGATATTTTTTTAATTCTGAAACTAAATTATTAAAAGGAATATTATAATTATTTACAGACGCTATATGTCTAAGAAAATAATATAGAGTCTTTGTATTTTTTAGTCTCTTCTTTAAAACTTTTCTATCATTTACAATGTCAGTTTTAGCTTCAACTAGCAAATAGAAGTTATCAATAACCCATTCATTAGTAATTCCTACATAATTTGCCTGCTTAGTTTTATTTATTAAAAATTTATAATAATCATTTATTCTTTTAAATTGTTTAAAAAAAACATGTATTACATCATTCACTATATCAACCCTCCTATTAAAATTATATCATAATTTCATAAAAATAGAAGACAGTTTTGTCGAAAGGTACAAACAAAAAAACCTCGTAAAAACAAGGTTTAATTTTATAATGGCGGAGTAGGAGAGATTTGAACTCTCGCGCCAGTTACCCGACCTACACCCTTAGCAGGGGCGCCTCTTCAGCCTCTTGAGTACTACTCCATTCCTCTTGTGCGTCCGCATATATAATGTTACATGAAATAAGCGTTAATGTCAATAAAAAAATCCAGATTTCTGGATTTTGATTTTTCACTGGTGACGAGTACGGAATTCGAATCCGTGAATGCTGCCGTGAAAGGGCAGTGTGTTAAGCCGCTTCACCAACTCGCCATCTGGCGCCCCAACTAGGACTTGAACCTAGGACCCCTTGATTAACAGTCAAGTGCTCTAACCGACTGAGCTATTGAGGCATATTAATGGTGGACCTGACAGGACTTGAACCTGTGACCCCACGCTTATCAAGCGTGTGCTCTAACCAACTGAGCTACAAGTCCATTAATAGCAGTACTTCCTAATTTTACAATATTTACTCTACTTTTGCAATAGTAATTTTAATTTTTTTAAATTAATCCCTAACTGCAATACTAGAATACTATAAAAAAAGTAAGAAAGTCAAGTCTTTTTTTATCTTTCTTACTTTTAATTTATGCGTTTTTTAGTTTTTAATTCTAAATAATTAAGCATATTTTCAAAAGAATAATACATAAAATGTGCAAAACCTATACAAATCAATATAACAATACACATTTTAAAGTCTAATACTGAAAAAGAAAATAAATTTCTAAAACAAAAGAAACCAGTGATATACAATGCTACCATAGTACTAAATAGCACTACTCTCAACCTATTAAATGGTAAACATGTCTTAAATAATAACATAAAAGCAACATATCCAGTAACAAAAGCAGACAAAGTAGATGTTTGTATATAACTAAAATTAAATAATGTGCTTGTCACAAATACAACTAATATATTTAAAACTATTGTAAATGCTGGCGGTATTGCTCTCTTTAACACTCTTTTTAAGAAGTTTTTTCGCACTAAATCATAATTATCTTGTAAAGCTAATACAAATGATGGAATACCAACTGTAACAGTACTAGCTAAAGTTAACTGAATTGGAATAAAAGGATAAGGCATATCAATAAATATAAAAATTATAGCTAACAATGTTGCATATATTGTTTTAACCAAGAATAATGATGAACTCTTTTCAATATTATTAATAGTTCTTCTACCTTCCGCAACTACATATGGCATAGATGCAAAGTTAGAATCTAATAAAACTAATTGGCTAACATTCTTAGTTGCATCTGATCCAGAAGCCATCGCAATAGAGCAATCTGCTTTTTTTAAAGCCAAAACATCGTTTACTCCATCACCAGTCATCGCAACTGTATGACCTAGATATTGTAAAGCTAAAACTATTCTTTTCTTTTGTTCAGGAGTAACTCTACCAAAAATATCATACTTTTCAACTGCCTCAATTATATCTTCATCAGTATCCAATGTAGTTGCGTCAACCATTTTAACACTATCAGGAAAACCTGCCCTCTTTGCAATACCTAAAACAGTATTTGGATTATCACCAGAAACGATTTTCAAAGTAACATTTTGCTCTTTAAAATATTTTAAAGTATCATAAGCATCAGCTCTAATTTTATCTTGTAATAAAAATATACCTAAAGGTTTAACATTCTTTAAATTCTTATCATTCGCAACCGCTAGAAGTATAACTCGATAATCATCAGTATACTTAGAAATAGTTTCTAAACAACTATCATTTTTCTTTAAAATAAACTCAGCAGCTCCAATGACATAAGTTTTATCATCTAAAACAATTCCAGAATATTTTTTTCGTGAAGAAAAAGGTATTTTTTCAACTACTTTAAAAGTATCAGATTTTCCATACTTATCAAGTAAAGCTAAAGCTGTAGGATTATTTTCTTCCAAACTATGACTAATATTTCCTATAATCGAAGTAAAATCACATTCTTCAAATAAAACTTCTGCTACGACTTCCATTTTACCTTCAGTAATTGTACCAGTCTTATCTAAACATAAAGTATCAACCCTAGCCAAAGTTTCAATACAATATAAATCTTGTACCAAAACCTTTCTTTGTGAAAGTCTAATAACGCTAACTGCTAAAACAGTACTAGTAAGTAAAACTAGTCCCTCAGGAATCATTCCAATCAAAGCCGCAACAGTAGAAACAACTGCTTGCTGAATATTATTACCTTCTATATACATTTGTCTACTAAAAAGTAAAATACCAACTGGTACAATTAAAAAAGAAATAGTTGAAATAATCTTATTTAAACTACGCATTATCTCAGAAGATACTGGCTTAATATATTTAGTATCACTAGAAATCTTAGCTGTATAATTATCATAGCCAATGTGTTCAACTTGACATGTAGCTTTACCAGAAACTATAAAACTACCAGATAATAGCATATCTCCAGTCTTTTTAAAAACAGTATCTGCTTCACCCGTAATAAAAGACTCATCAACTTCAACTTCACCAGTTTTTATAATAGAATCAACTACTACTTGATTACCAATTTCTAATTTAATAATATCATCTAAAACAACTTCATTAATATTAATAAACATATCGCTAGAATTTCTAATAACATGTATTTTAGAAGCTGCAATAACTTTTAAATTATCCAAAGTCTTCTTACTTCTTAATTCCTGAATAATACTAATTAAAGTATTAATAGTAATAATAATTATAAAAGTTAAATTCTTAAATGAACCAACACATATAACCGCAATAGCTAAAATAATATTAATAATATTAAAAAGGGTCATAACATTTTGTTTAACTATTTCAGAAACAGATTTAGTTGAAACTTCTGTATCAATATTAACTAAATTATCTTCTATTCTTTTATTTACTTGATAAGATGTAAGTCCTTCTTCTATATTCGGATTATATCTTTCGACTTTTTTCATAACATCACCTAATAATAACAAAAATATAACATAAATATTTAAATTAGTCTATCAACAGTAGTTAGCAAACCAACAAATATTTACTAATTTTCCAAAAAAAGTCTTGTCAACTGTCAAATTTTAGTATAAAATAAATATGCAATCAAGAAATAGCACATTGACAATTAACTAGTAATATGGGCTGTTAGCTCAGTTGGTAGAGCAACTGACTCTTAATCAGTGGGTCTAGGGTTCGAATCCCTAACAGCCCACCATATTATAAAATCAAACGACTAAACAAGTCGTTTTTTTTGTCCAAAAACATATACTTAAAAGAAAGGAGAAATATATGTATCCGTTACAAGAACTACCCTATAATTATCAAGACTTTGAACCTTATATAGATACTCATACTTTAGGCCTTCATTATAACAAACATCAAAAAACTTATCTAAACAGCTTAAATAAACTTTTACAAAAAAATAATTATAACTATAAATATCCTATCGAAGAATTAATATTTCATGTAAACGAATTCAATAAAAATGATCAAGAAGATATTTTATTTAATCTAGGTGGAGTCATTAATCATGACTTATACTGGAAAAGTATAAAACCTAAAAATCAACAAAAACCTACTGGTGATTTACAAAAACAAATTGAAAAGCAATACACTTCATATGAAAATTTATTAAATCTACTAAAAGAAAGTGCTCTTAAAGTTAAAGGTTCAGGCTACACATTCTTAGTAATTGGCAATAACAACACTCTTGATATAGTAAATACCAAGAATCAAGAAAGTCCCTTATTATCCGGCTACTTTCCTATTCTAGCAATTGATCTATGGGAACATGCCTACTACATAAATTATGAAAACGAACGTGCCAGATACATTGATAATTTAGAACCATTATTAGACTTTACATATGCAAATAGTATCTACAACAGTAAATAATAAATTTACTGTTTTTTCATGAAGAAACAAACTTTTTCAATATTTTTCTACTATCAACATCATAGTCAAGCATCCTCTCCGGATGCCATTGAACGCCTACTTGGAAAGTGTCTCTACAACCTTCAACTACCTCAATTAGTCCATCATTAGAATATCCAGAAACAATAAATTTATAACTATTTTTAACAGTTTGAAGATGATGAGAATTAACAAGTAGCTTATCTTTTTCAAGTAACTTCATTAATTTACCAGGTTTCAAATAAACACTATGAACATATTTTTTATCACTATTATGACTAGAATTATTAATGGGAATTAATTCATCATTATTACCATATAAAGCCATAGACTGCATACCTTGACATATTCCAAGTAATTTTAAATTATTATTAATTGCATACTCTATTAAATAAAAATCTAATGGTCCTACATCATCACCACCAGTAAGTAAAATACCATTAACATCTTTTAATAAAAATTCTACCTTTTTAATATCATAACTATCTTTGATTAAAACAACTTCTCCTGAAAATCTTTCTATTCCTTTAATATAATATTCATTTGCTAAATTTGAATTTTCTTTTCTAATTAAAACAGCTATCTTCATATAATAAATAAAAAGAGAAGTTATCTTAACTTCCCTTTTGCTCCCTTCATACCTTTAACACCAGTTGATGCTGCAAAACCTTGTAAAATATTAGTATCAAAAGAATGAGTCTTACTTATTCTTTTCTTATAATCCTTAATACCAATATTAATCATTTCATCTAATAAATCAGTAAAGCTAATACCTTTAGCGTCCCATAAATAGAAAGCTAAACTACCAGGAATAGAATTTATTTCATTAATATAAACTTTATTAGCTTTTTCATCTATTAAGAAATCAATACGTGAATTTCCAGCAGAACCTAATGCCTTAAATGCTTGAACAGCAACTTCTTCTATTTCTTTACGCATCTTATCAGTTAAATCAGCTGGTAATTTTCTATTTGTAGAAGCCATACCTTTAGAAGATTTAACTGGAGTTTTTCCACCTTTTAATTTACCATTCTTACCATCACCAATATATTTATCAGCATAAGTTAAGAATTTATTTCCAGATAACACTTCTTCAATTTCACTAACTTTCTGATGTTCATAATTACCCATAACAGCAATATTAACTTCTTTTAAATGTTGAACAACTTCTTCAACAACAATTTTAGAATCATATTGAACGGCTTCATCTATACCATCAATTAACTTTTCTTGATTTTCACAAACACTAATACCAACTGATGAACCAGTAGTAGCAGGTTTTACAATAACTGGATATTTAAGTTTTTCTATTTTTTTAATAACTGCATCTCTATCACGTTTATAATCAATATCATAAAACCAAGTATATTTAGTCATTGGTAAATCTGCACTAGCCCAAACATCTTTCATAAACGCTTTATCTTGTCCTACAACACCAGCATAAACATTAGGTCCTACATAAGGAACACCAACAGTTTGTAAATATCCTTGTAATACACCATCTTCCACATTAGTACCATGAACTATCGGGAAAGCAATATCAATTTCCTTAACAACAGTCTTAGGAAATTTCTTCTTTTGTAATACATAACTTCCATTCTTATAATACAAAACTACATTCTTAGCATATTTTTTAATTAAAGATAAATCTTGATATACATCTATATCTTTTAACATATCACCAGTATACCATTCTCTATTCTTTGTAATATATATTGGTATAATTTCATATTTATCTTGATCCATTTTATTCATAGCTTGAATAGCTGTAATAATACTTACCTCGTGTTCTACAGTTTCTCCACCAAAAATAACACCAACTTTTATTCTCATTTTCTAAATCCTCCTACTCATTATATGTATCTGGCAAATCATTTTCAAACAATGCAAATATATCATCTTTGCCATTATATAAACCATTAATAAAAGCATATGCTTCTCTTACATCATTAAATACTATTATCTTATCTTTGTCAAACCCTTTAGTTACTAAACCTTCATATATAGGTTTTGTTTTATTCTCACCGATGAGAACCGCATAATCAGCAACATCAGCAATCTCCTCACCAAATTCTTTATTATAGAAAGCTTCCTTCTCACCAAGTTCAACCATACCAGGTGTAACAACAACCTTAATACCGTTCATCATTCCAAGAACTAAACAAGCATTTTTAGCACCAATTGGATTAGAATTATAAGCATCATCAATTTGATAAAAATTGCCAAGTTTCTTAAGTTCTAAACGATGCTCAACGGGTCTAACCAATTTAACAGCATTAATAAGCTCATCCATCGAAATACCAAGTTCACGTCCTAAAGCAATACTAGCCAAAATATTATATACATTATGTTCACCTAACAATTTAGTTTCAAAATGATATTTCTTTCCATCATCTTTAAATAAAACATCAAAATTAGTTCCTTTATTAGAACACTTAATACTAACTGCTCTAACATCTGCGTCAATATTTTTAATACCCGTCCAAATAACTCTTACATTATTCTTCAATTTATAATTAACTTGTTTTGGATCATCACCATTTAAAACAGCAATACCATCCTTAGGTAAAGATTCTATCAATTCAAACTTAGCTGAAATAATATTTTCTTCGCTACCAAATGATTCTAAATGAGCAGTACCTATTGTTGTAAGAATACCATACTTAGGTTTAACAAAATTACATAATCCTTTTATTTCTCCCCTAACATAAGCACCCATTTCAGCTATAAAAATATCTGTAAATTTATCTAAATTATTATTAATAGTCATCATTAAGCCATAATAAGTATTTAAATTTTTAGGTGTTGCTAAAGCATTGTATTTAACATTTAAAATATCACTTAGAATATTCTTTGAACTTGTCTTACCATAACTACCAGTAATACCAACAACCTTTAAATTATTCATATTTTTCAATTTATTAATTGCTTTTCTTTTATAATGATAATAAACCATTTTTTCAACTGGAAAATTAATAATATTTGCAATTAACACTACAAAGGCATTTAAATAAATCATAATACCTTCAATTAAAATACCCTTCCAAAATAACTCTTCACTACTAATATTAGAATAAGCAAATACTAATGGTATTAAATATAAAATAGAAATTGTTACTAAAAGTCTTTTAATTCTTTTTGTAACAACTAAAGGCTTTTTATTTTGATCGGTATCAATTCTTCTTTTCCATTTATATCCTAATATAAACATTAAAATAATTATTGCCATTAACATAATAAGTGAAAAATATTTAACATCAAACATAACAAATGCTTCAATTAATAAAATTGCAACAATTATCAAGTCTAAATCTACAAATTGAACTTTATTTTTAGTCAACCATTTTATATAACGATTATTCTCATTGTAAAGATTCTGTTGTAACATATGTAATGATCTTTTTATCTTATAAAACAGTAGAAAGATAATTGCTAAAATCAGCAAAACTTTTATAATCATACTAATTCTCCTTTAAAAAGCTATTCAATATATTAATAACTTGACCCAAGTTTTCTAAATAAGCATAATGCGTACCGGGTAAAATTATTAATGCCGCATCAATCATTATTTTTTCTAATTCTCTAGCGTCACTAACTGGAGCTTCAGTATCTGCTTCACCCCAAATAAGTAACGTTGGCTCTTCTATTTTTCTAGCATAAGATGATAAATCTTCATTTATAACATTAACTAATGTTTGTCTCATAATTGGACTAGCGGCTTTATAATCTCTAGAACCAATATATTTTTTCATCTCTTCACCTAATTTATCCATTCCAGGTAAATTCTTTATTTTCTTCAGAATTCTTGTTGATAAAGGTAATTTTTTATTTTCTCTTATACAAGGACTACCAAATAATACTAACTTTTCAATTGGATTATTAGCTGAAAAACGTATCGCAACACGTCCTCCAAATGAATGTCCCATAACAATAGGTTTTCTAATATTAAGTTCTCTAACTAAATTCTCAATTAATAAACTATAGTCATCAATTGTCCAAGGAGTACTAGGTTCATCACTTTCGCCAAAACCTGGAAAATCAATAATTGTAATTCTATGATTACTACATAAATTATCACCTATTGGTTTCATCATTTGAATATTTTGTCCCCATCCATGCAGTAAAAGAATATCCTTTCCTTCACCATATTGTATGTAATTAACATTTACATTATTTATATTTATTTTCATGCTTAATCACCTATACATAAATTATAGCATAAATAGATATTTCCAACAAAAAAAATACATTTGCACCGTAAAATCATGTAAAAAAAGAATGATATTATCTATCACTCTTAACCATAACTTTTTCTTTTTCAGTACCATAAGTAACCCTACCAAGTGCAACTTTATCTGATAAAGCATTCTTACAAATTTCATTAAAATCATCTGCACCTTCTAGTTCAAATCCCATACCTTTAAGCCCAAGTACTAATCCTGTATAAGTAACTGGATATACTGTTCCATTAACTATTTTTGAATTTTCTGAATAAGAAACATTAAATTCTTCGCCAGAATTATAATGCCCTGAAACATCAGTAATCATAACACCCAAATAATTCTTTAATGGTCTAGCATTTTCTACTAAAGATCCATCTAATAAAGCATCTTCCCTATTAACATAAGGATAAAAGCATAAACCAAAGGACATATCTCTAATATCCCCGTCCATAAGTTCAATTGTATCTGCAAAAGCAGTAATAGCTACTTTAGAGAAATCAACAGATCCCCTAAATAAATCAGCTTCACTAACTTCAGGATCAATATCATAACCCATTTCAGGTACATATAATAAATATCTGTCCTTACTTTCAGCTAATCTCTTGTAAGTTTTAAGTTTTTCAATACTATTAATATTATCATTTTTACGCATATTATCATTCCTCTTTTCTAAATTTTTATTACAAACGTTAATAATAAACTAATATTTTCAACTAATAAAAGATTATGTTAATCACTAAATTTTATGAAAACTAAATGATAAACACTTCCTCTTTCAAATAGGTTTCTAAATTATACCATAAAACAATTAAAAAGTCAAAAAAAACGATGTTTAGTAAGTATTAAACATCGTAAATTATCTTATTTTCCTAAAATAATTGAATTAAAATTAGGCGATGTAAATTCATTCATTGCTTTAACTCCGGTACTACTTTTTAAGGAAGTAATAAAATCAACTATAGTATTCAAGTCGCTTGCTGAATCATATGCACCCTCTGCACAAATAATACCTGCTCCATTGGCTCTAATTACAACAAGATAATTAACGCCTTGAAATAATCCTTCAAATGATGTATATTCAATTCCATTTTTCTTTTCAAATTTATAATCTAAATTAGTCATTCCTTTAGCTTCCATATTTGCCTTAAATGAATTAATATTTTGTTTGACTAAGGTATAAGTAACTTCATTAGTTGATTCTATAAGTGAAAATGAGTTTTGAGAATCATTAATAAATACAGAATCATAATCATAAATTCCTATCTCTTGTCCAGAAACAAAGCTCCAGTTTTTAGGGACATTACCAGATAATCCATTAACTGTTACCATATTATCACTAACTGCAACAGTATTATCATTATTCGTATTAGTATTCTTATCAGAAGTAGCATTTTTAGTAACCATAAAATAACAAATACCTATTGCAACAAACGCAATAACTACAACAATAATTATTATACTAGCATTACTATTAGCCTTAGCAGCAGCAATATTATTACCAGCTGGCACAAGATTCATGTTACCCATATTATTATTTGTAGGCATAACAGGCTGAGTATTTTGATTCATATTATTAACAGCAATCTGTTGACTACTTTGATTACCATTAACATTATTAACTGGACTAACATTTTGATTAGGAACACTAGGTTGTACTCCTTGATTAGCTACCGGAATATTATTTATTAAAGCTGGCTCGGCAATAGGAACATTACTAACAGCCTGTGCCTGATTAGGATTAACCATCATAACAGGTTGTTCCTGCAAATTACTAGAATTACTAGTTAAATTAAAACCACAATTATTACAAAAAGAACTACCTTGTTCTATAACACTATTACATTTTGGACAATTCATACCCACATCTCCTTTATCATTAAAATAAGTATATCATAACAATAATAAAAAGTAAAACTTTATTAAGCTCGCATGAATGAGTTAACTATTAAATCAAACTTTTCAATATAATCTTCATTATCATCAATATTATTAGTTAATTCATAAATATATATATACTTATCAATATATTCAACATCAATAGTAATTTCTTTCTTATCATTTTGATATACACTTTGACAAATATGATCTAAGCATGAAAACGAAATCTTATTATAGCTACTATCAACAATTCTCTCCTGTGCTAAACTACTAGCTCTATCTTTATCTATTGACATAACCTCTTTATCATTTTCTAATACTTCAATGATAATAGTAGCCCTATTATCCTTATCAACTATCTTATAAACACCTTTTTCTTTACTAACCATAAAGTTAACATCATAATTAAATTTAAACTCATCATCACTATATCTATAAAATGAAACCTTATAAAAAAACTTAAAGTAAACAAAGAATAAAATTCCTATTAATATCAACAATACAATAGAAAAAATTATTGCATATTTATACTTCCTTTCCATAATAAATCACCCTATTAAAATAATATCATATAGAAAAGATTTAATAAACTATAATTATTGTTACTAAATAAAATTCATGATAAAATCACTAGTAAAGAGGTGAATTCAATGACACATGAAATGAAACTACAACCTAAATATTATGACTATATATTAACTGGTACAAAAAGAATTGAAATAAGACTTAATGATGAAAAAAGACAAGCAATACAATTAGGAGATAAAATTAAGTTTTTAAAAGAACCAAATCTAGATGAATCTTTTGAAGCTAAAGTTATAGGATTATTAAAATATAGTTCTTTCGAAGATCTTTTTAAAGACTTTGATATTTCAATATTATCAGATAAGTCTATGACAAAAGAAGAATTAGTTTTCGCTTTAGAAGAATTTTATCCAAAAGAAAAACAAAGTCAAACCGGTGTATTAGGTATCAGAATTGAACTTATATAATTTTACTAGGTGATGTATGATAAAAATTGAAAGTTTAAAAGATTATATTGGCAAAGATAATTTTGAAGAAATAACTAAACAAATATATAATATTACTGATTTTAGTTTAGATTATCCTAATTATGAATCCTGGTTCTTTTCTAAACAAATTCCAAGAGTACTAGAAAAAAATGGCGAAATACTCTTTGTTAAATCAACAGAAGATAATACTATAATAGGAATAGCTAGTTTAAAAAAAACAGATGAAGAAAAGAAAATATGTAACTTGTTTGTAAAAGAAGAATATAGATCAATTGGTATAGGAACAAAACTACTAACATCATCAATGGAATTTTTAGAAACAACAAAACCATTTATAACTATTAGAGACTATAACCTACCAACATTCAAACCATTCATTGATAAATACAACTGGGAACTAGTAGAAGTTGTTACTGGAATGTATGGAGATAATACAAAAGAGCTCTGTTACAATGGTAAATCAATTAAAGAATAAACAATAAAAGATGATTAAATTTGAACTGAACCCAAAAAGTTGAACAGCTTATGAAAATCATCTTTTATTTTATGATATTAAAAATTTTATCTTAATTATATATTTTTAGTTTTTATAAATGAAACGGAACACTTTTTAATAAAACATTATTACAATTAGAATTTTTGATATCAAAATTGGTCTAGAAATAATGAAAAGTTAAATTTGAAGATTATTTAATACTTAGTTATAATGACAAACGAGCCTTAATCTACCCTAACCATCAACAAAAAACAATATATACTGGTATATCTTAAGATATACCTTTTAAAGGAGGTACAAAAATGAACTATGGATATCAAAATGAATATGACTTCGTAGAATTATTCAACAATAAGTATTTATGTGAAGTAGATAAAAATTCACAAAACTTCCTAAAAGACTTATTTGAAGAAATAATCGATAATGATAAACAAATAAAATCATGGAAAAATAAGGCAAATCAAAAAAACAGATATATTTATTAAATATAAAAATTATGTAAAAGACGATATTAATAACTTCAAAAAAAACAAATATAACAACTGGTCTCAAGTTCGATCCTCCTCGTTCATATAAAATAGAAATAAAGTCGGAGTAAAAAGCAGAATAAAAAAAATCGTTGTATACCAACGATTTAAAAACATAATTGGAGCCCTTATGGTTCTGGTAAAACAACCATTAAAAGCAACAATTTATAGGTAGTAATAACTACTAACTAAAATTA
>CAKPMX010000007.1 GCA_934168205.1 uncultured Bacilli bacterium
ATGGTTAATAAGTTAATTGTGCAATTTAGTAAAAGTTTTTCATAACTCCTACACATTTATTTTTTTAACATTTTTCAGCAAAAAATATGTTTTAAATGTAAAAAGAGATTTTATTTTTTTTCCTTTATTTTCAAGGGTTTAATAGTGTTTTTTCATAACTCACCACTTACCAGTTAAGAACGACTTTAGTTAACTTTTCTTCTTGATTGTTATTTTTCTTTTCTGCTCTTGCTTTTCTTTTTTGGTACATATCCATTTATTTCACTTCCTTTTAGTAAAATTTTTTTACACTTTTATATAACTATTTTTTATAATAATTTAGTTCTTCTAATTCTTTTATATTTTCTTTAACCCATGGATTACCTGCAACAATTTTATTTATTTTTAACGATACCTTCATTTCATTGGTTGTGATATTCATAGTATTCTCAAGTAAAATACCTTTTTTCATTTCAAATTTTGTGATATTTTTCCATTCTATTAAACAACAATCTAATATATTCCAGTTGCCTTCTACTGGAAAAACATGAATTCCTTTTTCATCAAAACCAAATAAGTATGATGTTGCCCTTTCTGATGCAATTACGATTACTGGTCCAGCAGGTAAAACCCATTTTACTTTATAGGTACTATGTCCTGGTACAATATTATTTTTATAACTGAAATTCCATTTATTTAATTCTTCTTTTACTCTTTCTAAATTAAGCATATTTCTAATCTCCCTTTCATTTCATCATTTATTTGTTTCTTCTACTAATAAATCAAAATCCGATTTATATAATTTATCTTGTTTTATTCTATATTTTTCAAATTCTGTTAATGCTTTATCACAAGCTATTTCATGTGATATTTTTTCAGCATCTTTAAGTACATCTAAATCATCAGCAAGTAAAAATTTATCAATTCTAGATGCCCAATCTTCCATTGTCATAGGAATATGCCTTTTGGCTCTATTTTCTGCTAAATCTAAAAATGCTGATACTATAAGTTCTAAACTTTCTAATTCTTCTTTACTCAAATAATTTTTAGCTATTACTACATCAGTTTCTAATATTTTTCCATTAGGAGAATTTTTCCAAGATGTAAGTCCCATATTTTCTGAATCTGCTCTATTATATATTATCTCTGCAGCAGTTTGGTGAGAAACCGCATAGTGCATTTTATTTTGTACTTTTTTAAAAAATTTAATAGTTGTAGGGGATTTTTTATCATAATCCACGCTGGTAGCATATATATCAGTTATTTTTTGATAAAATCTTCTTTCAGATAATCTTATTTCTCTTATTTCAGCAAGTAGTGAATTATAATAATCTTCATCAAAGAATGCATCATTTGCCATTCTTTTTTTATCTATTATATAACCCTTTTTAGAGAATTCTTTTAATATATAAGTTGCCCATCTTCTAAATTGTATAGCTCTATCAGTATTAACTTTATAACCAATAGAAATTACCATATCTAAATTATAATACTGCACATTTCTTTTTACTTTTCTACTACCTTCTTTTTGAACTAGTAAGAATTTCTTACTAGTTGAATTTTGTCCCAATTCATAGCTATCATATATCTCATTAATATGCATAGTAATATTATTTCTAGTTGTATTAAAAAGTTCCCCAATTGCTTTTTGAGTTAACCATAAATCACCATCTTCAAATCTAACTTCTATTCCTTTATCATGAGTTTGTCTTTCAAAGATTAAGAACTCAGCACTACTACTTCTAATTATTAAATCTTTTGCCACCTTTATCATCTCCTTTGTCTAAAATATTAGTTTCCCATAAGTCGTAATTTCCTCTTTTTTTGAATTCTTTTATAAATTTTATCTAAAAAATGTAAAAAGAAATAAATAGAAAATGCTTTATTTATAAGGATTTGTGAATGGCTTTACATTAATCGGTATATACCAGTTGATATTTGTTTTGTGAATGTTTTCGTTATTCATTATTTTCACTTTCTTTCTAAAATTTTTCTTTTACTTAGTGGTAATATTTCAGTACTTTTTTCGTCATATAATTTGTCTGCCAATATCATTGATTCCTTTAACAGTTCTTCTAGGTTACTTATCGGAACTTTATTATAATCCATTTTATATAACCAATCAAGATACTTTATCTTTGAATCATTATCTGGTCTGCCATATATTACTTTCCCAGAATGTAACCAATATCCAAATTCTACATTTGTAGTAAAAGCAAACATATCAGGTAAACTTCTAGGAATCCAAAACATAATAACAGTTGATTCTATTAATGCCTCTCTTTCCCACATTGCCTAATCTATATAATTAGCTTTTGGCTTCCAAGTCGAATATTCGGGAACATAAACTATGCCATCAAATCCTAACTCATTTAACCTTTCACAAGCAGTAGTTCTCCATGATTTTGTCTTTTCATCTCTTGGTGTTGGTCCAGCCAAAAATATAGATTTTTTATTTTTTATAATAGTTTGATCTGAATAATTAATAATCATAATATCATTATCGCCTTTCTAATAAATTTTATCTTATTTTACTTATAAATATTTTTAAACTTTATAATTTTTAGTTGTTTTACTCTATCACTTTAATATAAGTGCTATTTCTACATCAGTCATATTATCTCGAAGGGATTCTTTTCTTATTCCTTTATATGCTTTATACTAACTTGATTTCATTCCAGACCAACCTTTATAGATTTCGTTTGTAAGTAAAGCATATTCCATTGGTTTGTTTATTCCTACTTCTTTCCAGACATCTGTAAGTTTAAATCTATCTACAATTCCTGTTAGTCTAGTTTTAATCCATTCATCAGTGTATCCTTTATTGCGATAGTAATTTACAGCTCGATTTATTGCTATTTCTGGATCAAACACTTCATCAATTCTTTCACTTCCAAGATTTGCTAACCATAATTTAAAAGGTTCTGCTTTTGGACTGGGTATAGATTCAATTAATCTAAATATATTTTTTGTATCTAGCATATCAGTATAACGCATTTTTCCATCTTTTGCCCTTAATTTTAAAGCGTCACATTTTGTGACGGTTTCATTCCCTTCTTGAATCATTCTGGATTTTAGCGTTCTCCAATAATGAGACGGATCTTTGCTCTCCGTTAAAACACTAATAACATCAACAACGCTAAAATAATAATCTTCTTTTTCACTATCCCAAATGCTTCTGATTTCTTTATCCTCAAATAAATTTGATATTATTTCTAATTTATTATTCAAGTTTAACACCTTCTTTCATTTGAACGAATATTTCTAATTCTTTCAAGCGTTTCTGAAAAATAATCTTCTTCAAATATGTAGTTAGGATTTTTTAATCTTCCATCAATAGTTTTTCATATGTCATCTTTCATTTATTTTAGTTGTTTTGTTATTGTCATTTATTCTACTTTCCTTATTTTATCAATTTGTTCTTCTATTTCCTCAGGATGATTTTTAACTATGTCATAAAAACTAGTAATTTCTCGTGCTTTTATTAGCAATGGTATTCGTTTGGTTAAATTTTCATCTGTATATTTATAATAGCTTAATACTTTATTTACAAACTCTGTTCCCAAATAATAAAGTGCAGCAATATCATAAACTGGACACCCATACCAGAACATTCGAAATCCACTATTCCAACTAATTCATTATTATCATCAAGAATATAATTTTCATACCATAAATCTCCATGTATAAAGTGATAATCATTAAATGTTAGCAAATAGTTTTTATATTCATAAAACCAAGATAATATTTTTTCATAATCCAATTCACTTAAATAATCTTTTAATTCAATAACGCTTTTTCAGTAATTTCAAGCTCATTTTTAACATATTTATCCTTATCAAAGTCAACTTTTATTTCATGTAACTCATTCATAAATTCAGCAATTTTTTTAGCAACATTATCTAAATTAACTATCTTAATATGTTTTTCTCTAAAAGTATGTCCTTTAATCATTTTGCAAATCAATGCACCATTTATATATTCTTTACAAGGCTCAATTAATTCAATGATTATTGGTATTTTTAACGTTTTGACATTACTTATTTGATTAATTACATTTACATATTTTTGATAGTTTCTATACGAATTATGATTTACTCCATCAAGTAAAATATAATCATTATTTATAATATATGCCTTACTATTAAAACCCTCATTTATGTATTTTTTACTTATAATTTTCACCATTACACCTCATTTTTAATCACATAAAGTCATAATACACATTCTTTGATGATTCTTAATTTACGATTTAGATATTCTTAACCTAAATTAAGTATTTATTTTCTTTAGTATAGCATAAAAACGATAACATTAAAATCTAACAAACGTATCAAATTGTTTTACTATTTTCACTTAAAAAACTCTACTATAAATTTAAATCAAAAGCTTATTTTCTAACTTTACCCTTTTGATATACATATTCTTCAATATGCATTTGATGTCCATAGTCACTTACATCATCTACTTCCTGTAATCCTCTAAACATCCTCATAAAAATAACATTAAAAGGAGTATATCTACTTCCTGAATTACGAAATCTAACTCCTATCATTCCTAAAGTATTATATTCTCTATCATATCCTTCAATATATGGTTGTGTCCTAAATTCAATTAAAAACTTATCTTCACATTTTTTAATAGAAACCATATTAGCTACTTCAAAACCAGTTTCATCTGATACCCAAGTAACAGTTCCATCATCACTATCATATAAGTCATTATAGTGTGACATATTATATTTTCTTTCTCGCATCTTTTGGAATTTCACATCTGATGAAGTCTTTATTTTCTCATCACCAAAAATATTAATAGTCCCTATGTCATATAACAATTTTTCAAACAGTGAATATATTTGATAGTTTTCTTTAGTAATTTCAAAATAATCATAGGCATATTCTTCAAGCTCAACACAGTCAGTATTTCTAATAATCCAATGTAAATCTCCCGTACCAGCAAATACTATTGATAAAGTTTTATTTTCATCTACTAAATGAATATCTTTAGTACCATAATCATTATCGCTTAATATTACTCTCACAAAAATTCTCCTCTTGGTTCAATACCATATATTATAACACCAGTTTTATTTTGTTCCTATAAGTTTCTTATTTTCTTGTTGCTTCCTTTCTCTTTCAAGTTCTTTTAAATTTTTTTCAGGAGTAGGCATTTCTTCAGGCATCATTCCACCAATATCAGCAATAGCTTTTAGAACCTTTTTACCTACTTCATAATGAACACTTCTAGCCTCATTTTCTCCTTGTACATTATCTCTTAGAAGTTTTTGTTTAGTTTGATTTATTCTAAACAAATTAGCTACCAACTCATCTTCATTTATATTATAGTTTTTTGAAACAAGTTTCCCACAAATATTTACAAAATCATTAATATTTATTTTATTTTCACTTATACCGCTCTATCTTACATTGCGATTACACCATAAAAAAACAGGACTAAATCCTGTTCGTATAAATATCCTCTACATTTATAATAATATAGACATCAATTTTCATTATTAATTTTTCATTGAATGCTCTTGTTATAATATCTTTGATTACAAAATAAATTTTCTCTCCTAAATACATTTGAAATTATTTCTTGTCATCTCATGAATTTTATTTATTCTCTCCATTACCTCTGTAATTTTACTAGCATTAGGTTCAAAATGTTGCCAGTCACAAGACCATAAGCTTGATTGTTTCGGCCAAATTCCGCCACACTCAAATCCTACAGAATCAAATGCACAACAAACCTGGTCTCCTAACGTAATAATATGCGGATCACTCTTAGCTTTTTCTTCTCTATCTATTAATACACTTTTTTCATATTCAGAAAGTGAAGAAACATCAAAAGTACCATCACTATTTCTAGGTGTATATGGATTTGATAAAGGATTTATATCAATGGCAATACCTAAAGCATGATTAGATAAATTACCTTTTCCAACTATACTTCTAAAACAAAAAGAACTACTATTATTATTTAAAACACTATTTCTATCAGTTTTATCAGTATCACCAGATACCCAGAAGTCATCAATTAATCTCATACTATTTATTTGATATTTCTCCTCAAACAACTTAGAAAAAACTTCTCTAGTTTCGTTTAATATAGCCTTATGAATAATTAATTCACCTACTTTAACTTTTCCATCATAACCATAATGAAGAAGTCTTACATAAGTCAAATCTTTAAGAGAAACATACTCATTATCTTGAAAACTTTTTCCATAAATTCGATTATACACAGAATCATTTTCCTCTATATCACGTTCCTCAAAAACATATTTATTAACAGCAACAGTCTCTCCTATTCTATATCCTTCTAACATAATAATCACCTACCCAAAAATCATATAAATATTTTGTAAAACTTACCTTCAAACTAAAAATATTATCTTTAAAATTTTAAAAGCCAATTTCTTTAAAAAATAGATATTTAACACATAAATAATGTAATTCATTACACATTCATAATTTTGTCTTACTATAATAAAACTTAAACATACGTTTATCAATAAGAAAAAGCAGAAAATAAAGACAATATTTATGAATAAAAAAACTTATCCATATCATTACCTTCAAGTTTTAAAAGTTCAATTTTATTATCAATACCGCCACCATAGCCAGTTAAATTGCCATTTGCACCTACAACCCTATGACAAGGAACAATAATACAAATAGGATTCCATCCAACAGCGCCACCTACAGCTTGACTAGACATTTTTTCTCTTCCTCTTTTTGCCGCAATTTTCTTTGCTATATCATTGTAAGTTAAAACCTCACCATAAGAAATCGTATTCATTATTTCAAAGACTTCTTTACGAAATGATGTTAAATCATTAATTTTATATTTTGGTGTAAAAGACGGATTCTTCCCAGAAAAATAAATATCAAGCCAAGAACTAGTCTCTTCAAATATTGGTAAATCCTTAGTTTCCATATCACCAGTATGTTTTAAGTCATCATTCGATCCAACAAACCATAAGCCTGTTAAATATTCTCCATCACTACACATCATCATATCAGAAAAATCACTGGGAGTCTTATACATACACTTATACATCACAAATCACCTACATAAAAACATTGATTACACAATATCATTTTATCATCGCTAAATAATTTTTTCAAAAAAAAGAAAAACTAAAAAATTTAGCATTTCTACAATTTACATTTTATAACTTTTAAGAATAACATTAATCATTGAAAAAGAAATATTACCAGTATCATCACCAATAATCTCTGTTCTAACTTCAAGATTACCGCCTGCATAAACATCAGCAAAATTAACTTCCGAAAAATCCATATCACTAGTATTACCTTTATTAAGAACAAATTCCATATCACTTATCTTTTCACCAGTAGTAGCATTATATAAATAAAATTTACCACCAGTATCATTAGTAACACCGGATATCCTACCACATAAAGTAATTTCAAATACAGTTGTTCTTGAAACTTTAATTTGATTACCGGAAATAGATACAACATCTGAATTTCCTGGAATAATTCTAGTAGTAGTAATCATAGAAGTACCTGCACTATTAGAATCTTTAAAACTAGCAAAACAAATTACATCATATGAGGTTGGTCCTAAAGTACCCGTTGGACCAATATCACCTTTTGGACCGGTTGGACCTATATCGCCCTTATCTCCTTTTGGAATATAAAAAGTCAAATGATGAACAGTTCCTAATTTATCATCATGAACTTCAGCATCCTCTCCTGCTTCAAGAGTCTCTGTAGCATCAACTGTAATAACTTCACTTATACCAATTTCACCAGGTAAACCTCTTGGACCAATATCACCTTTTGGCCCAGTCGGACCTATCTCACCCTTAGGACCAGAATCTCCCTTTGGCCCTATCTCACCTTTAGGTATTACAAAATCAAACACGTGATGATTACCAACACTATTATCAATAACTAAAGCTTCCTCTCCTACATCACCAGTTCTTGTACGACCAACTTCAATAGTTGCAGCCTCACCTGGAGGTCCTTCTATTATCGCAGCCTCTTTCCATTTTTTCTCCGTATCATCCCAAATAACCAAACTCTTTTGTTGAACTATATAGCAGTCACCATTTTCGCCTTCCGGATGATACTTAGTAAGTTCATCCATAGTATCATAAGTTCCAAGTATTTTAACACCAGCTCCAGCTGGCCCAGTCGGACCAGGAATAGCACAAATACCAAGTTCATTTAATTTCTTTCTAATTTTAGCATTTTCTATAATACGATTATATTTATCATCACAATTCATATAAAATATCACCTAGTCTATTATATGAAAAACAAAATAAACTGTCATAGCAAACAACTATTCATTCAAAGAAAAAAACTAGTAAAAATACTAGTTTGCTCCTTAATAATTAACTTTATCATTAGATTCAAAAAATGCCTTATATCCAGAATAAGCTGAATAAACATCATACTTACTTGTAACTTCATATGGTGAATGCATTGATATAACAGGAACTCCACAGTCAATAACATCAATTCCTTTATTAGCTAAAATATAAGCAATAGTTCCTCCACCACCAATATCTACTTTACCAAGTTCTGAAACTTGGTATTTAACATTATTTTTCTCAAATACATTTCTAACATAAGCTACAAATTCAGCATTAGCGTCACTTGCTCCAGACTTACCTCTAGAACCTGTATATTTATTTAATTCAACACCATATCCAATGTATGATGAATTATTAACCTCAGATACATCTTGATAATTAGGATCAACTCCAGCCCCAACATCAGCAGATAACATTCTAGAATTACAATAAGTTTTATTTAAACTAGAAGGACTTGTACTACCAGTTTTTTCAAGTAACATATGAATAAAATTATCAAACATTTCAGAATACATTCCTGTATTACCTACACTACCAATTTCTTCTTTATCAGCAAATATCGCCACATTTGTATATTCAGTAGTAGTACAGTCAACAATAGCTTTTAAAGTACCATATGCACATACTCTATCATCTTGTCCATATGAAGCAACCATACTATTATCAAATCCTAAACTTCTAGCCTTAAAAGCTGGTACAATTTCTATTTCAGAACTATAAAAATCAATTTCATTAATATCATACTTTTCATTTAATAATTTTAAAATATTCTTCTTTATTGGCTCTTCTTTTTCATCATTTGGAATACTACCAATTAATAAATTTAAACTTTCTCCCTCTACTGCTTCACTCAACTTTTTTTCATATTGTTTTTGAGCTAAATGTGGTAACAAATCAGTAATAGTGAATATCGGATCATTATCATCTTCTCCTATATTTACATAAACTTTTTCACCAGTAGCCTTAACAATAACACCATGTATTGCAAGAGGAATAGTAGTCCATTGATATTTCTTAATACCACCATAATAATGAGTCTTAAACAATGCTAATTTTGAATCCTCATATACAGGATTAGGTTTTAAATCAAGTCTAGGAGAATCAATATGTGCTCCAACTATATTTAATCCATTTTCTACTTTTTCACTTCCAACAACAGCAGCAAAAACACTTTTACCACGGTTATTAAAATAAACTTTATCTAAAGGTTTCAAACTATCAACACTATTTATATCTTTAAAACCTTTCTCTTGAAGTTCTAAAATAATATTTTTATTAGCTTCTCTTTCTGTTTTAGAACGATTTAAAAACTTAATATAACCATCAGAAAAATCTAATATTTTATTCATATCAGAATCATTTAAATTCTTCCATCCAGATTCTTTTTTATTTAATATATTATCCATAAAATACCTCCTATAATTATAATATCACAAAATTAAACATATTAAAAGGTAGCATTATACTACCTTAAAAATATTAATAATTTCTTTATTATTATATACTCATTTTAATTTAATATTCTAATTTTGATATTTTCTGATATCATCTATTCTAGCTGCAAAATAAGGTTTATCTTTAGATTTTTCTTTTAAGAATATTACAAATGCATTGTCTAAATAAAATTCTCTTTCTTCATCCTCAACAGCAGAAATACTCTTCCAATCGATTGCTGCCTCACTCTTAACTTTTCCACCTTTTTCATCTAAAGAAAAATTAATCGTCTGAATAGCCTTTGCTATATAAGAATCTTTTCCATCAGCTGTCTTAAAAGCTTTATTAGCAAGTTCATCATATTCTTTTTTAACATTAAAATCAATATATGGAGCCTTAAATTTATCACTTTCTCCAAAATAAGTACCATCTTTATAATTTTTCTTTTCCTTCATCATATTCTCATACATTTCATTAAATGTACTACCTTTAGGATTCTTATAAAATATAACTTCATCATCACTCTTAGTTTTTAATTTAATCGCAAAATCATCATTTGAATTATAAAACAAAATACTTATATTATCTCTAACTTTTTTATTAGAATCATTATCAATACCAAAATACTTAATATTTTCATATTTTCCAAAATTATCTTTATCTAATTCACTAAATTTAGTTTTATATTCAAACTCCCTATATAACATTGTATAAAAGAAATATCTATCATAATCATGATTATTAGGATCATCCAACTCATCATCAGACCAATCAAAGTCACCAAGGATATCACTGGTTTGATTAAACTTTTCTTTTATACCAGCTTCTATTTTTTCTTTTAAAGCTTTAGTCTTTAAACCATATATCTTAAAATAATATTCATCAGATATCATATCTTCTGTAAAATCTTCTTTATTTAAATTCTCCGCCATAGCAAGTTGTGGACTAAATACAATATCTTGTTTAACTACTTCGTTTTTCATATCATTCCAAACAAGTTGAAATGTTGCACACCAAGCACTATCAGACTTTACCTCATCATTCATTGTAGGAACAACATAAATACCTTCAGTTAATGGCTTATCTTTTATTTTATTCTTATTATCCATAAAATAAATAACTCCTCCTAATATAATTAAACAGGTACACACAACAATAACAAATTTCTTTTTATTAATATTTTTCATAAATTCCTCCTATTTTTCTTTATAAGCCAACTCAATTATTTTTTTAATAAAATCATTCTTAGAAGCTGTATACATCTTTCTATCATTTTGATATTTAATTGACAAATCTTTTTTTAAGTCTTCATATTCTTTTAAGGCCCAGTCATGTTTTCTTAAATAATCTCTATAAAGAATAGACTCAATATATCTTTTCCCATCAATTTCCATCACATGAATAAAATGTGTACGATTATCTTCATTACCTTTTCTAACTAAAATTTCTCCCGCAGTAGAATCTTCTTTTACAGAATAAGGCTCTTTCATAAACTTCTCTTTTACTTTGTCAAAATCACTTAAACTTTTAACACCAATCGCAATATCAATAATAGGTTTTGCCGATAAACCTTCTACTGATGTTGAACCAATATGTTCAATAGCTAAAGCTATATCACCAAAGAAATCTTTCAAATTTTCTTTTTCTTCCAAGTACATATCCTTCCATTTTGGATTATACTCTTCCAACTTAACAACACCAACTTTTAATCCCATAAATAAACACCTTCTAATAATATCGTTATATACAAATTTACTAATCATCATTTATAAAGTCTAAAACATCTTTATAAATTTCATCTTTCTCTTTTTCATTTAAAATTTCATGTCTCAAATCTTTATAAAGTTTACTCTTAATATTTTTATAACCTACATTCTTTAAAAACTCTTCCAGCTCTCTAAACTTTTTCTCATCTTGAATTACCGGATCATCTGCACCAGCTATTAAAAATATATCTAAATCTTTATTATTAACTTGATAATCTTTCTTTTTAAAAGCCTGTCTCATCATTTTATACAAGTTAATAAAGCCATTAGTTGTAAAAATAAAGCCAGATAATTCATCATCATTATATACACTTATATTATCACTATTTTTAGATAACCAAGAATTTTCTTCATCATATCCTTTATTATAATTACCAAATGTCAATTTATTTAAAAATTTATTTCTCCTTTTACCTAAGCCAAACAATTTTCCTAAATAAGCAAGTCCTATCGCAACAGGTGTCAATGGATTATAAGTAGGAGTACCAGATAATACTAATTTTTCAATATCTGCATCATACTTTTCTATATAACATCTAGAAACAAGTGTACCCATACTATGACTAAATAAATATATTTTTTTATCCATAAACTTTTTCTTAATATACAAAGTCACTTCATGTAAATCATCAACTATAAAATTTATATTATCAGTATAAAAATACCCCAAATCATCTTCATTTTTAATACTTTTACCATGGCCTCTGTGATCACTAATGACACAAATATATCCATTACTAGCTAAAAACTCCATAAAATTAAAATATCTTTCTTTATGTTCAGCCATCCCATGTGATATTTGGATAACTCCAAGTACATCAC
Organism: uncultured Bacilli bacterium; assembly: GCA_934168205.1. Lineage (GTDB taxonomy): Bacteria > Bacillota_I > Bacilli_A > RF39 > UBA660 > CAG-877. The sequence goes on from CAKPMX010000007.1 coordinate 12,358, forward strand.
CCTTAGGCACAATATAAGCAATATCTAATTTTAAGCCATCCGAACTAGAAACAATAGAATCAAATTTCATCATACTTACCATCCTTATAATTATCTAATTTTTCCCTTTCTTTATCCGTAACATCTATATAAATAGACACATCTAAATCATTTAAACATAAAAACATTTGATTATTTAAAATATTTTTTAAAACATCAGGATTACAAGTATCATCATTTTTGATTAAATCCACAAGATTCATTAAAGACTTAAAGACTCTAAATCGATAAGCATTTTTAATTTGTCCTTCTTTTTCCAACAACATTCTCTTATAAATTTCTTCAATAAACTTCATATGATCATTAATAACTTTATCATTAACTTTTCTTCTACTAATAGAATAATCATTTATATAATAGTTGTACCAAACACCAGAACTTATACCAATACGTTTTACTCTACTCATTAAATCAATCATAAATAAAGTATCTTCACTCATACCAAGTTCCCTATTAAATCTCAAATCACCAAGTACACTTCTTTTATAAATTCTTGTATATATTCTACCAGTAGGAAGATTACCTATATTTTTATTACTTTCCATTAACTTACCAGACAATAATTTATTCATAAATAAATCCAAATTATTATCATCATAAATGTAAAAGTTATCAATACATTTTCTTACCTTATAAACTTCTCCATTTTTTATTTCATTATATCCACCAACAACAAGGTCTAAACCATACTTTTGAACTAAACCAAATGCTTCCTCTAAAAAGTTATTCTCTAAAGTATCATCACTATCTAAAAATGTTAAATACTTAGAACTTGCTAAATCAATACCAACATTTCTAGCATTACTAACACCGCCATTTAAAATATGTTTAACATTAAACTCATGTTTATCCTGAACAAAATCATCTAAAAAACTCTTAGTCTCATCATTACTACCATCATCAATAATATACACTTTATAGTCCTTAAAAGTTTGTCTAATAATACTCTCAAAACATCTTTTTAAATCTTTCTTAGGCGTATTATAAACTGGAATAATAATATCTATCATCTTATACCTCTATCTTAAATTTCTTAATCATCATTTCGGGTTTACCTATATTTAATTCACTAGATACATTAATTCCTAAAGAATCAATAAATTCCTGAATCTTTTTTTTAACATAACCAACATCAACATCTTCATTAGTACAATACTCAACCTCTAAAAAATATCCTAAATCCTTAACAGTTTCAAATACAATTTCATACTTATCAGAAACATAAGTTCTCTTACTATTATGAATAGTAAGTAACTCCTTAAGACCAAGTCTTTTTAATATCTCCGTAACCATAAAAATATTATCAACTTCCGTTTCATATTCATCAGAATATAACCAAGTACCATTATTAAACTTATCCACTTTATATGTAATATAATTTTTATTATCTTTTGTTCTAATTCTTAAACACTCATCAATTTGTCCTTTACTATCAGGCTTTAAAGTATCACGCATCGGATCATAATAATAAACATCTATCGTTTCTTTAACACCTTCATAAGAGAACTTCTCTAAAGCTTTAATAACTTCATCTACCGGCGAATAAACTTCAACTAAAATCTCTATCTCCTTCATAAGTATACCTCCAAAAATATTATATCAAAAAAGTAGATCTAAAATCTACTTAACTAATAAACAATAATTAATTTCTTTAGGTGCATATATTCTTAAATCAGAATTAAGTGTATTGTAATCATAAAAATAATCATTATTAATATCATTGCTACCTAAGTCTTCATACACCTTCAAACCGTTCTCTCTACTAACATTCAAAATATCATCTCTAGAATATCTCCCTTTCATATCTTCATTTGTTGCTTTTGCTAAAGCCTCTTTTCTTGTTTTATCCTCATCATCTTCTAACGTTGGATAATCAAAAATATGGTAATATAAGCATAGAGAAGCAAAGAAAAGGACTGAAAAAATTATATTATTTTACAGTCCTTTTTTATTATATGTTATTAAATTAAAAGTAATTAGCATCTTCTTTTCTTGCTGGGCGAATTGAATATTCTTCAAAATAAACTTCGTAATTTCTAAATAACATTCCATCTTTTTCTTCAATAACTTGACATGTAGAAACATCACAAATTTCATAATCAACATCAGTTAAAGAATTATAAGCTTTAACATTGCCATCAAGAACAGTTAATGCTGGTACATAATCCTGCTTTACATAAACTGCTTTTATTCCTTTTATTATTCCGTCTATAACAAAAAGATTTTTCCAGTCCTCATTATGAGGATCATATATGTAATCAGTTTTACTTTCATACATTGAGCCAGGATAATTCATACTACCTTTAGATACAGTCCAAACAACTCTGCAATCAGTAAAAAACAATCTATGATAGTATGTCATTTCAGTATTATCATAATATACAGTACAACCTTTTTTCATGAAACTACCTTTCTAAAATAAAGTTAACTTCAGAAACACTAACACCATCAACAGTCTTAACATTTTCTACAACAGAAGTCTTCTTAAATCCAACTTTTTCTACTAAATGCATAGATCTTCCATTAATTGAAAAAACTACAGCTCTAATTTTCTTTAATTTAATATCATTAAAAGCATAATCAATAATTCTCTTTATAGCCTCGGTACCATAATGTTTATCCTGCATATCATTTGTAATACAGATACCAACTTCGCAACTATCAGCGTCCACGTCCATCAATGAAACATTACCAATAAATTTATTGCTAGCCTTTTCTAACATTGAAAATTGATAATCACCTGATTCTAAAGCTTCCTTAATCCAAGCTATTTCTTGTTCTTTTGTATAAGTTCTTTCAACTGTAGAAATCATTTTTTGTATTTCTTTATCATTAACCATTAATAAATACTCATCAACTAAATCTTCAGTAATATTAATATAATTTATATTTTCTGACTCAAATATCTTTTCCATAAAAATCCTCCTAATTATAAACTGTACATTATAAGTATACACAGTAATCTAACAAAAGTCCAACACATTATTTTTCTCTATACATAAAACAACACTTCTCATGAGAATATATAATACCAATTGCTTGTAAGTATGAATAAATTATTGTCGTACCAACAAACTTCATACCTCTTCTTTTCAAATCATTAGAAATAGTATCAGATAATGAAGAACTAGTAAGACCTATCTCATAAAAAATTTCATCATTAGTAAATTTTTTTAAATAATTATAGAAGCTACCAAACTCTAAAACGATATTTTTAAATATTTTAGCGTTATTAATACTAGCGTTTATCTTTAATTTATTGCGTATTATATCTTTATTATTAGTTAATTCTATTATTTTATCATCACTATAATTACAAACTTTATCTATAGAAAAATTATCATATGCTTTTCTAAAACTTTCTCTTTTATTAAGAACACATTCCCAAGAAAGTCCTGCCTGAAAAGATTCAAGTATCAACATTTCAAATAAATATCTATCATCATAGTTAGCTTGACACCATTCATTATCATGATAGTCAACATAAAGTTTGTTATTTAAGTTACACCAAGAGCATCTCTTCATCGGCTTCACCTTCTCCTACCAAAATTATAACAAAAAAAAGTAACTTTTAATAGTTACTTAATTCTTATTACCAAATCTACCAAATGGAAAAATAGTTAATTTAGTAGTACCTCTAATATCCTTAATTGAAACGGTACCAATGATTCTACTATCTGTAGAGTTTATCCTATTATCTCCAAGTACAAAGTATCTATCTTTTTCAACTTTAATCTCATCAAAGTCCTCAGTATCAGCATGTGAAAAGTCTTCTTTCACAACTTTTCCATTTACATATAATTTATTATCTTTATACTCAATTTTCTCACCCGGAAGACCGATAACTCTTTTAATTAATTTTTCACCTTTGTAATCTAAAACAACAATATCAAACCTTTTTAAACCATGAGTCCTATAACCAACTTCATTTAAAATCATAATATCTTTATCTTTTAAAGTAGGAAGCATAGAAGGTCCATTAACTCTAATAGGAGTTACAACATATCTTTTAATCACTAATACCAAAATAATAATAACTATATAAGGTACATACTCTTTAACAAATTTCTGCATAAATCACCTATAAAAAGAAAAAATAAGGTGTAACCTTATTTTTGTCCTCTTTCTTTAATACGGTATCCACCAACTCTATCCTTTAAGAATGTAAGTTTAGCACGTCTAACTTTACCATGACGTACAACTTTAATACCAGCTATCTTTGGTGAATGCATTGGGAAGATTCTTTCTACTCCAACACCAGAAGAGATTTTACGTACAGTAAAAGTTTCAGAAACAGATCCACCTTTACGTGAAACTACTACACCTTCAAAAGCTTGGATACGTTCTCTTTTACCTTCGATAATCTTAACATCTACTCTTACAGTATCACCAACACGAAATTCAGGAACATTTGGATTAATTTGCTTTTCATTAATCTTGTCAATAATGTTTGCCATATAAGTTCTCCTCTCTAAAAATATTTACAAAATGATCATATCTAATATAAAACAGCGGATCATCTCCAACTTGACAAACAAGATTATAACACATCAATGCCTAGAAATCAACACAATTTAGCCAATTTTCATATAAATAAAAGGGAAACTACATTCCCTTCATAATTTTAACAGCTACATCTTTTGCTTCTTCCAAATCTTTAAAATGTTTATCTACATATTCCTTATCTTTATCTTTACTCTTTAATTCATGTAAGAAACTTACATTTGCTAGTTTTGTAAATCCTAAGTATTTACAGTCACTCTTTAATGAATGTACTTCAATGGCATAATTCTCTAAGTCCCCTGACTCTTTATATTTCTTTATTCTTTCCCATCTACTATCTATTTCACTTAAAAAGTCTTTTAATGTAACTTCATACATATTCATATCTCCAAGTAATTCTAATGCTTTATCTACATTTACACCATTACTTCTTAAATACTCTTCATGACTCTGTTCATCTTTTTCGATTTTCTCATTCTCTACTACTGTTACATTTGTAACAGTTTCTTCTTTTTCAGCTAATACTTTATTTAAGACTTTTATTAAAGCTTCTTTTTCGATAGGTTTAGCTAAGTATTCATCAAATCCTAACTCTAAATAATTCTCTCTCATTCCAGATATAGCGTTAGCCGTTAAAGCTACTACTGGCGTAATAAATCCAGGCATCTCTTTTAACTTAGCAAATGTTTCAGCTCCAGACATCTTAGGCATCATATCATCCATAAATATTAAATCATACTTCTCGCCTGATGATATCTTATCCAAACATTCAAATCCAGAATTAACTGTAGTTATATTATTAGCGTTATATCTTTCTAATAACTTAGAAGCCACTTTTAGATTCAAGTTATTATCATCTACTATTAATATTTTAACATCAGTTAAATTAACATCTTTCTTTAATACTTTTACTTCTTTTTTAACTTCTGGCTCTACTTCTATTACCTCATTACTAATCTTTTGAGGTATCATAGCTGTAAACTTAGATCCAGATCCATAAACTGTATGAACTACTATTTTACCGCCCATTAAGTCAACTAATTGTTTAGTAATCGCAAGTCCTAATCCAGTTCCTTCAATAGTAGTATTTTTATCTTCATCAAGTCTTTGAAACTTCGTAAATAATTGATCAACTGCCTCTTTCTTTATTCCTCTACCAGAGTCTTCAACAGATACAATTAATCTACACATATCATCAGTATTAACACAAGTTATCTCATACCTAATAAAACCTTTATCAGTATATTTAACAGCATTAGATAACAAGTTAGTTATTATTTTCTTAACATTATTATAATCTCCATATAAGACTTTAGGAACATTAGGATCAATATAATAAGTAAACTTAATTCCTTTTTCTTTAGCTTTACCTTCTATTAAAGTAGTTAACTCTTCAAAAGTACTTCTAGCGTCATATGAAGATAAATTTAATTCTAACTTACCAGATTCAATTTTAGAAATATCCAAAATACCATTAACTATTTCAAGTAATGTCTTAGAAGCATTAACAATATCTTTAGCGTTTTCTTTAGCTTCATCCAAAGTAGTAGCGTTATTAACACAGTCAGAAAAACCAACAATAGCGTTTAAAGGAGTTCTAATTTCGTGAGACATACTAGATAAAAAGTCAGTCTTAGCATGATTAGCCCTATCAGCATCATCTTTAGCTTTCTGTAAAGCTTCAACCAGTTTCATATCTGGATTTTCAATTGTGAAATACATTAAAAATACAACTAAAGTCTCAACAGGAGTTACAAGTAATAATCCAGGATAAGCCCTTTGAATAAAGGCTATAAGTAAAGAAACAACCAAGTAAAAAATGAAAGGAATATACTTTCTATTATGAATTTTATCATTACTTTTTATAATATTGTATATCCAAGAAATAGGACAACAAAAACTAATAACATAAAGTACATTAGTACTAAAACCAGTTGCACTAGCACCATAAACACCAGTATGACATTTGATACTTCCAAATAAAATAACAATACAGACTATAATAAATATAGCAAAATAATATTTTCGAATAGAATTCCACTTAGCTTTAATAACTTCCTGTGTTTTTGAAACAAATGATATATACAAAGTTAAAAGCAACATATAAAAACATAAAATAATTAAATATATTTTAATTACAAAATCACTTAGCATACCATAATAATTATAAGTAAAAAAAGTACATACAAATTCCATAATTAATGATATAAAATTACAAATAATTAAATTTTTATATATTTTATTCTCATAATTATCAAGTCTACTCTTAGCAAAGTATACAATAATCAATAATACCGAAAAAAATAAAGCACACAACGGGAAAATCAAACCAATAGTCACACGCATCACCCTACACTATCAAAAATTATATCAAAAACAGTCTAAAAAGTCCAGATGCAGTAGCAACGAAAAACATATAAAAAATATGTCTCATCATTGAAACATATTTTTTAAATATTCAGCACAAAATAATTTTATTTTTGTAATGATAAAGATTTTGCTTTATCAGAGCTTAAATACTCAGTAGCAGGCACTAATCTAAGTGTTGTTAAATCCGGCTTAACGCAAAATTCGTCAATGCCAGCTTTCTCTAATGCACCTACACTTCTCTTTCCACTTTTAGTTAATGGATATGGATTATCATGATCACACATTCTAAATAAAATCTTATCACTTAATTCATCTGGTAAAGCTTCTCTACATCTTCTTTCAGCATTAAATAATACAAATTCGTCAGGATAATCAAAATCAGGTTGTTTTTCAATATAAGCAACTAAACAGTCATGATTAGAATCAATTGGTTTAACAACCTCACAAGATAATATTGAACTGTTATCATCCATCATAGTATCGCCTACAAAAAACATTGGTATAACTGTTCCATCTTTTAATGGAACAACATTAGAATATCTACCTTTCATAACAACATTTCCATTATCATTTATATAAGCCCAAACATCGCAATTACCCCATACTCTACCATAGGCATCTGTTAGATGAAAAGCCTCATTAGCTTTTGGATTATCAACATATCCTTTCATTGTACAAAAAGAATTAGCAACTAATTTACCATATTCATTATATCCACATTCAGTACCATCTTCTCTAAGAACCGCAATATCTGCAAGTTGGAAAGGAACCATACCAGTTTCTTTTCTTGAAAGTTTATCACGAGTAGATTTAAACAAAGTAAAGAATAAACCACCATGTTCACAATTACCACCACCAACGGACAAAGTAATAGGACCAATAGGACGAGGAATTAAAGAACATCCAGAATTTAATTCTTTTAATTTTGAATCAATATATTTTATTTCATTAGCTGAAGTGTCTTCGCCAACAGAAACAATATTTAAAATATAAGATAAATCTTTTCCAACTAATTTAGGATCATTTTTGAATTTTTTAAATGTATTAATTAAAAAACTTCTAGTTGCAGGAACAAATCCTGGTTCATTAATAGCTAAACTATATCTAAAAAAGTCTTTATCATATATTGGCTCAAATGCCACAGTACATTTTTGACATAAAGTATCAGAAATTGAAGAAGCCAAATTAGTATTAGAATGAGTAGGAATATGAGCTAAACCACGCATATTACGCATTGCTGGCATTCTAGATAAGTCAGGATCATGAAATCTAGCAATAGAAATATAAGGTCTACTACTATGTAAAATCTCCTTTGGCCAACCGATTTTAGTAGAACCTGAAGTATAAGTTATAGTAAATCCATCATCTATACCAACCTCTGGGAACTTACCAGTAAACTCTTTACCATAAGAACTAAATTGAGATAAAGTAACAATTTTGTCATTTTGACTTTTAAACTTTGGAACCTTATTTTCAAATGTATAAAAATCTTTATCATATTCATAGTATGGATCTACACCATTTTCTAAAGAATCAGCTAAAGAAACTAAAATAATGTTATCAAAATTAGCCTCATCAACAACAGAAGCTATCTTCTCAAATTTATCATCAGTACCTATAAATACTTTTTTACTATTTTTAGAAAATATTTGTTTAATAAATTCTTTATCAAAATCAGCACCCATGAAATTAACAATAGCTCCACACTTGTTAGCTGCTAACATTAAGGTTAACACTTCTGGAACATTGGACATACAGGCCATTATATTATCACCTTTAGTGATACCTTTTGCCATTAGTGCTTTTGCTAACATATCTGCTTCTTCGAACACTTGAGTTCCAGTTTTTTCATTACCCCTGTAAAATGTCATAGGTTTATCCATTATGGACTCACGTCTCTTTTTTACCTCATCATACCATGACCAAGAACTTTTTTCATCTATCTCTCTTAATGCTTTAGATGTCCTTTTTCGACTCTTAACATGTTTTCTTTTGATAGACGGTAAATCCTTAGAAAGTTCAAAACTTTTGGCAGGATTTAAAACATACCCATGTTTTTTTCTAAATTCTTCATAATTAATATCCATATAAAACAACTCCCCTTAAGTAGTGCATATTATACCATAAAAAGCCAAATACTTCAATGTAAACTAGTAAAACACATTAAAAAATAGCTTAATTTTACCAATTTTTATGTTTTTTCTAACTAAATAACCTCTATTTTATCATTTTTACAGTCAATAAAAATCCTTACTAAAAGAACAATACTACCAATATCTAAAATAAGCCAGACTATACTTATACAACCAAAACATCTAGAACAATAAGCATTTTTACTATTTTTTCTATCATTAATATTATTATCTTTAATTTCTATCATTCCATCATTTAATGGAATTTCTAAAGACGAAAGTTCTAATTTCTCACCAAATGAATCAACATATAAAGTAATTTTCAATAAAACATTAGACGCAGTTGGAAAATTACTTTTAATTGTCTTTCCATAACCATAATACTGTTCATAATTAATCTCTATATTCTTAGAAAAATCAATTTTAAATCCAGTATCTTTAACGTCTATCTCATCAGTAATTCTTGTAGAACTATTATTAAGTATCTTACCTTGACTATCAGTTGTAACAATATTAGCCTTTAAAAAGTATTTAGAAGAATACCTAACATATTTATTAAAACTAACCTCATAATTAAATTTAGCTTTTATTTTATCTATCATATTAAAGTTATATTGTTTTTTATCATTACCATCAAAAAAAGTACTATTTTTTAAATACACTTTATATGAAACATTACTATTTTCTAATAACTCTACATTCTTAATCTTAAAACTAAAATAATTTTTAACTATAAGTCCCGTAAAAACAACTATAAAAATACTTAACAAATAAATCTGTACTTTCCTATTTAGTTTATATCGTCGCATCAGCAATAGCCCTTTCTAAATAAAAAGAAGTAATATTACAAAAACTTCTTATATATTATTTACCTTTTCCCATTTCATTCATACTTAACAAATTATTTTGTAATTCAGCAAATTCAAGTTTAGCCTGTTTTTGTAAGGCACTCAACTGTTTAGCCATTATTTCTAACTCTTTTTGTTCTAAAAATCTGCGATACTTATTTTTTACTTCCATTCTAAACTTTTCTATCTTATCAAGAGCTAGTCTAAAAGTATCACCTGAATCATCATCACTTATCAGTAAATCTGTTAAAGTTTTAATTAATTTTTTATATTTCGTAGATACAAATTTACGCACTATAGGTTTTGCTAGTTCAATATCAACAACATTAATATACGTAATCTTTTGATTACAAATATTAAATCCATTTCTAGAAGAAGGCATCAAAAATCCATCTAAATTACACAAACTTTCAAAATCCTTAAACTTCCATTTCTTTTTAACTACTTTTTTTCTACTAATAGAATACATAAAACTTCACCTACTTATTCAATAAATCAGGTCTTCTTTCAAGTGTCCTTTTCAAACTTTCTTGCTCTCTATACTCTTTTATCTTTTTATGATCCCCTGATAGTAACACTTCAGGAACTTCCATACCATTATATATTCTTGGCTTCGTATATGTAGGATAATCAAGTAAATTATCATTAAATGAATCATTAATATGAGACTCTTCTGTAATAACACCTGGAATTAATCTCGCAATAGAATCAACTAAAACCATTGAAGCTATTTCGCCACCTGTTAAAACATAATCACCTATACTAATTTCTAAATCACATATACTTCTAATTCTTTCATCAAAGCCTTCATAATGACCCGAAATAATTATTAAATGTTTTTCTTTTGACAAATCATATGCCTGTTTTTGTTTATACAAAACTCCATCAGGAGTAAGTAAAATAACTTTTGCATCATCTGTTTTTAAGACTTTAACACAGTCAAATATTGGCTGGCAAGTAAGTACCATACCTGCTCCACCACCGTAAGGAGTATCATCAACTTTTTTATGAGGATCATCAGTATAATCTCTAAAGTTAACAATATTAATTTCAAGTTTTCCTAATTCTTGAGCTCTTTTAACAATAGACTCTTCAAATACATTCTTAAACATATCTGGAAACAATGTAAGAATATCAATTCTCATAAAAAACCTCCTTTACTAATCTAATATATCTACATAAATACATTTATTACTCTTATCAATAGATTTTAACATAGGTGAATAAACTGGTATTAAATATTCTTTATCAAACATAACTCTAATAATTTTATTGGTAGGAGAAGCTAAAAAGACTTCCACTACTTTTCCAACTCTTCCATCTTTATCAATAACTTTAAATTCAAGTAAATCTTCATCTAATACTTCTTCATTACTCAAATTTAACTTTTCTTTATCAAAATAAACTTTATTTCTAACTAAAAATAAAACTTCATTAATATCATTATAATCATTTAAAGTAACCATGTCAAAATTCTTATGTTTTCTATAACTTCTTATTACATAATCTTTATCATTAATAATCAAACTATTACCAACAACAAACACTTTATCTTTAAATTGAAAATCACTAATTATTCTAATTTCCCCTTTAATACCATGAGTACCAACTACTTTACCAACATAAACCTTCTGCATAATTAATTCCCCAACTCATACAATAAAATACTAGTCGCAACCGCAACATTAAGACTTTCAACTCTTATATTAGTAGGAATACAAAGGTTCTTACTACAAAGATCTAAAACACGTCTACTCACACCATTTCCTTCATTACCTACAATTAAAACAAACTTTTTCTTTTCAGCTTTAGTAAGTTTTCTAGGATCAAATCCACCATCAACTTTAGTACCATAAATTGGAATACCTAAAGGAGCAATAGTACTAAGCCAATTAACAACATCCCTTGAAATTATATTCATATGAAATAACATACCTTGTGTTGCTCTTAAAACTTTTGGATTATATAAATCAACTGTATTTTCAGATAAAATAATTGTTGAAACATTAAAAGCTAAAGCACTTCTAATAATAGTCCCTAAATTACCAGGATCTTGAACATTATCTAAAACTAAAATTCTTTCACCTATAACATCATCATTATCTATCTTTCTACATAGTCCTAACACAGTACTTGGTGTATCCATTGTTGAAACTTTACTCATTACTTCTTTAGAAAAATAACAAAATGGTGAAGGAAAAGGTAAATCTTGATGCTCTTCCAAAATAAGTTCTTCTAAAATACCAGCTCTAAAAGCCTCTAATGCTAAATGAGCCCCTTCAACTACAAATAACTTATATTCATCACGATATTTCTTTTTTTGTAACTTCTTACATAACTTAACTTTTTCATTATCTAAACTAGTAATTACATTCAAAATTCCTTCATCTCCCTACGATATTTTTTATAATCAGGCATATTTTCTTCTACTAATGCCCAAAATCTTTCCGAATGGTCAGCATGAATTAAATGTGATAATTCATGAACAATAACATAATCTAAATATTTAGTATCTCTTTTTATTAGTTCCAAATTAAGTGTAATTGTTTTTAAACTAATATTACAAACACCCCAACGACTAGTCATCTTTCTTATCTTTAATTTTGGATAACAAATACGTTTTGAAAATTTATTATACTGTTCATCTAAATGTTCTAAAAATATACCTTTAGCTTGTTTCTTATACCATTTATCAATATCAAAATCTTTACCTAAAAAAACTTTAGTATCTCCAAAAGATATAGAATTAGAATCTACATATACAATATCATATTTTTTACCTAAATATAAAAATCCTTGATTATTTTCCTTCTTCTTCTCCTGTACTTCTATCATTCTAACTAACTTATCATAATTTTCTTCTATTAAATTTGTAATAGCTTTAGTAGTAGTGAATCTATTAGTAGTAACAAAAACAGTTAAATTAGGTTTTACTCTTATATAAGTATTTCTCGTTGTAGACTTTCTTTCAATAACAATATCATATGTTTTATCATTAACAGTCAATTTCATTGTATCACCAAATATATTTTACTATATAAATTAAAAAAAATAAAGTTAAGATAACCGTATAAAAATATCAATATTGCCTCATTATATATATGAGGAGGAAAGATATGGATATGAGTATCAGAGAACACATAATTAATAATTTTAAAGGTGATGATTATAATACACTTCGTCAAGCCATAGATGAATCAGTTACATCACAAGATGAAGTAACTTTACCAGGACTTGGTGTATTTTTAAGTATCATCTGGGAAAACGCCGATCAAGAATTAAAAAATGAACTTATTGAAATAATTAAAAAACGTGTTGAAAAAGGATTAGCTACTAATGAGTAGTTAATTTTTTTTAAAGAAAAAACTTACTAAACAGTAAGTAATTCTTCTTCTTTTTCTTTTAATTTTGCTTCTACTTTTTTATTATACTCATTAACTATATCTTGAATATCTTTTTCTAAACCTTTTTCTTCATCTTCTGAAACTTCTAATTTAGAAACATCTTCTAATCCTTCACGTCTAATATTTCTAATCGCAACTTTAGCTTCTTCCGCTAAAGCTTTAACTTGTTTTACTAATTCTCTTCTTCTCTCTTCTGTAAGTTCTGGAATAATAATTCTAATTGTTTCTCCATCATTACCAGGATTATAACCTAAATTAGAAGCTAAAATAGCTTTCTCTATATCTTTTAAGCATCCTCTATCAAATGGCTTAATTAATAATTGTCTAGCTTCTGGAACAGATATAGTTGCTAGTTGTTTTAAAGGTGTCATACTACCATAATACTCAACCATAATACCATCCAAACTAGAAGGATTAGCTCTTCCTGCTCTAACAGTAGTAAAACGTTTTTCTAAAGTAGCAATTGCCTTATCCATTTTCTCATTTAATTCTAAGATAATCATTTCGCTATCCATTATATTTCATCTCTCCTTAATACTTATATTATATAATAATTAGAACAAAAGACAAATAGAATTTGTCACTTTGATCGTTACCAATCAAAATTCCTACTTTTAAGACTAAAGTACATGTACTAATTTGTTCATCAATATTATATAATTTTTTTATTATTTTGACAATGTATTTAACATGATATTCATATTACATTTTTTAGGATATTATAATTATTTTCGTATAATTTAATTAGGGAATACATTAATAGTTAAGTGCCTACCTCTATAGAGAGGAGGTGATGTTTTGATGAAGAAAGATTTATTAATCTTCAGCCTAATCATTATCATCATCCTACTTATTACTCTATTATTTAAGTAACGATGAATAGAAAAAGCACTTAATCCAAGATGTGACTAAGTGCAAACCAAACTAAAACGAGGTAAGTACTTAACACAACGATATTAAGTATTCCCTATTTTTATTTTATTCAAGTTTCCTTGACATATTCATCGTATCACAGATGTTCTAATTTTACAAGTCATAAAAAAGATACTAACTATTAATTAGTATCTCATATATAAAACTAATTACTTACTACTTGGCTCTGTATAACTATATACATAATTACCATTTTCTAAAGTAAATACCATATTGTAAATTGTACCTTTTTTAGCGTTTTCAATAGTTTCTTTAGCGTACTCAACGCCATCTTCCTTTTCATAATCAGTAACAGCCTGAGTCATCTTATAATCTTTATAAAATGAATATGTATTGTCCGCATTAGCCTTAGCAAATAATACACCAACTTCAATAGTAAGTGTCTTTGCCCTATCATCTTTATAAGCACCAACTACTTTTCTTAAATCATGAATACCACAAGATCCACCACATTCTAAATCAGTTTGATATACATAAACCTTCGTATTAGGATTATATACATATCTAGTACACTTATTAGTATAAGCAATATGATTATATTTATAATTACTTCCTAAAATACTACTAACAACATTATCAAATTGTGCCTCAGTAATATCAACTTTACCATACATCTTCTCTACATTTAAAACAGCCAATTCATAAACAAATTCATTTCCTAGACTAGCTGCTGTAACTTTAGAATTAGTATAATATTCAGGAACACCACAATAATGACCAGCAACATTATTCATTTTATTAAACAAATCAACTACTGTATTATCATTAACTTCTAACTTTGTAATATAGTCCTTATTTTCATCTTCCTCTTTTTTATTACCAGCATTATCATCTTTATCAGATATATCAGTATTACTACTAGGATTACTAAAAATTAATCCTTTATCATAAGCAATATACCCTAAAGCTAAAATTAAAACTATTACTAAAGCCCAAATAGTAACTTTGGAAGTTTTTTCTTTTTTCTCTTCTTCTAACTTTTCTTCTACTAAACGTTCAACTTTATCTTCTAAATCTTCTTGTACAACCGGTACTTCTTTTTCTTCAATTTTTTCTTTTTTAGTACTCACGCTCTTCACCTCTAAGAAAATTATAAACTTATAAGCAAAACTAAACAACAGTTTATCTTAATAAACAAAAAACTTTACGTAAAAAAGATACTAATTATTCATCAGTATCTTCCCTATTATAATCATTTAATAATTTAACGTACTTATTAAATAATTTATTTTTAATTTCATCAATTGAATACTCTTCATTACTTGTCGCAACAAATGCCGATTCATTATCATGACCTATTATCTTACCTTCTTTTACAAAATAAATATCAGGTAAATATAAATAATCCTCATCATTATTTTTATTCAAATATCCTTCAAGTAAACCTAACAATTCATTATATTTATAATCTTTATTATCTCTAATAACAACAGGATCATAATAATAAACATCAATGTTTTTGACTTCACTATCTTCTATTGCCTCAGTAAATAATCTAACTGTCTCTCTAGAAAATTCATCATCAGAGTTACCAAAGAAAACTACTCCAGTTCCAGATTCGAATATTTCTAAAATCTCATCGATTCCAACATATTTAAATGGATTATCTTTAGATACTGAATACTCTTTCGCAAACTTCTCAGACTGAGAAAGATCATCTACTTTCTTAATAGAACATCCAGACAAAAACACAATAGCAACTAATAATGTTAATACCAACTTTTTTATCATATACTTCTCTTATCCTAAAAACTAAGCATTCTTAATTTGACTCATTACTTCATCAGCAAAGTTTTCTTCTCTTTTTTCGATTCCTTCACCAACAGCAAATCTAGCCATTGAAATAATTTCACCATTATTGTTTTTAACATAATCAAGTACAGTTAATGAAGAATCCTTAATAAATGCTTGTTCTTCTAAACAAATTTCTTTATAGAATTTATTAAGTCTACCAGTAACCATTTTTTCAGCTATTGCTTCTGGTTTACCTTCAGCCATAACTTGTTCTTTAATAATATGAGATTCTTTTTCTACCATTTCAGCTGGTACATCTTCTTTTCTAAGACCAACTGGATTCATAGCAGCAGCTTGCATAGCAACATCTTTAGCAACAGCCTCATCTGCTCCTTTAACTACAACTACAACACCAATTTTACCACCTAAATGCTTATAAGTACCAAAGCACTCATCATCATTCTTAGTAATAACAGTGAAACGTCTGAAACTAATTTTCTCACCAATTTTAGCAACTAAAGCTACTAATTTATCATTAATAGTTTCACTACCATCTTTAATATTTAAAACATCTTCTACTGTTTTAGCATCATTCTTTAAAATTTCATCTGCTAAATAATCTACAAAATTAGTAAATTCTTCGTTTTTAGCAACAAAGTCTGTTTCAGAATTAACTTCTAACATAACAGCTTTATTACCATCAACTTTGATTTGGCATAAACCTTCAGCTGCAATTCTACTTTCTTTCTTAGCAGCTTTAGCAATACCCTTTTCTCTTAGCCAGTCAATAGCCTTTTCCATATCTCCTTCTGTTGCCTCTAATGCTTTTTTACAATCAAGCATACCAGCACCAGTTTTTTCTCTTAAATCTTTAACATCACTTGCTTTAATCATAATTTGTCCTCCTATATATTTAAATTATAAACTAATCTTTCCAATATGAAAAGAAAAAAAAGGATGAAATTTCCCTTCCACCCTCCTTAGTCGACTTCAATAACTATTTAGTTAAAGCTTCTACTAATTCAGCTTTCTTCATAGTAGAATAACCTTTAATTTCTTTTTCTTTAGCCATAGCTTTTAATTCAGCTAAAGTTAAATCATCTAATTTTACTTCTGCTTTAACTTCTTCTTTAGCCTCTTCTTTTACTTCAGCTTTTTCTTCTTTAACTTCTTGTTTTTCTTCTTTAACTTCTTGTTTTTCTTCTTTTGCTTCTTTCTTTTGAGCTTTCTTTTCAGCTTTTGCTTTATCTTCTTCACTAACAAAGTCAATTACTTCATTACCGTTAACTTCAGCAATAGCGTTAGTTAAAGCACCAATTAATAATTTAACTGCTCTAACAGCATCATCATTACCTGGAATTACATAATCTACCATATCTGGATCACAGTTAGTATCTACGATACCAAATACTGGAATACCTAAAATACGAGCTTCTTTAATAGCTATTTCTTCTTTACGAGGATCAACGATTACTAATGCTTGAGGCATTTTCTTCATTTCTCTAATTCCTCTTAAGTTTTTATTTAACTTATCATATTCTTTTTTAATTTGAATAACTTCTTTTTTAGGAAGCATTTCGAAAATTCCTTCTTGTTCCATCTTTTCGATTTCTTCCATTCTTCTAATTCTAGAACGAATTGTCTTAAAGTTAGTTAAAGTTCCACCTAACCAACGTTCATTTACGAAATACATGTTAGTTCTTGTAGCACTTTCTTCAGCAGCTTCTTGAGCTTGTTTCTTAGTTCCTACAAACAAAACTGTTCCACCATTTTGAGCTATTTCTTTCATAGCTTCATAAGCTTCTTCTAATTTCTTAACTGTTTTTTGTAAATCGATTATATAAATGTCATCTCTTGTAGTATAGATGTATTCCTTCATTTTAGGATTCCATCTTCTTCTTTGATGTCCAAAATGAACACCAGCTTCTAATAAATAATTCATTGATACTATTGTCATATATTTTTTTCTCCTTCGTTTTTCTCTTCTATTAGTTTCTAATACTTTATCACCTATAAGGCACTAGATAAGTAAATCCGCTAATATGCTTATTTAGTTAAAGCTTCAATAATTTCAGCTTTTTTAAGACCAGCTACACTTATTTTCTTTTTAGCAGCTACCTCTTTTAATTCAGCAACTGTCATTTTTGAATAATCAACAGCTTCTTCTTTCTTAGTTTCTTTTTTAACTTCTTTCTTTTCTTCAGCTTTTTCTGCTTTCTTAGTTGCAGTTTTAGCCTTAGCTCCATTAATAGTTACTTCTTTACCGATTACTTCTGTAGATTTAGTAATCTTTCCTGCTTTACCATCTTTAGCAACTTTAACAAATTCACTAAACATCTTAGGATCATTAATTGCTATTTCTGATAACATTTTACGGTTAACTTCAACACCAGCTTTAGTTAAACCTTCAATAAATCTTGAATAACTAATATCATTTTGACGACAAGCTGCATTGATTCTTGTAATCCATAATTTTCTAAAATCTCTCTTCTTTTGTTTTCTGTCTCTGAATGCATATTGTCCAGAATGCATTAATTGTTCTTTTGCTGACTTATATAGTCTATGTTTACTACCAAAGTAACCTTTAGCAGCTTTTAATACTTTTTTATGACGAGCTTTTGTAACTGCTCCATTCTTAACTCTTGCCATTTCCTATTTCCTCCTTCTAGATTATATTACGTTCTTAATTCTCTTGTAATCAGACTTACTAATAGTAGAACCCTTTCTACAAGCTCTATTGTAACTTGCTGATTTATAACCAGTGTTATGAATGCTTCCTGGTTTTCCAATTTTATAATCATTTTTACGTTTAGTTAAAACTTTTTTAACACCAGAATGTGTTTTAATTTTTGGCATATTCTTTCCTCCTATTACTTATCTTTCTTTGGTACTAATAACATAGTCATAGTTTTTCCGTCTAACTTAGGCTTTTGCTCTATATCCGCATAATCACTAACTCGAGATGCAAAACGTTCAAGGACTTCTTTACCCAATTCAGTATGAGCAAGTTGTCTTCCTTTAAAACGAATAGTAAGCTTAATTCTGTCACCTTTCTCTAAATACTTAGTAGCATTTCTAAGTTTGGTTTCAAAATCACCTACGTCGATAACAGGCGATAAACGATATTCTTTTAATTCTGACATGTTAGCCTTTTGTCTCTTTAGTGCTTCCTTTTCCTTCTTTTGTTTTTCATAACGGAATTTATTATAATCCATTACTTTACAAACCGGCGGATTAGCATTTGGACTAATAAGTACTAAATCTAATGCTGCATATGAAGCAAGTGTCAATGCGTCTTGAATAGACTTAACTCCAACTTGTTCTCCATTAGGGCCAATAACTAATACTTCTCTAGCCCTGATTTGATCGTTAATCAACATGTTATTCTTATTGTTTGCGATAAATAACACCTCCAATATAATAAGAAAAGCGGATATAAACATTATATCCACTTTAAAGCCAAACTAAATCTAAATAACATAATAATATTATTAAACTTGGCATTTGACCCATCGCTACTCGCTGATCAGGTGGATATAAATCTCTTTCCTTTTTTCTCGACTAGTACAATTATATGCATAACTCCCTTATTTGTCAACACTTTTTGTACTTTTTCGTATATTTTAACGATAAAATGCCCCAGAAAAGTTTCTTCCAGCCTTACTTGCGTCATTTCCACCATTAACGCTAGCCATACTATTAGAATAATAATTAGGATTAGTACGTGTATCAACATTACTAAATGAGCCCATAGATACACCAGCTTCACTTAATTCTTTAGTCAAAACGCTACGCATGTCTATTCTAAAAACACCGTTTTCCTCACGAATAGCTCCATCCCATAATTTTCTATCAGTTGCCCAACGAGGATAGTTATTATAAGTCCAACCGTCTCCAGCACAAGCACTAATATAAGCAATTAAATCATCATCTTTACTATCGTATGCTCTTTGTAAAGCATCAACTACCATCATAGGCATCTTTTTATCTATAAGTTCAGCACTACAATGAGCAAGAGCTGTAACACCCTTTTTAGCATCACACACCATAACAACAGGACAGTCAGCTATTGGATGCCCAGCAACTACACCTGGTACCTTATCCGTAATTATTAAAATATCTTCTGGAATATCAAGATCCCAACCATCAGAAGTAGCCTCAACAACATCCTTTGTTAATTCAAAATAGCTACCATCTTTTTTATCTTGATTAGCAACAAACATCCTTTTATCATCAAATTCAAAATCATGTGCCATTTCAATACGATGCCTATCAAATAATTCTCTTCTAACATGACCGGTTAAATCTATATCATGCAAATTCCAAACATTTGCTCCATATTGTTCTAACAAATAGACCTTATCTTTAACCGTTAAGTTATCATAAGAAATTGATGAAACATTCATTGAGCCAAAGCGTTTTCCAACATCAATTATATTTAACATACAAACCATCCCTTAAATTAAAATTTAATTTTTTCATTAATATAATCAACAACCTCATCAAGTTTTAATGTAACTTGTTCCATTGTATCTCTATCTCTTATAGTAACAGTACCATTTTCTAAAGTTTCATTATCAACTGTTAAACACCAAGGAGTACCAGATGCATCAGCTCTTCTATATCTCTTACCAATAGAACCAGCCTCATCATAACTAGTCATAAAGTGTTTAGAAAGCATATTATAAATTTCTTCTGCTTTCTCACTATGATACTTTTTAGCAAGAGGCAAAACCGCTACTTTATAAGGAGCTAAATATGGCTTAAACTTCATTACTTCTCTAGTCTCACCATTTTCTAAAGTCTCTACTGTATAAGCATTATCAAGTATTGCTAAAACGCACCTATCACAACCTACAGTAGACTCTATAATATATGGAATAAACTTCTCATTTGTTTCAGGATCTAAGTACTCCTGTGAAACAGTAGAATACTCTTGATGTCTAGTTAAATCATAATTAGTACGATTATGAGTACCATTAATTTCTCCCCATCCAAAATTAAATTTATATTCAATATCACAAGCTTCTTT
The DNA here is from genome assembly GCA_934168205.1 of uncultured Bacilli bacterium. GTDB lineage: Bacteria > Bacillota_I > Bacilli_A > RF39 > UBA660 > CAG-877. The sequence continues at coordinate 33,353 of CAKPMX010000007.1, forward strand.
AGCATAATGTGCTAACTTTTCATGATCATGATATCTTAATTTTTCCTCAGGCAATCCTAAATCCATAAAATATTTTTTAGCATACTCTTTAAAATATCTATAAAGTTCTGAATCAGTTCCCTCTTTGCAAAATGTTTGATATTCCATTTGTTCAAACTCTATTGTTCTAAATGTAAAGTTACCAGGTGTAATTTCATTTCTAAATGCTTTCCCAATTTGTCCAATACTAAATGGAAGTTTAGCTCTCATAGTTCTTTGAACATTTAAGAAGTTAACATATTCTCCCTGAGCATTTTCAGGACGTAAATATATTTTATTCTTAGCTCCTTCAGTAACACCTCGCTGTGTTTCAAACATCAAATTAAATTGACGTATATCTGTATAATCACTACTTCCACATTTAGGACATGGTACTTTATGTTCTCTAATATATGCTATCATTTCATCTTGACTCATTCCATCAGCGTGAGCATTTTCATCAAAATCATCAATTAAATTATCTGCACGATGTCTCATTTTACAATGCTTACAATCAATCAAAGGATCAGAAAAGCTAGCAACATGACCTGATGCCTCCCAAACTCTAGGATGCATTAATATAGCTGCATCAACTTCATAAGCGTTAGCTCTTTCTTGAATAAATCTCTTTCTCCAAGAATCTTTAATATTATTTTTAAGTCTTGCTCCTAAAGGACCATAATCCCAAGTATTCGCAAGTCCACCATAGATTTCACTTCCTTGGAATACAAATCCATATTGTTTACAAAAATTAACTAGTTTTTCCATTGTTAAATCTTTCATTTAAATTCCTCCGTTCTTATTAATATTTTATTTCTTACAATTTCACTAGATTCAACTTTATCATTATGAGCAATAACTATAGACTCTATCATTGGTACTATATTATTTGATACCTTTATACTAGGAGACCCATATCCTACATATTTTTTAACATCATCAGTACTCTCTTCTAAAAAAGAAATCATTGAAACATTAGTACCATCAAAAGTATCTTGTCTAGTCATCACTACTTCTTTATCACTTAACATTCTATCTATAAAGCCAATTAAAAACTCTTTTTCAAATTTTCTAACATTACCATCTCTACTAGATAAATAAAATTTATATCTACCTTCATCATCTTCATAAGAAGTTTTACCAGTTACTGATGAAAGTAAAATACTAGCACCAGATAAACTCATATTTTCTACAAAAGAATCTCTATCATGTTTATATTTAGACATTATTCTTTTCGCAATTTCCATATCAACTGGAACACATATTTTTAATGACACATCATCATTTCCTAAAACATTAATAGATTTACCAGAAAAATCATAATTACTAACGCTATTAATAGTATGACTTTCTAAAAAATGTTCAATAACATCATCAATTATATGTTTTCTATCTAAACCTTTTAAAGTATCAGTAAATTTTGAATTAATAGTATCATCATCAAAATCATGATTAGCACCAGTTACTAAAATTTCATTATGTCCAATTCTAATTTTTTTATAATTATTCTCATTTAAATATTTTATTCCAATTATTTTCAAGTAATTATCACCATCCCATAAAAAACAAAAACTTCTAGAACATCATAAGGACGAGTATACCCGCGGTTCCACCTTACTTATTCCAGAAGAATCATCTTTAATAATATACTGCTCGGAGCTTTCCACACTCGTCATCACACTTATAAATCATATAATACTTTCATTTTACTTATTTGTCAATATCTGATATGTCATATTCCCATCCAGGTTGCCAATCACCAGTATTACGCCAATCATTTTTAATAGCTTCTTCAAAACTAATATTCTTAGTCAAAACTTCTATTGCTAACTGTGGAGCTCTATGAGCAACAATACCTACAGTCTTATCACTATACTTAGTAACTAAATCATTTAAAAAAGATTTAACTCTACTTCTTACATCTTCTAAAGATTCTCCATTTGGAAATGGTTCATTAATATGTTCTTCATATACAACCAATTTCTTATCTCCACCATCTAAATCCCCATAATTACATTCCCTAAGTCTTTCATCTTGAATCTTTAAAACATCAGGAAAAGCAATATTACTAGACTCAATTGCTCTTATCAAATCAGATGTAAATATAACATCAAACTTAACATCACTACGTACCTTACCTAAATTCCTAGCTTGTTCTCTTCCCAAGTCATTAAGTTCGACTTGTTTCCAACCCGAACATTTCTTACTAGCATTATCATAAGTAGTACCATGTACAAAATAAATAATTTTCATATACATCATCCTTCTACTAATTGATTAATTTTCTTTACAAAATCCTTACTCTTTAAATATAAACCCGTATACTTTTGATAGTATTCATCCAAAAACTGATTAATCTCTTTACTAACTAAACTCGAAACATCTAACTTAGTAATATTTTTTATATCAACATAATAATATAACCTAATCATCTTAATAGTCTTTTCACTTACTAATCCTTCATTGTCATAACAATTCCTACAAATATAACCAAAGGAATCAGTACTAAGTGTAACAATTCCTTTGTCAGATCCACATTTACTACAATAATCAATACAAGGTTTAACACCCAAAAAATCTAAAAGTTTTAATTCCAAAATATTTGTAAGAACTAAAGGATTAAATCCTGCTTCTAACTTTCCTAAAGAATCTCTAAGTAAATAGAAAATATTATTATCATCATTTTGTTTAAATACTTGCATAACAAGATCCATCATATAAGAAGCATAACTGACTCTTTCTAAATCTAAAAGTATATTAGAATATGCATTAATAACATCAACACCAATTAAAGTAGAAAGTCCATCTTTTTTATAATAAACATGAAAAGTACCATAAATCATCTTCCTACTAACACTTCTAAGCTTACTCTTCATATTTCTAGATCCTTTAGACATAACACCTATAAGACCATATTTATCAGTTAAAACATTAAGTATTTTACTCGATTCGCTATAATTAGTTTCACTTAAAACAATTCCCTCAAAACTTTCAATTGTCAAAACACATCACTTCTTCTTTATTTGTTGTAACAAATTATAATATTTAATATCTCCAGTTTTCTTAAATAAATCCCAAAGTATTTGACTCATAAAATCACCTCTATTAATATAGTGATAATTTTATAAAAATCTTATACATAATTAATTACATATCTTCTTCTTTTAATCCTAATTCTAAAAAGTACTTCTCTTGATCTCGCCAATTCTTTAAAGTTTTTACATAAGTTTCTAAATATACTTTTTTACCTAAAAACTCTTCCATATCATGTCTTGCTCTTGTACCAATTTCTTTTAACATTTGACCTTGTTTACCAATAATTATTTTCTTTATATTATCTCTATCAACAACTATTAAAACTTGAATATGAACAGTCTTTTCATCTTCTTCATAATTTTCTACATAACAAGTTACTGTATGTGGAACTTCGTCTCTTGTAAGTTCTAATATTTTTTCTCTTACAAACTCACTAATAATAAATCTTGTTGTAACGTTAGTAAGTTCTTCTTCTGAATATATTGCTTCTGACTCTGGCAAATATTTTTTTATACAGTCTATTAATAGTTTAATATTATCATCTTTTAAAGCTGATATTGGTATTATTTCTTTAAAGTCATATAATTCTTTTAACTCATTGATTCTTTCTAATAAAACACTTTTATCTTTTACTAAATCAATTTTATTAAGTAATAAAAATACTACTTCATCTTTTTCCCTAAATTTATCTAATATAAACTTATCGCCTTTTCCAAATCCTTTTGAAATATCTACTAAAAATAATATTACATCTACACCTTCGGTATAAGTATAAGCTTTTTTATTCATCAAAGTACCAAGTTTATCATTAGGTTTATGAATACCAGGAGTATCTACAAATATAATTTGTGAATCATCATCATTATAAATTCCTTGAATAACATTTCTTGTTGTACCAGACACATTAGATGTAATAGCAAGTTTCATTCCTAATACACTATTAAGCAATGTACTTTTACCAACATTTGGTCTTCCAACTAAACTAACAAATCCACATTTCATTTTAAATCATCACTTCCAAATGGATAAGGACAAATATCCTCTACTTTATATTCTTTATATTCACCTGTTGTTGCATAACATCTAATAATAGCGTCCTTATCAAGCAACTCAGAAATTACTTGTCTACATAAAAAACAAGGCATTCCTATCTTACCTGATGAAACCATTATATTTAATTCTTTAAAGTCATATCTTTTATACCCTGCAGAAATTGCTGAAACAATAGCACTTCTTTCCGCACATATTGCCGCTCCATAACTAGCATTTTCTACATTAACACCATAAAAACCCTTACCATCCTTAGTAACTAAAATAGCACTAACTGCATAATTAGAATAAGGTGAATAACTATTATTTAATAACTCTAATAACTTTTCTTTCACAATAAGCCTCCTACAAAACTAATTAACTTTGGTACAAATATAATTAAACCAATGATAGCTGAAATAATAGCCATCATAAGTACTCCTGCACTCGCTGTATCTTTAGTCGCTTTTGCTAAAGGATGAATTTCAGGAGATACTAAATCAACTAAATACTCTATTGAAGTATTAAAAAACTCTGCCATTAAAACTAAAGCAATAAGTATTAAACAAACTAACCATTCAACATAACTTATTTTTAAAATGAAGGCAAACAAGATAACTAAACAGGCTATAACAGTATGTATCTTTAAATTTTGTTCTCCTATATAAGCTTGTACAATTCCTTGAAAAGCATACTTAAAACTATTAGTTAATCTTTTTTTATCTAACTTTAAATCTTTAATTTTTTTATCTTGTGATCCCATACGCTTCTAGTACCTCCTCTTGTTTAGCAAACATGACCTTCTCATCTTCTTTAGTCATATGATCATAACCAAGTAAATGATAAAAACCATGAACTGCCAAAAAAGATAATTCACGAAGTAAAGAATGACCATATTCTTCTGCCTGAGACATAGCTTTATCTATTGAAATATAAATATCTCCAAGAATTCTCTCATCAGTAGGCATAACTAAACTATCATCATCTTCTAATGCAAAAGTAATAACATCAGTTTCCCTATCTATATGACGATAATTCTTATTAAGTTCATGAATATACTCATTATCAACTATAATTAAATTAAACGTTGTATTAACCAAGTTTTCCTTTTTAACAGCACTCTTTAATACATCTTCTACTGTCTTTAATTCCTCAATCTCTCTATCAGTCTGATTAAAAATACTAATACTACCCATTTTTCCTCCTATAATAAAATAAATAATAATCCAAGTAATACACAAATTGAAATAATATTTAAGAACCATTCGCTCTTTAATATATTAGGTAACTTATCACCAAGAATATCAAGTATATGATATATATAAAATCCAAGTACTCCACCAAGTATATTTAAAATAATATCATCAACATCAAAAACTCTTCCAATAATTAATTGAACAGTTTCAATAGAAACTGATGTCAAAATAGTTAAACACAATGGCAAAGTCAACTTCTTACTTTTTAAATAATAACTAGCAAAAAATCCATAAGGTAAAAACATAATCATATTACCTAATACATTCTTGAAGAAAAGTCGACTGCCCATATTATAACGCAATATTTCCCTAAAAGGAATAAAATTATTACTAGACCAAGTAACATCATCTTGAAAAGTAACAACTTGGAACAAAGACATAATATAAATCAAAAAAGATAAGCTTAATAGCTCATTATATAAAACTACTCTTTCTCTATTTTTAATTAAATAACTAAGTCTTAAAGAAACTATCACAACACAAGCAATTAAAACCATTGGCCAAGTAATATCAATAACACCCTGTAATGTAGTAGTAATTGGTCCTAACATTAATATCACTCTCCTTGTACAATTTCTTCATATTCTAAATATTCCGTAATATCTTCTTTTACTTTAAAAAACACTTCTACTATTATTTTACTATTTTTCTTATACTTTTTCAAAACTTTTTTACTTACTATCTCACTATCTTCACCAATCTTATTAGTAAGTTTATTTGTCGCTAAAGAAATAGCGTCTTTTTCTATATTATCCAAGGTATAAGTTTTACTCTTTACCTTTGTTTCAAAATAACTAGTAAAGTCCAAACTAATAGGTAGTAAATTATTAGAAATTATTGAATAAGATTTTCTCTTATAACTCTTAAAATGTGAAAATAAATGAAACTCTTTATTTAAAAATTTAAATTCTAATTGTTTTTTAACTTTACCAGTAACATTTTCTTCCTTATAATTAACCGGCATATCTAAAGAAACTAAATACCAAACTTCTCCGTAAACTTTACCAATAGCACACTTTTGAGCAACTATTTTTTCTTTATTATAAATAACACCAGATACTATAATATCTCCTTTTTTAACATAATCTAACTTCTTTTTTAGTATTTCCCCTTCAGTAGCTTCTATTCCAAGTATCATAGCATCTTTTTTTGCCACAATATTTCTTCTAACACAAGTCTCTTTATCTTTATTTTTCTTCCTTTGTTCAACCTTTACAATATACTTAGTACCAATACTGTCTATCTCTAACCATTCGATATCATTCTTCTCATCACTTACAATTTTATTAACAATTTTTTCTTTTTTAGCATAACTAACTTTAAAATTATACTTTTTAATACCATATTTTTTCAAATCATTAAACACTAATTCTCTAATATAAGGATTACTATGAACAACATCAACATCAAAAATAATATTACTTAAAAATATATTTACAAAAATACCAAACACAAAAAATATTAAAAACAACATATACTTTTTAATAACATATTCAACTCTTGCTAAACCAAGTCTCCCAACTACTTGAATTTTATAACTAGTTTTAATACTCCTAATATCATCAAGTCCTACATCATCAACAACAATATATATCTTTTTATGTGACTTTTCTAAATCATAAATATTAATCTTTTTCTTTATAATTTTCTTTAAAAAGTAATCGGGATTTCTTCCTGTAATAACTAATTTATATCTATTAATCATATAATTCCTCTACTGTATATATCTTCCCAGTAATTAATATTTCATTATCTAATAGTTTATTAAGAATCAAATTTTCTCCCTTTATAACAATTAAATTATCACCAGTATCAATAGAAATATGTTTATTACTAAGTGTCAAAATCTCTAAATAATTAATTATATGTAACCGATCTTTAAAAATAGTTAATCTAAATTCATCATCTCTTATATAATTTCTAATCTTATCTATCATCATTATCACCTATAAAAGTATATGATGAAACGAAAATTAATATAAAAAAAATAGAGATTAATAATCTCTATTGTTAGCACGATTTCTCTTTTGAGAATTTTTAATTCCTTCTTTTTTAGCAGCTCTTCTTCTAACACCTGGTTTATCATAAGCTTCTCTTTTTCTACATTCTGAAGGGACACCATCTCTTGCCACTTTTTGTTTGAACTTTCTTAGAGCTTGGTCCAAATTACCTCTAACAGTTACTTTAGTTGCCATCATTATCCCTCCCTTCGTTTTTAACTAAAAAGAATTATAACAAAACTTCTCTTGTTTTTCAACAGATTTTTAGTTTTTTTTAACAAAAAGTCCTAAATTTCAACAAATATCGCCCTAAAGAACCGATAAAAGTACCAAATTCATACAAGAATTTAACTATTTCATATATAAAAGGCATACTAAAAATTACTATTATTGTAACTATTATCTTCCAATATTTTTTAATAATTATTCTAATGGACATAAATTATTTTCACCAAGTCTTCTTATTGATGAACCAAGTCCCTTACCAGCATCATACATCATTCCAATTATCTTTGTAAAAGCATTAATAATTGTACCTGAAACACTACTGCCAGCATATATTTCTTTTAAGTTCATATCACTTTCCTTCTTCAACCATTACACCTCCCGGGATTAGTAAATCCATCAAGTACACCTGAAATAAAAATTATTAAAGCCGCAATACCAACAAGTGCTAAAGCCGATACCCCACCAGTTATCTTTTGTAATTCTAAATTATTAACCTTCTCCATAACTCACCCTTTCCAAATAACATCAAATATTTTAAATAAACTAATACGTTTATCCTTAAAAGTAAGTTCAACTATTTCTCCATCATTTAAAGATGCCTTTGTCTTAAGTAACACTAAATTATATTTATCATCACTATCAATTAATATATCTTTATTAACTTCAACAATAGAAAAACTAACTTTTTTATCACCAATATAAACATTACTATTTTTATAAATAATATTCATATCTTTATCTTTAATATAAAGTTCTATTAAATTCTTTTTTCTAACTCGACCAGTAACTAAACTGTAACTATTAATTTTCTTACACCAAGTATAAACACAAAGTCCAAAAAGTAAAATAAACAAAAAAACAACTAAAAATATAACAAATCCTTTCTTCTCATAATTTACTAATTTCATATATTCTACCCTTTTCTAATTTTAAGACTCGATTAAACAACTTATTAAAATTATTCCTATGACTAATCACAATAACAGTTTTATCTTTCAAATATTCCAGTATATTTCTAAGAATAATTCTTGTTTTGTCTATATCTATCTGACTAAAAGCTTCATCAAAAATATAAATATCACTCTTTCTAGTTAATGATCTAGCTAATATAATTCTCTGTTTCTCACCAGAACTAAAATTAAATCCATCCTCTTCTACTAATTTCTGATATCCTAGTCTATCATTTTTAACTATTTCATTAACTTTAGTAATTCTTGTAATCTTTAAAAACTCTTCCTTAGAAACATTCTGATTAAGTGTAATATTATTATAAAGTGTATCCGTAAACAAAGTATCATTATTACTAATATAAGTAATATTATTTCTTATATTATCCAAATGATAATGATTAATATCAATATTCTTAATAGATATAAATCCAAATGGTACATAAATATATCTTAAAAGTAATTTAACTAATGTACTCTTTCCAGATCCAGATTCACCAGTTAATAAAACTTTATCCATATAAGAAATATTAAGTCTTAAGTTATTAAATAAACATTTTCCTCCCAAATTATAATTCAAATTATCAATAACAATATCTCCATCTAAACGACACATCAAATAATATCCCTTACCATTAAACTTCTCCGTCTTAACTGTAAACAAATCTTCAATTCTTCTTAAAGCCAATTCAAAGTCATAATAGCCAGTATATAAGTTTAATAAATTCCCAAAACAATAAAGATAATAACTAAATACATTTTGATATACCAGTAATTGTCCTAAACTCATTTTACCAGATACAACAAAGAAACACCCATAACCAAGTATCACAACCAGTAACAAATTATTACTAATATTTTTTAAGAACAAAAACACTTCTTCAAATAAACTAGAACTATAATTTTTTTCTAATAATTTTTGATACTTAATCTTAAAAACATCCGTAAACTTCTTTTCTAAATGACTACCCTTAATAGTCTCAATATTAGTAATAGCTTCGATTAAATAAGAATTAATTTTATCATTATAAATATTAACCTTCTTAACTTTTAAAACCCTAAAATGATTAAATATTACCTGCATAAAAAATAAAAATACACATATACAAGAAACTATTATAAATATTTTCCTATTTAATCTAAACATTATAAAACTAAATAAAATAAAACCAACAAAATCAGAAAAAATCATACAACAAAATTGTCCTAATAAATTCTTAATAGTATTTAAATCTCTAATTCTTGAAATAATTTCACCTGTTGTTCGATTCTTAAAATATAAATATGGAAGTAAGAGAATATGTTTAAACGTTACAAAAGTAATTTCCAAATCCAGTTTACTTAAAATTTTTGTCAATAAAATATTTCTCATAAAATTAGTAAATTCTTTGAAACAATATAGAAAGAAAACATAAATACTCAAAAAAGTAATCAAATTGCTTATTTTATAATTAACCGAAAACTCTAATAAATACTTAAAATGGAAGGTAGTTATGATTTGAAATAAAAAATAAACAAAGGTTAAAACAATAATCAATATTACAAATATTTTATTTTTTCTAAAAAAACCTGTTAATATTTTACGAATAATTTTACTCTTATTAAAAACAGGCAAAGTCTTAACTGGCTTCAAGAAAATATAATTCATACTAGACATCAATTTAAATTCACTCATATTTAAAATTACTTTTCCCTTCGCTGGATCCATAATCAATACTTTGTTCCTTTTAAAATCAATATCATATATAACAACAAAGTGCTTATAACTTTTATTAACGATAACATGAGCAAGACAAGGTAAGTTATTTTTTTCTATTTTTGACAAGTCTCCCTTCACACCTACCGCATCAAATCCTATACTTTTAGCACCTTCTATTAAATCATAAGCTGACACTCCAGACTTGTTAGTATTAGTAATTTCCCTCAAATATTCCTTAGATACATCCCCATCATAAAATCTAATAACAGAAAGCAAACAACAAATACCACAGTCTTTAATACCATCTTGTAAGACAACTTTCATAACGTCTTTTTCTCTCACCTCCTACTTTATTATTCTAAATAAAATTAACTTTCCCACAAAAAACGCAAAAAAAAAAGAAACAATTTCTTGTTTCTAATGTAGGAAGTGATTAGTCGTGTCGTTCCGAAGAAACTATTTTAACATGAGAAAACAAATATTAGTTAAAATAACCTTCCTACAACACAATAATAACACAGTTATTTTCTGTAAACAAGTACTTTACTTGAAAAAGGTGAAATAAAATTAAAAAAAATCCCTGAATATCAAGGATTTAATTCATAAATGGTGTCCGCGAGGCGTATAACAAAAGATATTTAATAGACTAAAACAGTTATATATTTTTGTTGAAAAATATAAGAAAAAATTAAAATAAAAACAAAAAAAGAAATTAGTTTTAATAAAAAAAAGACGTAAATAAGACGTAAAAATAAGTACTACGACTATAACATAAATGGTCTTAATTTGCAACTCAATTAAAATATTTTTCTACTTCTTTTCGAAAGACTTTAATTTTCAAGTCACAATCAATGATGGCATAATACTTATTGCCAATTTGTTGGATCATAATAGAATATAAGTTAGTATTATATAATTTGTTAATTTCTTCTACTTCTCTTTTACTTAAAATATAAGTTTTTTGCACAATATCACCTCGCTTTCGGCGATATTATTGCATAAAAAAAGAAGTACTGCAAATTACCAATTTAGTAATTTCAGTACTTTTTTCTTTTTAATTTTCTAATTTCCTATATGCAATTTTTCTTATTATGATAATTTATATTATGCTTTAATTAGTTTGCCTTGTTTTAATAAATTTAGCATTAATGTGTTTTGTGCTGGTGTTCCTCTATAGTTTGAAATACCATTTGTTGCAGCTAACTTACTTCTGTATGAATAAGAACTATTCACTCCAATGCTTGCTAAAGCGTCCACAATTGAGTTTCCATTATAATTGGCTTTTAAGTAGCTTTTATTACTCGAATTAGTGTTAGAACTGGTATTTGTATTGCCTGAGTCATTTGCCTTTAATTTACCCTGTTTTAGCAGGTTTAAAAGTGTTGTGTTTTGTGCTGGTGTTCCTCTATAGTTTGAAATACCATTTGTTGCAGCTAACTTACTTCTGTATGAATAAGAAC